>CAUTRN010000001.1:0-330531 GCA_963540925.1 uncultured Sphingomonadaceae bacterium
GCAGCGTAGTCTCGTGGGCTCGGAGATGTGTATAAGAGACAGGGGTGGGGATCAGTTCGGCGGCCGAGCGCTCGATGATCTTGTCGAGCTCGCCGCGATCGAGCCAGACGCCGCGGCACTGCGGGCAATAGTCGATCTCGACATTCTGGCGCGTGCTCATCACCAGCGGCACCGCGCAGACGGGACAGTTCATGGACATCGGTTCGTCTCCCTCGATCCGGCGCCGAAGGCAGAATGGACCCAGGCACCGAGCTTGCTCGATGCGGTCCGACATCACGATCAGCGATCGCCAGAGGGGCCCGGTCCCGCCTGCCCTAGATAGGGAGGGCGGGGAGGAAAATAAGCCCCTTCCTTTCAAGGGAGGGGGAAGGGGTCGGTGGCGAGCGAAGCGAGCCTCTTCGTTTGTCTCGCAGAACGAAATGAAGGGGCATCGAGCCCCTTCATTTCGTACCCCACCCTTACATCCCTCCCCTGAAGGGGAGGGAGAGTCTTTTGTCAGCGCGGCAGCTCGGTCGTGCCCATCAGGTGGAGGTCCACCGCGCGGGCGCATTGGCGGCCTTCGCGGATCGCCCAGACGATCAGGCTCTGGCCGCGGCGCATGTCGCCGCAGGCGAAGATGCCGTCCTGGCTGGTGGCATAGGCGTTGGTGTCGGCCTTGACGTTGCCGCGGGCGTCGAGTTCGACCCCGGCCTGCTCGATCATGCCCGAGATATTCGGCCCCACGAAGCCCATCGCCAGGAAGACGAGATCGGCCTTGATGGTGAACTCGCTGCCGGCGACTTCCTGCATCTTGCCGTCGACCCATTCGACGCGAACGCATTCGAGGCCGGTGAGCTGGCCGTTGCTGCCGACGGCGCGCTTGGTGACGACCGACCAGTCGCGCTCGCAGCCCTCTTCATGGCTCGACGAGGTGCGCAGCTTGAGCGGCCAATGCGGCCAGCTGAGCGCCTTGGCCTCCTTCTCGGGCGGCTTGGGCATGATCTCGAGCTGGGTGACCGAAGCGGCGCCCTGGCGGTTCGAGGTGCCGACGCAGTCCGAGCCGGTGTCGCCGCCGCCGATGACGACGACATGCTTGCCGGTGGCGGTGAGCGAGCCGCGCGGCGCGGCGCGCAGTTCGTCGTCGCCCGCGACCCGCTTGTTCTGCTGGGTCAGGAACTCCATCGCATAGCGCACGCCCTGCAGCTCGAAGCCGGGGATCTCCAGCGGGCGCGGCTTCTCGGCGCCGCCCGACAGGACGACCGCGTCGAAATTCTCGCGCAGCGAGTCGAGCGAGACCTGGACGCCCACCTCGGTCGATGTGCGGAAGGTGACCCCCTCGGCTTCCATCTGGACGAGGCGCCGGTTGACGAGGTGCTTCTCCATCTTGAAGTCGGGGATGCCATAGCGGAGCAGGCCGCCCATCCGGTCGTTCTTCTCGAACAGGGTGACGCTGTGGCCGGCGCGGGCCAGCTGCTGGGCGGCGGCCATGCCGGCCGGGCCCGAGCCGACCACCGCGACCGACTTGCCGGTCTTGCGAACCGGAAGCTGCGGCAGGATCCAGCCCTCGTCCCATCCGCGATCGACGATCGCGCATTCGATCGACTTGATCGTGACGGGGCTGTCCTCGATGTTCAGCGTGCACGCCGCCTCACACGGGGCGGGACAGACGCGGCCGGTGAATTCCGGGAAGTTATTCGTGGAATGAAGGACTTCGAGGGCATTCCTCCAGTCCTGTTCGAATACCAGATGGTTCCAGTCCGGGATGATGTTGTTCACCGGACAGCCATTGTGACAGAAGGGGATGCCGCAGTTCATGCAGCGCGACGCCTGGTCGCGCAGCGCCTTGTCCTCCATCGGAACGACGAACTCGTTCCAGTTCTTCAGGCGCTCCTCCGGCTTCAGATAGCCGCGGTCCTTGCGCTCGATTTCGAGAAATCCGGTTGCCTTGCCCACAATTATTCTCCGGTCATTCGGCGGCGACGTTGGCGGCGGCGAGGCGCTCGGCCTCCAGCTGCTGCAACGCCCGCCGGTAGTCTCGCGGCATCACCTTCACGAAGCGCGAGAGGGTGGTCTGCCAATCGTCGAGCAGCGCGCCAGCCTGGGCGCTGCCGGTGTGGAGATGGTGCCGTTCGAGCAGGATGCGCAGCCGTTCCGCGTCGAAGCGGAGCATGTTGCCCATACCGAAGTCGTGCACGCTGGCGGCGCGCTGCTGCGGCCGGCCCTCGACATCGTCGGCGTCGGCGGCCGGGCCGATCGGCTCGACGTCGACCATCGCCAGGTTGCAGCGCTCGCGGAACAGCCCGTCCTCGTCATAGACATAGGCCACGCCGCCCGACATGCCCGCCGCGAAGTTGCGGCCGGTCTTGCCCAGCACCGCGACGACGCCGCCGGTCATATATTCGCAGCCATGGTCGCCATTGCCCTCGACCACCGCGATCGCCCCCGAATTGCGGACCGCGAAGCGCTCGCCGGCCACACCCTGGAAATAGGCTTCGCCCGCGATCGCGCCGTAGAGCACGGTGTTGCCGACGATGATATTCTCCAGCGGGTTGCGATCGACATGGCCGGGCTGGCGCACGATCACGCGACCCCCGGAAAGTCCTTTGCCGACATAGTCGTTGCCGTCGCCGGTCAGCTCCAGGGTCACGCCATGCGCCAGGAAGGCGGCGAAGCTCTGCCCCGCCACGCCGGTGAGGCGCACGGTGATGCTGTTCTCCAGCAGGCCGGCATGGCCGTAGCGGCGTGCCACTTCGCCGGACAGCATCGCGCCGACGGTGCGGTTGACGTTGACCACGGGCCGCTCGATCACCACCGGCTCGCCATTCTCCAGCGCGGGCGCGGCGGCGGCGATCAGGTCGTTGTCGAGCGCATGCTCCAGCCCATGGTCCTGCGTGCCCGACCAGTAGAGCGTGTTGCCCATCGCGGGCTTCGCCTGGTGGAGCAGGCGGCCGAGGTCGACGCCATGCGCCTTCCAATGGTCGAGCGCCTTCTTCATGTCGATCCGGTCGACCCGGCCGACCATCTCCTGCACCGTCCGGAAGCCCATCTCGGCCATGATCTGGCGGAGCTCCCCGGCGACGAAGAAGAAATAGTTGATCACATGCTCGGGCTGGCCGGTGAAGCGCGCGCGCAGCACCGGATCCTGGGTGGCGACGCCCACCGGGCAGGTGTTCAGATGGCATTTGCGCATCATGATGCAGCCCGCGGCGATCAGCGGCGCGGTGGCGAAACCGAACTCGTCGGCGCCCAGCAGCGCGCCGATCGCGACGTCGCGCCCGGTGCGCAGGCCGCCGTCGACCTGCACCGCGATGCGGCTGCGCAGCCCGTTGAGCAGCAGGGTCTGCTGGGTCTCGGCCAGGCCGATCTCCCAGGGGCTGCCGGCATGGGTGAGCGAGGTCAGCGGCGAGGCGCCGGTGCCGCCCTCATAGCCCGAGATTGTCACATGGTCGGCGCGGGCCTTCGAGACGCCGGCGGCGACGGTGCCGACGCCGACTTCGGAGACGAGCTTCACCGAGATCCGCGCACCGGTGTTGACGTTCTTCAGGTCGTGGATCAGCTGGGCCAGATCCTCGATCGAATAGATGTCATGGTGCGGCGGCGGCGAGATCAGGCCCACGCCCGGGGTCGAGTGGCGCACCTTGGCGATGTTCTTGTCGACCTTGTCGCCGGGCAGCTGGCCGCCTTCGCCGGGCTTGGCGCCCTGGGCCATCTTGATCTGGATGTCGTCGGCGTTGACCAGATATTCGGCGGTGACGCCGAAGCGGCCCGAGGCGACCTGCTTGATCGACGAGCGCATCGAGTCGCCATTGGGCAGCGGGGTGAAGCGATCGGGCTCCTCGCCGCCTTCGCCGGTGTTCGAGCGGCCGCCGATGCGGTTCATCGCCATGGCGAGGGTGGTGTGCGCCTCGCGGCTGATCGAGCCGAAGCTCATCGCACCGGTGGCGAAGCGCTTGACGATCTCCGACGCGGGCTCGACCTCGTCGATCGAGATCGCCTGATCGGCCTTCTTCAGGCTCATCAGCCCGCGGATCGTCAGCAGCCGCTCGCTCTGCTCGTTGATCGAGGCGGCGAAGGCGTCATAGCGATCCTTGCTGTTGCCGCGCACCGCATGCTGGAGCGAGGCGACGCTCTCGGGCGTCCAGGCATGGTCCTCGCCACGGATGCGGTAGCCATAGGCGCCGCCGACATCGAGCATGTTCCGATAGATCGGATTGTCGCCATAGGCGGCGGCGTGGCGGCGGACGGTCTCCTCCGCCACTTCGGCCAGGCCGATGCCCTCGATCGTCGTCGCGGTGCCGGTGAAATATTTGTCGACGAAGGCGGTGGCGAGGCCGACCGCGTCGAAAATCTGGGCGCCGCAATAGCTCTGATAGGTCGAAATGCCCATCTTGGACATCACCTTCAGAATGCCCTTGCCGACCGCCTTGATGTAGTTCTTGCGAACCTCATGCTTGTTGAGCGGCAGATCCTGGCGGATCCGGATCTCCTCCAGGGTGTCGAACGCCAGATAGGGGTTCACCGCCTCGGCGCCATAGCCGGCGAGCACGCAGAAATGATGGACCTCGCGGGCCTCGCCGGTCTCGACGACCAGGCCGGTCTGCATGCGCAGGCCCTGCTTGACGAGATGGTGGTGGACCGCGGCGGTGGCGAGCAGCGAGGGCATCGCGATCCGGTCGGGGCCCTGGGTGCGGTCCGACAGAATCAGGATGTTCTTGTCGGCAAGCACCGCCTCGGTGGCGGCCCAGCACATCTCCTTGAGCGCCATGGCAAGGCCGTCGGCTCCGGTCGCGGCGTCCCAGGTGATGTCGATCGTCTCGGTGCGGAAGGCGCCGTCGAGCTGCGCCTCGGCCGAGCGGATGCGGGCGACGTCGCCATTGGTGAGGATCGGCTGCTCGACCTCGAGCCGCTTGTGGGTGCCGGCCTGGCGGCCGAGCAGGTTCGGGCGCGGGCCAATCATCGACACCAGCGACATCACCAGCTCCTCGCGGATCGGGTCGATCGGCGGGTTGGTGACCTGGGCGAAGTTCTGGCTGAAATAGTCGTAGAGCAGGCGCGAGCGGCCCGAGAGCACCGCGATCGGCGTGTCGGTGCCCATCGATCCAATCGGATCCTCGCCGTTCCGGGCCATCGGCTCCAGGAATTTGGCGATGTCCTCCTGCGTGTAGCCGAAGGCCTGCTGGCGATCGAGCAGCGCGTGCGGATCGTTGGGCAGCGCCGGGGTCTCGGTCTCCGCATTGCGGAGCGCGTCGAGGTCCTTCAGCTTATACTGGGTCGCGGCGAGCCACTTGGCATAGGGCGCGGCCTCGGCGAGGCTGGCCTTGATCTCCTCATCCTCGATGATGCGGCCCTCTTCCATGTCGATGAGGAGCATCTTGCCGGGCTGGAGCCGCCACTTGCGGACGATATTCTCCTCGGCGACGGGCAGCACGCCCGATTCCGAGGCCATGATGACATGGTCGTCGTCGGTGACCAGGAAACGCGCAGGACGCAGGCCGTTGCGGTCGAGCGTCGCGCCGATCTGGCGGCCGTCGGTGAAGGCGACGGCGGCGGGGCCGTCCCACGGCTCCATCAGCGCGGCATGATATTCGTAGAAGGCCTTGCGGGCGGGATCCATCAGCGGATTGCCGGCCCAGGCTTCCGGGATCAGCATCATCACCGCATGCGCCAGCGAATAGCCGCCCGAGACGAGCAGTTCGAGCGCATTGTCGAGGCAGGCGGTGTCGGACTGGCCGTGCGGGATGATCGGCCAGATCTTGTCGAGATCGGCGCCGAGCAGCTCGGACTCCATGGTCCGGCGGCGGGCGTTCATCCAGTTGACGTTGCCGCGCACCGTGTTGATCTCGCCATTGTGGGCGATGAAGCGATAGGGGTGCGCTAGCTTCCAGCTCGGGAAGGTATTGGTCGAGAAGCGCTGGTGGACCAGCGCGATCGCCGAGGTGGTCAGCGGATTGCCGAGATCCTCGTAGAAGCTGCCGACCTGGCCGGCGAGGAGCAGGCCCTTGTAGACGATCGTGCGCGTCGAGAAGCTCGGCATGTACAGGTCTTCGAGGCCGGGCAGGTCATGCTTCACCGCCAGATCGCCCAGCGGGTTCTGGGTCTGCTTGCGGATGACGAGCAGCTTGCGCTCGAACGCGTCCTGGTCGGCGCAGTCGGCGCCGCGGCCGACGATCGCCTGGCGGATCACCGGCATCTCGTCGAGCACCGCCTGGCCCAGGCCGGCGGTGTTGACGGGCACGTCGCGCCAGCCGACCAGGGTCTGGCCTTCCTTGGCGATGAATTTCTCGAAGGCGCCGACCGCGAAGTCGCGCGCGGCTTCGTCGCGCGGCAGGAAGCACATCGCCACGCCATAGTCGCCGGGCAGGGGCAGGGTGACGCCGCTGGTGGCCGCCCAGTCGCGCAGCAGCGCATCGGGAATCTGGATCAGGATGCCGGCGCCGTCCCCGAGCAGCGGATCGGCGCCCACCGCACCGCGATGGTCGATGTTGAGCAGAATCTGCAGGCCGCGCTGAACGGTCTCGTTCGTTTTCACGCCGCGAATATTGGCGATGAAGCCGACGCCGCACGCGTCATGCTCATTGCGGGAATCGTAAAGGCCCTGGTTCGGCGGATAGCTCATTCCGGTAATCTGCTCCCCTAGACCTCGATCGGCCGGGCTGAACCAGCCCGACGGTTGAAACGAGGTCACAACCCCTTGATGCGAGTCCGATCCCTCATCGATCGGGCTCCCGGCCCGGTAGCCTCCGGGCGACAGGAGGCGCCTATACAGCTTAGCGACCGCGAGTGAAGCCTTCAAAAAGACGGGGCGCTGCAACCTGATCTTTCAACGAGCCAGGCCGTTGCGACATATTCGAGCGCGGCACCCGCGGAACGACCGGCGGATTACCGCGCATCAGCCCTCGCGGTGGCGCATGATCAGCCCTGACAGGATCATCATCGCGCCGAGCACCGCCAGATCGAGTGCGACGAGACCCCCGAGCAGCCACAGCGGATTTGTCCGCCAGTCGATGACGATCGCCACCGCGATGGTGATCGCGGTGGTGCCCGAGCCGACCAGCCAGCGGCCGGGAAGATGCGCGCCCGTCCACAACCGGCCGACGCCCGAGAGACCCAACAGGAGGGCGAAGAGCAGCAACAGGCGCTCGGTGCCCGCGACCGGTTCGAACAGCAGCACCATCGCGGCCGCCAGGTAGAAGGCGGCGCCCGCTTCCCACCCGATCCGCGGCCCTGCCGACCGCATCGCCAGCGCATGGCCGAGCTGGAGCATGCCGCCGATCAGCATCACCGCGCCGATCACGAAGGTGCTGACCATCCCCGCGAACAGCAGATGGGCGATCATCATCAGGCCTAATGTGGCGAGCGCGATGCCGAAGCCGACCATCCAGCCGGCTACGGGCCCGCGCATGTTGCGCAGGGGTGGGCGATGTTCGTCGTCGGGCGTGGTAAGCATCGGCCCGGATCCTCTTCTGTCGACTCGTGCACTTTTGCACCAATCGCGCGTCGAAGAAATCGCAATCTACCCCAGGGCGGGAATCGGCGCAGCTGGACAGAGATAGGGGCTGGACCCGTAATGAAGTCCGGTTTCCCGTCCTCCTTTCGTCGCCCAGGCCCACTTCCGCATTCCGTCAACCGCTGTCCCTTACGTAATGGGCGATCGATACGGTGGCGGAGCATGGCTCATCACGGTCGAAATCGGCACCGATTTGATCCGGATCAGGACATTTCTCCGTACTATTACTAGGGCTTAAAACCCCCATTTCCGGCCATTTCGGAAGTAAATTCGATGTACCCGCCGCAGGCTGGCGCTTATGCTGACCATCTTTGTACGAGGACGTATCGTACCGCCAAGACAGAGCAGGGCGGGGCGATATGAAGGGGGAAGTGCGATAACGTCGCGGACGTGGAGAACCGCGGCTGGCGTGCGTGTCGTCGCCGTTGGGCTTGGATGGTGCCGACAGTGCGCACAGCTTTTGGCCGGAGGCCGGTCTGAATGACCGACGTTCCGCTGGCGATCGTCTTCGTCCTGTTGGTTGTGACCGCGGTCCTGGTCCGTCTGATCCGTCATTTGCTGTGGCCGCGGAATGGGCGGGCGCTGGCGTTCAATCAGTCGCTCGACGAGCTCAACCTGCTGATCGACGGTGCTGCCGACTATGCGATCTACATGCTCGATCCGCAGGGCCGGGTGACGATCTGGAACAAGGGGGCCGAGCGGCTGAAGGGCTGGACCGAGGCCGAGGCGATCGGCCAGGAACTGGCCACCTTCTACCCGCCTGAAGCGGTGGCGGTGGGCAAGCCCGCCGCCGACCTGGAGCGGGCCCGGATCGAGGGGAGGGTGACCGAGGAGGATTGGGGCATCCGCAAGGATGGCAGCCGCTTCCTCGCCAATATCTCGCTGATCGCGCTCTACGACGAGCGGCATCGGCTGCGCGGTTTCGGCAAGGTGATCCGCGACGTGACCGAGCAGCGCGCCGCCGAGCGCAAGCTGCTGTCCAGCGCGGCGCAGATGGAATCGATCCTGTCGACCGTGCCCGACGCGATGATCGTGATCGATGCGCGAGGCGGGATCATCTCGTTCAGCGCCGCCGCCGAGCAGCTGTTCGGCTATAAGGAGGAAGAGATTTACGGGTCCAACATCAGCCGGCTGATGCCGTCGCCCGACCATGAGCGGCACGACGGCTATCTGGAACGCTATCTGGCCACCGGGGTGCGGCACATCATCGGCGTCGGCCGGATCGTGATCGGCCGCAAGCGCGACGGATCGACCTTTCCGCTCGAACTGGCGGTGGGCGAGGCCGAGGTCGAGGGCGAACCGATCTTCACCGGCTTCATCCGCGACCTGACCGACAAGGTGCAGACCGAGCAGCGGATCGAGGAGATGCGATCGGGGCTGATCCATGTCGCGCGGGTCAGCGCGATGGGGACGATGGCGTCGACCCTGGCGCACGAGCTGAACCAGCCGATCACCGCGGTGATGAACTATGTCGAGACGGTGCGCGACATGCTGGTCGAGCCCGACCCGGCCGAATTCGCGATGATCCGCGAGGCGCTGGAGGAAACCGCGAGCGAGGCGATGCGCGCGGGCCAGATCGTCCGCCGGCTGCGCGACTTCGTGGCGCGCGGCGAGGTGGAGAAGACCGTGCAGGACCTGCCGGCGCTGATCGACGAGGCGGCCAAGCTGGCGCTGGTCGGCGCGCGCGAGCAGGGCGTGACGGTGCGGTTCGACCTCGATCCCGAGGCGACCCCGGTGCTGGTCGACCGCATCCAGATCCAGCAGGTGCTGATCAACCTGATCCGCAACGGCATCGAGGCGATGGCCGAAAGCCCGCGGCGCGAGCTGACCGTGACGACGCGGCCCGAAGCCGGCGGCATGGTGTGCGTGACGATCAAGGATACCGGGCCCGGCGTGGCGGCCGAGGTGGCGGCCGACCTGTTCCGCGCCTTCAAGAGCACCAAGCCCGAGGGCATGGGCCTGGGCCTCTCGATCTGTCGCACCATCGTCGAGGCCAATGGCGGCCGCATCTGGCACGAGCCGGTGCCCGGCGGCGGCGCGCTTTTCCAATTTTCTCTCGTCAGAATCCAAGCGGAGGATCAGCATGGCTGACCAGCGTCTCGTCCACGTCGTCGACGACGAGGATTCGATCCGGCGATCAGCGCGGTTCATGCTCTCTCGGGCAGGCTTCGCGGTGGAAACCTGGGAGACCGGGGTCGCCTTCCTGAAAGCCGTGCGCAATGTCGAACAGGGCTGCGTCCTGCTCGACGTCCGCATGCCCGAGATGGACGGGCTGGAGGTGCAGCAGCAGCTCAACGAGATGGGGATCACCATGCCGGTGATCATCCTGACCGGCCATGGCGACGTCTCGATCGCGGTCAGGGCGATGAAGGCCGGCGCGGTCGACTTCATCGAGAAGCCGTTCGAGCGCGCGACCCTGCTGGAGGCGGTGGAGGCTGCGCATGGCCGCCTCGAACAGGCCTCGGGCGGCGGCGCGGGGCTGGCGAGCGGGGTCGACCCGGCGACGATCCTGGCGGTGCTCACCAACCGCGAGCGCGAGGTGCTCGACGGGCTCGCCAAGGGCCTGCCCAACAAGTCGATCGCCTATAATCTCGACATCTCGCCGCGCACCGTGGAGGTCCACCGCGCCAACCTGATGGCCAAGCTCAGGGTCCGCAGCCTGTCCGAAGCGCTGCGCATCGCCTTCGCGGCGGGGATGGGAAAATAGGAGAGCGTTGCCGGCTGCGCTGACGCAGCCGGACTGCCGAAAACCATCGATGCGGGATGGTGTCGCGCTGGTGACCCCTACGGGACTCGAACCCGTGTTTTCGCCGTGAGAGGGCTGCGAAGTTCCAATTTTAGCGTCTGTCCCTGTCCGTCGTCGTTCGTCCATGATCTTGAAAAAATTGAGTTTTTCTGATAGTTGATCGTCATCGTCCATGGTCGTCCGACAGCGGCTTTTTACACGGTTATTTTCGTGTTTTTGCCAAGCCAGACGACCTTGCACAGGCAGGATCAGATGACTCGGCGGTTGGTAGAAAGCCCTATCACGACGCGCTCGGCAAGAGCAGCACTTCCCATCGGTCTTCATTGGCGAGGGATCGATCACGATATCCATCTTGGATACAGGAAAGGGCGCGCGGGTGGGCGCTGGCTCGTGCGTTGGTACCAGCAGGCCAACAAAGGCTATAAACGCATCGAGCTTGGCGATGCGGACGATGTCTTCGACGTCGGTACGCTGGATTATCGCGCTGCGACACAGGCGGCCGTAGCGGCCGTCTCCCAGGCGCGGAAGAAGCTGGTGGCCGACGCGGTCGGCCCCGTTCCCACGGTTCGGCTCTCCGTCGAAGGCTATATTGCGGCCCGCAACGCGCGAAAGAGCGCAACGGAGAACCGGGAAACGAAATCGGATGCGGAGAGCACGCTCAAAAAGCATGTGTTAGGTGATGAGGCGTTGTGCTCAACTCGTCTTGACGAGCTTTCCGAGGGGCAACTCGTCGATTGGCGCAGCGCGCTTGATCCTTCGTTGAAGGCGTCACGGCGGCGGCGGATTGCCAACGATCTCAAGGCGGCTTTGAACGCTGCGCATCGAGCAGATCGGCGACGGCTGCCTGCCGATTTCGCAGAGACCATCAAGGTCGGGCTGGCTGCGGAAGGTGAGATGGTCGAGACCGGTGAAGTCGCTCGCGACAACCAAATTCTCGATGATGACATCGTCAGGCAGATCGTTTCCACAGCAATCGAGCAGGATCCGGACCTCGGGCGGATGATCCTTTGCCTCGCCGCTACCGGAGCTCGCTTTTCGCAGCTCCGACGCATGAAAGTTCGTGACGCCCAGCTATCGATGCGCCGCTTGCTCGTGCCGCACAGCCGCAAGGGACGAAACAGATCGGCGGGATATTCACCCGTGCGGATAGGCCCCGACGTAATTGAAGCGTTGCGGCCAATGGTGGCGGGCCGCCGCGCCGATGAGCCTTTGCTCGAACGCTGGCGGCACAAGCAGGTCGGCCCGGCTGAATGGGTTCGAGATCGTCGGGGAGAATGGACGTCGGCTGCAGAGTTGACGCGACCATGGGCCGCCCTCTGCGAGAAGTTGGGGCTCGGCGGCGTCGTGCCATACGCCCTTCGGCACTCGTCGATTGTTCGAGGTATAGCAGCCGGATTGCCGATCAGGTTGGTTGCCGCAATGCACGACACGAGCGTGGCGATGATCGAAAAGCACTATTCGCGTTGGATTGTTGAGGGGCTCGAGGATCTGACCGCGAGGGCAATTATTCCCTTAAGCGGCGCGACGGTTTCCCAGGCGGCATAGCAGAGTAGGACTATGGGAAATCCAAGCCTTCGCCGAAATGCTGGCTTATGCCAAGTCGGCTCCCAGCCGATATGAATACCTCTACCCCGGATTGTTCGACCCCGCGGCTGTAACTCGATCTGTCTGTTGCGCTTGCCACGCCGCATTGCGAGTATCTGGCGCATGACAGACGCTCAATCCTATTTCGAATATCGCGATTTGCGGCCGTTGGCGGGAAGTCCTTGGACGGTTCTGCGTGAGATTGCTGACACGAAGCACTCACCGCCTCAGCCTGACATACTGCGCCTAGATGAATGGTCTGGAATGGGGACTGCCGCCGTCGAAAACAAGCATCGAAAAGCCGCAGAGGCGCTGGGTTGGTCTGGCGGCCTCGACGTCACTGCCCATCGAAGTGGCGTGGAAAGCTGGGGCTATTGCTCGGCAGAGATTTTCCGGGACTGGAAAGTTCCTCTCGGCATCAACCTCGTCATAGATCAGCACGTCGAGGATGGGGACCACTCGATCTGGCATTTGCATCCCGACCTCGTCATCGCGCTCGGCCTTGTTCGGGAAGGCAATAGCTGGTTCCGTCCGGAAGAGGGCTGGGTCGAGGTCGTCAGACTCAAGGAGGACGAGACCGGCAAGCCGTATTTGCTCGAAATTCGCTCGGAATTCCTCCTCGACTATCTCGCTGCACGCGACATGGGACTCTACTGCTCGCTTTATCGCGAGCGCGTCATGGTCAGCAAAGGCAAGCCGGCCCTTGGATGGGCGGAGGACGAATTCAGTGAGGTGAAAGGTCGGGACACGCGAGAGGGCCTCATCACCGAAACGGAATATCCAGACCCCGAGAACCATTTCTGGGCCCGCGGGGCGATATGGCGGACCGAATGGATCGACGGCGGGACATTGAGCATTCGCGTCCGGGGTGACAAGGACCCGCACAGCACGACGTTCGCTATAAAGGCCGACGGAACACGCGTCGCTAGCTCTGCCCTCCAAGGCGTGATCGACTGGCTTTATTTCGACCCACTGGTGGTATCGGCGTTGCTCCGGCATCGCAGCGGCCGTTTGCGCTGGGCGACCCAGGAAACCGGCTCTTTAGGAGCGACCGACCACGGTGTGCATTTCGGCATCAATGAACTCGGACTGATTACGGTCTTCGCAAAGGACATCGGGCAGCGTCCGTCGTGGGAGCAACGGATATGGAGCGCGCATAATGTGACGCCCGATGGAGGCGTATCGCGAGAGCTGTTTGCGGCCCAGATGGAGGTAAATCCGGCCGCGACGGTTGCGCCGGAGCGCGAGCTTGCCGAGACGATCAGTGCGCTCGACACCGCGTTCTCTGCCAAGCATGGCAAGGCTCTGCTGAGGGAGGACAAGGCGGTCAAGGCGCTCCTGCGGGCGGCGCATCGATTTGTTGCAACGGATCAGACCGGACTGCTTGAATTGGCCAAGCAGCTGACCAGGTTGTTCATGGAGCGCGTCGATGTGGATGCGATCGGAACCGTCGTGACGTTGCCGAAGGGCGACAAGAAAATCGGCTCGTTGAAAGCGTTAGAAAGGCTCGTCGCATTTCACCGCTCCGAGGCGGAGGCCTCCGCGATGATGGCGCCGCTTTTTGGAATATACGATCTCAGGCTCGCCGACGCCCACTTGGGCTCGAGCAAGATCGATAGCGGCAAGGCGCGCGCTGGCATCATCGATTCCGATCCGCCAGCGATGCAAGGGCGTCAACTGCTTCGCGCATATGTGGACAATCTTCGGGAGATCGCAGCGGTCCTCGCATAATCTATTCATGTTGGATCGTGGAAGGGCTTGAGGACATGGTCGCTCGCGCGATTATTCCTTTGCGGGCCGCTGCCGCATAATGTCCGCTGCGGGCGAGAGCTAAATCTGAGACAGCGTGCCTGTCCTAGCGACGGTGGCGTTTTCCAAAGTCCGTGGTGAGATTGAACGGGCGATACTGCGTACCGCTCGATGGCGGGGCGGGAGGCCAAGCCGCAGATTGACCGATGAGTTGCAAGTGGCGCTTGCGACAATTGGAATTTGCAAACGATTTGCAACAACCTTGCTCGCCACCTTCGTCTCCGCTATCGCTCTGCCCCCGTCGCCACAGCCAAGGCGCTATCGACCGAGATGCTTCGTTTCGTTCTGTCCGTGCTGATGATGCTGTTTGTCGTGTCACACGGCGGGCTGGGCGGGGCTGCGGACCACGAGCATCGCAACGCTCATGTCCACGGCGTTGGCGCTGTCCACGAGCATGATACGGGCTCCGAGCCTAACGACCAGGGCGATGATCCTGCCTTCCATGTGCATCTGATCGCGGATCGGACGCCCGCCGGGCATCAGGTCGATGCCCCATCGCGTTCTGGCACGCTATTCATGCCAACCAGCCATTATGCGCTGGCCTCGATGGCTTCAGCGCCTCCGCTCGAGCCACCCGAAGCCGCCTGAGCGGCCCAGCGCCGCTGCCGAGGCGGATCTTCCGCATGTAGTGCATTCGCGTTCGCGGTTTCCGCGGGCGCTTTGGATCGACGACTCATGAACATGAAAATTGTGAGGAGGGCCGCCTATGCGGGCCTTCCGCTCGTGGCTACGTGCCTCGCCATGACCGCTGCGTTCGCGCACGGCGTGGCGGCGGGTGACCAGGGCTATATCGAACAGACGAGCGGGCCCCAGGTCGGCGCGTTCCTCTATCTCGGGGCCAAGCATATGGTCACCGGCTACGATCACCTCCTCTTCCTCTTCGGGGTGATCTTCTTCCTCTACCGGATGAAGCACGTCGCGACCTATGTGACGCTGTTCGCGGTGGGGCACAGCACCACGTTGATTGCGGGCGTGCTGATGGGCACCCATGTCAGCGCTTATCTCGTCGACGCGATCATCGGCCTCTCGGTCGTCTATAAAGCGCTCGACAATCTCGGCGCCTATCAGCGCTGGTTCGGTGTCCAGCCCAATACGAAGGCGGCGGTCCTGATCTTCGGCTTCTTCCATGGCTTCGGCCTGGCGACGAAGCTGCAGGACTTCTCGCTGTCGTCCGACGGCCTCGTCACCAATCTCATCGCGTTTAATGTGGGTGTCGAGATCGGGCAGATGCTCGCACTCGGCGCCATTCTGATCGCGATGGGCTACTGGCGGCGGACCTCCAGCTTCGGCCGCCGAGCCTTTGCCGCCAATACCATCCTGATGACCGCGGGCTTCGTGCTCTTCGGCATGCAGATGACCGGCTATTTCCTCGAAGGACATGCATGATGACCAAGTTCAACACACCCGCACCGGGTGAGCTGCCAACCACGCAGCAGCTCAATCGCGCGACTTTGGTGGCAGCCGGCGTTGCCGCCATTCTGCTCGTCACTACCGTCCTACCCGCTGAATATGGCGTGGATCCGACCGGCCTCGGCGGGGCGCTTGGCCTGACACCGATGGGCAAAATGAAGCAGGAGGACGAGGCGGCAAGCCATGCCGCGCCCGCACCCGCCGCATCTGCCCCAGCTTCTGCGGAAAGCGCCGCCATACCCGGCCAGCCTGCGAAGGTGAGCCTCACCCTTCAGCCCAATGAGGGCCGGGAGGTGAAGGCGACGATGAAGGCCGGCGATGAGTTTCGCTATGCCTGGAAAACCGACGAACACCCCGTCCGTTACGAGCTGCATGGCGAGCCGGCCGGTGCGGCCGGAGACGAGTATACCAGCTACGAGAAAGGTGCGTCGGCCGGCGAGAGCGGGACGTTCCGCGCGCCGTTCGACGGTACGCATGGCTGGTACTGGAAGAACCGCAACGGCGTGCCCGTCACGATCACCGTCACCGCAACGGGCACCTTCACAAAATTTGCCCTCGTTCCCTGAACCTCGACCCTCAAAAAGGACATCATC
The DNA here is from genome assembly GCA_963540925.1 of uncultured Sphingomonadaceae bacterium. Classification (GTDB taxonomy): domain Bacteria; phylum Pseudomonadota; class Alphaproteobacteria; order Sphingomonadales; family Sphingomonadaceae; genus Rhizorhabdus. Next base: position 15,629 of record CAUTRN010000001.1, read on the forward strand.
ATGCGTATTGTCATCCTTATCGCGGCTTCGCTCACATTTCAGGCGGCTCCCGCGCTCGCCCATCCAGATCACGACATGGACAGCGAGGCGCCGCGGCCCGCAGCTATGATCGCACGCGATCACGTCGTGCGCCTCATTTCGCAGGCAAAGCTGCCCGCCAGCTGGTCGAAAGCCACTGTCGAAAGCAGCAAGCAGCGCAACGTCAAAGGTGTGAGCCAGACGGTCGTCACTTTCCAAAATGCCGCTGAGAAGGATGCCGCCAAGCGCAGCTTCCATGTTGTCGTCGGCCGCGACGGTGACATCGTGTCGGCCGACCACGTCCTCAAGTGATAGGGCAGCCGGCGCGGTCATGCTGCCGCGCCGGCATCACCCGATCTCCGACGGATGGGCTGATCGATCGCCATGGCCACTTATGGGATGCTCACGTCCTGGGAACCCTATCTCGCGCTGTTTGCGGTGGCATTCGTCGCCGCCACCTTGCTTCCGGCGCAGTCCGAAGCGCTTCTCGTCGCCATGGTCATCAACGGCCTGTTCGATCCACAGCTACTGCTGCTAGCGGCGACGACGGGCAACACGCTCGGGTCGGTCGCGAACTGGATTCTCGGTCGGTTCACCGAGCGGTTCAGGGACCGAAGGTGGTTTCCATTCAGCGCATCGGCCATCGAACGGGCGGAGCGCTGGTATGGACGCTGGGGCAAATGGTCGCTGCTGCTGTCCTGGGCGCCGATCTTCGGCGATGCGCTAACTTTCGCTGCCGGACTCATGCGGACGCCGTTGAAATTTTTCCTGCCGCTCGTCCTTGTGGCGAAGGGCGGGCGCTATCTAATCCTGATCGCCGCGAGCCATGGGCTGGGATGAAGCGCCCTGCGCGATCTCACCAATATTTGGAGATGGCGCGGAACTGCTCGATCGCCTGCTGCGGTCCTTCCCCTTCCTCGGCGTGAAGAAGGCAATGATCGATATGATCGTTGATCAAGGCCCGTTTCGCGCTGGCGATCGCATTCTCGACCGCCTGGAGTTGTTGAGCGATGTCGACGCAGGAGCGATGGTCGTCGATCATCGTGACGATGCTGTTGAGATGGCCGGCGGCGCGTTTGAGCCGCTTCACGATCGCCGGATGCGAGCTGTGCGTGTGGTGAACCATAGTTGCCTTACTTCCATGCCTTCGTCGATATGTCGAGCGCTTGACATATCCCCCCAGGGGGATAAATGCTTCCTTAATATATCCCCCCTAGGGGATAGTTTCATGGCAGATCATCATGCTTAGCGTTCTCGGCAACCGCACCTATCGCCATCTGTTTCTCGCGCAGGTCATCGCCCTGGTGGGTACAGGACTGGCGACGGTGGCGCTCGGCCTGCTCGCGTATGATATCGGCGGGGGGGATGCGGGTGCGATCCTGGGCACGGCGCTCGCCATCAAGATGATCGCCTATATCGGCATCGCCCCCATCGCCGGGGCTGTTGCCGATCGGCTGCCACGCCGAGCCATGCTGGTGTCGCTCGACCTCGTCCGCGCCGCCGTGGCGATCTGCCTGCCGTTCGTCAGCGAAGCCTGGCAGATCTACATCCTGATCTTCGTGCTGCAATCGGCGTCGGCCGCGTTCACGCCGACTTTCCAGGCCACGATCCCCGACGTCCTGCCCGAAGAGCAAGACTATACTCGCGCACTGTCGCTCTCGCGGCTCGCCTATGACATGGAGAATCTGACCAGTCCGATCCTCGCGGCCGGGCTCCTCACCGTCATCAATTTCCACTGGCTGTTCTCGGGCACCGCTGTCGGGTTCGTCGGCTCCGCCCTGCTGGTCGTCAGCGTCGTCTTGCCCGCAACCAAAGCCAGGGCGCGCCGCACGGGCATCTGGGACAAGACGACGCGCGGTATCCGCATCTATCTCAAGACGCCGCGTCTGCGCGGGCTGCTCGCACTGACGCTGGCGGCTGCGGCTGCCAGTTCGATGGTGATCGTCAATACGGTCGTCATCGTCCGCGGGTTCCTGGGCATGACCCAGCGCGATGTCGCCTTCACGCTCGCCGCCTACGGCGCGGGCTCGATCACGGCCGCACTGGTTCTGCCGCGCATATTGGACAAGGTCAGCGACCGTCGCGTCATGATCCTCGCCTCGATCGTATTGAGCTGCCTGCTCGGGGTCTTGGGCCTCCATGCGAGCGCTACTCCGGCGGGTATCACTTATTGGTATGCCATCCTGGCCGGTTGGCTGATGATGGGTGTCGCCTATTCAATGAATGTCACGCCATCCGGCCGTCTGATCAAACGCTCGGCCAATGCCGAGGACAGACCTGCACTTTTTGCTGCCCAGTTCGCGCTCAGCCATGTCTGTTGGCTGATCTGCTATCCGCTGGTGGGCCAACTAGGGGCAAGACTCTCGATCGGTGTCGCCTTCGCTGCGATGGCTATCATTGCCGGTGTCGGAACGCTGATCGCGATCATGATATGGCCGGCGAACGACCCGGACAGCGTTCCGCACGATCATGCCGATCTGCCCGAAGGGCATGAGCACTTCGCTGCGCATCCGGCAGGTTCGGACAGCCATCCCTATGTCATCGACGATATTCACAACCGCTGGCCACGCTAATGACGGGGAACGGATTGCTTCAGAGCCAGAAGTTGCTGCAATCGCGCCTGCAGGCTATGCCGGATGCCGTGATATGCCGCGCAGCCACCTCGGCGCAACGCCCGCATCGTATCGGATGGCTACCGCTGTTCGCTGCGCTTCTCGCGATGTTCAGTTTTTCGTCGCTCAATGCGTGGCACAATTCCATGCCGCATGTCGATGGACCGGCAGCGATGCAGACCGCCGCCGATCGGGGGCAGGTTGATCATGACCACCAACCCGATCGTTCATCGAACGATGGCAAGGTCGACCTGCACCTTGGCGTACACTCAGTGACCGGTTCGCTGAACTCGGTCGATGGGCAACTGTCAGTAATGCCGTCTAATCCCTTACATGTAACGCCTTGGCCAGCCTTCGCGGATAGTGACGAAGGTCTGGCAGCCTTCGATCCGTTGCTGCGTCCCCCCAGGAGCTGATTCTGTCGCGTCGCAATGACGCGCCGTGAACGTCAGCTTCTGAAGGATGATTCCATGACCGGTAATAGAAGCCGGCGACGCGCTCTGGTCGCGTCGCTCGGGCTGATCGCTGCGAGTTCGCTCGCGGTGAGCGTGGCGCAGGCACAGACTGCGCCGCCGCTCGCCACCCTGTTCAATCAAACCAAGGATGCGCCGCGCGTCGAAATGCTGGAGGCGGAGGTACAGCGCGCCGAAGGCCTTCTGCGCCAAGCGGGTACGCGGCCAAACCCCAGCATCGGAGCCATGACCGAAAACGTCTATGGCGAGCGTCCTTATCAGCGCTTTGGCCGGGCTGAGACAACCTTGCAGGTCAACCTGCCGATCGAGCTGGGCGCAAAGCGGTCGGCGCGTGTGGCCGCCGGGACCGCAGGGGTTGCGGCCGCTCAAGCGCGCCGCCGCGACGGGCATCTTACTTATGCCTATGATCTGGCGCTTGCCTATGCCGGTGCCGAGGTCTCTGACCGGCGTATCGAAATCGCACAGGGCGAGGTCGATGCGGCGACCAACACTGTGAAGGCGGTGCGCGCGCTGGTCGATGCTGGACGCGAACCGAGGATCAGGCGCGTGCAGGCCGAGGCGGAACTCAATTCGCTGCAGGGCGAACTGGAGCTCGCCCGCGCCAACCGGATCAGCGCCTATGCGCGGTTGTCGGCTCTGTCGGGCGTGGAACAGCCGTTTACAGCACTGTCGGAACCGCTTCTGGCGCGGCTTGTCGCCAAGCCGACGGCGGGCCCTGTCGACCCTCTCCAGACTCCGGCCTACCTGGTCGCGCGTGCGGAACGTGATGCGGCGGAAAAGCGCGTGACCGTCGAACGACGGAAAGCCGTCCCAGACGTCACAGTGCAGGTTGGCGCTCGCCGGCTCGAGGTCGACAAGGCCAATGCCCTGATCGCGGGGATCACGGTACCGCTTAACCTGTTCGACGCCAATCGCGGAAATATAGCCGCGTCGCAGGCCGAACTGCGGGGCGCCAATGCGCGAATGGTGCAGGCAAGACTCGAAGCGGAATCCGACATGCGAGCGGCCTTCGCGCTGCTCGATGCTGCGGATGCCCAAGCCAAGGCGGCCGAGAACACCCTTGCGAGCGCCGAAGAGGGCTATCGCCTCGCGCATATCGCCTATGAGGCGGGAAAGACCTCGCTTCTCGACCTTTTGACAGCGCAGCACTCGCTTGGGGCTGCGCGAGGCGTCGTCGTCGATGCCGCCGCAGCCCGCCTGCGTGCACGCGCCGAGCTTGCCCGCCTCAATGGGCAGACCCTGACCGGAGACATCATCCCATGAGCTACCAAGACCAGAACAGCCGACTCCTTGTCGGTGCCGCCATTGGTCTCGTTGCCGCCGCCGGTCTCGGCTTCGGCGTTGCCCGCCTGACCCAGCCTGAGCCTCCGGCGCCGGAAGTCGTCGCCGAGGCGCCCGCGGGAAGCGCTGACCTCATCACCATCGACGCCGAAGGGATCAAGACCTCCCAGATTGGTACTGCGCCGGCGACGTCGGGCGAACTCGATGCCGCCATTCCAGCATCCGCATCCGTCGAAGCGACACCGGACGCTGAGGCTGTTCTCACTGCCAGGGCACCGGGCACGGTGAGCCGGATTTTCAAGCGCATCGGCGATCCAATTCGCGCGGGCGAGACGCTCGCGCTGGTCGAAAGCCGTGACGCCTCGTCGATAGCGGCCGAGCAAGCATCGGCTTCCGCCCGAGTGTCGCTGGCTTCACGTCAACTCGCGCGAGAGAAGAAGCTTGTCGACCAAGGTATCTCGCCGCGTGCGGATTATGAGACGGCCGAGGCCAATCTTGCCGTCGCCCAAGCCGATGCCAGGCGTGCTAGCGCAGCGATGGGCGCAGCGCGTGTGTCACGCGATGGCCGCTCGGTGGCCGTTATCAGTCCCGTGACCGGGCGCGTGACGGCTGCCGGTGCCAATCTGGGCCAGTTCGTCGCCGCCGAAGCCGAGCTGTTTCGGGTGGCCGATCGGTCGCGCCTACAGATCACCGCCAGCATTCCGCCAGGCGATGCTGGTCGTATCCGGGCTGGGGATCGGGTGGAACTCACCACCAATGACGGCAAAGCGATCGAAGGGCGCGTACGGTCCGAAACCGGAGTGGTCGATCCCGAAACGCGCGCGGCGACGGTTGTCGTCACGCCGGTCGGCGGGTCGATGCTCGTGCCCGGACAACTCATCCAGGCGCGCATATTTGCCAGCGGCGGGGCTACCCGAAACGGCGTGATGGTGCCGCAGGATGCGGTGCAGACGACCGGCGATCGCACCGTAGTGTTCGTTCGTACCCGCGAGGGCTTCCGTGCCCAAACCGTTCAGATCGGCGCGCGCAGCGGCGGGCTGGTGTCGATCGTCTCGGGCCTGAAGGCCGGTACGCCGATCGCCACCGTCAACGCCTTCCTCCTCAAGGCCGAGCTCGAGAAGGAGTCCGCAGAATGATCGCGCGCATTCTCAGCCTGTCGGTCCGAATGCGATGGGCGGTGGCGTTCCTGACGCTGCTGATCGTCGGCTTCGGCGCCTGGCAGATCACCAAGCTGCCGATCGACGCGGTTCCCGACGTCACCAACCGGCAGGTGCAGATCAACACCTTCAATCCGACCCTCGGGCCGGTTGATATGGAGAAGCAGGTCACCTTCCAGGTGGAAACTGCGCTGGCCGGCATCCCCGGCCTGAAGATGACACGCTCGTTGACCCGTAACGGATTCAGCCAGGTGACCGCGGTGTTCACCGACGACACCAGTGTTTTCTTCGCGCGCCAGCAGGTGACCGAACGACTGGCGCAGGCGAAGGATAGCCTGCCGGCAGGCGTCCAGCCCAACCTCGCGCCGCTCAGCACGGGTCTTGGCGAGATCTTCTTCTACTCGGTTGCCTTCCGTCACCCCGACGGCAAGGGCATCAAGGCCGTCGACGGCAAGCCGGGCTGGCAGTCCGATGGCAGCTATCTCACGCCTGAAGGCGAAAGGCTGACCACCGAACTGGCGAAGGCAGCCTATCTGCGGACCGTCCAGGACTGGATCATCCGTCCGCAGATGCGCAACGTCGAGGGCGTGGCCGGCGTCGATTCCAACGGCGGCTATGTGAAGCAATATCTGGTCGAGCCCAATCTCGCCGCGCTGGCTTTCTATGGATTGTCGATCACCGAACTGGCGGACGCCTTGGAGCGTTCCAATCTGTCGGCGGGCTCAAACTATGTGCGACGGGCAGGCGAGAGCTTTCTCGTCCGCGCCGATGCTCGACTGAAGTCGATCGAGGAAATCCAGGAAGCCGTCGTCGCGACCCGCGCGGGTGCACCCGTCAGGGTCAAGGATGTCGGACAGGTCGTGATCGGCGGCGCTGTCCGCACCGGCTCGGGCAGTCGGATGGGCTCCGAAGCGGTCATCTCGACCGTGCTGATGCTCGTCGGCAGCAACAGTCGTATCGTCGCCACCGCCGCTGCCGAACAGCTCGACCAGGTGAACAAGGCGCTGCCGCCCGACGTGTTCGCCGAACCGGTCTATAATCGCTCGAAGCTCGTCAACGCGACGATCGCGACGGTTGAGAAGAACCTGATCGAAGGCGCGCTGCTCGTCATCGTCGTGCTGTTCCTGCTGCTGGGCAATATCCGCGCGGCGCTTATCACGGCGGCGGTCATCCCGGTGACCATGCTGATGACGGCCTCGGGGATGAATGCGCTGGGCGTATCGGGCAATCTGATGAGCCTCGGTGCACTCGACTTCGGCCTGATCGTGGATGGCGCGGTCATCATCGTGGAGAATGCGCTCAGGCGACTGGCCGAGAGGCAGGAGCATGAGGGCAGGCTGCTCTCGTTGCGCGAGCGTATGGGCGAGGTCACCCAGGCGGCGACCGAAATGGTGCGGCCGACCGTCTATGGTCAGCTCATCATCTTTCTCGTCTTCGTGCCATTGCTCACCTTCCAGGGTGTCGAGGGCAAGACCTTCTCGCCGATGGCGATCACGCTGATGGTGGCGCTTGCCTCCGCCTTCGTGCTGTCGCTGACCTTCGTCCCGGCGATGCTCGCCATCTTCGTCAAGGGCAAGGTCAGCGAAACCGAGGTCAAGCCGATCCGCTGGTTCAAGGAGAAATATGCGCCGCTGCTCGCAAAGGCCGTGGCGCGGCCGATGCCTTTCATCCTGGGCGGTGCAGGCGTGTTCCTCGCGGCGGTGCTGATGTTCGGTCTGTTGGGTGAGGAGTTCATGCCGCAGCTCGACGAGAAGGACATCACCGTCACCAACTTCCGTGTGCCCTCGGCGTCGATCGACCAGTCGACGCAGATGCAGCTGCGGATCGAAGACACGCTGAAGTCGCTGCCCGAAGTGGCGCTGGTCTTCTCCAAGAACGGCAATGCCGACCTCGGGACCGACCCGATGCCGCCCAACGCCTCGGACACCTATGTCATTCCCAAGCCTGAGGATGAATGGCCGGAAGATGTGAGAAGCAAGGAGGACATCTTGCGTCGCATCGAGGCGAAGATGAAGCCGCTGATCGGCAACCGGACCGAGATCCAGCAACCGATTCAGATGCGCTTCAACGAGCTGATCGCGGGTGTTCGCGCGGATGTCGCGGTCAAGCTCTATGGCGACGATCTGGACGCGATGAGTGCCCAGGCGAGCAAGATCGCCGGAATCCTGCGAAAGATACCGGGGGCGGGCGATGTCAGCGCCGAACAGACTTCGGGGGCGCCGACCTTCGACGTCAAAATCGACCGCATGGCTGCCGCTCGCTACGGCCTGTCGGTCGAGGAAGTGGCGAACACCGTCTCAGCGGCACTTGGCGGGCGAGAAGCCGGGCTGTTGTTCGAAGGCGATCGGCGCTTTTCGGTGGTGGTGCGTCTGCCGGATGCGCAGCGCGACGACATCGAGACGCTGGGCGCCATCCCTGTGATGCTCCCCGCCACCGAAGGACAGATCGCCCGATCCATCCCGCTCCGTGATGTGGCACGGTTCAGCTACACAGAGGGCCTCAACCAGATCAGCCGCGAGAACGGCAAGCGGATGGTCGTGGTGCAGGTCAATGTGCGTGGGCGCGATCTTGGCGGCTTCGTCGACGAAGCGCAGGAGAAGATCGGCCAGATCCACCTTCCCGCCGGGATGTATACGGCGTGGGGCGGCACCTTCGAAAGCCTCCAGTCGGCGCGGCTGCGGCTCCTGATCGTCGTCCCGATCTGCTTCGCGGCGATCTATGCGTTGCTCTACATGGCGCTGGGCGGGTTCGTGCCTGCGGCCATCGTGTTCAGCGCGGTGCCAATGGCGCTGGCGGGCGGCGTCTTCGCGCTGCTGCTGCGGGGGATACCATTCTCTATCACCGCCGCAGTCGGGTTCATCGCGCTATCGGGCGTGGCCGTTCTAAACGGTCTCGTGATGATGAGCGCGATCCGACAGCGACGCGAGGATGGTGCCTCCGAGGAGGATGCGATCATTGGCGGCGCAATGGAACGGGTGCGGCCGGTGCTGATGACAGCCCTGGTCGCCAGCTTGGGCTTCGTTCCGATGGCGCTTGCCACCGGGACTGGTGCCGAAGTCCAGCGACCGCTCGCAACGGTGGTCATCGGCGGGCTCATCACCTGTACCGCGCTGACCCTGCTGGTGCTGCCCGCCATTACAGCGCTTGCCGGTCGGCTCGTGCAACAGCGCGAGGACCGGCCGCCTTCAACAACCGCTGTGACTGTCTGACGGAGAAGGCCCGGCGCGTCATTGGCGCCGGGCCTCGCTTCGCCATGCACAGTCTGGCGATTCAAGAGGCTGCCATGCATATAGAGACAAAATGCTTGATCGATGCCGCCGAAGCACCGTTGTGGCGCGCCATATCCGGTATCGAGGCGATGAACCGATGGAATCCATTCGTGCGGCTCGTATCGCTCGACGCGCATGGCGAGGCCATCAGCTACAATTTCACCCAGAATCCGGCACGGCCGGCGCGAGCTATGTTCTTCGGCATGATGGAGGTCGACGAGAAGGCTCGTGAAGTCCGGCTTCGCTTCGGGGTCCGAGGGCTGAAATTGATCGAGGTGTACGCGATCGAGCGGCAGCTTGGTCGGCTATGGCTGGTCCATAAGCTGACCGGCACCGGGCTTATCGATTTTGCGCTGGGATGGATATTGGCTCGGCGCCTTCGCCTCATTGTTCACGCGCAGAACAGTCTACTTCAACGATCGCTTATCAGCTCACCGGTGCGAAAAGCTGCGCGATCGAACGAGGGCGGGAAACACCCGCGATGACCCCGAACGAGCGTGGTAGAACGAGCAGCTGGAGAACGTATGCTCTCCTCGGAGCGCTTGTCGTCATCGGCGTGGTGGCGTTCATAGAGGTTGAAAAAATCGGAAAATCCGACGCGAAGGTGGCAACGGATGAGCGGTTTGGTCATACCGCGCTGCGATTTCGTCTGGCTCCGGGCGAGGTACGCGAAGCGACTGCATACGTAGAGGTTGGTCAGATCATCCGCTATTTCTGGTCGGCCGATGGTGGTTCCGTGCTCTTCGAAACGCATGGCCCGGACGGCGAGCTGGTAGGTCACGATAATGGCGAAGCGACAGGGACGGAGGGCGTGTTGAAGGCTGCTGCCAGAGGCCAGCATCATTGGCGATGGAGCAATCGTAGCGGTCGAGTGGTGACGGTCACCGTCGAGGCGACCGGGCGCTTCTCGAGCTTCGGACTCTATCGGTAGAGGCAGGGCATCGCGCTAACGCAATCAGAAGTGATCTTGGTGGCACTAGTCGATCGCGGGCGTCATCGCTTCGGGGCTGCCGATCTGATTGGTTGAGGCGATGCACGACACTAGCGTTCTCATGATCGAAAAGCATTATTCGCGATGGATCATGGAGGGGCTTGGAAGACATGGCGGTCCGAGCGATCATATTTTTGCACGCAATGTCCCAAGTTCTAGGTCGGGATAGTGGCGAAGGACGGGAATGTGCCGCATGATCGGAAGATCATCGACGACCTCCCGCACCTACGGATTTACGGCGGTGTCGCGGGGAAGTGGATCGGATCATGATGGACATCCATACCAGCGGAATCGCCCGGATCCGCCATCGAGAGACGGGCGAAATCTTCGAGATCGAGGCGGATGAGCTGGACTGGGATGTCGTCGGTTCGGATGAACGCCAGATGGGGCCCGAGACGGTTTACACGGCGGCGGTCGAACATCCCGACCTTGGGTATCTGAGCTGGACGCTCTGGGAATATCCGATGGGGGCGGAGAATGATCGAGAGACCGACGTCGGCGGCCATGAACTTCTGGAGAACCTGCGCTTCAGCCTAGAGCATCTGCCCGAGTATGAAGAGCCGCTGACCCAGCCGGTCAGCCTGGCGGCACGCCTTGCCCATTTGCCCGATCAGCTCGATGCGATCGAGCAGGCGATCAAGGCACTGCGATCAGAAAAGCCGATGCTGGGACACAACCAGCCGCCCGAGGAATATCGGCTCGGTTTGGACGAGATCGACCTCGATCGCGCAGATCGGGACGTCGCGGTTGTGCGCGAAGAGTTGGCGAAACCCGATGCCATCGACACCGCCGCTCCGGAGCGCCTCGCCGAGGCCCAGTCAGGATTGCGTGGCCTCGCGACGAAGCTCTGGGCGTTCATAAAATGGGGTGGCAAACATCTTGCGGCAGGAGCGGTGGCCGCGATCGGAAAGGAGCTTTGGGAGGATCCCGTTGCCCTTCATCAGAAGGTGGTGTCGATCCTCGACACGATCGGTGCCTGGCTTCACCACTTGATCGGCTAGACGGCTAGCTCACATATTTCGCCAGATCAGCGGCAATCTCGTTCGCCGTAGCCTCACGCGAAAAGAATGTGATCGGTTTGCCTTCGGGATCCATCAAATAGATGATCGCGCTGTGATCCATCAGATAGTTGGGATTATCGTCGGGACCGACGCGACGCGCATAAGTCGAAAAGACTGACAGGACCGCCTTTATATCGGCGGGGCTGCCGGTCAGTCCGATCAGGCGCGGGTGGAACGCGCTGACAAACTGCTTCATGACGGCGGGCGTGTCCCGCTCAGGGTCGATCGTGACCATGATCGGCTGCACCTTGGCGGCCCTATCGGGTGTCTCAGCTTCAAACGAGCGCAGTGCCCGGCTCATCTTCTGCACATCGGTGGGGCAGATATCGGGGCAGAAGGTATAGCCGAAATACATCAGCCGGTAGCGACGCTTGAGGCTGTCGCTGCTGAAAGGCTTGCCATCCTGGTCGGTCAGTCGAAACGGACCGCCGATCTTCGCGCCAGCCAAAGGAGAGTCAGCAGTCTCAGCGCGGTCTGACATCAGCCGCCAGGCGGCGAGGCCGGTACCGAGGCTGATCAGGGCGACGGCGCTGAGCAGGAGCCCGAGCTTATTGAATTTCATGAAGTCCATGATCGATTCCATGTCGGCGCTATCGCAGTCTTACAGGCGCGCGAGCTGCGCTTTAGTGCCGCAGCTCGGGTGAACTGGGTCGTGCCGCACGCCAGGCCGGAATGGCTTCTTTCAAGACCCGCCAAGCTGATCGCAGGAAGATCAGCGCGATGATCCCGCCCACAACGATATCGGGCCATGCCGCACTGGTCAGCGCGACTAGGCCGGCTGCGACCAGAACCCCGATATTCGATGCGACGTCGTTTCTGGAGCATTCGAAGGTGCTCGACATGTTCACATTTTCCGATCGGAATCGCCAGAGAAGTGCGAGACAGGTCAGGTTCGCCGCGAGGGCGATTCCGCCAAAAACCAGCATGAGCGTCGATGAGGGTGGCACCCCGTTGACAAGTTTGTCGGCGATCTCGATCAAGACCACCACACCGAAAACGAGAATGATCCCGCCTTTGGCCAAGGCTGCGCCTGCTTCCCAGCGTGGGCCGCGGGTCAAGGCATATAGGCTGATCGCATAGACGATCGCGTCGCCGAGCATATCCACTGAGTCCGCCATGAGAGCGGAGGACTGGGCGATGACGCCACCAGCGAACTCAGCGACGAACATGATGAAATTGATCGCCATGACGATGATCAGAACGCGTCGCTGATCGGCCTTTCGGCCCAATTCGGCGATCGTGTCGCCTTTCCGGGAGCAGCAATCGTCCGACAAGAGAGCCTCGATTCGTATGACGGACATGCTGTATGAACCCTCATCCCACTAGAGGGTCAAGCGCGAGAGATCGATATGAAGATTGGCGAAATCGCCGGCCGAATTGGACTGAAAATCGAAACGGTCCGATTCTACGAGGCGGAAGGCCTCATTGCGCCACCTGATCGGACAGCGGGAAACTATCGGATTTACAATCGAGCCCATCTTGACCGGCTCTCTTTCATCAAGCGATCGCGTGACCTCGGATTTACGCTCGATCAGGTGAGGGACCTTCTTCGGCTCGCGGACAACCGCGATGGTTCCTGTGCCGAAGTCGATATCATTGCGCGGGACCATGTCGCACAGATCGATCGAAAACTGGCCGATCTAGCAGCGCTGCGAACCGAACTCGTGCGCAGGCTGGAGTGTTGTGAACGTGCTACGATTGCCGAGTGCCGTATCATAGAGGCGTTGTCGCCAGCGGATGCTCACGGTGGTCAAAGTTGGAGCCATGTAGCGACCTGACTGGCGCCGCAGCACCGAAATGCGATTGACGAGTCTTGCCATCTCAGTTGGCGTAATAGCCTGAGATGACCTTGCCGTCTGATGCCACGACTACCTTGTAGAGCTGTTTGCTCTGGGGTTCGGCGCTGTTGCTCAGCAGCACCGTCGTCTGGACCGAGCCTTTGACGTTCTTATAGCTATGACCAGCATAGCTCGCTTTGGCCCAGCTCGCCGGCAGTTTGGCCTTAGTGACAAGCCGAAGCACATGAGTTCTGGCGATATGCTCCGGGGTCCGCTCGGCGGGTTTGTCGGCATTATGAGCGGGATGGGAAAGGACTGGAGCAAGCGGCGCGGTGATAAGGGCAATGGCAACAATCGATTTGCGCATGACGATATCCGTTTCCTCGACGATCATGGTTTGGCAGCGAAATTCTCGGATGTGGCGTTCACGGGGCTAGTCGTCGCGTTCACGTATTTCGGCCGTGACGCGCTTCACCAGCGTGAAGTCGCCGAGTGCGAGTTTGGACGAAAATGAACCACGATGGCGACGGCTGATCGTTCCCCAGGAAGCGTCAGCGGTCGCTACTACGACATCGCTGTCGTCATGGGCTTCGATGTGGACATGGCCCCCAGAGGGGGGCGTGCGAACGCCATTGCGTCGCACATTGCCGACAACCAGAATACCGTCCGCCTGGCGATAGGCGTGCATGAAGTAAATCGCGACCCTGTCTGATCGAGAACTGGAGATCCGCGCCTCGACTTCTGGCCCGGTCGCGCATGCCGCCAGCGGCAAAAGCGGAAGAACAAGCAGCCATCTCTGCCCTCTGGTCGCCATCTCACCCATCCTGAGATCTCCTGGAAATGAGGATGTCGCTGTTGGCACACATCCGGCCGACGATTGTCTTCGGACCGTCACGGAACGGCGTAGGTGGGCACGCGTTTCTTGCGTCGATCATGGGAGATCTCGACAATGGCCAGTACGCCCTACCCGCATCCCGACTCTCCACCCGCTGGACCAAGCGAGGCGCCCGATCAGCTGTCGCCCCCCGATCAGGACGACCGCGAAAGCGTCGAAGATGTGCCAGCCGAACAGTGACGGCCGACACGGTGACTAGCGCCCGAGGCATGCGACGACTGCTGAAATGACGGCGGCCGTCTCCTCGACGTCCCGAACCTTGATCGTGTCGGCTCCGACTTCTTTCGCAGGATAGTCATTGCCGCCCGGGAAAATGGCGTCGCCGATGAACAGCATCTCCGGTATGGAAATCCCACTTTCAGCACTTAGCCGTCTGAGGCCGTAGCCTTTGTCGACGCCCGCGCGCGTGACATCGATCGACGTCGTTCCGCCAAGATTGATCGACAGATCTGGCAATGCTGCGCGGAGCGCTTGCTGAAGGGCGAGACGCTTGGTGCGATCGGGGTCCCAGGCCGCCTTGTCCTTCAACGGCGCTGCCTGTCCCAAGCCGGAAAAAGTGATCTGGCTTCCGCGATCTTCGAGGCAGTCGCCCCAGATACGCTCGTCGGACAGTCCACCCGCCGCAAGTGCCTTGTCGAAGGCTGTCTTGATGGCCGCCTTTTCCGCGGCGTCGAAGAGTTCCGCATAGATCTCGCGCCATGCGCCATCGACGAAGCGATAGAGCTTGGTCCCGGTGGTCGGCATCAGCCATAGCCGATCGAGCGCGGCGTCGATCGGCATCCTGGCCGCGATCTGCTTCTCGAACTGGGGCCAGTCGCCGCCGGATATGATGGCGACGTCTGCAACGGCTAGAAGGCGGCCCAGCCGGCTTGCCATGTCTGGCGACAGAGGCCTTTTGCTCTCCGCAAGCGTCCCATCAAGGTCAAACACGATGAGGCGTTTCATGGCAGAGTTCCTCCCGAACGATCAGATTCGTTATCCGTGGCGGTGGCGGTGGCGGTGGCGGAGCTGGGCTGGCAGGGCACTGTGCCGATCGACATCACACCATTGCCGATCATGGCATCAATTCCTCGAGGACGAGCAGGCCGAGGAAGCCGACGAAGAACATGGCGCTGATAAGCGGGCTGTCGGGCCGCTCATGCGCTTCGGCCAATAGTTCTTCGGTGACCAGATAGAGCAGGGCCATCAGCCCGAAGCTCAGGAAGCCGACGATCACCGTGGGTGGCAGCGTCGCGACTGGAATTGCAACCGCGGCCCCAGCGGGCAGCAACAGGCTCAGCGCCAGAACGATCATCAAGACCCGCAGCCGCGACATGGCGGAGTTGGTCAGTTCAGCTGTCACCGTGAGGCCAAGGAAAAGCACTTCGAGGGTCAGCGCTACAGTCAGAAGGATGCCGGCCTTCGCACCGGCGACGAAGGCAAGTCCCAGGACGAGGCCATCAACCAATATGTCGATCCCGACAGCGCCAAGCATCGCCACGGGGCCTCGCGCCCGACCCTCCAACTCCTTCAGCAACAGCATTGCGGCGACACCGGCGATCCCGCCGATGAGCGTCGCCACTGGAGAAGCGTCATGCTTGATCTGGGGGAGGATCTCGGTGGCGGCTGCCGCGAACACCACGCCTGCCGCCAGATGTTGCATAGCGCTGACGAACGCAGCGCCGGGGCGCCGGATCAGGGCGACAACCGCCCCTGCGAGAACAGCAACGACAGGGATCAAGGTGAAGAGGATCGCTTGCATCGATGGACGCTTTCAGCCGCCGAGGTTTATGCCAGCCACAGGATCACACCGACCGCGACGACGATCAGGCCCAGGGTAAAGGCGAGCAGCCGTTTCTCGCTTCGGTTGTCCGCGACGTTTCGGATGCGCGCGGCCACTTGCCAGGACGGGCGCAGGGGGACGCGCCAAGACCCGGAAATTATTCGGTCGAGCTCCGCGTCCGACAGTTGGAAAAATGCCGCCACGTCACGACGCGACCGGCTTGCCAGACCTGTCACCCGGAAGATCGGATCCCTCCACGCAATGTCGATCGCGCTGGGACTTGGGAAAAGAGATCTACTCTCGTCGCCCGATCCCCACGACGGCGGCAACAGGCCGACGATGGCGAACGGCGTCCGATCCAATAATGTCGCCCAGCGCTCCAGCCGCGCCCGACGATTGTCGACCTCGAGCGGGCGTGGCGCGGTCGCATCGCTGACCGCCACCAGACGGCCCTGGATATGGGTTTCGGGGTGCTTCCTGTGCTTCATCATGCTTTACCCCGGAAGGCCGATCAGCTTTTGCGTTTCGGCTGCCTCATCTGTTCCATCTGTGCATCGAGCCCGCGTTCGATGATCTTGTTGAGCTCGAACCGATCGACCCACACCCCACGACAATCGGGGCAGAAATTGACCTCGATGCCGTCCCGATCCATCTTTCCGAGATCGACCTTGCAATTGGGGCAGGGCAGGGGCGTGGGGGCGACCTCGGTCATCGGTCGCGTCCGTTCGACGGGTCCCTCATGATCATTCTCCCTTGAGCTATCGCGCGGTGGCGGTTGGATCGCGGTAGGCGAGCAGGCGGAGCGCGTTGATCACCACCAGGAGTGTCGATCCCTCGTGGACCGCAACGGCGGGGCCGATGCCGAGGCCGAGGATCGTCGCGGGAACAAGGAAGGCGACCACGCCCAGGCTGACGAAGACATTCTGCAGGATGATGCTGCGGGTATGCCGGCTCAGTCCGACCGCGAACGGAAGATGCGCGAGGTTGTCGGCCATGAGCGCCACATCGGCGGTTTCCAGCGCGACGTCCGACCCGGCCGCGCCCATCGCGATCCCGACGGTCGCGCTTGCCATGGCCGGCGCGTCGTTGACGCCGTCGCCGACCATCGCGACCTTGTCCTCGCCCGCGAGCTTCTTGATCGCGGCGACCTTGTCTTCCGGCATGAGATCGCCCCATGCCTCGTCAAGTCCGACATCGTTCGCAATCGCCTCGGCGACCTTCTGATGATCGCCCGAGATCATGATCATCCGGGTGATGCCAAGATCATGCAGCTGGGCTAGCGCGGCCTTGGCCGCCTCACGCGGCGTGTCCATCAGCCCGATCGCCCCCAGATCCCGGTCGCCCTTGCGGACGACCATCGTCGTGCGACCACGCTCCCGCAGATCGGCGATCGCGCGCAGAGCGGCCTCCCCGAGAGCAGGGATGCCGTCAATGCCAAACATTTCGGCCTTGCCGATCCAGACCGTCTCACTTTCGACGGTCGCGGTAACGCCGCGCCCGGTCAGGCTCTTCATGTCGGTAGCTGAAGGAACCGTCGTGCCAGCGAGACGGGTCTGGCCATCCCTGACGATCGCCTGTGCGAGCGGGTGGTCGCTCAGTCCTTCGACCGCGACGGCAAGGGCCAGAAGCTCCTGATCCGTCGCGCCATCGACCGCGACCACTTCGGTGATGCGAGGCCGACCCTCGGTCAGCGTCCCGGTCTTGTCGAAGGCGATCGCCTTCAGCGACCCGAGATTTTCGAGCGGGGCGCCACCCTTGACCAGCACGCCACCGCGCGCGGCGCGGGCCACGCCCGACAGCACGGCGCTGGGTGTCGCAATGGCGAGAGCACAGGGGCTCGCTGCGACCAGCACGGCCATGGCGCGGTAGAAGCTGTCGCGGAATGGTTCGTCGACGACGACCCAGGCAAACAGCAGGATGAAGGCGAGCAGCAGGACGGCCGGCACGAACAGACGTTCGAACCGATCCGTAAAGCGCTGCGTCGGTGATTTCTGCGTCTCCGCCTCGCTCACCATCTTGACCACCTTGGCCAGCGCGGACTCGTTCGATCGGCGGGTGACCTCGACCTCGATCGCGGCACCACCGTTGATCGTCCCGGCGAACACGCGTGAGCTCGCATCAACCGCGTCGGGCTTGGCGCGGGCGGCGGCGGCGTCCACGACGGGAACCTTGTCGACCGGAATGCTTTCGCCCGTCACCGGGGCTTGGTTGATTGCAGAGGATCCTTTGACAACGAAGCCATCGGCGGGCAGGCGCTCGTTGGGCCGGACGATGACGATGTCGCCGACGACCAACTCTTCGACGGGGATCTCGCTGGTCTGACCATCGCGCCGAACGGTTGCGGTTTCGGGGGCGAGGGCGGCCAGCGCTTCTATGGCGCGCTTGGCGCGACCCATGGCATAATGTTCGAGAGCGTGGCCGAGGCTGAAGAGGAAGAGCAGGAGCGCACCTTCCGCCCACGCTCCGAGCGCCGCTGCACCGGCGGCCGCGACGAGCATGAGGGTGTCGATCTCGAACTTCCGCAGCCTGAGGTTATCGAAAGCCTCGCGCAGCGTGAAGAAACCGCCGAAGATATAGGCAGCGACATAAAAGCCGGTCGGCCCCCAGTCCGGCACCGCTGGCATGGCCTTTTCGACGAAATAGCCGAGCGCGAGCACCGCGCCACAGGCGAGGGCGAAGATCAATTCGGTATTCTGGCCAAGGAAGTTCGCATGGCTGTGGCCATGGTCGTCGCCGTCACCATGATCGTGGCCATCCCCCGGTTGATGGCCGGTAGGTTCGGAGGAGGCCGCAGCCGGTGTCGGCGATGCGTGTGGATGAGCATGAGGTGCATCGACCGACAGTTGCTCGCTGATCGATACTTTCAGTCGGCCGAGCGCCTCGACGATCTGTGATTTGGTGACGATCTCCCGATCGAACTCGACACGCACGGTGCCTGCCGCATTGGCATCGGCTTCGAAAACGCCCGGAATTTGTCGAAGGGATGCGCCGATCGTCCGGGCTCGCCGCTCATGGCCGATCCCGGTGACTTTCCACAGGACATGGCCTACCCGACCGGTGATCTGAGCGCCGGCCGCGCGGACCATTTCGCGCACCCGGGCCAGCGACACGATATTCGTGTCGAAATGGATGCAGAGCTTGGGCACCTCGCCCTCGTTCTGCAGCAAATGGGCTCGCAGGACGCCCGGCGTCGCCGCGAGGGTCGAAGCCAGCCGATCGACACAGGCATCGGCTGTATCGGGAATTTCGGGCAGCAGGACCGGCAAGTCGAGTTCAAGTCGATCGTTCATCGCATCTACTCCTCGTAGCCTTTTTTTCGTTCGGACCGCGCGTCGCGCAGAATGTCGATGCCGCCCTTGATCGCGATCAGGGCGGTCGCCAGGCCGACCAGCAGGTCGGGCCAATTGGTGCCGAGCCAGAGAACCAGCGCCCCTGCGATCAGGATGCCGCCATTCGAGATGAAGTCGTTGAAGCTGAAGGTCGTTGCGGCGCGCAGATTGACGTCCGGCTCTTCCAGCCGCTGGAGCAGTCGCAGGCAGGCATAGTTCACGACGCCGGCGACGGCGGACATTGCCATCATCGTTGGGCCGATCGGATCGCTGCCCTGAACGTATCGCCGTGCGACGTCGAGCAATATCCCGGCCGCGAAGAGGAGCAGCATGGCGCCTGAGACAGTCGCGGCGCGCGTCTTCCAGCGGGCGCCCCGGCTAAGCGCCACGAGGCTCAAACCATATACGGCGGTGTCCGACAGGTTATCGACGCCGTTGGCGATCAGGGCACTGGAATCGGCCATAAGGCCGGTCAGGAAGAAGCCGGCCGCGATCGCCGCGTTCAGCAGCAGCACGATCCACAGCGTCCGCCGTTCGGGGGCTTCGTTCGAGGATTCGGTCATCGGGCGTCCACCGGTTGGGCGGGGGCCAGGAAGGGTTTCATCGCCAGCATGACAGTCTTCCCCAGGCAAGATGCTCATGGAATCCCGCCTTGCGCATGCTTTCGATGTGCAACGGGACGCTTCCGGCTACGGCTTCCAGTCCGTCGCTATGCTTTCGGATGTTGGTCAGCTGATATTTGGTCGACCGGACCGAACCGCCCGTGGTCGCGATCCGCTCGGCGTAAATACCCGTGGGTGCATTGGAGACCGCGACCTGGAACGTCTGGTCTTCGCAGACGAACGGGATGTGATCGTCGGTCACGCGGATGTCCGGCACGTCCATCGGCGCTTCGGGCTCGACTTTCTGGCCGCGGCACGCAGCCACGGACGACAGGGCGATCGCGAGTGCCGCGACCCCAAAGATCCCAAGTGCCTTTGTCGCGGGTGTCGATCGGTCAGAAGGTGTTGGCACGTTCGCAACTCCTGCTGCCGCCGACTTCTGAACCTGCCAGGATCAGGCGCGATCCCTTCAGCGTGGCTGTGCTCTGTTCGCCGACATATTGGAGGCCCGCCGCCGGCGCGGTCAGGCTGACCGCCTTCTTCTTGCCTGGAGCCGGACCGACATTGATCCGCAGCCCGTCATCGGCAAACTCGACGAAAACGGTTCCGCCATCGTCGCATCGGTAGGGATGCCAGGCGAGACGCTGCTTCTCGTCGGCGTGGATTTCCGCTTCGGTCGGCGCCGAAGGCTCTTTTGGTCCCGAGCAGGCGGCAGCGATCAGCAGGATGCTGAGGCCGGCCAGACTGCCAATGCGAAAGATGGTGGTTCTCATCGTCATTCTTGCGGTGGAGGTTCGATGCGAAGTTTCGCGGGGGCGGACGATCCTTGTCCGCCCCCGGAAATGCGTCACACTGGCTTGTCGACGAACACCTGGTGATGATCGTCGCCCTCATGTTCCTCGTTGTAATGCTCCTCCGGCGCGATCTCCTTCTGCCCGAAGCGCGCATAGAGGGTCGGCAGGACAAACAGGGTCAGCAAGGTGGCCGAGATCAGGCCACCGATCACGACCGTGGCGAGCGGCTTCTGTACCTCGGCTCCGGCTCCGGAACCGAGCGCCATCGGCACGAAGCCGAGGCTCGCGACCAAGGCCGTCATGACAACCGGCCGCAGCCGCTGCATGGCGCCCGTTCTGGCTGCTTCGGCTCGGTCCACACCCGATCGAATGAGATCCTGGATGGAGCTCACCATCACGAGGCCGTTCAGGACCGCGATGCCGGACAAGGCGATGAAGCCCACCGCCGCCGATATCGAGAAGTCCATCCCGCGCATGAACAGCAGCAGCACGCCGCCGACGAGCGCGAAGGGGACACCCGTGAACACGATCGCTGCATCGCGGACCGATCCCAATGCCCCATAGAGCAAGAGCAGGATCAGCACGAAGCAGGCGGGTATCACGAGCTTCAGCCTGGCACTGGCCGACTGAAGATTCTCGAACTGGCCACCCCATTCCAGATAGCTGCCCGCAGGCAGCCTGACCTGGGCCGAGATCGCCGACTGGGCGTCGGTAACGACGCTGCCGACATCCCGCCCGCGGACGTTGGCCTGGACGACCACCCGCCGCTTGCCATTCTCGCGGCTGATCTGGTTCGGACCATCCACGACACGCACATCGGCGACGCTGGACAGCGGAACATAGGATCCGCCGGCAACGGGCACCTGTACCTGTTCGAGCAACGAGATATCGGCGCGTTGGCTGTCCGAAAGGCGGATCACCACCGGAAAGCGGCGATCTCCCTCGAAGATCATGCCTGCTGTCCGCCCACCAAGGGTGGCCGTGACAATATCCTGCACATCCTGCGCGGTCACGCCGAGCCGCGCCATCGCGTCGCGATTGACCCGGATGTCGAGCATGGGCAGGCCGGTGGTCTGCTCGACTTTCACATCGGCAGCGCCCTCGGTCTTGCGCAGGACCGAAGCGATCTGCTCCGCCGTGCGGTTCATGGCGGTGAAGTCGTCTCCGAAAACCTTCACCGCGATATCACCTCGCACACCCGCGATGAGCTCATTGAAGCGCATCTGGATCGGCTGCGTGATTTCATAGGCGTTGCCCGGGAACCTGGCGAGTTCGCCTTCGATCCGCTTGACGAGGTCATCCTTGGCGAGTTTGGGGTCCGGCCATTTGTCACGCGGCTTCAGGATGATGAACATGTCGGTCGCGTTTGGCGGCATCGGGTCGGACGCCAGTTCGGCCGTACCGGTCTTCGAGAAGACGAACTGGACCTCCGGTTGTCCCGATATCATCCGCTCGAGAGGCACCTGCATCGCCTGGCTCTGCTGAACCGAGGTTGCCGGGATACGCAGCGACTGGATGAGCAGGTCGCCTTCGTCGAGCTGCGGCAGGAAGACCTGGCCGAGTCCGGTGAAGGCGGCGGCCGCGATGACCAGGCTGCCGATCGCCGCGCCGATCGTGATCGATGGCCGCTTCATCGCCTTGTCGAGACCCGGCTCATAGCGGATCTTCAGCCAGGAAATGATCCGGCCGTCCTTCTCCTCGACCTTCTTCGAGAGCCAGATCGCGATCATCGCCGGGACGAAGGTGAGCGACAGGATGAAGGCGAAGACGAGTGCGATGATGACGGTGAGCGCCATTGGCACAAAGGTCTTGCCCTCGACGCCGGTGAGCGTGAGCAGCGGGACATAGACCAGGATGATGATCGCCTGACCGTACACGGACGGGCGAATCATTTCACGGGCCGCCGCCGCGACATTGGCGAGCCGCTCCTTGACCGTCAGGAGTCGTCCTTCGTGATGCTGCTGTTCCGCGAGGCGCCTGAGTGCGTTCTCGACGATGATGACCGCACCATCGACGATCAATCCGAAGTCGAGCGCGCCGAGGCTCATCAGATTGGCCGAAACACCGGCTCGCAGCATGCCGAAGCCCGTCAACATCATCGTGATCGGGATGACGAGTGCGGCGATCAGCGCCGCCCGGAAATTGCCGAGCAGCAGGAAAAGGACGACGATCACGAGGATCGCGCCTTCGGTGAGGTTCTTGGCAACCGTCTTGATCGTCGAATTGACGAGCGCGGTTCGGTCGAGAACTGGCTGAACCACGACGTCGGGCGGCAGTGAGGCGTTGATCGACTGAAGCTTTTCCGAAACCGCGGTTGCGACGGAGCGGCTGTTCTCGCCGATCCGCATGATTGCGGTGCCGACGACGACTTCGGTGCCGTTCTCCGAGGCCGAGCCCATCCGGATCGCCTGTCCGGTCTGGACGCGGGCGACCTGTTCCAGCGTGATCGGCACGCCCTCGCGCGTGGCGACGACGGTCCGGGCCAACTCACTGGCGTTGCGGACAAGTGCGTCCGACCGCACCGCGAGACCCTCGCCATTCCGGTTGATGAAGCCGCCACCGACGCTCGTGTTGTTGCGCTCGAGCGCGTTGGCGAGGTCGGTCAGGGTCAGATTGAGCGCGGCGAGCTTCTGGACGTCGGGGACGACGAGGAACTGCTTTGCATAGCCGCCGATCGAGTCCACGCCAGCGAGACCGGGGGTGTTCTTGAGGAGCGGCGTGACGATCCAGTCCTGCGCGGTCCGCAAGTAGGTCGCCTTGTCGATCTCGCTCGTCAGGCGGTCGCCTTCGGGCGTGATGTAACTGCCATCAGGCTGCTGTCCCGGCTCACCGGGACGATGCGTGTCTTCATCCCGATGCTGGAGGCGCACGGTCCACATATAGACCTCGCCAAGGCCGGTCGAAATCGGCCCCATTTCCGGATTGACGCCGTCGGGAAGATTTTCGGCGACGCCCTGCAAGCGCTCGCCCACCTGCTGGCGCGCGAAGTAGATGTCGGTCTTGTCCGAGAAGACGGCCGTGACCTGCGCGAAGCCGTTTCGGCTGAGCGAGCGGGTGTAATCGAGCCCGGGAATGCCGGCCAAGGCCGTTTCGATCGGGAAGGAGACCTGCTTTTCGACCAGTTCGGGCGAAAGGGCAGGGGCGCGGACGTTGATCTGCACCTGGTTGTTGGTGATGTCCGGCACAGCATCGATGGGAAGCCGGGAGAGGGAAAAGGCGCCGATGACGGCGACGATGGCGGTGAGCAGCAGGACGAGCCAACGCTTCTCGACCGCCCATGTGACGATACGGGCGATCATGATCTCAATCCTCGTGCGCTGCTTCGCTCTTGCCGAGTTCGGCCTTGAGCGTGAAGCTGCCGGTGGTGGCGATCTGCTCGCGGCCCGTGAGCCCCGAGCGGATGATGACAGTGTCGCTCGACCGGTCGCCAAGCGTCACAGGCGTCGCCTGGAAGCCCTTGGGCGTTCGGACGAACACGACCGACTTGCCTTCGACGGTCTGGATGGCCGTTGTTGGTACGCGCACGGACTGGGCGCCCCCGCTACCAGTCAGCTGGATGGCTGCGGTCACGGGTTCGCCCACGCGCCATTTGTGGCCGCCATTGTCGAGCGTCGCGATCATCGGCACGAGGCGGGTCTGGGGATCGAGTGCCGGGGAGACAAAGTTCACCCGAGCGGTCGCTTCACGACCGGCGGCGGTCACTTTGACCGAATTGCCTGGCTGGATGCGGGAGGCATCCTCGGCCTTCAGGTTGAGGGCGAGGGAGACTTTGCTCAGGTTGGCGATGCGGAACAGTTCGGCATCGGCGGCCACGGTCTGGCCGAGGACCACCGGCCGGCTGATGACCTGGCCGGAGATCGGGGCGACGATCCCGAGCCGGTTAAGCCCACCACCACCACCACCGGCGGCGGCGACCTGGCTCTGGGCCTGGGTCAGCGCGATCCGGGCTTCGGTTGCGGCCGTCCGCGCGGCGATCAGATCCTGTTCCGGGGAGACCCTTTGCGAGAACAGGCGCTGTTCGCGGGCGAGATTGGAGTTCGCCAGAGCGAGCCGGGCACGGGAGGCTTCGACTTCCCCCTTCAACTGGGCCGCTTCACGGCTTTCGATGACGGCCAGGGTCTGGCCCCGCCCGATCGACTGGCCGAGATTGTAATTGAGCGCGACCACGCGTCCGGCGATCGCTGCCGATACCACTTGGGTGCCCTGTGGATCCCCCTCGATGATCGCGGGAAGTTCGATGGTGCCAGCGCCGCCAATCAGCGGGCGTGCCACTTGGACGCCCGCGGAGGCGATCTGTTCGGACGAAAGGGTGATCGCACCCTCCTGATCATGGCCGGCCTCGCCGCCGGCTTCACCAGCAGAGGCCAACGCGTTCGACGCCGCTTCATTGGCGGCTTCGTCGGCCTTACCGCAACCGGCCAAGGCCAGCGCGAACGACATCACCGTCGCAAGATAGATCGTCTTCATTGTTAATTTCCCCTCGAAGGCGCGGGCGCGGTCAGTCGCTCCAGGCGCGCGCGGGCATTTTGATAATTGGCCAAGGCATCGATCGCGGCGACACGGGTGTCGGCGAGCGTTCGCTCCGCATCGAGCAGGTCGAGCTGTCCGAACTTGCCTTCCCGGTAGCCAATCCGCGCAATCCGTGCTGCCTCCTGCGCCGCCGCAAGGGCAGGGCCGGCGGCGGCACGCGCCGAGGTCGCGGCATTGTCCGCTTCCGCCCGCGCATCGGTGATCGCCTGCTCGACATCGAGCGCGGTCAACCGCTTCTGTGCCTCGGCCCGCGTTCGGTCGGCCCGCGCCTGGGCGACCGCCGCATTGCCGTTGTTGAACAGAGGCAAGGGGATCGAGATCGCAAAAACGCCGACCGTGTCCTTGGTGGCTTCTAGGCGGCGCACCGCTGGTCCGATGTTCAGGTCCGGGATGCGGTTGGCCCGCGCCAGCCGGACGCCGGCATCGGCGACGGACAGTTCGGCATCCGCCGCCGCCATCGCCAGCGTGCCGGCGGTGTCCGTGGGAAGGACGGGGCCGATCATAGCCTTCGGCAACCGGTCGAGCATCCCGACGTCGAGCGGGCCCTGAATGGGCACGCCGATCCGCAAGGCGAGGTTCGACCTGGCCGCTTCCGACAGACGAGCCTGCCGCTCTGCATTGGCTTCGGCGTTGATGCGCGCGACATCGGCGCGCTGCTGTTCGAGCGGAGACGCCCGACCGGCCTGAACCCTGACGCTCGCGGCCCGGAGTGCTTCGCTTGCGATCCGCGATTGATCGCGTGCCGTAGCCAGTCGCCGCTCGGCGGCCAGGGCCTCGACATAGAGCTGGGTCACCTGCTGGCGAATATCCGCAGCGGTTATCGCGGCCTGGAGTTCGGCGCGCGATAGCTGTGCGTTTGCGACCGCGACGCGCGCGCTGCGTTTTCCGCCGAGCTCTATCGGCAAGGCGACGCCTACCGTGGTTTCGGCGCTACGCGTGCCCCGGTAGGGGCCGGAGCCCGCGATATTCTCGACCTGGCCCTGAAAGACAGGATTGGGGCGCAATCCCGCAACGACGCGCCCGGCGCGCGCTGATGCGATGCCCGCCTGAGCGGCATCGGCCGCTGGCGCCGACCCGCCAGCGGCGGCAACCGCCTGGTCGAGTGTATAGGTCGAACCCGCCTGCGCCACCGGCAGCGGCAAGTCGGTCTGCGCCTGCGCCACGGAGGCGCAAGACGCCGCGGCCAGCAAGGCCGCGATAAATTTCTGCATTTTTGATCTTCCTGACAAACGTCGTCAGGCCGGGAATCCCCAGCCGGCGGAGTCTGTCAGGCGGAAGGCGGCCGAAGTCCGGGCTCGCCCGGGCTCGAGGGGCGCGTGTCATCGGCGGCGATGGGTGTGCCCAATTCTCCGGCGAAGTGCGCGAGCGTCAGCGCATTGCTGACGGGAACATTCGCAACCTGCGCGTGGCAGGTGCCGTGATGATGCGGGACAGCCTTGTCGGCGTCACCCTGCGACTGATCCGAATCACCATCCTGATGAATGATACCGGTGCATTCGACAGAGGCGTTGGCGGGGAATTCGCGTGCGTGAACCGTGGCGGTTGTCGTCATCGACAACGCCAGGAGGCTCAACAGCAAGGTCGACATCCACCGGAACATTGAATGCGCCTATCAAAAAAAACAGCCGCTGTCATGGTAGACTTTCGGTTGAGCCATTTTGTCTATGGATGACCTTGCCATGTGCTTGATGGCCGTGGCGTAATCGATCGAGCAGCCCGGTCCGGCGAGCGAGCGGCTCGAACATCTCGTCCGGGCCTTCCGGGTCCAGCAATTTGGTGTCGGCCAGCCACTGTTTGACGGGCGCCAGGTCCGGCAAGGCATAGTCCTGCAGTGACCGCCCTGGTCCTTTCAGGGCCTCGATCGTCGCTATCAGCGATCCGGTTTCGGCCAGTTGGGCCTCGACCGCCGCGCAATCGCTGTCGAGATGCTCCGCGAGCAGGGCGTTGCGGATGCCGGCAATCGTGCGCGACATGTCGTCGCCCGCCGCCTTCGCGCTATCGAAGGTCACGTCGCACTCGCTGTCGAGCTTCAGCGAACGATTGTTGAAGTTCGACGAGCCGACCCGTAATATGACGTCGTCGATGATCGTTATCTTGGCGTGGACGTAGATCGGCACGCCGCCAGCCGTGAACGGGTGGTAGATCCGGAAGCGGTTGTGCAGGTCGCAATCCCGAAGCGCGGCCACCAGTCGCGCGCGCGCGGTATCCATCGCGACCGGTTCGAGCCAGCCGTCAGCCGTGGTTGGATTGATGATGACGATTTCAGGGCCATCATGCTCGTGCAATCGTTGGGCGATCGCTTCGGCGATGCGACGGGACGCGAAATATTGGCTCTCCGCGTAGATCCACCGCCGGGCCCGACGGATCAGCTCGACATACAGGGCTTCGATCTCGTGGACGGCATCATGGTCTCCCATCGGCGGCAGGGTGCGCGATATGCCGACCATGGCGTCGGTGAAATCGGGTACCAGATCATCCGGCCAGCAGGATTCACCGTGGGCGACGGGGGGCAGTGGCCGACCACCGGCGGCCTGCCAGCGCAAACGGCACATTTCTCCCAGGGCTTGTGCGACGGGGCCTTCAAGCGCGGTCGTCGCATCGTGCCACGGCCCGTAAGGACGGCCGCCTGGATCCACCCGGTGATGGTCATTGTCCTGATGGGCTCGGGTGTCCCAGCGGCTTCGCGTCATGTCGATACCGCCGCAAAAGGCCAGGCGGTCGTCGATCACCACCACTTTCTGATGATGAGAACCGGCGATGGGATGGTGGCCATCGAGCTTGAGATGCACCTGTGGATCGCGGATCCAGAGCGCGATCGTCAGTAAGGTGCGTGCGTGAAACACGGTTTTGAGCGCGCCAGTGTCCCAGCGGAGGATATGAACATCGAGGCCTGGTGTTCGCTTCACAAGCCAGCTGATGAACTTGCCGATGGTATCGGGGCCGCCGTCCCGGGCATGCTCGACGAACTTGATCCGCGCGTCGAAGTCCCAGCCGACCAGGACGATCCGCTCGCGCGCCTTCAGCATCGCCGACCGTAAATGGGTGAAATAATCGTCGGCATCGACGATCACCGCGGCGCGGCTCGCCAATTCCGTGCGCCAGAAGATGCCGGCGGATGTATCGGGAGAGGGGGCGTCCATCGATATCATCCTTGCACGGTGTGGCATCTGTGCTGCGATGAACTCGTCAGCTTGTGCCTCCGGCGCAAGATATCGGGCGCGCGATGAATGAAAACCGAATTCCGTGGTCGACATCTTCGCGCGATGGCTCGCGGACAGGGCAGTGCAAATCGCGCTTTGCTATTCGGTTCGGCGGTCCTAGCATTGATTGGTCGGAGCCAAAGGCTTTCTCCGACGAGAGTAGCGCGCAGCCATGATAAAGGCACGGAAACGAGCGAGCGTGAGGCGCGGCGGCGGATGGCTGCTGCAGCTTGCGTGGCTGGCCGCGTTCCTCCTGCCGACGGTCCCGTTGGCGAGCAGCTCGATCCTGCACGCCATGGAGCCGGCGCAATGCATTGACATGCGCGATGCCGTTCAAATGGGGCATGTCCTCGACGACGTCGATCAGGTGCCCGCCGATGGAGGCAAGAACTACACGCACCATCACGGCGGATGCCATGGCCATCAATTGTTTGAAGTATGGCCATCGACGCCTTTCACCATTTATGCGCGCGGTCGGTCGGAACCCATGATCGGCGCAACCGCGGTCTTTGCGTCAACCGACTCCGGTCCCAGCCTGCGCCCGCCCATCGCCTGACAAATCGGTCTTGTCCGAACCCGGATAACCACGATTTGTCAGGAGCCTTTCCATGCCAGCGTCTCACATCGAGAGCGCGCAGCTGCCCGCTGCGCCTCGAACCTGCGTGCTTGCGCGCGCGCGCGAATACTCGCCATTTTCCATCGTCGCTGTCGCAATACGGCGGCAGCGCGCGTCGATCGCCGCGCTGCTGCTGCTCGTCGCGGCGTCTCCCGCACAGGCCGACAGCCTGAGAGATGCCTTGCGCTTCGCCTACCGGACGAGCCCTGGTCTCACCGCAGCCCGGGCGGGGCTACGCGCCACCGACGAAGGCTTGCCGATCGCCAAGGCCGCCGGGCGGCCGAACCTGTCGGCGACAGCGGATTATCAGGAGTTCATCGTGCGCGCGGCCAACAGCTTCTCCGCGCCGTTGCGTGCGGCGGCCGCCTCGGCCAACCTCGCCGTCCCGATCTATCAGGGCGGTCGGGTCAGGAACGCGATACGCGCGGCGGATGCCCGGGTGGAATCGGGCCGCGCTGGTCTGCGTTCGACCGAAGCGGATGTCTTTTCCGCGATCGTCGCGGTCTATCTCGACGTCCTGCGGGATAGCGCGATCGTCGCGCTCAACCAGCGCAACGTCGAGGTTCTCGGTACAAATCTCCAGGCGACACATGATCGCTTCGAGATCGGCGACCTCACCGCCACCGACGTCGCGCAATCGGATGCTCGCCTGCAGGTAGCCCGCGGACAACTTGAACTGGCACAAGCGCAACTGATCACCAGCCTCGAAAATTATCTGAGGTTTGTCGGCCGGCCCGCCGAGGCTCTCGAACAGCCGCCCGCCTTGCCCAATCTGCCGGAATCGGCGGATGTCGCGGTCGACGCGGCGCTCGACGACAATCCGCAGCTCGTTGCCGCCCGGGCTGATATCAGGGCCACCGGCTTCGATATCGAGGTCGCGAAGGCCGCGCGCCTGCCGCGGCTGTCGGGCATAGCGTCGGGCAACTACAACAATTTTCTCGGTTCGCTCGACAGCACGATCCCCGGACGGACCTTCGTCCAGACCCAGCGCACCGCCACGGTCGGACTGTCCGCGACCATACCTCTCTATCAGGGCGGCCTGCCGGCGGCGCAGGTCCGTCGCGCGAAGGCGTTGACGAGCCAGTCGATGGAACAGGCCATTCTCGTCGAGCGGCGCGTGATCGCGGAGACCCGGGCGGCGTTCGCGCGGCACCGTGCCACCCAGTTCGTGATCAATTCGTCGCGCGCCGCCGTTTCGGCCAATGAACTGGCGCTTGAAGGCGTTCGTGCCGAGAACAGCGTCGGCAACCGCAATATCCTCGATGTGCTGAACGCCGAACAGGAACTGCTCAACAGCAAGGTCCAGCTCGTTACCGCTCGTCGGGACGCCTATGTCGCCGGGTTCAGCCTGCTGGCCGCGATGGGCCGGGCCGAGGCCGACGATCTTGGCCTGTTCGGCGGTGAATTGTTCCAGCCGCGCCTTGGCGGCGCGTCGCCCGAGGGAGATCGTGGCGGCGTCGATCACAGGCCGCCCGAGCAGGACAGCCACTCCGGCGTGGCAATGCGCGCGGATGCGCCGGCGGAGGAGCGCTGGCCATGATAACGACCTACGACATCATGCTGCGCCTGGGCTGTGCGACGGTGGTTGGACTGGCGCTTGGGCTGGATCGCGAGCTTCGTGGCATTCCGGCAGGGCTGCGAACCCACGCGCTTGTCGGCTTGAGTGCGGCGGCGATCACCGTGTCGGCGTTGCTGCTCCACGATACGCTCGATGCTGACGGGCGCACCCGAACCGATCCCTTGCGGGTCGTTCAGGGATTGGCTCAGGCGATCGGCTTCATCGCCGCCGGCGTGATCTTCGTCGCGCGGGATCAGGTGCAGAATGTGACGTCGGCGGCCAATGTCTGGTTGACCGCAGCGGTCGGGATCGCCGCCGGGGCCGGGCAGTTCGTGCTGGTCGCGACGACGTCCGGGCTCGGGCTGTTCGTGCTGATCATCGTCAAGCTGATCGAGCGCAAATTGCCTAGGCCACCTCGGGATCGGGGCGGTTGATGCGCGGCTGGAGGACTGCGGACCGCTACCAGAGCGTGCCGTGGCAGGGCGCGGCCGGGGGCGGGGGAGGACTGCCGATCATCTCAAGCAGGTCGATTTCGATCGTCGTGCACATCGCCGAAAGCGGGACATCGTGGACCGAGTTGGCGAAGGGGTCGGTCAGATCGTCGCCGATCCTGAGCGCCGCCAAGAAGATCATGCCGATAAGGGTCGATCCTATCGGCGTGAACCACCCCAGCGATTCGACGATCCCGATCGGCAGCAGAATACAGAAGAGCCGCGTGAAGAAATTGGGGAGAAACTGGAAGCCGTTCGGCAGGGGCGTGGATTTGATCCGCTCCATACCGCCCTGGGCATTTGCGATATCGGTGAGGGTGCGTTCGATGACGGCCTGCTGGACGTCGCGGATCGCACCACCCTGATGCGCCTCGCTCACGATACGCGAGATATCCTCTGTAATGGCGTTGGGGATATTGGTCCGGGCGGCGACGCTGTCGGCAAACGGCTCATCGACGATGCGGGCGATGTCTCCACGCGCACTCTGGGCGCGCAGCCTGCACCGCATGGCGTGGGCGAAGGCGATCTGACGCCGCACGATCGCCTCGACGACCGCCTTGTCGCCGACGAAGCTCTTGGTGATGCGGGCGAGGGATCGCGAACTGTTGATCAGTGCGCCCCACAAGGTTCGCGCCTCCCACCAGCGCCCATAAGCCGCGTTGGTGCGGAACCCCAGGAAAAGGCCCAGCGCCGTGCCGAAGAGGGCGAGGGGGAGAGCCGGCTCCTTCAGGCTTGTCTGAAAGTGAATGCTCGTGACGATGACGTCCCACGCGAACAAAATAGTGAGCGGCTTCCATATCTCTATGATGATCTGGCGAAAGCGCGGCCTGGTCCCGACAATCATGCAACATCCTCGACTTGCAACGACATCCGTCTATCAGGCAATCATGACGAGCGGCAGTCTGGAGGATTGTTCGCGTGCGATCACGCGGCTAGGCTCACTTGCTCGAGCGGAGCGCTCGTCACCCACGGTCGATGATCGCACATGACAGCGTTCGGTCGATCTGCTAGACGGCATCGCATGATACGGCGTGGCTATTTTCTCTGCTGCCTGTTCCTGGCATCGCTGATGACCACGGGAGCCGTACACGCGCAGGAATCGCCTTCCGTCCCGACCCTGGAATGCTCGGGCGCCGTCCATTCGGAGGGCGATGCCGATCAGTCATCCGGCGATTCCGACAAGAATATCTCGCATCATCATAGCGGCTGCCACGGCTTCGCAGCCTGCGCCCGCGTCAGCGATCAGGCCGTCCTGTCGCTCATACTGGTGAGCGAGCCCACGACGTTGTCGGATACGCCGCCCATGGCTCGCTCGGCAGCCGGACCCCAATTGCGACCTCCTATCGCCTGAACCTGATGTGAGCCGCCGACACCCGCGCTGAGCGGTCGGCGTCGTCCAATATCGGTTCAGGAATCCGCCCATGAAATTCGAGCTCGCAGCCGTTTCGGCTGGCGAGGTCCATACCGGTCGAGGGGTTATCAGCCTTGTCGCTTGGCGCACTGTCGCGCGTGCGGCGTGCCTGTTGCCCAGGATCGGACCTTGCCTGCCTAAAGCAACTGCTGTTGCCGATCGTCGGTGTTCTGCCTTGCGCTTCCGCGCGGTCGGCCATGCCGCCCGAGCAAACCCGTCGCTAGCCCCCCTCGCGGAGGGCGGACGATGAAGGTCGAAACCCAGTTTCAGCTCCATATGTCGCCGCTGCGGGTGTGGAGCGCGCTCGCCGATTTCGGATCCTTCGCGATCTGGCATCCCACCTACCATTTCACCGGGACCGCGCACGCGCCCGGCGAAAGCCTTCAGCTTGTCTGGCGCCTCCGCAAGGATCAGTCCGTCAACGTCGATGCCGATCTGGTGACGATCCAGAAGCCCCAGGCGATCGGCTGGAAATCGGGTCTGGCCGGGATCATCACCTTTCACGAAGAATATGAAATCGTGCCGGGCAGCGAGGCGGTCGAGATCGTCCATCGCTTCGAGTGGCGAGGCGTGCTCGGCCGGATGCTCGGCCTATTCACCACGCGCGGCGTTGGTCGGGCGATGGCCTCGCAGGACCGCGCACTGGCGAATTATCTGCGACGAGGCACCAGGACGACCTCGACGCCCAATCGCCACAAGCGGCGCGCGGCATCCGCGCGCAGCAAGCGAGGCGGAGGCTGACATGGGCGCGCCCCGACAATCCCATCCCTCACCGACCATGCGAGCGGACGTCCGCTCGTCACGAAACCGGCTCGGCGACCTGCTGTCGCCCGACGCCCCATCGAGGAACCGCAATGACTGATCGCCGCATCGAACAGGGGCTGCTGTGCCCCGCCTGCAACATCGAACTGCGCATGAGCGAGCGCCAAGGTATCGAGATCGACTATTGTCCAAATTGTCGCGGCGTCTGGCTCGACAGGGGCGAGCTCGACAAGATCATCGATCGCAGCATGTCGGAAAGCGACACTGGCGACCGTCGCACGCTGGGTATCGTCGACAAGCGTCATGGCGGTCATGACCGTGGCCATCATGGCTCGGACAGTCGTCATGGTTCGGACAGTCGTCACGGACGGTCGAACTTCCTGCGAAAGCTGTTCGACTGATGTCCCCATCGGCCGCCCTGCAGGGTTTCGTCCCGACCTGCGCGAGAACGGCCCGCACCATGGGTGCGCCCCACACCCATGGTGAAAGCTACCGCGCCGGTCGCATCGCTTTCTCGACCCTTGTCGGCTCCGCGCGCCGGTCGGTCGGGGGCGGTCGACCGGCCGCACGATCTGTCTATCGCCCCATCGCTAGGAGCGTGGCTATCGGCCGCGCCGTGGAGACCGTCGCATGACCGACATTACCCGGATACTCGCCGCGCGAGACGCGGTGCTGCAGCGCAACGCCGCGCTCAGGAATATCGCTCCCGCTGGCGGTACGCCTGTGCGTGCGGAAGCCTTCGCCGCGAAATTGAACACGGCGCTGACGGCTCTGCCCATGCAGACCGCGACCGTGCTTCCACCCACCGACGTGGTGCCGACGGTCCAGGCGGCGTTGGCCAGGGTCAATGATACGCTCGAGCGCGAGGATGTCGCGACCGAGGCTTATGAGCGCGGCGAGACGACCGACATCGCTGCGGTGATGCTACAACAACAGCGCGCGTCGGTCGCCTTTGAAACCACGCTTCAGGTCCGCAACAAGCTGCTGGCGGCCTATCAGGACATCATGAAGATGCCGGTTTGAAACCGGTGTGCTGGTCCGACCCAACCCTCCTTCGCCGTTGCGCGCTTCCCCCCGTCAGGCAGGTGTCCGATGCTCGACCTCATAACCGCCATTATCGGGGCGCTGGGCGCCTTCGGCATATTCCTGCTCATGTTCGCCGAAAATGTGTTTCCGCCAATCCCGTCCGAGATCATCCTGCCGCTGGCCGGCTATTCGGCGGCGCAGACCGGGGCGCCCATCCTGATCGTCGTGGTCGCCGCGACATTGGGGTCGGTCGCCGGCGCGATGTTCTGGTATTGGATCGGACGCGCGATCGGTCTCGACAGGGTGAGGGAATTCGCTCGGCACCACGGACGATGGCTGACGCTGTCGCCACGCGAGGTCGATGGGGTGGATCGCTGGTTCGAGCGCTTCGGCCCGCTCGCGGTTCTGATCGGTCGCATGGTGCCGGGCATCAGGACGTTGATCTCCATTCCGGCGGGCGTCGCCCGGATGAAGCTGCTGCCCTTCCTCCTGTGGACATCGCTGGGCTCGGTGATCTGGACGTTCGGGCTTGTCTTGGCCGGCTACGAACTCGGGGAACGCTATCAGACGGTCGCTCTGATCATCGAACCGGTGAGCAATGCCATTCTGGCCGGGATCCTGGCCGCCTATCTCTGGCGGGTCGCGACGTTCCGGAAGGTGCGGCGTGACTGAGCGCGGCCCGACCTTTGCCGGACTGCCGGGATCGGCATCGCGCTGCCGGCGCGCGTGCGAGCGATGACTTTGCCGCGCGTCATGGACAGGTGCGGAGGGTGCGCATCGCGACCGGCTATGGCCTGGCTGGCATGGCTCGGCGTGCTGGTCGTCGGCATGTTCGCCCTGTCGCTGGCGACCACCACCACCATCCACGCGCGCGAAATCAGCGCGACGACGACGATCGAGTGCAGTGGGGTCGTCCATTACGAAGGCGACGGCGATCAGTCGCCGCCCGATTTCGACAAGACGGTGCCCCATCATCATGGCGGCTGTCATGGCCAGTTCGTCAGCCTGCCTGCGACCTTGCCGCTTGGTGCCAAGCCGGTCAGCGCCGACATGCCGTCGATCGTGGCGATCGTCAGCGCATTGCCGTCCTATCGCGCTGGCCCCCCTTTGAGGCCTCCCGCCGCCTGACCAGCGCCCCCGCCGGAGACAGCTCCGGTTCCATGCTGCTCGTCAGGAGATACCCCATGTATGATGTTCATGCTGCGCGCTCGATCGCAGCTCGCTACGCTTCCCTGCACCGCCAGCCGATACCAGCGGGCGATGTGCGGACCCTCGGCATGCCGCGCGTGGCCTTCTTGTTCAACGCCCAGGCGCATCAGGTTCTGCATGGCGCCACCATCGCCGAGGCGCTGGCTGAACGATGGCAGGCGGGCATCGACATTCTTTCGCCCACGGAGGTCAACCTCGATATCGCTTATGATGTCATCGCACCGCATCTACGCCAGTTGATCGCGTTCCACCTGGTCGGATCCCGACTGGCGCGATACGTCGCGGAGCGGCGTGGCCGGATCATTCCGCCCAAATTGCTCACGCTGCTCGCGGTCCGGCGTCGACTTAACGATTATGACGCGATCGCCCTGCCGGAGCGGACCTCGATCCTTCTCAGGCGCCTGGGGGTAAACCGGCCACGTTTCATCCATATCGATCATGGCGCAGGGGACCGGGCTGCGGGGTTCGACCCAAGGATCGCGCTCTTCGATTTCGCGCTGCTCGCGGGCGAAAAGCAGCGCATCCGCATGATGGCGGAAGGGCTGATCCATCCTGAAAGATCGGCGATCGTCGGCTATCCGAAGTTCGAGGCCGCCGACCGGCTCCGCGATCGAGACTGGACACCGTTCGCCGACGACAAGCCGATCATCCTGTATAATCCACATTTCTCGAAAGAACTGGGGTCCGCCTTTCGACATGGCACTGATCTGGTCACGAAGATCATCCGAACCGGCAAATATAATGTGATCATCGCGCCCCACATCCGCATGTGCGCTAACCGCAGCGGCCGGGCCTGCGCCGAGGCGATCTTCG
Organism: uncultured Sphingomonadaceae bacterium; assembly: GCA_963540925.1. Classification (GTDB taxonomy): domain Bacteria; phylum Pseudomonadota; class Alphaproteobacteria; order Sphingomonadales; family Sphingomonadaceae; genus Rhizorhabdus. The sequence goes on from CAUTRN010000001.1 coordinate 51,267, forward strand.
GCCATTTCCGGATTTTTCCGAACGTGCATCTCGACCTTGGAAGTCAGCGTTCGCTCGACATGACCTATACCAGCCTTGCCGACATCTACCTCGGCGACGTCAGCAGCCAAGTCTATGAGTTCCTCAGGCATCCAAGGCCGTGCGTGTTCGTCAACAGTCACGCCAAGCCTTGGAAATATGATGCAAACTACGCCCATTGGCACTTCGGTCCGGTCATCGAACATCCATGCGAGATCGCCGATGCGCTCCTGTTCGCGATCGACCGGCAGCGATATTATGCGAGCATCCAGGCACGGGCCTTTGTCGAAACCTTCAACCTCGACAAGTGCGAGCCCTGTTCGCGGCGCGCAGCGCGAGCGATCGCGCAGTTTCTCGATCTGCTGCCCGCGCAGACTGCCCATGATGGCCGAGACGATACTCCAGCGGCGAGGACGGTGGCATGAGGGGCCTCCCGCCCACGCGGTCCAGGTGGCGGTCGACGATCAAAGGCATTCTGGTCGCAGCAGCCGTCTTTCTGCTGATGACCGGCTTGTTCCGCCTGATCTACGGCAGCGGGCGCCCGCACAGGCCCGCTGCCGCATCGTCTCAAGCGGACGCCGACGTCCGCAATCTGCTCAGTTTCACTCTGAAGCCTGGCGAGACGGCGATGGCGGAGACGAGCATCCACAAGAATGATGCGCTTCGTTATTCCTGGTCGACCGATGGTGACGAGCTATCGTTTACATTATCAGGCAGCGAAGGACGCCCGTTCGGACCGGATCAGGGTGACTTCTCGACGCTGGATGCCACCTATCGGGTTCGCGTCACCGATAGGTTGCGATGGACATGGCGAAACCGCACCAGCCGCTCGGTCGCCGTGACCTTCGAGACGGCGAACGGCTTTTCGAACTTCCGGCTTGGCGGCGATACCTCTCCGCCCTGACCGCGATCGATGCCACGCGGCTCCGTGGCTAGGCGTCTTCGCCACGGAGCAGGTCGCGGTAACCGCCGCCCGCCAGTCGCCGCGCTTCGCGCACTAGGCGCTGCACCTTGAGCCGCAGGTGGTCGGATGCGCCGCGCCATTCGGCCCGAACGACATCCGCGCCGAAGATCGTGTTAGCGATCTCGCGATGGGTCGCGCCCGCGACGACCCCGTCGAGGGCTTGAAGCATACGCGCCCAGCGCCCCGCACGGCGCTCCTGCGGCTGCAGCGTTGTAGGAAGCCGGCCATGACGGGCGAGGATCCCCAGCCGCTTCAGCGTGAGCAACTGCGCGGAGATTCCCCATAGCCCGGGCAGCACGACCTTCGGGCGGACGGGGCCGTCGAGAACGGTCCCCACCGCCAGGTCGACGCGCAGGTGGACGCCTTCATGGCGCAGCAGCACGCGCTCACCGCCGTCGGCGCGCTGTTGCACGAACAGATCGCCACCCAACGTCGTGAAGTCCACGGCCACGGGATCGTCGGCCTTCGCCGGCGCGGCCTCCATCAAAACGACATGCGGGTCGACCTCGGATCGCCAGAAGATCCGCGCCGCCCCGACCGGACGGGCTTGTCGTTCAGCGAAAGGATAACCCCCAGGTGTCGAGGGGCGGTGGCTCGTCGGGCACGATGGTGACGCCCGTCGGCGCAACGGCGTTCGCCCCATCGTCGAACGCGGCGATGTCGCGATATTGCGGATCCCGACGCACGAACTCCCATGCGAGACCCGCGCGATCGAAATCGCTGACGGCGTTGTAGCGTTCGGAATTCTGCCAGTCGGGGGCAGGGAAAAACAGGTCCATAGCAAATGTCTCCCAAATCCCCTGTCGCGGGGATTGATGCGAGCAGTTCCGCTGTTGTCATTGAAAAGCTTTGAAAAAGGCTGGGAAAGCCAAACCCTGGCGCACCGCACCGCATTTTTTGCCGGATAAGCTGCGGAAATTGGCGGCGGCTCGGCAATTCATGATGGTGAAACCGCCACATCGCGGATGCGCGACGCCGTGCGACTCGGGCGGAGTGCGAAAAAGGGCGCTGGGACAGTCAAAATGGGCGCCAAGAGACAATGTTACATGGTGAATATGCCCAAAACGGATGCGATTCTTCGTGGTGGCCAAGTTGGATGGCAGCCGAAGTCGCTCTAATTCGGTGAAAAACCGCGAAAGCGCCGATTGTCACTTTTGGATTATTACGGGCTCGACAAATGCGAAGGGTGGCGACCAGCTAGTTCGACCCGATCAAGCCAGCCAGTAGGATAGCGTCTTATGCCGGAGATTTGCAGAGCCAAAATGCTCCTCTTCTCCCGCTTGCGATCAGATGCTTCTTATCCGGGGCGGTCGGCGCACGGCGTCTTGGACCTTTCGTTGCCTTCTTGCATCTGGCCGTGACGTGGAGCTTCCCGAGGATGAGAAGGGCGAAGATCGCTCACATGTAAAACTGCTGGCGCAGGTCATCAGGGCGATCCGGAAGCAACGCCGGATGAAGCCGTCCGAGGTCGCGAAGGCCATGGGGCTGCCGCTGCGAACCTATGAACATTTCGAGCGTGGCAGCGGGCGGATGACCTATGCGAGGATCCGCCGCTTCGGACTTGCCACCGACTGCGATCCTATCGCCATCGTGGCGACGCTGCCCCTTCGATCACCGGAATTCGCGCTCAACACCGCTGACAACAAGCTGATGACGATCGCGATGGCCGCGCTGAGCGAGCTCAACGACGAACTCGGGGCGGATATCCACTTCCTCAGCTCGCCCATGCTGGTCAACGCGTTCGACCGGTTGTCCAAGGATCTGGTCGAACAGGTCCGCAAGCGGGATCAGTCAGCGGAGCTCTGGATCGAGCAACAGTCTGCGAAGCTGCACGGCGCGGCCTTCCGACGTCCGGGCCAGGCCCCGGGCTAGACCTCCATCACCTTTCGGCAAGGGCGAACAAACGGCGCAGGCGGTCGGTCAGCTCGGCGGCGCTACCCCGAAGCCCGGCGTCCTTCGGTATGAAGTCGCCGTCGGCATCGACCTTGTCGGCGAACGCGGTCAGATCGGCCTTGATGGGATCGGGCAAGTCGATCCGCTCGTCATCGCGGAGCAGCTGGAGCAGGCGAAAGACGTCGGTCCGGTGCTTGCGGACCGCTTTGGCGTCGACGGCGTCGCCCGCCTCGCGTCGCTGCGCGAGGTCGAGATGGGCTTTCGCCTTGAAGGGAATGAGCAGTCGTTCGTCGAGGACGGCAACGCCATCGATCGCACGCTTGTTCGCCACCAGCGCCGCATAATAGTCCTCATCGAGCAGGATCGCCGACAGGCTGGCGATATCCTCGTCGATGGGAAGTGGGGTGAGGGCGCTGCCTTCGGCGGGAAGGATCGTCGCCGGCGGGCGCGAGAAAATCTCCAGCATGGACGGATAGTCCGGGTTCGATGGCTTCTGGAACCGGTAGAATTCCTTGCCGCCGCTGCTGCGCTCGCGCTGCTCGTAGCCACCGGCCTCGATGAACGTCCAGAATCGCGCGCCGAACGCCGGGTCGAGCAGCTCGACCAGGATGACGATGTCGATGTCCTTCGTCGCCCGGAACTCGAGCCCGACTTCGTCCATGATGACGTAACAGGCGGCGCCACCGATCAGGGCATAATGCTGATCGAGGCCGTCGAAATGCCGGCGGAATATGTCGAGGCCCTTCACAGTCCGCCTTTCTGCAACAAGCTATCCCGCGCCATCGCGAAGCGGTCGTCGCTGCGTTCGGGCAGGCTCAGCGACAGCGACAGCGGATCGACCGCCTGCGCCTCACCGAGTTCGAGCGGGTCGTAGCTCCACGTCTCGACCTCGACCTGCGGCTCGTTCCAGCTGGGTGGCACATCGAGGCCATGCGCTTTCACAAGGGTCGGCCAGCGGGCGGCCGCAATCGCGCGGACCTCGACCTGCGGGCCGCTCAGGTCGGTCCAATGCGCCAGGGCGGACTCTCCGGCAAGCGGCAGTCGCGCCAGTTCGGCGTTGTGGCGAACGATGTGCCGCTTGCGGACCGGCGAGCGCAGCAGCGGATGGGCGGCATCCCATAGCCGCCGTCCCGTGACCCTGAACTGGAAATGCCGGAACTTGCCCTGCACCTGTGCCGTCGCGAGGTCGAAGGCTTCGAGTTCGTCGATCGCCCGGCTCATCGTCATTATGCTGTAGTCGAAACGCTCGGCCAGCCCGGTGGGCGTCCACACGGCCAGTTTGTCTTGCAGCGCCGCCAGCACAAGCAGCTGGGCGGTCGGACCTAGCTTGGCGGCCGGGGTTTCGCGCTGCTTGCGGAAATGTTCGCGCAGGTCGATCGCGAGGTCGGGGACGAACATCTGGTTGCCGGGCACGATGAACGGCACATGCTGGGCGATCAATCGCTGGCGATTATGGGTGCTGATCCGGTTGGCGATCAGGATGATCAGATGGTCGGGATAATCGCGTTGGAGGAGGGCGCGATGCTTGGTGATCGCACCCGGCGTCTCATCGATGCCGTCGGTCGCGATCAGCAGGATGCAGCGATGGTTGAGCAGGCGGGCGGCGAACAGGCTATAGCGATCGCGCAGGAAGGCGGGGAGGCTGTTCGCCTTGGCGAAGGGCTTGATCTCGATGCGCGCGCCGAGCAACTGCATGACATAGGTCTGCAGCTCGGCAAGGTCGATCGGATCGGTTTCAATCTCTAACATGGACGCGCACGTTAACATTGATAATGTTATTGTGCAATCTGATGTTATGACGGCCGGTTGATGTGAAGATGGCCTTTGCCTGTCCAGCATTCGGAAATCCATGAGGGGAAAGCCTTCCCCTGCCGCCGAGCCGGACCGTCTCGGCGGACCCCTTCTGCGGGGGCAAGCCCCCGCAACGCCCCCATGATGGTCGCCGCGGTCCCGCGGCGGCGTTGATGTGAGCCTCTCCCGGCGGCGCGGGAGGTGGGCGTCGCGCCCGTCTGGCCCCGCCGCTCCAGGCAGCAAGCCGGCGGATGCCGGCTTCTTCACTGCGTTGCGACCCTGCGGGTGCCGCCCGGCGCTCGGGGCGGGGCCGTGCGGTCGCTTGTCGCCGCCCACCCCCCGCTTTCCGGGGAGGCTTTCGCGATTTTTGGGCGGCGTGGAGACGAGCCATGCCGAGCACCGACCAGCGTCACGCCCAGCCGAACCGTCAGGCGTCCCAAGCCGAACGGCCCGATCTCTATGCCGAGGTCACCGCCCGGATCATCGCCGAACTGGAGGCGGGGCGGGTGCCGTGGGTGCAGCCTTGGGGCAGGGCAGGCACCGGCCCGGCCCCCGGCCTGCCGCGCAATGCGCTCACCCGGCGGCCCTATTCGGGGATCAATATCCTGATCCTGTGGGGCGCGGTCATCGAGCGCGGCTTTGTCGATCAAAGCTGGCTGACCTTCCGGCAGGCGCAGGACGCGGGCGGCAGCGTCATCAAGGGCGAGCGCGGCGTCACCGTGGTCTATGCCGACCGCTTCACCCCCAAGGGCGAGAAGGAGCGCGCCCGGCGGGACGGCGACGATGCACGCGCGGTGCCGTTCCTCAAACGCTTCACGGTCTTCAACGTCGCCCAGTGCGAGGGGCTGCGCCCCGGCCTTGCCGTCGATCCCATGCCGCTGCCGCCGCGCGAGACGATCCCCGCCGCCGAGGCGCTGATCGCCGCGAGCGGCGCGGATTTCCGCGTCGGCGGCGACAAGGCGTTCTACGTCCCGAGCGCCGATTTCATTCAGGTGCCGCCGCAGCCCGCCTTTTTCGAGCAGATCAACTATTACCGCACCGCGCTCCATGAGCTGACCCACTGGACCGGGCACCGTTCGCGCCTCGCGCGCGACCTCACCAACGCCTTCGGCACCCATGGTTATGCCCGCGAGGAACTGGTCGCCGAAATGGGGTCGGCCTTCCTGTGCGCGAGCCTCGGCATCGCGCCGACCGTGCGCCATGCCGACTATCTCGGCAACTGGCTGGCCGTGCTGCGCGAGGATAGCCGCGCGATCTTCCGCGCCGCCAGCGCCGCCAGCCGCGCCGCCGATTATCTGCTCGCCTTCACCCGCGAGGCTGACGAGGTCGGCGCGCAGGCGCAGCCCGAACGGAGGGCGGCGGCATGACCCTGATCCCGCAAGAGCTGTGGCAGGCGCTTCGCACCAATGCAGTGCTGCGCGAAATGCATCTGGCCCGCGAGTGGCCCGAGCCCGACCCGGTGCCGGTGGTCAAGCTGTTCAACCCCTGCGGGGCGGCGACATGGCTCGCCACCGAACTTGATCGCGACGGCGACACCCTGTTCGGCCTTGCCGATCTGGGTTTCGGCTGCCCCGAACTGGGCTCTTTCTCGCTCAGCGAACTGACGAGCGTCCGCTTGCCGTTCGGCTTGCGGATCGAACGCGACGAGGGTTTCGTCAGCGATCAACCGCTGTCGCGCTGGGCCGACCGCGCCCGCGCGCTGGGATCGATCATCGCGGCGGAAGCCGCTTTTCGGACCCCGACAGCTTCCCCCCAGCTTCCGACCGCCCCAGACGAGGGCGGCGGCTGACGCGCGGCGCGTTTCGCCGTTTTGCGCCGGTCCGCCGCTCCATCTTCGCGCCGCGACCGGCCCTCCATCAGGAGACGACCCATGAAACTCGACTTCATCCCCCAGGACCGTTTGAGCGTGTCCCCGGTCAACATGCGCGCCGCCAAGAAGCGCCGCGCCAGCATCGACGATCTGGTGCCGCTGGTCCGCGCGCGCGGCGTGCTGGTGCCGCTGATCGTGCGGCCGAATGGCGCCCCCGATCACTTCGAGATCGTCGCGGGCGCGCGCCGCTTCGGCGCGGCCCGATTGGTCGCCGACGAGGGCGGCAGCGCCGAGCCGCTGCCCTGCGCGATCATCGAGCCGGGCGATGATGCCGCCGCGCTCGAAGCCTCGATCATGGAGAATAGCGGACGGCTCGATCCCGACGAGGTGACCCGTTGGGAGAGCTTCACCGCGCTGATCCGCGAGGGCCGCAGCGTCGAGGATATCGCCGCGCATTTCGGCCTGCCCGACCTCATGGTGAAGCGCGCGCTGGCGCTCGGCAATCTGCTGCCGCGCATCCGCGACCTCTACCGGGCGGAAAAGATCAACCCGGACTCGGTGCGCCATCTGACCCTTGCCAGCAAGACCCAGCAACGCGACTGGCTGGCGTTGTGGGACGACAAGGAGGTCGACGCGCCGACCGGCTACCGGCTCAAGGCGTGGCTGTTCGGCGGCAGCTCGATCGCCACCCGCCACGCGCTGTTCGACCTCGAAAGCTATGACGGCGCGGTCATTGCCGACCTGTTCGGCGCGGACGCCTATTTCGCCGACCGGGACCGTTTCTGGACCGCGCAGAACGCCGCCATCGAGGCGAAGCGTGACGCCTATCTGGAAGCGGGCTGGCACCATGTCGAGATCGTCCCGCCCGGCAGCTATTTCGCGTCCTACGAGCATGAGCACTGGCCCAAGCGCAGGGGCGGGCGGGTCTATATCGAGGTCCGAGAGAGCGGCGAGGTCGCCTTTCACGAAGGCTATGTCACCGGCAAGGAGGCCCGCAAACTGGCGAAGGGCGAGGCCGTGGCAGCGGGCGAGAAGCCCAAGCGGCCCGAACTGACCTCGTCGCTGCAAGCCTATGTCGATCTGCACCGCCACGCCGCGATCCGGGCCGAACTGCCCGATCATCCGATGGTCGCCATGCGGTTGATGGTGGCGCATGTCATCGCGCATTCGCCGTTGTGGCGGGTCGAGGCGAACCCCGTGTCCACCCGCAACGAGGCGGTCAAACAGAGTATCGCCAACGCCTCCGCGACCGATATCTTCAACGCCAGCCGGGCATCGGCGCTGGGCCTGCTGGGGCTCGATCCCGAGGATCGCCAGATCGTCGATAGCTATTATGGCAAGCGCGATGGGGCTGCGATCTTCGCCCGCCTGCTCGCGCTCGATGATAGCAGCGTGTTCGCGATACTGGGCATCGTCATGGCCGAGACGCTCGCCAGTGGCAGCGATTTCGCGGAAGCCGTGGGCACCCAGATCGGCGTCGATATGGCGAACTGGTGGGACGCCGACGAAGCGCTTTTCGACCTGATCCGCGACAAGGCGGTGCTGGGGGCCATCGTTGCCGAAGTCGCCGGGCCGAAGATCGCGAAGGCCAATGCCGACGAGAAGGCCAAGACCCTCAAGACCATCATCCGCCATCATCTCGACGGCGCGGACGGCCGCAAGAAGGTTGAGGGCTGGGTGCCCCGCTGGATGCGCTTCGCCCCATCCGCCTACACCGATCGGGGTGGGGTCGGAACGGTGTCCGCCGCGCGGCGGATCGGGAAATATCCGGTCAGCGTCGCGGCTATACCGCCTGCGGCGGAATCCGACCGGGCCGATCCGCCCGATGCGGAAAGCCCCACCGCGCTGGCGGCCTGATCGATGGGCGGGAGGCTTCGGCCTCCCGCTTTTTGCCGCCTTGGAGCCCAAAATTCGCGCCGCGCGCCGCGCCCTTCGGGACTGCGGCGCGCGGCTTCGTGGTAACGCGATCCGAATTATTCTCGCTCTTTTCGGGGCGTCGTTCGGGGATTCGCGCGAATTATTCTCGCTTCCTTTTTCGCGGCCCGATTTCTTCTCGCTTGCAAGTCCGGGGCATGAATCCGACCTTGAGCGGCGAGGTGAAAGGAGGCCGATATGGCGAATGACAAGCGCCCGAGGGGGCGTCCCAAGGGGACCGGGATCGACGATCGTCCGGTGCTGCTGCAGATGGCCGAACTGATCGTCGCCAAGCCGACGCTGCGGCCGACCACTGCGCTCAAGCGCATCGTGCGCCGGCCGTCGGAGAGCCATGAGCGGCGCATCCAGGCGAAGTGGCGGGTAGTCGGTGAAGCGCTCTGCGCCGAGGTGCGCGCCCGGGCGGCCAACGATCGTGCGCCGGTGATGCGCGGCGCGCCGCTGTCGGCGGTCGAACTGAGCCGTCGGGTTGCCGCGAGCCCGGTGCTGAGCGCGATGGATGCGCTCACGAACAACCCGACGATGCGCGCGCTGCGCGCGTTCGAGGATAGCCCCACTATGCGCGCCTTCCGCGCGGTGCAGGACAATCCCGTCCTGCGCGCGGCGCGGGCACTCGAAGACAGCCCGGTGATGCGCACGGCGCGGGCGCTGGAAGACGGTCCGGTCGGGCAGGCGAAGCGGCTGCTCGACAGCAATCCGTCGCTCAGGATGATGATCGAGTTGGAGAACAGCCCGGCGATGCGGATGGCGCGCGAGATCGCCAACAATCCGGTGCTCAAGGCCGCGCGCGAGCATGCGGACTTGATGCGCCGCCTGGGGCTCTAGCGGCACCAGTCGGGTTTCGGTTTGCCGCGCGGCCAGGGGCGCGCGGCGCCGATTTCGATCAGCAGTTTTCCAAGATCGCGCCGGCCGAGCCAGACCTTGGCGACCAGCCGGTCGCGGTTCCTTCCGACGATCTGATAGGTCACCCTGCGGCCGTCGAGCAGCGCCCGGACCCGTTCGGTCTGGGCCTTGCCGATCGTCATTTCGCGCGCGCATTTTGCCCAGTCCGATCGTGTCTCCGCGCTATCGATCGCTGCGATCCTGATCCGCGTGCCAGTGTCCAGCCGGAAGGTATCGGCATCGAAGACATAGCCGACTCGGCCATGCTCGCGGGCGGCGTGCGCGACTGATCCGGCAGCGATCAGAACGGCCATCGCTACGACAGGCGCAGCGTTGCGGAGGCGTCTGCCGATGCTCAAGGCGGGGCTGGAAGGCGGCTGCGGCATGGCGTGTCCGGTTTTGCAACGGGATCGCCGATCTGTCGACCGGGCGGCCGGGTGACGACCTCGCTCACCATTGCCGTGCTGCGCATGTGGTGCTGCCGGTCCATCTCCAGCCGTCGGTTCGACCATCCGCAAGGGCTCTTTCATGCGGGACCTGGCGGCGCTGGCGCCGTCCGAAACCATCGTCCACCGCTTATTTCCCCGCCGGCTCGGGGAGCCGGCTCCTCGCGGCCGCTCCGCTCCAAATAAGCGCCTCCCTCCGGTCCTCCGCTGCGCTTCGGCCTTTCAGGTTCAGCCGTCGCCGACGCGCCGCCTTCTGGTCCGCATCGCCCGGGCGGATGGTCCGTTCGAGCGCTTTGAGGAGATGAACCATGTCGGCAATCGGTTATGTGCAGAAGCAGTCCAATGGCAGCTTCAAGGGCGTGCTCACCACGCTGTCGGTTCGAGCCGAGATCGAGATGATCCCCAATCGCGCCAAGACCGGCGACCAGCCCGATTACCGGGTCCGCGCCGGCGGCGTCGAGCTCGGCGGAGGCTGGATCCGCACTGGCGAACTGTCGGGCCAGGAATATGTCCGCCTATCGCTCGCAGCCCCCGAACTGGGGCCGCGCACCATCTACGCGAACCTCGGCCGGGCGGCCGGGCAGGACGATGACGAGAGCTACGCGATCATCTGGAATCCTGCCGATTGATCCGGGTCGCCCGCGCCGGTTCGTCGGCGCGGGCACCCGCGTTTTGGATCGAACGGCGCGCCGGATTTGCCATAGCTCGCGAGGGGCCTTGCCGGCGGGGGCGTCGGCACCGCCCGCTTTCCGTCGCATGGAATCCGTTCCATGCCACCCGGTTTGACCCAGGCCGTTCGATCCGATCCGCATCTTTCAGCGTCCCATTTCCCGACCGATTTTTCGCAGGGATCGATTCCGGCAGGCGTCGGAGTCGAGCCTCCGAACAGATCGGCACAGGCGGCACGACGGGGGCCTCCGGCGGCATGCGAGTCGCCTTCTGACGGAGGGACAATCGATGGACGATGCGATCGAGCGGGCGCAGCGCGCGAAGCGGGGCAGCCCCTATCTCAACACCGATCAGGCCGCGCATTATCTCGGCCTCTCACGACGCTTCCTGCAGAAGCTGAGGTCGCGGGGCGAAGGGCCGCAGCACCGGCATCACAGCACGACGGTGCAATATCATATCGACGATCTGCAGGCCTGGTCGCGGTCGACGATGGCGGGAGGCCGGACATGAAACGCGCGCCCGTAGCGCCGCGCCCGGTGCCGCTCCTGGATTGGGGGAAGGTCGAGGCGCCGGCCAGCCCGAAGCCCAAGGGCAAGCGCAAACCGGCGCCCAGACGCGCCTTCGCCATGGCCGGGATCGGGGTCGGCCTGCTCGCCTCGACGATCGCGGTGAACCCCGCGCCGCGGCTGATCTGGAACGCGTCGGCCAGCGCCCCGATCGGGCTCTACAGCAATGCGCCGTCGGCCCCGGTCGCGCGCGGCGACATGGTCATCGCGCGGGTACCGGAGCATCTGCGCGCGCTCGCGTCGGAGCGCGGTTATATCCCGGCCAAGGTGCCGCTGGTGAAGCGGGTCGGCGCGGTGGCGGGCGATACCGTCTGCGCCTTCGGGCAGGAGATATTGCTCAACGGCGCACAGGCCGGGGAGCGGCTGCTCGTCGACGGCCAGGGCCGCGATCTGCCGCAATGGCATGGCTGTGTGCGGCTCCGCGATGGGCAATATTTCCTGATGATGCCGGGCAACGCGGCGTCGTTCGATGGCCGCTATTTCGGCCTGAGCGATGCCGTCGATATCGTCGGCCGGGCGAGCGCCTTGTGGACGCGCTGAAGCCGCTGGTCGCGGTCGGGCTGCTGGTCGCGCCGGCACCGGCGACGGCCGAGCCGCTGGCCCAGTGGCGGCCCTATATCGCCGAAGCCGCGCGGCGCTTCGCCGTGCCGGAGGCGTGGATCATGCGCGTGATGCGGGCCGAGAGCGCCGGCGCCACCCACCTCAACGGCGCGCCGATCCGCAGCAGCGCTGGCGCGATGGGATTGATGCAGCTGATGCCCGCGACCTGGGCGACAATGCGCGACACCCACGGCCTCGGGCGCGATCCCGACGATCCCCGCGACAATATATTGGCGGGCACCGCCTATCTGCGGATGATGTATGACCGGTTCGGCTATCCGGGGCTCTTCGGCGCCTATAATGCCGGGCCGGGCCGCTATGCCGCACATCTGGAAAGCGGCGTCCGTCTTCCCGGTGAGACCCGGGACTATATGGCGAAGGTGACGGGCGATCCGAAGGCCCCAGCACCGCCGATGGTGCCCGATGGCGCGGCCTATGCGATCTACGAACCGCCGCCGCCGACGGTCTTCGCCGTGCCGCCCGCAGGCGCCGATATAGCGCCCGATGCGCCTCCGCCCCACGCTGAGAAAGCTGTGCTGTTCGTGATCCGCAAGGTGGTCCCATGAACCTCCAGGGGGGAGGGGCTCGTCTCGATAGGGCCGAGCATGACGACGGCCGACGCGACTATCAAGGCCCGCGGGTGCCCCCCAATTTGCTTCGCAAATCGGTTCCCCCCACGTCCGCTTCGCGGCGCTGCGCGGCCCTGACAGCCACGCCGCCCGCCGTCTCCGGAACGCTGTTCTCGATGAGGAGAACGTACAGCGTGAAGGAGCATGTCATGACCATGTACGAGAGCATCGGTGCGGCCTCGGACCGCGTGATGAAGGCATTGATCGAGGGGCTCGAAATCGAGTTCGGACGCCCGGCGGGGCAGGCGTTGGCGGAGCGGTTTCTGGCGGCGGAGGAGGCCGATTTCCACTGGGATGCGCGCAGCCGCGAGCGGTGGCTGGGGGCCTATCACGCGATCGAGGATGAGGGTTTCGAACTTGATCGGGTCGCGGTGCTGGGCCTGCTGGATGGTGAATGGTTCGTGGCGGTGTGCATCGTCGATGGCGATGGCAAGGCGCATGGTCTGGCGGGGTGCCGGCATTGCGCGACGAAGGCGGAGGCCGAGGCGGGCTATGTGGCTCTGCAGTGATCGAGGGTCCGAACGGATGGGAGCGGCGGTGCCGGATGGGCATCGCGGCTCCCTTTTTTTGGTCCGGGCAGGGGAGGTGAAGGGGGTAGAAGGCAGGGGAAGGCAAGATAAAGGCAATGCCTCCGGTCATTGCCTAAATGGTTGTCTGCACGTCTTTTTTCATGGAGGCATGGTCAGGTGGTGTGAGCAGGAGTTGCTCACCCGCCCAAGCGCCCGGATGGACCGTCGGCATGTCGGATGACGACAGCTTCGAGCCGCGCCTCGGGCGGATCAGGTCGACCGGCGGATCGCGGTCGAAGCGCTATGTCGGCCGTGTGCTCGCCGCGACCGTGCTGGCGGGCGGTGGCGGTCGGCGGCGCGGCGCCCGTTTCGATGGCAGCCGGATCGGTCGGGGCGCGAGCCGCGCGCGGATCGCCGCCTCGGGCACCCATGCGCGCCGCGCGGTGGTGAAGGCGCGCCTGGTACGGTTGGGCGCGAAAGGCATTGCCGCGGCGCGCGCGCACCTGCGCTATATCCAGCGCGACGGCGTCACCCTGGAAGGGACGCCGGGCAAGCTCTATGACGCGGGCGGCGACGAGGCGGACGGCAAGGCATTTCTCGATCGCGGGACCGACGATCGGCACCAGTTTCGCTTCATCGTCTCGGCCGAGGACGGTGCCGAATATCAAGATCTGAAGCCGTTCGTCCGGCGGCTGATGACGCAGATGAAGGACGATCTGGGGACCAAGCTCGACTGGGTCGCGGTCGACCATTTCAACACCGGTCATCCGCACACGCACATCATGCTGCGCGGGGTCGACGGTGAGGGGCAGAATCTGATCATCGCCAAGGACTATATTCGGCACGGGATGCGTGCTCGCGCCGAGCAGCTCGTCACGCTCGATCTGGGGCCGCGCACCGCACGGGAAATCGAGCAGGGACTACGCTCCGAAATCGCCGCCGAGCGGCTGACCTCAATCGACCGCTCGCTGATGCGGGACGCCGATGGTGACGGCATCGTCGCGGCGACCGGGCGCGATCCGCTCGACCAGGCGCTCCGCGCCGGCCGTCTCCAGAAGCTCGCCGACCTCGGGCTTGCCGAGGATGTCGGGGCAGGGCGCTGGCGTTTGGCGAGCACGATCGAAGGCGATCTCAGGGCGATCGGAGAGCGTGGCGACATCATCCGCACGCTTCAGCGCGAATTGTCGGCGCGGATCGCCGGAGGCGCGAGCATCGAACATGGCATTTATGACCCGGCTTCCGCATCCGCGCCGCTCGTCGGGCGGGTGGTGCGGCGCGGGCTCGCCGACGAACTCGGCGATCGCCATTTCCTGATCGTCGACGGGGTCGACGGGCAGACGCATTATGTCGCGGTCGGGAAGGGCGAGCATGTCGAGCCGACACCCGAAGGCTCGGTGGTGCGGATCGAGGCGCGGACAGTCGGTCTGCGCGAGGCCGATCGCACAGTCATCGCGGTCGCCGAGGCAAATGGCGGGGTCTATTCGGCGGCGCTGCACGGCGCGCATGATCCCAAGGCGCGCGTGGATTATATCGACGCGCATGTGCGCCGGCTCGAAGCCGTGCGCCGGGGGACGCCCGGTTTCGAGCGTGAGGCCAATGGCGAATGGCATGTCGGGGACGATCATGCGGGGCGCGTGCTGCGCTATGAGCAGCGGTATGCGCGCGATCGCCCGGTCGGGGTGGCGGTCGTCAGCGATCGCTCGCTGTCCGATCTGACCCGATGTGATGGGGCAAGCTGGCTCGATCGCGATCTTGCGGGTAGCGAGCCAATCGTGGCGCGCGACGCCGGCTTCGGGCGCGAGGTACGCGCGGCGCAGGCGGCGCGCCGGCAATGGCTATTGGAAAAGGGGTTGGCCGAGGAGGACGATGCGGGCTTCCGGGCGCGTCCCGATATGGTCGCGTCCCTCACCAGCCGCGACCTCCGCGCAGCGGCAATCGGTCTGCAGAAGGAGACCGGCCTCGACCATCGCGAAGCCGTGAATGGCGAGCAGGTCGAGGGGGTGATCCGGCGGCGGGTCGATCTCGTCAGTGGCCGCTATGCCTTACTCGAACGTGCGCACGACTTCTCGCTCGTGCCGTGGCGCCCAGCGTTCGATACGCAGATCGGCAAGTCGGCATCGGGCCTGATGCGTGGCGAGGGGACTCACTGGTCCTTCGGCCGGGGACGGGGCGGGCCGCACATCGAATGATGGGGAAACTGCGTCCATTTCGGAAGCGAGCGCAACGGACCATTACGTTCGCGACACGCTGGCGCTAATAAGACGTTATGGAGACGGTGCGGATTTTCTATTCATGGCAAAGCGACCGCGAGCCGGATGTCAGTAGCCGTTTCATCGCGATCGCACTGAGATCTGCAATCGAGGCGCTCCAGCCCAAATTCTCAGTCCAACTTCAACTCGATTCAGACACATCGGGCGTCGCTGGCACCCCGCCGGTGAGCGAGACCATTTTAGGGAAGATCCGCGATTGCGATCTGTTCATCGGTGACGTCAGTTTTGTCGGGAGCACGGCCAATGGGTCGAAGCTGCTGCCGAATCCGAACGTGATGACCGAGTTCGGCTACGCCCGTCATGTCCTCGATGACCAACAGATCATTCTCGTCATGAACGCGGCATTTGGTCCCGCCAGTGCGCTCCCGTTCGATCTTGCGCATCTTCGGCATCCGATTTCCTATGTCCTCGAGGAAGGTTCGAAACCTGCAACGCGGCGTCAGACCCGTGAGGCCTTCGCCGGTAAGATCGCACCCTATTTGGAAGCCTCGATTCGGTTCGCGCTTTCTCGAAGAAATGAGCGACCTATCGATGCCGCCAGCTTGGCGCCGGTCGAGCAGATGCTCGACGACCTTCACAACCTGACCGCACGGGGCGATGTCCCCGCGATCGTTCCAGGCCCTCGGCTGGTATTGCGGCTCGCGCCGATGGTGGCGGCAAATTCGCCATATCTCGAACCGGCGCGCGTGAAGGCGGTGCGGCACCGCTTTACTCCTGAGAACTACGACGCGGCCGATGGGATGGTCGACAACCGGCAATGGGCGAGCTTCGATCCACCTCGCCGGATGGGAGACCGCCCCAATCCCGAAGCCCGTTGGTATGTGCGGCTCATGAAACCTGGAATCCTCGAGGCGATCATCATGGTCGGAGCTCGGATTGACGATGATCGAACGATCATCGTCGACGGTCTGCCTCTCGAGGGCCGCATTGTGGAGCTCACATCGAGATTGTCTCAAGTCGCCGTCGAGCTTGGATTGGACGGAGTCATGTTGGCGAGCGCCGAGCTTCAGGGCTTGGAGGATGTACAGCTTTTCAATGGCCGCAATGCGAGCCGACAGCTGCGGGTTCCAAATCTTCATCTCGGCAGTGTGACACTGGCCTCAGCCGACGCAGTCTCCGGAGCGGCGCTCCGCCTGATGCTGGACAATCTTTGGCTTGGGTGTGGTTTCGACGACGGGTCGCCGTCGTTTCTTACGCCAGACTGGCAGGGTGAAAAGGACGCGCGGCAATATGCGCCAGCTACGGTCGGAGGACGCAGCTGGCGATGACGGGCGTCCCCGGTGATCAACGATGACTATGGGAACGACCACCGGCGCGCTCGGCACGATCTATATTGGCGATGCTATCGAGCCACGGTCCGAACGCCGCATCATCGCGCATGTGCACCGTCAGCTAGAAGAAGCAGGTCTCCCCTTCATCATTCTGGCGAATTTTCACATTTTAGGACGCCAGACGGACATCATCGTCGTGACGGAACGGCGGGTCGTGGTGATCGAGGCCAAGTCGTCGCGCCTTCCTGTTCGCGGCAATATCGATGGGGGTTGGCAAAGGCTGGAAGCCAGCGGCGTCTGGGCACCCTACACGAACGGGTACCGTCAAGCCCTCACAATCAAGAACAGCCTGCGAGACGCGATGAGCGCGCGGAAATCGGTCGGAGGCTTCTATCCCGACGCGATGGTCGTGTTCGCTGATCCGCTGCCAGAAGGGTCGGCATTGTCCACTGGCGATATCAAGGTCGATGTAACCGATCTGGATGGGCTCGATGCGGCAGCTAGCGGCCGGCTGCAATGTGCCTGGACAATCGCGGACTGGAGGGCATTCGCCGACGATTTCGGATTGGCCCGCGCGAGCTTGGCGGAGGTGATCTCCGAACCGCGCCTCGCTGCCGCGCATAGCTATCTTCGAGAATATGCCGAGCGTGTCGCCAACGAACTCGGCCGTAATGGCGGCATGTGGTTTGCCGAGGATGACGGACAGCGCGCAGCGTTGGTCGCTGCCGCCGGCCGTGCCCCCGGGTGCCGCATCACCGGGCCGTCCGGTTGCGGGAAAACATTGGCGCTTTGCTGGCTTGGAAGCGAACTCGCTCGGGCAGGGGAGTGCGTGATCTTCGCCTCGGCCAAGGACTATGCGGGATCCTGGTCCGAGTTGCTGAAGCGAGAGCTCGCCCTGATAACGGCGACATCGCCGAAAGAGCTTTTTGGGGCGATCCAGCGGACGGGAAGCCCGGTGACGCTGATCCTCGACGGTGTGAATGAACTTGGTTCGCGGCGTGAGAGCGGCCTGCGCGGACTGCGAGCCCTCGCACGCCGGCTCGATGCTCGGATCATGGTCAGCGATCAGTCTGCCCAGCTGGATCAGCTCGATGGCTTGATCGGGATCACCTTGGCCGCTCCAAGCCTGTCGCTCAAAGAACGGATCGCGCGCAGACACTCACCGAGGTTGAGCGATAGTAGTCTTGCACTGCTGTCTGCGGTCCACAGCGGCTTCGAAGCATCGATCGTCGCCGAGACCGATGCAGGGTTGGTCGGGGACACATCGCGCCAGCTCCTTGTCGATCAGTATATTCGGTCGCGTTTAGGGGCGGCGGCTAGGTCAGGCGCAGCGGGGCTTCGTCGCTTAGCTGAAAGGTTGATTTCATCGACCTCTTTCTCGTTGAACGAGACCATATTCGATGAGCTGATGACCGGCGTGGGCATCTCGACTGCGGATGTCGATGCCGCAGTGAAGGCCAAACTGTTGAGCCGCCGCAATGGGCGAGTTTCCTTCTCGCACGAGATATTGCTCAACGCATGTGCTGCCTTCTCCTACGCGGAGCGCGCGCGAACGGCGCCTTCGGGGTTCGCGGCACTTTTGGAATTTCCAAGCCTTGCGCCCATGGCGCTTGGTATTGTCTCGATGGTCGACGAGGAGTCGGCCGTACGGACCTTGCTGGAGGA
The DNA here is from genome assembly GCA_963540925.1 of uncultured Sphingomonadaceae bacterium. GTDB lineage: Bacteria > Pseudomonadota > Alphaproteobacteria > Sphingomonadales > Sphingomonadaceae > Rhizorhabdus. The sequence continues at coordinate 69,182 of CAUTRN010000001.1, forward strand.
GACCGAAGACGCCGGGCTCCTCTTCGGCGCAGCTAGGGGCATGGCCGGTTCGATAGCGGCATCGGTCGCCAACGAACTGCTCGATCGGGCGCAGACGGAAATTGAGGAAGAAATCTTCGGCCTCCGGCTCGTCATAGCGCGGGGCGAGACTCCTGATCTGGTGTGGGACGAAGCGACGGTTCGCCGATGGAGCGATCGCGATGCGGCCAGGATCGAGGCCATAGCGCGCCTGATTGGAACGGGGCGAAGGGACGAGCGCTTCTTCGAGCTGTGCGCCGTCATGGATCGGAGGTTGGCCGAGGAACGGCGGCGCATCGCCGATGAGGCGCGGGAAGCTGGGATCAGGGCGCTTGTAAGTGCTCCATTCCAATTGGCCTACCAATCTGTCTGGCAAGGATGTGGCTTTGCCCGGCTTTGTCAGTCCGCCTTGAGTGGCATTCATTTGTTCGACACGGCACCCGCACCGATACTGAAGCGCGAGATGATGAGCATGTCGTCCGGACAGCTCTACTTCTATCTCGAACGGCGGCGAAGGCTCCCACGCGATGACGATGCGAACAGTTTCGCCTTGGAACTCGTTACCGTGATCACAGAGCGGTTTCGATATGAACCTTATCATGCGAAGCTGACCATTCTCGAGGCCGCTGGCTTTGTTCGGGATGTTGAAGCGGCAACGGTCGAGGCATTGACCGACGCCGTGCAGGCAATCGACGCGAACCGTGAAAATCTATGGATAAGCACGGCGATCGTGGATGCCCTGAAGTTTCTGGGGGCCTTGGAGGATTCTGCCGAAGCGGCGCGAGACGGCATACGTGCGGCATTCGCCGAGGCCTCTGCCGAAAGCGATGATGAGACAGTCCGCGGTCTCGCGCTCACAGTCAGCACAGCGATGTTCGATCACCCCCATGATTACGTTTATTATGAGGAGTATGAAGCGCTGACCGAGGAGGCGCGGCGACTCCTGCTGCGCCAAGCTGCACGTTCCGATGATGCGCGAAAAAGCTCAAACCTCGGATGGCTGATCCGTGAGATATCGAAGTTCGCCGATCCGGCAGACGAGGCGCTTATGCAGGAATATGCCCGGCTGCCCGAGGAACGGAATGCGATGCCGCAGGAAGAGTGGGCGGCCTTCACGGTGGCGACACGCTTTTTGGGGCGCAACAGGCTTCGACTACCCGCCCTGACCGGTACCAATGACAGCCAGCGGGCGCTGATTTTGTTGCGTTCGCTGCTATACGCCCTGGAGGGCAGCGCGGATATCCTTCCGCCCGACACAAGCTGGCTAGGTCTTCGAAAGCTGCCCGACGGCGTGGTTGTCGGTTGTCTGAGCGAGCTCGAAAGGGCTTTGCGCGAGCATCAATGGTATGATGATCGAACTGAGCCTCAGGCCAGCCTTTTGAAGGCCTATCCTCAGCAGTGCCTCGCGCTCGCGCGGGAATTCTTCGATGGTGATCCCGTTGCCAGCTACTATCGCTACGCGCACTCTCGGGACGACGGATCCAACCTGGCGTTCAGTATCATCGAAAGCTGGGGGGACCGCAGCGACTTGGCGCGGCTTCGGCGATTGGCCGACATGCCGCGCTTTGTCGCGCGAGCCTTGAAGGCGCTCCGCAGGCTCGATACGGTTTGATCAGGCGCAGCTCAGGCCGCTAGCCTGTCGAGATCAGAATAGAGGGCCGTCACAAGACGAGGATCTTCGGCGCCTGTCCTCGATACCCGACCGCGCGACTGGTTCACCGTCGCCATCGAGATGTTGAGCCGAGCGTTATAGTTGTCATGGCCGATGGGTTTGACCTCAAAACCTTGGGCGTAGGCAGCAGCGATCAGCATTCCGTTGGACACGTAATCACCGAGCGGTTCGAACATCTCGTATACGCGTTGCAGATTCTCGGCGCGGTGTTTCAATCCATAGCTGCCGATACGCTGGTTGAAGCTTTTGATCTTCTTCTGTCGGGACAGGTAGATCATCGCCAGTTCAAACTGGTCGATACCCCAGTTTGAGTCATAGGCCTCCTGGCGTCGCTCAGCGAGCAGTGCTCGCCGCTCGGACAGGGGAAGCGCCATCTCGCTGCTATTGCCCAGCCACGCGCTGTCGAACCCTCTCTGCGTCAGATTAGGCCGTGCATCGAGGACGCGATGGAGGTGGAGTCGCATGATAGCTCGCGACACGTGCCGCCCGTAATCGCGTTCCCGCTCGAACGGGACGTCCAGCAATCTGCAGAAGAGGACATCGTCCGCCTCTGCCATGATCGGGCCTGCGGCCAGAGCCTCGCGGAGACCGCCATATGTGGTGAAACCCAATCCGCGGGCAGCGGCTTCGATCCGGTGGCTCGGCCGATGGCCTGGAAGTGATGAGTGGAGGTAATCTTTGATCGACTGAAGGTCGTTGGACGTGATGGTGACGCGCATGACAGCCTCTTTTCCATGAGCAGCCGGACGCCATTTAAGCAGCGCCCGAGAAAGGAGGATCGGCGCAAAATTGTATCGATGTGGTGGCTTTTAACTTGGCGTCAGGTTTGGAGCCACGGTCCGCCAGCAATTGGTCTCATTGCGCGGTGGCTGAGTCAAGCGGGGCGCTCGGGTCTTTCACTCGCTGCGAGCAAGTCCATGAGGAAAGGGCGGAGCGCCGTATCAACCTGCCGCGGTGCGCGAGCGACATAGTCCAGAGCATGAGCTTGCGCTTGTGGTGTGAGCGTCGCGACATGCGCTCTAAGCTGGTCATGCGTCGGGATCACGCCACGGCTATGTGCGTCCATGCCGGGTTTCAGAGCCGTCCAAACCACGCCGTCGATGCCGTGGGCGATGGCCCACGCCTGAATTGTCCCATCGATCGGACGATTGGGTCCGTCCGTTTGGCCATCTTCCGATGGCGCCTAACCTGCGAACGTCCTCTCGGTTTGCAAGCGCTGAGATCGCTTGATCGAGATCGGTTGCGTCGAGTTCCGCCCAGAGGACGGGCAATGCCTGCACGCCGTCGGTCAGTACGAGTGTTATTCGGCCGTCCGAAGACACGCGCGTGAACTCGACCGGCAAAAACGGACCATCTTCATGCCAATCACCGACAACAGGCAATGATTGCGGATCCCAGCAGAGCGATCCCCATCCGAGGCAGGCAATGGTCATGTGGCGAGTCCCGGTCGGTCATCGATTGTGAGATTTGTGGGATCGATCAGGACGGCGATATCGCGGGACGTCGCCATTTCCGCTCCATAGGCGTCGAGGTCGAGAACGGACGGGCGAATATCGACCAGTTCGAAGCACGATGACACAAACGATGCGGTATCCCCGACTCTTTCAAGCCGGACGAGCGCCGCGAAGCTGATCGATACATCGGCAAACGTGACCGTGTTGAAATGGAGGGCGTCGATCGCACTCTGCTCGAGAACGCCTTCGATGGCGTCGAATTCGAGCCGCACGCTCGAACTTGGATTGAACATCACGTCCAACGCCATCTGCATATGTGGAGCGTGTCGAACATCGTTGAGGGAGAATTTGGCCGGTGCCGGTAGCGCTGCGTACTCACAGGCTCGCTGCAGCCGTTCGACGAAGGCGAGGAGTGACGGTAGCTGGTCGATATCCGGGCCGCGCAGATTTTCGCCAGCCAGGGCTGGCAAGCGGATTCCTCTGAACTCCAATTCCAGGGTCGCATCGCCCTCGGAGAGATAGGTGAGGCCTCTGAGAAGCTGGATCCAGATACCGAGCTCGTGTGGGTCGACATCGAAATTGCCGACCGTTTCGATGGTCAATCGATCATCGTAAAAGAGCGCGCTCAGTGCGGGATGCTTGATCGACATCATCGGCCCGCCGGTCATCGGGTATGGGACGAAGGCTTCGCACTCGAAGAGTGCGGCCGGCCTGGTGGGGCCTGCTCGCACGGCTATCCGACAGGGCCCCATTCTCGGGAGTTCGATCGGAAACTCATCGAACCCGTCGAGCAACGTGCCCTTATATGGGATCCGGATGCCGAAGCGGCGGTCGAACGACTGCATTTTGATGGGGCGGAGTGGCACGAGGCCGGATATCAGCTTTCGGAAATGATCCTCACTCTCGATATAGATGAGGGCCTCACTTTCGATGCCAGGCTCGCCCTCATAGCCAAGAGTGTCCAACTGGTGGCGCTTCTCTACAATGTATTGATCGATATCGGGCGGCGATATTTCGGCCAAAGCCTCACACAATCCGTCAGCATCGATCTTGAAACGGCGGCCTTTCCGATAGTCGAGCGAGATCCAGATACGATTGATGTCAGTCCGGCCATCCCGTTCGGCGACCCGAAGGCGTCGCAGGATCTTGGCGAGCTCATCACCGATCAGGTGGACGAGATAGCCCATAATCTCGGTACCATCGGGTCGCATTCGAAATACGACAACAGCCGCAGGGCCGGAATCCTTCGCCAGTCTCTCCATCGCTGAGAGCCGCGCGCGGACTGTCCCTGTGGTGCCAGCCGTGCATTTGAGTTGGACCTGACAGGTTCGCGGCGTTCGCTGATCGAGTGAGACCTCGCCGCCGGCTTCCATCGGGAACTCAATGCGGAAATCCCACCCCGTGCGATCTCTAACCGCCTTGTTGCAGATGAGTTTTGACTGGACGCAGAGCTTGGCGAAAAGGCTTTCGCCGAGTTCGCCCAATTCGTCGCTGGTGAGAGCGTTCGCCATGGTCTCAATTCCGGTTGAGGCCCATCTCGCGGCTCTGGAGCTTGCGCTTCCAGAGCTGCTCGACGGCGACGATCTCTTCAAAGGACGCAGCCGAGCCGGACACTTCGAGGATGCTGATCTGATAGTCAGCGGGTTCTGAGCTTTTCAGGCCGAGGTTCCCGCCATGGCCGTCTTGAGCATAGTTAAGCCAGCGGGCGTAAAACCCTCCTTCGCCGGTGGCCGATCCGACATATTGTTCTCGGGTTCTGGCAGACGTCAGGAGATAAACGCCGCGCGCCGCCCGAAGAGCGGTTATCCAGGTTGCCGGGAGGCTTTGCACCTCAGACACGTTGGTCAGAAAATGAGTGTATCCGGGGAATGCTTCCTCTCGGAAGGCACGCGTGAGCTCGACAATGGGTTTATCCTGCAGGTCGGCGCGCTGGACCCATGAGCGGGCACCTTTGCCCCAGTCTATCCAGATCCGGCCAGCGAAGGCGTCGAGTTCCGACGTTAGCTTCGTGCTGTATCGGTCCAGCCCGTCATCTGTCAGGGATATGCCCGGAACGGCATAGAGCGGATCAACCCATTCGGCTTCGACGATCCCCGTCCGTTCGACCGAATAAATGCCGACAAACAGCGTTCCGCCCGCGGGTGGCGCGACGAAGCTCGCCCAAAACGGAGCCGCCAGTTTCGCTCGGTTGCCGACAGTCTGCACCGATTGGTATTCCTCGAAGGCGCCGGGTTGGTCGCGCCAAAGAAGGTAGGGCGTGCGCCCATGCGGCGTTCTGGTTTGATGGCGAAGCAGTCGAACCTGCGAGGGATGCAGCCCCGCTTTTATAAGCAGATCGGTGAAGCTCAGCAGCGTCATTGGCCGTTGTGGTAGCGGCGCAGGAATGTTCGCGCGGTCACGAGGACGATATGCAGCCTGAACGTGGCGTGGTCTTCGTTCGATAGCCCCGGATGCGAACCGTCGGTGTGCAGCATCTTGAACAGGCCATTGACGAAATTTTTCCCGTCGTTCGTCCATTCATTCCGGTCGATCGCGAGAAACCCGCGTTCGGCTAACATGGCCCTCCGGTTCTCGGACGACGGGAGCTGAGCGGCCCGTCCAGCGTCGACGGCATGAGCCAGCTGGTCGAACAGGCTTTCAAGGAATGTCCGCAGCTGGGCGTTGCACGCTGCCCAATCGCCGCGAGTATGGGCCTCGATCGCTTGGTCGAGATGGCCTTTCGGGGTGACGAATTGATATAGCTTTAGAAGCTCGTGAACCTCATCATCGGTTTCCGGAAGATCGATTTCCTCTGGGAGCGCCGCCCGAAGGGTCGGATTGCGCTTCCGGTCGTCGAACTCAACGACGAAGCCATCACGCGCCAATCCCCGCAGGAAGGCCGTCTGAACCGGCATTTCGAAGCCGGGATTGAGAAGGAGGATGGCCTCGCGGACGACCGCTTCCGAGAGTGTCATCGTGCCCTGAACCGTATCGACCGTGTCCGTTGCCCGCTGGACCAATATTCGGCCCACAATTCCGCATTTTTTTGCGACGCTTAATCCGGTTCCTTCCGGGACGTCGTTCTCCAGACCGAGCCGAAGCGTCATCTGATCGAAATTCGCCTGTGTGTGACGATCGAACATTTCTGATGCCGCGATCAGAGTTGGTCGCGTGAAGGGAGTTGGGCGCATAGAACCCTTTTCAGGTTTCGACTTCGTTTTTCGCCGCCGGGAGCCGGCAGGCCGATATCTTGATATGCAATCTATTCTCTGATGCAATTCCCGTGATGCGGCGCTGTGCGCCGCTGTGCTCTCCTGACGCCCTCCGAAATGGTGCGCAGATCGCGCAATCCACCCTTGCACCCGGTGCAGCGGAGGATTGCGATGACGCCGACCAAATTGCTCATCGGCCAGATGCTGGTCGTTATCGGGCTTACAGTGATGGGCTGCTGGGCGGGCACGCAATTCGCCGCAAGCCAGCTAGACTATCAGCCCGAACTAGGCTTGCCCTGGCTCGTCCTGTGGGGTCAGCGCTTTTACGCCCCATGGCAGCTATTCGCGTGGTGGTATCATTTCGGAGCCTATGCTCCGGCCATCTTCGATCGTGCCGGCGAGATAGCGGCGGCGGGCGGGCTGCTCGGCTGTGGATCGGCGATCACCGGCTCGGTCTGGCGCGCGCGGCACGCGCGCAATGTCGTGACCTACGGTTCGGCGCGATGGGCGAACAGCACGGAGATGGCGCGGGCAGGCCTGTTCGCAGATGCCGGTCCCTTTCTCGGCAAGGCTGATGGCCGCTATCTGCGCCATGACGGTCCCGAACATATCATGGCGTTCGCTCCGACCCGCTCGGGCAAGGGCGTCGGCTTGGTCGTTCCGACCTTGCTGGGCTGGACCGGTTCGGCGGTCGTCCACGACATCAAGGGCGAGAATTGGACACTGACCGCCGGGTGGCGGAGCCGCTTCTCGCACTGCCTACTGTTCGACCCCACCAATGCGGTATCAGCGCGCTATAACCCGCTTCTCGAAGTTCGGCGCGGGCTCAATGAAGTTCGCGACGTCCAGAACATCGCCGATATCCTCGTCGATCCCGAGGGGGCGCTCGATCGGCGTAACCATTGGGAGAAGACCTCACATTCGCTGCTGGTCGGGGCGATCCTCCACATCCTTTACGCCGAAGAAGACAAGACCCTCGCGCGGGTGGCGAACTTCCTTTCCGATCCGAACCGCAGCTTCATCGCGACCTTGCGCCGGATGATGACCACCAATCATCTCGGGAGCGACGACGCGCCGCAGGTTCATCCCGTCGTCGCCTCGGCGGCCCGCGAACTGCTCAACAAATCCGAAAATGAACGCTCGGGCGTGTTGTCGACCGCGATGAGCTTCCTGGCGCTCTATCGCGACCCGACTGTAGCGCAGGTGACGTCCGCCTGTGATTGGCGGATCGCTGACCTCATCGAACCGAAGCGCCCTGTCAGCCTCTATCTGGTGGTGCCGCCCTCCGACATCTCGCGCACCAAGCCGCTCATTCGGTTGATCCTCAATCAAATCGGCCGTCGGTTGACCGAAACCCTGCCCGAAGCCGGTGCGCGCGACCGTCGTTCACTGTTGCTGATGCTCGACGAGTTCCCTGCGCTCGGCCGGCTCGATTTCTTCGAGACAAGCCTAGCTTTCCTCGCCGGCTATGGCGTGAGGGCTTTCCTGATCGCGCAGAGCCTCAATCAGATCGAGAAGGCCTACGGCGAGCACAATGCCATCCTCGACAACTGCCATGTCCGGATCGCCTTCGCGACCAACGACGAGCGGACCGCCAAGCGTATTTCCGATGCGCTGGGCACCGCGACCGAGCAGCGGGCGATGCGCAACTATGCCGGGCACCGGCTCGCGCCGTGGCTCAGCCATGTTATGGTCAGCCGTCAGGAGACCGCGCGCGCCCTGCTGACGCCCGGTGAGGTCATGCAACTTCCGGCCGACAGCGAATTGGTGTTGCTCGCCGGCATGTCGCCGATCCGCGCGACGAAGCTGCGCTATTTCGACGAGTCCGATTTTCGAGCGCGCCTTCGTCCGGCGCCGGCGCTCGCCGAAGGCCGCTATCTCGACCGTCCCGTCGAACGCGCGCACGATTGGCAAGGCGCGATCCGGGCCCAGGATAAGCGCCTCGTCGATCCGGCCTCCGACGCGCATGACGACGAGGGTGGTCGCGATCAGCAGCAGCAACCCGAATTGGCACTCACCGTCCCGGCCGTCGCACAGGTTCTCGAGACGACCGATCCGCTCGGCCTCGATGTCGATGACGCCAATCCGTCGGCGGACACCCGGCTCATTGCACAATCCCGGGTCGCGCGGACTGCCTTCGGGCTCGCTGAAGGCCATGGGCGTACCCCTGACCTGTTCGAAGGACTGTGAAATGGCCGTCTCATCACGAATTCGCCATCAATTCTTCCTTTCTGAAGCACTGAGCGAACGGCTTGAGCATCTCGCGGCGAAGCCGGGTGCTTCTAAGTCGGCAATCCTTGCCGATGCGGTGGAAGCCTGGCTCAACCGACGCGGCACCCATGAGCTCGACGATCGCTTCGGTATCCGCCTCGATCGGCTGACCCGCGCGATCGACAAGGTCGGACGCGACGGCGACATCCTACTCGAGACCGTCGCGCTGTTCGTTCGCTATGAACTTTCGATCCACCCGCCGCTGGCCGAGAACGACCATGCCGGGCGCGCGATGGCGCGCGAGCGGTTCAACGCCTTCGTCCAGCAGGTCGGCCGGCAGGTCGCGGCGGGACGGCGCACGCTCGAAGTCGAGACATTGGAGGCGGCGGAATGACCCGACTAGCTTCCGCTGACAGGCATCGCACGATGCTCTGCAGCGCTATGGGCGCGGATGTCGCCGCCGCGCTCGCCGATCCGCACGTCATCGAGATCATGGTCAACCCGGATGGCGCCCTTTGGCTCGATCGGCTCGGCGAAGGCCGGGTCGACACCCAGGTCCAGATGCCGCCGGAACAGGTCGACCGGATCGTCCGGCTCGTCGCGAGCCATGCTCGCGCCGAGGTACACGGCGATGCCCCGATCATCTCGGCAGAACTGCCGCCCCATATCCAAGGCGGGGCAGGTGAGCGCTTCGAGGGGCTTCTGCCGCCCGTTGCGCCGGCCCCCTGCTTCGCGATCCGCAAGCCAGCGAGCCGAATCTACCGGCTTGGCGACTATGTCCGCGACGGCATGATGTCGGAGGCGATCGCCGATCGGCTGGCAACGGCGATCACCGACCGGAGGAACATCCTAATCGCGGGTGGCACCAGCTCAGGCAAGACCACGCTCGCCAACGCGCTGCTGGCGGAGATGGGCGACCGGGACGAGCGGATCGTCCTGATCGAGGATACCCGCGAGCTGCAATGTCCGGCGAGAGATACCGTCGCGCTGCGTACTCGCGCCGGCCATGTGACTATGACTGATCTCGTCCGCTCGACGCTGCGCCTGCGGCCAGACCGGATTATTGTCGGTGAGGTGCGGGGCGGCGAGGCCCTCGACATGCTCAAGGCCTGGAACACCGGCCATCCTGGCGGGATCACTACCGTCCATGCCAATGGCTCGCTCGCTGCCCTACACCGGATCGAACAGCTTGTCCTCGAAGTCGCGGTCAACGTGCCGCGCGCGCTCATCGCCGAGGCGATCGAACTCATCGTGTTCATATCGGGGCGCGGCGCCGGGCGACGGATCAGCTCGCTGGCACAGGTCGTCGGGGTCGATCCCGACGGCGGCTACGGCCTCCTCGAACTCATCACTGCAACCGACATCCAAGGAGACTGACCATGCGGCGGCGCACATGGATATCCGAACGCGGCACATTCCGGCTCGCCCGGCGCCTCGCGGCCACCAGTATCGCGTGGAGCGCGTTCAGCGCGGCGAAGGTCTATGCGGCTGGCTCCGGCATGCCGTGGGAAGCGCCGCTTGAGCAGGTGCTGGAGTCGGTTCAGGGGCCGGTCGCCAAGATCCTGGCGGTCATCGTTATCATCAGCACTGGGCTTACAATCGCCTTTGGCGAGACTTCGGGCGGGTTCCGGCGGTTGCTGGGGATCATCCTTGGCCTCTCGATCGCCTTTGCCGCGTCGAGCTTCTTTCTCACCTTCTTCAGCTTCGGCGGCGGGGCGCTGGTCGGATGAGTAACCTTGGCGAGCATAGCGGGGACAACCGCCCGGACGGCTTCGAAGCGCCGCTCCACATGTCGCTTCACGCGCCGATCCTGTTGGGTGGTGTGCCACGAGGGATCGCGATCCTGAACGGCACAATTGCCGCGGCGATCGGTCTCGGCTTCCAGCAATGGCTGGCGGGCCTGCTGATCTGGGCCGTCGGGCACAGCGTCGCGGTCGTCGCGACCCGCCACGACCCGTCCTTTCCGGCGGTTCTCGTCCGTCACATCCGGCAGAAGGGATATTTCCGATGCTGAATCTGCGCGAATATCGTGATCGCACCGATCGCCTGGCCGATCATCTCCCATGGGCGGCGCTGGTGGCGCCAGGAATCGTCCTCAACAAGGATGGAAGCTTCCAACGCAGCTTCGCCTTTCGCGGTCCCGATCTGGAAAGCGCGACCGATGGCGAACTGGTTGGCGCCTGCGCCCGAGCCAATAATGTCCTGAAACGCTTCGGATCGGGATGGGCGCTATTCTTCGAGGCGTCTCGCTCTGAAGCGATCGGCTATCCCTCCAGCAGCTTTCCCGACCCGATTTCGCATCTGGTCGATCTCGAGCGGCGTGCTGACTTCGAGGCTGCAGGGCAGCATTTCGAAAGCCGCTACCATATGACGCTGATGTGGCTCCCGCCGGCCGACAGCAGCGATGCGATCGGTCGTACCCTGATCGATCGACCTGATGCTGAAGAAGCTCGGGACTGGCGCGCGGCGCTCCAGCGCTTCACCGACGAAACCGACCGGGCGCTGGATTTGTTCGCCGGCTTCATGCCCCATATCCGCGCGCTGTCTGATGCGGAAACGCTGACCTATCTGCACGGCACGATCTCGCCGCATCGGCAACGGATCGCGGTACCGGACGTGCCGATGTATCTCGATGCTGTGTTGGCGGACACGCCGCTCGTCGGCGGACTCGAGCCCAAATTGGGCGAAGAGCATCTGCGGACTGTGACGATCCTCGGCTTTCCGCCGCTCAGCCGGCCTGCCATTCTGGACGCGCTCAATCACCAGAACTTCGCCTATCGCTGGGTGTCGCGGTTCATCCCGCTCGACAAGTCCGAGGCGAGCAAGGCGCTTACCAGTCTGCGCCGGCAATGGTTCAACAAGCGCAAGTCGATCACCGCGCTCCTGCGCGAGGTGCTCTACAATCAAACGGCACAGCTGCTTGATTCTGATGCGGACAACAAGGTAATCGATGCCGATCAGGCGCTGCAGGCACTTGGCGGCGACCTCGTATCGTTCGGCTATCTGACGATCACCATTACTGTCTCCGACACAGACAGGAATGCGGTCGACGAGAAGATCCGTGCGGTAGAGAGGATCATCAATGGCCTCGGTTTCTCCACGATCCGTGAAGGGGTCAACGCCGTCGAGGCCTGGATGTCGTCGATCCCCGGTAATGCCTATGCCAACGTCCGGCAGCCGCTGGTCCACTCGCTGAATATCGCCCATCTTATGCCACTCGCTGGTATCTGGGCAGGCCCGTCCTCGGACGCGCATCTGGACGGACCGGTGCTGCTCACCGTGCAGGCCGCGGGCAATACGCCGTTCCGCTTGTCGGCGCATGTCGGTGATGTCGGCCATATGATCGTCGTCGGACCGACGGGAGCTGGCAAATCGGTCTTGCTGGCTTTGATGGCGATGCAGTTCCGCCGCTATGCGGATGCCCAGGTCTACATTATCGACAAGGGCTATTCTGCACGCGCGGCGACTATCGCCATGGGTGGCATCTATCATAGCCTCGGCGCCGATCATGATGCAGGGCTTTCTTTCCAACCGTTGCGGCGCATCGACGACGATCGGGAAAGGGCATGGGCATCCGACTGGATCGCGGCCCTGCTGGCGCATGAGAAACTGCTCGTCACGCCCGAAGTGAAAGAAGCCCTTTGGTCTGCGCTCACCAGCCTGGCTTCGGCGCCGGTCGACGAACGGACGCTGACCGGGCTCAGCCTGCTTCTCCAATCCAACCCGATCCGGTCCGCGCTCGGCCGCTACACGCTCGATGGCGCTTTCGGCGCGCTCCTTGATGCCGCAGAACAGGATCTCGCCTTCAGCGACGTCCAGTGTTTCGAAACCGAGGAGCTGATGGGGCAGGAGAGCATCGTAGCGCCGGTGCTGAGCTATATCTTCCATCGGCTCGAGGCGCGTTTCAACGGTCGGCCAACCCTGTTGATCCTCGACGAGGCCTGGCTGTTCCTCGACCATCCGCTGTTCGCGGCGCAAATCCGGGAATGGCTGAAGACATTGCGGAAGAAGAATGTCTCGGTGGTATTCGCCACCCAGAGCCTGGCGGACATCGCCGACAGCAGTATAGCGCCGGCTATCATCGAGAGCTGCCCACAGCGCATTTTCCTGCCGAACGATCGGGCGATCGAACCGCAGTGCCGTGCAGCCTATGAGCGCTTCGGGCTGAACAACCGTCAGATCGAGCTGATCGGAATGGCCGTGCCCAAACGCCAATATTATCTGCAGTCTGCGCGAGGAAACCGTCTGTTCGAGTTGGGCCTTGGCCCGATCGCGCTATCGCTGTGCGGGATGTCCAGCGCCGATGACCAGCGCCACATCGATGTTCTTCTAGCCGAGCACGGGCCAGAAGAATTTGGTATCAGGCTGCTCGAAGCGGCCGGCCTCGAATGGGCGGCAGACCTCATCCGTGATGACGTTCCCGCACCCTCCATAGCGGCTTGAAGGAGAGAAACCATGAACCGCAAGACGACAGCCATGCTCGCCGGAGCTGCGCTTATCGTAGCCGGTGGCGCCTTCGTGGCGACGACGAGCCTTTCGCCGGACAAGCCCGCCAAGGCGTTCGGCATGACGGTATTCGATCCGAGCAACTACGCGCAAAATCTTCTGACTGCGGCGCGGTCGCTCCAGCAGATCAACAATCAAATCCAGTCGCTGCAGAACCAGGCAAAGAACCTGAAGCGCGTCGATTTTCCTGAAATCCAACGGATTACGTCGACCTTGCAACAGATTGACGCTTTGATGGGTCGAGCCGATGGCCTCACCTTCAAGATAGATGACACGAATTTCCGTCTCGGTCGCCTCTATCCCGACGAGTTCAATTCGGCACTGACCAAAGACCAGCAGGTCGTCCAAGCCCGAGCAAGGCTTGATGCCTCACGTTCGGCCTACCGGCAGACTATGGCAATCCAGAGCCGCATCGTTGAGAGTGTTCAGGAAGACGCCCAGACACTTGGGCAGTTGGTGGACCGCAGTCAGCGTGCGGAAGGCTCTTTGCAGGCACAGCAATCAACCAATCAGCTGATCGCGCTCACCGCAAAGCAGCAATCACAAATTCAGATGCTTATGGCGGCCCAGTACCGCGCGCAGGCGGTCGAAGATGCTCGCCGGGCGCAATCGGAGATCGATGGCCGCTCGCGAACGAAGAAGTTTCTCGGTTCGGGTGCCGCTTACAATCCACACTGAGCGAGCGCTCTGACGGTCGCCTGAGGCGGCATCGGCGTAATCACATTATCGGGATTTAGACGATGGACGATCTGAGCGTCATCGATCGGTTTCTTGCGGACTTTGTCCGTTACATCGACAGCGGCTTTGGTCTTCTCGGTGGGGATGTGTCGTTTCTGACCGCGACCCTGATCGGGATTGATATCACGCTTGCCGGGCTTTTCTGGGCCATGGGTGGCGAACAGGATGTCATCGGCCGATTTCTTCGGAAGATCCTTTATGTTGGCGTCTTTGCCTTCATTCTCAATAGTTTCTCGACATTATCTGAGATCATTTTCAAGTCCTTCGCGCAGGCTGGAATTACGGCTGGGGGTGGAACGCTATCGGCGGACGCTCTTCTGAAACCTGGCGTGCTAGCCAGCACCGGATTCTCTGCCGCATGGCCATTGTTGGATCAGGTGTCGGAGATGATGGGCTTCGTCAGCTTCTTCGACAATTTCCTGACGATCATGGTGCTGCTGTTCGCCTGGGCAATCGTCATCGTCGCCTTTTTCATCCTGGCCGTGCAGATGTTCGTGACGATCATCGAGTTCAAGCTAACCAGCTTGGCAGGCTTCATCCTCGTGCCGTTCGCCCTATGGAACCGGACAAGTTTCCTGGCCGAACGTGTGCTCGGTAACGTCGTGGCCTCGGGCATCAAGGTCATGGTGCTGGCAGTGATCGTCGGGATCGGGTCGAACTTCTTTTCTGAGTTCACCTCGGCACTCCAGGGGCGCGAGCCCGACATCGGTCAGGCCATGAGCCTCGTGCTCGCCGCTTTGTCGCTATTTGGTCTCGGCATCTTCGGACCAGGCATTGCATCGGGCCTCGTCTCGGGCGCTCCGCAGCTTGGTGCTGGCGCCGCGGTGGGGACGGCGGCCGGCGCCGTCGGCATGGGCTATGTCGGCGGTAACGCGGTCGGGGCCGTTGCCCGCGGAACGGTAGGCGGCGCAATCGGCGCAATCCGCGCAGGCACGACCGTCGGAACGGCGGCTCGCTCGGCATATAATATGGGGCAGGCAGAGGCCGGCGTGCAGACGGCTGGCGCTGGTATGGCCGGCGTGGCCAAGGCGGCCGGTCATGCCCTGCGTTCCCGAGCGGGTAGGGCGGCGGGCCTCGACGATGCGCGATCTCAAGGCAACGATGCAGCCTGGGCCGCTTTCCGACCCGGGCCGAATGCTCCCGCAGCGGCGAATGATCCAACGCCCGGAACGCCACGATGGGCGCGAGATATGCGTGCCGAGCAATCAGCTCGATACCACCGTCATGCCGCCATCCAGACGGTTCGCGAAGGCGAGCGGGGCGGAGCTTCGGCAAATCCAGACATCAAAGAGAAGGAGGACTAAGCCATGGTCTTCAAACGACCAATGCAGCGCTATGGGCGCACGCCTGAACCTGCCACGCCCTATCAACGCGCAGGTCAACTCTGGGACGAGCGGATCGGTTCGGCGCGGGTGCAGGCGAAGAATTGGCGGCTTATGGCTTTCGGAAGCCTCATGCTGTCCGCCGGTCTTGCATCCGCCATGACCTGGCAGGCATCCCAGAGCAAGGTCACGCCCTATGTGGTCGAGGTGGACAGGCTGGGGGAGGCGCGGTCGGTAAGCCCTGCCGAGAAGGCGTTTCAGCCCACGGATCCGCAGGTCGCATGGCACCTTGCGCGCTTCGTCACTGAAATTCGATCCGTGTCGCTCGATCCTGTGCTGATGCGACGGGACTGGTTGTCAGCCTATGACTTCGTCACCAAGCGCGGTGCCCAGACGCTGGACGCATATGCGCGTGCCAATGATCCGTTCGCGCGGATCGGCGACAGGACGATTTCGGTTCAGGTCACGAGCGTCGTTCGCGCGTCGGACAAGAGTTTTCAGGTGAAGTGGACCGAGCAGACCTTCGATCGGGGCACGCCGGTCTCGACCTCGCGCTGGACCGCCATAATGACAACGGTCTCGAAAGCGCCCAAGTCAGCGGACACCCTCCGCAAGAACCCGCTGGGAATCTACGTCGACGCGATCGACTGGAGCCGTGAGTTCGACGGTGGCGACGGCGAGATTAAGACGCGGCCCGCCATCGCTGGACAGCAGCCGGGTTCGCTGGCCAATGCGACCGTCGTCTCCGCGCCGGCCATTGTCGAACGGGAGGTCCGGCCATGAAGGCTCCGATCATCCTGCCCGCGCTGGCACTTGCTGCCGCGCCTTGTGGCGCCGACATTGTTGCGCGCCAATCTAGCGCGCCGGATTCCGCAAAAGCCGTTGCATCGGCGATTGGTGCAGCCGCGGTCCCCCGATCACGCCCTGTATGGAAGCCAAAGCGCAAATGGCGTCCGGCGTCTCCAGCACAGGCTGTGGTAGTGGCGACGCGCCATGCCACGCAGGAGCCCGCCCGGGACGGGTTCATCAACGCGGTCCAAGTATATCCGTACTCCGAAGGCACCCTGTATCGCCTTTTCGCTGCTCCCGAGCACGTCACCGATATCGCGCTTCAACCGGGCGAAAGCCTCGGGGCTGTCGCAGCTGGGGACACCGTGCGTTGGGTCATCGGCGATACGCCGAGCGGTTCAGGTGAAACGAAACGGACCCATGTGCTGGTAAAGCCTGTGCGAGCCGGGTTGACCACCAATCTGGTCATAACCACCGATCGCAGAGTCTATCATCTCACCCTTGTGAGCACCGCGCGATCGCCGATGATCGCACTATCATGGAGCTATCCGGGCGATCAGATGATGGCGCTCAGCCGGAATGCAAATGGCCGACCCGCCATGATTACGCCTGGCGTTCCCGTCGATGGCATCAATTTCAACTATCGGATCGGCGGAGCGAAACCAGCGTGGCGACCATTGCGCGTCTTCGACGATGGCCGGCAGACGTTCATCGAATTCCCCGCCAGCCTGAGCGTCGGAGAAGCCCCGCCACTCTTCCTGACTGATCAGCGCGGCGAAGCGCAACTCGTCAACTATCGGCAGAGCGGGCGCTATTACGTGGTGGATCGGCTCTTCTCGTCGGCCGAGCTTCGCCTTGGGACCAAGCGCCAGGTGGTCGTCCGGATCGAGCGTGTCGCGCCGACGAAGGGGAGGGCGTGATGACCGAGGCATATGGTGGATCGGGCCCATTGCCCAAGGTCGATCCCGAGACGCTTGCGATCCGATCGCATCCGATGCGATCCGTTCGGTTCAAGCGGCGGCTTATCATTGGTCTGGCAGCTGTCGGATCGGCAGGACTGATGGGCGTGGCGTGGGCTGCTCTCTCGACCGCGAACCCCATTCGTGTTCAGGCTGAAAGTGATCTTTCTCAGCCACTTGAAAAGCCAAGCTCCGAAACCCTTGCAGGTGTTCCGGTAGCTTATGGGTCTGTGCCGGAACTCGGCCCGCCTTTGCCGGGCGATCTTGGACCACCCATGTTACGTCGCCAGCGGCTCGATGCCGAGGCGACCGATCCCCCAATTCCATCGACCAGTTATTCGGGTGGATCATACCGATCGCCCGCTATCGATGAGCGAAAGGCGGCGAGGGCATCGGGTGTGCTCTTCCAGCGTGGCTCGGGATCATCATCGGATCGCATCGCCTCCGGCGATGTCATGGCCCAAACGGCGGCGGCTCGCGATGACGATGTCGATCCGCATCGGCTGAAACCCCCGGCCTCGCCGTTCATTCTGTCGGCGGGCAGCATCATCTCGGCAAGCCTGATTACTGGGGTTCGATCCGATCTTCCTGGGCTGGTCACCGCCCAGGTCACCGAAAACGTCTACGATAGCCCCACGGGTCAAATCCTACTGGTGCCACAGGGCGCGCGGCTGGTCGGCACATATGATAACGTCATCGCCTACGGCCAGAGCCGTGCGCTGGTCGTGTGGCAGCGGATCGTCATGCCAGACGGCAGCTCGCTTCGGATCGACAACGTCCCTGCGGCTGACCCCGCCGGTTATGCCGGTCTGGCTGACAAGGTCGACCGCCATACCTGGAGCCTGCTGAAGGGCGTCGTGCTGTCGACATTGCTCGGTGTTGGCCCAGAGCTTCTTTATTCGTCGGACAGCGATCTCATTCAGGCCATTCGCCGGTCGACACAGGATAGCGGCTCGCGAGCGGGCGATCAGATCGTCGGCAAGAGCCTCGATATCAAGCCGACTATAACCATCCGGCCGGGCGCGGTTGTGCGTCTGGTCGTCCACAAGGATCTCATTCTGGCGCCCTGGAAAGGATAAGGGAGAAGAACCATGACCGACTTGAAGCTGGCGAAGCTGCCCGATCGCACACCGGTGAAGCTTAACCTCGTGTTGGCGCCGCATCTGGCCGCCGATCTGAACGCCTATGCCGATCTCTATCGTGAGCGATACGGGAGCGATGAGCCGCTAACGGAGCTCGTTCCTGCAATGCTGTCTGCCTTCATAGAAGGAGACAGGCAGTTCAAGCGGCCGCGTTGAGGATAGGAGATTAACATGCATCGCAGAACAGCACGAATGGCGGGAATAGCGGAACGGCTCACTGTTCGCGTTCCGGAAGCTGCCGAGATGCTATCGATCGGCCGATCGACGCTTTACCAGCTGATCGGATCTGGCGATATCGCGACGATCAAGGCTGGACGGACGACCTTGGTCCCGGTCGAAAGCATCAGGAATTTCATTATCAAATCGGGAGGATAGGCAAGCGATAGCCGCGGGTCGATCCGCCTTGATGGCGCATTTCGTACCCACTGCGATTATTCCAATAGCATGGCCAGATTTTTGAGGCTCGATTCCATGCCTCTCCGATGATCCTCGGCGGATATACCGATCGGCACATTTTCGGCACTTAACGTGACCTTTGTGCCGTCCATGACTGGCGTCAGTTGCGTCGTTATCCGCATCGTCCCGGAAAAAGCGGGCTCGATCGCGTCAAAATCGACCTCCTCTACAATGCGCGTCTCGGGCACCAACTCGACAAATCGACCCGTGAACGCATCGCGATCATCCCCAGATTTTCCAGCAACGCCGGTCGCCTCATGGACGAAGGCCATTCTGTAGCCTCCTCCCACATGCGGTTCGAAGCTATAGATTTCCGCGCGCATGCCCGCGGGCGGGCGCCATTTGCCCACCACCTCCGCATCGAGAAAGGCGCGGAAGATAGCTCGGGGTGTGGCAAGAATTGTTCGTGAAGCGGTGTGGGGGGCGTGCATGTCACGCGATGCTAGCGCGGTTTGAGCCGACCGCCAATTGAGCACTGCGCGAGGCAGATGCGAAAGCGCGTTTCGAGCGCATGTTCAACGGCGGCAGTAATCCGCGAGCCGATCTCATCTCAGCGCCTTCACTAGTAGAATCGCGTCGACTCGTCGCGCTCTAGCAACCATCTGTCGCGCACTTAGACAGTGACGGACAAAGACGCTTTTTACACGCTTATTGCACATTTCAGCCTAGCCAAAAGCTAAGTGCTTGAAATCGCTGGTGACCCCTACGGGACTCGAACCCGTGTTTTCGCCGTGAGAGGGCGACGTCCTAGACCGCTAGACGAAGGGGCCGTCCGGTGCGGAGCGGCGTCATTATGGGGGGCATCGACCCAAGTCAAGCGCGATGGTGACTGAGTGGATAAACTCTCCCTGCAAAATTACGCAATGGCCTTCGGGCGGGGGGCGATTAAGGTCCCGCGCCATGCAGGCGGATACCGCTCTTCAGGAAAAGGCCGACCATCTGATCGCTCTCCACGGCGCGGGAGCGATCGCGGCGCTGGTCGAGCGAATCGCCGACGCGGTGCGTCTGGCCGACGATCAGGCGGTGGGATCGCTCGATCGGCTGCTGCGGCTCGTCGAGAGCCGGCTGGAAGAGCCCTGGCGACTGGCGCGGATCGAGCCCCCGATCCTGCCCGGCTTCTTCCTCTGATCCCTCCGGACCAGCGCCCTCACAGATAGCCTTCCTCGCGCAGGCTGCGGTGGCCGCCGCGGCTGATGATGATGTGGTCATGCAGCCGGATCTCGAACAGTCGGCCGGCCTCGGCCACCGCGCGGGTGGCGGCGAGGTCGTGACGGCTTGGGGTCGGATCGCCCGAGGGATGGTTGTGCGCCATGATCAGCCCGGTGGCACCGGTCTCCAGTGCGCGGCGGACGATCTCGCGCGGCACGATGTCGGTGCGGGCGATGCTGCCCCGGCTCGCCACTTCCTCGGCCAGCAGGCGGTTCTTGGCGTCGAGATAGAGGATGCGGACATGCTCGGCGGGCTCGTGCGCCATCGCCGCGTGGAGATAGCGGATCGCGGCGCGATTGTCGGGCAGCACCGGCGAATCGAGCATCTCGGTGCGAAGCATCGATTCGGCGATCGGCGGCACGGCGCGGAGCAGGCGGACGAGGCCCGGCCGACCGGGCAGGGCGCGGGCGAGGGCGCGGCGGTCGGCGCGCAGCACCGCGGGCAGCGAGCCGAAGCGGAGCATGAGCCCGGCGGCGATCGACCGGGCGGACACGCCACAGAGCGGATGAAGCAGCTCGATCAGCTGGCGCTCGCCGCCGTCCACCGCCGGCTGGGGCCGGTCGTCAGGGCGCGCGACGGCGATGTCGGACAGTTCGAAGGTGACGTCGTCGCGGCGTGCCGCAGGGACCGGCAAGGTCGGCGGCGCGTCGTCGTCGTTGGGAGCGAGCGGGATGGTGTCGGCTGGCTGGCGGCGCCACAGGTTTCGCAGCCAGGCGAGCAGAGGAGGCTGCGCGGGCGCGTCGGGCGCGAGGGCCCGATCGCCGCCAGCGGAGGCTAGTGCGCTATCTCGACGACCAGGCTTCCGAGCGCGGAGATGCCCGAGAGCATCATGCCGGTAGCGATCGCGAGGCCGATGATGAGGCCGACCGTCCATCCTAGGCGCTGCAGGATGGTGAGAGTGTTGCGCGGCCGTTCCTGCGTCGGGAAAGGCAGCGGCAGTCCGCGACCGACGGGAAGGGCGCGATATGCGACCTGTTCCTCGCCCATCCTGTGGCCGACATCCTGCTTGCCCCCATCCGTACCGGTGATCCCCAAAGGCGTTTCATCGGCGGAAAAGGCCGGAATTCCAAGGTCCGGCGATTGGGGCCCCAATGGTGGACGGCCCCCGGATTCGGCGGCGGCGAGCATCTGAGCAGCCTCCACGCGCGAGCGCGCATGAAGGATGCGCATCGCCTCCTTGATCCGCTTGTCGACGGTGTGGGCGGAGATGCCGAAGTGGAGGGCGATCTCCTTGGAGGTACGATGCTCCAGCACCAGGCGCAGATAGGCGCGCTGGCTGTCCGTCAGGCTGCTGATGCGATCGAGACCCATAGGCACAAGGACTTAGCCGGTCTCGGCCGACAAGGCCACCGGGCAGGCTTCACGACTGTGGAGCAAAAGGGGACGAAGGGGCCGCAGCTTAAGCCGCGGCCCGCTCGCGTTCCTTGATTTCCTGGTTGAGCATCTCGGCCAGCAGGAAGGCCAGCTCGATGCTCTGGCCCGCGTTGAGGCGCGGGTCGCAATGGGTGTGGTAGCGATCGGCGAGATTCTCGTCGGTCACCGCCATCGCGCCACCGGTGCATTCGGTGACGTTCTGGCCGGTCATCTCGGCATGGATGCCGCCGCCATGCGTCCCCTCGGCGCGGTGCACCGCGAAGAAGCCGCGCACCTCTTCGA
This sequence comes from uncultured Sphingomonadaceae bacterium, assembly GCA_963540925.1. Classification (GTDB taxonomy): domain Bacteria; phylum Pseudomonadota; class Alphaproteobacteria; order Sphingomonadales; family Sphingomonadaceae; genus Rhizorhabdus. The sequence continues at coordinate 90,505 of CAUTRN010000001.1, forward strand.
GGATGCGGTCGAACGGGCGGGTCTTGTAGCCGCTCGCGGTCTTGACGACGTTGCCATGCATCGGGTCACACGACCACACGACCTTGCGGCCCTCGCGCTTCACCGCACGGACCAGCGAGGGCAGGTGCTTCTCGATCTTGTCGTGGCCATAGCGCGTGATCAGCGTGATCCGGCCCGGCTCGCGCGACGGATCGAGCGTGTCGAGCAGGCGCAGCAGCGAGTCCGGCTCGAGGCTCGGGCCGCACTTCAGGCCGATCGGGTTGATCACGCCGCGCAGGAACTCGACATGCGCCGAGCCCTCGAAGCGGGTGCGGTCGCCGATCCACAGCATATGCGCCGAGGCGTCGACATATTCGCCGGTGTGCAGGCTGTCCTCGCGGGTCAGCGCCTGCTCATAGGGCAGCAGCAGCGCCTCATGGCTCGTGTAGAAATCGGTGCCCTTGAGCTGGGGCACGGTTTCCGGGTTGATCCCGCACGCCGCCATGAAGTCGAGCGCGTCGCCGATCCGCCGGGCCACTTCGCCATATTGCGCGGCCCAGGGGCTGCGGCCCATGAAATCGAGCGTCCAGGCGTGGACCTGGTGGAGATTGGCATAGCCGCCCTGCGCGAAGGCGCGCAGCAGGTTCAGCGTCGCCGCCGACTGGCTGTAGGCGCGCACCATGCGCTGCGGATCGGGCGCGCGGCCCGCCGGTTCGAAGGCGATGTCGTTGATGATGTCGCCGCGATAGCTGGGCAGTTCGACGCCGCCGATTTCCTCGGTGCCCGCGGAGCGCGGCTTGGCGAACTGGCCCGCCATGCGGCCGACCTTCACGATCGGCATCTTCGACGCATAGGTGAGCACCACCGCCATCTGCAGAAGGACGCGGAAGGTGTCGCGGATGTTGTTCGGGTGGAACTCGGCGAAGCTCTCGGCGCAGTCACCGCCCTGGAGCAGGAAAGCCTTGCCTTCGGCCACCTGCGCCAGCGATGCCTTCAGCTCGCGCGCCTCGCCTGCGAAGACGAGCGGCGGATAGCTGGACAATTCCTTCTCGGCCGCGTTGAGCGCAGCCTGGTCCGGATAGTCGGGCATCTGCACCGCTTTGTGCTGACGCCAGCTTCCGGGCGTCCAATTCGTCGCCATTTTCAGTCCCACTACTTCATTCGGGCGCCTCCCATGCGCGCGGCGCCGGGGAAAGGCAAGGGGAGGGTGGCTTGGGGCCCGGCAAGCTGCCGTTTGTCGTTACGCGGCCCCGAGGCGCTTGCTCCCGGACGAGATTGATCGATATATGGATCATATATGATTCGTATATTCGCGATTGAAATGAGGGCAAAATGGGCATCGTGAAGATCGACGAGGAGCTGCACGAGGAGGTCCGCCGGGCCAGCACGGTGATGTGCCGATCGATCAACGCCCAGGCCGAATATTGGATGAAGGTGGGCATGCTGGCGGAGGCCAACCCGACCCTGTCGTTCAACGAGATCGTCAAGATGCAGCTGACGGCGGCGCAGGTGCGCCTGCCAGGGGCCATGGCGGCCTGACATGGTGAAGACCCCTGACGAACTGGCGCTGATGCGGATATCGGGCCGGCTGCTGGCCTCGGTGTTCGAGATGCTCGACGAACAGGATCTGGCCGGCCGATCGACGATGGCGGTGAACGACCTGGTCGAGCGCTTCATCACCGACGAGCTGGCGGCACGACCGGCGAGCAAGGGCCAATATGGCTTCAAATATGTGCTGAACTGCTCGATCAACCATGTCGTCTGCCATGGCGTGCCCGATCCCGACGAGATCATCCGCGACGGCGACATCATCAACCTCGACATCACGCTGGAGAAGAACGGTTTCATCGCGGATTCGAGCAAGACCTACATCGTCGGCAACGCCCCCGCCGCCGCGCGCCGCCTGGTGAAGGTGGCGCAGGAAGCGTTGTGGAAGGGGATCGGCGCGGTTCGCCCCGGCGCGCATCTGGGCGACATCGGCTTCGCGATCGAGCGCCATGCCAAGAAGAACGGCTATACGGTGGTGCGCGAATATTGCGGCCATGGCATCGGTCGCCAGATGCACGAGGAGCCCCAGATCCTCAATTTCGGCCGGCCGGGCACGGGGCTGAAGCTGAAAGAGGGCATGGTCTTCACGATCGAGCCGATGGTGAACCAGGGCACCCGCCTGGTCGCCACCGAGCCCGATGGCTGGACCGTCGTCACCCAGGACCGCAAGCTGTCCGCCCAGTTCGAGCATACCGTGGCGGTGACCGCCGACGGCGTCGAGGTGCTCACCCTGCGCGGCGACGGCAGCTGAATCTCAGCGGACTGCGCGCGCCTTCTTCCAGCGCATATAGAGATTGGCGAACAGGCCGAGCAGCGCGACGCTGCCGATGCACAGCGCCATATAGGCGTCGTGGTTCGGCCAGATCTGGATCCACAGGAAACCGGCCGAATAGCTGAGCGCGACCGAGACCACGAAGGTCTGGAGCGAGTTGGAGCCGATCACCGCGCATTGCCGCATCAGCCAAAGGCGCTGGAGACGCGGCCAGATCCAGAGCACCGTCATGATCAGCCAGCAGACCGACAACGCATGGATTACGCGCACCGGGCCGATCCGAATCTTGCTCTGATAGAGCACCTCGAACGAATACCAGCTCTGCGCCAGGAACAGCAGGGTGAGCCCCGCGAACAGCAGCAGCGGCGCGATCAGCCACAGCCAGTTGCCCTCGGCGCGCTTCTCCAGTGCCGCGAGCAGGCGATAGCGCCCCGCCGCCATCGCCCCGAAGAACACCAGCTGCCACGAGGCGGGGTTGAAGTTCCACCGCCAGTCGCCCACCGGCGAACCGCCGATGATGTTGAAGCGGGCATGTTCGTGCGCATACCAGTAAAGCGCGACCGATGCGGCGATCGCGATGAGGGGCTGGATCCGCAGCAGCAGCGCGAAGAGCGGCGCGGTGCCCAGCAGCACCATATAGGTGACCAGGATCTCCAGGCAGTAGGGCTGGATATAGAGGATCAGGAAGTCGACGATCGAGCCAGGGCCGCGCGCGATGAAATAGTCGTAGAAGCTGAGCCGGGCGAGATCGCGCGAATAGATGGCGAGCGGCACCAGCACCAGGAACAGCGCCAGATTATAGACATAGAGCTTGCCCGCGCGGCGGACGACCTTGCCCGCGAACACGCCGACATCGTCCTGCTTGCCGACGCCGAAATAGACCGCGCCGACCAGATAGCCCGAGAGCAGGAAGAACACTTCCGCCGCGCTGGAGAAACCCCAGAGGGTGAGGGTGGGGAATTGCATCCCCACCATGTGCATCCGGTCGGTGAAGCCGGTGATGTGGTTGATCGTGATCGTGATCAGCGCTAGCCCGCGCAGGATGTCGATGCTCGCGTCGCGCTGGCTTGGGCGCGGCCCGCCGGTCTGGCTGGATTCCGTGGAGGTCACGAGCGCGCCTTAGGGGGCAAAGCCGCGGATCGCAATGCCCGGCGCGGGGGTTTCGGGCCCATCGCACCTGCGGAAAATGATAACTTCGCCGTTGCAAACCTCTCCGTTCATTGATCCTGAACCAGCACCGGCCCATATAGGCTCAACGACGCGCCCCCGCGGCGCGCCGATGGAGAAAGAATTGACCGAGACTCTGCCTGTACTGCCGCTGCGGGACATCGTCGTATTCCCGCACATGATCGTGCCCCTGTTCGTCGGCCGCGAGAAATCGGTCGCCGCGCTGGAAACCGCGATGGCGGCCGACAAGTCGATCTTCCTGGTGGCGCAGCTCGACCCCGCCGAGGACGATCCCGATCGCGATGCCCTCTATGATCTGGGCGTGGTCGCGATGGTGCTGCAGCTTCTGAAGCTGCCCGACGGGACGGTTCGCGTTCTCGTCGAGGGCAAGCAGCGCGCGCGCCTCGAAGACCTCAATCAAGACGAGACGCACCTGACCGCGACCGTCGAGCTGATCGAGGAGCAGGAGGCCGAGGGCACCGAGGTTTCGGCGCTGATGCGCTCGGTGGTCGACCAGTTCGAGAATTACGCCCGGCTCAACAAGAAGCTGCCGGCGGAAACCTCGGTCCAGCTCGGCCAGATCGACGACGCGTCGAAGCTTGCCGATGCCGTCGCCGCGAACATCTCGATCAAGGTTGCCGACAAGCAGGCGCTGCTGATCGAGCTCGATGCCGGCAAGCGCCTGGAGATGGCCTTCGCGCTGATGGAAGGCGAACTGGGCGTGCTCCAGGTCGAGAAGAAGATCCGCAGCCGCGTCAAGCGCCAGATGGAGAAGACGCAGCGCGAATATTATCTCAACGAGCAGCTCAAGGCGATCCAGCGCGAGCTGGGCAATGGCGATGGCGAGGAGGGCGGCGACGAGCTGGCCGAACTGGCCGCCAAGATCGCTAAGCTCAAGCTGTCGAAGGAAGCGCGCGGCAAGGCCAATGCGGAGCTGAAGAAGCTGCGCACCATGGCGCCGATGTCGGCCGAGGCCACCGTCGTCCGCAACTATCTGGACGAGCTGCTGGGCCTGCCCTGGGGCAAGCGCTCGAAGCTGAAGAAGGACATCGCGGCGGCGCAGGCCGTGCTCGACGCCGATCATCATGGCCTGGAGAAGGTCAAGGACCGGATCGTCGAATATCTGGCGGTGCAGGCGCGCACCAACAAGCTGAAGGGGCCGATCCTGTGCCTCGTCGGCCCTCCCGGCGTGGGCAAGACCTCGCTTGGCCGCTCGATCGCCAAGGCGACGGGGCGTGAGTTCGTGCGCCAGTCGCTGGGCGGCGTGCGCGACGAGGCCGAGATTCGCGGCCACCGCCGCACCTATATCGGCTCGCTGCCGGGCAAGATCGTCACCAACCTGAAGAAGGCCGGTACGTCGAACCCGCTGTTCCTGCTCGACGAGATCGACAAGCTGGGCCAGGACTTTCGCGGCGATCCCGCCTCGGCGCTGCTCGAGGTGCTCGACCCCGAACAGAACAGCAAGTTCCAGGATCATTATCTGGAGATCGACATCGATCTTTCGGACGTGATGTTCGTGTGCACCGCGAACAGCCTGAACCTGCCGCAGCCGCTGCTCGACCGCATGGAGATCATCCGGCTCGAAGGTTATACCGAGGACGAGAAGGTCGAGATCGCCAAGGCGCATCTGATCGACAAGCAGGTCGAGGCGCATGGTCTGAAGGCCGGCGAGTTCGAGCTGACCGACCTCGGCCTGCGCGACCTGATCCGCTATTACACGCGCGAGGCGGGCGTCCGTACCCTCGAGCGCGAGGTGGCCAAGCTGGCGCGCAAGAGCCTGCGGCGCATCCTGGAGGGCAAGGACGAGAAGGTCGTCATCACCCCCGACAACCTCTCCGACTTCGCCGGCGTGCGGAAGTATCGCTTCGGCATCGGCGAGGAAGAGGATCAGGTGGGCGCCGTCACCGGCCTGGCCTGGACCGAGGTGGGCGGCGAACTGCTGACCATCGAGGCGGTGACCGTGCCCGGCAAGGGCGGGATCAGCACCACCGGCAAGCTCGGCGACGTGATGAAGGAGAGCGTCCAGGCGGCGTTCAGCTTCGTCAAGGCGCGTGCGCCGGCCTATGGCGTCAAGCCCAGCCTGATCGCCCGCAAGGACATCCACATCCACCTGCCCGAGGGCGCGGTGCCCAAGGACGGCCCTTCGGCCGGCATCGGCATCACCACCGCGATCGTCTCGACGCTCACCGGCATCCCGGTGCGCAAGGAAGTGGCGATGACCGGCGAGGTGACCCTGCGCGGCCGCGTGCTGCCGATCGGCGGTCTCAAGGAGAAGCTGCTCGCGGCGCTGCGCGGCGGCATCACCACGGTGCTCATCCCCAAGGAGAATGAGAAGGATCTCGCCGAGATCCCGGCCAATATCCGCGAGGGACTGAAGATCGTGCCGGTGAGCCATGTCGACGAGGTGCTGGGCCTGGCGCTGGCCGACCATGTCACCCCGATCGACTGGACCGAGGCCGACGACCTGGCGCTGACCCTGAAGGGCGCGACCAGCCCCGACGGCGCGGAGCAGCCCGTTCGCCACTGATCTGGCGGGGGGCATCGACTAGGAAAGGGCCGGGCGGCGACGCCCGGCCTTTTTCGTTCAGCGCTCCGTGTCACCCTGACTGCGCGCCCGGTCATGCCGGCGGATCGCGAAGCAGAGCAGGATCAGCATCGGGTACATCCACAGCGCGACCGCAGTGCCATAGGCCCAAGGCAGGTGGGGCAGCAGGCCGGTCAGATGCGCCAAAGTGGCGGTGCCGTGCATCGCCGTCAGCCACATCGGCCAGAAGCGCTGGGATCGCAGGGTGAGCCAGAGCAGCAGGGCCAGCAGCGCCAGATCGGCGAACAGCACCGGCGTCTCGACGTCATGGAAGCGGGTCGCCGCCGGGCCGGCGACGAAAAGGGTGGCATAGGCGTCGAGGAACATCCCCACGGCCGCGATCTTCATGTCGCGGTCGCCGCGCCGGAAAGCGTAGACGCAGGTGCCCCAGAGCAGCAGCCCGAAGACGACGGGACGGATGAAATAGGTCAGCGCCGTCATCGATGCGCCGTGGCGCCCCGCCGGTGTGCGGCATCATGGCGATAGACGGCCAGCCCCAGCAGGATCAGCATCGGATAGCTCCACAGCACCGCCGCGTTGTAATAGATCGACGCCGGCAGATCGGGCATGAAGGCGACCAGATGCGCGAGCACGGTGAGCCCCTGCATGGCGGCCAGCCACATCGGCCAGAAGCTTCGCGATCGAACGGTGATCGCCATCAGAAGCACGAACAGCCCGCTATCGAGCAACGCGACCTCCACCTCCAGATGACGATATCGGGTGAGGATCGGGCCCATGACGAGGACGCTCAGATAGGTCGTCACGATGATGCCCGCGGCGGCAATCCGCTCCTCCCAGCCCCCGCGCCGGAAGGCGTACAGGCCGACCGCCCACATCAATATTCCGAAGATGATCGCGCGGGTCACGCTTCCCCTTCGCCCCGGGGGGCGGAGGCGTCAAGCCGCCGTTGGATCCAATAAGGTCAGGATTCCGTAGAGGATTATGGACCTCGCCGTCGCTGCGGCGACTGGCTGCGGTGATGCTGCCGCACCCCGAAGCCCAGGACGATGAGCATGGGGTACATCCAGATGACGGCCGCATTATAATAGGCCCAGGGAATGACGTGCGGCACCATCGGCGCGAAATGGGCGAAGATCGTCAGCGCCTGCATCGCCGTCAGCCAGAGCGGCCAGAATTTGTTCGATCGCAGGGCGATGAACAGCAGCAGCACCAGCAGCGCCACGTCGACGATCACGACCGGCATCTCGACCTGCCGATAGCGTCCCTCGAAGGGGGAGAGGACGAACGGCGTGATGTAGGAGTTCAGCAATATGCCTATGGCTGTGAGCCGTTCCGCCCAACCGCCCTTTCGGAAGGCGTAGAGGCAGACGGCCCACATCAGGATACCATAGAGGAGCGGCCGAAGTACCGTGTAGCCCATCCATGCTGGCTAGACGAGCATCACGGTACCGCGCAATAGCCTGGCCGCTTGTGCGATCAGGCGACCCGCGCCGGAAGCTCCTCGGGCATGATCACCGGCACCGGCGGCTGCTTGTCGCCGCCGGCGACCACCGGCAGCTTGAACTTGCGCTGCACCACGGCGAGCTGGCGATGACCTTCTACGACCTGTCCGCGGGCGGTGGCGATCGTGGAGAGCGAGCTGAAAAAGCTGGAGAGTGCGTCATGCCCTACTTCCAGGGCGAAATTGCCGTCGAGGCGGGCCTGCGGCAGTTCGGCGGCCAGCTTGGCGCCACGATTGGCGGCGATATCCAGGGCGCGCTCATATTCCTCGAGAGCGGCATAGACACGCAGCGTCGCTTGATCACGATTGTTGGACATGACTTTCCCCTTGCGCCGGGACGGGCGCATCCGATCTGTTGAAGGAAGTGAACCTAGCCTTTGAAGGCTAGGGCGATGTTCGACAGAGTGGCGAAGCCAGACAGCAGCGCACCGGCGCCCAATCCCATTCCGAAGATCAAAATCGCGATCCACATCAGGCGTTGGGCCGTCGACAGGTTGTTGCGTGGCCTCCCCGGTGTCGGGATGGGCAGGGGAAAATCGAACGGGTTCGTGTCCCGGTACGTCCGGTAGGGAACCTGGTCTTCTCTTAGTGCGCTCATCATTTCCCGTTGCCCATCGTCGACCTCCGACGGTGGCTCCATGATGAGGGTTTCGGGGAAGGGGACAACGGTCTCCGACTGACTAGTCAACCGCTGACTAGGCCCGGAAACACTGGTTTTCAGGGGTTCCGCACCAGCTTCCGTAGCGTCTTGCAGCTCATGCGCGGCGAGCAGCCGGGCGGCCTCCAGGCGGCTCGAAACGCCCAATGTCTGGATCGCGCTGCGGAAATGATTGTCGACGGTCATCGGCGATATGCCGAGTTCGCGACCGATCTCCTTCGACTGCTTATGTTGCAGGACGAGGCGCAGGCAATCGCGCTGCCGGGCGGTAAGCTTGCTGATCGCCTCGGAACTCATGACATAAAAAATACCGAATCGCCGCCGCAAGTCGATCCGAAACTTGGATAGGTGTGGCTAAATGGTTGAACCGTAACGAGACAATCCAACCAGATCGGATCTATCGGGGGGATCGGCCTCGATCAGGCGTCGGGATAGCGAATCGCCAGAATCTCATGTTCGCGCACCCCGCCGGGCAGGTTGACCCTACGGAGATCACCGACGGCAGCCCCCTTGAGCGCCAGAGCGAGCGGCGAATACCAGTTGATCCGTCCGGCGCTGGCGTCGGCCTCGTCGGCGCCGACCAGGGTGATCGTGCGCTCGACATCGTCCTCGTCGACGATGGTGACGGTCGCGCCGAAGAAGACGCGGCTGCGATCGGCCTGTTTCGCCGGGTCGACGATCTTCGCGGACTTCATCCGCTTCGAGAGATGGGCGAGCTCGCGGTCGATCTCGCGCAGCTTGCGGCGGCCATAGATATAGTCGCCATTCTCCGAACGATCGCCATTGCCCGCCGCCCAGCTGATCACCTCCACCAGCGCGGGCCGCTCGGTGCCGAACAGCAGCTCATAGCGCTCGCGCATCGCCCTGAAGCCGGCGGCGGTGATGTAATTGGGGCGGTCCTGGTTCATCCTGCCCGCGTCATTTCGCGCGCCGCTGGTTCAGCACCTCATAGGCCATCACCGCGGTGGCGACGGCGGCGTTCAGGCTGTCGGCCTTGCCCAGCATCGGCATCTTCACCAGCAGGTCGCAGGCATCCTCATAATCGGCGGGCAGGCCCTGCGCCTCGTTGCCGACCAGGATGAAGGTGGGCGCCTCATAGCGGGGGGCCTGATAGTCATGCGTCGCCTTCAGGCTGGTGCCGACGAGCTGGCCGGGGCCGGCGCGCAGCCAGGCGAGGAACTCGTCCCAGCGCGCGGTGGCGATCCGCTGGGTGAAGAGCGCTCCCATGGTGGCGCGCACCGATTCCACCGAGAAGGGATCGACACAGTCGTCGACGAGGATCAGCCCGCCCGCGCCCACGGCATCGCCGGTGCGCAGGATCGTGCCGAGATTGCCGGGATCGCGCAGCGACTGGGCGACGATCCAGATGTCGGCGGCGCTGCGATCGATCCGGGCGAGTGCGGTGTCGAACTCGCGATAGACGCCGATCACGGTCTGCGGATTGTCCTTGCCCGACAGCTTGGAGAGGATGTCGCGCTCGGTCTCGATCGCCTCGCCGCCAGCGGCCTCGACCGCGGTGATCAGCTTTTGCGCCAGCGGATGATGCGCGCCTTCCTTGGCGAAGAAGATCAGTTCCGGCAGGATCCCGCATTCCGACGCCTCGGTCAGGATGCGCAGTCCCTCGGCCAGGAACAGCCCTTCGTCCCGCCGGTGGCGCTTCTCGCGCAGCGACCGGACGCGCTTGATCAGCGGATTGGAGAAGGCGGTGATCTGGCGGGGCAGGGGAGGAACCTCAGATAGAACGCCGTTCGTCCCGAGCGAAGTCGAGGGACGTTGGCTGGGCGCGACGTGTCTCGACTTCGCTCGACACGAACGGGGCTTATATCACTCTTCGCCGAACTTGTTCTCGACCAGTTCGACGAGCGCGGCGAGGGCCTTTTCGGCGCCGTCGCCGGTGGCGGAGATGATCACGCTGTCGCCCTTGGCGGCGCCCAGCATCATCAGCCCCATGATCGAGGTGCCGGCCACTTTCGAGCCGTCCTTCTCCACTTCCACCTCGGCACTGTGCGTGCTGGCGAGGGTCACGAACTTCGCGCTCGCGCGGGCGTGGAGGCCGCGGATATTGGTGATCTGGACTTCCTTCCGGAGCGCGCTCATGCAGCGGCTTCCCCAAGGACTTCGGATGCGACCGAGATATATTTGCGGCCCGCGTCGCGCGCGGCGGCGACGGCGGCCTTGATCTTCATCATCTTGCGAGCCCCCTCGAGACGGATCAGCATAGGCAGGTTGATGCCGGCGATCACCTCGACCCGGCCCGGCTCCATCAGCGAGATGGCGAGATTCGACGGCGTACCGCCGAACAGGTCGGTCAGCAGGATCACGCCAGAGCCGTCATCGACCGCCTTCACGGCGCGTGCGATGTCGGCCCGACGGCTCTCCATGTCGTCGTCGGGACCGATGCAGATGGCCTCGATCGCCGTTTGCGGTCCGACGACATGCTCCATCGCGGTCACGAACTCGGCCGCGAGGCGGCCATGGGTAACGAGCACCAATCCGATCATCTGATTAATTACCTACTGCCTACCCTCCGCCTGGCACGGTGCTCTCCCCGTGTCCGACTTCTGCTGAGTCAGATCGCGATGGCGAACCGTGGGCGAAAATCCTGCCCCGCGCAACCGGCTTGCTAGGGTTTCGGCGAAATGCACAGACCTGTGCTTGCCACCCGTACAGCCGATTGCGATTGTCACATAACTCTTACCCTCCGCCTCATAGCGCGGCAAAAGGGTCAAGATAAGCTCCTCGATGCGCGTCCTTGCGTCGGAATAGCTTGCATCTTCCGCAATATAGGCGCCGACGGCCGGATCCAGCCCGGTTTTCGGGCGAAGTTCGGGCTCCCAATGCGGGTTGCGCAGGAAGCGCATGTCGAAGACGAGATCGGCGTCGCGCGGCAATCCGCGCGAAAAACCGAAGGAGATCACCGTCAGGGTCAGCCCGGTGCCCGCCGAGTCCCCGAAGCGGTCGCGGAGCATCGCCTGCAGCTCGTTGGTGGTGCGGTCGCTCGTGTCGATCAGGTCGTCGGCGGCGTCGCGCAGCGGGGCGAGCAGCCCGCGCTCATGGATGATGCCGTCCTCGATCGGCCGGTCCTGCGCCAGCGGATGGCGGCTGCGCGTCGCCGAATAGCGCCGCGCCAGTTCGGCGCCGTTGCAGTCGAGGAACAGGATGCCGGCATCGCGCCCCTCGGCGCGCAGGCTGCGCGCGCGCTGGACCAGGCCGGCGCTGTCGAAGCCACGCGTCCGGCCGTCGATGCCGAGCGCCAGCGGACGTTGCCCATCGATGCTGCCTTCGGCCAGCCCGGCGGCGAGCAGCCGTTCGAGCAGCGACAGCGGCAGGTTGTCGACGGTCTCCCAGCCCATGTCCTCCAGCGCCTTGAGCGCGGTCTTCTTGCCCGCGCCCGACATGCCGGTGACGAAGAGGATTCGGCGGGGCCCGGTGGTGCTGGTCATGGTCGTGCGATCCCATGACGGAGCAGGGCCTGCTCGGCCTTGATCGGGGCCGAGGCCTCGAACGCGGCGAGCGGCAGGACCGGCACCGAAAGGCCGTGGAACTGCGAGGCGGGAAGCTCTTCGGGCGGCAGGCGATCGACGGGCGCGTCGAGGTCGAGGATCAGCGCCACGGGCGCCTCGGCGACATGGTCGAGCTCGACGATGCCGATCCCGCGCACCTCCATCATGCCCTCGATCCGGGGGGCGGAGAGGGCGACGAGCCGGTCGCCGCGCCGCGCGATCCGCGTGTAATCGTCGGAGAGGAGTCGCGCGCCGCGATCGATCAGCCGCAGGGCGAGGTCGGACTTGCCGCTGCCCGAGGCGCCGGCGATCAGCAGGGCGCGCCCGTCGATCGTCACGCTTGTCGCGTGGAACAGGCTTTCGGGGGGCTCTCCGTCGTCGCTCACCGCTCAGCGGCTCCGCGCGGGCAGGCGGATGACGAACTTGGCGCCGGTGGCGGCATTGTCCCTGTCGGTCGCGACGATCGTCCCATGATGGCCCTCGACGATGGCCTTGGCGATGGCGAGCCCAAGCCCGCTATGCCGGCCGAATACCTCTCCCTCGGGTCGCTCGCTGTGGAAACGGTTGAAGATCGCCTCGCGCGCCTCGGGCGGCACGCCGGGACCCTCATCCTCGACCCGGATCACCACATCATCGCCATCGCGGGTGGCTGCAACCTGAACGAGGCCCCCGGCGGGCGAGAAGGACACCGCATTCTCCACCAGATTTTCGATCACGCGGGTGAGGCGCGAGCCGTCGCCGAACACAACCGCGGTGCCGCGATGCGGCCGGGCGAAGGCGACCCGCACGTCGCCATTGCGGCCGCGCTCCTCGCGCATCGTCAGCAGCCCTTCGATCATCGTGCCGAGGTCGATCGATTCGAAGCGCGCCCGGGCCAGTTCGGCATCGACCCGCGAGGCTTCGGAGATGTCGGTGATCAGCCGGTCGAGCCGGGCGACATCGTCGCGAATCACGTCGACGAGCTGGGCGCGCAAGGTCGGGTCCTTGACCAGGTCGAGGCTGTCGACCGCCGATCGCAGCGAGGCGAGGGGGTTCTTCAGCTCGTGCGACACATCGGCGGCGAAGGCCTCGGTCGCGTCGATCCGCTGGCGGATGGCCATGCTCATGTCCGACAGCGCGCGGGCGAGGGTGCCGATCTCGTCGCGCCGCTCGGGCAGGCGTGGCACCTGCACCTCGCGCGCGCGGCCCAGGCGGACGCGGTGCGCGGCGAGCGCGAGGCGGCGTAGCGGCCGGACGATAGTGCGCGCCAGGAACAGCGACAGACTGACCGACACCACCACGACGAACAGCAGCACCAGGCTGAGCCGGAGCCGTTCGGCGCGGACGATGCGGGTGATGTCGCGCTGATTCTCGGTCGAGAGCAGCAGGTCGCCGCTGCCATCGGGGCGGCGGATGTCGATCGCGGCCAGGATCATCGGCGTGCGATCGGGCGCGCGCTCGACCGAGGTGACGAGCCCGCGCGACTGCATCGCGTCGCGCGCGAGCGGCCAGGCAGCCAAAGTGTCTGGATTGGGCTCGCTATAATGTTCGGGCCGGTCGGCATCGACGATCAGGTCGATCGAGCGATCGAGGAAGCGGGCGACCCGCTTCTGCCATTCTTCCTGGGCAGGATCGCGCAGCACATAGGTGGGGGGCGACAGCCACCAGCTGTCGAAGCTCACCGGGGTCTTCGCCACTGCGAGGGGCGCGGTGGAGCCGTAGTGATAGACCCTGAGGCGCGTGTCGGTGAGGTTACCGAAGCTTGCGAGCAGCGGTCCGCGCTCGGCGGGCGGGGTCACCGCATAGGCCGAGGCGATCAGGCGAATCTGGGTCGATGTCTCGTCGAGCCGCGCGTCGAGCAGCTGCGAACGATAGCTGTCGAGATAGAAGAAGCCGCCGGCGAGCATCACCAGGGCGAAGATGTTCACCGCGAGGATTCGGCTCGTGAGCGAGGTGCGGGCCGCCGCGTCGGGCGTGCCCAGGGCGCTGTCACTCTTCGGCAAAGCGATAGCCTACGCCATAGAGGGTCTCGATCGCCTTGAACTCCGAATCGACCTGCCGGAACTTGCGCCGCAGCCGCTTGATGTGGCTGTCGATGGTGCGATCGTCGACATAGACGTCGTCCTGATAGGCCGTGTCCATCAGCTGGTCGCGCGACTTCACGAAGCCGGGGCGCTGGGCCAGCGCCTCGAGAATCAGGAATTCGGTGACGGTCAGGGTCACGTCCTCGCCGTTCCACAGCACCTTGTGGCGGGCGGGGTCCATCTCCAGCCGGCCGCGCACGATCTTCTCGGCGGCGGGCGTCTCGGGCTCGTCCTCGGTCGCGGCGCGCGCCTCGGTGCGGCGCAGGATCGCGCGAATCCGGGCGATCAGCAGCCGCTGCGAGAAGGGCTTGGTGATATAGTCGTCGGCGCCCATGGCGAGGCCGAGCGCCTCGTCCAGCTCGTCATCCTTCGACGTCAGGAAGATGGTGGGGATGCTGCTCTTCTCGCGCAGCCGGCGCAGCAGCTCCATCCCGTCCATGCGCGGCATCTTGATGTCGAGCACGGCCAGCTCCGGCGGATTCTCGAGCAGCGCCTTCAGCGCGGTCTCGCCGTCGGAATAAACCCGGACGGTGAAGCCTTCGGACTGGAGGGCAATCGAAACCGAGGTCAGGATATTGCGATCGTCATCGACCAGGGCGATCGTGGGCGACATGGACCGTAAGGCCTCCCAAAGTGCGGAAAATGGCCGTCACGCCATGGCCCGGAAAAAGCAGGCTCTGACTAGCGCAGCCCATGGGCGCGTTCAACCATGCTGCGCACCCCTTTACGATCCCGGCCTTTGAAACTATGCGCGATCGAAAGACATAAAGGCGCGAAGACAGCCCGAGGGAGTCGGGCGAGACCAGCGCGCGCTCACGTTAGGAGGGCAACCTCACAAAGGTGCCTCACCGTATAGGAGATTATTGTGCCCCAGCTCACCCCCGCCTACGGCCTCGACAAACAGGGGATTACTGTCGACGCCCGGCTCCACTGGAACCTCGGAACCGCACCGCTGATCGAGCAGGCCGTCCAGCGCGAAGAAGGCGTGCTGTCCAAGGATGGTCCCTTCGTGGTGAAGACCGGCGCCCACACCGGCCGCTCGGCGAACGACAAGTTCATCGTCCGTGACGCCGAGACCGAAGACACGGTGTGGTGGGGCAAGACCAACAAGGGCATGACCCCCGAGCAGTTCGCCGCGCTGAAGGCTGACTTCCTGGCCCATCTGGGCACCAAGGACACGCTGTTCGTGCAGGACCTGTTCGGCGGCTCGCAGCCGGCGCACCGGGTCAACGTCCGCGTGATCAACGAGCTGGCCTGGCACAACCTGTTCATCCGCACTCTGCTGGTCCGTCCGAAGGCCGAGGAACTCGAAGCCTTCGTGCCCGAATTCACCATCATCGACCTGCCGACCTTCAAGGCCGACCCGGCCCGCCATGGTTGCCGCAGCGAGACGGTGATCGCCGTCAACCTGACCGAGAAGCTGATCCTGATCGGCGGCACCCGCTATGCCGGCGAGATGAAGAAGTCGGTGTTCGGCATCCTCAACTACAAGCTGCCCGTCGACGGCGTGATGCCGATGCACTGCTCGGCCAATATCGGCCCGAACGGCAACACCGCGGTGTTCTTCGGCCTGTCGGGCACCGGCAAGACCACGCTGTCGGCCGACGCCAGCCGCACCCTGATCGGTGACGACGAGCATGGCTGGTCGGACGAGGCGGTCTTCAACTTCGAGGGCGGCTGCTACGCCAAGATGATCCGCCTCTCGCCCGAGGCCGAGCCCGAGATCTACGCCACCACCAAGCGCTTCGGCACGGTGCTGGAGAATGTCGTGATCGATCCGGTCACCCGCGAGATCGACCTCGACGACGACAGCCTCGCCGAGAACAGCCGCGGTTCCTATCCGATCGATTTCATCCCGAATGCGTCGAAGGAAAATCTCGGCCCGGTCCCGAAGAACATCATCTTCCTGACCGCCGACGCCTATGGCGTGCTGCCTCCGATCGCGAAGCTGACCCCGGACCAGGCGATGTACCACTTCCTGTCGGGCTACACCGCGCGTGTCGCCGGCACCGAGATCGGCGTCACCGAGCCGTCGGCGACCTTCTCCACCTGCTTCGGCGCGCCGTTCATGCCGCGCCACCCGTCGGTCTACGGCAACCTGCTCAAGGAGCGGATCGCCAAGGGCGGCGTCGATTGCTGGCTGGTCAACACCGGTTGGTCGGGCGGCAAGGCGACGATGCCGGGCATCAAGCGCATGCCGATCAAGGCGACCCGCGCGCTGCTCAACGCCGCGCTCGACGGCAGCCTGAAGGACGCCGAGTTCCGCAAGGATCCGAATTTCGGCTTCGAGGTTCCGGTCGCGGTGCCGGGTGTCGACAGCAAGCTGCTCGACGCGCGCGGCGCCTGGGCCGATCCGGCCGAATATGACAAGACCGCCAAGACGCTGGTCAGCCAGTTCATCGAGAATTTCGAGCAATTCGAAGAGCATGTCGATGAAGGCGTTCGTCAGGCGGCTCCGAAGGCAGCCTGATCGACAACCTAAGAGGGCCGTTTAGGCCTTTGGAGGGCGCCCCGCTTCGGCAGGGCGCCCTTCTTCTATTTGGGGGATAAGAAAATGACCGATCATGAAGGGCCGCGCCTGTTCGCGGATGACGAAGCCGTTCGCCATGTCGGGCGCGGCCTGCTCGACCATAGCCTGCCCAAGGAAGAGTGGACCCATGAGGCGCATCTGGGCGCCTGCCTGTGGATCGTCACCGAACGGCCGGAGATCGATCCCGAGCGCGACATGCGCGGCATCATCAGCGGTTATAATGCCGCGGTGGGCGGCGTGAACGACGACCATCACGGCTATCACGACACGATCACCCACGCCTTCATTGCGGGCGTGCGCCGGTGGCTGGCGCGCTGCGAGGCGGCGGGGCTGGCCGAGCGGGTCAACGGCTTGCTGCTGGCGCCCGAGGGGCAGCGCGACTGGCCGCTCGGCTATTACAGCCGCGAGCGGCTGTTCTCGGTCGAAGCCCGTCGGAACCGTATCGATCCCGATCTGCGCGCGATCGGGGAGGGGGCAACCGAAAATTAAGGCGCGGCTGTTACGCCCGGGGGATAATTCTCCGGGTAGGTGACATGTACGAAGGAAAGCCGCCATCAGCCGCCGGCCGCAAGGGCTGGAGCCTCGACACGATCTTCGGTCGCAGCACCGACGAGCCTTTTGGCGCGGCCCCCTCGCTTTCGGGCCAGTCACTGTCTGGATCGCCGGCCCCCGGCCTGCCGCTGTCCGACGATGAGGCGCCCGACCTGTACAGCCGCATCGGCGGCTTCCTGCGGCTGCACCGGCTGAACCCGACCCCGCTGAACTATGATCTCGCCTATCAATATCTGGGCGGGCATGACGCGGCGCTGATCGATGCGGTCGAGGCGGCGATCGGCCGCGACGGGCTGCTGACCAACGAGGCGGCCGCGCAGATCGTCGACGAGACCTCGGGCAAGGTGTCGTCCGAACTGCTCGAGAAGCTGATCGACCAGGCGCATCAGAGCATGGTCCTGGCGTCCAGCCTGGTCGGCCAGTCGCGCAGCGACGCCAATGCCTATGGCAGCGCCCTCGATCGCGGCGCCGCGGCGCTCGACGCCGGCGGCGAATCGGCGACCCGCGCGCTCAGCCTGATGGTCGAGCTGACCCGCACGATGATCGGCAAGACCCAGGATGCCGAGCGCCGCCTGGCAGACATGGGCGCGCAGATGGAATCGCTGCAGGGCGACCTAGCCGAGGCGCAGGCGGTGGCCGAGAGCGATCCGCTCACCGGCCTCGCCAATCGTCGCGCCTTCCAGTCGCGTTTGCTGCGCGCGATGGCGCAGGCCAATGCGGAGGGGACCCCGCTGTCGGTGGCCTTCTGCGACATCGACCATTTCAAGAAGATCAACGACAATTTCGGGCATGACACCGGCGACCGCATCCTCAAGATGGTCGCCGAGGCGCTGGTCGAAGGCGTCGGCGAGGACGCTTTCGTCGGCCGTTTCGGCGGCGAGGAATTCCTGGTGCTGTTCGACGGCATCATGGCGCGCCGCGCCGCGATGCGCGTGGACGAGGTGCGCGACGAGCTCTCGGGCCGTCACCTGGTGTCCAAGACCACCGGCGAGCCGCTCGGCACCGTCACCTTCTCGGCCGGCATCGCCCAGCTGACGATCGGCGAGGGCGAGGGCGAGATATTGAAGCGCGCCGACGAGGCGCTCTATGCGGCCAAGAATGGCGGCCGCAACCGGGTGATCATCCACGGCGAGGAATAGGGTTGGGGTAGCGGCCTCTCGCATCGTCCCGGCGCAGGCCGGGGTCTCGGGAGATGTAGCACCCGCTACTCTCGGGGGATGCCAGCTTCCGCCGGCATGACGAAAAAGCGAAACACGGGCTAGCGATCCTCAGCCCCCCGGCATATATGGCCTCGAATCCTTCACTACCTCGCTGGGATTCGACCTCATGGACATCAGCCTCGGCCTTACTTTCGACGACGTGCTCCTTCGGCCGGGCGAGTCGGATGTGCTGCCGAGCCAGGCCGTCACCGCCACCCAGGTGACCAAGGCCATCGCGCTCAACATCCCCATCCTGTCCTCGGCGATGGACACCGTCACCGAAGCCGACATGGCGATCGTGATGGCGCAGCTCGGCGGTCTCGGCGTGCTCCACCGCAACCTGACCGTCGACGAGCAGGCGGCGGCCGTCCGCGCGGTGAAGCGCTTCGAATCGGGTATGGTGGTGAACCCCATCACGATGCGCCCCGAGCAGACCCTGGCCGACGCGCTGGACCTGATGGCGCGCCACCGCATCTCGGGCATCCCGGTGGTCGAGGCCGACGGCAAGCTGGTCGGCATCCTCACCAACCGCGACGTCCGCTTCGCCGAAAACCCCAATCAGCCCGTCGCCGAGCTGATGACCCGCCAGAATCTGGCGGTGGTCCCGGCCGGCGTCAGCCAGGAGGAGGCGCGCCGCACCCTCCACCAGCGCCGGATCGAGAAGCTGCTGGTCGTCGACGACGCCTATCGCTGCGTCGGCCTGATCACCGTCAAGGATATCGAGAAGGCGGTGAACTATCCGTCGGCCACCAAGGATGCCGGTGGCCGGCTGAGGGTCGCGGCCGCGACCACCGTGGGCGACAAGGGCTTCGAGCGCACCGAGGCGCTGATCGACGCCGAGTGCGACCTGATCGTGATCGACACCGCCCATGGCCATAACCGCGACGTCGCCCGCGCCGTCGAGCGGGTGAAGCGCCTGTCCAATTCGGTGCAGGTGATCGCCGGCAACGTCGCCACCGCCGAGGCGACCCGCGCGCTGATCGGCGCCGGGGCCGACGGTATCAAGGTGGGCATCGGTCCGGGCTCGATCTGCACCACCCGCGTCGTCGCCGGCGTCGGCGTACCGCAGCTCACCGCGGTGATGGAATCGGCCGAGGAAGCCGCCAAGTCGGGCGTTCCGGTGATCGCCGATGGCGGCCTGCGCACTTCGGGCGACATCGCCAAGGCCCTGGCGGCGGGCGCGAGTTCGGTGATGGTGGGCTCGCTGCTCGCCGGCACCGAGGAAGCCCCGGGCGAGACCTTCCTGTACCAGGGCCGCACCTACAAGGCCTATCGCGGCATGGGCTCGGTCGGCGCGATGGCGCGTGGCTCGGCCGACCGCTATTTCCAGCAGGACATCAAGGACCAGATGAAGCTGGTGCCCGAGGGGATCGAGGGCCAGGTGCCCTACAAGGGCCCGGCGCGCGACGTGATCCACCAGCTGGTGGGCGGCGTGAAGGCGGCGATGGGCTATACCGGCGCCCGCACGATCGCCGAGCTGAAGGAGCGCGCGCGCTTCGTCCGCATCACCAATGCCGGCTTGAAGGAAAGCCACGTCCACGACGTGACGATCACCCGCGAGGCACCCAATTACCCGACCCGGTAAGCCGATGATCTCCCGATCCCGCGCGCGGGTCGGGGGGGCGATATGACCCCCGGCGCCCGCGCGCAGGCGGCGATCGAGCTGCTCGACCAGATCATCGCGGCCGCACGCGAGGGTGGGGCGGCGGCCGACACCCTGATCGCGCGCTATTTCAAGACGCGTCGCTACGCCGGATCGAAGGACCGGCGGGCGATCCGAGACCTCGTCTATCGCGCGATCCGCCGCGCGGGCGATGCGCCGGCGCATGGCCGCGCGGCGCTGGTTGGGCTCGCGCGCGAGGACGAGTCGCTGGCGGCCGCCTTCATCGGCGCGCCGCACACGCCGGCCCCGATTGCCGCCGATGAAGCCGGTGCTACGGCGGGTGTGCTGCCGGCCTGGCTGGCGGCGCGGATCGATCCGGCCGAGCATGACGCCCTTCTCGAACGCGCTTCGCTCGACCTGAGGGTCAACAGCCAACGCGGCGATCGCGACGAGGTGGCGGCGCTGCTGCCCGAGGCACAGCCGACGCCCTTCGCACCGCACGGCCTGCGCCTGCCCGAGGGCACCTCGATCGAGGCGACCCCCGCCTGGGAACAGGGGTTGGTCGAGATCCAGGACGAGGGCAGCCAGCTCATCGCGCTGGCGGGCCAGGCGAAGCCGGGCATGACCGTACTCGACCTGTGCGCCGGGGCCGGTGGCAAGACCCTGGCGCTGGCCGACGATATGGCCGGGCAGGGGCATCTGATTGCCAGCGACACTAACCGTGCCCGGCTCCAGCGCCTCGCGCCGCGCGCCGAGCGGGCGGGGGCAGGAGAGATCGACACCCGTCTGCTGAACCCGGGCCGCGAAATGGCGACGCTGGGCGATCTGCAGGATGGCTGCGACGTCGTGTTGGTGGACGCGCCCTGCTCGGGCACCGGCACCTGGCGGCGCAATCCCGAGGCGCGTTGGCGGCTGACGCCCGACCGGCTCGCCCGGCTCGCCGAGACCCAGGCGCATGTGCTCGATGTCGCCGCTCGGCTTGTCCGCCCCGGCGGCGCGCTTATCTATGCGGTGTGCTCGCTGCTCGATGAGGAAGGCGCCGATCAGGTGGCGGCTTTCCTTGCACGGGAGACCGGTTTCGCGGCCGAAACCCTGCCCTTCGCGGCAGGCCGGCAGCGCGGCGCGGGCCGGGTTTTGAGCCCTAAGTATGACGCTACGGACGGCTTTTTCGTCGCCAGGCTGGTCCGGGCATGCTAATATGGCGGAATACGGCCCTTTGGGAGAAGTTGATGCGTTTTTCGCCTGTTGCGATCGCCCTGTCGCTGAGCCTGCTTGCGGTTTCCAGCGGCGTGAACGGCCAGAAGGCCGACGACCAGATTAATCCCAAGTCGACCGTGCTGTATAATGAGGGCCAGACGGCCTTCCGCGCCGGCAATCTGGAGGCGGCGAACGATGCGTTCGAAACCGCACTCGCGATCGATCCGCGCAACCGCGCTGCCTTCGTCGCACTGGGCCGCGTCGCCCAGGCCCAGCAGCTGCCGGGCAAGGCGATCCGCATGTATTTCGAGGCGCTCTCGCTGGAGCCCAACGATGTCAACGCGCTGTCGGCGCAGGGCGAGGCGATGGTCCAGAAGGGCGCGGTCGAGCGTGCCAAGGCGAACCTTGCCCGCGTGCGCGCGCTGTGCAAGACCGAATGCGCCCCCGCCACCCAGCTCGCCGCCGCGATCGCCAAGGGCCCGCCGCCCGCGATCGTCGCCGCCAAGGCCACCGACAAGGTGCCGCCGAAGGGCGCCGAGCAGAGCAGCGTCAGCGACAAATAAGCTTCTGCTTCTTTCCCTCTAGCCGTCACTCCAGCGAAAGCTGGAGTCTCGGGAGAGGGGAGAAGAGCTGGAGGCAGGAGCCTCCTGAGATTCCAGCTTTCGCTGGAATGACGGACTGGGGCGAGGAGGTGGCTTTTTGACCGCCTCTCAGCCCTCCAGCGCCCGGCCGAGCGCCACGAACTCGTCGACCGTCACCGTCTCGGCGCGGCGTTCGGAATCGATCCCGACCTCCGCGAGCATCTCGACCGCGCCCTTCACGCCCTTCAGGCTCTGCCGCAGCATCTTGCGCCGCTGGCCGAAGGCGGCGGCGGTCAGCATCTCGATCGACTGGATTCCCACGCCGGCGGGCTGTTCGCCCGGAACGACATGGATCACCGCCGACATCACCTTGGGCGGCGGCACGAAGGCCGAGCGGTGGACGTTCATCGCGATCGTCGGCTTCGCCCGCCACTGCGCGAGCACGGCAAGGCGGCCATAGGCATCGGTGCCCGGCTTCGCCACGATCCGCTCGGCGACTTCCTTCTGGAACATCAGGGTCAGCGATTGCCACCAGGGCGGCCAGGCGTCACCGGTCATCCAGCGGACGAACAGCGCGGTGCCGACATTATAGGGCAGGTTGGAGGCAATATGCGCGCCATCGCCGGCCTCGGCGCGCTCGTCGATCTTCATCGCGTCGGCGGAGATCACGCGCAGCCGCCCGCCCGAAGCGCTGTTGAGTTCGTCGAGCGCCGCCAGGCAGCGATTGTCGCGCTCGACCGCGACCACCGAGGCGCCGGCGCCGAGCAGCGCGCGGGTCAGCCCGCCGGGGCCGGGGCCGACCTCATAGACCGTCTGTCCCTCCAGATCGCCGGGCACCCGCGCGATCCGGTCGAGCAGCTGGCCGTCGAGCAGGAAATTCTGGCCCAGCGCCTTCTGGGCGCTGAGCCCGTGCCGCGCGATCACCTCGCGCAGCGGTGGCAGGTCCGGCAGATGCTTGCTCATGCGTAGATGAGGCGGTTCCGGGCGGCCTCGGCCGCGAGCGCGATCGCGGCGATCATCGCGCCCGGATTGGCCTTGTTCTGGCCGGCGATCGCGAAGGCGGTGCCATGGTCGGGCGCGGTGCGGACGATCGGCAGGCCCAGGGTCATGTTGACCCCCTCGTCGAAATGGAGGGTCTTGAGCGGGATCAGCGCCTGATCATGATAGAGGCACAGCGCGCAGTCATATTGCGCGCGGGCGCTGGGGTGGAACATCGTGTCGGCCGAGAGCGGGCCGACGATGTCGATCCCCTCGGCGCGCAGGATCTCGACCGCGGGGATGATGATCTCGATCTCCTCGCGGCCGATCGCGCCCTGTTCGCCGGCATGCGGGTTGAAGCCGGCGATGGCGAGGCGGGGGCGCTCGATCCCGAAATTGCGCGAAAGCCCCCGGTCGGTGGCGCGGGCCTTGGCGACGATCAGCTCGATGCTGATGATGTCGGCCACGTCGCGCAACGGCACATGGGTGGTGATCGGCACGGCGCGCAGGGTGGGGCCTGCGAGCAGCATGACGGTATTGGCCTTGGCGATGCCGCAACGCTCGGCGACGAACTCGGTCTGGCCCGGATGGGTGAAGCCGATCGCGTAGAGCTGCGACTTGGCGACCGGGGCGGTGACGAGCCCGCCGACCATCGGCGAGCGGGCGAGGCCGGCGGCCATTTCGAGCGAATCGAGCGCGCAGCGGGCGCCGGCCAGGTCGGGGTGGCCGGGCACGATCGGCCCGGTATCCTCGATCTGGATCAGCGGCAGCGCCTCGTCATAGGCGTCCACGGTCTCATCGGGGCTGGCGATCTGCGCGATCGGGCCCTTCCACACCGCTTCGATCGAGCGGCGGTCGCCGATCGCGAAGAAGGGGGCGAGCCCATAGCGTTCGCGCGCGTCCCAGGCCTTGGCCACGATCTCGGGCCCGATCCCGGCGGGATCGCCCAGAGCTACGGCGAGCGGTCCGATCGTCATCGCCTCATCGATATTCGATCACCGCGTCGCGGCGCAGGTCGCGCAGATAGCGCTGGGCGCGGCGATTCACGCGCTCCTGCTCGATCTGCGACTGGATCTGCTCGAACGACGGGCCGGAAGCGGGGGCGGGATCGTCGCGGCCGCACAGGATCAGCGCGCGCACGCCGTCGTTCAGCGAACCGAAGGGCGGGGTCGACTGGCCGACCTGGAGCTTCAGCATCACTTCCTGCAACTGCGCCGGCAGATCGCGAATCTTCATCTGGTCGTTGTTGACCACCTCGGCGCCGATCGACTGGGCGACCTCGTTGGCGTTGCCGCAGCCGCGCAGATTCTCGAGCGCCTTGGCAAAGGCCTCCACCTTCGGGGTCGCCTGGGCCTGGGTGGTGCCGGGCGCGAAGGCGATGGTGAGCTGCTTGAGCAGCAGCTGCGCGTCGCGCGGATCGGTGCCGAGCACCTGGCGCTTGTCGATCAGCAGCAGGATCGAGAAGCCACCGGGCACCGCGATCGGCGCGCTGATCTGGCCGGGGCTGAGCTGGGTGACCACGCTGGAGAGCTGATCGGGCAGCTGGCCGGTGCGGACCCAGCCGAGATCGCCGCCCACCGCCGCGGTCGAGGCTTCGGAGAACTGGCGGGCATAGGCCGCGAAGGAGGCGCCGCGGCGGATCTGGTCGATGATCCGGTTGGCGTTCTGCTCGGCATCGGCCATTGCTTCGGGCGTCGCCGACAGGAAGATTTCGCCGACATGGAATTCATCGGCGCCCTTGTTGGCCTGCAGCCGGGCGATGATGACGTTCACTTCCTCGTCGCTGACCGCGATGAACGGCTCGATCTTGCGGCTGAGCACGCGGCGCCAGGCGGCCTCGCCCTCGATCTGGCGCTTGATCGAGCCCTCGGACGAGCCCTTCTCGCGCAGGAAGACGGCGAAGTCCTTGGGGCTCTTGCGGAAGTTGTTGGCGACGCGGTCATAGGTCTGCTGGACCTCCTCGCGGCTCACCTCCACCTTCTGCGCGGTCGCTTCCTGGATCTGGAGCGTCTCGTCGATCAGGTTGCGCAGCACCTGCAGGCGCAGCCGCTCACGCTCTTCGTCGGGGATCTTGCCGCCATTGGCGGCCACCACCAGCGCGAGGCGCTGGTCGACGTCGGTCTGGGTGATGATCGTGCCGTTGACGATCGCGGTGGCGGTGCGGAGGTTGGGGTCCTTGTTGCCGAACACCTGGATGTCCTTCGGGATATCGAGACCCGCAGTGAAATCCTCGTCTCCACCTTCGACGGTCTGCGCGGAGAGCGGCGCGGCCATCACCGCCACCGCCGCCATCATCTTCCAATATCCGCCCCGGCTAAACTTGCTTGCACGCACCTGGCTTGATTCCTCGATCGACTGGATTTTGCCGTGCGTTTCGCACGGGTCCGCTGAATGCACGCTTAGCGGCCCAAATTCTTGAGCGCCAGACGCAACAGGAAAGTATTGCCGCGCCGGGCATCGCCGATCGCCGCATATTCGCGCCGCCACGTCACGCCCAGTTCGATGCAATCGTCATCGTACAGGAAGCCGAGACGGTGGCGGATCGGCTGATATCCGTCGGATAGCGTCAGCGGATCTTCCTTGCGGCTCGTCAGGTCGATCACGGTGGAGCCGAACACCGACCAGTAGCGTGCGAGCTGGATTCGCCCGCCGAGACGGACTTCCTCGCGGTCGCGGAGATCCTCGATCGTCGACGAAATGTCGCGATTGAGCTTCAGATAGCCGATGATCGCATAGGTCCGCTTGGTGCCGATCGTCGCGTCGATCTCGTTGCGGCGGATGGCGAAACTGTCCTTGTCCAGCCGGAAGCGGTGGGTGAACTCCAGGAAGCGCCCATATTTCAGGGTGGTGCGGCCGACGATGTCGGACAGCCGGTCCGACAGGCCGGTACCGGCCGGCAGCAGGCTGGGCTTGTCGGTCAGGCGATAGCTCTGGCCGATCACCGTGTTGAACGAGATGCCGGGCAGGTCCACCGCCCATTCGGCGCCATAGGTGACGCGGCTGCCGTCTTCCCAGCGGTCGTACCCCGAGAAGCGGTTGAGCGCGAACAGGTTCGAATCCTCGAGGTCGAGCGAGCGGGCGTCCTCGTTGGGGATGCGCAGGTTGCGGGTGCGCGGATTGGCGACGATCTGCAGCCGCGGGGTGATCCGCTGCGATCCGCTGCCGAAATCGCCGATGAAGGGCCAGCGGAAATCGGCGGCGAGGGCCGCGATGCCGCGCGTCGTCCAGCCCGGATCGCCGCGATAGATGATCGTGCTGGTCCGACCGATCTGGTCGGTGTGATAGAGGTCGCCGCGCAGATAGCCGGTCAGCGTCACTTCCTGGCCCAGCGGCGTGTAGCGGCGCAGATCCCACTGGGCGCCGACGAAGGCGCGCTGGGTGTCCTGCCCGTCGGTGCGGATCAGCGCTAGGCTGTTCGCCTGCAGCTGCAGCGAGCCGCCGACCAGCGGATCGGTGAGCCGCAGCCGATAGTCGATCGCCGGCAGCGCGATCGGCTGCTGGCCCTGGACGTCGTTGACGCGCAGCGTCTGGACCGCCCAGCCCTTGATCGAGAAATAGCTGTTGGTGGTGATCCGTTCGGCCTGGAGCTGGCTGCGCAGCCGGTCGTCGCGCGAAATATCATAACGGCGCAGGAAGGTGCGGTCGCTGGTGGCGCGGATCGAACCCGAGAGCGTCCAATAGGGATCGAGCTGGAACTGGCCGTTCGCGTCCAGATAGCCGCGAATGTCCTTGTTGCCGTTCGGGTTGGGCGTGGTGACCGTGGCGGGTACGCGCGAGCTGTAGGTCAGCATGCCCGCCGCCTGCCACGCGCCGGCCGAGCTGAGCGAGCGATAGGCCGCCTCGATCGCCGGGGCGACCTTGGTGTAGACATGTGGCGTCAGGGTCAAGTCGCGGTTGGGCGCGAGCTGGAAATAATAGGGCAGGGCCAGTTCGCCGCCGTTCACCCGGCTATATTTGATGTCGGGCAGCAGCAGGCCCGATCCGCCGCCGCCGCTGCCGTCGGGATGCGACAGGCCGGGCAGGATCAGGATCGGGGCGCCGAGCAGGCTGAGGCGCGCGCCCTTGTAGCTGATCCTGTGCTTGCTGGGATCGTGCACCACCCGAACCGCGCTGATCTTCCAGATCGGCTCCTTGGGGCAACCCTTGTCGTCGATCACCGCGCAGGGGGTGTAGACGGCCTTGTCGAGCGTCGAGACCTCGTTCTGCCGGGTGCCATGGACCGCCGCTAGGCGGCCGCCATCGTTGAGCACCAGCAGCAGATTCTCGATCACGCCGTCCTTCAGCGTGTCGGTGAGTTCCACCGAGTCGCCATAGACGGTGTCGCCGCCCGAATTGACGACCGCGACATTGCCCTCGGCATGGACCATGCCGGTCTTCTGGTTCCACTCCACCTTGTCGGCGCGCAGCCGGTCGCCCCGGCGCATCATCCGGACATTGCCGGTGGCGGTGATGATCTCGGCGTCGCTGTCATAGGCCAGCGCGTCCGAAGCGAAGGTCACCTCTTCCTCATTGGTCGGGGTGGGGGCGTCGCCTTGCAAAGGCGGCCCGCCGCGCGGCGTGGTCAGGTCCTGGGCGAAAGCGGGCGAGGCCAGGCCGAGCGCGGAGGTGAGTCCGAGCAGGGGCAGCGCCGTCGCCAGCAGGGTAAATCGAGGCTTCTTCACACTTCCCCACATCATGGGCCCCGGACGATGGAGCCGCATCGGGTGCGCACCGGCGGTTCGCAACGCGTTGGCCCGCCTATCGCACCCGGGGCGCGGCTGCAATCCTCTCGGCGTTCGTCCGAGGGCCGCCAGGGGATCAGCACCGTTGCGGCGGCGATACAGGCTCCCTAGATGAAAGGCAGGAAAGAACAAGGAAGCCCCCCTCGATGCGTATCAGCTTTGCCGACAGTCTGCCCGCCAACGCCCATGCCCTGGCGATTGTTCTCGCCCCCGGCGGCCTGGGTGGTTCGGGCCTCGCGGCCCTGTCCGAAGGCACGGCGGGGCTGGCCCGCGGCGCGGGCGCGGCCAACCGTTTCGACGGCGAGGGCGGCGCGGTGGTCGAGCTGTTCGGCGAGAGCGGCGGCGTCAACCGTCGCGTGCTGCTGGCCGGTGTCGGTTCGCGGCATGATTTCGAGCGCGCCGGCGCGGCACTGGCCGCCAAGCTGCTGACTTCGGGCGAGACCACGCTCGTCGTCGACATCAGCGGCGTGGCGCCCGAGGCGCCGGCCGAGGCCGCCGCCAAGCTGGCTTTCGGCGCGCTGCTGCGCAGCTGGCGGCATGACGTCTATCGCACCAAGCTCGAGGCCAAGCAGCGCCCGTCGCTGCAGGAGATCGTGATCGTCGGCGGCGGCAGCGGCGCGTCCGACGCGTGGAAGGTGCGCGAGGCGGTGGCCGAGGGCGTGATGTTCACCCGCACGCTCGTCACCGAGCCCGCCAATATCATCTATCCGGAAAGCTTCGTGGAGCGCTGCCGGCCGCTCGCCGACCTTGGCGTGAAGATCGAGGTGCTCGATCCCGAGGCGATGGCCGCGCTGGGCATGGGCGCGCTGCTCGGCGTCGCCCAGGGCTCGGTGCGCCCGGCCCGGCTGCTGGTGATGACGTGGGACGGCACCGACGGCGCCGAGCCGCCGGTCGCCTTCGTCGGTAAGGGCGTCACCTTCGACACCGGCGGCATCTCGCTGAAGCCGCCGGCGGGCATGGAGGACATGAAGTGGGACATGGGCGGTGCCGGCGTCGTCGCGGGCACGATGAAGGCGCTCGCGCTGCGCAAGGCCAAGGCGCATGTCATCGGCGTCTGCGGCCTGGTCGAGAACATGCCCGACGGCAATGCCCAGCGCCCCGGTGACGTCGTCACCTCGATGTCGGGCCAGACGATCGAGGTGATCAACACCGACGCCGAGGGCCGCTTGGTGCTGTGCGACGCGCTCACCTGGGTCCAGAAGACCCACAATCCTAAGACGATCGTCGACCTCGCCACCCTGACCGGCGCGATGATCGTCTCGCTCGGCTATGAATATGGCGGCCTGTTCGCCAATGACGACGAGCTGGCCGACCAGCTTACCGCCTCGGGCAAGGAGGTCGGCGACAAGCTGTGGCGGATGCCGCTCGGCGACGCCTATGACAAGCTGATCGACTCGCCGATCGCCGACATGAAGAATGTCGGCCCGCGCGAGGGCGGCTCGATCACCGCGGCGCAGTTCCTCAAGCGTTATATCGAGGACGGCGTTCGCTGGGCGCATCTCGACATCGCCGGTATGGTCTGGTCGTCGAAGCCCGGCGCCACCTGGGACAAGGGCGCGACCGGCTATGGCGTGCGCCTGCTCGACCGCTTCGTCGCGGATTTCGTCGAGACGAAGTAAGTCTCTCCACAAGCGTCGCCCCGGCGGAGGCCGGGGCCGCCACGGATTCCAGCCGCAACCTGACCGCAAGAGCCTCTGGCGGCTCCGGCCTCCGCCGGAGCGACGGGGATATCAGTCGCCGCCGCTCCGCAACTCCGCCAGATCGGCCGGCGTGTCGATGTCGCGCGCCAGGCCGGGGCGGTGGATCACCGTGACGGCGAGCCCGGCCGCCTCGGCCTCGGCGCGATGCGCGGCCAGGCTACCGAGGCCATAGCGATAGGGGATGGCGAAGGGACGGCGCAGCAGCAGCGCGTTGGTGCCTTGCCGTTCGCGATCGGTGGCGATCACGACATCGCCCGGCGCCTCCAGCATCGCCGCCAGATCGGCCGGCTCCAGATAGGGCAGGTCGGTGCTCAGGGTGAGAACCGCGCTCGCCCCACGATCGACCGCGACCTTCGCTCCTTGCGACAGGGCCTCGTTGAGGTCGGCGCCACGCTCGGCGACCGTCACCGCGCCGGCGACATGGGCTTCCTCGACCAGCTCCTCGGAGCGGCTGACAAGGACGATCCGCTCGGTCGGAAAAAGCTCCAGCAATGTCGAAAAGACATGCCGGAACATTTTGTTATTCAGGGATATCCTGTCCTTGAACGGCAGCGCATCGGCGAGCCGGGTCTTGCCCTCCAGCGTCGGCCGGACGGCGAGGACGACATGGACCGCCATGTCAGGCCAGCGAACGCGCGAAGGCGAGCGTCTCGGCGGCGAGGCGCTTCTGGTCGTCGGCCCCGCGCATCAGCGTGTCGGTGACGTGGAGCGCGGCCCCCTCCGCCGCATCGCCGGCATCGGCGCGATCGATCACGATGCCGTCGAGCAGCCCGCCATAATAGCCGGCGAGCCCCGCCGGGGTGGTGGCGATGCCGATCTCGGCCATGATCTTCGACGCCGGGCCCTTGATCGCCTGACCGCCGATGAAGGGCGAGACCGCGACGATCGGGACCTTGCGGGCCTTCAATTTGGTGCGGATGCCCGGCAACGCCAGGATCGGGGCGATGCTGAGCACCGGGTTGGACGGGCAGAGGATGATCGCCTCCAGCGCCGGATCGTCGAGCGCGGCGACCAGCGCGGCCGAGGGGCGCGCGGTTTCGATCCCGGCGAAACGGATCGACTTGAAGCGCGGCTCGGCCCGGCGGCGGACGAAATAGTGCTGGAAGGCGAGCTCGCCTTCGTCGGTGTCGACCATCGAGCGCACGGGATCGTCGCTCATCGGTGCGATCGCATGGGCGATACCGAGCCTGGCCGCGAGATGCGCGGTGATCGCCGACAGGCTGTGGCTGCCGAGCATGCCGCGACGGGTGACATGGGTCGCGAGATCGCGGTCGCCCAGGTTGAACCAGTCTTCTCCGCCCAGCGTGCGCAGGGCGTCCATGAAGGCCCAGGTCTCGCCTTCAAGGCCCCAGCCTTGCGCGGCGTTGTTCACGCCCGCCAGCGTGTAGCAGACGGTGTCGAGATCGGGGCAGACCAGGAAGCCGAGATGCTCGAAATCGTCGCCGGTGTTGACGACGATCGAGAGTTCCTGCGGCGCGAGCACCGCCGCCAGCCCCTTGGCGAGGCGCGCGCCGCCGACGCCGCCCGCGAGCGCCAGGATCGTCATGCGAACAGGTCCATGTGGCGCGGGCGGATCAGCTCGCTCGCCTTGCCGTCGCGCCGGCCATAGCCGACCCCGCGCACCAGCACGACCGGGCGGCCCTCGTCGGCCTGGCCCATCACCAGCGAGGCGGCGGCGGCGACTTCGTCGGCCAGGCCCAGTTCGCTGGTCTCCAGCCGGCGGCCGTGGAGATCCTCGCGCCCGCGCAGGTCGACCAGCCCCGGCATGCCGGCGATGCCGATCGCGGTGCCGGTGGTGCCGGTGCGCCAGGCGCGGCCAAGACTGTCGATGATCAGCACCGCGACATCGGCGCCGGTCCGTTCCTGCAGCGCGGCGCGCAGCCGCTCGGCGCTGGCGTCGGGGTCGACGGGCAGCAGCAGGGCATAGCTATTGCCGGCATGGTCGATGTTCGACTGGTCGATCCCGGCATTGGCGAGGACGAGGCCGAGCCGGTGGCGGACGATCAGCACGCCGGGCCGCACACGCATCACCTCCTGCGCCTCGCCCAGGATCAGCTCGACGAGGCGCGGGTCCTTGTCGACCCGCTTGGCGATGTCGGCGGCCTGCGTGGAAGCCTCGACCGTGGCGAGGTCGATCAGCCGGCCCTCGGCCTTGGAAACGATCTTCTGCGCCAGCACGATCACGTCGCCGTCGGCGAGCGTCTGGCCGGCGGCGTCGAGGGCGGCGAGCACCACCTGGGCGAGATCGGCCCCGGCCTGGATCATGGGCACGCCGCCAAGGGCGAGCAGCGACAGGGCGGCGTTGGTCTGAGTCATGCGCGGGAATTAGGCTCGCTGGTGGAGAGAGGCAATCAGTGGACGCGCTGCTTGCGCGGCGGGGTGAGGACCATCGGGGTCAACTCGGCGGCGTTGAGGCCGCGCAGATGCGTTTCCTGGCTGATCTTGCCATAGGCGGTGCTGCGTTGGCGCGGATGGCGGCCGATCGAGCGGATCAGCTCCTCCATCGCCTCGGGCGGCATTTCCTGGCCATGGGTGGTGCCCGCGGCGCGCGAGATGCTCTCGTTCATCAGGGTACCGCCCAGATCGTTGGCGCCCCCCGACAGGCAGGCCGCGACTCCGGCCGGGCCCAGCTTCACCCAGCTCGTCTGGATGTTGGTGATCAGCGGATGCAGCGCAAGCCGCGCCACCGCGTGCATCAGCCGCACCTCGCGGAAGGTGGGGCCGTGGCGGGCCTGGCCGCGCAGCCCCATCGGCGCCTCCATATGGACGAAGGGCAGGGGGACGAACTCGGTGAAGCCGCCGGTGCGCGCCTGGAGCGCGCGGATGCGCAGCAGATGGCGGGCCCAGTGGCGGCTCGTCTCGACATGGCCGAACATGATCGTCGCGGTGGTGCGGAAGCCCACCTTGTGGGCGGTCTCGATCACCTCCAGCCACTGGTCGGTGTTCACCTTGTCGGGGCAGATGATGTCTCGCACCTCGTCGTCGAGGATCTCGGCAGCGGTGCCGGGCAGGGTGTCGAGCCCGGCGTCCTTCAACTGGCGCAGGAAATCCTCGAGCGGAAGGCCGAGCGTGGCGGCGCCCTGCGATACTTCCAGCGGCGAGAAGGCGTGGATGTGCATCTCGGGCACGGCGGCGCGGACGGCCTTGGCCAGCTTGATATAGGTGTTGCCGGTATAATGGGGGTGGATGCCGCCCTGCAGGCACACTTCGGTGCCGCCGCGCGCCCAGGCCTCCTCGGTGCGGCGGATCACCTCCTCGATATCGAGGTCATAGGGCTTGCCGCGCAGCTCGTCCGAGGTGTTGCCCTTGGAAAAGGCGCAGAAGCTGCACTTGTAGGTGCAGATATTGGTGTAGTTGATGTTGCGGTTGACCACATAGGTGATCGTCTCGCCATTGACCTGGTGGCGCAGGTCGTCGGCGGCGCGGCAGACATGCTCCAGATCGGCATCGCGCGCGTCGAACAGCGTGACGATGTCGTCTTCCGAAATCCCTTCGCCCGACAGCGCCGCCATCACGATCCCGGCGATTCTGGGATCGATCGTCGTGACGCTCACAGGATCGGGCGCGCGATCGGGGAAGGCGAGGCCGGGGGACCAGCGGTCCTGCCGCGCGAAGCCCGTGGTGTCGGCGGCCGCCAGGATGTGGCGGCGCATCGCCGGGTCCTGCCAGCGCTCCAGCCCATGGCTGCCCCAGGCGGGGTAGGCGGGCAGGCGGGCGACGAGGATGCGGCCCCTGGCGCCGGTGGCGGCGCGCAGCTTCTCGACCTCGGGCCAGGGCGCTTCGGGGTTCACATGATCGGGGGTGACCGGCGAGACGCCGCCCCAGTCGTTGATCCCGGCGTCCATCAGGCGCGGGAAATCCTCGGCCGACAGGTTGGGCGGCGCCTGGATGTTCATCTGCGGGCCCAGCACGATCCGCGCGGCGGCGATCGTCCAGAGCAGTTCGTCCATGTCGGGTTCGGGCGCATCGGCCATCACCGTGCGCGGCTTGGCCCGGAAATTCTGGATGATGACTTCCTGGATATGGCCGTAACGCTCGTGGAGCGCGCCGATCGCCTCGATCGCCTCCAGCCGCTCCTCGCGGGTCTCGCCGATGCCGATCAGGATGCCGGTGGTGAAGGGGATCGCCAGCTCGCCGGCGATCCGCAGGGTCTCCAGCCGCACCGAGGGCAGCTTGTCGGGCGAGCGATAATGGGCGCCGCCCTTCTCGCACAGCCGGTCCGACACGGATTCGAGCATCAGCCCCATGCTGGCCGAGACGGTGCGCAGCTCGGCCATCTCCTCGCGGGTCATCACCCCGGCGTTGACATGGGGGAGCATGCCCGTCTCGTCGCGCACCGCGCGGCACATCTCGATCAGGTAAGAGACGGTGGTCTCATGGCCGAGCCGGGCCAGTTCCTCGCGTGCGGCGGTGAAGCGCAGTTCGGGCTTGTCGCCCAGGGTGAACAGCGCCTCGGTGCAGCCCGCCGCCTTGCCGGCGCGGGCGACGTCCAGCACCTGCTCGCGCGTCAGATAGGCGGCTTCACCCTTCTTCGGCGGCTGCGAGAAGGTGCAATAGTGGCACAGGTTACGGCACAGCTGGGTGAGCGGGATGAACACCTTGGGGGACCAGCTCTGGACCCGCCCATGACCCGCGTCGCGCAGCCGTACCGCTTCCGCCATCAGATCGTCCGCCGAGGCGGCCAGCAGTGTTTCGCGCAAAGCCCTCTCTCCCATCCTTAGCGAGCCGTATCCCGCCCCCCCGCTCAGCACAAGCAGCGAAGGGGCGCGTGACGCGGCAGGACAATTTTTGCTGCAATTAACGGACTCTGGCGCAATTCGCGGTCGGCGGCGCTTGGGATTAGTGCTAGGGAAGGCTTGGAGACGGCAGCGGAACGACGCTGCGTCACCGGGAGGGAGCCGCCACGATGCTGGACGCCTTCGATGCCGTGACCCTGGCGCGGATCCAGTTCGCCTTCACGGTGAGCTTCCACTTCATCTTCCCGTCCTTCTCGATCGGGCTGGCCAGCTATCTGATGGTGCTGGAGGCGCTGTTCCTGAAGACCGGCCGCTCGGTCTACGACAATCTCTATCGCTACTGGCTCAAGATCTTCGCGGTCGCCTTCGCGATGGGCGTCGTCTCCGGCATCGTCATGTCCTATCAGTTCGGCACCAACTGGTCGGTGTTCAGCGACAAGGCGGGGCCGATCATCGGCCCGCTGATGGCCTATGAGGTTCTGACCGCCTTCTTCCTGGAGGCGGGTTTCCTGGGCGTGATGCTGTTCGGGATCAACAAGGTGGGGCGGGGGCTCCATTTCGGGGCCACCTGCGCGGTGGCGGTGGGCACCTTCATCTCCGCCTTCTGGATCCTCAGTGTGAACAGCTGGATGCAGACCCCGACCGGCTATGAGGTCGCCGCCAACGGCCAGTTCGTGCCGGGACCGAGCTGGGCGGCGATCATCTTCAACCCCAGCTTTCCCTATCGCCTCGTCCACACCGTGATCGCCGCCTATCTGACGACCTCGCTCGTCGTCGGCGCGGTGGGCGCGTGGCACCTGCTGCGCGACAGCAACAATCGCGGCGCGCGGGTGATGTTCTCGATGGCGATGTGGATGGCGGCGCTGGTCGCTCCGGTGCAGATCTTCGTCGGCGACGCGCATGGTCTGAACACGCTGGAGCACCAGCCGGTGAAGGTGATGGCGATGGAGGGCCATTATCAGAGCCACCCGCATGGTGCCCCGCTGATCCTGTTCGGCATCCCCGACAGCGCGAACAAACGTGTCGATTATGCGGTAGAGATTCCAAAGGCTTCCTCGCTCATCCTGAAACATGATCCCAATGCGCCGCTGGCGGGGCTGGACACGGTTCCCGACCGCGAGCATCCGCCGGTGGGGATCGTCTTCTGGGCGTTCCGGGTCATGGTGGGGCTGGGCTTCGGCATCTTCGCGCTGGGCCTGTTCAGCCTGATCGCGCGGGTGCGCGGCAAGCTCTACGAGTGGAAGCCGCTCCACCGCCTCGCCATCCTGTTCGGGCCGGCGGGCTTCGTCGCGGTGATCGCGGGCTGGGTGACCACCGAGGTCGGGCGCCAGCCCTACACGATCTACAAGCTGCTCAGGACCGAGCATTCGGCGTCGCCGCTCGATGCGCCGGCTGTCGGCGCCTCGCTGATCGCCTTCGTGATCGTCTATTTCGCGGTGTTCGGCGTCGGCGTCTGGTACATCCTCAAGCTGATGGCGAAGACGCCGCAGCGCGGCGAGAGCGCCGATCCGGTCGAGCATGGCCCGATCCGCACCGCCGGCATCACCCCCGCCAGCGAAGGGGAGAAGCTCTGATGGAGATCGACCTGACCCTGGTCTGGGCAGCGATCATCGCCTTCGCGGTGTTCGCTTATGTGGTGATGGACGGGTTCGACCTGGGGATCGGCATCCTCTTCCCCGCCTTCCGGGTGGGCGGCGAGCGCGACATGGCGATGAACAGCATCGCGCCGGTGTGGGACGGCAACGAGACCTGGCTGGTGCTGGGCGGCGGCGGGCTGCTCGCGGCCTTTCCGCTGGCCTATGCGATCATATTGCCCGCGCTCTACGCCCCGCTGACCGCGATGTTGCTCGGCCTCGTCTTCCGGGGCGTCGCCTTCGAGTTCCGCTGGCGCGACCCGGCGCACCGCGCCTTCTGGGATATGGCCTTCTGCGGCGGATCGGCGATGGCGACCTTCGCGCAGGGGATCACCCTGGGCGCGCTGCTCCAGGGGATCGAGGTCAGCGGCCGCGCCTATGCCGGGGGATGGTGGGACTGGCTGACGCCCTTCTCGATCCTGACGGGGATCAGCCTGCTGATCGGCTATGCGCTGCTCGGCGCGGGCTGGCTGATCTGGAAGACGAGCGGGCCACTCCAGGCCGATGCGCGCCGCCTTGCCCGGCCGCTGATGATCGGCCTGGTCGTGGCGATCGCGGCGGTGAGCGCCTATACGCCCTTCCTCACCACCAAATATTATCAGCGCTGGTTCGAATGGCCGGGCCTGGTGCTGACCGCGCCGGTGCCGATCCTCGTCGCGCTGACCGGGCTGCTGCTGTGGCGCTCGATCGACGGCGAGCGTGACCATCGGCCCTTCTGGCTGACCCTGGGCCTGTTCGCGCTGTCGATGATGGGGCTCGCCATCTCGATCTATCCCGACGTGATCCCCGGCCGGGTCTCGATCTGGGAGGCGGCGGCGCCCGAGCGGAGCCAGATCTTCATGCTGGTGGGCGCGTCGGTGCTGGTTCCCGTGATCCTGGGTTACACCATCTGGGCCTATTGGGTGTTCCGGGGCAAGGTCGATGAAGCCGGCTATCACTGAGCCCGAGGGCACGCCGGGGCCACTGTGGCGGCGGCTGCTGTGGTTCGCCGGCATCTGGGCGGCGAGCGTCGCCACGCTGGGCGCGGTCGCCTGGCTGATCCGGCTTGCGATCCGGCCCTGACCGCCGGCCCGCCAGCAAGGAAAAACCACTCGCAATCAATGGGTCAACGGTCGCATAGCGAGCCGACGATGGACCCGATCACCAAACCCCTGCTCGATCTTCTCGCGGCGCTCGCCGCCGGCCTGCTCGTCGGGCTCGAGCGGGGTTGGACCCAGCGGGCGCTGGAGGACGGGCGCCGGGTCGCCGGCTTCCGCACCTTCGCGTTGATCGGGCTGGCGGGCGGCCTCGGCGGGCTCGCGCCCGATCTTGTCGCGGCGGCCCTGCTGGCCGGCATCGCCGCCTTCCTGGCGATCGGATATTTCCGCAAGTCTGATGAGGAGGCGCTGTCGGCGACCAACGGGATCGCCGGACTGCTGACCTTCGTCGCGGGGTTCCTGGCGGTGCGTGAGGCGCCCACCGTCGGGCTGGCGGTGGCAGCAGCGATCTTCGTGGTGCTGAGCGCCCGCGACACGCTCCACGGGCTGCTCAAGGGCATGGACGAGGCCGAGATCGAGGGCGTCGCCCGCTTCGTGCTGGTCGCGCTCGTCATCCTGCCGCTGCTCCCCGATGCCGCGATGGGCCCCTATGAGGCGTGGAACCCGCGCAAGATCTGGATGGTGGTGGTGTTCGTCACCGCTCTGTCGTTCGTCGGCTATGCCGCCGTCCGCCGGTTGGGATCGGATCGCGGCATCCTGATCGTCGGGCTGACCGGGGCGATCGTCTCCTCGACCGCCGTCACCGCCGATTTCGCGCGCCGCCTGCGTTCCGA
Organism: uncultured Sphingomonadaceae bacterium; assembly: GCA_963540925.1. GTDB lineage: Bacteria > Pseudomonadota > Alphaproteobacteria > Sphingomonadales > Sphingomonadaceae > Rhizorhabdus. The sequence continues at coordinate 127,482 of CAUTRN010000001.1, forward strand.
ACCCGAGGCGCGCGGCGCGCTGACGGCGGGGATCGCCGCCGCCTCGATCGTGATGTTCGTGCGCGTCCAGCTGCTCACCCTGGTGCTGGTGCCACGCGCGCTGCCCACCCTGGCGCTTGCCATGGCCCCGGCGACGATCGTCGCGGCCGCCTATGCGCTGCTGGTCTGGTGGAAGGAAGCGAAGACGCAAGGGCGCGACGGCGTCGCGGTCGGCAATCCGCTGGGCTTCGCGCCGGCGCTGCTGCTGGCCGGGCTGGTCGCGATCCTCTCGCTCGTCGCGCGCTGGGCGTTGGAGCGGTTCGGCAGCGAGGGCCTCGCCGTGGTGCTGGGGCTGACCGGCATGTCGGACGTCGACGCCGCGGTGATGGCGCTCGCCGGGCTGCCCGAATATGCCCTCGACGATCGCGCCGCGGGCGTGGTGCTGGCGGTGCCGGTCCTCGCCAACACCGCGATCAAGGCGGGCATGGCGATCGCCATCGGCTGGGGCCATGGCGGTACCCGCGCCGCCATGCCGCTGTTGGCGGCTCTGGCGGCGTCGGGCTTCGGAATGGCGGCCTGGGCGCTCGCCTGACTTAGTTCTCGGCGCTGCCCGGCAGATCGAACAGATGCCGGTACTGGCGCGGCTGCGAGCGCAGATACTGGTTCGGCGCGCGGACCTGGGCCCCCAGATGCGCGGCGGCGTGCCAGGGCCAGCGCGGATCGTATAGGACGGTGCGGGCGAGCCCGATCAGATCGGCATCGCCGGTGGCGACGATCGCCCCGGCCTGCTCATAATCGGTGATCAGGCCGACCGCGACGACGGGGACCTTCACTGCCTGCTTCACCGCGCGGGCCAGCGGCACCTGATAATTGGGGCCGACCGGAATCGCCTGGCGCGGATCGAGCCCGCCGCTCGACACATGGATCGCCGAGACGCCACGGGCCTCCAGCGCCTTCGAGAAGGCGACGGTCTGCTCGATGTCCCAGCCGCCCTCGACCCAGTCGGTGCCCGAGAGGCGGACGGTGACGGGCTTTTCGGCGGGGAAGGCCGCGCGAACCGCGTCGAACACTTCCAGCGGGAAGCGCATCCGGTTCTCCAGCGAGCCGCCATAATCGTCGTCGCGCTTGTTGGAGAGCGGCGAGAGGAACTCGTGGAGCAGATAGCCGTGCGCGGCGTGGATCTGGATCGCGTCGATGCCAATCCGCGCGGCACGCTTCGCGGCCTCGACGAAGGCGTCGCGGATGCGCGCCAGCCCGTCCACGGTAAGCGCCTCGGGCGGATTTTCGTGCGCCTCGAAGGGCAGGGCGGAGGGGGCGACGGTCTGCCAGCCATTGGGATCGGACGGGGGAAGCTGTGCGCCGCCCTTCCATGGCAGGTCGGTCGCGGCCTTGCGGCCGGCATGGGCGAGTTGGACCGCGATCGGCATGTCCGAATAGCGGCGGATGCCCGCGATCGTGCGCGCCATCGCCGCTTCGTTCGCGTCGCTCCACAGGCCGACATCGGCATAGGAGATGCGGCCTTCGGGCAGCACCGCGGTCGCCTCGATCGTCAGCAGCGCGGCGCCCGACAGCGCGAGATGGCCGAGATGGATCAGATGCCAGTCGGTCATCGATCCGTCCTCGGCCGAATATTGGCACATCGGGGCAATGACGATCCGGTTGTCGAGCTTCAGCCCGCCGACGCTAAGGGGTTCGAACAATTTTGGGCCGGACATAACGTCTCCGAAAGAGGGCCGCCGGGGAGGGGCGGTGAGACGATACAGTTGGGAAACGATCCCACGGCCATCAAGTCATACTTAAAGTTGGTTTTCCGCCAGTTTTTCTTGCCTGCAAAGGACCTGTGCAAGAAAAGCAAAGGCCCGCCAGCCGAAGCTGACGGGCCCCTGTTCGCGGTTGCCCGCGCTTGTCCGTCATTCCGCCGAGATCAGCGCACGGCGCCGCGACGGAACAGATTGACGATCGCGAGCAGGATGATCGCACCCAGCAGCGACACGATCAGCGTCGACGCGGTGATCGCGCCGCTCGTGATCGGGGGAACGCCCAGCAGCGGCGACAGCAGGAAGGCCGCGAGGAAGCAGCCGACGATGCCGACGACGATGTTCAGGATGATCCCCTGCTGCGCGTCGGTGCGCATCACGATGCTGGCCAGCCAGCCGATGACGCCGCCGACGATCAGAAGAATGATAAGACCCATGGGACTCTCCTACGCAACTCGAACCCTTATTGGTCGGTCGCCAGCAAAACCCATGGATCAGGGTTCCCGTTCCGTACCGGGCAACCATTCGACACAAAGCAGCCGGATCGGCGCACGGCTCGTGGCTCAGAAATCCCGACGCAGCTCGATGAACACCGTGCGCGGCCGCCCGACAAAGGCGCCGCGAATCTCGTCGAGCGCCGACAGCGCATAGGTCTTGTCGAAGATATTCTCGACCCGCAGCATCACGTCAACGAAGCCCAGACCCTTGGTCAGGCTGCCGTCGAAGATCGCATAGGATTTGATCCAGTTGCCGCGCCGATCGGCCTGGCGCGAGACATAGCGGCCGCCCAGCGCGACGCCGAGATCCCAGTCCCGCACCTGATAGCGCGACCAGACCCCCGCCTGGTGGCGCGGCGCATTGGGGAAGCGCTTGCCGAACGAACTGTCGATCACCTGCCCGTCGACGCCGCCGGTGATCTTCGCGTCGTTATAGGCATAGTTGGCGGTGACCACCCAGTCGGGGGTCATATCGGCCGCGAGGGTGAACTCCACGCCCTTGCTCGTCACCTCGCCGACCGGGCGAAGCTGGTCGAAGCCGTTGACCGGCGGGGCGCTGGGATCGGCCTGGACGATGTTGTCGCGGACGATGTGGTAGAGCGCGATCGTCGGCTGCAGCTTGCCGCCGAACAGCGAGCCCTTGGCGCCCACCTCGACCTGCCGGCTGGCGATCGGGGCGAAGGGGCCGCCGACATCGCGGCTCTGCGATCCGGGGTCCTGCGGCTCGAAGCTTTGCGCGTAGCTGGCATAGAGCGAGGCCGAGGGCATCGGCTTGAACACCGTTCCCACCCGCCAGCTCAGCCGGTCGCCCTTGGTCTTCGGGTCGCCCGCATCGCGGTCGTCGAACCAGTCCTGGCGCAGGCCGCCGACCAGGATGAAGCGATCCACCTCGATCTGGTGCTGGGCATAGACGCCATAGCGGTGCGCGGTGGTGTCGGTCAGGTCGCGCCGGCCCGTCGTCAGGTCATAGCTGGAGGTCGGGCGCACCGCGTAGGCGGGGTTGCGCAGCGACAGGTTCGGAACGCCCACGCGGGTACGCTGGCCCAGGAACCAGCTGTTCTGCCAATACCAGTCGCCGCCGGCCGAGAAGCTGTGCTCGATCGCGCCGGTGGTGAAGCGCGCGGCGAGGTTGCCCGAGACGGTCAGCCCCTCGATATCGCGCTTCTGGCGGCGGAATTCGCGCGAGATCGCGTCGACCACGCCGTCGCCATCGGTGTCGAGCCGGCCGACCGGATCATGGAAATCCTGATCCTCCTTGTAGCGGAACCAGCGGGTCGCCGCGTTGAGGCTGACCGCGTCCGAGAAGCGGTGATCGAGCCGCGACTGGACGACGGTGCCGTTGAGCTTGGTGAAGTCGGTCGCCTCATTATGGTTCCAGCTCCGCCGCGCCAGGAATTTCCCGTCGGCGCCGGTGGGGATTCCGCGCAGCCGGTTGCCGGGCAGGTCCTGCCGGAAGCGGGTGACCTGCGTGACCAGCTTGGTGTCGGGTGCGATATGGATGGTGAGGCCGCCATCGAGCATCGTCGTCTCGTTGCGGGTGAAGCGCTGGACGGTGTCATAGGTCTCGTAGAAGGCGCCGATCCGCGCGGCGACGATGCCATTGGCGTCGATCGGCCCGGTGATCTCGCCCGAGGCGCCGACCCGGTCGTAATTGCCCGCGATCAGCCGCAGCGAGGCGCCGAAATCATCCGCGGGCTTCTTGGTGACATAGTTGATCATGCCGCCCGGCGCGCTGGCGCCATAGAGCATGCCGACCGGGCCCTTCAGGAACTCGACCCGCTCCACGCCGAACAGGCTGGGCACCGAGAAGCTCTGGAAAGGGTCGCCGCGCAGGCCGTCATAGAAGATGCCGTCCTGGCGGAAGCCGCGATAGGTGACGGTGGCATATTGGTTTTCGGTGACGCCGGCGACGTTGCGATAGAGATCGGTGATGTCGCGCGCGCCCTGGTCGCGGATCAGGTCGGCGGTCAGCACCTGCACCGACTGGGGGATATCGAGCGGATCGGCGGCGATCCGGCCGATCTCGGTGTCGGTGACCCGGTAGAGCTTTTCCGCTCGGCCGCTGACGATGATGTCGTCGCCCGTCGGAGTTTCGATCTCGGCTTTCGCTTCGACGGGGGCCGGCGTGAAGGCGAGCGCGGAGGCCGCGAGGAACAGGTGGCCGCGATACATGCAATGTCTCCTGGGATGGGAGACAAGCAGGATCAGGCGTGCCCGCCGGAGTGGCGGCACGATCCCTCTGCCTCCACTCCAAATGATTGCGGCTCACGGCCGCGCTTGGCGGCCTGTTATTGCGAACGACTCTTGATTGCAAGTGAAGTCAAATGAATTACCGTTGTACTTCAATATATTGCTGAGAGTTCCCTCTCGCGTTCCTGGCGCCGTTCAAGGGAGAGCCGGGGCGGCGCCTGCTTCGCGAAACAGCCGGCGCAGAAATGTCCGCGCCGCCCCGCGACGCTCAGGATCGGCCGCTTCAAATAGGTCGAGAAGCCCGACCAGGTGACCATATAGGCCTTCCGGTCCATCTCGGGATGCTGGAAGGCGGCGTGCCAGGCCGGGTGGCCGAACGCACAGTCCTGGATCGGAACGGCGATGACGAGATCGCCTGCATGGATGTCGGTCATGGTCGCACCTCATCAACGCAACGGAAAACCGGCGGCGATGGGGCAGGGCGACATCGGCGCCTTGAGGGATAACGTTCCCGATGGAATTCGGGTGCAAGTCCAGATGGAAAGCGCTCTGGCGGTTGGGCGCGCCTTGCAGCCAATGGCCCGGCCGGGCGTTATACCCCCGCGCCAATGTACGGCGCAGGAGAGATGCCATGAAGAAAATCCTTTGCACCGCGGCCGCCGCCGCACTGCTGGTCGGCTCGGGCGCCTGGGCCCAGACGCACACCTCGACCCAGAAGGCTACGACGTCCAGCAACGGACAGGTCACCAGCACGACCACCAAGACCAAGGCGACGACCTGCAAGGACACCGCCCAGGGCAAGAAGTGCGCCGCTTCGGTCCACACCAGCGTCGCGGCCAACACCGCTAAGGACGCCAATGGCGTGTGCCACTTCACCGCGGGTCCGAAGAAGGGCCAGGTGACGAAGTGCCCGGCCTGATCTCGGACAGCTGATCTCAGATAGTCTGATCTGAAGCGAGGCCCGCCGTCCCCTAAAAATGGGGGCGGCGGGCCGCTGTCGTCGGCTTCGCTCGACCGGCCGGGAACAAAGCCGGTCGCCGGGATTTATGCGCAGGCGGTGCGCAGAAAAATTCGTGCATCAGCTGGGGGCAAGGTCATGGATATCGTCTCGCAACATGGTCCGGAGGTGCTGCCGCTTCGCACCGCCTTCGAAACGCCGGAAGGCGAGCAATCGGATATCGATCTCCTCCATCGGATCAGCATCGCACTGATCGGCGAGCAGGACCGGTTCGAACTTTATGGAAAGATCGTCCAGGCGGCGGTGGCGATCACCGGATCGCAGTTCGGGACGATGCAGCTGCTGTGCCCGGCGTCGGACGCCTCGGGCCATGGCGGAGAGCTCCAGCTTCTGGCGCATTGCGGGCTGACCGAGGAGGCCGTGGGCTTCTGGCAATGGGTGAACCCCAATGCCTATAGCAGCTGCACCCTGGCGCTGAAGTTCGGCCAGCGCGCGATCGTTCCCGATTTCGAGGCCTGGGACGAGATCGCCGATACGCCCGATCTGGAAGCTTTCCGCGCGGTGGGCATCCGATCCGCCCAAACCACTCCGCTGTTGTCGCGCGGCGGCAAGCTGCTGGGCATGATCTCCACCCATTGGGCGCGGCCCCACCGGCCGACCGAACGCGACCTGCGCCTGCTCGACATCCTGGCGCGGCAGGCGGCCGATCTGCTCGAACGCACGATCGCCGAGGAGGAACTGCGCCAGCTCAACGAGACGCTCGAGGTCCGGGTCGAGGAGCGCTCGCGCGAATTGATGGCGTCGGAGGACCAGGTCCGCCAGCTCCAGAAGATGGAGGCGATCGGCCAGCTCACTGGCGGTGTTGCCCATGATTTCAATAATTTGCTGACGATCATTCGCTCGTCGGCGGAGCTTCTTGCGCGCCGGGAATTGCCGCGCGAGAAGCAGAAGAAATATATCGATGCGATCGCCGAGACCGCCGATCGCGCCGCCAAGCTGACCAGCCAGCTGCTCGCTTTCGCCCGGCGCCAGGCGCTTCAGCCTGAGGTCTTCGATGCGGCGGCGCAGGTCGGCGCGGTGGCGGATATGCTCCGGACCGTCGTGGGATCGCGGGTCGAACTGCTGGTCGATCGGGCCGATGGCGCCTGCTTCGTCGAGGTCGACGCCAGCCAGTTCGAAACCGCGCTGGTCAACATGGCGGTCAACGCGCGCGACGCGATGGACGGAGAGGGACGGATCACGATCGCCGTCGCGCCGGCGGACATGGTGCCCGCGCGGCGGGGCCATGCCGAAGCGCAGGGCGATTTCGTGAAGATATCGGTCACCGACATCGGCTCGGGCATGCCCAAGGAGCAGATCGACCATATCTTCGAGCCCTTCTACACCACCAAGGAAGTGGGCAAGGGCACCGGGCTGGGCCTGAGCCAGGTCTATGGCTTCACCAAGCAGTCGGGTGGCGAGATCGACGTGATCAGCGCGGTGGGCGAGGGCACCACCTTCGATCTCTATCTGCCGCGCGCCAAGGCGCCCGACGCGATCGACGGCCCGGCGACGCCGGAAAAGGTGATCGCGCCCGAGGCAAGCATCCTGATCGTCGAGGATAATGACCAGGTGGGCGAGTTCGCCTCGCATCTGCTCCGCGACCTGGGCTTCACCACGCGCCGGGCGACCAACGCGCGCGAGGCGCTGTCGCTGCTGGAGCGCGAGGCCGACCAGATCGACATCGTCTTCTCCGACGTCATCATGCCGGGGATCGACGGGGTCGAACTGGGCCGGCAGGTGCGCCAGCGCTGGCCGCAGCTCACCGTCATCCTGACCAGCGGCTACAGCCATGTCCTGGCCGGGGACGCCCGCCACGGCTTCGCGCTGCTCCACAAACCCTATTCGGTCGACGAACTGTCGCGGGTGATCCGCGATGCGCGCCGCGCCGGGGACCAGTAACCGCTGCCGCATCGGTTCGTCGGCGGCGGATTGACCTTGCCCGAATATGCGGCGACCTATGGCCAAAGGGCAGGAGGACGCAGCTTATGATCGGACGGGGACTGTTGGCGGCAGGGGCCCTCCTGCTGGGGGCCTCGGCCGGCGTTTCGCAGAAGCTGCCGCCCGCCAACCCGCTGCCGCCGCCCGCGAGCGAGGAGGCGGCGGTGCTCGCGACGGTCGACGCGGTGTTCGCCGCACTGGAGGCGGGCGACGGGCCCGCATTGCTCAAACATGTTCAGCCCGATGGGCGCATCTCCGCCGTCGGCGCACGGCGGGACGGCACCAGCGGCATCCGCCAGCAGAGCTTCGCCGAATATGCCGGGCGCATGAAGCCGGGCCAGGGCTTCGTCGAGCGGATCACAAACCCCGCGATCGAGATCGACGACGATGTCGCGATGCTGTGGGCGCCGTTCACCGTGGTGGTCGACGGCAAGCTGGGCAATTGCGGCGTCGATCATTTCGACTTCATCCGCGAGGGCGGGGTGTGGAAGGTCGCCAACCTCACCTTTTCGTCGCGCACCGCCGGCTGCCCCGCGCCACCCAGGTGACGCCGGCGCCGCGGCGCTGTTACACGGGCCTCGCCGCCGTCTCCCGCGCGAGGTCTATGAACGCCTTGAACGCGGCGGAGGGATTTCGTCGGCTGGGATAGTAGAGGCACAGGGGCTGGAGCGGTGGCGTCCAGTCCTCCAGCACGCGGAGCAGCCGCCCGGCCGCGATATCCTCGCGAATGTCGGACTCCATGAAGAAGCCGATCCCCACGCTGTCCAGCACGGCGATGCGGGAGAGGCTGGCTTCATCGAGCGTGATCGGGCCCTGCACGTCGATCTGCACGGGCTGGCCATCCTTTTCGAACGACCAGCGGTAGAGCGCGCCATTGGGCAGGCGGATGCGGAGGCAGCGATGGTCGAGCAGGTCCTGAGGGACCTGCGGCCTGTCTCTCCCCTGGAAATAGGCGGGCGAGCCGACCACGGCGAAGCGCCGGGCGGGCCCGAGCGGGACGGCGATGGTATCGCTGGGCACGAGGTCGGCGCTGCGAATGCCGAGGTCGAACCCATCGGCCACCACATCGACGAGCCGCCCCTCGGTGACCAGGTCGATATGGACCTGCGGATAGCGCCGCAGATATTCGAGGATGAGCGGCGAGAGGATTTCGCGCGCGGCCGTCGCGAAAGCGTTGATCCGCAACGTGCCCGACGGGGTCTCCTGCTGCGATCGCGCGGCGTTCATCGCGTCATGGATGGTCTCGACCGCCGGGCCGACCTGGCCGACGAAGCTGCGGCCGGCATCGGTGAGCGAGACGCTGCGGGTGGTGCGATTGAACAGGCGGACGCCCAGCTGCCGTTCGAGCTTGCCGATCGCGTTGCTCAGCGCCGTCGTCGACAGGCCCAGCTCCAGCGCCGCCGCACGGAACGATCCTTTGCGGACGATGGCGAGCACCGCCTCCAGCTCGATCAGGCCCGATCGGGACATTGTCCTTCTAACCGCAACACTTCATCCCTCTTTATCCCGATTATCGTGAAAGGCGTCCATCCCTAACTTGGCTGCGACGGCGCGGACGATCCCCGCCGGTCGCAAGCCAGGAGAAAGCAATGGCTATCCATCTGCCGCGCATCATCGCGGACTATTTCGAGGCCGATCTGGAGAAGGACGGTGAGGCCGTGGCGCGCTGTTTCAGCGAGGACGCGGTGGTCAGGGATGAGGGACATACCCATGTCGGTCGCGAGGCGATCGGGCGGTGGAAGGCCGATTCCTCGACCAGATACAGCTACACCGCCGAGCCGTTTGCGCTGGCCATCGATGGCGATCGAACCGTGGTGACGAGCCATCTGGTGGGCGATTTCCCCGGAAGCCCACTGGACCTGCGCTATGTCTTCACCCTGGCGGACGGCGAGATCGCCGGGCTGGAGATCATGCCATGAGCCTCTTTCTCTCCCTGGAGGGGCGAAGGGCGTTGATCACCTCGGGCACGCGCGGAGCGGGGGCGGCAACGGTCAGCCTGTTCCGCCAGCTGGGTGTCCAGGTGCTGACGAGCGCCCGGACGAAGCCCGAGGCCTTCCCGGAAGACCTGTTCTTCCCCGCCGACCTGACGACATCGGAAGGCTGCACGGCCCTGGCCGCCGCCGCGCGGGAACGGATGGGCGGCGTCGACATCATCGTCCATATGCTGGGCGGTTCCAGCGCCCCGGCGGGGGGCTTCGCTGCCCTGGACGATGCCGAATGGCGCAAGGAGCTGGACCTGAACCTGATGCCCGCCGTCCGTCTCGATCGCGAGCTGGTGCCCGACATGGCGTCGCGCGGCAGCGGCGTCGTCATCCATGTGACGTCGATCCAGCACCGGCTGCCCCTGCCCGAAGCCACGACCGGCTATGCCGCCGCCAAGGCGGCGCTGTCGACCTACAGCAAGAGCCTGTCGAAGCAGGTGTCACCGCAGGGCGTCCGCGTGGTGCGGGTCGCGCCCGGCTGGATCGAGACCGAAGCCGCGGTGCGACTGGCGGAGCGACTGGGCGCGGAAAGCGGGGCGGGTGTGGAGGAAGGCAAGCGCCGGATCATGGAGTCGCTGGGCGGGATACCGATCGGGCGGCCCTCGACCCCAGAGGAGGTGGCGAGCCTGATCGCCTTTCTCGCCTCGGATCGGGCCGGCAGCATCACCGGCAGCGAGTTCGTGATCGACGGCGGCACCGTACCCACGGCCTGAAGGTCCGCCATGGCCCCGGGATTGGCGCGCCCGACAGGATTCGAACCTGTGACCCCAAGCTTAGAAGGCTCGTGCTCTATCCAACTGAGCTACGGGCGCGCACGGCGGGGCAGATAGCGCGGATTGCGCTCAGAGGGAACGCCCCTCGGTAGGGGCGTTGAGAGACCATCATCCGATCAGTCGCAGTTGCGCTTCTTGATCGAACTGATGTCGGTCACATTGCCATTATTGGTGCGCACCGAGATGCACTGCTTGGTGCGGCCGTTCCAATAGGTCCGCTCGTGGCCCGAACCTTTCTCGTCCTTGCCCTGATAGCGGAAACCGCGCCGGCCGAGCTGGGCGTCGGCAAAGTCGTTCGATCGGCCGACGAGGTCGTTATAGTCGGAATAGGGCTGGTAGCCGCCATAGCCGCCATGATCGCGATAGCTGGTCTGCTGGCTATGTTCGCGCACGCCGGCCTGATAGCCGTCGGCATAGGCGTCCGAGCGCGAGTAATTATGGTAGCTCTCATTGTAGAGGCCGTCGCGATAGCCGCGCTCGAAATCGGCGGTGCCGCGTTCGTCATAATCCTTGTCGTCGCGGTGATGCGATTTGGAGGCGAGCGCTGCCACGCCGATCAGGGCCGCGGCGCCGATCGCGATGGCGGCGGCCTTGTCGTTGCTGCTGCCCTTCTGTCCGCAATCCGACGCGGTGGTACTCTTGATCGCCGAATAACGCCCGTCGCTGGTCAGCACCCGCACGCAGTCCTTGCGCGAGGCGTTCCACCAATAGGTGTATTTCCCGTCGTCGGCTTCCGCCGCGTGGTGGAGCACATAGCCGCGCGCCTCCAGCTGGGTTTCGCCACCGGCGCCTTTTGCGCCGACCAGATCGGCGAGATTTGACGGCGCGGCGGCAGCCAGCGGGGTTGCGATCAGCGCGGTAGCGGCCAGGCTGGCCGTGAAGTTGCGAACAAACGTCATGCAACGCCTCCCAGGAAAATCCCCCTCGGCATCATCCCGTACTTTGACGGCGAGAAAAAGACTCATTCCGCGGCCGCACCGGATTGTGGCCGAGGGGCTGCGGCGCATTGCGCTATGCCGCGCCGCCGTTAGTGTGTGTCCTCATGACCGAAACGACCGCCGCCCCCGCAGCCCAGGAAGCCGAGGCCATCAAGGGCCGGCATTTCCGCTATTTCGACTTCGTGATGGCGGCCTTCGTCACCATCCTGCTGCTCTCCAACGTGCTGGGCGCAGGCAAGGTGGCGGAGATCGTACTGCCGGGATATGGCCCCTGGCCGTTCGGTGCGGGCATCCTGTTCTTTCCCGTCGGCTATGTGATCGGCGACATCATGACCGAGGTCTATGGCTATGGCCGGGCCCGGCGCTGCATCTGGGCGGGAACCGCCGCCCTGCTGTTCATGGCGTTCATGAGCTGGGTGGTGGTCGCACTGCCGCCCGCGCCCGACTGGACCGGGCAGCAGGCCTATGAGCAGGTGTTCGGGCAAGTGCCGCGCATCGTGATCGCCTCGATCATCGCCTTCTGGGCGGGCGAGTTCGTCAACAGCTATGTCCTCGCCAAGATGAAGATCTGGACCAGCGGCAAGCATCTGTGGATGCGCACCATCGGTTCGACGGTCGCGGGGCAGGGGGTGGACAGCCTGATCTTCTACCCGCTCGCTTTCCTGGGCGCCGTGGGCTGGACCAATGCGCTGGTGCTGAAGGTGCTCGTCACCCAATGGGTGCTGAAGGTGAGCTGGGAAGCGATCCTGACCCCGGCCACCTATGTCGCCGTGAACTTCCTGAAGAGCCGCGAAGGGATCGACGTGTTCGACAGTGACACCGATTTCACGCCCTTCAAGACCGGGGTGTGAGCGCACTACCGTTGCGCCGCCGCCGCCAATCTCCTATTTTCGTCCCCAGGGAATGGTGTCTCCCTCAAAACCGCCTGTCGCTGATGACGCCTGCTGATCGCGCTTTCGAGCGCAGCAGGAGTCGCGTGTCATGGGTTTCTTCCTCGTCTTCGTCGGTTCGGGTCTCGGCGGCATGGCGCGCCACGCGGTAGGGCTCGGCGCATTGCGCTGGCTGGGGCCGGGTTTTCCCTTCGGCACGCTCGCGATCAACATCGTCGGGTCGGCACTGATGGGGCTTGTCGTCGCGCTGTTCGCCACGCTCGACCTTGGCCATCAGGACGCGCGCCTGTTCCTCACCACGGGGATCATCGGTGGCTTCACCACCTTCTCGACGTTTTCGCTCGACGCGGCGGCGATGTGGCAGCGCGGCGAGCATATTGCGGCGGTCGCCTATGTGCTGGCCAGTGTCCTGATATCGCTCGCCGCGCTGTTCCTGGCGATGGCGCTGACCCGCCGCCTGGTCTGAGCCTGGCTCAGGCTGCCCTCGGCCCCAGCAGGATCACCGCGCTACCGGCGATGCAGAGCAGCGCGCCGATCAGGTCCCAGCGGTCGGGCCGGCCGCCCTCCACCGCCCACATCCAGACCAGCGAGCAGGCGATGTAGATGCCGCCATAGGCCGCGAAGGCGCGGCCCGCGGCGGCGCTGTCGATGCGGGTGAGTGCCCAGGCAAAGGCGATCAGCAGAAGCGCGCCACCGGCGGCCCAGAGCGGCGACTTGCCGAGCTTGAGCCAGGCCCAGAAAGCGAAACAGCCACCGATCTCGCAAAAGGCCGCGACGACGAAGATGGCCAGGCCGGATACCGGCATCAGGCGAGCCCCTCAGGCAACGGGCGGGGGCTGGCTGTCCAGGCTGGGGATCTCGGTCGAGATGCAGGCCCAGTCGGGCGCCTGGCTGGTCCAGATCGTCATCTGCGGGCCGATCAGGTTCGGATCGTCGAGCGTGCCGATGCGCAGGAAGATCAGGTGCGGGCGGGTCAGCGCCGCGCTGGTCAGCGGGGTGCCGCAGGTCGGGCAGAAGCCGCGCCGCATCGGCGTGCCGCTATCGGCGACGCTCTCATGATAATGGATCTCGCCGGTCCAGCTGACCTTGTCCGACGGGAAGCAGACATTGGCGGTCGCGGTGCCGGCGCCGAGATATTGGCACATCCGGCACCAGCAGGTGCGCGCCGCCATCGGCTCGGCGTCGATCGTGAACCGAACCGCTCCGCAGAAGCAGCCCGCGCCGTGCATCGTCAGGCGACCGCTTCCAGCAGGCCCTCGAACAGGCGGCGGCCGTCGCTGTTGCCGTGCGCGGCCTCGATCACCCGCTCGGGGTGCGGCATCATGCCCAGCACGTTGCCGGCATCGTTGAGGATGCCCGCGATCCCGCGCGACGATCCGTTGACGGCCTCGGCATAGCGGAAGGCGACGCGGCCTTCGCCCTCGATGCGGTTCAAGGTCTCGGCGTCGGCGGTGAAATTGCCGTCATGATGCGCGACCGGGAAGTGGACGGTCTCGCCCTTCTCGTAGCGCGCGGTGAAGGTCGACTGGCTGTTCTCGACGGTGAGCGCCACTTCGCGGCACACGAAGTTCAGCCCCTCGTTGCGCATCAGCGCGCCGGGCAGCAGCCCCGCTTCGGTGAGGATCTGGAACCCGTTGCAGATGCCGAGCACCGGCACGCCGCGGCCGGCGGCCTCGACGATCGCGCGCATGATCGGCGAGCGGGCCGCCATCGCGCCCGAGCGCAGATAGTCGCCATAGGAGAAGCCGCCCGGCACCGCGATCAGGCCGATGCCCTGGGGCAGTTCGGTTTCCTGATGCCACAGCATGTCGGGGGCATGGCCGGTGACGTCGCGGATCGCGACGGCAAGGTCGCGGTCGCAATTGGAGCCGGGGAAGACGATGACCGCGCTCTTCATGGTCTTATCCTATCTCAGCCGTTCCGCTCGATCCGGAAATTCTCGATCACCGTGTTGGCGAGCAGCTTCTTGCACATCGCCTCGATGTCGGCGTCGCTGACGTCGTCGTCATGGTCGAGTTCGATCAGCTTGCCGGCGCGGACGTCGTTGACGCCGTTGAAGCCTAGCGAGCCGAGCGCGTTGTGGATCGCCTTGCCCTGGGGATCGAGAACGCCACCCTTGAGGGTGACATAGACGCGGGTTTTCATCGCGGCCTCATGATTGGAAAATGTGCGGCCCCTATGGCGCCGAAGGCCCGATGGGGCAAGGGGGCGGACGGGGTTTATTCGAGCATTTGAAGGAGAGCCGGGCTCAGATGCTCGGACTCGTCCACGAAGCGGGCGGCCAGCCCCTCGGCGAGGGCCAGCGCCATGCCATCGTGCGGGCCAAGCACGGTGAGGGCGGTGGCCCAGGCGTCGGCGAGCATGCAGCTCTTGTGGATCACGCTCACCGAATGGAGGCCGCTCGCCGTCGCGCTGCCGTTGCGCGGGTCGAGCGTGTGGCTGCCGCGCCGGTAATCGCCCGACGTGGCGACCGCCAGGCCGTGGAGCGCGATGCGGAAGGGGGGCAGGGCGATACCGGGGGGATCCTCGAGATCGACCCACCAGGGATCGCCGTCGGGCCGGATGCCGCGCCCGACCAGTTCGCCGCCGATCTCGACCAGCGCATGGCCGATGCCGAGCTCGCGGAGCCGGTCGGCGACGACGTCGACCGCATGGCCCTTGGCGATACCGGAGAAATCGAGCGCCAGTCCGCCGGGCTGGAGCAGCCGGCCGTCGCGATAGCGCAGCCGTCGCCAGCCGGCATTGCCCAGCGCGCTGCCGAGCCGGACGGGATCGCGGTTGCGCTGGGCCGGGTCGGGGCCGAAGCCGGCGAGGTCGACGAGCCGGCCGATGGTGGGATCGAAGGCGCCGTCGCTGGCGGCGGCCACGCCGATCGCCGCTTCCACCACCCGCGCGAAATCGGGGGGCAGCGGATGCCAGGTGCCGGGCTCGGCGCGATTATAGGCGGAGATCAGCGAGTCCGCGCGCCAATGGCTCATCTCGGCGATGATGATGTCGAGGCGGGCGAGGATCGCAGCCTCGACGGCGGCGGGGTCGCAGCCGGCCGGCGCGGCGAAGCGCACCGACCAGCCGGTTCCCATGGTTTCCCCGCGCAGGTCGACCACCGGCCGGCCGGGATCATGATCGGCCAGGGCCGTCGTGGCGATCTCGGCCGGCAGGGCGATGCGCGAGTCCGTCAGGGCAGCAACACCTCGACGGTAGTGGTGTAGCCCATGCGGCGCGAGGTGGCGTTGGGCTCCGACGGCTTGTCGTCGGTCGCGGTGGCGTTGATCCAGTAGAGGCCGGCAGCCGGCCAATCGAGCGCGACCACGCCGTCGGCGCCGGTGGCATAGTCCTTGGCGCCGTCGTCATTTCGATAGCGCTTGCCGCCGGGAACGACGGTGACCTTCACGCCGCTGGCCGGCTTGCCGTCGATCAGGAAACGGAAATTGGCCTTCTCGCCCACCACCAGCTCGTCGGGATGGGTGACCGGCTCGAACTCCAGGCCCTTGCCGCTCGGCTTGAACACCGTGGTGGTCGGTTCGTTGGCGGTCACATAGATTTCGAGGCGGTTGATCGACTCGGTCAGCTTGATGTCGGTGGCATTGGCCGGGATGTCGGCCAGCGCGACCGGCGGCGTGCGCGGCGCATTGCCGCCCGGGCCACCGGGGCCGCCCGGAGCACCCGGCCCGCCGGGAGCGCCAGCGCCCATGCCGGGCCCACCCGGACCGCCGGGGCCACCGCCGCCGGGGCGGCCGCCGACGCGGCGCTCTTCGCCGTTGACCTTGAAGCTGCCCGAGACGTTGCTCGACATGCTGCCGATCTTCCAGGTGCCGGACTTGTCCAGCTTCACCTCGAAGGTGGAGCGATATTCGCCGGTCGACGGGCTCGAAATCTTGCCTTCGCTGCCGTCGGGCGCCCAGACCTTGATGGCGTTGAGCTGCATCGGCCGGTGATCGGCGAAGAACAGGTCGTTCGAGACCGCGGCGTCGACGGTGACGCCGCTGCCGGTGCCCGAGAAGGCGGTGGCGCTGGGCACCAGCCACCCGCGATGGGCAGAGGCGGCGACGGGAAGCGACAGCAGCGCGGCGGCTGCGAGAAGGCGGGCGGACATAGGCGTCATGGACGGTCCTTTCAGCGAGCGGAGAGGGAGATGGCGCCGAGTTCGGTGCTGCCGCTGGCCTTGGCGGGCTTGGCGGGAACGCTGATCGGCACGGTGACGAGCTCGCGGCCGCCGGTTTCGCGGGCAGCCTCGACGCTGAGCACATAGTCGCCGGCCTTCACGTCGGCGGGCAGCGCCAGCGTGTAGGTGCCGGGCACCTTGGTGGCGCCGCTCACACCGTCGGCGGGGAGCTTCATGCTCTTGCCGCCCTTGCGCCACCAGGCGCGCAGGTCGGCCAGCCACTTGGTGCCGGGTTCGGCGCCGCCGCGCTTCACGTCATACCACACCGCCAGGGTGCGCTGCGCGCCGCCGCCGGCCGGCTCCAGCCACACCGCCACATAGGGGCGGTGATATTCGGCAACCTTGAGCTGCGGAATGGTGATGCTGACCGTGCCGGCGGCGGTGGCGGGCGCCGCGACCATTCCACCAAGAACGAGAAGGGGCGAATAACGCATCGATATCACCTCAATGAATGAAGAGGAGGATGACGAGCAGCGGGGCGATGAGCCCCAGCCCGACGAGCGGCCAGGTAAGCGGCCGCGGCTTGGAGTGCATGTAGAGCAGCACCAGTCCGGTGAGGGTGAAGAGCATGCAGCCGATCGCGAAGATGTCGATCACCCAGCTCCACGCCTTGCCGGCGTTGCGGCCCTTGTGGAGGTCGTTGGCGTAGGAAATCCAGCCGCGATCGGTGACCTCGGCGGTCACCGCGCCGTTGCTGCGGTCGATGCTGACCCAGGCGTCGCCGCCGGGGCGCGGCAGCGCGACATAGACCTCGCCGTCGGACCATTCGCCGGCCTTGCCGCTGGTGTCGAGGCCGAGCTTGGCCTTGATGTCCTCGGCGACGGCGGGGGGCAGCGGGGCCGTGTTCGACGCGGGCTTGGAGAGATTGGCGAGCAGCGGCTCGGACAACTGGCCGGTCAGCGACTGGGTGACCGGCGAGGCGTCGATCGTCGCGGCGTGGTTCAGGGTGAAGCCGGTGATCGCGAAGAGCAGCATGCCCATCAGCGAGATCGCCGCGGTGATCCAGTGCCAGTTGTGGAGCTGTTTCAGCCACCAACCGCGCGAACGATACCAGGGCTTGGGCGTCGGCTTGCGCTTTGCGGCGAAATTGGCGGGGGCGGGCGGCTTGTTCACACTTCGCCGCGTAGCGCGAACGATTCGCCCCTGCAACAGCTAATGCGAACCGTTCTCAATAATTTCAATATTGAAAAATTTGGACTTATAATTCCTCCCCGGGACGGGGAGGGGGACCATCCGCAGGATGGTGGAGGGGAAGCGTCGAAGACGCCGCTGTACGGCGCCCCTCCACCGCACTTCGTGCGGTCCCCCTCCCCTGCAAAAGCAGGGGAGGAATTAGGATCAGAAGCGCGTCTTCAGTTCCACGCCGATGATCCGCGGTTCGTTGATCATGCCGGTGAGGTTGTTGAAGTCGATCGCGCTGATGCTGCGGATCTGGTTGGTGATGTTGCGGGCGAAGGCCGCCACTTCCCAGCCGCCATCGGCCTTATAGCCGGCCTTCAGGCCGCCTTCGAGCAGCGAGCGGCCGCGGAACTCCAGCGCGTTGTAGAGGAAATAGTTGATCTTGCTGCGATAGGCCCAGTCGGTGAAGGCAAACACCTCGCCGCTGCCGACGGGGATGGCATAGCGCGCGGTGACATTGGCCACATAGCGCGGCGCCTGGGGCAGGTCGTTGCCGTCGATGATCGCGCGGCCCGCGGCGTTGAGCGGATCGGTGACGGTGCACAGCGACCCGCAGGGCGCGATCGAGATCGTGTTGTCGCGGATCTCGGTGAAGTTCCAGCTGGCGCCTGCGGTCATCAGGAATTGCGGGGTCGGCTTGAACTCGACCGTGCCCTCGATGCCGTAGCCCACCGCCTTGTCGGCGTTGATCAGGCTGGCCGAGTTGGTGGCGCCGCCCACCGCGGTGAGCTGCAGGTCCTTGGTGCGGAACCAGTAGCCCGCCAGGTCGAAGTTGAGCATGCCGTCGCTCGTCGCGGCCTTCATGCCGGCCTCGCCCGAGATGGTGGTCTGCTTCCTGGCGACCGAGGGGACGCTGCCGAAGGTCACGCGGTCCTGGATCGCCGGGCCGAGATAGCCGGTGGCGAAGCGGGCATAGAGGTTGATCTGGTCGGTGACCGCCCAGGTCGCGCTGGCATCCCACGAGACGTTGCTGGCCTTGGCCCGGTTGGTGAGCGGCAGGCTGACGAGGATCACCTGGCTGGCGATGCTCGATGCGGCGAGCGCGGGATCGAGCGAGATGGTGTCGCGCTTCTTGTCGTGCGAGTAGCGGACGCCGGCGCGCAGGGTCAGGGCCTCCGTCGCCTTATATTCGCCCGATGCGAACAGGCCGAAATTCTCGTTCTTGTTGTCGTGCAGGATCGCGCTCACCCGCGCGCCGAGGCCATCATAGGCATATTCGGCATAGTCGAGCTTCTGGTGGAAATAATAAGCGCCCGCCTGGAAGCGGAAATTGCCCATCTGCGCGCTTTCGAAGCGCAGTTCCTGGCTGAATTCCTTGGGCTTGGTGCGGCCGCCGGTGTTCACCGGGAACAGCGCGATGCCATAGCCCAGCGCCGGGAAGCTGTAGGTGGCGCCGCCGTCGATGTCGCCGGTGCTCTCCACATTGGCGCGCTCATAGGCGGTGGTCGAGTAGATCGTGCCGACGTCACCGGTCTCCAGCGACAGGCGCAGATTGGTGCCGAACTGCTTCAGGCTCTGGCTGGTCAGGCCGTCGAGCTGGACATGGTCCTTGTCGAAGCCCGGGGTGAACTTGTTGCTGCCCTGCTGGAACAGGCCGGCGCGGAAGACGCGCGGGCTGCCGTCGAGGTCGCGGCCATGGACATTGGCGAGCGCGGTGAAGCCTTCGCCCTCATAGGCCAGCTGGAAGCGGCCGGCCATGTCGCGATAGCCTTCCAGCTTGCGGTCGGCGAGGGTGGGGCTGGTGTCGTTCTTAACCCAGTCGTCGCGGCGCTGGAGCAGACCTGAGGCGCGGAAGCTGAGCCCTTCGCCCAGCGGGCCGGTGATCGCGGCCTCGGCGTTGATCGTGTTGTAGGTGCCCCAGCTGATGCTGCCATAGCCGCCGAAGGTATCGCTGGGCTTGGCCGAGTTGAGCTTGATCACGCCGGCGGGGGTGTTGCGGCCGAACAGCGTGCCCTGCGGACCGCGCAGCACCTCGACGCTGGCCAGGTCGAACACCGGGAAGCTCTTCAGCATCGGGCTTTCGAGCGCGACGTCGTCATAGACGACCGAGACGGGCTGCGCCGCATTGGGGTCGAAATCGGTGTTGCCGAGGCCGCGGATGTAGAAGCGCGGGAAGGTGCGGCCGAACGAGCTCTCGATCTGGAGGCTCGGCGTGCGCGACGAGAGGAAGCGGATGTCGAGGCCGCTGGAGTTGAGCACGGCCAGCTTCTCGCCGCCCAGCGCGGTGACCGCGACCGGCACGTCCTTGGCATTCTCGGCGCGGCGGGTGGCGGTGACGACGATCTCGCCGCTGTCGGCCTCGTCGGGCGCGGTGCTCTGCGCCTGCAACGGCGTGGCCGCAGCCAGGGCCAGCAGGCTGGCGCCCATGGCGCGAACGAAGGACAGGCGCGATTTATCGTGCGTCGATGACATGTGAGCGTTCCCCTTGTGGCGCCCCCGCATCCTCTCGATGACCCTTTTGTGGCGGGATTGCTACCAGTTGGGGAAGGCGGGTCAACGCCGGCTGCTGACAGGAGGGAAAGTAAGTGGCGGGCGTTGCCGGAAAGACACGGTGGGTGGGGCGAGGCTTCACCAGAGGCCTTTCCTCCGTCATCCCAGCGAAAGCTGGGATCTCCCTGCCTTCGTGAGGCAGGAGCGAAGAAAGAAGAAGGGAGATTCCAGCTTTCGCTGGAATGACGAAGCCGGGGACGGCCCCCCAGAACGAAATCGCCCCGGCCTTCGCTGGGAAGGCCGGGGCGGGGGATTTCGTCGGTTCCGGCGACCTTATTGGTCGAGGAAGCTCCGCATCTTGCGGCTGCGGCTCGGATGCTTGAGCTTGCGCAGCGCCTTCGCCTCGATCTGGCGGATGCGCTCGCGGGTCACCGAGAATTGCTGGCCGACCTCTTCCAGCGTGTGATCGGTGTTCATGCCGATGCCGAAGCGCATGCGCAGCACGCGCTCCTCACGCGGGGTGAGCGAAGCCAGGACGCGGGTGACCGTCTCCTTCAGGTTGGACTGGATCGCGGCATCCACCGGGATGATCGCGTTCTTGTCCTCGATGAAGTCGCCCAGGTGCGAATCCTCCTCGTCGCCGATCGGCGTTTCGAGCGAAATCGGCTCCTTGGCGATCTTCATCACCTTGCGGACCTTTTCGAGCGGCATCGAAAGACGCTCGGCCAGCTCCTCGGGGGTCGGCTCGCGGCCGATCTCGTGGAGGATCTGACGGCTCGTGCGCACCAGCTTGTTGATCGTCTCGATCATGTGGACCGGGATACGGATCGTCCGGGCCTGGTCGGCGATCGAGCGGGTGATCGCCTGCCGGATCCACCAGGTCGCATAGGTGCTGAACTTGTAGCCGCGGCGATATTCGAACTTATCGACCGCCTTCATCAGGCCGATATTGCCCTCCTGGATGAGGTCCAGGAACTGCAGGCCGCGGTTGGTGTACTTCTTGGCGATCGAGATCACGAGGCGGAGATTGGCTTCCACCATCTCCTTCTTGGCGATGCGTGCCTCGCGCTCGCCCTTCTGCACCATGTTGACGATGCGGCGGAACTCGCCCAGCGCCATGCCGGTCGCCTGTGCGATCTCGGAAATCTCGTTGCGGATGCGCTCGACCGCCGCCGTCTCGTTGGCGGCGAAATTCGCCCACTTCTTGTCGATCTTCGAGACGCGCTCCAGCCAGCCATCTTCCATTTCGTGGTTGATATAGGCTTCGAGGAAGTCGCGGCGCGGCACCTTGTGGCGCTCGGCCAGACGCAGCATCTGGCCACCCAAGGTGGTCAGCCGGCGGTTGAACGAATAAAGCTGGTCGACCAGATATTCGATCTTGGCGCCGTGGAACTGGACGCTCTCCACCTCGGCGGTGAGCTGTTCGCGCAGCGCCTGGTAGCGCTCCTCCTCGGCGGCCGGGAAATCGTCGCCGAGACTGAGCGAGGCGACGCGCTGGCCCTGGACCTGCGAGAAGCTCTTGTAGAGGTCGGTGATCGCGGCGAACCGCTCCAGCGCCATCGGCTTGAGCTGCTCTTCCATCTGGGCGAGGCTGAGGGTGTTGTCCTCATCCTCTTCCTCGGCCGGGCGCGGGGCACGGCGCTCGGTCATCGAGTCCTCGTCCTCGTCGGCGGCCTGCTCCTCCTCGGGCTCTTCCTCCTCCTTGAAGGTCGGGCCCGTGGTCTCGGCGGAAATCTCGCCGTCGCCTTCTTCGTTCTCGACCTGCTCAGCGGTCGGGCCCTTCGAGAGCATGGCGTCCAGATCGAGGATCTCACGCAGCTGCATCGTGCCTTCGTTGAGCGCGTTCGACCAGTCGATGATGGCGTTGAAGGTGATCGGGCTCTCGCAGAGGCCAAGGATCATCGTGTCGCGGCCGGCCTCGATGCGCTTGGCGATCGCGATTTCGCCCTCGCGGCTGAGCAGCTCGACGGCGCCCATCTCGCGCAGATACATGCGCACCGGATCGTCGGTGCGATCGACGGTTTCCTTCTTGGCGGTGGTGGTGAGGGCAGGGCCGCCGTCACTCTCGCCGTCCGACGAGCTTTCGTCGAGATTCTCTTCCTCGGGCTGCTCGTCCTCGCCGGCATCCTCGTTCTCGACGATGTTGACGCCCATCTCGTTGAGCGCCGACATGACGTCCTCGAGCTGATCCGAGGTCATGGAATCCGGTGGCAGAGCCTCGTTGAGTTGCTCATAGGTGATGTAGCCCTTGCGCTTGGCACGGGCGATCAGCTTCTTGAGCGAGCCTTCGTTCAGATCGATGAGCGGCGCGTCACCATCGACCCGATCGCCAGCATCGTTCCCGTTCGTCTTCGCCATGTACGACCAGCCCTCAATCACAAGCAGCCGGGTTCAAACCGGCTGAAACAATTTAAACGCCCTCGCCGTCCTCGCCCATGGCAAGATCGGTAAGTGCGCGTTTCGCGTTGGCGAGTGCTTCGCGCAGCCTTTGCTGCTCCGACCACTGTGCCTCGCTCATTTCCGTGCCCAGCTTGTCGGTTGCCTCGCGGAGCGCGGCATCCAGCATCGGGATGGCCGCCAAGGCATCGATCGTCGCCGACAGGTCCTGCACGGCGCGATTATACTCGGCATTGCCACGTAGAAATGAAAAGGCAAGTGTATTCGTAGCCTTGAGCTCCTCGACCACCGCCCCAAGACCCGCCTCCCGCAATATGGTTTCGAGCGTGTCTTTTTCAAGCGGGGTGCCGGAAAAGCTTGCGTCAAAGGCGGTTGCGCGCAGTTCCTCAAGCCGTTCGTCGTCGATCCGGATCGTGCCGATCGTCTCGACTTTTTCCGCCAGAACGGATGGATATCGCAACAGCCCGGCGATCGCGGCGCGGGTCAGCCCCGGATCGATGCCCGACTGGTTGACGGCATGGACGGCGCGCGACGGGGGCAGGGGCTCGGGCTTCCAGGGCTGGCCCGGCCGGCGCGGCTGAAACTGCCGGGGCTGGAAGGGGCGCTCCTCGCGGCGGCGCTGGAACTGCTCGTCGAAGCGGTTCCGGAATTCCTGCTGATATTGGTAGCGGACGTCACCGTCCTGGATCGTCGCGGCCAGGTCGCCCAGGCGCTTGCGCAGGCCGGCGCGCGCCTCGGGCGTGCCCAGCGGCTGCGCCTCATATTCGGCGCGCCACAGCAGTTCGTCCAGGCTGATCGCCTCGGCCAGCACCTTCTCCACCGCCGCGGGCCCGCCCGATTTCACCAGATCGTCGGGGTCCTGGCCATTGGGGAGCAGGGCGAAGCGGAGGGTGCGGCCCGGCGCGATCATCGGCAGCGCGCGGTGGGCGGCGCGGATCGCGGCCTTCTGCCCGGCCTTGTCGCCGTCAAAGCAGAGGATCGGCACCTCGGCCATCCGCCACAGCCGCTCCAGCTGCATTTCGGTCAGCGCGGTGCCGAGCGGCGCCACCGCCTCGTCGATCCCGGCCTTGGCGAGGCCGACCACGTCCATATAGCCCTCGACCGCGATCACCCGGTCGGTCTTGCGCGCCGGGCCGCCGGCGCGATCGAGGTTGAACAAGGTGCGGCCCTTGTCGAACAGCGGCGTCTCGGGCGAGTTCAGATATTTGGGCTCGCCCTGGTCGAGGATGCGGCCGCCGAACGCGATCACCCGCCCGCGCGCATCCTTGATCGGGATCATCAGCCGACCGCGGAACCGGTCATAGGGCTCCTTGTCCTCGACAAGGATGAGCAGGCCGGTCTCGATCAGCTTGCTCTCGCCGAAGCTCTTGAGCGCCGCCTTCAGCTTGCCGCGCGAGTCGGGGGCGAAGCCGAAGCCGAACGCCTTGGCGAGCTTGGGCGCGATGCCCCGCCTCTCCAGATAGGCGCGCGCCTTCTCCCCCTCGATCCCGTTCAGCTGCTCCTCGAACCACGCCGCCGCCGCCGCCATGACGTCATGCAGCCCGGCCTGCTGCTCGTTGCGCTGGGCGGCGCGCGGATCGGGGGCGGGCACCTCCATGCCGGCGCTGTCGGCCAGCTCCTTCACCGCATCGATGAAGCTGAGCCCCTTCGACTCGGTCAGGAAGCGGATCGCGTCGCCATGCGCGCCACAGCCGAAGCAATGGTAGAAGGCCTTGTCGTCGTTGACGTAGAAGCTCGGCGACTTCTCGTTATGGAAGGGGCAGCACGCCTTATATTCGCGCCCGGCCTTCACCAGCTTCACCGACTTCCCGATCAGGGTGGAGAGGGTGACGCGGTTGCGGAGTTCGTCGAGGAACTGGGGGGAGAGGGACATGTTACTGCTCCCCCACATGCCGGGAGATATCGGCTTTCCTGACGCCGTTCGTCCCGAGCGAAGTCGAGGGACGGTCGCAAGGGGGACGCGCGAAATGAGACACAGCCGCCCAATCGCCCCGGATCAGCGCCTGTTTCTTTGCCCGCGACCAGGGCTTGATCCGCTGTTCGGCCTCAAGCGCTTCGATCCGGGTCTGGAAGCTTTCCTGGAACACCAATCGCACCGGCCGACGCCCTGCCGTGAAGTCGCAATATCCGCCGGTCTGATGTTCGGCCACGCGGCGCTCCAGATCGTCGGTATGGCCGGTGTAGAACCGCCCATCCGAACATTGCAGGATATAGACCGAGAACGCCATCGGACGAGATTGCTATAGGCCCGATGGCGTGTCGAGCGGGGACGTCCCTCGACTTCGCTCGGGACGAACGGAAGTGGGGATGGCTGGCCCGAAGGGAGCGGTCTCTCGGCCTCAGCCGAGCCGAGCCTTCACCAGCCCGCTGGCCTTGGCCATGTCCATCTTGCCGGCGAAGCGCTCCTTCAGCGCCGCCATCACGCGACCCATGTCCTTCACCGATTCCGCGCCCAGTTCGGTCGCCAGCGCGTCGATCGCGGTCCTGGCCTCGTCCTCGGTCATCTGCGTCGGCAGGAAGCGCTCGATCACCGTCACCTCGGCGGCTTCGGCGGCGGCGAGTTCGGGGCGGTTGCCCTTCTCGTACATCTCGATCGATTCGCGGCGCTGCTTGATCATCTTCTGCAGCACCTCGGTGATCAGCAGATCATCGTCGGGCTGGGTGGTCGCGGTGCGCAATTCGATGTCGCGATTCTTGATCGCGGACTGTATCAGGCGGATCGCCGCCGTCGTCGTGGTGTCGCGCGCCTTCATAGCGGCGACGAGCGCCGTCTTGATATCGTCTCGAATCATTGGGATCACCAAGGCTGGTCCGGAAAGAAAGACCCGTAGCACAGAGATTTCCGATTTAATAGAATTGACCCCGGGGGGAGGGGCACCTAGGTACGCCGCCGTTTGCCCGCCGACCCAAGCCCGAGGAGCCCCTAGTGGCCGAAACCGATCACGCGCGTCTTACTCCTCCCACCGGCGCCACCGGCGTCCTGGTCCTCGGCGATGGGAGCGTGATCTGGGGCCGCGGCTTCGGTGCAGAGGGCGATGCGGTGGGCGAGGTGTGCTTCAACACCGCGATGACCGGCTATCAGGAAGTGATGACCGACCCCAGCTATGCGGGCCAGATCATCACCTTCACCTTCCCGCATATCGGCAATGTCGGCACCAATCCGGAAGATATCGAGGCGACCAACCCGCACGCGCTGGGCATGGTGGTGCGCGAGGACGTGACCGACCCTGCCAATTTCCGCAGCGCCCAGCATCTCGACGCCTGGCTGAAGCAGAATGGCCGCATCGGCCTCTCGGGCATCGACACCCGCGCGCTGACCCGCGCGATCCGGGTGAACGGCGCGCCGAACGGCGTGATCGCGCACAACGCCAAGGGCGAGTTCGACGTGGCCGCGCTCCAGGCCAAGGCGCGCGAATGGCCGGGCCTGGAGGGGATGGACCTCGCCAAGGACGTGAGCGCCACCCAGACCTATAAATGGGGCGACGGCCTCTGGACCCTGGGCGAAGGCTATGACGTCGACGCCGCCCAAGCCGACGCGCCGCATGTCGTGGCGATCGATTACGGTCTGAAGCGCAACATCCTGCGCAACCTGGTCGCCGCCGGCGCGCGCGTCACCGTGGTGCCCGCGACCAGCAGTTTCGAGGAAGTGATGGCGCACCAGCCCGACGGCGTGTTCCTGTCGAACGGCCCGGGCGATCCGGCCGCGACCGGCGAATATGCGGTGCCGGTGATCCGTAAGCTGCTCGAGGTCGGCAAGCCGATCTTCGGCATCTGCCTTGGCCACCAGATGCTGGGCCTGGCGGTGGGGGCCAGGACCTTCAAGATGCACCAGGGCCATCGCGGCGCGAACCATCCGGTCAAGCGCGCGTCGGACGGCAAGGTCGAGATCACCAGCATGAACCACGGCTTCGCGGTCGACACCGACAGCCTGCCGGCCAATGCCGAGGCGACCCACATCTCGCTGTTCGACGGCTCGCTGGCGGGCCTGCGCCTGACCGACAAGCCGGCCTTCAGCGTCCAGTACCATCCCGAGGCAAGCCCCGGCCCGCAGGACAGCCATTATCTGTTCGAGCAGTTCGTGGCGCAGTTGGGGAAGAACGCATGACCACTGCCGCGATCGACCCCAAGCGCCTTGCAGAAGAATGCGAGGCCGATGCCGAGGTCCTCGAGAGCCTGCGCGAGAATGGCGACCAGCCTGAGTTGGTGCGCCCGATCGACGTGAGCTTCCGCGGCAGCCCCGAGGCGCTGGTGCGGCTCACCGACCGCGCCGAGGAGTTCGGTTTCGACTATATCGAGATCGAGGAAGGCGAGGATGGCGAACCGACGCTCTACCTCGTCAAGGACCAGGCGGCCGATGCCGCCTCAATAAAAGAACTCACGATCACCTGCCTGCAGATCGAGCAGATCTTCGGCGTCGAATATGACGGGTGGGGTTGTGAGCTACAGGATGGAACGAGCGAATAATGCCCAAGCGCACCGACATTAAGTCCATCCTCATCATCGGCGCCGGCCCGATCGTCATCGGCCAGGCGTGCGAGTTCGATTATTCGGGAACGCAGGCGTGCAAGGCGCTGCGCGAGGAGGGCTATCGCATCGTCCTCGTCAACTCGAACCCCGCCACGATCATGACCGATCCGGACATGGCCGACGCCACCTATGTCGAGCCGATCACCCCCGAGATCGTCGCCAAGATCATCGAGAAGGAGCGGCCCGACGCCGTCCTGCCGACGATGGGTGGCCAGACCGCGCTCAACACCGCGCTGGCGCTGTTCAACGACGGCACCCTCGAGAAATATAACTGCCAGATGATCGGCGCCGACGCCGAGGCGATCGACAAGGCCGAGGACCGGATGAAGTTCCGCCAGGCGATGGACAAGATCGGCCTGGAAAGCCCGCGTTCCGACGTCGCCCACAGCCTGGAGGAGGCGCTGCGCGCGCTCGACTATGTCGGCCTGCCCGCGATCATCCGCCCCAGCTTCACGATGGGCGGCACCGGCGGCGGCATCGCCTACAACAAGGACGAGTTCGTCAAGATCGTGACCGGCGGGCTCGACGCCTCGCCGACCACCGAGGTGCTGATCGAGGAATCGGTGC
The DNA here is from genome assembly GCA_963540925.1 of uncultured Sphingomonadaceae bacterium. Taxonomy (GTDB): domain Bacteria; phylum Pseudomonadota; class Alphaproteobacteria; order Sphingomonadales; family Sphingomonadaceae; genus Rhizorhabdus. The sequence goes on from CAUTRN010000001.1 coordinate 154,688, forward strand.
TCGGCTGGAAGGAATATGAGATGGAAGTCGTGCGCGATCGCGCCGACAACTGCATCATCATCTGCTCGATCGAGAATGTCGATCCGATGGGCGTCCACACGGGCGATTCCATCACCGTCGCGCCGGCGCTGACGCTGACCGACAAGGAATATCAGATCATGCGCAACGCCAGCATCGCGGTGCTGCGCGAGATCGGCGTGGAGACCGGTGGCTCGAACGTGCAGTTCGCGGTCAATCCGGCCGATGGCCGCCTGGTCGTGATCGAGATGAACCCGCGCGTGTCGCGCTCGTCGGCGCTGGCGTCGAAGGCCACCGGCTTCCCGATCGCCAAGGTCGCCGCCAAGCTGGCGGTGGGCTACACGCTCGACGAGATCATGAACGACATCACCGGGGCGACCCCGGCGTCGTTCGAGCCGACGATCGACTATGTTGTCACCAAGATCCCGCGCTTCGCCTTCGAGAAGTTCAAGGGCTCCGAGCCGCTGCTCTCGACCGCGATGAAGTCGGTCGGCGAGACGATGGCGATCGGCCGCAACATCCAGGAATCGATGCAGAAGGCGCTGCGCGGGCTGGAGACCGGTCTCGCCGGCTTCAACATCGTCGACAGCCTGAAGGGCGCGTCGCGCTCGGCGATCGCCGAGGAACTGGCGCGGCCGACCCCGGATCGCCTGCTGGTCGCCGCCCAGGCGCTGCGCGAGGGCTTCACCGTCGCCGAGATCCACGCGATCGCCAAGTACGAGCCCTGGTTCCTGGAACGGCTCGCCGAGATCATCGCCGCCGAGGAGCAGGTGTGCCGTGACGGCCTGCCGCAGGATCCGGCCGGCATGCGCCGGCTGAAGGCGATGGGCTTCTCCGACAAGCGGCTTGCCTGGCTGGCGCTGCAGTCGGCCAATCTGGCCGGCATGGCGCGCGAGCAGGCGCGCGGCTCGGGCATCGTCCACGATGCCGCCAAGGCGATGACCGGCGGGATCACCGAGAAGGAGGTGCGCGCGCTTCGCCACAAGCTGGGCGTGCGCCCGGTGTTCAAGCGGATCGACACCTGCGCGGCCGAGTTCGAGGCCAAGACCCCCTATATGTACTCGACCTACGAAGCCCCGAGCTTCGGCGAGCCCGAGTGCGAGAGCCAGCCGAGCGAGCGCGAGAAGGTCGTCATCCTCGGCGGTGGCCCGAATCGGATCGGGCAGGGGATCGAGTTCGACTATTGCTGCTGCCACGCCTGCTTCGCGCTGGGCGACACGGCGCAGGGCGGGGCGGGTTATGAGACGATCATGATCAACTGCAACCCCGAGACCGTGTCGACCGATTACGACACCTCGGACCGCCTCTATTTCGAGCCGCTGACCGCCGAGGACGTGCTGGAGATCCTGCATGTCGAGCAGTCGAAGGGCACGCTGAAGGGCGTGATCGTCCAGTTCGGCGGCCAGACCCCGCTCAAGCTCGCCCAGGAGCTGGAGGATGCCGGCATCCCGATCCTCGGCACCTCGCCCGACGCGATCGATCTGGCCGAAGACCGCGAGCGCTTCGCCGCGCTCGTCTCCGACCTCGGCCTCCATCAGCCGCGCAACGGCATCGCCCGCAGCCGCGAGGAGGCGCTGATCGTCGCCGAGCGGGTCGGCTATCCGGTGCTGATGCGCCCGTCCTATGTGCTGGGCGGCCGCGCGATGGAGATCGTCGAGGATCCCGCGCAGCTCGAACAGTATATCACCACTGCGGTGCAAGTGTCTGGCGATTCGCCGGTTTTGATCGATCAGTATCTGCGTGACGCGATCGAGGTGGACGTCGATGCGATCTGCGACGGCGACGATGTCGTGGTCGCCGGCGTGCTCCAGCATATCGAGGAAGCCGGCGTCCATTCGGGCGACAGCGCCTGCACCCTGCCGCCCTACAGCCTGCCGGCCGAGATCATCGCCGAGATCGAGCGCCAGACCGATCTCCTGGCCCGCGCGCTCAAGGTGCGCGGTCTGATGAACGTCCAGTACGCGGTCAAGGACGGCACGGTCTATCTGATCGAGGTCAATCCGCGCGCCAGCCGCACCGTGCCCTTCGTCGCCAAGGCGATCGGCCAGCCCATCGCCAAGATCGCCGCGCGCGTGATGGCGGGCGAGAAGCTGAAGGCGCTGCCGAAGATCGACCTGAACGTCGATTATATCGCCGTGAAGGAAGCCGTCTTCCCGTTCGCGCGCTTCCCCGGCGTCGATCCGGTGCTCTCGCCGGAAATGAAGTCGACCGGCGAAGTCATGGGAATCGATAGTGATTTTGCCACGGCCTTTGCCAAGGCCCAGCTTGGTGCCGGCACCAAGCTGCCGCTGGGCGGCACCGCCTTCGTCTCGGTCAAGGAGACCGACAAGGCGCAGATCCTGCCTGCGGTGAAGCAGCTGATCGACCTGGATTTCACCATCCTCGCCACCAGCGGGACCGCGGCCTATCTGCGCGAGCAGGGGCTGGAGGTGGAAACCGTGCTCAAGAAGCGCGAAGGGCGCCCCAACATCGTCGACCGGATCGTCGACGGCGATGTCGACCTGATCTTCAACACGACCGAAGGCTGGCAATCGCTGCTCGACTCGAAGGCGATCCGCACGTCGGCGCTCTATGGACGGGTTCCCTACTTCACCACGGCGGCCGCCAGCGTCGCCGCGGCGCAAGCAATTGGGGCTTTGCGGGAGCGCAAGCTTGAAGTGCGCGCGCTTCAATCCTATTATTCCTCTTCGCACGCCTGATCCCCACATCGCAGGAGTCGAGCGGGTGGCCCTTTTCGGGGTCGTCCGGGGATCAGCAGTTTTGACAAAGGGGTATGAGGCACGATGGCGAGCGTTGAGAAGATGCCGATGCTGGCGGAAGGGCAGAAGATGCTCACCGAGGAGCTCGCCCGTCTCAAAGCCGAACGGCCTTTGATCGTTGACGCGATCGAGGAAGCGCGCGCGCATGGCGATCTTTCGGAAAATGCCGAATATCACGCCGCCAAGGAGCGCCAGGGCCAGATCGAGGCGTCGATCGCCGATATCGAGGATCGGCTCAGCCGCGCCCAGGTGATCGATCCGCGCGACCTGTCGGGTGACAAGATCGTGTTCGGCGCGACGGTGACCCTGCTCGACGATGACGAGAAGCCGGTGCGCTATCAGATCGTTGGCCAGACCGAGGCGGACGCCAAGGCGGGCAAGATCTCGTACAACTCGCCGCTCGGTCGCGCGCTGATCGGCAAGAAGGTCGATGACGAGGTCGAGGTGACGGTGCCGTCGGGCGACCGCTTCTACCTCGTCTCGAAGATCGAGTTCATCTGAACCACGCTGCGGCACCGATGCGCGTGCCACCAGCTCGGGCCACCGGCACCGTCGCGATCGCGACGGTGGCCGTGTATCTGCTCGTCACCCTGTTCGGCTTTGCCCAGATGGCGGACGTGGCGGGGGGCTTCATCCCCGCGCGGCTGAGCGGATTGCTGGTCCAGGGCGCGCTGCCGGTGTGGATCACGCCGCTCACCGCGACGCTGCTCCATGGCGGCATCGCGCATATCGGCTTCAACCTGCTGATGCTGATATTCTGCGGCCGGATGGTCGAGGCGGTGATCGGCCCGATCGGCTTCGCCATCCTCTATGTCGTCGGCGCCTATGCGGCGGCGGCCATGCAATATTTCGCCGATCCCCACGATATCGCGCCGATGATCGGCGCGAGCGGGGCGATCTCGGCCTTGTTCGGCGCCTATGCGCTGCTCTACGGCCGCCCGCGCGTGTTCGCCAACCATCCCAGGCTCGGCATGGCGGTGAACGTCCTGTGGCTGGCGGCGGCCTGGATCGGCCTGCAATTCCTGATGGGGCTGGCGTTCGCCGAAATGGGCACCGTGATCGCGACCGCCGCGCATGTCGGCGGCTTCCTGGGCGGCCTGGTGCTGATCCGCCCGCTGTTGCTGCTGCGGCGGGGGAAAACGGTACACTGACCTATCAGATCCTCCCTGTCGCGTAGCGACGGGGAGGGGGACCACCCGCAGGGTGGTGGAGGGGTTTGCAACCTCTCCGACAGCGTTGGCCATCAATGATGGATCGCTCCTCCACCACTCGCTTCGCGAGCGGTCCCCCTCCCCACGACGGCGTCGTAGGGAGGATCAAGGGGCCGATATTTCTACTCCAGCTCGGGCTCGAGCAGCTTGTGGAGATGGACGACGACATACTTCATCTCGGCGTCGTCGACGGTGCGCTGGGCGGCACCGCGCCAGGCCTTTTCGGCACTCTTATAGTCTTGATAGAAGCCGACCACGTCGATCTTCGAAAGATCCTCGAAGTCCAGACCCTGCGGGTCCTTGACGCGGCCACCGAATACCAGGTGGATCTTACTCATCCATGTCCTCCATTGATCGTCGAAGCCCGGCCCACCTCCTGGTCCTTGGCGACGGTCCATGACTGGCTGAACCGCCTTTATTGCGCCTGGCGTCACCCGGCGGGTGAGCGAGCGTCAAACGACGTCATATGACGAGGCCGGCCCTTGCGGGCCGGCCGGTTTCGTTCCTGCCCGATAACGGGCGGGTATGGAGAAGGGCCTTAGCTGCGGGCCTTCATCATGGCAATAAGGCCGTCGATGCCCTTGCGCTGGACGACTGCATCGAAGTCCTGCCCCTGGGTCACCGCCAGGTTGATGCCGGCGACGGTGGCGTTGGTCACCTTGAAGCTGTCGCCGAGCTTGCCGACCGACCAGACGATGGTGATCGGCTGCGCGCCGGGCTTCTGCACCTGGGTGGTGACGTTGAAGCCGGTGCCGGCCGGCGTGGTGCGGACCACCTTCAGCGTCGCATTGGCATAATCGTAGAGATTATCCGAATAGGTGCCGATGATGTAATTGGGGAAGGCGGCCTTGTAGGCGGCCTTCTGCGCCGGGGTGATCTGGGTCAGCCAGCGGCGGATCAGCCGGTCGCCGATCGCGTCGATCGCGAAATGCTGGGACAGCACTTCGCGGAACTTGGTGCGCACCGCGGTCTTGTTGCCGGTCTTGAGCACGCCGAAGGCTTCCCCCGCCAGCGAACTGACGAAGGTGCCGGCATCCTGGTTGGCGACCACCGCGGCCTGGGCCGGGGCGATCGGGGCGGTGAGGGTGGCGGCGCCCAGCAGCAGCGCACCGGCGTTGATCATCAGCTTGTTCATGTCTCTCGTCTTCTCCATCGGCGCGCCGCGAGGCACGCCTTTATCGGTCCATCTAGCAGTGCGCGATGAACCCCTATTGAACCGGAAGGATCCCGTAACGATCCTGGCCGTGCGCCGAGGGCGCGGCCCGATCAGTGACGGACGGCGTCGACCGCGGCGGTGCCGGCGCTTTCGGCGACCTGGCTGAGCGAGTCGATCAGCTTGCCCACCTGCTTGCCGGCGGCGTCGGTGTTGATGCCGAGCTCGTCGAGCTTGGACTGGCCGGCGTCGCGCGCGGCGCCCAGCGCTTCCTTGGCACGGTCGTTGATCGCGCCGCCGATCGAGCCGAGCAGCTCTTCTTCCTGGCGGGTGCGCGGCAGCAGCGCGCCCAGCACCGCGCCCAGCGCGAGCCCGCCGACCAGGGCGGCGACCGGGAAGGCGTCCACACCGTCGGCGGCCTTGCGGCCCGCGGCGCGCGCGGCCTCTCCGCTCTCGTGCAGCTTCTTCTCGGCATAGCCCTTAGCCTGGGTGGCCTTCTGCTTGATGGCGGCGCCCGCTTCGGCGGCCTTGGCCTTGCTCGTCATGCGTTCGTCTCCTCAGTCATCGGATGGAGCATGGTTGGATCGGGCGGTGGGATCGCCCGGCTTTCGTCTCAAACTCGTGGCCCGGCGCCCGGTTGCACGGAGCAGGCCGTTGGCGATTCGATACAGCGGCGGACGGATCACCACCAGTGCCAGCGCCACCAGCGCCGCCACCGTTCGCACCGGCCGCCGCTTGGCAGCGCTAGTGGCGCGCTGCGCCAACCCCTCGACCTGGTCGACCACCAGATCGGCGAGGTCGGCGATCAGCGCCTGTGGATGGAGCCGAGCCTGGGTCTCGCCCATCGTCTCGACCAGCTGGTTGCGCGCCTCCTGCGAGCGCTCGCGCACCTTCTGGAACAGCTCGTCAACGGCTGTCGGTCGCCGGTCGGGGATGCCGTCGCCATCGGCATCGTCGGGATCGTCGGCGATCACCAGCAGCAGCTTGCGCACGCCGATCCGGATCAGCAGCACCGCCAGGCCGACGCCGAACAGCACCGCCACCGCCGCTCCGCCGAGCCGGCCGATCCACGGCTGCAGCACGAAGGACAGGGTGACGAGGAAGGTCACCGCCGCCGCCTGGCCCATGATCGCGCCGATCAGCAGCAGCAGCGCGCCCATCCGGGCGCTGGCGATGCGGCGATAAAAATCGGTGCGGGCGAGGGCCAGTTCGGCCTTCACCAGCGTACGACCGTCCTCGATCAGCCGCGCCAGCAGCGCGCCGATCGATTCCTGTTCTTCTGGACGCCCCGACAAGGATCAGACTGCGGGCGGGCTGTCCGGCGCCGGGGTGTCGGCGATCGGGGTGTCGACCAGAGGGGCTTCGGGCGCGGCGCTCTTGGCGGGCTTCTTCGCGGCCGGCTTGGCAGCGGTCTTGGGAGCCGCAGCCTTCGGAGCGGCCGGCTTCTTCGGCGCGGCCTTGCGCGCGGTGGAGGGCTTGGCCGGGGCGGGGACCACCGGCTCGTCATTGTCGGCCTTGGGCGCGAAGCCCGACTTCACCACCCGCGCGAGCAGGAAGCCCACCGCGGCGGCGGCCGCGATGGCGATCGCAGGCGAGCTGCGCACCACGTTGCGGGCCTCGTCGACCAGCTCGTCGGCGTCCTTCTCGCGCAGCGTGTTGGCGAAGCCGCTCACCGCGTCGGCGGCCTGCTGGACATAGCCGCCATATTGATCGCCGAGCCGTTCGCTGACCTGCGCGGCCGCGTCGCCGACCAGGCCGGCGACGCCGTCGAGCGCCTCGACCGCACGGTCCTTGCCCTCGGCGGCATAGTCGCGCGCCTTCGCTTCGGCCTGGCTGGTGAAGCTCGCGGCGGTATCGTTGAACGCCTTGCGGGCGCTCTCGAACGGGCTGTCGGCGGTGCCGTTGCCGTTGTGGGGATTGTCGGTCGCCATGTCGATCGTCTCCATGCAGGAAGCCAGTCCATCAACCAAGTGGGGAGGATAGCGTTCCTTTACCAGTCCCGAAACGACTTCATGTTTGCCTAAGTTCGATCGCGCGGATAGAGCGCCCGCATCCCATCGTCCACAGCCAAAGGTATGCGCCTGACATGACCGCCATCGTCGACGTCCACGCCCGCCAGATCATCGATAGCCGCGGCAATCCCACCGTCGAGGTGGACATCACCCTCGAGGATGGCAGCTTCGGCCGCGCCGCCGTTCCCTCGGGCGCGTCGACCGGTGCCTATGAGGCGGTCGAAAAGCGCGACGGCGGCAAGGCGTGGCTCGGCAAGGGCGTGCAGGACGCGGTCGATGCCGTGAACGGCGAGATCGCCGAAGCCATCATCGGCATGGAAGCCGAGGACCAGGGCGAGATCGACGCCCGCATGATCGAGCTCGACGGCACCGAGAACAAGGGCCGCCTGGGCGCCAACGCGATCCTGGGCGCCAGCCTGGCGGCCGCCCGCGCCGGCGCCGATGCCCGCGCGCTGCCGCTCTATCGCTATGTCGGCGGCGTCTCCGCTTCGGTGCTGCCGGTGCCGATGATGAACATCATCAACGGCGGCGCCCATGCCGACAATCCGATCGACTTCCAGGAATTCATGATCATGCCGGTCGGCGCGCCGACCCTGTTCGACGCCGTCCGCGCGGGTTCGGAGATCTTCCACACCCTGAAGAAGGCGCTGCACGACAAGGGCCTGGCCACCGCGGTGGGCGACGAGGGCGGCTTCGCCCCGAACCTCGCCTCGGCCCCCGACGCGCTCGACTTCATCATGTCGTCGATCGAGAAGGCCGGCTACAAGCCCGGTGACGACGTGGTCCTCGCGCTCGACTGTGCCGCCACCGAATTCTTCAAGAACGGCGTCTATGACTTCCACGGCGAGGGCGTGAAGCGCTCGCCCGCCGAAATGGCCGACTATCTGGCCGACCTCGTCGCCCGCTACCCGATCGTCTCGATCGAGGACGGCATGGGCGAGGATGATTTCGAGGGCTGGAAGATCCTGACCGACAAGATCGGCGGCAAGTGCCAGCTGGTCGGCGACGATCTGTTCGTCACCAACCCGAAGCGTCTGGGGCAGGGCATCAAGGACGGGCTCGCCAACTCGCTGCTCGTCAAGGTCAACCAGATCGGCACGCTCACCGAGACCCTGGAGGCGGTCAGCCTCGCGCAGCGTTCGGGCTACACCGCGGTGATGTCGCACCGTTCGGGCGAGACCGAGGATTCGACCATCGCCGACCTGGCGGTGGCCACCAACTGCGGCCAGATCAAGACCGGCAGCCTGGCCCGTTCGGACCGGCTCGCCAAGTACAACCAGCTGATCCGCATCGAGGAAGAGCTGGGCCCGGTCGCGGTCTATGCCGGCCGTAGCGCGATCAAGCAGCTCGGCTGAACAAACAACCGGTACGGTGCCATCTCAGGGTGGTACCGTACCATTGTTAACCCTTCTGGGGTTGTCTTCTTTAATCCCGTTGCGATAGCCTGACCTGACTTCGCCTCTATAGGAGGCTCGAACCGGGCAGTCGCATGGATCGGGCAAGATTTCGTGGGTTGATTGCGATCCAGCAGCGGATCGCGGAAGGCAGCGGCAAGCTGCAGGACGTCCTGCAGGCGATCGTCGACGAGCAGTCGGTGATGCCGCAAGCCAATGGCGTGGTCATCGAACTGCGCGATGCCGACCAGCTTTATTATGCCGCCGCCAGCGGTTCCTCCGCGGCGATGGTGGGGCTGCGCCTGCCGCTCAATTCCAGCCTGTCGGGGATGAGCATCCTCACCGGCCAACCGCTCCAGTGCGACGATTCGGAAACCGATTCGCGGGTCAACCGGGTTGCCTGCCGCCGGGTCGGGCTGCGCTCGATGATCGTGGTGCCGATCCCGCACCAGGGCCAGACGGTGGGCGTCCTCAAATATCACGCCCCGGTCCCGTCGGCGTTCGACGAGGAGGACCGGCTGATCGCGCATCTGCTGATCGGCCCGATCGTGGTGGGCTTCAGCAACCTGGCCGAAGCCGATGCGCTCAAGGCCCGCGCCGAATTGCAGAAGATCGTCGCGCTCAAGGAACAGTTCGTGTCCTCGGTCAGCCATGAGCTGCGCACCCCGCTGACCTCGATCACCGGCGCGCTGACGATGTTGTCGAGCGGGATGGTCGAGATCGCGGCCGACGCCAAGGGGCTGGTCGACATCGCCGCGCGCAACGCCAACCGGCTGAAGCGACTGGTCGACGACCTGCTCGACCTCGACCGGCTCGACGGCGGCAAGCTCAAATATGTGATCGAATCGACCGATCTGAGCGCGTTGCTGCTCGATGTGGTCGAACAGACCTCGCCCTTCGCGGCCGAAGCCGACGTCCGCCTCGTCCTCGACGCGCCGCGCCGCCCGGTCATGGCGATGACCGATGGCGACCGGCTGTTCCAGGTCGTCGCCAACCTGATCTCCAACGCCGCCAAATTCTCGCCCGCCGGATCGAAGGTGTCGGTGATCCTGCTGCCCTCGGCCGACAGCGTCCGCATCCGCGTGACCGACGAGGGGCCGGGCATCCCGGCCGAATTCCGGCCGCGCCTGTTCGATCGGTTCAGCCAGTCGGCGCACACCCATGGGCTCACCAAGCTGCCCGGCACCGGCCTCGGCCTCGCCATCTCCAAGGCGATCGTCGAGCAGCTCGGCGGCAAGCTGAGCCTCGACGAGGCCTATTTCGGCGGCGCCGCGTTCGACATCGTGCTGCCGACCGGCGCCCCGGCGATCCGGCAGGACGCGGCCTGAGCCGCCAGGGCTTTGATGACTCGCAATTCCTGACGGCTTCGCCTAACCGGGCGGCGACTCCCGCCCCTCGGTACAGGACAGCCCCATGAAGACCCCGACGACTCCCGCTCCCGACAAGGTGACGATCAAGCGCGCGCTGCTCTCGGTCTCCGACAAGAGCGGGCTGGTCGAGCTGGGTCAGGCGCTGGCGGGCTGGGGTGTCGAGCTGGTGTCGACCGGCGGCACCGCCAAGGCGCTGCGCGACGCCGGGCTCGCGGTGATGGACGTCTCCGACATCACCGATTTCCCCGAGATGATGGACGGCCGGGTCAAGACGCTGCACCCGATGGTCCATGGCGGCCTGCTCGCCGTCCGCGACGATCCCGAACATGCCAAGGCGATGACCGACCATGGCATCGGCGCGATCGACCTGGTGGTCGTCAATCTCTATCCCTTCGCCCAGACCGTCGCCAAGGGCGCCGGCCGCGAGGAGATCATCGAGAATATCGATATCGGCGGCCCGTCGATGGTGCGCTCGGCCGCCAAGAACCACGGCTATGTGACGATCGCGACCGACCCGGCCGACTATGCCGAGATCATCGCCACCGGTGGCGCTACCAGCCTGGAGCAGCGCAAGCGCTTCGCCGCCAAGGCCTTCGCCGCCACCGCCACCTATGACGCGATGATCGCCAGCTGGTTCGCCCATGCCGACCAGGGCCAGGCCTTCCCCGAAGTGCTGTCGATCCCGGTCCGCAAGGCCGAGGAACTGCGCTATGGCGAGAACCCGCACCAGCAGGCGGCGCTCTACCTGCCGGTCGGCCCGTCGGCGCGCGGCATCGCCCAGGCCAGCCAGATTCAGGGCAAGGAGCTGAGCTACAACAATTACAACGACGCCGACGCGGCGCTGGAGCTCGTCAGCGAATTCCGTAATGGCCCGCCCACCGTGGTCATCGTCAAGCATGCCAATCCGTGCGGCGTCGCCACCGGCGAGACGCTGATCGAGGCCTATGAGGCGGCGCTCGCCTGCGACAGCGTCTCGGCCTTTGGCGGGATCATCGCGGTCAATCGCCCGCTCGACGGTAAGACCGCCGAGGCGATCAGCGGCATCTTCACCGAAGTGGTCGCGGCGCCCGATGCCGACGACGAGGCCAAGGCGATCTTCGCCAAGAAGAAGAATCTCCGCCTGCTGCTGACCGGCGAGCTGCCCGATCCGGCGCGTCCTGGCCTGACGGTGAAGAGCATCGCCGGGGGGATGCTTTTCCAGTCGCGCGACAATGGCCGCATCGGCCTCGACGACCTCAAGGTCGTCACCAAGCGCGCACCGACCGAGCAGGAGCTGAAGGATTGCCTGTTCGCCTGGACCGTTGCTAAGCATGTCAAGTCGAACGCGATCGTCTACGCCAAGGGCGGCTCGACCGCGGGCGTCGGTGCCGGCCAGATGAACCGCCTCGAATCCGCGCGCATCGCCGCCTGGAAGGCCAAGGACGCTGCGGATAAGGCGGGTTGGGCCGAGCCGCGCACGATCGGATCGGCGGTCGCTTCCGACGCCTTCTTCCCCTTCGCCGACGGCCTGCTCGCCGCGGTCGATGCCGGCGCCACCGCCGTCATCCAGCCCGGCGGCTCGATCCGCGACGCCGAGGTGATCGCCGCCGCCGACGAGGCCGGCCTGGCGATGGTGTTCACCGGAATGCGGCACTTCCGCCACTGACCGGAGTTCATCCGGAGAGCGAAGACTTGCCGATATAGAGATTGACCCGGCAGGTCCTCGCTCCTTTAAGGCAGGGGAGAGGGGAGCAGCGCGGCATGGCCGAAGGCGACAATACGGCGGTTCAGCGGGTGGGGCCCTTCGCCCCGCTGCGGCAGCCCTTGTTCCGTCGGGTGTGGACCGCCAGCCTCTTTTCCAATTTCGGCCAGCTCATCCAGAATGTCGGCGCCGCCTGGGCGATGACCGAGCTGACCGACCGGGCCGACATGGTGGCGCTGGTCCAGACCGCCACTTTCGCGCCGATGATCTTCATCTCGCTGCCCGCCGGCGCGATCGCCGACAGCTATGACCGGCGCAAGGTGGCGCTGGCCGCGCTCACCATTTCGCTGTCGGGGGCTGCGATCCTCAGCGCCGTCACCCTGATGGGCTGGCTCACCCCCTGGCTGCTGCTGCTGTGCTGCGCGCTGGTGGGCACCGGCATGGCGCTGTTCTCGCCGGCCTGGCAGGCCTCGGTCGCCGAGCAGGTGCCGACAAACACCCTGCCGCAGGCGATCGCGCTCAACTCGATCAGCTATAATATCGCGCGGAGCTTCGGCCCGGCGATCGGCGGCTTCCTGGTGGCGCTGTTCAGCGTCGCGGCCGCCTTCGTCGTCAACGCCGTCGCCTATATCCCGATGATGCTGGTAATGTACCTCTGGCGCCGCAAGCCCGAGAAATCGCGCCTGCCGGCCGAGGCGATGGGCCGGGCGATCATCTCGGGCGTGCGCTTCGTGATCCACTCGCCGCCGATCCGCACCGTCTGGTTGCGGCTGCTGCTGGTCGGCTCGATAGGTTCGACGATCAACGCTCTGATGCCGCTGATCGCGCATGACCTGCTCCACGGCCAGGCCGAGTTGTTCGGCATTTTGCTCGGCTGCTATGGCGTCGGTGCCGTGCTCGGCGCGCTGACCATCGCCCCCTTGCGCGAGAAGCTGAGCGACGAGCGGACGGTGGCCTATGCGCTGGCGATCGCCGGCCTGTGCATCGTCGGCGTCGGCCTCAGCCGCCATGCGATCCTGACCGGCGGGCTGCTGATGGTGATCGGCGCATCGTGGATGGTGGTGATGGCGCTGTGCACGATCAGCATCCAGATGTCCTCGCCGCGCTGGGTGACGGGCCGCGCGCTCGCCGCCTTCACCACCGCGATCTGCGCAGGCATGTCGATCGGCAGCTGGGCCTGGGGCCATGTCGCCGCCGATTATGGCACCTCCTTCGCGATCGTCACCTCCGGCGTGCTGCTGATCCTGTCGATCGCCGCCGGGCTGGTGCTGCGCATGCCCGAGATCGTCGCGCAGGACAGCGACGACCGCACCATCGCCGATCCCGACATCCGCCTGGAATTGACCGGCCGCAGCGGCCCGATCGCGCTGATGATCGAATATCGGGTGCCGATGGAGAAGGCGCGCGACTTCTACCGGACGATGCTGGCGGTCGAGCCGATCCGCCACCGCACCGGCGGCTATGACTGGTCGCTGTCGCGCGACGCGGGCGACCCCGAGCTGTGGGTCGAGCGCTATCACACGCCGACCTGGCACGATTATCTGCGCCAGCGCACCCGCCTGACCGCCGGCGACATGGCCACCTGGAAACATGCGCTCACCTTCTGCGAGGGCGGGGCCGAGGTCCGCATCCGTCGGCTGCTCGAACGGCCCTTCGGTTCGGTGCGCTGGACCGACGACGTGCCCGATCGCGGCGTGACGGTGCAATTGCCGCAGGGAAGCTGACAAAAGCCAAGAGGAGAGGGCGGGGATGACGAGGTTCGAGGATTATCGGGACGCCTACCGCCATGTCCGCATGAAGCGCGAGGGCGGCATCCTCGAACTTTGTTTCCACACCGACGGCGGCAGCCTGAAATGGGCGGGCCCGCCGCATGAGGAATTCGGCCGCTGCTTCCATGACGTCGCCAATGATCCCGACAACCGGGTGGTGATCATCACCGGTGCGGGCGACGCCTTCTGCAACGAGGTCGACGCGAGCAGCTTCGGCGAGCTGTCCCCTCGCATCTATCTCGACCTCTATCAGGAGGCACGCCGCCTGATCGCCAACCTGCTCGACATCGAGGTGCCGGTGATCGGCGCGGTCAACGGGCCGGCGCATATCCATGCCGAGCTGGTGCTGCTGTCGAACATCGTCGTCGCCTCGGATAGGGCGACCTTCCAGGACGGCGCGCATTTCCCGCTGGGCGTGGTGCCGGGCGACGGCGTCCATGTCTTCTGGCCCAAGCTGCTGGGGCCCACCCGGGCGAGTTATTTCCTGCTGACCGGCGAGATCCTCGACGCGGAGCAGGCGAAGGCGCTCGGCGTGGTCAACGAGGTGGTCCCGGCGGCGGAGGTGCTGCCGCGCGCCTGGGCGCTGGCCGAGATGATCGCCCAGCGCCCCGTCGCCGCCGCCCGCTACAGCCGGGTGCTGCTGACCCATGAGATGAAGAAGGCGATGCACGAACAGCTTGGCCACGGCCTGGCGGTCGAGGGGCTGGCGATGCTCGGCGGCTTCATCGACTGAGGAAGCGGGCGGCGGTGGCCGGCTGATCAGGCCGCCTTCTGCAGCCCTTCGGCATCGTCGAGCGTCAGCGCGCGCTGGCGGGCGGGGCGGGCGCTGCAGCGCTCGATATAGGCATCGATCAGCGCGCTTTCGGGAAAGGCCTGCCGGCCGAAGATCAAAGCGCTGGCGACGAGCAGGTCGACCCCGGTGAAGCGGTCGCCGGTCAGATAGGGCGTCTTGCCCAGCGCGCCCTCGATCCGGCGGATCGCCATGTCATAGCCGCGCTTCTTCATCGGATTGGCGTTCAGCTCCTGGCCGAAGGCGGCGAACATCGCGGTTTCCAATCCCGCCGAATACCAGGCGAGCCAGGTCAGATACTCGCCCCGGCCAGCATCGCCGGCCGCCGGAGCGAGACCGGCCGTGGGAAAAGCCTCGATCAGATATTGGACGATCGCCACCGATTCCGCGACCAGCTCGTCGCCATGGGTGATCGCTGGCACCTGCTTGTCGGGGTGTGGGTTGGCGGGGTCGGGCTGGCCCTCACCGGTCATCGGCCGGAAGATCGAGACCGGGCGGATGGCATAGGGAACGCCCAGCTCCTCCAGCAGCCAGATGATCCGGCTCGAGCGGCTTTGCGGGGCGTGGTAAAGGGTGATCATCGGGGCCTCCTTTGGCATTGCGGCTTGCGTCTGCACCCGGGTTAGTCCAGCCCTGCTGACAGCATCATGGCAGCAGGGAGCAGCGCGGTGCGCCGGGCCGATCGACTTTTCCAGATCATCCAGATCCTGCGCGGCGCGCGGCAGCCGCTGACCGCCGAGCGGATCGGCGCCGAGCTGGAAGTGTCGAAGCGCACCGTCTATCGCGACATCGCCGATCTGATCGGCCAGCGGGTGCCGATCCGGGGCGAGGCGGGCCTCGGCTATATGATCGACGCCGATTTCGACATGCCGCCGCTGATGCTGACCCGTGACGAGATCGAGGCCGCCGTTCTCGGCGCGCAATGGGTGATGGCGCGCGGCGATCGGGTGCTGGCCAAGGCGGCGCGCGACCTGGTCGCCAAGATCGCCACCGCCGTGCCCGATCATCTGCGGCCCTATGTGATGGAGCCCGCATCGGGCACGCCGCCGGGATCGAAGGTGCCGCCTGACGGGCTCGACATCGCCCGCACCCGTGAATGGATCCACAGCGGCCGCAAGATCCGGGTCGATTATCTCGACGGGGACGGGGCGGCGACCACCCGGCGGCTGATCTGGCCGATCCGGGTGGGCTATCTCGACACCGTTCGCCTGCTCATCGCCTGGTGCGAGCTGCGCGACGACTTCCGCACCTTCCGCACCGACAGGATCAGCGCCGCCGAGTTCCTTGATGAGCGCCACGGGCAGCGGGTGGCCACCCTGTGGTCCCGCTGGCTGAGCCAGCGAAAGGCAGAGCGGCTTGCGATAAAACCTTAACCGTCATCCCCGCGCAGGCGGGAATGACGATGGGGGTGATACGCCTCTAGGCTTCCTTCATCTTGAACAGCATCCGGTCCTCGCTGGTGAAGCCGAAGCGCCAGATGATGTAGCCGAAGGTGATCAGGATCGCCGGGATGCCCACGGCCAGCTCCGCCCATTCGGGCAGGCGGGTGAAGAGATAGCCGACCGCGCTGGCGGCGAGCGATGCCCAGACCAGCGACCAGCGCCAGCCCGAGACCGGCGCCGCGAGCAGCTTGGCCAGCAAGCGCGATTTGACGATCGAGGCGATGCCGAGCGACACCGCCAGCGCCGCCGCCGGGCCCACCGCCTGCCAGACCGGCGGCAGGTGAAGTTGATCGCGCAGGATCATCACGAAGGCGAAGCTGAGCGCGAATTGCACGCCGATCATCGCCATCGAGATCCACAGGTTCAGGTGGCGCGCGACATAGATCAGCGCCGCTTCCGACACCGCCGCCGTCGCCGCCACCACTTCGGCCGCGAGCAGGAAGCCGAGCGCGGCGGTGCCGGCGACGAAGTGGGGACCGACCAGCCCCATCACTCCTTCGCCGGGGATGCCGAGCGCGAGGCCCACCGCGGCCTGCGCGGCGATGATCCAGAAGCCGACCTGGCGGACCTGCTTGGCCACCGCCTGGCGGTTGCCGGCCTCGAGGTTGCGGGTGATCACCGGGCCCAGGATCGGGTCGAAGCTCGTCTTCAGCTTCTGCGGCAGCGAGGCGACCTGCTGGGCGACATAATAGATGCCGACGATCGCGGGCGAGAAGAACAGGCCGAGGATGGCAAGGTCGAGGCGGCGCGAACCCCACTCGATCGCATCGGCGGCGGCCAGCGGCACGTTACGCCGGGTGAGCTGGAACAGCGCCACCGGGCGCGGGCGCCAGCCATGCGGCCAGCCGAAGCTCTTGAGCAGCGGCCAGATCGAGGCGACCAGCGCGGCGCCCATCGAGATCACATAGGAGATGATCAACCCGTCGCGCAGCGAGTAATAGGACAGCGCGAAGGCGGCGATGCTGATCGTCCACGGCTCGATGATCGAGCGCGCGCGCACGGTCGCGCCGATGTCGAGCCGATAGGCGAGCGCGGCCAGCGAGATATCGGACCAGGCGAGCGCGAAGATGGTGAGCGGCAGCAGCCATTCGAGCCCGTTGATCCCGCTGTTCGGGAACATCAGCGCCGGCAGCATGCCCAGGATCGTGGCGGCGATGGCCGAGGCGATCGCCCCCACCAGCAGCGCGTCCCACACCACATGGACGTGCGGACGATCGGTGGCCGAAAGCTGTTCGGCCAGGCCGCGCTTCATCCCCAGGGTCGCCAGGGTCGCGACGAACTCGACGATGATGATCGCATAGGCGAAGCGGCCCAGCGCCTCGGCGCCATAGATGCGGCCGGCGATGAACAGGAAGGGCAGGCGAGCGGCCAGGCGCAGCAGGAAGCCGAAGAAATTGGTGCGGCCACCCCGCGCGAGCGCCTTGATGTCCTCGCCCGACTTGAGCGTTTCGGCGCCGAGCGGCGCCGCTTCAGGGGCGGTGCTCAATGCGCGGCGCCCCAGCTCGGCCCGGTGCCGATCTCGACGCCCAGCGGGACCGACAGCTGCACGAGCGGCTCGGCGGCGCCGGCCATCACCTCGCGGATCACCGCCGAGGCGGCGTCGACCTGCTCGGGGGCCAGTTCGAACACCAGTTCGTCGTGCACCTGCAGCAGCATCCGCACGTCGGCCAACCCCGCGGCGGCCAGCGCCGGGTTCATCCGCACCATCGCGCGCTTGATGATGTCGGCCGAGGTGCCCTGGATCGGCGCGTTGATCGCCTGGCGTTCGGCCGACTGGCGCTCGCCCTGCTTGGCGCTCTTGATCCACGGCAGGTGGGTCTTGCGGCCGAACAAGGTCGTCACATAGCCCTGCTCGCGCACCTGGTGCAGCGTGTTGGCGATATAATGGTTGATGCCGGGGAAGCGCGCGAAATAGCGCTCGATCATCCCCGCAGCTTCCTCGCGCGAGACTTCGAGGCGGCCGGCGAGACCCCAAGCCGAGATGCCGTAGAGGATCGAGAAGTTGATCGTCTTGGCGCGGGCGCGGGTGTCGCGGTTGACCTCGCCGAACACCTCCTGCGCGGTGAGCGAGTGGATGTCGTCGCCGCGCGCGAAGGCGTCCTTCAGCGCCGGCACATCGGCCATGTGCGCGGCGAGCCGCAGCTCGATCTGCGAATAGTCGGCCGACAGGATCACCTTGCCCGGCTCGGCGACGAAGGCGTCGCGGATGCGGCGGCCGATTTCGGTGCGGATCGGGATGTTCTGCAGGTTGGGGTCGGTCGACGAGAGGCGGCCGGTCTGCGCCACCGCCATCGAGAAGCAGGTGTGGACCCGGCCCGTGGCGGGATTGATCTGTTCCTGTAGCGCGTCGGTATAGGTCGACTTGAGCTTGGTCAGCTGGCGCCATTCGAGCACCAGCCGGGCGATGGCGACGCCGTCGCCGGCCAGCCGCTCCAGCTCGGACGCATCGGTCGAATAGACCCCGGTCTTGCCCTTGCGGCCGCCCTTCAGGCCCATCTTGTCGAACAGCACGTCGCCGAGCTGCTTGGGGCTGCCCACGGTGAAGGGGCCGCCCGCCTCGGCGTGGATCTGGGTTTCGAGCGCGGCGCTCTGGCCCGCGAACTCGGCCGAGAGGCGCGCCAGTTCCTGGCGGTCCACCTTGATGCCGGCCTGCTCCATTTTCGCCAGCACGGGCACGAGCGGCCGATCGACCAGCTCATAGACGCGGGTCGCGGCCTCGCTGGCGAGGCGGCCCTTGAGCCGCTGCCACAGCCGCAGGGTCACGTCGGCATCCTCGGCGGCATATTCGGTGGCGACGTCGAGCGTCACCTTGTCGAAGGTGATCTGGCTCTTGCCGGTGCCGCAGACCGTCTTGAACTCGATGCAGGCATGGTCGAGGTGGCGCTGCGCCAGATCGTCCATGCCATGGCCGCCGAGACCCGCGTCGAGATCGTAGGACAGCAGCATCGTGTCGTCATAGGGAGCGACTTCGATGCCATGCTTGGCCAGCACGACCATGTCGTACTTGATGTTCTGGCCGATCTTCAGGATGTGCGGCGCTTCCAACAGTGGCTTGAGCTTGGCCAGCGCGGCGTCCATCGCCAGCTGCTTCGGCGTTTCGGACAGCAGCCCTTCGCCGACATGGGCGAGCGGGATATAGCAGGCCTTGCCGGGCGCGGTGGACAGGCTGACGCCCACCAGCCGGGCGCGTACCGGATCCTTGCTGTCGGTCTCGGTGTCGACGGCGATGCGGCCGCAGGCGAAGCCCTCGGCGATCCAGCGGTCGAGGGCCGCCTCGTCGACGACGGTCTCGTAATCCTTGTGGTTGAACGGCACCTGCTCGATCACCGGGGCCGGCTTCTCCTCGGCGCCGGGCGCGAGCGCCAGCATCGTCGGTCCGCCGCCGGGCAGCGTGGCGGGGCCGTCGCCCGACAGCTTCGACAGCAGCGACTTGAAGCCCATATCCTCGAGGAAGGCACGCAGCGGCTCGGGCGGCAGGCCCTTGATGATCAGGTCCTCGAGCGGCTCGGGCAGCGGCGCATCGCACTTCAGGCGGACCAGCTCGCGCGAGAGGCGGGCATTGTCGGCATGGTCGATCAGCGACTGCTTGAGCTTGGGCTTCTTGATCTGGTCGGTGCTCGCCAGCACCGTCTCCAGGTCGCCATAGGTGCGGATCAGCTCGCTCGCGGTCTTGGGGCCGACGCCGGGCACGCCGGGAACATTATCCACGCTGTCGCCCATCAGCGCGAGGACATCGCCCAGCGCCTCGGGCTCGACCCCGAATTTCTCCACCACATGTTCGCGGCCCAGGCGGCGATTCTGCATCGTGTCGAGCAGGTCGAGGCCGGGGCGGATCAGCTGCATCAGATCCTTGTCCGACGAGACGATCGTCACCTTCCAGCCCTGGGCCAGCGCGGCCTCGGCATAACAGGCGATGATGTCGTCGGCTTCCAGCCCCAGTTCCTCGATGCACGGCACCGAAAAGGCGCGCACGGCATGGCGGATCAGCGGAAACTGCGGAACCAGGTCCTCGGGCGGCGGCGGACGGTGCGCCTTGTACTGGTCGTACATCTCGTTCCGGAAGGTCTTCGACGAGGCGTCGAGAATCACCGCGAGATGGGTGGGGCCATCGGCCTGGTGCAGCTCGTTGATCAGTTTCCACAACATGGTGGTGAAACCGAACACCGCGCCGGCCGGAATCCCGTGGCGATTGGTGAGCGGCGGCAGGCGGTGATAGGCCCGGAAGATATAACCCGAGCCGTCGACCAGATAGAGGTGGTTCGAAGACATGGCGGGTGGATAGCAGGGCGCGGGGCAGGGGGGAACCGTGCGAACGTCACCCCGTTCACGATATCGACAGAAGCGAAACTACCACTCGGTTTCGGCGAGCGTTTTCACGAGATCGGTGAGGAAGTCGCGGCCGATATAGACCGAGCGGACCCCACGCCGCTCGTTCAGGCCGTGGGTGCCGTTGCCGTCGGGATCGCCCCAGCCGCCGGGGGCGCCGTAAACAGGGATGCCGATCTGGGCCAGATAAAGCCCGTCGGTGGCGCCGGTCGACATCGACGGGATCAGCGGCACGCCCGGATAATATTTGGCGACGAGCTTCTCGGCCGGGCCGATGATGCGCGGGTCGAGCGGCGGCGGCACCGCGATCGGGTGCGGGTCCTCGGCGGTGATCTTCACGCCGGGATCGGCGATCGCGGCGGCGAGCGCGGCCTGGGTCTGCTCGGCGGTCTGGCCCGGGAACATCCGGCAATTGACGTTGGCGGTGGCGCGCTGGGGCAGGGCGTTGCTGGCGTGGCCGCCGTCCAGCAGGGTGGCGACGCAGGTCGTCCGCAACATGCTGTGATAGCTGCGATCCTTCGAGACGATCGCGTTGGCGTCGGCGTCGGCCGGGTTCTTCGACAGCGCGATCATCGCCTTGCCCATATCGTCGCCGCGGGTCGCGCCCAGCTTGGCGAAATAGGCGCGGGTCGTGTCGCTCAGGATGATCGGGAATTCGTAATCGCGCACCTTCGCCAGCGCATCGGCGAGCTGGTAGATCGCATTGTCGCGGATCGGCACCGAGCTGTGGCCGCCGACATTCACCGTCTCCAGCGTGAAATTCTGGAAGGTCTTCTCGCCAACCTGGATGTTCTGGACGACCAGCTTGCCATGACCGTCGGTCCGTCCGCCGCCGCCCTCGTTCAGCGCGAAGGCCGCCGCGATCAGCTCGGGCTTGTTCTGGGCCAGCCATTCGGCGCCGTTGAACGCCAGGCTCGATTCCTCGCCGCAGGTTAGCGCCAGCTTGATCGTGCGCTTTGGTTTGTAGCCACTCGCCTTGAAGCGGGCGAGCGCGTCGACCCAGGTGGCGACCATCGCCTTCATGTCGGAGGTGCCGCGCGCGTAGAAATAGTTGTTCTCCTCCACCAGGGTGAAGGGATCGCGGGTCCAGTCGGCGCGCTTGGCCTCGACCACGTCGAGATGGCCGAGCAGCAGCATCGGCTTCGCCTTCTTCGAGCTGCCCTTGAGGATCGCGACGAGGCCGCCTTCCTTGGGATGGTCGGGCACGGAGAAAGTGGTGAGGTCGGCATCGGCGAAGCCCGCCGCCTTCAGATGTGCGCCCATCCGCTCGGCGGCGAGGGTGCAGCTACCCGACGACAGGGTGGTGTTGGTCTCGACCAGCTCCTTGTAGAGCGCGCGGAAGGCCACCTGGTCGGGGCGGAGCGGGGTCATCGGCAATTCTTCGGCCGAGGCGCTCGATGCCATCGCCACCAGACCCAATGCCATCGCCAGCCGCTTGCCCATATGCCCTGTCCCCTTTGCCCGTCAGACACAGAGAAGCACAGTGCGAGGCGCTAGAGAAGCCCGGACATCAGGGATTTTCGCGATCGAGCTGGTCCTGGTTCCACCCTCCGCCCAGCGCCTGGAACAGCTGGATGCGCGCGTTGAAGGCGTCGGTGTGGACCTGCGCCAGATCGAGCTCGGCCGAGAGCAGCTGGCGCTGCGCATCGAGCTGTTCGAGGAAGGGCGAATAGCCCTCGCGATAGCGGTTGGTGGCGAGGCGGACACCCTCGGCCAGCGAATCCCGCTGGTGGGTGGCGAGCGCGGCCTGTTCGTCGAGCCGCCGCACCGCCGCCAACGCATCCTCCACCTCGCGGAAGCCGGTCAGCACCGCGCGGCGATAGGCGAAGGCGGCCTGGTCGCGCTGCCCGGCCGCCGCCTCGGCCTGCGCGGTCAGCCGTCCGCCCTGGAAGATCGGCGCGAGGATGCTGCCGCCCACGCTCCACAGGGTGATCGGATCGTCGAGCAGCGTGGAGAAGGCCGCCCCCGCCGACGCCGAGAGCCGGACTTGCGGCAGGAAGCGCTTGCGCGCGGCGGCGAGCGAACGGTCGCTCGCGGCCAGGGTCAGTTCGGCCTGGGCGATATCGGGCCGGCGACGCAACAGTTCGGACGGCAGGCCACCGGCGAGCGACGGATAGCCGAGTGTTTCGAGCTGGGTGCCGCGCCGGATATCGCCGGGAGGATCGCCGATCAGCGCGTTCAGGCCATTTTCCAGCCGCGTGATGGCGAGCTGGATCTGCGGGATGATCGCGGCGGTCGCGTCGAACTCGGCCTGCGCCTGCTGGAGTTCGAGCCGGGGCGAATAGCCGTTGGTCACGCGCGAACGGGCGATGTGGAGCGAATCCGCGCGCGCCGAGAGCGTCCGTTTCGCGATATTGAGCCGGGCGTCGAGACCGAGCAGCTGGATATAGCTGCTGGCCGTGGCGCTCGCGATGGCAAGCCGGGCGCCGTCGCGTGCGGCGGCGGTCGCCAGATACGCGTTGCGCGCGGTGGCGCGCTGGTCGGCGAGGCGACCGAACAGGTCCAGCTCATAGGCCGCCTGGACCTGCGGCTGAGCCGCGTTCTGGACCACGGGCGTTCCAAGCGCGCTCACGCTGCGCGACCGGCCCCCCGTCGCGCTGGCGTCGAGCGTGGGGAACAAAGTCGCCTGGGCCGCGAGCAGATTGGCGCGCGCCTCGCGCACCCGGCCGGCGGCGATGCCGATGTCGGCGTTGCGGGTGAGCGCCTTCTCCACCAGCGCGGTCAGCTCGGGATCGCCGAAGCCCCGCCACCAGCCGGCATCGACCAGCTTTGGCGTAACGCCATCGGCCTGCCAGACGGCGGGGGTGGGCACCGGCTCCACGGCCACGGGCTGGATAGGCCCGGCCGCGCAGCCCAGCGTCGCGAGCGGCAGCAGGATGGCGAGGGCGCGCATCACAGGCCTTCGGTGGTGTGGATCTTCACCTCCACCGACATGCCGGGCCGCAGGCGCTTCGCGATCTCCTGATCGGGATCGATCCTGATCCGCACCGAGATGCGCTGCGCCACCTTCACGAAATTGCCGGTGGCGTTATCGGCCTTGAGCACCGCGAACTCGGAGCCGGCGGCGGGGGCGAGGTTCTCGACATGGCCGCTCAGCTTCGCGCCGCCCAGCGCATCGACCTTGAAGGTGGCGCGCTGGCCCACCCGCATGTCGCGCGTCTGCGCCTCCTTGAAATTGGCGACCAGCCAGACGTCGTGCGGCACCAGGAACATGAGCTGGGTGCCAGCGGTGACATAGGCGCCGTTGCGCACGCCGATCTCCGACAGCTGGCCGTCGACCGGCGCGCGGATGCGGGTGTTGTCGAGGTCGATCTTCGCGAGCCGCAGCGCCGCCTGCGCGCCTTCCACCGCCGCGCGCAGGCCGCCCCGGCCCACCAGCACGGTGCGCACGTCCTGCGTGCCGATCGAGCGGGCGGCCTCGGCCTGGCGGACGCCCGCCTGTGCGGCGAGCAGCACCGCCCGGGTGGCGTCACGCTCGCGGGTCGAGATCGAGCCGTCGGCGATGAGCGCGTTGGCACGGTGCATGTCGGCCTCGGCGCGGGCGAGTTGGGCCTGGGCACTGGCGATCGCGGCGTCCTGGCTCTCGGTCGCGGCCTCGCGCGAGCGCTGCGACTGGAGCGAGTTGGCGAGCGCGGCCTGCTGCGCGTCGAGATTGGCGATCGCCTGCTGCACCTTGGCGCGGTAGATGCGATCGTCGATCGTCGCGAGCAGCTGGCCCGCCTTCACTTCGGCGAAATCCTGCACCGCGACCTGGGTGACATAGCCGCTGACCTGCGGGCTGATGATGGTCACCCGCCCGCGCACATAGGCATTGTCGGTGCGCTGCGAGAAGCCGGCAAAGGGCGGCAGCTGCCACGCATAGAGGATCGCCAGGATTCCGATCAGGCCGATGGCGACGATGGCGAGCGCCACCTGGCGGCTGCGGGGCGGCGGATGCCAGCCGCTGGGCGGGCTTTCCAGCGTGTCGGCGACGTCGGTCGCCTCGGCCTTCGCATGGGCTTCCGCGGCCTTGGGATCGGGTTCCTTCTCGCTCATCTCACTTTTCCCCCGAGGCTGCCGCCGCTGCGGCCGCCCGCTGCTGCAACTCCACGACCGGCGATATCTCGCCCCGGCGGCGCAGGCCGAAGCGGATCGCGTAACTCCACAGTATCGTTGCCACCGACAGCACCCCGATCAGCAGGAACACGTCATTATAGGCCAGGATATTGGCCTCGCGCGCGACGGCGCGGGCGAGCAGCACGCCGCTCTCGGCGCTGCGCAACACCGGATCACCGATCACCCCGGCGACGCTGCCAGCGCCGGCGCGCATCCGCGCCGCCACTTGCGGATCGGTGATCAGGATCGACTGGACCAGTTCGGCCGAATGATATTTCTCGCGCACCACCTGGAAGGTGCCGAGCAGCGCGCTGCCGATCAGCCCGCCCATGCTCTGGCTGAGGCTGAACAGCACGATGAAGCTGATGAAATGCCTGGTGCCCGCCAGCAGGGTGCGGGCGATGCCGATCACGATCGTCTGCGCCATGAACAACAGCGCCGCGAAACCGATGATCGCCTGGCTCAGGTAAAAGCTCGACGGGCGGGTGAGGTTGGTGGTGTCGGCGTCCATGAACGAGCCGATCGCGATCAGGATCACCGCGATCGAGATCGGCCGCGCGACATTGTCGGGCTTGAAAGTGACCACCGCCACCACGATCCCTGCCACCGAGGCGAGGACGATGATGAAGTTGAGCATCACCATCTGGTCGTTCAGCATGCCCAATGTGGTGAGCAGGCCGACCGAACCGAAAGCCTGTTCGGACAGCAGGATGCGGATCGAGGCCGCCACCGCCATCAGCCGCAGGATCGCGCGGGTGCTTAGCCATTTCAGGTTGATCAGCGGATTGGCGCGGTTGTGCTCGACGATCAGCGCCGCCGCGATCAGGGCGATGCTGGCGACCAGCGACCAGCCCATCCAGGGGCGCTCGGTCCACCACTGGATGCGCCCCTGGGTCAGCACCGCGACGAGCAGCCACAGGCCGGGCGCGAGCAGGAAGAAGGTGAGGAAGTCGAGCCGCTCGAACGCCGACACCCGCTCGCTGGGCGGCAATGGCAGCGACATCACGGCGGCGAGCGTCGCCAGCGCGAGGCCCAGCTCGAACCAGTAGAGCATGTGCCAGTCGCCCCAGATCAACAGCCCGGGCGAGAGCATACGGGCCAGCGGCGTGGCGAGCTGGGGCAGGCTGATGCCGATCATGATCCCGGCGAGCCGCTTGGGCGCCGGCATCGCCTGCGACAGATAGAGGACGGTGAGGGTGGAGAGGCCCGAGGCGGCGATGCCGCTGGCCGCGCGCACCGCCACCGACGTCCAGAAATCATGGACGAACAGATGGGCGATCGTGGTCAGCGCATAGGCGGCGAGCATGTAACGGATGAAGCTCTGCAGCCCGAATTGCTGGCGATATTTCACCAGCAGCAGGTTGCCGGTGATGTTGGTCATGAAATAGGCGGCGGTCAGCCAGGACGCCTCGTCACTGTTCAGGCCGAGCGTGCCCTGCGCATAGTTCAGGTTCACCGCGACCAGCGCATTGCCGAGCCCGCCGGTGATGCCGATCAGGCAGCCGATCGCGAAATAGGCCTGGCGGCGGCGGGGGGGATGATCGGGATTGGCGGGCGAACCGGGCAGGGTCGGCCGCTCGTGCGGCTTGAAGACATAGGCTGGCGGTTCGGCCATGACGTCCCCAACGGTCAGTGTCCGAGGATCAGGCTAGTCCGGGCCCAGCGCGTCTGCAACTGGCCTTCTCGATCTTTCGAGAGGAGCTACTCGCTAAGTTTTTCATATTGCTCGTTAGATCGAGCTGTATCGGCAGCATGGAAGATACCGTCGGCTCAATTTAATTGATAAGGCTTAATTTGTTGCGCCGGTTCCGAAGCTTCTTTACCCAGGAGCGATCAAGCGGTGCAGCCGCATGGAGGGAGAGGATGCGATGAACGACCTGGTGGAGAATGAGGCGATGGGCGAGGCGTTCCGCTCGGCCGCCAACCAGACCCGCGAACAGCAGCTCGCCCAGATCGAGACCGCGCTCGACCATTTTCGCGCCCAGGGCTTCGACAAGCTCGACGGGCCGATCCTCCAGCTCGTCCGCGCCACCACCCTGCCGGGCAAGCGCCAGGACATGCTCGATACGCTGAGCAAGTTCGAGCCCTATGCGCAGGATGAGGTGGGCACGCTGTTCTACGGCCATTTCGCCGATATGAACGACCCCGACGTCGTCCACAGCATGCAGGTCTATGAGGATTGGGACGCGCTGTGCGTCCATATGCGCAAGCTCGACTATTTCCAGTTCGTCGACCCGATCATGGCGGTCGCGGCGCCGGGTTCACCGACCTACTATTATGGAAAGAACCTTTTCTATTTTCGCGGAAAAGGGAAGGGAAAGAAGGACATCTGACCCATCGAAAGGCCGTCATGCCGGACTTGATCCGGCATCCCGCTGCTTCTGTGCCGCAGGCGCGGCGACGGGAAAAAGAAGAAGCGGGATCCCGGCTTTCGCCGGGATGATGAAGAGGGGCTGATGACGGAGAACCGCCGCAGGTCCCTTCGGCCTCAGTCCTTGTCGGGCACCGCGTCGCGCAGGCGGCGGCCGAAGCCGGGCTCGCGGCTGATCTCGCCCATCTCCATGATCTTGGCGCGCAGTTCGGCGCGCTTCTCGTGGATCGAGGCGATCACCGGACCCATCGGCACGCCCAGGTCGACCAGCACGGCTTCCGACAGCTGGAGCGAGGATTCGAGCGTCTCGGGCACCGCGTCGGTGGCGCCGGCGCGATAGAGCTCGGCGGCGTGGTTGGGATCCCGGGCACGAGCGACGATCGTCAGTTCGGGATGATGATCGCGCGCCAGGCGGGTGATCCGCACCACCTGCACCGGATCGTCCATCGTCAGGATAAGCGCGGTCGCGCGCGACAGGTCGAGATGCTCGATCATCCCGGGCTTCACGATGTCGCCATACATCACCGAATAGCCGCGCCGCCGGGCGGCGAGCACCGTGTCGATATCGGCATCGACGGCGATATAGGGCCGGTCGTGCGAGTCCAGCATCTGGGCGACAAGCCGGCCGACCCGGCCGAAGCCGGCGATGATCGCGCGATCCTGTACCGTCGAGGACAGGTTGGGATCGGCATCGGTCTCGCGCTCGTCCACCTTGCGGGCGATGTCATGGCCCACCTTGGCGAGGATCGGGGTGATGGTGAGGCCGATCGCCGTCACCATCTGCCAGAAGCCGGCGGTATCGGGATCGATCAGCCGCGCCTGGGCGGCCGTGGCGAGCACGATCAGGGTGGTCTCCGATGGCGAGGACATCAGCAGCCCGGTTTCGGCCGCCACGGCGCGCTTGGCGCCCCAGAAGCGCATCAGGGTCGCCGTGATCACCGCCTTGGCGAGCACGACAGCGACCACGGCGGCCAACACCTCGTGCCAGCGTTCGAGGATCACCATCGGGTCGACCGACATGCCGACGGTGATCAGGAAGATACCGAGCGCCAACCCCTTGAACGGCGCGATCACCAGGTCGACCTCGGCATGATAGTCGGTCTCGGCGATCAGCAGGCCGGCGAGCAGCGCACCGACGATCGGCGACAGGCCGACCATGGTGGTGGCGATGCTCGATAGGATGACGACCAGCAGGCTGGCCGACAGGAACAGTTCAGGGTTCTTGGCGCGCGCCGCTTGGGCGAACAGCTTGGGCAGCACCTTGCGGCCGACCAGCGCCATCACCACCACTGCGGCGATGCCGAGGCCAAGCGTGCCGAGCAGGCCTTCCCAGCCCTCGGTGTCGCCGAAAGGAGCCATCGCGCCGAGCAGGAAGACGATCGGCACCAGCGCCAGATCCTCCAGCAGCAGGATGCCGAAGGCCCGTTTGCCGATCGCGCCGCTGATCCCCACCATCGGCAGCACCAGCGCGGTGGAGGAGAGGGCGAGCGCGAGGCCGAGGCCCAGCGCGCCGGTGGGCGTCTGGCCGAACAGCATCAGCCCCAGGCCGATCACCGTGGCCGACATCACCAGCTTGGCGGTGCCCAGCCCGAACACCGTCTGCCGCATACCCCATAAACGTCGGAAACTCAGCTCCAGCCCGATCGAGAACAGCAGCAGGACGATGCCGAACTCGGCAAATGGCTCGATCGAATGCGGGTCGCTGATCGTGACGTAATAGAGCCAGGGCGCATAGTCGATCAGCCGGCCCAGGCCCTGCGGCCCCACCAGCATGCCGACCAGGATGAAGCCGATGACGGGGGTGATCCGGAAGCGGGTGAAGGCCGGGATGACCAGCCCGGCGGCCCCGAGAACGACGAGCGAATCACTGAAAGCAGCGGAATGGATCGGAAGCGCCATCCACCGATCATTGCGGATGCGAGACACGAAAACCACCCGCCGAAGGAAAATTCCTTTCCTCTACGGATGATTGCCTCCATCTCTTACGTAAGGTCGTCAACCATCGGAGCGTTCGCCTGTCCCCCATGCGGGATCGGCAGTTCCATTTTCTCGTCCAATCGCGACCTTCGTGGCAGCCACCCGGCCTGCCGCCAGGGATAGAGCATAGGGAGACATTGCCGCTTGCCCCACGCGACACCCCTTATCGCCACCGTCGTTGCCGGCCTGACGCTTGCCTTCCTGTTCGGCGCGCTGGCCCACCGCCTGCGCCTGCCGCCGCTCGTCGGCTATCTGATGGCGGGGGTCGCGGTGGGGCCGTTCACCCCCGGCTATGTTGCCGACCAGCATCTCGCCAACGAACTGGCCGAGATCGGCGTGATCCTGCTGATGTTCGGCGTGGGCCTGCACTTCTCGGTGCGCGATCTGATGAGCGTCCGAAAGATCGCGGTGCCGGGCGCGATCTTCCAGATCGCCGTCGCGGTGCTGATGGGCATGGGGCTGGCGGCGCTGCTCGGATGGGATCCGGCCGGCGGCTTCGTCTTCGGCCTGGCGCTGTCGGTGGCGAGCACCGTGGTGATGCTGCGCGCGCTGCAGGAACGGAAGATCCTGGACACCGATCGCGGCCGCATCGCGGTGGGCTGGCTGATCGTCGAGGATCTGGTGATGGTCTTCGCGCTGGTGCTGCTGCCGGCACTGGCGGAGGGAGATGGCGGCGGCCCGCAGCTCGGCACCGTCATCGCGCTCACCATCGGCAAGGTGATCGCCTTCGTCGCCTTCATGCTGATCGTCGGCCGGCGGCTGATCCCCTGGCTTCTCCACGCGGTGGTGCACACCGGTTCGCGCGAGCTGTTCCGCCTGTCGGTGCTGGCGATCGCGCTGGGGGTCGCCTTCGGCGCGGCGATGCTGTTCGGCGTGTCCTTCGCGCTGGGCGCCTTCTTCGCGGGCATGATCCTGGCCGAATCGCCGCTCAGCCAGCGCGCCGCGCAGGAAACCCTGCCGCTGCGCGACGCCTTCGCGGTGCTGTTCTTCGTGTCGGTGGGCATGTTGTTCAACCCGCATGTCGTGACCGAGGAGCCGCTGGCGCTACTCGCTACCGTGGCGATCATCGTGGTCGGCAAGTCGGTGGCGGCGTGGCTGATCGTGCTCGCCTTCCGCCACCCGCAGGCAACCGCGCTGACCATCGCCGCCAGCCTCGCCCAGATCGGCGAATTCTCCTTCATCCTCGCGACGATGGGGCATGAGCTGGAGCTGATCCCGGCGGTGGCGCGCGACCTGGTGCTGGCCGGCGCGATCTTCTCGATCCTGCTCAACCCGCTGCTGTTCGGCGTCATCGCCCGGCTCGCCCGCAAATGGCTGCCCTCGCATCCCGAGATCGAGGCGCCCGAGCCGGTGGCGCCGAAGGGGCATATCGTGCTGGTCGGCTATGGCCGGGTCGGCTCGCGCGTCGCCACGCGGCTGCTGGAGGCCGGCGAGCGGGTGACGATCGTCGAGACCGAGGCCGACACCGTCGATCTGCCCGACCATCCCAATGCCAAGATCGTGATCGGAAATGCCTGCCAGGTCGAACTGCTGGAAAAGGCCCGGCTCGACGAGGCGCGGCTGCTGTTCGTGGCGATCCCCGAGGGATTCGAGGCAGGCAAGATCGTCGAGCGGGCGCGGCGCGCCAATCCGTCGATCCGGATCGTCGCCCGCGCCAAGGACGATGCCGAGGTCGAGCATTTCGAGAAGATGGGCGCCAATCTCTCGATCGTCGGGGAGCGCGAGATCGCCCGGACCATGATAGAGGATGCGCTGAAACGCTGAGGAGAGGCGCATGCCCGGCTTGAAGCTGGTGATCGCGGGCGGCGGGCCCGCCGGGATGATGGCCGGGCTGCTCTTCGCCCGTGCCGGGGTCGAGACCCTCGTCCTCGAGAAACATGCCGATTTCCTGCGCGATTTCCGCGGCGACACCGTCCATCCTTCCACCATCGCACTGTTCGACGAACTCGGGCTCGCCGAGGCGCTGCTGGCGCGCGAGCATGACAAGGTGACCGACATCAGCGCGACGGTGGCCGGCCGCGCCTATCGCGTCGCCGATCTCAGCCATCTGCCGGTGCGCCATCCGTTCATGATGATGATGCCGCAATGGCATTTCCTCGATTTCGTGCGCGAGCAGGCGAGCCGCTGGCCGGCTTTCTCCTTGCGGATGGAGGCCGAGGTCGCCGGGCTGGTGGAGGATGGCGGCCGGGTGACGGGGATGCGCCTGGCCGATGGCGGGGAGATACGGGCCGATCTGGTGATCGCCGCCGATGGGCGCGGCTCGGTGCTGCGGGCGGCGGCGGGGCTACCGCGTGAGGACCTGGGCGCGCCGATCGACGTCTTCTGGTTCCGCGTGCCCAAGGCGCGCACCGCGCATAACGAGACGATGGGCCGCTTCACCCCGGGCACGGTGATCGCGATGATCGACCGCGGCGACTATTGGCAATGTGCCTTCGTGTTCGCCAAGGGCGGCGCCGAGACGATCCGCGCCGAGGGGATCGAAGCGTTCCGGCGGCGAGTGGCGCTGGCGGTGCCCGAGATCGCCGATGCGCTGGGCGCGCTGGTGGGCTGGGACGACGTCAAGCTGCTGTCGGTCTCGCTCGATCGGCTGACCCGCTGGCACCGGCCGGGCCTGCTGGCGATCGGCGATGCCGCCCATGCGATGTCGCCGGTCGGCGGGGTGGGGATCAACCTGGCGATCCAGGATGCGGTGGCCGCAGCGAACATCCTGGCCGCGCCGCTGGCGACGGGCAGGGCGGTCGACGGCCTGCTCGACAAGGTCCGCGCGCGGCGGATGCTGGCGATCCGGGTGATCCAGGGGATGCAGCGCGCGGTCCATGCCGGGGTGCTCGGCCCGGTGCTGTCGGCGACCGCCGAGATGGAGGCGCCCTTCGCGCTGCGCATGCTCGACCGCTTTCCGGTGCTGCAGCGTATTCCCGCACGGATCGTGGGGCTCGGCGTGCGGCGCGAGCATGTGCGGTCGCCTGCAGTAAAGCAGCCTAGATAAAGATACTTATCCGGGATTCTTGAAATGTCACCCCAGCGAAGGCTGGGGTCCATGTCTCTCTTCACCCGAGATGGCATCTGAGGAGAAGACAGACATGGATTCCTGCCTTCGCAGGAATGACGATCAAATTTGATTTGGGTGGCGGCAAAAGAAAGGGCGCCGTTCCCGGAGGAACGGCGCCCTGATCTCTCAGCGGATGGAAGCTTTAGCTTACCACTTCGCCATTTCGGTCTCGAGGTTCACGCGGATCTGCTCGAAGAACTGCTCGGTGGTCATCCAGGGCTGGTCCGGCCCGATCAGGATGGCGAGATCCTTGGTCATGCCGCCCTTCTCGACGGTCGAGATGCAGACCTTCTCGAGGGTGTCGGCGAACTTGACCACGTCCGGCGTGCCGTCGAACTTGCCGCGATACTGCAGGCCCTGGGTCCAGGCGAAGATCGACGCGATCGGGTTGGTCGAGGTCTGCTTGCCCTGCTGGTGCATGCGATAGTGGCGGGTGACGGTGCCGTGCGCCGCCTCGGCCTCGATCGTCTTGCCGTCCGGCGACATCAGCACCGAGGTCATCAGGCCCAGCGAGCCGAAGCCCTGCGCGACGGTGTCCGACTGGACGTCGCCGTCATAGTTCTTGCAGGCCCAGACGAACTTGCCGCTCCACTTGAGCGCAGAGGCGACCATGTCGTCGATCAGGCGGTGCTCGTAGACGGTGTCGGCGGCCTTGAACTTCTCGGCGAACTCGGCCTGGAAGACCTCTTCGAACAGATCCTTGAAGCGGCCGTCATAGGCCTTGAGGATGGTGTTCTTGGTCGAGAGGTACAGCGGCCACTTGCGGTCGAGCGCATAGTTCATGCTGGCGCGGGCGAAGTCGCGGATCGACTCGTCGAGGTTGTACATGCCCATGGCGACGCCGGCCGCCGGGAAGTCGAACACGTCGAGGTCGATATTCTCGCCATTCTCGCCGTCGAACACCAGGCGCAGCTTGCCCGGGCCCGGGATCTTGACGTCGGTGGCGCGATACTGGTCGCCGAAGGCGTGGCGGCCGATGACGATCGGATCGGTCCAGCCCGGAACCAGGCGGGGGACGTTCTTGATCACGATCGGCTCGCGGAACACGACGCCGCCCAGGATGTTGCGGATCGTGCCGTTCGGCGACTTCCACATCTTCTTGAGGTTGAACTCCTCGACGCGGGCCTCGTCCGGGGTGATCGTGGCGCACTTCACGCCCACGCCGTACTTCTGGATCGCCTTGGCGCTGTCGATGGTGATCTGGTCGTTGGTCTCGTCGCGCTTCTCGACAGAGAGGTCGTAATATTCGAGACCGATGTCGAGATAGGGGAGGATCAGGCGTTCACGAATCCACTGCCAGATGATGCGGGTCATCTCGTCGCCGTCGAGTTCGACGACCGGGGTTTTCACCGTGATCTTCGCCATGCTTTGCCTCTTCGTCTGGGGAAGGAATATGGCGCCGTCCCTAGGCCACGATCTGGGCGGGATCAACCATCGCGGGCGCAATTATTTGGGCATCCTGTCAAGCGGTGCCTGCCTGCCGATTGGCCGTGATGCGGCGGAACGATGGAACCGGATCGCTCCGGCAACGATTGTCAGCATGCCTGCCTGTCCCTAGAGTGCCGCGATGACATCGCTCGATAAACCCGACATCGGAACCACTTCGGTCAAATGGCGCTGGCCCAGCGTCCACCCCGAAGGCCGCAAATTCGTTCTCCTCTCGGCCGTGATCTGCCTGATCTTCGCGCTGCTCGCCTGGGAGACGCTCGCCTGGCCGATGGCCGGGGTCACCATCTGGGTAGCGGCCTTCTTCCGCGATCCGATCCGCAGCACGCCGGTGGGCGAGGGGCTGGTGATCGCGCCGGCCGACGGGCTGGTGACGATGATCACCACCGTGCCGCCGCCGCGCGAACTGGCGGGCGAGGATGGCCTGGGCGACGCGCCGATGACGCGCGTCTCGATCTTCATGTCGGTGTTCGACGTCCACATCAACCGCACCCCGATCGCGGGCACGATCCGCCGGGTCGTCTATATTGCTGGCAGCTTCCTCAACGCCGACCTCGACAAGGCAAGCGAGGAGAATGAGCGCCAGCATTTCCTTGTCGAGGGGCCCGACGGCACGCGCATCGGCTTCACCCAGATCGCGGGCCTCGTCGCCCGCCGCATCGTGCCCTTCGTCAAGCCGGGCGACGCGGTCGGCCTGGGCCAGCGAATCGGCCTGATCCGCTTCGGCAGCCGGGTCGACGTCTATCTGCCCGCCGGCACCGGCCACCGCGTGGCGCTGGGCCAGCGCACGATCGCTGGCGAAACCGTGATCGCGAAGCTGGGCGAGGGTGACCGGACGATCGGCGCCGCGCAGTGAGGATGCGTCCCCGTCCCGAGAATATCCGGCGCGGTATCCCCGCGCGCGCGGTCGCGCCCAATGCGGTGACCGCGCTGGCGCTCTGCTCGGGCCTGACCGGCGTGCGCTTCGCGATCGCCGGGGATTGGGAGCGGGCGTTGATCGCGATCGCGATCGCGGGCGTGCTCGACGGGCTCGACGGCCGGATCGCCCGGCTGCTGCGCGCGCAGAGCCGCTTCGGCGCCGAACTCGATTCGCTGTCCGACGTGATCGCCTTCGGCGTCTCGCCGGCGATCATCATGTTCCTCTGGTCGCTGAACGAGATTCCCCGCTTCGGGTGGATCTTCGCGCTCGGCTATGCGGTGTGCGCGGCGCTGCGCCTCGCTCGCTTCAACGCCTCGATCGACAAGGTCGACCAGCCCCGCAAGGCGGCCGGCTTCCTGACCGGCCTGCCCGCGCCGATGGGGGCGGGGTTGATGCTGGTACCGGTCGCGGTGTGGCTGTGGAGCGACCTCTGGTGGGTCCGCGACCCGTGGTTCATCTGCGCCTGGGCCGCTTTGTGCGGCTTCCTGATGATCTCCGACGTCGCCACCTATAGCTGGTCGTCGATCACCATCTCCCGCGCCTGGCGCCTGCCGGCGCTGCTCCTCGTCGCGATGTTCGGGGCCGCCTTGTTCAATGCGCCCTGGCACACGCTCAGCATCTCCATCCTGGGCTATCTGGCGACGGTGCCGTTCAGCGCCGCCGCCTATCGCCGGATCAGGCGGCAGCACAAAGCCGCTGCGACGTCGCCGGGCGACGCGGCTCCATCTGCCTGACGACACGGACCACGCGACGCTCGGGCTGCGGGCGTCGCGGACGGCGGCGTTCCTGAAGGCCGAGGGCGCGGCGGATATGCGGCATCTCGGCCCGCGCGGTGGCGGCGATGCTGCCGATCGAGAGCAGGATAAGCGCCGCGGAGACGGCGAAGGAAAGCAGCTGAACCATCATCGAACCCCTGTCTGGGTCTCCCGCATATGGGTGGCGTCGTGCCACTCATAACGCCTGAGACGAGCTGTTGCCCTATGTGTTCCTGATTTGTTCTTATCAGTCAAGGCTTGATTTTGCACGACTGCTCGCATAAAGGGCCCGCCATTCCACATGTGGGGTATCCATACCGGTGCCGGGTTTCCCGGTTCCCGCCCCACAGAGGTTCAACCGGGTAAGGAGAAAATCCTATGGCGGCTCCCACCGTCTCCATGCAGGCGTTGCTCGACGCCGGCGCGCATTTCGGTCACCAGACTCACCGCTGGAATCCGAAGATGAAGCCGTATCTGTTCGGCGATCGCAACGGCATCCACATCATCGACCTGTCGCAGACCGTGCCGCTCTTCGCGCGCGCGCTCGATTTCATCAGCCAGTCGGTCGCCCATGGCGGCAAGGTGCTGTTCGTCGGCACCAAGCGCCAGGCGCAGGAGCCGATCGCCGAGGCCGCTCGCGCTTCGGGCCAGCACTTCGTCAACCATCGCTGGCTGGGCGGCATGCTCACCAACTGGAAGACCATCTCGAACTCGATCAAGCGCTTCAAGGCGCTCGAAGAGCAGCTGTCGGGCGACACCCACGGCCTGACCAAGAAGGAAGTCCTCCAGCTCACCCGTGAGCGCGACAAGCTCGAGCTGTCGCTCGGCGGCATCCGCGACATGGGCGGCATCCCGGACGTGATGTTCGTGATCGACGCCAACAAGGAAGAGCTGGCGATCAAGGAAGCCAACACCCTCGGCATCCCCGTCGTCGCGATCCTCGATTCGAACGTCAGCCCCGACGGCATCGCCTTCCCGGTGCCGGCGAATGACGACGCCGCCCGCGCGATCCGTCTCTACTGCGAGGCCGTTGCCGCCGCCGCCACCCGTGGCGAGCAGGGTGGCCGTCAGGCTCGTGGCGAGGATCTCGGCGCCGCCGTCGAGGCCCCGGCCGAGGAAGCCCTGGCCTGAAGTTCCGATGGCGGGCCGCCCGACGGGCGGTTCGCTGTCATCAACCTGTCCCGGCTTTAGCCGACAGGAGCGGGGGTAGGGGTGGCAACGCTCCTTCCCCCGTCCCGTAAGCAAGAAGGAAGAAGAATATGGCGGAGATCACCGCTGCTGCCGTCAAGGAACTGCGCGAGAAGTCTGGCGCGGGCATGATGGATTGCAAGAAGGCGCTGACCGAGAACAACGGCGACATGGAAGCCGCCATCGACTGGCTGCGCACCAAGGGCCTGGCTACCGCCGCCAAGAAGTCCAGCCGCACCGCGGCCGAGGGCCTGGTCGGCGTCACCGTCGAGGGCACCAAGGGGGCCGCGGTCGAGGTCAACTCCGAGACCGACTTCGTCGCCAAGAACGAGCAGTTCCAGGATTTCGTCCGCACCGTGACCGGCCTGGCGCTGGGCACCGGCAATGACGTCGGCGCGCTCGCCGCGGCCGGCTATCCGGGCGGCGGCACCGTCACCGAGAAGCTGACCGCGAACATCGCCACCATCGGCGAGAACCAGACGCTGCGCCGCGTGAAGGTGGTCGAGGTGTCCAAGGGCACCGTCGTTCCCTATGTCCACAACGCCGCCGCGCCGGGCCTCGGCAAGATCGGCGTGCTCGTCGCGCTCGAGGGCGATGCCCCGGTCGCCGACATGGAAGCCGTCGGCAAGCAGATCGCGATGCACATCGCGGCCGCTTTCCCGCAGGCGCTGACCGAGGACGGCCTCGACGCCGAGCTGGTCGAGCGCGAGCGTGCGATCGCCGCCGAGAAGGCCGCGGAATCGGGCAAGCCCGCCGAGATCATCGAAAAGATGGTGCTGGGTGCGGTCGCCAAGTTCCGCAAGGAGAACGCTCTCCTCAGCCAGATCTTCGTGATCGACAACAAGACCCCGATCGCGCAGGTCGTCGCCAATGCCGCCAAGGCGGCCGGTGGCTCGATCGTGCTGAAGGACTATGTCCGCTTCCAGCTCGGTGAAGGCATCGAGAAGGAAGTCAGCGACTTCGCCGCCGAAGTCGCCGCGGCCGTTAAGGCCTGATCCGGCTCTGAAAAGGCCCGCTCTTCCGGTTTCGGCCGGAAGAGCGGGCTTTTTTCATGCCTTTAGGCCCGTGCCGACGGGTCTTCCCACGCTTCATCCCTCCGGTGGACGCTTGGCGCTTGGCAGGTTCGAAACCTGCCCCTAAGGTGCCGCGCACCGCAGTAGACAAGAGTAACGATGCCCATGGATCGCCCGCGCTTCAAACGAATCCTGCTGAAGCTTTCGGGGGAGGTGCTGATGGGGCAGGGCCAGTTCGGGATCGACCCCGAGACGGTGGCCCGCGTCGCCCGCGAGATCGCCGACGTCGCCGCCAATTACGAGCTGTGCCTGGTCGTCGGCGGCGGCAATATCTTCCGCGGCCTCGCCGCCGCGGCCAAGGGCTTCGACCGCACCAGTGCCGATTATATGGGCATGCTGGCGACGGTGATGAACGCGCTGGCCGTGCAGAACGCGCTCGAGCAGATCGGCGTCGACACCCGCGTCCAGTCCGCCATCCCGATGAACACGGTGTGCGAACCCTTCATCCGCCGCCGCGCCGAGCGGCACCTGGAGAAGGGCCGGATCGTGATCTTCGCGGCCGGCACCGGCAATCCCTATTTCACCACCGACAGCGCCGCCGCGCTGCGCGCCGCCGAAATGGGCTGCGATGCGCTGATGAAGGGCACCTCGGTCGACGGCGTCTACAACGCCGACCCGAAGAAGGACCCGAGCGCGACGCGCTACGAAACGATCACCTTCAACCGCGTCCTCGCCGACAATCTCAAGGTGATGGACGCCAGTGCCGTCGCGCTGTGCCGCGACAACGACATTCCGATCGTGGTATTCAACATCCGCGAGCAGGGCAATCTGGCCCAGGTGCTCGCCGGGTCGGGTATCGCCACGGTCGTCCAGAACTAGGGGAGAAAAGAAAATGCCCGCCTATGACAAGGCCGATCTCGAACGCCGCATGCACGGCGCCGTCGAAGCGCTGAAGAGCGATCTCGTGGGCCTGCGCACCGGCCGCGCCTCGGTCAACCTGCTCGATCCCGTGACCGTCGAGATCTACGGCGCCCATATGCCGCTCAACCAGGCGGCCACCGTCACCGCACCCGAGCCGCGCATGCTGTCGGTGCAGGTGTGGGACAAGAGCAATGTCGGCCCGGTCGACAAGGCGATCCGTTCGGCGGGCCTCGGCCTCAACCCGATCATGGACGGCCAGACGCTGCGCATCCCGATCCCCGACCTGACCGAGGAGCGCCGCAAGGAACTCGCCAAGCTCGCCGGCCAATATGCCGAGAAGGCCCGCGTCGCCGCGCGCAACGTGCGCCGCGACGGCATGGACAATCTCAAGACCGACGAGAAGAAGGGCGTCATCAGCGAGGATGATCGCAAGCGCCGCGAAACCGAGGTCCAGAAGCTGACCGACGCGACGATCGCCGACATCGATGCGGCCGCTGCCGGCAAGGAAAAGGAAATCCTCGGCAAGTGAGCGGCCTGTCGGCCAGTCCCGCGACCACGGCCGACCCCGCGGCGGTCAGCGTGCCGCGCCATGTCGCGATCATCATGGACGGCAATGGCCGCTGGGCGAAGCGCCGCTTCCTGCCGCGCATCGCCGGGCATCGCGCCGGCGCGGAAGCGGTCCGCAAGACCGTCCGCGCGGCCACCGATCTGGGGATCAAGGCGCTCACCCTCTACGCCTTCTCTTCGGAGAACTGGCGCCGCTCGATTGAGGAAGTCACCGACCTGATGGGGCTGCTACGCCACTATCTCCGCAAGGAGATCGATGGCCTGCACCGTGAGAACATCCGTGTCCGCGTGATCGGGGATATCGACGGGCTCGACGGCGACCTGATCAACCTGGTGCGCGAAGGGGTCGAGCGGACCAAGAACAACAGCCGGATGGATTTCGTGCTGGCGCTGAACTACGGCGCGCAGGACGAGATGGTCCGGGCGATGCGCGACATCGCCGGCCAGGTGCGCGACGGCAGCATCGCTCCCGAGGACATCTGCACGGGAATGATCGACAGCCGGCTCGACACCAGCGCGCTGCCGCCGCTCGACCTGCTGATCCGCACCTCGGGCGAGCGCCGGCTGTCGAACTTCCTGCTGTGGCAGGCCGCCTATGCCGAGTTGCTGTTCGTCGACACGCTCTGGCCCGATTTCGACGGCAAGGCGCTCGCCGCGGCGGTCGCCGACTATGGCACGCGAGAGCGCCGCTTCGGCGGGCGTTGATCCCCATGGCAAAGGCTCCGGCCTCCGAACTGCAGATCCGTATCCTGTCGGGCATCGTGATGATCGCGGTGGCGCTCGGCGCGATCTGGGCGGGCGGCTTCGCCTTCTGGGGGCTGTCGGCGCTGCTGGCGGTGCTGATGATGGTCGAATGGGCGCAGATGGCGAAGGCGCCGGTCTGGCAGGTGGCGATCGGCGGCCTGTTCGCGGCGGGGCTGATGGTCTCGGCCTTGTCCTTCGTCGATCCGGCCCAGCTGGCGGCTTATGGCGAGCGGCTGATCGCCCAGTCGGTGGACCTGATCGGGCTCAGCGCGATCCTGCTCGCGGTGATCGGTTTCCGCGCCCGGCTCGGTGCCGGGCTGCTCTATGCCATCCCGCCGGCGATGGCGCTGGTCTTCCTGCGCGAACAGTCGGGGCAGGGGCTGCTGCTCACCCTGTGGACCCTGGTGATCGTCTGGGCGACCGACATCGGCGCCTATTTCGCCGGCCGTTCGATCGGCGGGCCGAAGCTCGCGCCGAAGGTCAGCCCTAACAAGACCTGGGCCGGGCTGATCGGCGGCATGGCCTCGGCGGCGATCGTCGGCGCACTGATCGCGTGGAGCGGCGGGCTGCCGCTCTTCTGCTGGGTCGCGGGCGCGCCGCTGGCGGTGGCCGCGCAGATGGGGGATCTGTTCGAAAGCTGGCTCAAGCGCCGCTCGGGGGTGAAGGACAGCGGCAAGCTGCTCCCCGGCCATGGCGGCGTGCTCGACCGGCTCGATGGTGTTGTTCCGGTTGCCGTGCTTGTGGCGGCGGGTGTAGCGGTGGGGTTGATATGATGGCGCGGAGCATCTCCATCCTGGGGGCGACCGGCTCGATCGGCACCTCCACGCTCGACCTGGTCGAGCGCGAGCCCGAGCGCTTTCGCGTCAAGGCGCTGACCGCCCAGCGCGACGTCGCCGGCCTGGCCGATGCCGCCCGGCGCACCGGCGCCGAACGCGCCGTGATCGGCGATCCCACGCTCTACGCCGCGCTCAAGGAGGCGCTGGCCGGCACCGCGACCGAGGTCGCGGCCGGGGAGGGGGCGATCATCGAGGCCGCGGCCGCAGGCGCCGACTGGACGATGGCGGCGATCGTCGGCATCGCCGGACTGAAGCCGACCATGGCCGCGCTCAGCGCCGGCGCGACGGTGGCGCTGGCCAACAAGGAATCGCTGGTCTCGGCGGGGGCGCTGATGACCGAGGCGGCCAAGGCCTTCGGCGCGACCCTGCTGCCGGTGGATTCGGAGCATAATGCCGTCTTCCAGTGCTTCGACCATGCCGCACCGAACAGCATCCGCAAGGTGACGCTGACCGCCAGTGGTGGCCCGTTCCGCGACTGGTCGATCGAGGCGATGCGTGCCGCCACGCCCGCGCAGGCGGTGAAGCATCC
Organism: uncultured Sphingomonadaceae bacterium; assembly: GCA_963540925.1. Classification (GTDB taxonomy): domain Bacteria; phylum Pseudomonadota; class Alphaproteobacteria; order Sphingomonadales; family Sphingomonadaceae; genus Rhizorhabdus. The sequence continues at coordinate 195,023 of CAUTRN010000001.1, forward strand.
CAACTGGTCGATGGGCGCCAAGATCTCGGTCGACTCGGCCACCTTGATGAACAAGGGGCTCGAGCTGATCGAGGCCTATCATCTCTTCCCGCTGCCGCCGCAGGGCTTCGACGCGATCATCCACCCCCAGTCGGTGGTCCATGCGCTCGTCGACTATATCGACGGGTCGGTGCTCGCCCAGCTCGGCACGCCCGACATGCGCACCCCGATCGCCCATAGCCTGGCCTGGCCACAGCGCATGGCGACGCCGTGCCGCGCGCTCGACCTGGCCGCGGTGGGCCGTCTCGAATTCCTCACGCCCGATCCCGAACGGTTCCCGGCGCTGGAGATCGCCCGCGAGGTGCTGGCAGCGGGCGGGGCGCGGCCGGCGATCCTCAATGCCGCCAATGAAGTCGCGGTCGCGGCTTTTCTGGAAGGCCGTATCGGTTTTCTCGATATCGCGTTAATCGTCCGCAAAGTCTTGGACCGCTACGGTCCGGCCGCGCCTGGGTCGCTCGATGACGTCTTCGCCATCGACACCGAGGCACGAAACTGCGCGAAAGCGGCGATGGAGATTATCACGGCGTGACAGATAATCCTGGCATCCTCTTCTCTGTCTTTGCTTTTCTGCTCGTCATCGGGCCGCTGATCTTCGTCCATGAACTGGGCCATTATCTGGTCGGCCGCTGGTGCGGGGTGAAGGCTGAGGTCTTCTCGATCGGCTTCGGGCGCGAGATTGCCGGCTATACCGATTCGCGCGGCACCCGCTGGAAACTGGGCTGGATGCCGATGGGCGGCTATGTGAAATTCGCCGGGGACATGAACCCGGCCAGCCAGCCGACCCCCGAATGGCTCTCCCTGCCGCCCGAGGAGCGTGCGCGCACCTTCCAGGCCAAGCCGGTGTGGCAGCGCTTCCTGATCGTGTTCGCCGGGCCCGCCACCAATTTCCTGGTCGCGATCGGCATCTTCATGGCCTTCTTCGCGGCCTTCGGCGTCCCGCGCACCCTGCCGGTGATCGGCGCCTTCACCGAAACCTCGGTCGCGGCCAAGGCCGGGCTGCACCTCGGCGACCGGATCGTCGCGGTGGAGGGGCGTGAGGTCGACCGGTTCGACGACATGGCCGACATCATCCGCTTCCGCCCGGAGCAGAAGATCCGGCTCGACGTCGAGCGTGGCCAGCAGAATCTGACCTTCTACGTCACCACCGGGGTCGACGTGGAGCAGGATCGCTTCGGCAACGTCTTCCGCCGCGGCCTGATCGGCGTCTATCCGTCGCAGCCGGTGGTCGCGTCGGTGCCTTTCTACCAGCTTCCCGCCGAGGCGACCCGCCAGACCATCGGCATCGTCCGCATGATGGTCGACACGCTCGGGCAGATCATCACCGGGGTCCGTTCGGTCAAGGAACTGGGCGGGCCGATCAAGATCGCCCAGGTGTCGGGCCAGCAGGCCTCGCTGGGGCTGCTCAACTTCGTGATGCTCGTCGCGCTCATTTCGATTAATCTGGGATTCATCAACCTGTTGCCAATTCCGATGCTCGACGGAGGCCATCTGGTCTTCTACCTGTTCGAAGGGATTGCGCGCCGGCCTGTGCCGGAAAAGGCGATGGAATGGGCGTTTCGATCGGGTCTGGCGGTGCTTCTGTCCTTCATGATCTTCGTTACGCTGAACGATATTCTCTCGCTGGGCGTGCTCGAACGGCTTGCCGGGTTGATCGGCTGAGCTTGTTGGGGCAGTGCATGCGCTCCTTCCCTTGATCGGGAAGCAGGGATTCTATCGAGGCGGGGAACGCGTGACGGCGACGAAGGCTAATATCAATCGGGCGCGGCTCTGTTCGGCGCTCCTCGTCGGCACGATCCTCGGAGGCATGGCCCAGCCCGCGCTCGCGCAGCAGGCGCCGGCTACGGGTGCCGCGCCGACGGTGCCGGTGGTCGATCCCGGCCAGGGCGGCGGCATCATCAAATCGGTCAACGTCGCCGGCTCGGAGCGTCTGGAGCCCGACACGGTGCGCTCCTACGTCAAGCTGGTGCCCGGCGAGACCTATACCCGCGAGGCGCTCGACCAGGCCCTGAAGGACCTCTACGAGACCGAGCTGTTCGCCGACGTGCAGGTGCGCGACGACGGGCAGGGCAACATCACCCTGCAGATCCGCGAGAACCCGGTCGTCAACCGCATCGTGCTGGAAGGCAACAAGCGGCTGAAGTCCGAGAAGATCAATCCTGAGATCAAGCTGGCGCCGCGCCAGATCTTCACCCGGTCGAAGGTCCGCGCCGACGTCGGCCGCATCATCGAGTTGTATCGCCGCCAGGGCCGCTTCGCCGCGACCGTCGAGCCGAAGATGGTCCAGCTCGACCAGAACCGCGTCGACATCATCTTCGAGATCCACGAGGGCGACAAGTCGAAGGTCCGCAAGATCAACGTCATCGGCAACGAGAAATTCTCGGACGGCCGCCTGCGCGGCGAGATGGCGACCAAGCAGACCGGCATCACCAAGATCTTCTCGTCGGGCACCAGCTACGATCCCGACCGCATGTCCTATGACCAGCAGAAGCTGCGTCAGTTCTACCTGACCAAGGGCTATGCCGATTTCCGCGTCGTCTCGGCGGTGGCCGAGCTGACCCCGGACAAGAAGGACTTCATCATCACCTATGTGGTGGAGGAAGGTCAGCAGTATAAGTTCGGCGACGTCTCGATCGAGAGCGAGATCCGCGACATCAAGGCCAGCGCGCTGAAATATCTGCTGCCGATGCGCAAGGGGCAGATCTACAACGCGAAGATGGTCGAAGACACGGTCGATGCCATCACCGAGGCGGCCGGTCTGTACGGCTTCACCCCCGACGTCCGTCCGGATTTCAACCGCGACAAGGACGACCTGACCATGGGGGTCGTCTTCAAGATCGTCCAGGCGCCGCGCGTCTATGTCGAGCGGATCGACATCAACGGCAACACCCACACCAAGGACAAGGTGGTCCGCCGCGAGTTCCGTCTCGCCGAGGGCGACGCGTTCAACAGCTTCAAGGTCAAGCGTTCGCGCGACCGCATCCAGTCGCTCGGCTTCTTCCAGGAGAAGTTCGAGGTCGAGCAGAAGCCGGGTTCGGCGCCCGACCGTATCGTCCTGGAAGCCAATGTCGAAGAGAAGTCGACCGGCGAACTCCAGGTGTCGGCGGGCTATTCGAGCCTCGAGCGCTTCATCGTCGACCTGTCGATCCGCGAGCGCAACTTCATGGGCAAGGGCCAGGAAGTCCGCGCCGGCGTGAGCTATTCGGCCTATTCGAAGTCGGTCGAACTGGGCTTCACCGAGCCTTATGTGTTCGACAAGAACATCGCGGTCGGCGTCGATCTGTTCCGCCGCGACTATAACTCGTTCAACTTCGACACGAGCGGCGACCGCAACACCACCTATGAGCAGACGACGACGGGCTTCCAGCTCCGCGCCGGCGTGCCGCTGACCGAGTTCATCACCCTCGCGATGCGCTATGGCCTGAGCTACGATCAGGTCTCGCTCAACAAGTTCACCTATTACACCGACACCAACGATGACGGTATCCGCGACAGCTGCGATCCGCTCGTCGCCGGCCGCTATCTGTGCGACGCGATCGGCAACCGCCTGACGTCGTCGATCGGCTACTCGCTGGTGTTCGACAATCTGAACAACCGCATCCGGCCGTCGCGCGGCCAGCGCGCCGTGTTCAGCCAGGATTTCGCCGGTCTCGGCGGCAAGGTCCGCTATATCAAGACCGCGTTCGAGGCGACCAAATATTGGGGCGTCGGCGGCGGCTTCATCTTCTCGGCCGGTGTCGAGGGCGGCTATATCAAGGGCCTGGGCCAGGATGTCCGCCTGATCGACCGCTTCTATCTGGGCGAGCCCGAGATGCGCGGCTTCGGCATTCGCGGCGTCGGTCCGCGCGTGATCCGCTCCTATTTCGACAGCAGCACCGGCACCTTCTCGAACGCCAACAGCTTCCGCACCGACGACGCCCTGGGTGGCAACACCTATTATAAGGGCCGCCTGGAGATGGAGATCCCGCTGGGCAACGGCGCCCGCGAACTGGGCCTGCGTCCGTCGATCTTCATGGATGTCGGCGCGGTGTTCGGCGTCAAGAAGCCGAGCCTGATCAATCCGGAGACGGCCGGCTATCCCTTCGCGCAGGACGAGGACGGCAATTATATCGCCACGTCGCGGCCGTTCCTCGACGCCAAGGGGCGGCAGGTCTACAATGTCGGCACCGATGGTGGCGATCTGTCGGGGCTGACCACCTTGTGTCCGGTCGGCTATTCGAGCTCGGCTAAGGATCCGTGTGTCGGCACGTTCTCCAACTCGCCGGCCTCCACCACCATCTCACCGTTCCGCGAGGACTTCGTCGGCAATTCGGCCAAGCCGCGCCTGTCGGTCGGCTTCGGCGTCAACTGGAACTCGCCCTTCGGTCCGTTCCGCATCGATATCGCGAAGGCTCTTCTCAAGGAGCCCGGCGACAACACCAAGCTCATCACCTTCAACGTAGGGACACAGTTCTAATGAAATCGCTTCTGAACGCGGCCGCCCTCGCGGCTGCCATCGCCTTCGTGCCCGCAGCCGCGAATGCCCAGGCTGCCGCGGCGCCGGCCGCCGCCGCCGGCAATGCCGTCGTCGTGTTCGACGCCGATGCCGCCATCGGCAACAGCGCTGCTTTCCAGGCCGCGATGACCCAGATCCAGACCACCTACAAGACGCAGATCACCGCGGCCCAGACCCGCCAGACCGCGCTGCAGGGTGAACTGACGACTGCCCGCACCGAGATCGAGACCCTCCAGAAGAACCCGGCGACCCCGAAGGCGACCCTGGAAGCCAAGATCCAGGCCTTCCAGACCAAGGGCCAGGCCGCCCAGGCCGAACTGCAGCGCCTTGCCGTGCCGTTCGCGCGTCCGCAGGCCTATGTCCGCGACCAGATCGAGGGCAAGCTGGAGCAGGCGCTGAAGACCGCGATGACCGCCAAGAAGGTCGGCGTCGTGCTGCGTCCGGAAGCGACCATCGCCTTCCTGCCGGCTTCGGACATCACCCCCGACGTCGTCACCCAACTCAATGCGCTGATCCCGAGCGCCTCGATCACCCCGCCGGCCAACTGGCAGCCGGGCCAGGACGGCCAGCCCGCCGCGGCTCCGGCCGGCCGCTGATCCGGTCGCGATGAGCGAGGAAACGAAGAACAGCCTCGGCCCGCTGGATATCCGGCGGGTCATGGCCGCCCTGCCGCATCGCTATCCAATGCTGCTCGTCGACCGGGTCGAGGACCTGATCGTCGATGAGCGCATCGTCGCGATCAAGGCGGTGACGATCAACGAGGAATTCTTCCAGGGCCATTTCCCTGGCCGGCCGATCATGCCGGGCGTGCTGATCGTCGAGGCGCTGGCGCAGGCCGCCGGCATCCTCGCGGTCGAATCGCTGGGGCTCGCCGGCTCGGGCAAGCTCGTCTATTTCATGGCGATCGACGAGGCGAAGTTCCGCGTGCCGGTGGAGCCCGGCGTGCTGCTGCGCCTCGAGGTCTCCTTCGTCCAGAAGCGCGCGAGCGTCTGCAAGTTCGAAGGCAAGGCCTATGTCGGCGACAAGCTGGCCGCGCAGGCCAATTTCACCGCGATGATCGCCGATCCGCCGAGCGCGTAAAGCGGGACAGCAAGCGACTTGCCAGCGGCGCCTTTACCCTGTAGAGGCGCCGCTTCGCTTCCCAGGCTGGTCGGAACCAGCCATTTTCTGGAGCCCGAGAACATGAAGAAAGATATCCATCCCGACTATCACTGGATCACGATCCAGCTGACCGACGGCACCACCTACAAGACCCGCTCGACCTATGGCGCGGAAGGTGACACGCTGCTGCTCGACATCGACCCCTCGGTGCACCCCGCGTGGACCGGTGGCCGTTCGCACATGCTCGATGCCGGTGGTCAGGTCGCGCGCTTCAACAAGCGTTTCGGCGGGCTTACGCTCGGCAAGAAATAAGCTTGGCGCAATCGCCAAGGTGATGGATATGGCCGGGGTAACACCCGGCCATTTTCATTTCGGGGGAAGCATGGCTGAACTGTACCGGCGCTATCGGGTCCACATCTTCTGGGCCGTCCTGATCATCGTCTATGCGCTGGCGATCATGCCCTCGGCCCAGGCGCCAAGCCTGGGGGCAGGCGACAAGGTCAACCATATCGCCGCCTTCTTCACGCTGACGATCCTCGGCCGTGCCGCCTATCGCGGGACCCCGGCCTGGCGGCTCGCGACCGGCCTGTCGCTGTTCGGCATCGCGATCGAGCTGACCCAGGCGATCCCCTTCCTCAACCGCGATGCCAGCTTCTGGGACTGGGTGGCCGACAGCGCCGCGATCCTGGTGGCGCTCGGCCTCGTGCTGCTGATCGAAAGACGCGGGTCGCACCAAATCGCGGCATGACCGGGCCCGCGCTGCCCTCTGTCGATCCGTCGGGTGCGGGCCAGCAGCGGTTCGAGGCGATCGTCCGCGCTGCCGGAATGGACCCGCATGACCGCTGGACCGGCGGCTATGCCGCCTATGAGTGGGAGCATCTGCGCCCCGCGCTCCAGGCCTATGCGATCGCGATCGAGGGACGCGCGGTGCTGGAGTTCGGCTGCAATGTCGGCGGATCGGCGGTGGTGCTCGCGGCGCTCGGCGCGACGGTCAGCGGGGTCGACGCCGATCCTGCCATGCCACCGATCGCCGCCGCCAATCTGGCGCGGCACGGCCTGCCGGGCGAGATGCGCCTGGCCGAAGCGGGACGGCCGCTCCCCTTCGCCGATGCCAGCTTCGATCTGATCCTGGCCAACAGCGTCCTCGAATATGTCGATCCCGCGCTGCTCGACCGGCTGTTCGCCGAGTTCCACCGGCTGCTGCGGCCGGAGGGGCGCCTGTTCGTCTGCGGCACCGCGAGCCGGCTGCCGTTACGCGAACGCCATTCGGGGCGCTGGCTGGTGAACTGGCTGCCCCAAGGGTTCGATCGGCTGATCGGGCGCTCGTTCCAGCGCGGGCTTGGCCCGATGGCGTTGGCCGCGGCCCTCAAGGGGCGGTTCGCCGAAGCGGGGGAGGGGACGTCCTGGCTCGCCGCCCGGCGGGCGATCCATGGCACCATCGGCACGCCGGTGAAGGCGGTCGCGCTGCTCGGCCGGCTGACGGGGCGCCATCCGGGCTGGTTCGCGCCCTATATCGAGCTGTTGCTGCGGCGGGTGTGACCGTCACCATCCGTCATCCCAGCGAACGCTGGGATCTCACTGCCTTTTTCCAGCCCCTTCGCCAGCGGAACGAAGAAAACCGGGATCCCAGCTTTCGCTGGGATGACGCCAGGATGTCGGGGTGCCTCAGTCCTATCGCGGCTCCTTGCCCGCTTCCTCGGCGATCACCCGGTACATGTCGAGATTCTCGACGATCCGCTCATGATCGAATGGCGCCCCCTGGCGGATGATCAGCCCGGTCACGCCGCAGGTCAGCCAGGGACGGATCTTCTCGCGGATACGCTCGACCGGGCCGACCAGCCAGCCATCGTCGATATACTCGTCGGGCACCGAGGCGATCGCTTCCTCCCAATGCCGGTCGTCGAGCGCCTTTTCGCCCGCGAGCATCTTCTGTTCGGTGCGGCCGGCCTCGGTCATGTCCATCAGCTTCTCGGCCAGCCAGCCATAGCCGCGCGCTTCCATGATCTCCTTCTGGAGATGCGCCCAGCTGACCGTATATTCCTTGAACGGGCGCATCGCCTTGCGGACGTCGTCGTCGACGATCGAGTCCACCTGCACCCAGATCTTGAAATCCTTCAGGCTTTTGCCCGAACCGGCCTTGGCGAAACCCTTCTCCAGCGTCGGCAGATAATAGGGCAGGCAACTCGGCGACCAGCTGGGCGGGAACCAGCCCTCGGCAATCTCGGCGGCGAGCGCGATCATCTGGGGATGGGCGGCGGCGATCATGATCGGGATGTCGGAGATGATGTCGAGCCCGTTCTTCATCGGCGCCAGGCCCTTGGCATCGGGGCCGCGATAGGGCGCCGACCAATGCTCACCCTGATGATTGAGCGCCTGACCGGCAAAGCCCTGGCGCAGGATCGCGACATAGTCGCGCATCCGCTTGACCGGATTGCCCCAGGGGCGGCCCTCCAGCCCCTCGCACTGCATCGGCGTGCCCGATCCGAGCCCTGCGATGATGCGGTTGCCGCCGGTCAGATGGTTGAGCCCCTGAAAGCTTTCGACTGCCTTGGCCGGCGCCCGGCCGGTGACCTGAAGGATGCGGGTGCCGATCGCCATATGCTTGACGTGGCCGGTAAGATAGCCGGCCGGGACGAGGCATTCGGCGCCGAAGCCCTCGGGGGTGAACACCGCGTCATAGCCCCATTTCTCGGTGAGCAGGATGCGCTCCAGCGGGACTTCGAAGCGCCGATCCTGCCAGCGTATCTCGGACGCGAGCTCCACCATGATGTCCTCTCCTCGGTCTGTTTTGGCAAAGGAATATCAGGGCCGGGCAGGGGCAAGTTGACCGGACGAGACGGTGGCGACGAATTCGGACGCGCGTCCTATCAATATGACGTCGCCCCGGCGGAGGCCGGGGCCGCCACGAAGGACACGCCGGCCTGTTCGCAGGAGCCTCTGGCGGCTCTCCGGCTTGCCATGCAAGCCGATCTCCGGCGGCAGACTGCCCCCGGCAGTCTGCTGTCCGCCTACGATCCTCCGCCGGAGCGACGCTGGTGAGAAAGGGTTAGCTGGCCAGGGCCCGAATACCCGCGGCGAGCAAGCGGACGAGGCGGGCGCATTCGTCTTCCTCGTCGCTGCCGCCCGGAAGCGCGAGGATGTCGTTGTAATAGGTCGCGTTGGTCTCCCAGTGGAACAGCGCGGACGAGATCAGCCGCTGGGCGAGCTGGCTGTCGGCGAAGCTGAGGCCGGGGCAGGCGGTCATCATCCGCTCGATCCACGTCTCGACCGAGCGGCGGAGCATGTTGCGGTGCTGGGGATCGCCCTCCAGATAGGCGGTGGTCTCCAGCCAGGTGCGGATCAGCGGGGTTTCGGACGAGGGGGCCGAGGGCCGCTTATATTTCGACAGGATCAGCGGCGCGATCAAGGCGCGGACCACGGCTTCCAGATCGTCGGGGCGGGCGCCTTCGAGCAGGGTGAGGCGGTCGGCCTCAAGCCGGTCGAACAGCTTGCGCGATACCTGGAGATAGAGGTCCGCCTTCGAGCGGAAATAGAAATGGATCGAACTGAGCGGCACGCCGGCCTCGCTCGCGATCTCGCGCAGCGAGGCGCGGTCATAGCCCTCGCGGCAGAAGATCTCGATCGCCTTGTCCTCGATCGCCTCGATAGTGACCGTCTTGGTCATGCATCCTCCTGGCCGCGACTATGTCGGCCCCGGCGCCCTCTTGTCCAGAGCGGGGCGGCTGCCAAGGCCGATGAGGATCAACCGTCGGACGCCCGTCCGAATCCGCCCCGTCCCCAAGCGATGCCGGGCTTTGTATCCGCCGGAGCTGGCTGTTCAGGTCAAGCAGGCGCCGTGGCGGCTGTCAGACTGGGCGCAACGCGCATCGACGAAGAGGAGAGGGACTATGGCCGACGACAAGCCCGCCATGTCGCAGGACAATTTCAAGGCCAGCGGATCGGCCTATGGCGAGATCGCCGCCGATTTCTCGACCGATGCGGGCGCGCTGGCCTATGCGAACCATCTGCTCGACGACCTGGTCGACGCGATGCGCGTGTCGCTGGAGAAGCAGGTGACGGGCTGGCCGATCGACGCCGACCGCGAGCTCAACACCCATGAGGCGCTGCGCCATCTGCTCCGCAACATCAGCCTGGCGCATGCCGGCCATGTCGAGGCCGATTACGACAATCCCACCCTCACCAAGATGGGGGGCATGAACCGCATCCAGTTCCAGCTCCAGTCGCCCGACTGCAACTATCACACGGCGCTGCTCCACGGCGATCATCGCTATCGGCTGAAGGGCTATCGCGGGACGGCGGCGGTGCTGCAGACCACCGTGTTCAACGGCCATAGCTGCGACTTCGTCGATGGCTGGCGGATGATCAGCAACGCCAACAACCACATCACCCCCCAATATGCGCCGGGCAACGAGATCGACGTGGTGCTGAGCCGCGAAAAGCCCGCCGACTTGGGCGACGCGGTGTGGCTGGAGCTGCCGCCGGGGCGCTGCGAGCTGCACATCCGCCAATATTATGCCGACTGGTACAGCGAGGAGCCGGCCAGCCTGATGCTGATCAACGACGACCAGCATTTCCCCTCGGCCAACCTGACCCGCGCGAGCGCCGAGCAGCGCTGGAAGCGGCTGCCCGACCTGATCCGCGTTCACGCCAATTATTATCGCGCGGGCGTGCAGGCGCATCTCGACGCCGACCCGAACGAGATCGCCGAGTTCAAGGTCCCCGGCGCGTTCGAGGGTACCAACTATTATTACGGCCATTTCCGCTGCCGCGAGGACGAGGCGGTGGTGATCGAGATCGACAGGCCCGACGCCGCCTATTGGAATGTCGAGCTGACCCAGATGCAGTGGGAACCGGGCGACTGGTGGTCGCGCCTCGTCTGCTACAATATGAACCAGGTGGTGCCCGATGCCGACGGGAAAGTGCGCTGGGTGGCGAGCTGGAACGATCCCGGCCTCGCCAACTGGTTCGACGTGTCGGGCCGCGAGCTGCACCTGATCGGCTTCCGCTTCTTCCGCGCCAACAGCACGCCCGGCAATCCGCGCCTGAAGACCGTCAAGCTGGTCGATCTCGACCAGCATGTGACGGGCATGGCGACGATGAGCGCGGACGTGCGGCAGACGCTGATGCGGCGGCGCCTGGAGTCGGTCTACCGGCGCCGTTTCGGGGATTTCTGAAACAACTATTCCTCCCCGGCACGGGGAGGGGGACCGCGAAGCGGTGGAGGGGAAGCCGTCGTAAGACGGCGCTGTCGCGCCGCCCCTCCACCATGCTTGGCATGGTCCCCCTCCCCGTGCCGGGGAGGAACTAGGGCTTATCGATAAGGAATGTCCTTGCCGCCGGTGCCGGCCCACATCTCCTCGGACATCCACAGATATTCGACATAATGGCCGATCGTGGCGCGAGCATCGACATAGATATAGGCGCAGCCCGGCACCTCGCCCTCATAGACGATCACGCCGCCCTGGGCGGCGACCTCGGCGCGGGTGCGTTCCATGTCGCTCACCCGCATGCAGACATGGTGGAAGCGCGAGCTGTCGGCATCGTCGGGCAGATAATCGGTATAATGGCGGCACAGGCCCGAGACCGGCTCGATCAGCTCGATCTGGAGATTGTCGATCCAGCCCAGCGCGACCCGCAGCTTGACCGGGCCTTCGCCGTAGACGGTCTTCACCGGGATATTGTCGAGCTCGAGGGTGATGAACTCGGGCACGCCGTGCACCGCCTTGAAGGTCTCGATCGCCTTGTCGAGATCGCGCGTCACATAGGCGTTCTGGAAAAATCCCGACAGGTTCATGCCATTCCCCTCCCTCTGCTTTGATCCAGCAGGCTAGGGAGGTGATGCCGGGGGTGGCAAGCGCGTGCTTGAGCCTGGCGGCCACCTGCTTCCCGGCATCACCGATGCGATGATCACTCGGCGGGGAAGGTCTCGCGCTGGCCGGCCAGCTTGTGGACGACGCCGTGGCGCATCACGAAGTCGACCGCCTCCATCCGGCTGACGTCCTCGAGCGGGCTGCCGGCGATGGCAATGATGTCGGCATCCTTGCCCGGCGCGATCGTGCCGATCGTGGCCGAGCGGCCCAGCGCCTCGGCGGCGTTGACGGTGGCGGCCTGGAGGGCGACGGCGGGCGTCATCCCGGCCTTCACCAGCAGCGCGAATTCCTTCGCGTTCTCGCCATGCTTGGAAACGCCGGTATCGGTACCGAACGCCACCTTCACGCCGGCCGCGATCGCCTTCGAATGGCTGGCGAAGGCGGCCGCGGCGGCTTCCTCAGCCTTGGGGATCACCGCCGGGGGCAGGGCGCCCGCGCGTGCCTGGGCGAGGGCGGCCACCGGCGCGATCATCGTCGGCACCAGCCAGGTGCCGTGGCTCTTGAACAGCTTGATCGCCTCGTCGTCGAGGAAGCTGCCATGGTCGACGGTGTCGACCCCGGCGAGGATCGCGGCCTTGGTGCCGGCGGCGGCATGGCTGTGGGTGGCGACCTTGCGGCCCAGCCCATGCGCGGTGTCGACGATCGCCTTCATCTCGTCGTCGGTCATCGCCCGGCCGAGGCCGCCCGAGACGTTGGAGAGCACGCCACCGGTCGACATATATTTGATCACCTGCGCGCCGAGCGCGATCTGCTCGCGCACCGCGCGGCGGCAGTCGTCGGGACCATCGCAGGTGTTGGTCTGGTGCTTGTGCACGGCATCGGCAAAGGTCTCGGCCAGGCCATTCGTGTCGTCGCCATGGCCGCCCGACACCGAGATCGGCTCGCCGGCATTGACGATCGTCGGCCCCTCGATCTCGCCGCGCTCGACGCCTTCACGCAGGGCTCGCATGCCGCGCGCATTGCCGCCCAGGTCGCGCACCGTGGTGAAGCCGGCGTCGAGCGTCACGCGGGCATTGCCGATCGCGGTGACCATGTTGTCGGCATCGTCGCGGGTCAGGCGGGTCAGCCGGCTGCGCAGCGGATCGCCGCCGATCCCCCAGAGATGGACGTGCATGTCCACCAGCCCCGGCATCACGAAGCGATCCTTCAGGTCGATCAGCCGCGCCCCCGCCTCGGGCGTGACGAAGCCGTCGCGGACCTCGGCGACCTTGCCGTCGCGTACGATGATGGTGCTGTTGCCGCGCGCCGCCTTGCCCGGCTCGGCGAGCAACGCCCCGGCATGGATCACCGTCACCGATGGCGCGGCCTGCGCCGCGAACGGGGTGGTGGCGAGCAGGGCGGCGAGGAGGACGGGCAGTCGGCGCATTTCGGGATCCCCTTGTTGTTGGCAGGAAGCTAGGCAGGTCCGCCATCGGACGCCACCGATTCCCTATCCGCCGCTCGCACAGGCCGTTACGGAACCCTGGACTTTGGCGATATAGGTTACTCCGGCGTTACGGTTTCTTCGTGCTCTTTGCCTAATCTGCATTAGCCAAACCCCTATAGTATATTAATAAACTGCTTCGATGCGTTGGGGGGAAGACGTCATTGACCGGATCTACGAGGCGGCGGCATTGCCGGATCGTTGGCCCGCGCTCCTCGATCATCTGTCGCGCTCGCTCGGCGCCGCCGGAGGGATTCTGCTGTCGATCGCCGATGGAGCGGAGCGGCGTTTGACCTCCGAGCCGATCGTCACGCTGGTCGACGATTTCTTCCGGGCGGGCTGGGGCGAACGCAACCATCGTATCCAACGTTACATGGAGCGCGCGCCAAGGGGCGGCTTTCTCGCGGATGCCGACATCAACAGCCTCGACGAACTGCGCTCAGTGCCGGTCTATGCCGACTTCCTGGCCCCCCGGCGTGCCGATGCCGGCGTGGCGACCACAGTGGAGGGTTGGGGCGGGGACAATATCCTGTTCACTTTCGAAGGCTTTCGCGACCATGCGACCGCCCGGGATGCGATCCGCCCGCTCACCGAGATACAGGCACATCTGGCGCGCGCGGTCCGACTTAGCAGCCGGCTGCGTCTGGCGTCGCACGAAGGGGCCGTGGCGGCGCTCGAAGGCCTGGGCCTGCCGGCCGCGACGCTCGATGCGCAGGGCCGGCTGCTGACCGTCAATGCCGGTTTCGAAAAGCGCCTGGGTACGATCTTCGAACAGGGGCCGCGCAGGCTGCACATGTGCGAGAAAGCCTCCGACCTGTTGCTGTCGGCGGCGTTTCAGCAACTCCGTCTAACAAATAGCGGAACCGCGATCCCGACGGGGCGCGCAGGGGAAGGGGCGTTGCACCTTTTGCCCATTCGTGGCGAAGCGCTTGATCTGTTCAGCCGGGCGGCCTCGCTTGCCCTGCTGGTGGAGCCGCGCGAGCAGCCCTTGCCGAGCGTCGAACTGCTGACGATCGTCTTCGGTCTCACGCGCGGCGAAGCCGAAACCGCCCGCGCGATCGCCAGCGGCGCCAGCATCGCGACGGTGGCGGCGGGCCGCGGCGTTTCGCCCGAGACGATCCGGTCGCAGCTCAAATCGGTCTTCCAGAAGACCTATACCAACCGGCAAAGCGAACTGGCCGCGCTGCTCAACAGACTGGGCGGAACCGCGAAGCCGCTGGCCATCTGACAGGTCCATGAAAAATGCCCGCCGGCCGAAGCCGACGGGCAATCCTGGCATCGACCGTGCGGTGGGGCCGCTGGATGGTCGAGCTTCGGACGGGGGAAAGCTCAGATGAAGTCGGCCGTGCCGATCGCACTCGGATCGATCCCGGTGAGTTGGACCGCCGAATTGGCAGCGCCGCCATTGTTGCTGGAATAGAAGATGAAGGTGTCCGATCCGACCTTGATCGCGGCCACCTCGTTGACCCCGGCGCGGCCGTCGAACAGGGACTGGGCCAGGGTGGCGGCAGCGGTGAAATTGGCCTGCGCCGCACCGGTGAGCACCGCGTCGACCTGATAGCCGACATGGATGCGGTCGGTGCCGTCCTGGAAGTCGGTGATCACGTCCGCCGAGGAGCCGGCGAACAGCGCACTGTTGCCACCGAACAGGAAGACGTCCAGTCCGGCGCCGCCGCTGAGCGTGTCGGCGCCCAGATCGCCGCTGAGGATGTCGGCGCCGTCGCCGCCGGCGATCGAGTCATTGCCCTGGCCGCCACGCAGCGAATCGTTGCCGGTGCCACCGTCGATCGTGTCATTGCCGAGATTGCCGTTGATCGTGTCGTTGCCGGCATCGCCGTTGATCAGGTCGTTGTCGGCACCGCCATTGATGCGGTCGCTGCCCTCGCCACCGTTCAGCGTGTCGTTGCCGGCGTTGCCCTGGATGTAATCGGCGCCATCGTCGCCAAAGATCAGGTCGGCGCCGTCCGCTCCGCCATTGGCCGACTGGCCATAGAGATGGTCGTTGCCGCTGCCGCCGCTCAGCGTATCCGCGCCGCCGCCGCCAAACAGATTGTCATGGCCGGCATAGCCGACCAGGCGATCGGCGAAGGTGGTGCCCGTCAGGGTGTCATTGCCCGCGAACATGGTGGTGAAGGCGGTCTGGTTGTCGTCGGTCTGGGCCCACTGGTAGAATTGCTGGGCGCTGGTGTTGAGGCCGGTCACCTTGAAGGTGATGCCGCCGTTCAGCGTTTCCTGAATGGCCGTAAGCGTACCGCCCGTCACGGCGCCGGCCGCGCTGAAGGTGAAGCCCGTACCCGTGAAGGTGTCGATATAGCCGTCGCCCAGATTGACGACGATCTGCGTGCTGGTCGCGCTGGTGATGTCGCCGTCGAACAGATCGCCGACGCTGAGTTCGTCCATCCGCAGCGCTACGCTCGTGCCACCCGTTACCGTTGCCATGAAAAATATCCCCTATGGTTGAAAACCCCCGTAGCTGGCTAGGCGGCTTGCCGGCCGGCGGCATCACCCGTTCGGGTGATGGGTGAGCGCCGGGCAGCGAAGGGGATGGGGACGAATGGGTGGCTGGATCAGCAGTCGTCGCTCTCGGGCTGGGTCAGGCTCTGCCTGGGCGTGTCGAACCAGATATGGCAGGTGTAGCTGCCGTCGTCCTGCTTCACGCAGCGCATCGGTCCGTCGCCCTTGTGCAGGCCGGTGGCGCCGCAGGCCTGCTTCTGGCCGCGCCCCGGCAGGCGATCGTAGAGCGCCTGCGCGGCAGGGCCGGTGACCATCAGGTCGACGATGCCATTCTCGGCCGGGAAGCTGCGCGCGATCGACTCCGGCGGATCGCCGGGCATCTCGTCGGCCTGCGCCGTCACGGCCCAGAACAGGACGGCCAGGCCCGTGGTGGCGGCGATCCGGCGAGGCTTCATGAGTCGATCCTTTCGAGGTCCAGCACCAGCGCCGGTTCGGGCTGCTCGGGCGAGCGGAGCCAGCGCATCAGGGTGTCGCGATCGGGGAAGGCACAGGTGGCGGCCGCCTGCGGATCGCGGCTGATCGAGCCGCCGACCCGCTCCACGGCTTCGGCGACATCGTCACTGCAAGCGGGGAGGGACAGGCGGTAGCGGCCATCGCGGGCGTCGAGCAGCAGGAACAGCGCCTTGTGCGGGCCGAGTTGGCCGCCTTGGAGCTGGACGGCATAGTGATCGCCCTTCTCGCCGGGATCGAGCGGCGCCACGATCGCACGGATCGGCGCCGAAGCGCCTTCGACCATCAGCATGCCGTCGCGCTGGCGGGTGATCCGGACGATGTCGCCCTGGCCCGGCATCTCTTCGGAGGCCAGGCGATAGCGCCCGTCGGGAATGACGGCGACGGCATCTGCGGGGACGAACCAGGGGGCGCCGGTCCAGCAGCCCGACAGGCCCAGCAGCAAGACGAGGGATTGCGCAACGGAACGCATCCGCCCGTTGTGGCCGAAGGCCGCCGCCCGCGCCAGCCATCGAAAGGCGGAGCCGGTCAGCTCTCGGCCTTCAGCGCGTCGAAAGCCTCGCCCAGCAGTTCCGCCATCGGGCGCCGGCCGCCCTCCCGCCCGAAAGCCTCGGTCGCGAGGCGCATCGCGCCGATCGCGAGCATGGCGACGAGCCGGAGCCCGGTTTCGCGGGCCGGGTCCGGCCAGCGCTCGCACAGCGCGGCGAACAGCGCCTTTTCCTGTTCGACATAGCTGGCCTGCTTGCGCGCCTGCACCGCCTCGCTGGACCGCATCAGGCGATCGATGCGGATCATATCGTCGGCGGGGATGAGCGCACAGACCCTGATCGCGGCGTCGCGGATCGCATCGATCGGCCGGCTATCCCGGGGCACCTCGCGCAGCGCGTCGACCAACATGTCGCTCACACCACTCTGCAGGGAGAGCAGGATCTCGTCCTTCGACTTGAAATAATAGAAGAAAGTGCGCCGCGAGATCCCGGCCGCGGCAGCGATCTGGTCGAGGGTCGCCGCGTCATAGCCCTTTTCGAGGAACAGGCGGATGCCGGCCTCGGTGATACGCTGTCGGGTCTCGCGGCGCTTGCGGTCGCGCAGGCCTTCTCCGACACCGGCCGGTTGTTTGTTGGTCGTCATGGTCGCTCTATTGAAATTTACACTGAGTGCGATAATATTTACACCCAGTGCGATTTTATGGGAAAGCGCGATCATGGCAAGATGGACGGCATCGGATATCCCTTCGCAGGCGGGCCGCTCGGCCGTCGTCACCGGCACGGGCGGGCTCGGCTATGAAACCGCGCTGGCGCTGGCGCGCGCCGGGGGCGAGGTGATCATCGCCGGGCGCAGCGAGGCGAAGGGGGCCGAGGCGGTCTCGCGCATTCGTGGCGCCATGCCCTCGGCGGCGGTTCGCTTCGAACGACTGGACCTGGCCAGCCTGGCGTCGATCGCCAGTTTCAGCGAACGGCTGCGCGGCCAGCGCCACGAGCTCGACCTGCTGGTCAACAATGCCGGAGTGATGGTGCCGCCGCAGCGGCAGGAGACTGCGGACGGGTTCGAGCTGCAGATGGGTACCAACTATCTCGGCCATGTCGCGCTCACCGCCGGGCTGCTACCGTTGCTCCGCCAGGCGCCAGGCGCTCGCGTCGTCACCCTGTCGAGCATCGCCGCCCGCAATGGTGCGATCGCCTTTGACGATCTGAACGCCGAGCGGCGCTATCGGCCGATGACCGTCTACAGCCAGTCGAAACTCGCCTGCCTGATGTTCGCGCTGGAGCTGCAACGGCGCAGCGAGGCCAAGGGATGGGGCGTCGCGAGCCTCGCCGCGCACCCCGGCATCGCCCGCACCGACCTGCTCCACAACGCCCCCGGCCGCCGGAGCGCGATCGGCACGGCGCGATCGCTGCTGTGGTTCCTGTTCCAGCCCGCCTGGCAGGGCGCCCTGCCGACGCTCTTTGCCGGAACCTCGCCCCAGGCCAAGCCCGGCGCCTATTATGGCCCCGATGCTCTGGGGGAGGCGCGCGGCTATCCGGCCGTGGCGAAGACGCCGCCCCAGGCCCTGGACAGGGCGGCGGGTGAGCGGCTGTGGCAGATGTCCGAGGCGCTCACCGGCGCCGATTTCGGCTGAGGCCCGCTATTCGACGCAGAGGAAGCGCACCAGCGCCATGGCGAAGGCGAACGCAAAGGCATAGCCGAAGCGGTTGAGCTTAACGAGAAGCTGCCCCTTTCGGGTTCTCGTCATGCCGATCAGCATCATCACGCCGCCGATCGCCACCGGCGTCACGATCAGGTTGAGCACCCGAAGATCTGGATTGCGGATGGGAGAGAAGGGGAGGATCCACAGGCTGATGGCACCCGCGATCGCGCCCCATAGCAGGAAGCCGATGGTGGAAAGGATCGGGTGCCTGGGTTTGCCGACCGTGTCGGCCAGGCTTCTGAGCCCCAGTTCGCTCAACAGCTCGAACAGCAGCTGGAGCAGGATTTCGCCGAGGAACTGAAGGAGGAGTTCGAAAATCAATTCCATGAGGTGAGACGCTCCCACATCCGGGCGGTGATGGACTGGCGTTCAGGCCCGAAACTCTTCGAGCCGGTGGCGTTGCTGGCCATCTCCATCGAAATTGTCGGGCGCGAGCCAGGCCCGCAGCGCGACCGACAGCTTAGGCCAGTCGGCGTCGATGATCGCGAACCAGGCGGTGTCGCGGCTCTGGCCCTTCACCACCATATGTTGGCGAAAAAGGCCCTCGAAGGTGAAGCCGAAGCGGAGCGCGGCGCGCTTCGACGGAGCGTTGCGATCGTCGCATTTCCATTCGAGCCGGCGATAGCCGAGCGTGTCGAAGGCATGGGAGGCGAACAGGAAAAAGGCCTCCGTCGCGGTGCGCTGGCGAGACAGCGCCGGCCCCCACAGGATGCTGCCGATCTCGATCGTGCCATGCCCGCTGTCGATCCGCATGAAGGCCTGGCGCCCCTCGGCCGTGCCGCTGGCCTTGTCGATCACCGCGAAGAACAGCGGATCGATCGACGCCGAGGCCTTCTCTATCCAGGCGGCGAAATCGGCCTCGTCGGTGGGGGCTTCGTCGAAAAGATAGCGAAACCTCTCCTCGGCACCGTCGGCCGACGACGACCGGAACAGGTCGGCCTGATGGCGACGGGGATCGAGCGGTTCGAGCCGTGCATATTGCCCCTCCAGCACCTTGCGCGCGGGCGGCGGCGCCCCGTTCCAGTCCATCGGTTTCCTGCCTTCCCGGTCGGTCATGGGCGGTCGAAGCCCAGGCCTTCGTCCCAGTAGGGCTCGGGCCAGAAACGGGCAACGAGCCAGTCGATGAAGACCCTGACTTTCGGCGCCAGCTCGCGTGAGCTCGGATACAGCGCCCAAAGCGTCTGGGTCGATATCAGCGGATAGTCGGCGAGAACCGGGACGAGCGCGCCGCTGCGCAGTTCGTCCGCGGCGCACCAGGTCGCCATCAGCGCGATGCCGAGCCCCGCGCACGCCGCGTCGCGCACCGCTCCACCATCGTCGATCCGCAGGACCGGGGAGATCCGCTTCTCGACATTTTCCCCGGCCGGCCCCCTGAACGACCAGAGATCGAGGGTCCCGACGACGAGGCAGTCATGGGCCTCGAGATCGTCGGGCTGACGCGGACGGCCGCGGCGATCGAGATAGTCGGGCGATGCGACGAGAACGCGGCGGTCGGGGGCGATCCGCCTCGCCACGAACGAGGAATCGCCGAGATCGACATAGCGGACCGCCACGTCGAACGCGCCTTCGACGAGATCGACGACCCGATCGGACAGGCGCAGGTCGAGCCGAAGATCGGGATAGCGCTTCATGAATTCGGGCAGGCCCGGCACGATATGCATCCGCGCGAAAGAGGAGGGGGCCGCGATCCGAAGTGTGCCGCGCGGTGCCGCCTGGCCGCCGCCCAATGTCGCGCGAGCGACCTCGGCAGCGTCGAGAAGATGCTCGGCATGGGGCAGAAAGTCCTGACCATCCTCGGTCAATGTCGCCATGCGGGTCGTGCGGTGAAGCAGGCGCGTCCCGAGATGCTTCTCGAAGGAGGCGAGGCGGGCACTCGCTCCGGCCGGCGTCATGCCGAGGTCCCGCGCGGCGGCGCTGATGCTGCCGAGCCGGGCGATCCGCACGAACAGGCTCAGATCGTCGAAGTCCATCATCCATTCCCGAGATCGCGGTCGCGAGGAGAAGCTTACAATATGAGTTTCAAGAAATCTTTGAAACAGCTTCCATCTTCGCCCAGCTACCGCTTCCAGTTCGTGAAAATCAAATAGCCCTCCAAGGCTCCGACCACCGTTCGCAAGGAGCGGCGGCAAGGCAGGTCGGATGCAATCACGAGGAGTATCGATATGGCTGAGACGATGAAGGCTGCCGTGCTCACCCGCTTCGGAGGCAGCGATGCGTTCGAGATGCGTGACGTTCCCGTTCCGGCGGTCGGCCCTCGGCAGGTGCGGGTACGGGTCCATGCGACCGCCCTCAATCCGCTGGATTACCAGATCCGTCGTGGCGACTATGCCGGTCATGTTCCGCTGCCGGCGATCATCGGGCACGATATTTCCGGCATCGTCGAGGAAGCCGGATCGCATGTGAGCGAGTTCGCCGTGGGCGACGAGGTCTATTACACGCCCCGGATTTTCGGCGGCGCGGGCTCCTATGCCGAGCAGCATGTCGCGGATGTCGAACTCGTCGGCCGCAAGCCGAAGAACCTCTCCCATGTCGAGGCGGCCAGCCTCACCCTGGTCGGCGGAACGGTGTGGGAATCCTTCGTCACGCGCGCGCAGCTCGCCGTCGGCGAGACCATCCTCATCCATGGTGGGACTGGCGGCGTCGGCACCATCGCGATCCAGGTCGCCAAGGCGATGGGCGCCAGGGTCATCACCACGGCGCGGAGCGCCGACCACGGCCTCGTGCGGTCGCTCGGCGCGGACGAGGCGATCGACTTCACGTCGGAGGACTATGTCGACGCGGTCGCGCGCCTCACCGATCGGCAGGGCGTGAATATGGTGTTCGACACGATCGGCGGTGATGCCCTGACAAGGAGCCCGCTGGTCCTCGCCGATCTCGGGCGCGTCGTGAGCATCGTGGACATAGCGCAGCCTCAGAACCTCATCGAGGCGTGGGGACGCAACGCCACCTATCACTTCGTCTTCACCCGCCAGAATCGCGGCAAGCTGGATGCGCTCACCCATCTGGTGGAACGCGGACTGGTGAAGCCCGTGATCGGCGCGACCTTGCCCCTCGAGCGGATGGGCGAGGCCCATGACCTGCTGGAGAACAAGGGCGCCCATGGGATTCGCGGCAAGGTCGCGATCGATATAGCGGGCTAGCCCGGGAGCGGCGGCCGGATCTGTGGGAGTGGCGGAGAGGGTGGGATTCGAACCCACGGTGAGCTTGCACCCACGGCGGTTTTCAAGACCGCTGCCTTAAACCACTCGGCCACCTCTCCGCGCTGCCGGTTCCTTGGATTTTCGACCGTGGGGCGTCAACCGGAATCGATCGGCAACGCGGGTCGCCGGTCGCCCGACACATCCCGAAAAGCGCAATTTTCCGTGATTTTTCGGTCGGCTCGGGTGATTTCCCGATGGCGATCGGCGCTCGTCCTTCCTATGATCATCGGCGGAGGAGTTAGCCAGGGAGGCTTGGCCATGGCATGGCTCGCACGATTGCTTCTGCTCATTCCCGCGGTGATCGCGGGGTGGTTCGTATCGCGGGAGGATCCGCGCTACTGGGTGATCGCGATGGCGATCGGCCTGGTGTTCCTGCTGCTCAGCTGCGTGGCGGTGTTCTATTATCCGCGGCTGTCGCCCCTGCTGCGCCACCACAGGCCCCGCGACTGACCGGCGGATCGGGGAGGAGCCTGCGCCCTTTCGTGCAACGCCTGCGATGAAGCTCTTTCCCGCCCGCGCCGGACTGTGGCAAGGCAGTCGGCGACGAGAAGGGGAAAGAATGCGAAGTCTGTTGCGTGCGGCGTCGATGAGCGCCGTCCTGGCCTTGGGTATGATCGGCAGCATGGCCGCGATCGGCCAGACGATCGCCGGCGAAGGCGAGGGCGCCGAGGAGGCGGCGCGGGTCGACGAGGCGGCGGTGCCCGTGGTGGCGGCCCCGCCCAGCGAAGACAGCCTGATGCGCGCCTATATCGCGACCCTGCGGCCGCGCGCGATCGAGGCGGGCGTGTCGCCGACCCTGTTCGATGCGACCCTGCCGACCCTGAATTTCAACGCCCGCGTGATCCGGCTCGACCGCGCCCAGCCCGGCGCGACCCAGGCGACCGTCTCCAAGCCGCCGCCCTTCGCGCCCTATCTGGCCAGCCATGTCGACCGGGTGCGGATCGGCATGGGCCGTTCGCGCTATGGCACGCTGCGCCCGCTGCTGCTGCGGATCGAGCAGGACACCGGCGTACCCGAGCAGATCATGCTCGCCATCTATGGCCATGAGACCGGTTATGGCACCTTCACCGGCAATTTCGACCTGCCGGGCTCGCTCGCGACGCTGGCCTATGAGGGGCGCCGCCGCGAGCTGTTCGCCGACGAGTTCCTGAAGTCGCTGCAGCTGCTCCAGCGCGGGGTGCCGAGGGCCCAGTTGCGCGGCAGCTGGGCCGGGGCCACCGGCTATCCGCAGTTCCTGCCCAGCGTCTATCTGCGCCTGGCCATCGACGGCGACAATGACGGCAAGGTCGACATCTGGAAGAGCGAGCCCGACGCGCTCGCCTCGATCGGCAATTATCTGCGCGACGCGGGCTGGAAGAAGGGCGCACCCTGGGGCGTGGCCGTGCGCGTGCCCGAGGGCATGGACCGCGCCGCGATCCGCTCGCCGCTGAATTCGCCGCGCTGCCCGCGGGTGTTCGCGCGCCAGAGCCGCTGGCTGACCATCGCCGAGTGGCGCGACAAGGGCATCCAGATGCTGGGCGGCAAGGTGCCCGCCGAGGATGAGCTGGCCACCCTGATCGAGCCTGACGGCAATGGCAGCACCGCCTATCTGGTGACGACCAACTACCGCTCGATCCTCGATTATAACTGCTCGAATTTCTATGCGCTGTCGGTGGGTCTGCTCGGTGACGCTGTCGTCGAATAAGGCCCTGGCGGCGGGGCGGGCGATGGTCCCGAGCCGTGGCCGCGTCGTCGTCGCGCTGGCGCTGCTGCTGGCGAGCTGCGGCGTGCCGCGCCCCGAACGCCCCCGGCCGTCGCAGCGCCCGACGCCGAGCCGGCCGCTGCCGCCGCCGAAGCCTTCGGGCCCCGCGTCGGATACGCCGGTGAAGATCGGCAAGCCCTATCAGGTGGCCGGCGTCTGGTATTATCCGTCGGACGACGGCAGCTATGACGAGGTGGGCCTCGCCTCCTGGTATGGCGACCAGTTCCACGGCGCGCCCACCGCCAATGGCGAGATCTTCGACATGGCGCGGGTGGGGGCGGCGCATAAGACCTTGCCGCTGCCCAGCTATGTCGAGGTGACCTCGCTCGACACCGGGCGGACGATCCTGGTGCGGGTCAACGATCGCGGGCCCTTCGTCACCAACCGGATCATCGATCTGTCGCGCCGCGCCGCGCAACTGCTCGGCACCGAGCGGCTCGGCGTCGTGAAGGTGCGGGTGCGGCGGGTCTATCCGTCGGAAGCGGAGAAGCTGGAGCTGCGCTGGGGCCGCCCGGTGGCCGAACGCCGCACCGTGACCGGCGCCGAGCTGGCCGTGCTCAACCAGCGCTTCGCGAGCCGCCCAGCCCAGCCCAAGGTGCCGCCGAGGGTGGCGGCCGCGGTGCCCGACGAGGCGGTGCCGGTCGGCGGATGGTTCATCCAGGTCGCCGCTGTCGGCAGCCGATCGCGCGCCGAGGAGGTGGCAGAACTGGTGCGTGGGCGGGTCGAGCCGGCCGGCGCCCTGTGGCGGGTGCGGATGGGCCCGTACAAGAGCGAGGCCGAGGCGACGAGCGCGCTGGCGCAGGTCCAGTCGGAAGGCTATCAGGAGGCCAGGCTGGTCAGGATCGCCAGCAACGGACCGTCCACGGAGGGAAGTTTACCCCAATGAAGCGCAGCAAGATTGCCCTGTTTTCCGGCCTTTTCATGGGCCTGGCCATCCCGGCCGAAGCCGCAGCGCCCCCGTTTGACACGCCCGCCCCCGTCGCCTTCATGAAGGACCTGTCGTCGGGCGCGATCCTCTATGCCAAGAATCCCGACCTGCGGATGCCGCCGGCGTCGCAGGCGAAGATGATGACGGTCTACGTCGCCTTCGACCTGATCAAGAAGGGCGAGCTGAAGCTCGACGCGATGGCCACGGTGCGGCCCGAGACGTGGAAGAAGTGGCACGGCCCCTCGGCCGGATCGACCATGTTCCTGTCGCCCGGCGAGCAGGTGAGCATCGCCAACCTGCTGTTCGGCATCGTCACCCTGTCGGGCAATGACGCCTGCGTCGTGCTGGCCGAGCATATCTCGGGCACCGAGGAGGCCTTCGTCGCGCTAATGAACCGGCGCGCCAAGGAGATCGGCCTCAGCAATAGCCATTTTGGCACCTCGAACGGCTGGCCCGACGGCGGCGTCACCTATGTCACCGCGCGGGACCTGGGCACCCTGGCCGAGAAGACGATCGAGGAGCACCCCAAGCTCTACAAGACCTTCTACAGCCGCCCCAGCTTCACCTGGGGCAAGACGATGGGCAGCGGCAGCGCCATCACCCAGGCCAATCGCGATCCGCTGCTGGGCCGCGTCGCCGGCGCCGACGGCCTGAAGACCGGCCACACCGAGGAGGCCGGCTTCGGCTTCACCGGCTCGGCCGAGCAGAATGGCCGCCGCCTCGTCATGGTGTTGTCGGGTCTCACCTCGTTCAACCAGCGGATCGACCAGTCGGTCTCGTTCATGAACTGGGGCTTCCGCTCGTGGCAGTCGAAGCCGATCGTCCCCAAGGGCCGCAAGGTCCAGGTGGCCGAGGTGCAGCAGGGCGACGAGCGCGAGGTGGGCCTGGTCGCCCCCAAGGACCTGACCGTGACGGTTCCGGCGGGGCTCGGCTCCGACCTGAAGACCAAGATCGTCTATCAGGGGCCGATCAAGGCGCCGATCAAGCAGGGCGACCATATCGCCGACATCGTCGTCACCGGGCCCGACATGGCGCCGCAAAAGCTGCCGCTGGTGGCCGAGAAGGATGTCGGCACCGCCGGCTTCTTCGATCGCATCGTCGCGGGCCTGCGCTGGCTCTTCGGCCTCGCCTGAGGCCGGAGCCCTTCGTGGCGGGCAGGTTCATCACCCTCGAAGGCGGCGAAGGCGTCGGCAAGTCGACCCAGGCGCGCGCGCTGGCGGCGGCTTTGCGCGCGCGCGGGATCGACGTGGTCGAGACGCGCGAGCCCGGCGGCAGCGAGGGCGCCGAGGCGATCCGCCGGCTGCTGCTCGAAGGCTCGGGCGACCGCTGGACCATGGAGGCCGAGGCGCTGCTGTTCGCCGCCGCGCGCGCCGACCATGTCGCCAAGACGATCCGTCCTGCCGTCGATGCCGGAAAATGGGTGTTGTGCGATCGCTTCCTCGACAGCTCGGTCGCCTATCAGGGCGGGGCGGGGGGCCTGGGCTTTGGCGCGATCCAGGCGCTGCATGCCTTTGGCAGCGAAAGCTATCTGCCCGATCGCACCCTGTTACTGGCTTTGCCGTTGGAAGAGGCCACTGCCCGCGCCACGACCCGCGACCGGGGCGATGCCGATCGGATCGGCGGGCGTGATCCCGCTTATCATGGCCGCGTCGCCGCGGCCTTCAACGAACTGGCCGAGGCCGAGCCCGACCGTATCCGCCGCATCGATGCGCGCGGCACCCCCGAGGAGGTGACCGCGCGGCTCGTCGAGGCGCTGGCGGACATCCTGCCATGAGCGGACTGATCGGCCATGACGAGGCCATTGCCGCTTTCCGCGAGGCCGCGGATTCGGGGCGGCTCCACCATGCCTGGCTGCTGACCGGCCCCGAAGGCGTGGGCAAGGCGAGCTTCGCGCTGGCCGCCGCGACCCGGCTGCTGGCCGACGCCGCCGGGCCCCGGGTCACGCTGCCCGAACTGGAGACGCCCGAGGATCATATGATCGTCCGGCTGATCCGCGCGGGCAGCCACCCCGACCTGCGCATCCTGGCGCGGCTGACCAAGGACAAGTCCGAGGATCTGGCGCGCTCGATCAGCATCGACCAGGTCCGTTCGCTCCAGAGCCTGTTCGCGACCACCCCCAGCCTGTCGCCGCGCCGTGTGGTGATCATCGACGCGATCGACGATCTGGAGCGGCCTGCCGCCAACGCCCTGCTCAAGAATCTGGAGGAGCCGCCCGCCGGCACCGTCTTCTTCCTGATCAGCCATGCGCCGGGCAAGCTGCTGCCGACGATCCGCTCGCGCTGCCGCCGCCTGCGCTTCTCGCCGCTCGACGAGGCCCAGATGCTGCTCGCGCTCCAGCGCGCGCTACCCGAGGAGCCGCGCGACGAGATCGAGGCGCTGGTGCGGGTGGGCGACGGCTCGCCGGGCCGCGCGCTTGGCTTCGCCGGGCTCGACATCGCCACGATCGACGCCGCGATGGACCGGCTCGTCAGCGAGGGCGACCCCACCAATGCCGTGCGCTCGGTTCTGGCCAAGGCGCTCGGCACCAAGGCGTCGCAGGCGCGCTACGAGGCCTATCTGGAGCGGGTGCCCGCCCGCATCGCCGCCGAGGCCCGCCGCCGCAACGGCCCCGCGCTCGCCGAGGCGGTCGCGCTGTGGGAAGACGCCCGCCGGATCGGCGAGAGCGCGGTCCACCTGTCGCTCGACCAGTCGACCACGGTGTTTGAGCTCGCGACGATGCTGGCGAAGCTGGCGCCGGTGCCGGCCGGACGGCGCTGACCAGCGCTCCGTCACCCCAGCGAAGGCTGGGGTCCATGTCTGTTTTCCCAATCGATGATCATCGGGGAGAGGAGAGACATGGATGCCAGCCTTCGCTGGCATGACGAGAAAGCGGCACATCCGCGCAATCCGGGCGTTGCGGATGCAGTCGCTGGCCCCTAATGGCTGAACCCATGTCGCAGCCCTATTATATCACCACCGCGATCAGCTACCCGAACGGGCGCCCGCATATCGGCCACGCCTATGAGGCGATCGCCGCCGACGTCATCGCGCGCTTCCAGCGGTCGATGGGCCGCGACGTGCGCTTCCAGACCGGCACCGACGAGCATGGCCTCAAGATGGCGCAGGCGGCCCGCGCCCGCGACATCACGCCGCGCGCGCTGGCGGATGAGATGTCATCCTATTTCAAGCAGATGTGCGAGGTTCTGAATATCTCGCACGATCGCTTCATCCGCACCAGCGACGAGGATCACTACGCCGCCAGCCAGGCGATCTGGAAGGCGATGGAGGCCAATGACGATCTCTATCTCGATCGCTATGAGGGCTGGTATTCGGTCCGCGACGAGGCCTTTTACGACGAGAAGGAGCTTACCGAGGGGGAAGGGGGGCAGAAGCTGTCGCCCCAGGGCACCCCGGTCGAGTGGACCGTCGAGGAGAGCTGGTTCTTCCGCCTGTCCAAATATCAGGAGCCGCTGCTCGAGCTGTACCGCAACCAGCCCGACTTCATCCGGCCCGAGAGCCGCTACAATGAAGTCGTCAGCTTCGTCAGCGGCGGCCTGAGCGACCTGTCGGTGTCGCGCACCAGCTTCGACTGGGGCGTGCCGGTGCCGGGCAGCCCGGGCCATGTGATGTATGTGTGGGTCGACGCGCTGACCAATTACATCACCGGCGTGGGCTATCCCGACGGCGGCGAGATGTTCGACCGGTACTGGCCGGCCAATCTCCACCTGATCGGCAAGGACATCGTCCGCTTCCACACCGTCTATTGGCCGGCTTTCCTGATGTCGGCGAAGATTGCGCTGCCGAAGCAGGTGTTTGGTCATGGCTTCCTGCTCAACAAGGGCGAGAAGATGTCGAAGTCGGTCGGCAATGTCGTCGATCCGATGACGATGGCTGAGCGCTACGGCGTCGACCAGCTGCGCTATTTCCTGATGCGCGAAGTGAGCTTCGGCCAGGACGGCAGCTATGGCCATGAGGCGATCGTCAACCGCGCCAATGCCGAGCTGGCGAACAGCTTCGGCAATCTCGCCCAGCGCACCCTGTCGATGATCTTCAAGAATCTCGACGGCGAACTGCCCGCGCTGGAGCGCAATGACGATGATGCCGCGCTGGTCCGCGCGGTCGCCGCGGCGTGCCTGGACGAAACGCCGCGCGCCTTCGAGCAGCTGGCTTTCTCGATCGGGATCGAGGCGTGGATGAAGGCGGTGTTCGCCTGCAACCAATATGTCGACGCCCAGGCGCCCTGGGCGCTGCGCAAGAGCGATCCCGAGCGGATGAAGACCGTGCTGGGCACGCTGTTCGCGGTGATCCGCGACCTCGCCATTGCGATCCTGCCGGTGATCCCGGAGAGCGCGGGCAAGCTGCTCGACCAGATGGGCATCGCCGCCGACGCGCGCAGCTTCGCCGCGATCGAGGACCAGAGCTGGTACGACGCCCTGCGCGCCTCGGGCTACAAGGTGGCGCAGCCGGTGCCGCTGTTCCCGCGGCTCGAACTGGAGGTCGCCGAGGGCTGATGTTCGTCGACAGCCATTGCCACCTCAATTATGCCGGTCTGGCCGAGCGTCAGCAGGAGGTGCTCGACCATGCCCGCGCCGCGGGCGTGACGACGATGCTCAACATCTCGACCCGCGCCGCCGAATGGGCCGATGTGCTGGCGACCGCCGAGCGCGAGCCCGACGTCTGGGCGAGCATCGGCATCCACCCGCACGACGCCGACACCCATGAGGATATCGAGACCGCGCTGCTCGTCGAGAAGGCCGCGCATCCGCGGATCATCGGCATCGGCGAGACCGGGCTCGACTTCTTCTACGACAAATCCGACCGCGACCGGCAGCGCGCCAGCTTCCGCCGCCATATCGCCGCCGCGCGCGAAACCGGGCTGCCGCTGATCGTCCACACCCGCGAGGCGGAGGACGATACCAAGGCGATCATGGCCGAAGAGATGGGGAAGGGGGCTTTCACCGCCGTCATCCACTGTTTCACCGGCAGCGCCGACCTGGCCCAGGCGATGCTCGACCTCGGCTTCTCGATCTCGCTGTCGGGGATCGTGACCTTCAAGAACGCCGCCGAGCTGCGCCAGACCGCGCATCTCATCCCGCGCGATCGTCTGCTGATCGAAACCGACAGCCCGTTCCTCGCCCCGGTGCCGCATCGCGGGAAACCCTGCGAGCCCGCCTTCGTTGGCGATACGGCGCGTCTGCTGGCCGCCGAGCTCGATTGGGATATCGAAGATTTGGCGCGAACCACCACAGATAACTTCTTCAATCTCTTTACGAAAGCGACGCGATGAGGTTGCACGTCCTGGGGTGCGGCACATCCTCGGGCGTTCCCCGGATCGGCAATGACTGGGGCGATTGCGACCCCGCCGAACCGCGCAACCGGCGCAGCCGTGCGTCGATCCTGGTGTCGAGCGGCACGACAACCATTTTGGTCGACACCACGCCCGACATGCGCCAGCAGCTGCTCGACGCCGATGTGATCGATATCGATGCGATCCTGTGGACGCACGACCATGCCGATCATTGCCATGGCATCGACGATTGCCGGCAGATCTTCCACAAGCGGCGCTCGCCGGTGCCGGGCTATGGCTTCGCCGAGACGATGCGCCAGCTCGACCAGCGCTTCTCCTATGTCTTCCATGGCCGCGACGGCTATCCGCCGACCGTCGAGCCGCAGGCGATCGCGCCCGACATGGCGATCGGCGATATCCGCATCCGCACCGTCGCGCAGCCACATGGCAGCATCTGGAGCGCCGGCTTCCGCTTCGATCATGACGGCAAGTCGATCGGATATTCGACGGATTTTCATGAGTTTACCGAAGAGATGTACGATCTTTTCGAGGGCCTCGACCTGTGGGTCGTCGATGCGCTGCGGGCACGGCCGCATCCAACGCACGCGCATCTGGGGCTGACCCTGGCCGCGATCGAGCGCTGTCGGCCACAGCGTGCGATCCTGACGCATATGGATCAGTCGATGGATTATGCGACGTTGCGCGCGAGCCTGCCGGCCGGGATCGAGCCGGGACATGACGGACAGGAGATCAGCCTGTGAGTGGAGACCGGATCGTCGCGCTCGTCGCCATCGCGGCGATGCTCATCCTCGTGGTGCCGCGCTTCCTGCAACGCGGATTGCCGACGGGGCGGATCGTAAGGCTGGCGGTGATCTGGGCGGTGATCTTCACCGCGGCAACGGCGGTGGCGCTGCTGCTAGGGCGTTGAGAGGGCAGGAAAAAGTCGACCGGGGGAGTTTTGGGATGTCCGTAATTTAACATAATATATATTATCACACTAATATCTGCCGGCTCCAGGATGGCGTCCGATCGTCGTTCTCCGAGCCGCCTCTCTTCCTGGCGAGCCGAATCTCTGGAAGGATTGTGACGCGTCGCAACGTCCTGATCATCGATACGCAGTTTCGAGGAGATCGCTCGATGGATCGCAGGCAACTTCTCATCGGCGGCATGGCAGCCGCGACCTCCATGGCCCTGGCATCGCCTGCGAAGGCGGCACCGCCCGCACCTTCGTCGCGCGATCCGCTCAACCCGCCCGGCATCAAGGTGGCCGGCATCCGGATGCTCTCGGTGCGCGGCGGACGCTACAAGGTCTGGACCAAGACGATCGGTGACGGGCCGGTCAAACTGCTGCTGCTCCATGGCGGCCCGGCGGCCTGCCATGATTATCTGGAGGCGTTCGAAAGCTTCCTGCCCCCGGCCGGTATCCAGATCATCTATTATGACCAGCTCGGCTGCGGCAATTCGGACATTCCCGACGATCCGTCGCTGTGGACCCTGCCCGGCTATGTCGAGGAACTCGAGGAGGTCCGCCAGGGGCTCGGCCTCGACCGGTTCGTGTTGCTGGGCCACAGTTGGGGCGGCGTGCTGGGGATCGATTATGCGCTGAAATATCAGCACCATCTGCGCGGCCTCGTCATCTCGCACATGACCGCAGGCATGACATCCTATCTCAAACGGACCGCCGCGTTGAAGAACACGCTTCTGTCCCCGGCCGACCGCGCGCTGCTCGACAAGCTCGAAGCCGCCAACGACTATGACAATCCGGCCTATGGCGCGCTGATGATGGAGAAGCTCTATCCGCAGATGCTCTGCCGCATCCAGCCCTGGCCCGAACCGCTCACCCGCTCCTTCTCCAAGCTGAACCAGAAAATCTACGGCCAGATGCAAGGCAAGAGCGAGTTCCAGATGACGGGCAATCTGAAGGATTGGGAGCGCTGGGACCGTCTGGCCGAGATCAAGGTGAAGGCGCTGACGATCGGCGCGGTGCATGACGAGATGGACCCCGCCGACATGGTGCGGATGGCCCGGCTGATGCCCGATGCCAGCAACTTCATCTGCCCCAATGGCAGCCATATGAGCATGTGGGACGATCAGGCTTATTATTTCCAGCATCTGCTGGACTGGCTGCGGACGGTTTAGCCTCCTACCCTTGGCCTTGCCCTCGGCTCAGCCCCGGATCGCTACCCAGTCTCCGCCATTCGCGGTCTGGCGGCGGTCCCAGCGATAGCCTTGCCGCTTCAGCGCCGTCCAGCTTTCCACCCGGCGCTGTCGACCGTCGAGGATATAGGTCTGCGCCGCGCCGCTCTTCGTGGTGACGTCGACGCTGAGCACGGTGTGATACTCGCCCTGCTCGGTCCACCCCACCGCGATGCGTAGTGCGCCCAAGGGCCAGCCTCGCGCCAGAAGCTTCTGCCGCGCCGCCAGCGCCAGATCCTCGCAGTCGCCACCCTGACTGGGATCGGCCACCTGCCAGACCTCGGCCTTGCCGAACCGGTCCATGTCGCTGGGCTTCGGCATGGCCGAGATCGAGGACTGGACCGTCTTCAGGTCGCGCCAGCGCTCAGGCGTCAGCGCCGGCTGTGCCGCCGAGGCGGCCGAACCGATGCCGGCGACAAGCATCAGTCCAAGGGCGTTGATGGCGGGATGATAAGGCATGGCCGATCATCACCGGTCAGGACATCGGCGACGGCATGGGCCGCGGCATCCTGGAGGATCGGGCGCCGAGCCGGCACGACGGATCGGCGGGGTTCACCCGGCAGAATTGCAGCCAGCCACCGGGCGCCGGCACCACCGGACCATCTTCCATCGCTTTCGATGACGGCTTGCCCGACGGCGGCCCGTCTTCACCCGGTGCATCCCCCCTCTCCCGTTCATTCTGCCGGGCCGAGCGCGCGATGGCGAAAGCGGTGGCGGGCGCGCGTGCCATCTCGGCATCCATGGCGGATACGAGCAGGAGCAAGGGCCACTGGGTGGACGCGACGATACTCATCATGATCACGCTGGTTGACTCGTGGAATTGATGTGGGTCGTTAACCTTTTGTTTCACCGGGAGATTATGCTTCCGACATGATATCCGGTGCTGAACATTGGTCGGGACGAGCCGGCGCTGATGGGTCGTTTCGGGCGGCTGCGAAAGAAGCGCTGCGATGAGGCGCGGTTACGCGCTTTCAGCGGTCGGAGGGATCGGCCAACGGCGAAATTCCGCGACGAATGCATGGGCATCGTCATCCCAGCGAAAGCTGGGATCTCAGTTATCTTCGTGCCGCTGGCGACAAGGTCGGAAGGGCTAGTGAGATTCCAGCTTTCGCTGGAATGACGGTTTACCTTGGGATCAATGCTCGCCCACGGTCGGGGTGATCACGAGCCGGTCGAGATATTCGGCGACCTTGTCGAGCGGATAATCCTCGGGCTGGCGGAGCCACCAGGCAAGGATCTCGAAGAAGCCGCTGACGCCGAAGATCACCCCCAGTTCGGTGGGCAGCCAGCGTGGATTCTCGATCGCGCCGGGGCCCTCGTCGCGGGCGATGCGGATGAACTCCTCGCGCATCACACCGGCCGCGCCGCCGGTGAGCAAGGCGGTCCAGATGCCACGCTTGGCGGCGACATGCTGGAACAGCGCCAACGCCGAGGCGCGGTTGCCCGCGGCGCTGAGCACCGGGAAGGACAGCTGGAACAGCTCGCTGATCTCGACCGAGGCGACATCCTCGAGCAGCGCTTCCTTGCCGCCATAATGGCGGAAGAAGGTGGCATAGCCGATCCCCGCCTCAGCCACGATCTCGCGGATCGAGATCTGGTCGAACGGCCGGTGCTGGATCAGGCTCAGCAGCGCCAGACGCAGCGCCGCACGGGTTCGCAGCATCCGCGCGTCCATCGCAGCTTCGGCCTTCGGGGCGGTCAGTTCGGCGTCCATCGTCATCCCGTTCCTGTCCCGCCCAGCATAGCGCGCTTTCCGGGCGCGGCCAGACCCGGCTTGACCCTGCAGGCCATGCCACATATGATACACACTATATCATAGAGAGGAAGTCATGGCCGAAAGCGATCCTTCCGCCTGCCCCGTCGCCCGCGACGAACGCAAATCCGCCGCCCTCGCCGCCGAGCGCTGCAAGGTCTTTCCCGGCAGCGAGATGATCGACGGGTTCGACCTGTCGCGCACGATCCTGCGCAACCCGGCGATGAAACAGGCCGGGCTCGGCGCCGAGCAGGCGGTGGTCGGCGACCCCTCGCAGGCGCCGGTCTTCTTCCTCGACGGCGACGATCATCGCCGCAAGCGAGCGACGATCGCGCGCTATTTCACCCCCAAGATGATCGCCACCCGCCACCGTGCAGTGATGGAAGCCTGGACCAACCGCCTGCTCGGCGAGTTGCGCGCCAATGGCCGGATCCAGCTCGACGAGGCGAGCTGGTCGCTCGCCGTGGCGGTCGCGTCGGACATCGTTGGGCTGACCAAGGACGACATGACCGGGCTCGGCCGGCGCATCGAAGGGATCATGGAGCAGACCGATCTGTTTGCGATGAAGCCGCTCGCCCGCTTCTTCGCCTCGATCCCGGTGCGGCTGAAGGTGCTGCATTTCCATCTGCGCGACGTGCGCCCGGCGATCCGCGCGCGGGTCAAGCAGCGGCAGGACGACATCATCTCGCACCTGATCGACGAGGGCTATTCGGAAGCCGCGATCCTGATCGAGTGCATGACCTATTCGGCCGCGGGCATGGCGACGACGCGCGAGTTCATCACCATGGTCGCCTGGCACCTGTTCGACAATGCAGCGATCCGCGAGCGCTTCCTGGCGAGCGACGAACAGGGACAGCTCGCGATCCTGGAGGAAATCCTGCGATTGGAGCCGGTTGCGACCTATCTCTATCGCCGATCCGAGGATGGCGTGCCACCCGAACTGGCCGAGACGATCGCTCCCAACCGCATCTATGCGCTCGATATGCGCGCGGCCAATGCCGACGAGGCGGCGACCGGCGCCTGCCCGCACATGATCGATCCCGATCGCGCCGGACGGATGAAGGTGTCGAGCGCCTATATGAGCTTCGGCGACGGCCCGCATCGCTGCCCCGGCGCCCAGGTGGCGATGGCCGAGACCCGCATCTTCATCGATCGGCTGTTCCGGGTGCCCGGCCTGCGCCTGACGACCCCGCCGGCGATGCGGTGGAACGATACGCTGATGTCCTACGAGCTGCGCGGCGCGATCGTGGAGTGCGAGCGGCTATAGCCCCTCTCCCGCTTGCGGGAGAGGGAGGGACCCGCCGCGAAGCGGTGGGAGGGTGAGGGTCTTCTTCTCTTGTCGCGACGTAGAAGACAGAAGAAGAAGACCCTCACCCAACCCTCTCCCGCAAGCGGGAGAGGGCTAGAAAGGGCGAGAGACCGGGTTCATTTCCGTCCGAACAGCTTCTCGATGTCGCCATGGCCCAGCTTGATCCAGGTCGGCCGGCCATGGTTGCACTGACCCGAATGCGGCGTCACCTCCATCTCGCGCAGCAGGGCGTTCATCTCGGCGACCGAGAGGGTGCGCCCGGCGCGGACCGAGCCGTGGCAGGCCATGGTCGCGGCGACATGGTCGAGCCTTTCCTTGAGCGACAGCGCCTCGTCATAGGCCGCCAGTTCGTCGGCAAGGTCGACGACGAGGCCCTGGACATCGCCCTGCCCCAGCAGCGCCGGGGTGGCGCGCACCAGCATCGCGCGCGGGCCGAAGCGCTCCAGCTCCAGCCCCATTTCGGCGAGTTCGGGCAGGCGTGCCTCGAGCCGGTCGCAGCCGGTCTCCTCCAACTCGACGACTTCGGGGAGCAGCAGCGCCTGGCGCGCAACCCCGCCATTCTCCATCGCCCGCCGCATCCGTTCGAGCACGAGCCGTTCATGGGCGGCATGCTGGTCGACGATGACGAGGCCATCCTCGGCCTCGGCGACGATATAGGTGGCGGCGACCTGCCCGCGCGCGACGCCCATCGGAAAGGCCCTGGTCTCGGGCGGGGCGGCATAGGCGGGCTCAGCGCGGGCCATCGGTGCGGGAGCGAAGTCGGCAACCCGGTCCCACACGCTGCCCTGGCCGTTGGCGCGGGCGGTGGCCGGGAAGGAGAAGCCATTGGGGATGGCGGCCGGCGCATAGCTTGGCGCCCCGCTTTCCGACTGCCAGTTGCCGAGCGCCGCGACCGAGGGGCGCTGGACGCTGCGATGTCCGGCCTCGTCGAGCGCGGCGCGCAGCCCGCCGACGATCATGCCGCGGATCAGCCCGGGGTCGCGGAAGCGCACCTCGGTCTTGGCCGGGTGGACGTTGACGTCGACGAGATCGCCCGGCAGCTCGATGAACAGCGCCACCACCGGGTGGCGGTCGCGCGCCAGCATGTCCTGATAGGCGGCGCGCAGCGCGCCGATCAGCAGCCGGTCCTTCACCGGCCGGCCGTTGACGAACAGATATTGATGGTCGGCGACGCCGCGATTGTAGGTGGGCAGGCCGGCCACGCCGGTGAGCGACACCGCCTCGCGCCGGAAATCGACCGCGACGCTGTTGTCGGCCAGTTCGCGATCGGTGAGCGCGGCGACCCGCTCGGCGCGGTCCTCGCCCGGCGAGACCAGGATCGCGCGGCGTCCGTCATGCTCCAGGGTGAAGCCGATGTCGGGCCGGGCCATGGCGAGCCGGCGGATCACATCGGCGCAGGCAGCATATTCGGCGCGCGCCGAGCGCAGGAACTTCCGTCGCGCCGGCACGCGCGCGAACAGGTTGGCGACCCGGATGCGAGTGCCCGGCGGCAGCGCGGCTGGCCCCTCCCCCGCCAGCACGCCATGGTCGACCCGGCGATGCCATCCGTCGGCGCCGCGCACCCGGCTTTCGATGGTCAGTTCGGCGACGCTGCCGATCGAGGGCAGCGCCTCGCCCCGGAAACCCAGGGTCGTGACGGATTCGATCGCGTCGTCGGGCAATTTGGACGTGGCGTGACGCTCCAGCGCCAGGGCGATCTCGTCGGGCGTCATCCCGCAGCCATCGTCGGTTACGGAAATGGCGGAAAGTCCGCCTTCTGAAAGGCTTATCGCTATTCGGGTGGATCCGGCGTCGATCGAATTCTCGACCAGCTCCTTGAGCGCGCTGGCCGGTCTTTCGACCACTTCACCGGCGGCGATCCGATTCACCAGATGCTCGGGCAGGCGGCGTATTGACATGGGACTGGTCCTAGCCCAAGCGGCGGCCTTCCGCATCCCCTGATGAAGCCGGGATTCCTTTCCTTATCGAGGGATGCTAGCGACTAGCCCATGCGGCCTGGGGCGGGCCAAGAGAACGGACCAAAGCATGTTCCTGCAGCGATATTTCAAGTTCATGTCGCACGATATGGCGATCGACCTCGGCACGGCGAACACCGTCGTCTATGTCCGTGGTCGCGGGATCGTCCTGAACGAGCCGTCGGTGGTGGCGATCGAGACGATCAACGGCGTCAAGCGCGTGCGCGCCGTGGGCGACGACGCCAAGCTGATGATGGGCAAGACCCCGGGCACGATCGACGCGATCCGTCCCTTGCGCGACGGCGTGATCGCCGACATTGACGTGGCCGAACAGATGATCAAGCACTTCATCCAGAAGGTGCATGGCCGCCGCAACTTCATGCGCTGGCCGGAAATCGTGATCTGCGTGCCGTCGGGCTCCACCTCGGTCGAGCGCCGCGCGATCCGCGACGCCGCGTCGAACGCGGGCGCCAGCCAGGTGTGGCTGATCGAGGAACCAATGGCCGCCGCGATCGGCGCCGGCATGCCGGTCACCGAGCCGATCGGCTCGATGGTGGTCGACATCGGCGGCGGCACCACCGAGGTCGCCGTGCTCTCGCTGCGTGGCCTGGCCTATACCACCTCGGTCCGCGTCGGCGGCGACAAGATGGACGAGGCGATCGGCTCCTATGTCCGCCGCAACCACAATCTGCTGATCGGCGAAGCCACCGCCGAGCGGATCAAGCAGGAAGTGGGCGTCGCCAAGATGCCGGCCGACGGCAAGGGCGAGACGATCCACATCAAGGGCCGCGACCTCGTCAATGGCGTGCCAAAGGAGATCACGATCACCCAGGCGCAGATCGCCGACGCGCTGACCGAGCCGGTCTCGGCGATCGTCGAGGGCGTCCGCATCGCGCTGGAGAACACCGCGCCCGAACTGGCCGCCGACATCGTCGACCAGGGCATCGTGCTCACCGGCGGCGGCGCGCTACTGCAGGGGATCGATGACGTGCTGCGCGAAGCCACCGGCCTGCCGGTCACGATCGCCGACGACCCGCTGACCTGCGTGGCGCTGGGCACCGGACGCGCGCTGGAAGACCCGATCTTCCGCGGCGTACTCCAGACCGCCTGATCGGCGCGGAACGCCGATGGCGGCGCCCCGGCACCGGCGTCGAGGTTTTTCCCGTCGGGTCCAATATGGCCTGTTCGCGGGCTATGTGATCGCGGTCGTCGGCATCATGGTCGGCGCCGGGCTGCTGCTGCTGTCCCGGCTCGATCCGCGCGCCTTCGGCACCTTGCGGGGGCTGGTGGTCGATGCCGAGGCGGTGTTCTCGGGCGTGGGCCGCAACGGGATCGAGGCGCTGCACGGCGCGACCGACGCGATCGGCGATTACTGGATGGCCGGCAGCCAGAATGAGGCACTGCGCCGGGAGCTGGCCAAGGAACGCCGCTCCGTCATCGCCGCCAAGGCGGTCGCGGCGGAGAATATCCGCCTCAAGAAGCTGCTCACCCTGCGCGAGCATCTCCCCGCACCGCTGCTCAGCGCCCGGCTCGTCGGTTCCACCCCCACCGGCCAGCGGCGCTTCGGCACGCTGACCGCCGGCACCGCCGATGGCGTGCGGCCGGGCATGGCGGTGCGATCGCCCGAAGGGCTGGTCGGCCGCGTCTATGAAAGCGGGATCTTCGCGGCGCGGGTGCTGCTGCTCACCGACGGCGAGACCGCGGTGCCGGTGAAGATCGTCCGCAACGGCACCGCCGCGCTAGCCACCGGGCAGGGCAATGGCACGATGGAGATCCGCGGGCTGATTGCCGGCGGACGCCCCTTCCGCCGTGGCGACGTGGCGGTCACCTCGGGCACAGGCGGCGTCTACACGCCCAATATCCCCGTCGCGGTGGTGACCGAGGTGCGCGGCGATCGGGCGATCGCACGACCGCTGGCCGACCCGGCCCGTGCCGACTTCGCCGCCGTCTACCCGATCTACCAGGTGCCGAGCGAGGATCCGCCGGCGCAGCCCAAGCCGTGACCCTGGCGCCATGATCACCAAGAAGGGCAATCCCTATCTGGAGCGGCCGCCGCTGCGCGTCACCGCCATCCCGATCCTGTCGACCCTGGCCGGGTCGGCCATGGGCGTGCTGCCGGTGATCGCGACCGAGCCGATCGTACCGCCCTTCGGGCTGATGATGCTGCTGTCGTGGCGGCTGCTGCGGCCCGAAATGTGGCCGGCCTGGTATGCGCTGCCGCTCGGGCTGGCCGACGACCTGATCAGCGGCCATTATCTCGGCACCGCGATGATCCTGTGGACGGTGGCGTTCCTCGTGCTCGAATGGGTCGACCAGGCGCTGAAATGGCGGGACGGCCGCATCGAATGGGCGGTCGCCTCGGTGGCGCTCGTCCTGATCGGGCTGGGCTGCTGGGCCTTTTCACAGCCGAGCGGCAGCGCCACGTCGGTGCTCACGATGGTGCCGCAGACGGTGCTCGCCATCCTGCTGTTCCCGGCGGTGCTGCGGCTGACCGCGCTGCTCGACGCGTGGCGGCTTAAGCGATGAAGCGCAACCGCGTCATCACCGAACAGACCCAGGCGTTCACCTTCACCCGCCGCGCCTTCGTGCTGGGCGCGGCGCAGGTGGGCGTGGGCGCGGTGCTGGCGGGGCGGATGGCGTGGCTGTCGATCGCCCAGAACGAGCGCTACACTTCGCTGTCCGAAAGCAACCGGGTGCAGGTGACGCTGGTGCCGCCGCGCCGGGGCTGGATCATCGACCGTGTCGGCAAGCCGATCGCGATCAACCGCACCACCTTCCGCGTCGACCTGATCCCCAACCAGCTGAAAAATACCGAGGCGGTGCTGGGCCAGCTGACCGAGCTGCTCGCGCTTACGGCCGATGATCTGGAGCGGATCCGCTCCGACCTCGCCAAGGCGCGCGGCTATCAACCCGTGCCGGTGGTCGAGAATATCGATTATGAGCGCTTCGCCGCGGTCAGCGTCCGCCAGCCATCGCTGCCGGGTGTCGCCCCCCAGAGCGGCTATGGCCGCTATTATCCCGGCGGGGCCGCGGTGGCGCATCTGGTGGGCTATGTCGGCCCCGCCTCGGCGGCCGATTACGACCGGACCCATGACCCTTTGCTGATCACACCAGGCTTCAAGATCGGCAAGGAAGGCCTTGAACGGACAATGGAAAAATGGCTCCGGGGTAAGCCCGGCGCCAAGCGCAGCGAGGTCACCGCCCATGGCCGTCTGGTCCGTGAACTGACCACCCGCCCCGAGATTGTGGGCAATGCGCTCCAGCTCACCATCGATGCGGGGCTGCAGCGCTACACCGCCGCGCGGCTCGGCAATGAGAGCGCTTCGGCGGTGATGATCGACCTGCAGACCGGCGGCATCCTGGCGATGGCGTCGATGCCGGCCTATGATCCCAATGCCTTTTCCGACGGTATCAGCCATGCCGAATGGGATTTCGCGCAGGGCGACGACCATCTGCCGCTGACCAACAAGGTGATGCAGGGCCTCTATCCGCCCGGATCGACAGTAAAGCCGATGGTGGCGCTGGCGCTGCTCGAAGCCGGGGTCGACCCCCACCAGCAGGTGTCGTGCAGCGGCCGCTATGCGCTGGGCAACAGCTATTTCCACTGCTGGCGGCGCGGCGGGCACGGCCCGGTGGACATGGGCCGGGCGATCGCGGCGAGCTGCGACATCTATTTCTACGCCATGGCGCGCCAGATCGGCATCGACCGGATCGCCGCCACCGCGCGCAAGCTCGGCCTGGGCGAGGAGTTCGACCTGCCGATGCCGTCGCAGCGCTATGGCACCGTGCCCGACACCGAATGGAAGGCGCGGCGCTATAAGGGTGCCAAATGGGCCACCGCCGATACGCTCAACGCCACGATCGGCCAGGGCTATATGCTGACCAACCCGCTGCAACTGGCGATGATGGCGGCGCGGATCGCGACCGGCACCAGTCTCCAGCCCCGGCTGATCATGAACAAGCGCTATCCGCCGCAGGGCGGCCCGCTCGACTGCGCGCCCGATCATCTGGAGTTCGTGCGCCAGGCGATGGCGGGCGTGGTCAACGGCCCCTTCGGCACCGGCTTCTCGGCGCGGCTCAACCTTGGCGACCTGCAGATGGCGGGCAAGACCGGCACCGCGCAGGTCCGCCGCATCACCATGGCGATGCGCCGCGCCGGCGGCGAGTTCGGTGGCTATGGCGTGCCGTGG
Organism: uncultured Sphingomonadaceae bacterium; assembly: GCA_963540925.1. Taxonomy (GTDB): domain Bacteria; phylum Pseudomonadota; class Alphaproteobacteria; order Sphingomonadales; family Sphingomonadaceae; genus Rhizorhabdus. The sequence goes on from CAUTRN010000001.1 coordinate 235,638, forward strand.
AAATATCGCGACCATGGCCTGTTCATCGGCTTCGCGCCGGTGGCCGAACCGCGCTATGCCGTGGCGGTGGTGATCGAACATGGCATGCACGGCGCGGCGGGCGCCCCGATCGCGCGCGACATGGTCACCTATATGTATGATCGCAAGCTCGCCGAGGACCGGCTCGCCTTCCTCGAAGCGGGCTGGGGCGGCACGATCGAGCAGCGCATGGCGAAGAAGGCCGATGCCTGGGCGCATCGCAACGATCCGAAGCCGACGGGCGTGCCTGCGGCCTCGAACGCGGCCGATCCCCCGCCCCCTCCGTCCGGAGGCGACCCGGAATGAGCCGCGATTCGATCGTCCCGACGCCGCTGCGCGACATTCCCTGGAAGCTGCTCGCGCTGGTGCTGGCGATCGGCGGCTTCGGGCTGGTCGTGCTCTATTCGGCGGCCGGCGGCAGCATGAAGCCCTGGGCGCTGTCGCAGGGCATGCGCTTCCTGATGTTCATCGGCCTCGCGCTCGTCATTTCGCAGACCAGCGAGGAGCGGCTGAAGATGGTCGCGATGCCGCTCTATGGCGTCATCGTGGCGATGCTGCTGGTGGTGGAGCTGTTCGGCTTCGTCGGCGGCGGCAGCCGGCGGTGGCTGGACCTGGGCTTCATCCGCCTCCAGCCCTCCGAGCTGATGAAGCCGGTGATCGTGCTGGCGGTGGCGCGCTTCTACGACATGCTGCCCGCGGGCGAAATCCGCCGGTTCAGCGCGATCTGGCCCCCCGCCCTGCTGATCGGCGTGCCCGCGCTGCTGGTGCTGGTGCAGCCCGACCTGGGCACGGCGACGATGATCGTGGCCGGCGGCGTCACCGTCGCCTTCCTGGCGGGGCTGCCGCTGCGCCTGTTCGGCGGGGTCGCGCTGGCGCTGGCCGCCGCCTTCCCGATCGCCTATTCGATGATGCACGGCTATCAGCGCGACCGGATCGAGATTTTCCTCAATCCCGAGAGCGACCCGCTCGGCACCGGCTATCACATCATCCAGTCGAAGATCGCGATCGGATCGGGCGGCATTTCGGGCAAGGGCTTCCTGGCGGGGACGCAGAGCCATCTCGACTATCTGCCCGAGCGCCACACCGACTTCGTCTTCGCCACCATGGCCGAGGAATGGGGGCTGATCGGCGGGTTGGGGATCATCATCGGCTATCTGGCGGTGATCCGCTGGGGGATGGGTGTGGCGGGCCGCGCGCGGGGCCGCTTCGCGCGGCTGACCGCGGCAGGGCTGTCCACCACCATCTTCTTCTATTTCGCGATCAACCTGGCGATGGTGATGGGGCTCGCGCCGGTGGTGGGCATTCCGCTGCCGCTGGTGTCGTTCGGCGGCTCGGCGATGATGACGGTGCTGATCTGCCTCGGCATCCTGATGGCGATCCACCGCTCGGCCAAGCGCGCCTGAGGCCGGGCGATGTCGGGCGGAGACCGGCAGGCCGTCCAGCAGCTTCTCGACCTCTATCGCGCCGGACGCTTCGCCGAAGCCATGGCCCATGGCGAAGCGCTGGCCGCCGCCGATCCCGGCGATGCGGCGGTCTTCAACATCCTCGGCGCCACCTGTGCCGCCCTGAAGCAACTCGACCGCGCGTTCGAGGCATATACTCGCGCGCGGGCGCTGGCCCCGGCCGATGGCGGTATCGGCAATAATCTGGGCAATGCGCTGGTCGCGCTGGGCCGGCACGACGAAGCGATCGCCTGCTATGGCGAGGCCGCCCGGCTCCGCCCCGACATCGCCGACCCGCCCTTCAACCTCGGCAATCTCCATGTTCTGCAGGGCCATCCCGCCGAAGCGGCTGCGGCCTATGGCCGGGCGCTGGCGGTCCAGCCCGATCATGCCCAGGCCCGGGCGATGCGGCTCTACCAGCTCGGCCATGTCGCCGACTGGGATGCGATGGCCGCCGATCGTTCGCTGATCCCCGCATTGGGGCTGGAGGGGATGCCGGTCTCGCCCTTCGCGATGCTGGCGCTCGACGACGATCCCGGCCGCCAGCTGGCACGAGCGCGCCGCTATCAGGCGGGGTTGGCAGGGCAGGTCAAGCGGCGGGGCTTCCCCCGCCCCGCCCGGCGGCCGGCCAGGCTGCGGATCGGCTATTTCTCGGCCGACTTCCACGACCATGCGACAATGTACCTCGCCGCCGGGCTGTTCGAACGGATCGACCGCAGCCGGTTCGAGCTGTTCGCCTATAGCCATGGTCCCGATCGCGACGATGCGATGCGGCGCCGGCTGTGCGCGGCGGTCGACCGTTTTCGCGACGTGCGGACGGTGGGCGACGACGGCGTGGCCAATCTCGCCTGCCAGGACGGCCTGGACGTCGCCGTCGACCTGATGGGGCTCACGGCAGGCGCGCGGCCCGGCATTCTGGCACACGGCGCGGCGCCGGTGCAGATCAGCCATGTCGGCTATCCGGGCAGCCCCGCCTTGCCGTCTATCGACTATATCGTCGCCGATCCGGTGCTGATCCCGCCCGAGCAGCGCGCGCATTATGCCGAGCGGCTGATCCTGCTGCCGCCGAGTTTCCTCGTCACCGACGACCGCGCCGCAATCGCTCTGGCCACGCCGAGCCGGCGCGAGGCAGGCCTGCCCGAGCAGGGCTTCGTCTTCGCCTGCTTCAACAACAGCTACAAGATCGGGCCGGATATCTTCGATATGTGGATGCGGCTGCTGGCGGCCGTGCCGGGCAGCGTGCTGTGGCTGCGCGACAGCGGGCCGGCGGCCTGCGCGAACCTGCGGCGCGAAGCGGAGCGGCGCGGCGTGGCGGGGGATCGCCTGGTCTTCGCAGCGAAGATTCCCCATGCCGAGCATCTCGCCCGGCACGCCCTCGCCGATCTCGCGCTGGATACGCTTCGCTTCAACGGCCACACCACCACGGTCGACGCGCTCTGGGCGGGACTGCCGGTGCTCACCTGCCCCGGCGCCAGTTTCCCGGCCCGCGTGGCGGCCAGCCTGCTCAGCGCAGCAGGCCTGCCCGAACTGATTGCGAGTGGTATCGAGAGCTATGAGGCAACTGCGCTGACGCTCGCGACGAATCCCGCTCGGCTGAAAACGCTGCGCGATCGCCTGGCCGGCGCCCGAGCGGGTTCGGCGCTGTTCGATACCGCCGGCTATGCCCGGCGCATCGAGCAGGCCTTCGACCTTGTTTTCGAACGATTTATGCGTGGCGAAGCCCCGGCCGACACGACCATCGCCTAGGTAAATTCGGGGCCCGCGATTTTTTTCGCGATTAGGTGGTTTACAACCTCCCACAGCCCGGCTATTGGCGCGCCTCCACGGCGGGAGCAACCATCTCCCACCCTTCGGAAAGTGGACGCATAGCTCAGTTGGTAGAGCAGCTGACTCTTAATCAGCGGGTCCTTGGTTCGAGCCCAAGTGCGTCCACCATTTCCCTCCTAAATAGCGATAGACTGCCCCTCAGGGGCATGGCGCAAGGCTTTGGCTGCCTTGGCCGATGCTTCGCGCCGTGATCAGGCGGCGCGCCGGATCATCACCGGGATCGATTTATAGTTCGGGGTGCCGCTGGCCCGGTCATGCTCTTCTAGCGCCACGAGGCCATTCGCTTCGGGATAATAGGCCGCGACCGATCCACGGGCGATGTCGTGGGCGACCGCCGTCTGGCCCTTCAGTGCGCGCTCACCCGCGACGACGTCGATCCTGTCGCCATGCTCGATGCCCAGATCGCGCAGGTCGTCGGCGTTGAGGAAGACGACGTCGCGGCGCCCGGTGATCCCGCGATAGCGGTCGTTCAGGCCGTAGATGGTGGTGTTATACTGGTCATGGCTGCGGATGGTGGTCAGCAGATAGGGATGCCCCTCGCGCTCGACATCGAGTGGCAGTGCGGCGACGAGGAAATGGGCGAGCCCGTCGGGCGTATCCCATTGCCGTTGCGACGCCCCCACCCGCAGGCGGAAGCCGCCCTTCACCCGCACCCGCTCGTTGAAGTCGTAGAAGTCTGGGAAGACCTCCTCGATCTTGTCGCGGATGCGGTCATAGTCGGCGACCAGTTCGTCCCACGCGACGACGGTGCGCGGCAAAGCGGCCCTGGCGAGGCCGGCGACGATCGCGGGTTCGGACAGGAGCGTGTCCGACACCGGCTTGAGCATCCCGCGCGAAGCATGGACCACCGACATCGAATCCTCGACCGTCACCGCCTGGCGCCCGCTCGCCTGCACGTCGATCTCGGTGCGGCCGAGGCAGGGCAGGATAAGGCTCTCTTTGGCGGTGAGCAGGCAGGTGCGATTGAGCTTGGTGACGATCTGAACACTGAGATCGAGCTTGCGGAAGGCCGGGAAGCTGGTCTGCGGGTCGCTGATCGCCACCGCCAGATTGCCGCCCAGCCCGATGAAGGCCTTCGCCGTGCCGTCGCGCATCGCGGCGATCGCCTCGACCGCGTTGTGGCCATGGGCAAGCGGGCTGGTGATGCCGAAGGCGCGGTCGAGCCGTTCGAGGAAATGTTCGGTCGGGATCTCGGTGATCCCGACGGTGCGGTCGCCCTGCACGTTCGAATGGCCGCGAACCGGGCAGATCCCCGCCCCTTCCCGGCCGAAATTGCCGCGCAGGAGCAGCAGGTTCGCCATCTGCTGGACGGCTTCGGTGCCATGGCGGTGCTGGGTGATCCCCATGCCATAGCAGAAGATCGCGCGCGGCGCGGTCCAGTAGACCCGCGCGATGCTCTCGATCGCGTCCCTGGCCAGCCCCGAGACGCGGCAGATCGCCTCCCAGTCGGTGGCGTCGATATCTGCCCGGAGCGCATCGATGCCGCTGGTGTGCATGTGGATGAACTCGCGATCGAGCAGCCCAGTGCCGCCGGCGGCGAGGTCGCCGGCATCGGCTTCGAACAGCGCCTTCATCAGGCCCTTGAGCAGCGCCAGATCGCCGCCGACCTTGATCAGATGATAGGCCGACGAGATCGGGGTCGCGCCCAGGGTCGCCATCTCCACCGGGGCCTGCGGGTCCTGGAAGCGCTCCAGACCGCGCTCGCGCAGCGGGTTGATCGCGATGATCGGCTTGCCCCGGCGCGAGACCTCGCGCAGCGTGCCGAGCATGCGGGGGTGGTTGGTCCCCGGATTATGGCCGAAACTGAACACCGCGTCGGTCTCATCGAAATCCTCGAGGGTGACCGTGCCCTTGCCGACCCCGATCGACTTGGGCAGCCCGACGCTGGTCGCCTCGTGGCACATGTTCGAGCAGTCGGGGAAATTGTTCGTCCCATATTCGCGCGCGAACAGCTGGTAGAGGAAGGCAGCCTCGTTGGAGGCGCGGCCCGAGGTGTAGAACTCCACCTGGTTAGGATCGGCGACCGACCGCAGGACCGCCCCCGCCCGCTCGAAGGCCTCGTCCCATGCGATCGGCACGAAATGATCGGTGTCGGCGTCGTAGCGCAGCGGATGGGTCAGCCGCCCCGCTTCCTCCAGCGCATAGTCCGACCAGGTCCAGAGCTCGGACGCGCTGTGGCGCGCGAAGAAATCGGGGTCGACCCGCTTCTGGGTCGCCTCCCACGTCACCGCCTTGGCGCCATTCTCGCAGAATTCGAACGAGGAAGTGTGCTTGGGATCCGGCCAGGCGCATCCGGGGCAATCGAAGCCCTCGGGCTGATTCATGCTCAGCAGCGCGCGCGTATCGGTGCTGGCGCCCATCTCAGACCGCACCGCCATCGCCACGGCCCGCAGCGCACCCCAGCCTCCGGCGGGGCCATGATAAGGCTTGATACCCTTCAGAGATTTTTCGGTCATGACGCGCCTCGAGCCTTTGGGGCTGTGATTATTGCGCGTCCTGCTTCCCTGCCATCAATGATACCGAAGTATGTATTCGGCAGGACATGGATCGAGCCGGCGGATCGCACGGCCGCGCAAGGAGGGCTTTACCTTCCTGTCGCTATTTATAAGGATCGCGGCGATCCAGGGGGGACGAATGGAGCAGGAACTCGACCGTTTTCGCGCGAGCACCCGGCAATGGCTGCTGGGCAGCTTCCGGGGCTGGGCCACGCTGTGCCTCTGCCTGGTCGGCGTCGGGCTGGTGGTCGTCGCGGTCAAATGGTGGCGGAATATCAGCGCACGCTATGTGCTGACCGACCAGCGGCTGATCTTCCAGACCGGCGTCATCCTCAAACAGGCCGACGAGATCGAGCTGTTCCGGGTCAAGGACATCAGGGTCGATTATTCGCTCGCCAACCAGCTGACCGGGATCGGCACGATCTCGATCGTATCGAGCGATGCGAGCACCCACGCCCGGACCTTCATCCTGCGCGATGTGCCCAGGGCGATCGCGTTGCGCGAAACGCTGCGCAACCTGGTCGATCAGGCGCGCAGGGCCAGGCAGGTCCGCGAGATCGATGTGGACGAGCAGTTCGCCTGACCGCGCTCACCCCGCCCCATCGATCTTCGCGATCACCTCGCTGCCGAAGCGTTCGACATTGTCGCACCATTCGGCGCGGTCACGCCCGCCGATATGATTGCCCGCCGCGCTGACGCCCAGTTCGCGATAGCGGCCGATCCGGTCCAGCAACTGCTGAGGCGAACAGGCCTCCCCCGGCGAGGCGATGCTGCCCAGCACGATCTCGGGCATGCCCTCGCGGCCCACCGCTTCGCAATGCGCCTTCATATAGGCGATCGCCTCGACCAGATCGGCCTCGCCGGTGATCGAGGCTGTGCGCGTGGTGGTGGTGTCGATCCCGCCCGAGGTGAAGAAGGGGTTCCAGCCATCGCCGATCTCGACCGCGCGGCGGATCGCGCGGCGGGCATTGCCACCGATCAGGATCGGCAGGCGCGGCTGTACCGGCCCGGGTAGGATGCGGTTGCCATAGGCGACATAGCCGTCGCCCTCATAGGCAAACTCCTCGCCCGACAGCGCCGCGCGCAGCGCCGGAATATAGTCGTCCATCAGCTCGTTACGCTTGTCGAAATCCACGCCCACAGCGCGATATTCGCCTTTGAGGTAGCCGGCGCCGACGCTGAGCGTGACCCGTCCGTTCGAGAAGCGATCGAGCGTCGCCACGTCGCGGGCGACGGTGAAGGGGTTGCGATAGGGCAGCACCAATATGCCGGTCTGGAGGCGGATGCGACTCGTCACCGCAGCGAGCAGCGCCAGCATGACGAAGGGCCCCTGCGCATGGTGTCCGCCGGTGTCCAGCCAGCGCCCGGTGGGGGCCGGATGATCGGTCACCAGCGCGGCGTGGAAACCGGCCGCCTCGATCGCGCGGCCCACCGCATGCACCGCCTCCATCGTGGTGAAGGCGCCTTCGGGCTCGATCCGGTCGAAGGGCAGCGGGATGTTGATCTTCATCGATGGTCCTCCCCTCGCTTGCCGCGCTTTCGCGGTTGCGGTTATGCCTTGGCTGACAAGACCTAAGAGCGAAGGAGGGTGTCGCCCATGGCGAGCGATCAGATATCGGTGCGGCGATGCCGCTAGAGGGGCGGTTGAAGGGGCGCATCGCCCTGGTGACGGGTTCGTCGCGTGGCATCGGTGCCGCGATCGCCAAGAGGCTCGCCGCCGACGGGGCGAAGCTGATCCTCCATGCCAGCAGCGATCCGGGCAAGGTGGAGGCGGTGGCCGCCGACATTCGGGCGTCGGACGGCGAGGCGGCGATCGTGCTCGGCGACCTGACCGATCCCCAGGCGGCGACCCGGATCGTGCGCGAAGCGCATGGCGTCCATGGTGCGCTCGATATCCTGGTCTGCAATGCGGGCGGCGGTGCGGCCGGCCGGATCGTCGATTTCACGCCCGAGATGCTCGATGCGGGGATCGCGCTCAACCTGCGGGCGGCGATGCTCAACACCGCCGAATTCGCGCGGCTGACCACCAGCCCGCACGGCCGGGTGATCTTCATCTCCTCGGCCACCGCCACCCATGGCGCGCCGGGCGTGTCGATCTACGCCGCGGCCAAGGCGGGCGGCGAGAGCTTCATCCGCGCCGCCGCGCAGGAACTGGGCGAGCGCGGCATCACCGTCAACACGGTGGCGCCGGGCGCAACCCGCACCGACATGTCGGCGGGCGCGCCCTGGCTGGAGAAGATATCGCCCTGGGCCGCGCTGCGGCGGGTGGGCGAGGCCAGCGACATCGCCGACATCGTCGCCTTCGTGGCGTCCGACGACGCGCGCTGGTTGACCGGGGCAACGATCCCGGCGACGGGCGGGCAGATCACGACGACGGCGAACCTGATGCATCGGTTGTAGGGCGCGACAGCGGCCCTCTTCCCTTTCCTCTCACGCGTCATCCCAGCGAAGGCTGGGATCTCGGGAGGCTCCTGCCGCCACCTCTTCTCCCCTCTCCTGTGACCCCGGCCCGCGCTGGGGGGACGGGATAGGAGACGTCGTGCTTCACCTGCATCCGCCAAGCCTCCTTCCGCCGTATCGGTTTTACCGAACATCGGAAGGGACGCATGACCAATCGCAGGGAATTCATCGGAGCGATGGCGCTGGGCTTCGCCGGTCTGGCCAGCCATCGCCCGCTCGTCGCGGCCACGCAAAAGGTCGACTATATCTGCCCGCCCTGCGGCTGCGCGGCCGACGGACTGGTGTTCGACGCCCCCGGTAAATGCCCTGCCTGCGGGATGACCCTGATCGCGCGGCCCGCGCCCCTGCCGTTCGAACCGACAAGCCTGTCGCCGGGGCGCGGCGCCTTTCTGGCGGCGGGCGGCCCCGGCCGCGAGGGTAAGCGGATCACCGTCCATTATCACAAGCCCCAGGGCTTCGGCCCCCAATCGCGGGTGCTGATCGTGATCCCCGGCGCCGGACGCAATGCCGACGATTATTGCGATGCCTGGAGGACGGCGGCGGAGCGGCGGAACCTGTTGGTGGCCGCGCTCGGCTATCCCGAGGGGGACTATGATTTCGCCGCCTATCAGATGGGCGGCGTGATCAAGAACCTGCGCATCGCCAATATCCGCCCGGACAAGGACGGGCGCCCGCCCAGCACCGTCTATCTGCGCGACGAGGATATCGGCTTCGATCCCAACCCCGATCCGGCGCAATGGCTGTTCGCCGACTTCGATCGCATCTTCGGCCTGCTCGTCGCCGCCACCCGATCGCGCCGCACCGGCTATGACCTGTTCGGCCATTCGGCCGGCGGGCAGATCCTTCACCGGCTCGCGCTCTTCCGTCCCCATTCGGCGGCCGAGCGGATCGTCGCCGCCAATGCCGGGCTCTATACCCAGCCCGATCTCGACCTGCCGCAGCCGCTCGGCCTGAAGGGCAGCGGTGCCACGATGGCGATGCTGAGCGCCGGCCTGCAGGCGCGGCTGTATGTGCTGCTGGGTGAGGCCGACAATGACGGTGAGGCCGGCGGTATCCAGCTCCATACCCCGACGATCGATCGCTACGGCGTCGATCGGCTGGCGCGGGCATGACCTTCTTCCGCGCCGGCCAGCTAAGAGCTGCCGCGATGGGCGTGCCGCTGGGATGGCGGCTACGCACCATCCCGAAGATCGGCCACGATTATCGCGGGATGACCAGAGCGGCCGAAGCGCTGCTCTACCACGAACCGGAAAACCGGGTCTAAACACAAACTGGTTTAAACCGAAATGAGCCCCCAAATCGTCATCCCAGCGAAGGCTGGGATCTCAGGAGGCTTTTGTCGCCCGCTCCTCTCTCCCGAGACCCCAGCCTTCGCTGGGGTGACGGGTTAGACAGAGCCGAGAAGGGTCAGGCCGGCACCTTCGCCAGCGTGTCGCGCACCGCCGCGACGGCATCGGCGGCCTTGTCGCCGTCAGGCCCGCCACCCTGTGCCATGTCGGGGCGACCACCACCGCCCTGCCCGCCCAGCGCCGCGACCGCGGCCTTGACGAGGTCGACCGCGCTGATCCGGTCGGTGAGATCGGCGGTGACGCCGGCGGCCACGCTGGCGCGTCCCTCGTTCACCGCGACGATCACCGAGACGCCCGAGCCGAGCGAGGCCTTGGCCTCGTCGACCAGCCCGCGCAGGCCCTTGGGGTCGAGCCCCTCGACGACCTGCGGCAGGAACTTCACGCCGGCGACGTCTTCCGGCCCGGCAGCTTCGGCCTTGGCGGCCCCGCCGCCCAGTGCCAGCGCCTTCTTCGCCTCGGCCAGCTCGCGCTCGAGCTTGCGGCGCTCGTCGACCAGCGCGGCTATGCGCGCGGGGACGTCGTCGGGCGAGGTCTTGAGGGCGGCCGCGGCGGCCTTGAGCTGGTCGTCGCGATGGACGAGCCAGAGGCGCGCGGCCTCGCCGGTCAGCGCCTCGATACGGCGCACGCCGCTGGAGACGGCGCTCTCCGAGATGATCTTGAGCAGCGCGATGTCGCCCAGCGCCGACACATGGGTGCCGCCGCACAGCTCGACCGAATAATTCTTGCTGCCCTGATCCTTGGCGCCCTTGCCCATCGATAGGACGCGGACCTCGTCGCCATATTTCTCGCCGAACAGCGCCATCGCGCCTGCCTCGATCGCGGCATCGGGGGTCATCAGCCGGGTGGTAACCTCCTCATTCTCGCGGATGTGCAGGTTCACCTCGGCCTCGATCGCGGCGATATCCTCGGCGGTCAGCGCCTTGGGGTGCGAGAAGTCGAAGCGGAAGCGATCGGCCGCGACGAGGCTACCCTTCTGGGTGACATGGCCGCCCAGGCGGTTGCGCAGCGCCGCGTGGAGCAGGTGGGTCGCCGAGTGATTGGCGCGGATGCGGGTGCGGCGGTCGGCATCGACGTTCAGGTGCAGCGGATCGCCGACCTTCACCGAGCCGGCAACGACCTTGCCCTTATGCGCGTGGATGCGGCCGAGCGGCTTCGAGGTGTCCTCGATCGCGACCTCCAGGCCATTGTCGCCGGTGATGACGCCGGCATCGCCCATCTGGCCGCCGCTCTCGCCATAGAAAGGCGTCTGGTTGGTCACCAGCACCACCTCATCCCCGGCAGCCGCGCTGTCGACCCGCTGGCCGTCCTTGACGATGGCTAGGAGCTGGCCCTCGCCTTCCTCGCTGACATAGCCGGTAAACTCGGTGCCGCCGAACTCCTCGGCGATGTCGAACCACACTTCCTCGGAGGCCTTCTCGCCCGAGCCCTTCCAGGCGGCGCGCGCGGCGGCCTTCTGCTCGGCCATCGCGGCATCGAAACCGGCGCGGTCGACACCCAGGTCCTGGGCGCGCAACGCGTCCTCGGTCAGGTCATAGGGAAAGCCGAAAGTGTCGTAGAGCTTGAAGGCGGTGGCACCGGGCAGAACGTCGCCCTTCGCCATGCCGGCGGTCGCCTCGTCGAGCAGGCGCAGGCCATTGGCCAGCGTCTGGCGGAAGCGGGTCTCCTCCAGCTTCAACGTCTCCTCGATCAGCGGCTGCGCGCGGACCAGCTCGGGATAGGCGGCGCCCATTTCGGAGACGAGGCTGGGCACCAGGCGGTGCATCAGCGGCTCGGCGGCGCCCAGCAGATGGGCGTGGCGCATCGCGCGGCGCATGATCCGGCGCAGCACATAGCCACGGCCCTCGTTCGCCGGCAGCACGCCATCGGCCACCAGGAAGCCCGAGGCGCGCAGGTGATCGGCGATCACGCGATGCGAGGCTTTGTTGGCGCCGTCGATCGCGGTCTTCGTCAGGTCACCTGACGCGGCGATCAGCGCTTTGAAGGTGTCGGTGTCGTAATTGTCGTGGACGCCCTGCAGCACCGCCGCGACCCGCTCCAGCCCCATGCCGGTGTCGATCGAGGGCTTGGGCAGGTCGATCCGGGTCTCCTTGTCGACCTGCTCATATTGCATGAAGACGAGGTTCCAGATCTCGACGAAGCGGTCGCCATCCTCCTCCGGGCTGCCGGGAGGGCCGCCATAGATATGGTCGCCATGGTCGAAGAAGATTTCCGAGCACGGGCCGCACGGGCCGGTGTCGCCCATCGACCAGAAATTGTCCGAGGTCGGGATGCGGATGATCCGGCTCTCGGGCACGCCGATCTTCTTCCAAAGGCCATAGGCCTCGTCGTCGGTGTGGTAGACGGTGACGGTCAGCTTGTCCTTGGGGATGCCCCAAGTGCCGGTCAGCAGGCTCCAGGCGAGCGAGATCGCCCGCTCCTTGAAATAGTCGCCGAACGAGAAATTGCCGAGCATCTCGAAGAAGGTGTGGTGCCGCGCGGTGTAGCCCACATTGTCGAGATCATTGTGCTTGCCGCCCGCGCGTACGCACTTCTGCGAACTCGTCGCGGTCGAATAAGGGCGCGTCTCCAGGCCGGTGAAGACATTCTTGAACGGCACCATCCCCGCGTTGACGAACATCAGCGTCGGGTCGTTATGCGGCACCAGCGGCGCCGAGGGCACCGGCTCATGCCCTTCCTTCGCGAAATGATCGAGGAAGGAGCGGCGGATGTCGTTGGTCGATGTCATGTCGCCGACTTAGGCGAGCATGGCCCGCTTCTCAAGCGGTTCGCGAAGGGAAGGACAGGATGCTTGAACGTCGTTCCCGCGAAAGCGGGAATCCATGACGGCGGAGCATTCGATCATATGGCGTGTCGTAACCGTGGATGCCCGCTTCACGGCAAGGACGGCAGAGCGCTTAGAACAGCCCCTCGATCTCGCCCGCCGCGTTCATCCGGATCGCCTCTGCTGCCGGTACTTTGGGCAGGCCCGGCATCGTCATGATCTCCCCGCAGATCGCCACCACGAAGCCAGCGCCTGCCGCCAGGCGGACCTCGCGGACGGGGACGACATGGCCGGTCGGCGCGCCGAGCAGCGCGGGATCGGTCGAGAAACTGTACTGGGTCTTGGCCATGCACACCGGCAGATGGCCGAAGCCGGCCTCTTCCCAACGCTTGAGCTGGGCGTGGACGCTGGGATCGGCGACGGCCTCCTCGGCGCGGTAAATGCGGGTGGCGATGGTGTTGATCTTGTCGAACAGCGGCAGATCGTCGTCATAGAGTGGCGCGAACTGGGCCGCATCCTTGTCGGCCAGATCGACGATGGCGTGGGCGAGCGCCTCGGCCCCTGCCCCGCCCTCGGCCCAGTGCCGGCACAGGATCGCCTCGGTGCCATGGGCTTCGGCGGCGACGCGGATCGCTTCCACCTCGGCGGCGCTGTCGGTGGCGAAATGGTTGATCGCGACGACCGCGGGCACGCCGAACTGGCGGACATTCTCGATATGGCGGACGAGATTGACCGCGCCGCGCTCGACCGCCGCGACATCCTCCTTGCCCAGATCGGCCTTGGCGACCCCGCCGTTCATCTTGAGCGCGCGCACCGTCGCCACGATCACCACCGCCGACGGGTGGAGCCCGGCCTGGCGGCACTTGATGTCAAAGAATTTCTCGGCGCCCAGATCGGCGCCGAAGCCCGCTTCGGTGACGACATAGTCGCCCAGCGCCATCGCGGTGCGGGTGGCGATCACCGAATTGCAGCCATGGGCGATGTTGGCGAAGGGGCCGCCATGGATCAGCGCCGGGTTGCCCTCCAGGGTCTGAACGAGGTTGGGCTTGATCGCCTCCTTGAGCAGCACCGCCATCGCGCCGTCGGCCTGCAGGTCGCGCGCCGTGACCGGGCGGCGATCGCGGGTATAGGCGACGACGATGCGGCCGAGCCGCCGCTCCAGATCGTCGATGCCGTCGGAGAGGCAGAGGATCGCCATCACCTCCGACGCGACGGTGATGTCAAAGCCCGATTCGCGCGGGAAACCGTTGGCGGTGCCGCCGATCGACTGGACGATGTCGCGCAGCGCGCGGTCGTTCATGTCGAGCACGCGGCGCCAGACCACCCGACGCACGTCGATCCCCAGCGCATTGCCCCAGTGGATATGATTGTCGATCATCGCCGCGAGCAGATTGTGCGCCGAGGTGATCGCGTGGAAATCGCCGGTGAAGTGGAGGTTGATGTCCTCCATCGGCACGACCTGCGCATAGCCGCCGCCGGTGGCACCGCCCTTGGTGCCGAAACAGGGGCCCAGCGACGGCTCGCGCAGCGCCAGCACGGTCTTGCGGCCGATCCGGTTGAGCGCGTCGGCCAGGCCCACCGAGGTGGTGGACTTGCCCTCGCCCGCCGGGGTCGGGTTGATCGCGGTGACGAGGATCAGCCGGCCCTGCTTGCCGGTAGCGGGGATCGCCGAGAGATCGAGCTTCGCCTTGTGCCGGCCATAGGGCTCGACCGCCTCGGGCGGGATCGGGATCCGCGCGGCGATATCGCCGATCGGGAGAAGACGGGCGGCGCGCGAAATCTCGATATCTGTCGGCATAGTGCTAGTCGTAACGGCCGCACCGCCGCTGGCAAGCGGGTTCATCGCACCAACGCCATCACCGGCTGATAGGCCGCGCAGAGCACCAGTCCGGTGAGCAGGACGAACAGCAACTCGCGGAGCGCTGGCGGCCAATTCGGAGGAAGGCGCGGGGAAAGCCAGTTGATGGCCCGGCGGACGATATTTCCCACCACCGCCGAGGCCAGCAACAGGATCAGGGCCCCCCGGAGCGACCGCCCCTGCGCCGCCTCTCGGCATTGCGGATCGGGGCTGCAGTGCCCGCCAAAGGCCAGAAAATAGAGGACGAAACCCCCGACGAGGAGCAGCAACGCCATCGCGACACAGCCATAGACCGTTCCTGCGCGGGGACGATATCTCCTGTCGGTCGGCTCCATCCGGTCTCCCTACTTGGTCAGCTCGGCCAGCTTGGCCTGCACCGCCAGCAACTGCTCGGTCAGCGCACTCACCTGATCGGTCAGCGCCTTCACTGTGTCGGCCTGCGGCGCGGGGGGCGCGGGCGGCGGCGCATTATGCCCCTCGGCGGCACGACGGGCCTTGTAGCTCATCCGCCAGTCGGGCGGGAAGAGCGAGTCATTGTCCTTCACCGCGCTGGCCAGGCCCTTCTCGAACGTGTCCTGGGTGACCGCCAGGCCGCCCTCCTGCTTCACCGCGGGCAGCATCGATTCGAGCCAGCCCGTCAGCACGCTGCCCATATATTCGCCCTGGTTCTGCTTGAAGATCTCGAAGAAGGTCTTCTGCAGATAGATGGTGTCGGTGGGCGAGGTGCGCGAGCAGGCGAGCGCATATTTGGCGGTCTCGGCCTCGAGCCGGTCGCGCGGGACCACGCTGTTGACGAAGCTGATGTCGTACATCTCCTTGGCGGTGAAGGGCCGCCCGGTGAACACCATCTCCTGGAACTTGCGCAGCCCCATCATCACCGCCCATTGCCACATGCGCGCGGCCCAGCCCACATAGCGCCAGGCCGAATGGCCGAAGAGGGCTTCTTCCGACGAGATCACCAGGTCGGCGTCGGCGGCCTGGTAGAAGTGCCAGCCATAGCAATAGCCCTTCACCTCGACGATGCTGATCTTCTTGAAATCCTGCAGGCTGCGCAGGCCGAAATTCGGATTGGCATAGAGCTGGGTGACGCTCGCCAGATGGCGATAGCTGTCGCGCGGCGGATATTTGACGCTGCCGTCCTCGGGAATCTCGAACTCGTAGAGTGGCGAGGTGGCGCTGTTCTCGTCCCACATATGCGCCATTTCGGGCAGGTCGGCGCCGCTGCCGAAATGATCGCCGACGCCGCGGATGACGAGCACCTTCACCTCGTCGTCGACATTGGCGCGGTGGATCAGCTCGGCATAGCGCAGCCGCGCGGCGACCGAGGGAGCGTTGAGCATGTCGGGGCGGTTGAGGGTGATCGTCGCGATCTTGGTCGCGGGGTCCTTTTCGTAAAGGACGATCTCCTCCGCCGGGGGCCGCCGTACTTCCGCCATGTCATCCTCCATAAGCCGACGCTCCGCTGATCGCGGATGCGCGTGATCCTCGCGTGTCGGGTGCCACGCTGGCCCAAGTCCAGCATGGGGCAAAGCGCTATTGCTGGACTTTCCGGGTCAGTCAGAAAGAAAGGACGCGCTCAGGCAAGCCCGCTCAGGCCAACTCCAGCCTGCGGCTCGGCGCGATCGGCTCCTCGCCGATCAGGGTGGTGCGGTGGAGGCGGCGGCCACAGGTCAGGTCATAATCCTGCACCTTGTGCATGGTGCCGGTATTGTCCCACATCAGCAGGTCGCCCATCGCCCAGTCGTGCGTGTAGACATAATCGGGCTGGGTGGTCCACGCCATCAGCCGGTCGAGTAGCGCCCTGCCCTCGGCCTCGTCCATGCCGACGATGCGAGTGGCCGAGGTGCTGGTGACGAGCGACTTGCGGCCTGAACGGTGGAGCCACACCAGCGGGTGGACCTTGTCGGGATGGGTCGCCCAGCGCGCCAGCTGCTCCTCGGTCGGGTGCGGCACCTTCTCGCGGAACGAGGAGGCGACGACATGGACGACCTCCAACTCGTCGAGCAGCGCCTTGTCGGAGTCGGACAGGTCGGCATAGGCGGCATAGGTGTTGGCGAACATCGTGCGGCCGGTGCCGTCGGGCGACAGCTTGCGCGGGCTGAGGATCGACGCGCGCGGCGGCAGATCGAGATCGGTGCGATCGATGTGCCAGGAGAAATTGCCGTAATTATAATCGGCGGGCACCGGATTGGCCGCCTCGTCGAAGGTCACCTTATAGACCCCCTCCACTCCCATATCGCCCAGCGTGTCGGTGAAAGCGACCTGCGCCTCGTCGCTGATCGCGATGCCGGGGAAGACCAGAACGCCGCGTTCTTCCAGCAGATCGCGAATCTGCCCGGCATGGTTGCCGCTCAGCAGGGTCGGCAGGTCGGTGTCGATCCGGGTGCCGATACGCGGCTTCAGGTCGCTGGTCACAAATGGCATGTCGGCTCTCCTCTCCCGGCTCTGCGAGGGCGAGCATAGCATGGGCGGCGAGAAAATTAAGTCAAAACTATTAGCATCGGACGCTAGTGGAAGAGATGGTCGATGGCATTGGCGATATTGTGGGTCGTGTAAGGCTTCTGCACCACGGTCGTCGCACGATGTTGCATCGGCAGGCTCGCCTGCTCGCCATAGCCCGACGCGAAGAAGAAGGGCACGCCCAGCTCGATCAGCCGGTCGGCGATCCCGAAGCTCGTCTGGTCACCCAGATTGATGTCGAGGATCGCGAAATCCACCTTACCCTTGTCGAGGATGTCGTGCGCGGCTTCGGGGGTCGACGCCGTCGTCACGTCGGCACCGAAGCGGTCCAGGATGTCCTCGGCGTCGAGCGCGATGATCAGGCTGTCCTCGACCAGCAACACCGCCTTGCGGTCGAGCATGTGCGGATCGATGACCTGCTGGCTCGACACGTCCGCGCGCACCGGACGCGATGGCGACGCGGCGTTGCTCCTGGGTTCGGATACGTGGCGCGACGGAATGCAGAATTCGGCCCTCACCCCGTCCGGTGCGTAATCGAGCGTGGCGCTGCCGCCGAGATCATAGGGCACCGACCGATTGACGATCGTGGTGCCGAAGCCTTTGCGCTTGGGCGGCGAGACCGGCGGGCCGCCGCTTTCCTGCCAGGTGAAGTTCAGGTCGCCCTGATGATCGCGCGACCAGTTGATGTGGACTTCGCCGCCGGCCCCGGAGAGGCTGCCATATTTGGTCGAGTTGGTGACCAGTTCGTGGATGACGAGCGCCATCGTCGAATAGGCCTGGGGGTTGAGCAACACCGGGCTGCCCGAGGCTATGATCGCGCTGCGCCGGTCCGCCGCAAAGGCCGCCGCTTCGGCGTCGATGAAGGCGTTCAGCGGCGCCGGCCCCCAATGATCGTCGGTGATCTGGTTATGCGCGCGCGCCAGCGCGTGGATGCGGCCGTCGACGAGCCGGACGAACTCCTTCACCTCCGGGCTGTCGGGCTGCGACTGCCGGATCAGGCCGCGGATGACGCCGAGGATGTTGCGCACCCGATGGTTGAGCTCGGCGATCAGCATCTCCTGGCGGGCCGTCGACTGGCGCCGCTCCGCTGCGGCTTCGTCGGCAAGGCGCAGGACGACTTCGATCAGGGTCGCGCGCAGGGTTTCCGCCACCCGCAATTCCGAGGCGCTGAAGGGCTTGGCATGGCCCTCGACCAGCTGCTTCCATTCCTCGAAGCTCTCGCGGGGCGACAGGCGCGGACCATTGGGACCATATTCGATCGGCTTGTGCGGATCGCCGGCCCAGCGCACCGCCTGTTTGATCTCCGACCGGAACAGGATGACATAATCCCTGGGTGAACGAGAGATCGGGATCGCCAGCAAGCCAGCGGCGCGATCGGCGAAATGGCCGGCATCCTCGATCAGGCTGCCGATATGATCGGTGGTGTAGACCCGGCCCGCCGCCGTTCCGTTCAGCGCGCGGACGATGCGGCGAAAATCCTCGGTGGGCGGGGTGACCCCCGAAAAGGCGTAATTGCCGTTGATCCACACGCCCACGCCATGCGCCGGGATCGCGCTGGTCAGGATGTCGCCCAGCCAGTCGGGGTCGTTGAGCAGGGTCTCGTCCGAGGCGACCGCGCCGAGCAGCTGATCCGAGATGTCCCGCGCACGGCGCTCATATTCGACCAGTTGCCGGCGCTCGCGCGATTCGAGCCGCATGGCGAACATCTGGGCGAAGAATTCACAGACGGAGCGACGCTCGAAGGTGGGCGAGCGCGCCGAATAATTATGGCAGGCGAACAGGCCCCACAGTTCGTCGTCGACGACGATCGAGATCGAGAGCGACGCCGCCACGCCCATATTCTTGAGATATTCGATGTGGATCGGCGACACCGATCGCAGGATCGACAGCGACAGGTCGAGCGGCTGCCCCGAGGCATCGAGCGCCGGGACGATCGGCACAGGCTGCGCTTCGACGTCGCGGATCACCCGGATCAGGTTGCGTTTGTAGAGCGCGCGGGCCTGGCGAGGAATGTCGCTGGCGGGATAATGGAGCCCCAGGAAGCTGCCGATCCCCGACTTGGCGGCTTCAGCCACCACCTCGCCGGCGCCGTCGGCCGCGAAGCGATAGACCATCACCCGGTCATAGCCGAGCAGGGCTCGCACCTGGCGCGCGCCTTCGCGATAGAAGCCCTCCAGCTCCCTCGCCTGATCGAGGCGCGCCATCATCGCGCGGACCGAATTGGTGGCGTCGCCGGGTTGTCCGGTACCGGGCTCGGCCTCGATGACGATCTGACCGCCCGAGAAATGGACGGCGACATCATAACTATGCTCGGAGGCATTGATCCGGGCGCCGAACAGCCGCTCGACCATATCGGGCCCGGACAGATAGGAAATCCGATTGCGCAGATCGTGCAGCAGCGCGGCCGGGACATAGTCCGCCAGCGGCGACCCCGCCAGAACCTCGGGATCAAAACCAAGCAGGTCGCGGATGTTCCGCGATACCCGGGCGATGATCCAGTCCGTGCTGACGGCGATCAGGAACCCGCCAGGCTGGATCGCGCCCAGCAGATGGATGGGTTCGCGATCGCAATTGGTCAGGTCGACCTTACGGAAATCGTCCACGTCGTCTCCATATCCGGATAGCCGCCCGCGCGGCAAAGCCTGGAAATCCGGTTTCATAACGTTGCCGACCCGATTTTGTTCATGATCCGGAAGCGGACGCACCTGTGCTTCGCCTCCCGGCGATGACGGATTTGCGCCAGATCAATTTCAGCGCCGGCGGGCGGGTGCAGGGCGGTTCCCACAGAAAGGGAAGTGCACCATGTATCGCAAGCTGATGATCGCCGCCGCTGCCGCGGCCCTCTCCACCGGAGCCGCTCAGGCCGAGACCGGCGATGTGCTGATCCGCGTTCGCGGCATCCTCGTCGCGCCCAATGAGAGCTCGAGCGGGATCACCCCCGCCTTCCCGGCCGAGAAGGTGAAGGTGGGCAACAGCGTGATGCCCGAGGTGGACTTCACCTATATGCTCTCGAAGCGGATCGGCGCCGAACTGATCCTGGCGACCACCAAGCATGATGCGAGCGGCCGCACCGGCACGACCGGGAGTATCGGCAAGCTCGCCTCGACCTGGGTGCTGCCGCCCACGCTGACCCTGCAATATCATTTCGCGCCCGACGGCCCGATCCGTCCCTATGTCGGGGTGGGCGCCAACTACACGATCTTCTATTCGGAAAAGGCCTCGAAGGGACTGGAGGCGGCGGTCGGCCAGACCAGCGTCTCGATGAAGTCCAGCTTCGGCTATGCGCTACAAGCCGGCGTGGACGTGCCGCTGAGCGAGCGGACCTTCGTCAATCTCGACGTCAAATATATCGACATGGACACCACGGCGCGGCTCAGCACCACCGCGGCGGGCGTCCAGCGCACGCGGATCCACCTCGATCCGCTGATCATCGGCATCGGCTTCGGCATGCGGCTTTAACCCCTCCCTTGGACGCATGCTAAACTCGGGGGAGCTTCGGCTCCCCCCTTTTTTGGATCAACCGGACACAGCTCTTCAGGCCGCCGGGCGAGGCCGTGCGGGATTTCCGACCACTGTGACTCCGGGCGCCACATCGCGCGAAACGACGCTGCCCGCACCGATGATGGCGTCGTCGCCGATCTTCACTCCGGGCAGGATCATCGCGCCCCCGCCGATCCAGACGTTGCGGCCAATCGTGATCGGGCGGCCCCATTCGCGACCGGTGGCGCGCTCGGCGGGATCACGGGGGTGATCGGCGGCAAGGATCTGGACGCCGGGACCGATCTGGGTGCGATCGCCGATCGCCACCCGCACGACATCCAGGATGACGCAGTTGAAGTTGAGAAACACCCCTGCCCCGATCTGGATATTGTAGCCATAGTCGCAGTGGAAGGGCGAGCGGATCACCGAGCCGGGACCAAAGGCGCCCAGCCCCTCGCGCAGGATCGCCGCGCGCTCGTCGGCGGCGAGCGTGGTGGCGCGATTGACCCTCTCCATCCACAATAGGGCGGCCCGCTGGTCTGCCACCAGTTCGGGATCGCCGGCATCATAGGGCTGGCCGGCGAGCATCTTTCGTTTTTCGGACAGGGCGGCGCTCTCGTTCGTCGCCAGATGGTCGCGATCAGGCATCATAGCCATAGTCGCCAAGAATGAGCGGCTTGCCTGTCCTCGCGGCGAGTTCTGTCGCGATGGCGTTGAGGTCGTCGGCCCGTTCGCCTTCGGCGATCCGGACAGGTTTCTCCGGACAGGCCGCGTAACCGGTGGTGCAGCGGGCGCTCAGATAGCTGCCGCCGCCGCCCTTGGCCGGCAGGGTGCGGGTAACGTCATAACCAGCCACCTGCTCGAGTGGGATGACGTAGAGCGAATGATCGCGGATGATCAGCGCCTCCCCGCCCGGCGAGATCCCGAAGACGCCGTCGCGCACCGGCAGGTCCGGCGGGGGCTGGCGCATGAACTCCAGCGAAGTTTCGGCGAAGAAGCCGGAGGGTGTGCCCGTCGTGGACGGAGCCGGTGCGGGAATGCGGGTCGCCGCCAGAGGCTCGAACGCTTCCAGCCATTGCCGCTCGACGGGCGACAGCGGCGGCCTCCATCCGGTCTGGATCTCGATCGGGCAGGCGGTGTCGAGCCTCGGATCGCGCTCATGCGCCGGATTGCTCGACAGCATGTCGCGGTTCTCATCGGGCGGCCAGGCCATCAGGCTGACCGACGCGTCGCCCCAGCGCCACTCGGCCTGTAATATGTTGTAGCGCGCCTCGATGGCGCGCGGGCCGAAATGCGGTGCCAGCTGCTCCAGCGCGCGCCGGACATTCGCCTCGGCATCGTCCTCGAACCAGAGATGCGACGTCATCCGCGTCGGCGGCATAGCGGGGGAATATCGGTCGAACGCCTGGAAACCGAAGGGCCACAGCAGGCCGTCGAGCGGCGGCGGAGCGACCGCGAGCGACACGACCTCCCACTGATAGGGATTGTCGGTCGAGACGCCGTAGCGGGCGGCCAATTCGGCCCGCGTCGAGCGCCATGGCAGGCCCGAGGCATCGAGCCAGGCGGGCAGCGGGCTGCCGTTGTCGTCGGAAGTCATTCGGTCAAAGCAGCCCGGGCCGATATTCAGGCATAGGCATAGGGGCCGCCCTTCTCCAATGCAGCCTGATAGGCGGGGCGCGCATGGATGCGGTCGAGCCATTCGGTGATCGTCGGGCGGCGGCCGGACAGCTTGAGGCGATCGCGTGCGGCCTCCAGCGGGAAGCTCATCATCACGTCGGCGGCGCTGAACTCGGCCCCCGCGAACCAGGGGCGCTGGGTCAACTCGGCCTCGACATAGTCGATATGGACCATCGCCATCTTCGTGATGATCCCCTTGGCGGGCCAGCCCAGCGGGCCGAGCCTGTCGATCACCAGCTTGAGCAGCAGCGGCGGCATCAGCGAACCCTCGGCATAGTCGAGGAAATAGCGCCAGCGCAGCGCGCCGTCGGCATCTTCGGGCGGGCCGAGCCGGCCGGCCGAGAGCGCGACGAGATATTCGAGGATCGTCGCGGTCTCGGCGACGACCCGGCCATTGTGCTCGATCACCGGCGACTTGCCGAGCGGATGGACCGCCTTCAGCTCGGGCGGCGCGAGCATGGTCTTGGGGTTTCGGGCGTAGCGCTTGACCTCATAGGGAAGGCCAAGCTCCTCGAGCATCCAGAGGACTCTTTGCGAGCGGGAATTTTCGAGATGGTGGACGGTGATGGACAAGCCGGTGCTCCCCCTTGGGACCCGGACCCCCGCCTCCTCAGCCCGGTTCGTTTACGAAGACAGCCAATTCGTTACCCGATGGCTCGCGGAAGTGGAAGCGGCGGCCGCCCGGAAAAGCGAAGATCGGCCGGCTGATCACGCCCCCCGCCGCCTCGACCCGCGCCAGCGCGGCTTCGAGATCGTCGACCTCGATCCCGGCGAGCGGACAGGCGGTGGCATCGTCGAGATGGCCGTTGAGGCCGAGGTCGGTCCCCTGCCCCTCGGTCGCGGCATAATTGGGGCCGAAGGCGGTGAGCGACCAGCCGAAGGCGGTCTCGAAAAAGGCCTTGCTGCCGGCGGTGTCACCGACGGGCAGTTCGACATAAGCGAGCTTGGCGGTCATGATGGGTCCTTGCGGGTCCGGTGCGGGTGTTGGCGTGTCCCACTCGTCATGCTGAACGTGTTTCAGCATCCACGGGAGGCTGGATCGCAGCATCCCGGTTCATTCTCTGCGGTCGGTATTATCGACAGACCAGCCTGAGCGGCCTGGTGGATGCTGAAACAGGTTCAGCATGACAATGAAAGGGAACCGGAGGCTTATTCCGGCTCCCCTTCCGCCATTCTTACAGGTCGTCGTCTTCCGACGGACCGGCCATCATCGCGTCACCGACATCGTCCGACTTGCCGCGGATCGCCTTTTCCAGCTTCGCCGCCAGCTCGGGATTCTCGCGCATATAGGTCTTGGCGTTCTCGCGACCCTGGCCGATGCGGATCGAGTCATAGCTGAACCAGGCGCCCGACTTCTCGACGAAACCGGCCTTCACGCCGAGATCGATCAGTTCGCCGACCTTCGAGATGCCCTCGCCATACATGATGTCGAACTCGACCTGCTTGAACGGCGGGGCGACCTTGTTCTTGACCACCTTCACGCGGGTCGCGTTGCCGACCACCTCGTCGCGGTCCTTGATCGCGCCGGTGCGGCGGATGTCGAGGCGGACCGAGGCGTAGAATTTCAGCGCGTTGCCGCCCGTCGTCGTCTCCGGCGAACCATACATCACGCCGATCTTCATGCGGATCTGGTTGATGAAGATGACAAGGCACTTGGAGCGGCTGATCGAGCCGGTGATCTTGCGCAGCGCCTGGCTCATCAGGCGGGCCTGGAGGCCGACATGGCTGTCGCCCATCTCGCCCTCGATCTCGGCGCGGGGGACGAGCGCGGCGACCGAGTCGATCACCAGCACGTCGATCGCGTTCGAGCGGACGAGCGTATCGGCGATCTCCAGCGCCTGCTCGCCGGTGTCCGGCTGCGAGACGATCAGTTCGTCGATGTTGACGCCCAGCTTCTTGGCATAGACCGGGTCGAGCGCATGCTCGGCGTCGATGAAGGCCGCGGTGCCGCCAGCCTTCTGCGCTTCCGCGATCGCGTGGAGGGCGAGCGTGGTCTTGCCCGAGCTTTCCGGCCCGAACACCTCGACGATGCGGCCCTTGGGCAGGCCGCCGATGCCGAGCGCGATATCGAGCCCGAGCGACCCGGTCGAGACCGCCTCGACCTGCATCGCTTCGCGCGAACCGAGCTTCATCGCCGAGCCCTTGCCGAAGGCGCGATCGATCTGCGCCAAGGCGGCTTCAAGGGCCTTCTGCCTATCCATGTTCGATACTTCCTTTTCGGATCCGATGAGCTTCAATTGCGCAGACATGTGCGTTCACTCCCTCGTAGATCGGGTGGTCCGAAACCTCAACTGGAAGTGGTGTACTCGAATCGTTCCATGAGAACAAGTGAGAAACATTCTTGATTTGTTCCAGCGTGAAGGACACCCGAAACCAACCGTCATCCCAGCGAAAGCTGGGATCTCTCTTCTTCGATCGTTGCAGCAGGCAAGGAGATTCCAGCTTTCGCTGGAATGACGATCGATATACGTAGAGCCGTCGCTTCTACTCCACGGTTTCCCCGCGCGCATGCTCGGCCATCGCCTCGCGCGCGGCTTCGCAGATCTGCTGGACCGAGAAGGGCTTGGGCAGGAAGCCGATATTCTCGATGTCGATCGACTTGCGCAGCTGCTCCTCGGCATAGCCCGACATGAAGACGATCGGCAGGTCGGGCCGCTGCTCGCGCGCGGCGCGGGCCATGGTGGGGCCGTCCATCGTCGGCATCACCACGTCGGAGATCAGCAGGTCGATCGGCTCGTCCGCATTCTCCAGCACCTCGAGCCCCTCCTCGCCATTGGTGGCGGTGAGGATCTTGTAGCCCTGGCGCGAAAGCGCGCGCTCGGCGACGGCGCGGACCATCGCCTCGTCCTCGACGAGCAGGATCGTGCCGGTGCCCCACAGCTCGCGGCTCGGCTCCTTCACCTGCGGCAGACGCGCCGCCACCGCATGGGCGGGCGCCTCGTGCACCGGCAGGTAGATGACGAAGCTGGTGCCCTTGTTCATCTCGCTCTCGGCGAAGATGAAGCCGCCGGTCTGCTTGACGATACCGTAGACGGTGGAGAGGCCGAGGCCAGTGCCCTTGCCCACTTCCTTGGTGGTGAAGAAGGGCTCGAAGATCTTGTTGAGATTTTCCTGCGGAATGCCGGTGCCGGTGTCGATCACCTTCATCGCGGTATATTCGGTGACCGGCATGATCTCGATGCCGAGCGCGCGGACGTCGGCCTGCGAGACGGCATAGGTCTGGATCGTGAGCGTGCCGCCCTCGGGCATCGCGTCGCGCGCGTTGACCGCGAGGTTGACGATCACCTGCTCGAGCTGGCCCGGGTCGGCGCGTACCGTGCCGAGATTGCGGCCATGGCTCACCTCGAGCCGCACCGTCTCGCCCAGCAGGCGCTTCAGCAGGTTCGAGATTTCCGAGATGACGTCCGGGATCTGCAGGATCTGCGGGCGCAGGGTCTGCTGGCGCGAGAAGGCGAGCAGCTGTCGGGTCAGCGCCGCCGCGCGGTTCGAGTTGTGCTTGATCTGCTGGATGTCGTCATAGTCGCTGTCGCCGGGGATGTGGCGCATCGTCATCAGGTCGCAATGGCCGATGATCGCGGTGAGAATGTTGTTGAAGTCGTGCGCGACGCCGCCGGCGAGCTGGCCCACCGCCTGCATCTTCATCGCCTGGGCGACCTGGCGCTTGAGCTTCGATTCCTCGCTATTGTCCTTCAGGCTGAGCAGCACCGAGGCGTTGCCGAGGCCCTTGGCGGCGGCGATGGTGAGGGCGACATTCTCCTCCGATCGCGCCTTGAGGCGAACCGAAAGGTCGCTCGCCGAGCCGCGCCCGGCGGAGAAGCGGCGCACCGCGTCCGAGACGGCGGCCTTGTCCTCCTCGACCACCAGGTCGCTGGGATAGACGATCGTCGCCTCGGGGCCCAGGCCGGCGGCGCGGCGGAAGGCCGAGTTCATGAACAGCAGTCGCCCGTCGCGCTCGGCCACGGCCAGGCCGATCGGCAGCATGCCGAGCAGCGCGTGGAGATCACCGGTGCCCACGGTGCGCGCTTCGCGCTCGCTGTTGGTCTCGTCGAGCATCAGGAACAGGGTGGCGGTCACCCCGCCCTGCCCGTCCAGCGGGATCTGGATCAGCCGTACCGGATCGGCGGTGGCGGGCTCGGCGGCCAGGCGGATCACTTCGCCGTCGCTGCGCAGCAATTCGGCGAGCGCCCAGCCCGAGGCCGGCGCGTCGACCGAACCCAGCGCACGCTGCAGGAACACCCTGTTGCCGATGATGCCGACGCCATTGCCGTCGACCAGCGCGGCCATCACCCCGGCGCTGCCGATGCGGCGGCCCACATCGCTGCCCAGCAGGCGCATGATGTCGCCCAGCGCGTCGAACTCGGTGGAGCGGCGGAAGCGCCAGACGAGGTGGGTGTCGTTGTTGCCGGCGCGGCGCACGATCACGTCGACGAGGCCGCGATCGGTGGCCAGTTTGCCGATCTCGGCCCGCCCGTCGCGCCGCGCCGCGGTGGCCGCGGCGGCCAGGCGGATCTGGGTCGCCTCGTCCAGCGGCAGCGCGGGCGGGGTCGGCAGGCCGCCGAACCAGGCCTCATATTGGCGGTTGGCGCAGACCAGCTCGCCGTCGATCGTGGTGATGGCGATGCCGGTCTCGGCATCCTCGATCGTGCCCAGCACCAGCCCCATGTCGATCTGGCGGGTGGGCCGCACATGGATCTGGGTGCGGATCATCGCGACCAGCAGGATCATGCCGATGCCCAGGCAGAAGGCGAGCATGAAGAAGCCCGCCACCACCGCATCGTTGGTCGCGCCCCAGATCATCCCGGCCATGCCCACCGACGCCACCAGCGTCAGCACCGCGAGCAGGACGTTGAGCACGAGCCGGCCCGAACTGGCCGCGATCGGCTGGGCAGGAAACAAGCTGTTCATTCGCCTCTTGTTTCCCGCCCCCGCCGCATCGTCAAGACACGGTCTTTACCATATTCTGAGGCGAGCCTCCGGCGCGAGGTACATCGCCTCGCCGGGCTTCACGTCGAAAGCTTCGTAGAAGGGGTCCAGGTTGCGCACCACGCCGGCGCGCTGGATCGACGGCGCGTGCGGATCGGTGAGCAGCCGCTGGCGCAGATTGGCCTCGCGATAGTTGCGCCGCCACACCTGCGCCCAGCCCAGATAGAAGCGCTGTTCGCCGCTATAGCCGTCGATCACCGCCGCCGGCTTGCCCTTCAGCGAGAGCATGTAGGCCTCGTGCGCCACGGTCAGCCCGGCTAGGTCGGCGATGTTCTCGCCCTGGGTCAGCGCGCCCTGGACGTGGAGGCCCGGCAGCGGCTCGAACGCGTCATATTGCTTCACGATCTTGTCGGTCAGCGCGTTGAAGCGGCTGACGTCCTCGGCGGTCCACCAGTCGGACAGGCGACCGTGCATGTCGTATTTCGCGCCCTGATCGTCGAAATGATGGCTGATCTCATGGCCGATCACCGCGCCGATCGCGCCATAGTTCACCGCCGGGTCGGCGTGCGGATCGAAGAAGGGCGGCTGCAGGATCGCGGCCGGAAATACGATCTCGTTCATCCCGAAATTGGCGTAGGCGTTCACCTCCATCGGAGTCATCTGCCATTCGCCACGGTCGATCGGCTTGCCCAGCTTGTTCAGGTTGCGCTGCCATTCGAAGGCATAGGCGCGCTGGACATTGCCCAGCAGGTCGCCGCGCTCCACCTTCAGCCCCGAATAGTCGCGCCACTTGTTGGGATAGCCGATCTTCGGGGTGAAGGCGGCCAGCTTGGCGCGCGCCTTCACCTTGGTCTCGGGCGACATCCAGGCCAGGCCGTCGATCCGCCGGCCCATCGCGTCGATGATGTTGGCGACCAGTTCGTCGGCCGCCTTCTTGGTCTCGGGGGTGAAGTAGAGCTTCACATAGGACTGGCCCAGTTCCTCGCCGACCTGATCCTTGATCAGGGTCACGCCGCGCTTCCAGCGCTCCTCATTCTGCGGGGTGCCCGACAGCACGGTGCTGTTGAAGGCGAAGGCGGCATCGACGAAGGGCTTCGACAGATAGGGCGCCTCGGCATTGATCGTCCGGACGGTCAGATAATCCTTCAGCACGCCCATCGGCGTATCGGCGACGATCTTCGCCATGCCGGTGAAGGCGCTGGGCTGGCCCACCAGGAAAGCCTTCTGCCCGTCGAGGCCCGCCGCCTTGAAATAGGCGCCCCAGTCGAGGCCGGGGGCGTTGCGATCGAAATCGGCGCGGGCCCATTTGTTGTAGGTCTTGGTCGAATCGCGCGAGTCGACGCGGGTCCACTGCACCCTGGCCAGCTCGGTCTCGAACGCCAGGATCGCCGCTGCCCGGCCGTCGGCCTGCTGCTCGCCCGCCAAAGTGAGCAGCTGCGCGAGATAGGCGCGGTAGGCGGTCCGCGCCTTGGCCATCTCGGCGTCGTCCTTCAGATAATAATCGCGGTCGGGCATGCCCAGGCCGCGCTGGCGCATGATCGCGATGTAGCTTTCGGGATCCTTGTCGTCCTGGTCGACATAGACCTGGAAAGGCGCGCCGATGCCCAGGCGCAGCAGGTCGCCCATCTTGCCCGCGATCGCGCCCTTGTCCTTCAGCGCCGCGATTTTGGCGAGGGTGGGCTTGATCGGAGCGAAGCCGGCCCTGTCGACCGTGGCCTCGTCCATGAAGCTGGCATAGAAATCGCCGATCCGGCTGCCCGGCGTCCGGGCGGCTTCGTCGAGGATGGCGCGGCTGCGCGCGGTCGACAGCTCGTCGAGCGCCTGGGCGACGCCATAGTTGGAGCGATCGGCCGGGATCGGCGTGTTCTTCGCCCACAGGCCGTTCACATATTCGTAGAAATCGTCGCCGGGGCGGACCTTCGGGTTCATGCCGGCGGTGTCGACGCCGAAGCTGCCATAGCTGGGCTTGTCGGCCGCGGCCTGGGCGAAGGCGCTGCCGCCGAAGATGGCGCCGGCCGGCACGAGCATGCTGCCCGCGGCGAGCGCGATCAGGAATTTCTTCATGGAAACCTCGGTGTATGATCTGGCTATGACGGTGGCTTATCACCACCGATGCCAGGATCAACCCCCGTTCAGGCTTCGGGGCTCGCCGCCTGTTCGGCCGCCCGTTCGGCACGATGACGCGCGCGCAGATGCCATTTGTGGACCAGCCAGGCGCGCCATCCGCAGCTCGCCATCAGATAGCCGACCGAGGCGGTGACCACCGAGATCACGAACAGCCCGGTCACCAGCGCCGGCGCCGCCGAGGACATCAGCCAGCCCGCCCATTCGCTGATGCTGGCGCCCTGCTCGATCATCACCAGCACGGTGCCGACATCGGCGGTCGAATGGACGAAGCGGTTGCCGACGATCAGCGACAGATAGAGGATGAAGGGCGTCGTCGCCGGATTGCTGAGGAAGGTCATCGCCACCGCGATCGGCACATTGGCGCGGCAGGGCAGCGCCAGCAGCGCCGCGCCGATGATCTGCAGCCCCGGGATCATCAGGAAGATGCCCACCAGCAGCCCCAGCGCCACGCCGCGCGGCACCGAGCGGCGGGTGAAGCGCCACAGCGACGGCTCCAGCACCCGGTGCGCGAAGGGGCGCAGCCAGCGCACCTCCTCCAGCTGTTCGCGGGTGGGGGCGTTCTTGCGCCACCAGTTGCCGATCTTGTCGAACATCGGCGGCCGCGCTCAGCCGCGCTCGCGCAGCAGGCGCTGCTGCTCGCGCTTCCAGTCGCGGGCCTTCTCGGTCTCGCGCTTGTCGTGCAGCTTCTTGCCCTTGGCCAGCGCCAGTTCCACCTTCGCCCGGCCGCGGCCGTTGAAGTAGATCGCCAGCGGGATCAGCGTCATCCCCTCGCGCGACACGGCGTTGCGCATCTTGTCGATCTCGCGGCCGTGGAGCAGCAATTTGCGGGGGCGCTTCGGCTCGTGATTGAAGCGGTTGCCATGGCTGAACTCGGGCACGTTCGAGTTGACCAGCCACACCTGGTCGTCCTTCACCTCGGCATAGCTCTCGGCGATCGATCCCTCGCCGAAGCGCAGCGACTTCACCTCGGTGCCGGTCAGCGCGATGCCGGCCTCGAAGAATTCCTCGAGAAAATAGTCGAAGCGCGCGCGCCGGTTCTCGGCGACGATCTTCTTCTTCTCGAATTCTACGGGACGGGGACGGGCCATTCTTCTCTCTATTTCCTCTCCCTGGAAGGGAGGGGCCAGGGGTGGGTTTCGCAACGAGAACGGCTCGATGCCGTGAACGTTGCGTTATCGGAAAGGTAGGAAGCGCGCTCCCGCTCGCAACCCACACCCGCCCCCTCCCCGACCCCACGGGGAGAATCAAGCGATAATTACAGCGCCCCCGCATGGGCGAGCGCCGCATCCACCGCCTGGCGGCTCGCTTCCGACGGCGGGGTCATCGGCATGCGCAGGTCGGCCGGAAAGTCCGGATAGGTCCGGCTCAGCGCATATTTGATCGGCCCCGGCGAGGCGTCGCTGAACAGCGCCGCGTGGATCGGGAACAGCCGGTCCTGGAGCGCCAGCGCATCGTCCCAGCGGCCTTCGGTGCAGGCGTTCTGGAACTGGGCGCACAGCCCCGGCAGGACGTTGGCGGTCACCGAGATGCAGCCCTTGCCGCCCATCGCGTTGAAGCCCAGCGCCATGTCGTCATTGCCCGACAGCTGGCAGAAATCGGGGCCGCAATGGAGGCGCTGCGCCGAAACGCGCTCCACCTTGCCGCTGGCATCCTTGATGCCGATGATCGTCTTGATCTCGGCCAGCTTGCCCAAGGTCTCGGGCTGGATGTCGGTCACCGTGCGGGCAGGCACGTTGTAGACCACGATCGGCAGGCTGCAATTCTCCGCCAGATAGCGATAGTGGAGCAGCAGCCCTTCCTGGTTGGGCCGGTTATAATAGGGCAGCACCACCAGCGCGGCATCGGCACCGGCGGCCTGGGCCGACTTCATATGCTCCAGCGCGACGGCGGTGTCGTTCGATCCGCAGCCCGCGATCACCGGCACCCGGCCCGCCGCCTGCTCGATGCAGACGCGCACGACATGGTTGTGCTCCTCGATCGACATCGTAGCGCTTTCGCCCGTCGTTCCGCAGGGAACCAAGCCGGTCGAGCCTTGCTCGATCTGCCAGTCCACGAAGCCGCGGAACAGTTTCTCGTCGAACTGCCCGTCGCGAAAAGGCGTCACCAAGGCAGGAATCGACCCAAAGAACATCACGCTCTCCCTTCACCTCGACGGCTTGGCGGGCCATAATGGCACTATGAAGCTCGTCCGAGAAACGTCAGGGCCCCATAGGTTCGCCCACCCTGCCCTGTCCAGCCGAAGTCGCCGTCTTTTTGCAGCGGTCACTCTTCTTGTCTCCACCGCTGCGATCGCCGCGACGATCGGCGACCAGTCGATCACGCCCCCGGCGGTGCCCGACGACGCCCCCGCCAATGCGGCGCCGGCGCCCGCCATGCCGGCCTGGCGCGACGATCTGCTGTCGGGCGCCGTCAGCGAATGGCGGCGGCTGCAGCAGAGCGACAGCCTGGCTTTCAAGGATTATGCGACCTTCCTGATCGCGCATCCTGGCTGGCCCGGCGAGGCCGCGATGCGCCGCGCCGCCGAGCGCCGGATCGATCCGGCGAGCTATGATCCCAAGCTGGTGATCGCCTTCTTCACGCGATTCCCGCCGCTCACCGCCGCGGGCCAGGCGCGCTTCGCGGAGTCGCTGGCCGGCGCCGGCCGCACAACCGAGGCGCGCAGCAATGCCGCCGCGGCCTGGGTGACCAAGGGGCTGACCCAGGAGGACGAGGCCCGGCTGACCGCGCGCTTCGGATCGAGCATGACCCGCGCCGATCACGACCGGCGGATGGAACGATTGCTGCTCGACCGCGCCACCACCCCCGCCGCCCGCCAGATCGCGAATGTCTCGCCGGGCAAGCGCGCGCTCTACGCAGCACGGCTCGCTTTGCTGCGCAACGATCCCGATGTCGACGCGCGCATCCGCGAGGCCGGTGACGCGGTGAACCATGACCCCGGCTATATGATCGAGCGCGCCCGCTATCTGCGCGACAAGGCCGACAGCATGGGCGCCAGGGTGTGGCTGGGCCAGTCGCGCGACCTGACCAGTGCGCCGTTCGACACCGCCTGGTTCCTCGACAATCTGCTGAGCTTCGCCCAGGCGGCGCGCGCCGACGGGCAGAACGACATGGCGTTGGCCATCGCCAAACATGCCGAACAGGCCTTCCCGGCCGGCACTCGCGTTCGCGACCGGCCCTTTGCCGAGCGCGACGACTATACCAGCCTCGTCTGGCTGGCCGGCACCGTCGCGCTGGACAAGCTCGCCCGCTATGACGACGCGGTCACCATGTTCGATCGCTATGCGCGCGCCGCGCAGACGCCGGGCACCCAGACCAAGGGCTGGTACTGGGCCGGCCGCGCCGCCGAGCGCGCCGCCAAGCCCGACTGGGCGACCAGCTTCTTCGCCCAGGCCGCGCCGCATATCGACCAATATTATGGCCAGCTCTCCAGCGAACGGCTCGGCCGCGAACTCGTCGTCCCGCCCGAGCCGGCGCGCAACATGGTGCTGCCTGCTGCACGCACGGAGTATGAAGCGAACGAGCTGGTCCGCGCCGCGCGGCTGCTCGGCCGCACCGGGCAATGGCAGGACCAGACCGCCTTCATCCGGGTGATCGCCGCCAACGCCAAGACCGACACCGATCATATCCTGGCGGGCGACCTCGCCCGCTCGATCAACCGCCCCGACCTGGGGGTGATGGTGTCGCGCGCGGCGCGGACCAGCGGCACCCCCGATCCGCTGCGCATCGGCTTCCCAGAGGTGCCGGTGCCGCCGAACATGATGGGCCACTGGACGCTGATCCACGCGATCAGCCGCCAGGAAAGCCAGTTCGACCGCCAGGCGACGAGCCGCACCGGCGCGCGCGGGCTGATGCAGCTGATGCCGGCCACCGCGAAGGAGCAAGCCGGCAAGGTCGGCCTGCCCTATGACCCGGCCAAGCTGGCCGAGATCGGCTATAACGTCACGCTCGGATCGTCCTTCTTCGATCGCATGCTCACCTATTATGGCGGCAATTACGTACTTGCCGTGGCGAGCTACAATGCGGGACCCGGCAATGTGAACAAGTTCATCAAGGCCAATGGCGATCCGCG
This sequence comes from uncultured Sphingomonadaceae bacterium, assembly GCA_963540925.1. GTDB lineage: Bacteria > Pseudomonadota > Alphaproteobacteria > Sphingomonadales > Sphingomonadaceae > Rhizorhabdus. Next base: position 268,584 of record CAUTRN010000001.1, read on the forward strand.
CCTGCCGGGTGTCGACATCGTCAGCTGGGTGGAGGCGATCCCGTACACCGAGACCCGCGGCTATGTGCAGAAGGTGCTCGAAAATGCGGTCGTGTACGATCTGTTGAACCCGTCGCGGGCTCGGGGCGTTATGCGCAACCGGCTCTCGACCTATCTGGGGAAAGTGAAGCCGGGCTGACGAAGCGTCGAAAGGGCAATCGGCGCAGGCGGAAAATGGCGTGGATGGAGGCTCCGAAAGCCTCTTGTGCAACGCAACAAAGCGTTGCACGATCCACCTCATCGGACGCGAACCAAAAACGGAGCGCTATGGCAGGGGCAGATGCTTTCGACGAAATCCGGGGGAAACCGGGCGATCCGGCGGGACGGCCTGAATTCGCACAACTCCTCGACTGGATAGAGACCACACCACCCGCCGAGCTGGACCGGCGGCAGAAAGCCGCCGAGGCGGCCTTCCGGCAATTGGGCATCACCTTCGCCGTCTATGGCGAAGAGGAATCCGCCGAACGCATCATCCCCTTCGACATCGTTCCCCGCATCTTCACCGATCGCGAGTGGTCCAACCTCTCCGAAGGGCTGGTGCAGCGGGTCGAGGCGATCAACGCCTTCCTGGCCGACATTTACGGCGCCCGCCGCATCCTGGCGGACAAGATGATCCCCGAGGAGCTGATCCTCGCCAACCCGCAATTCCGCCCGATGCTGGACGGCGCCAAGCCGCCGCATGGCGTGTTCGCGCATATCTGCGGCATCGACCTGGTCCGCACCGGCCCCGACGATTTCTGGGTGCTGGAGGACAATGCCCGCACTCCCTCCGGCGTCTCCTACATGCTGGAGAACCGGGAAGCGATGCTGCGGCTGTGCCCCGAGCTGTTCGAGCAGTTCAATGTGGCGCCGATCGACTCCTATCCCGATGCGTTGCTCGAGACCTTGCAGTCGGTCTCGCCGCGCAACCAGGGCGCCGGTGCCACCTGCGTGCTGCTGACCCCGGGCCATTTCAACTCGGCCTTCTACGAGCACAGCTTCCTGGCCGACTCGATGGGCATCGAGCTGGTCGAAGCCGCCGATCTGGAGGTGGACGACGACAAGGTGTGGATGCGGACGATCGAGGGCCGCGTCCAGGTGGACGTGATCTACCGCCGCATCGACGACGACTATCTCGATCCGCTGGTGTTCCGCCCGGACTCGATGCTGGGTGTCCCCGGTATCGTCGCCGCCTATATGGCCGGCAATGTCGCGCTGGTGAACGCGCCGGGCACCGGCATCGCCGACGACAAGGCGATCTACAGCTACATGCCCGAGATCGTCCGCTATTATTCGGGCGGCGACGCGAAGCTGCCCAATGTCGAGACCTTCCGCTGCCGCGAGGCCGGGGCGCTCAAATATACGCTCGACAATCTCGACAAGCTGGTCGTGAAGCTGGTCGACGGATCGGGCGGCTATGGCATGCTCGTCGGCCCCACCGCGACCAAGGCGCAGATCGAGGAATTCCGCACCGCGCTGGTCGCCGAGCCGCATCGCTACATCGCCCAGCCCACCCTGGCGCTGTCGACGGTGCCGACCTTGTGCGACGCCGGCGTGGCGCCGCGCCATGTCGACTTCCGGCCCTTCGTCCTGTCGGGCAGCAAGGGGGTGACGATCACCCCGGGCGGGCTCACCCGCGTCGCGCTGCGCGAAGGATCGCTGGTGGTCAATTCCAGCCAGGGCGGAGGGACCAAGGACAGTCTCATCCTCACCGCCGGACCGGGGGAGCGCGCCTGATGCTCTCGCGGACCGCAAGCTCGCTCTACTGGATCGGCCGCTATGTCGAGCGCGCCGAGTTCACCGCCCGGCTGATCGAAGCGACGATCCGGCTCGATGCCCTCTCCGCCCGGCCCGCCGGCCAGGGCGCGTGGGACAGCGCGCTGCTCGTCGCCGCCGCCGATTACGACTTCAACCTGACCGGGGAGACCCGCTCGCCGCTGGCGATCTGCCGCTGGCTGACCCTGTCGGCGGGCAACCCCAATTCGATCCGCTCCTGCCTCGATGCCGCGCGCAGCAACGCCAAGTCGGTGCGCACCGCGCTCAGCCGCGATGCGTGGGAGGCGATCAACCGCGCCTGGCTGGGCCTGCGCGGGCGGGCCTCGACCGGCGGCAGCCAGGCGACGCTCAGCCTGGTCGAGCATATCCGCGCCGAGACGCGCGGCTTCGAAGGCGCGCTTCACCGCATGCTGCGCAACGAAGCCTATAGCTTCATCGGCCTGGGCGCCGCGATGGAGCGCGCGGACAACACCGCGCGGCTGATCGACGTGAAATATCACCTGCTGCTGCCCGAGGGCGAGAAGGTGGGCGGGCCGATCGACCGCGACCAGTGGACGACGATCCTCCACACCGTCTCGGCCGTCACCGCCTATCGCTGGCTCTACAGCGAAGGTCTCAAGCCATGGCTGGTGGCCGAACTGCTGTCGCTCAAGCCCGAGCTGCCGCGCTCGCTGATCGCCTCGTCCGAGGAGGTGATCACCCACCTCAACGCGATCGGCAAGCGCACCGGCCGCCAGGGCGAGGCTGACCGGCTCGCCCGGCTGCGGCACAATGCGCTCGAGCGCACGACGATCGACACCGTCTTCAACCAGGGCCTGCATGAATGGCTGACCGCGTTCATCTATGAGAATACGCGGATCCACCATGCCATCGGGCAGCAGTTCCGGTTCGCCTGACATGCGTCTCCTGATCAACCACCAGACCGAATATGTCTTCACCGTGCCGCAGTCGCGGGTCGTGCAGTTGCTGCGGCTCACACCGGGCAGCCATATCGGCCAGAACATCGTCGACTGGCGCATCGACGTCGATTGCGACGCCCGGCTGAAGCATTCGCGCGACGGCTTCGGCAACACCGTGTCGATGCTCTACCTGGAGGGGCCGGTCGAGCGGATCGGCCTGCACGTCACCGGCGAGGTGCTGACCGAAGACCGCGCCGGGGTCGTCGCGGGCGGCTTCGAGGCGCTGCCCCCGGCGGTGTTCACCCGCACCACCGAACTGACCCGCCCGGACGAGCAGCTCACCATCCTGGCGGCCGAACATGGCCCCGATTTCGGCGAGGCGCTCGAGCGCGCCCATGCGCTCAACAGCGCGGTGCACGAGTTGATCCACTGCAACGCCCAGCGCAGCACCGAAGTCCGCACCGCCGCCGAGGTGGTCGAGGCGGGATCGGGCTGCAGCATGGACGTGGCGCATGTGCTGATCTCCGCGGCACGGGCATCCGGCTTCGCGGCCCGCTTCGTGACCGGTTATATCTATCGCGAGGAAGCCGATGGCGGCGACCGCCACGCGCCCCATTTCTGGGCCGAACTCGATGTGCCGGGCTATGGCTGGATCGGCTTCGACGCCGCCAACGACATGTGCCCCAATGCGCGCTACGTCCGCGTCGCCAAGGGCCTGGACTTCCGCGACGCCGCCCCGATCTCGGGCGCGCGCATCGGCGGCGGGCATGAGGTGCTCAACATCGGGGTCGACGTTACCCTGTCGCAGACCCAGGTGCAGGTGTAGCGCACCGGAATAACTATGCTTGCGCCGACATGCCCTGTTCGTCCCGAGCGAAATCGAGGGACGTAGGCTCCCGGAACGTGTCTCGACTTCAGCCTATGGCTGAAGTTTATCTCGAGCGCCTGCCTTGCAGGCAGTCGAGGGGCTCGACACGAACGGATGGAGTGATCGTAACTCGCCCCCATGGACGCCGGCCCACGGGCCTCCTATCTGAGTACCGAACTTAGCGGGACTGCGGTACGATCATGAAGCTGATACGGGGGCTCTGGGCATTGCTGGTCGGGATCAAGGACGCGCTCGTCCTGGTCGCGATGCTGATCTTCTTCGGCGCGCTGTTCACGGCGCTCAGCTTCCGGCCGAACAATGTCGCGCCCGGTTCGGGCGCGCTCGTCCTCGACATGGCCGGCACGCTGGTCGAACAACCGGCCGAGACCGATCCGCTCCAGATCCTGGCCGGCAATAACGGGCTGGTGCGCGAGACCCGGCTGCGCGACGTGGAGCGCTCGCTGGATGCCGCCGCAGGATCGGGCAGCGTCAAGGCGGTCGTGCTTGACCTCGACGGTTTCCTGGGCGGCGAGCAGGCCTCGATCGCCGCGGTCGGCAAGGCGCTCGACAAGGTCCGCGCCGCCGGCAAGCCGGTCTTCGCTTATGCCACCGGCTATAGCGACGAGGGCTATCAGCTCGCCGCGCACGCCACCGAAATCTGGCTCAACCCGCTGGGCGGCGTGCTGATCGCCGGTCCGGGCGGCTCGCGCCTCTATTATAAGGGGCTGATGGACAAGCTCGGCATCCAGGCCAAGGTCTATCGGGTCGGCGCCTTCAAGTCGGCGGTAGAGCCCTATATCCGCACCGACCAGTCGCCCGAGGCGCGCGAGGCCGCGCAGGCGCTCGCCAATGCGCTCTGGTCGAACTGGCAGGCCGATGTCGCGAAAGCCCGCCCCAGGGCCAAGCTGGCCCCCTATATCGCCCGCCCCGATGCCGTGGTCCGCGCCTCGGGCGGCAGCCTGTCGCAGGCCGCGCTCGATTCCGGGCTGGTCGACCGGCTCGGCGGCCGCGATGCCTTCAACTCGCGGGTCGCCGCGGTCGCCGGCGAGGCCAGCGGCCAGGGGCTCAACGCCTATAAGGCGATCCCGCTCGATCGCTGGGCCGACGCCAATCCCGAAAAGTCGAGCGGCACCCCGATCGGCGTGCTCACCGTGGCGGGCGAGATCGTCGACGGCAACGCCTCGCCGGGCACCGCGGCCGGCGGCACCATCTCGCGCCTGCTGCTCGACGAGCTCGGCCGCAAGCGGATCAAGGCGCTCGTCGTCCGCGTCGATTCCCCCGGCGGATCGGTGACCGGCGCCGAGACGATCCGCGCCGCGATCGCCGAGGCCAAGGGGCTGGGCATGCCCGTGGTCGTCTCGATGGGCGGCCTCGCCGCCAGCGGCGGCTACTGGATCGCGACCCCGGCCGACCGGATCATCGCCGATCCCTCGACGATCACCGGCTCGATCGGCGTGTTCGGCATCCTGCCCACCTTCGAAGGATCGCTCGCCAAGCTGGGCCTGTCGGCCGACGGCGTGAAGACCACCCCGCTGTCGGGCGAGCCCGATGTGATGCGCGGCACCTCGCCCGAGTTCGACGCGCTGATGCAGGGCTCGATCGAGGATATCTACCGCCGCTTCACCACCAGCGTGGCCAAGTCCCGCAAGCTGCCGATCGAGCGGGTCCGCGAGATCGCCGAGGGGCGCGTCTGGGCGGGCACCACCGCGAAGCAGATCGGCCTGGTCGACAGCTTCGGTACCGTCGACGACGCGATCGCCGAGGCCGCCAGGCTTGCCAAGCTCGATCCGAAGAAGGTCCGCCCGCTCTATATCGAGCAGCCGCTGTCGCCGTGGAAGCAGATGCTGAAATCGGTCGCCGGCCCCGACGAGGACAATAAGGATAGCGACGTCCGTGGCCTCTGGAACACCCAGATCGCCCGGCCCGAGCAGCGCGTCGCCGCCGCTCTGGCCGATGCCCGCAGCGTGCTGATGGGCCCGGCGGTGCAGGTCCGCTGCATCGAATGCGGCGCGGGCCGTCCGCCCCGCTCCAGCGACATCGCCTCGGCGAAGAGCCTGCTCGCATGGGCGACGCGCTGACGGTGATCCGCCCCGCGACCCTGGAGGACGCCGGGGCGATCGCCGCGATCTACGCGCACTATGTCCGCGACAGCGTGATCACCTTCGAGGTCGACGTGCCGACGGCGGAGGAGATGGCCGGGCGAATGGCGGCGCTGATCCCCGCCTATCCCTATCTGGTCGCCGAACGCGACGGCGCGGTGGTGGGCTATGCCTATGCCGCCAAGCTCTATGAGCGCGCGGCCTATCGCTGGGCGACCGAGGCGACCGTCTATGTGGCCACCGGCCACCATCGCCAGGGCATCGGCCGCGCGCTCTATCACGACCTGATCGAGCGGCTGAAGACGCAGGGCTTCCAGGCGGTGCTGGGCAAGATCACCCTGCCCAACCCCGCCAGCACCGAATTGCACGAGGCGTTCGGCTTCGCGTTGTGCGGGGTGCTGCCAAGGGTCGGCTACAAGCATGGCGCCTGGTATGACGTCGGCATCTATCAGCTCGAACTGGGCGACCGGCCGGCCGAGCCGGAAGAGACCCTACCCGCCTGATCGTCGCTCCGGCGGAGGCCGGAGCCGCCACGATGTTTCCGGCTAGCTAAAGGCAGGAATCGGTGGCGGCCCCGGCCTCCGCCGGGGCGACGCTCGTGGCGTGCTTCACGTAAACCGGGTCGTGCACATCTTCGCGGTTTCGGAGGCCGCGCCGAGCTTGACCATCTTGCCCAACGCTTCCTGCTTGAGCGCAAGGGTCTGCTCATATTCGCCGGCGCCGCGCGCCTTGAGGCCACTGCCCATCGTGCCGTCGAGGTCGCGGCGCATCTTGGTCAGCTCGGTCAGGCGGGTCTGGGCGGCCGGATCGTTGGTGTTCACCGACTTCACCAGGAAGTCGCCCAGCGAATAGCAGCCGATCTCCGCATCGAAGCGCTTGGCGGGCAGCTCGATCCCGGCGGTCTTCTTCACCTCGGGATAGGCCTGGTCGCAGGGCGTGACGAGCTCCTGCCATTTGCCGTTGGTCACGTCGGCCTCGACCTCGCCCATGCGGGCGACGACGGCGGAGGCCTTTTTGGCCGAGAATTTGCCGTCGTCCGAGGCCGCCAGCATCGCATAATGGATGATGCGGGTCTGGGCGTCGAAGCCCAGGTCGCTCTTGATGTCGGTCGTGCCCGCACGGGCGGAAGCGGCGCTCACCACCGCGCAGGTCGCGGCCTTGTCGATCGGGTCGGACGACAGCGCGAGTTGCTTGGGGCCGCAGCCGGCCAGCGCCAGAGCCATTGCCGTCGTCGCCAGGATCGGGATTCGCATTCTCACCTCAAGAGCCGTTGAGCCTTCCTTCCCTACGCTTGGCGCACAGGGCCGGTTCCCTGACGGTTCGGGTACGGGGCTGTCGCTTGGGTGAATAGGCCGCCGCGCTGCGACGATCAGTCCCGATATGTCGGCAGGCCGAGCCCGCGCGCGATCGCGACCGCGCGAAGCGCGAAACCCGCCAGCGCGGCGATGGCGGCGGCAACGAGCAGAGGAGCCCCCAGCAAGGTGAGCCCCACGAACAGCCCGGCCGCCAATGCGGCAGCGGTCACATAGATTTCGGGGCGGAGCAGGATCGACGGTTCGCCCGCCAGCACGTCGCGGATGATGCCGCCCATGCAGGCGGTGACCACGCCCATCGCGAAGGCGCCGAGCGGCGGCACCTGGAACGCCAGTGCCTTCCACGCACCGAACACCGCATAGGCGGCCAGTCCAACCCCGTCGAACCAGTCGAGCGCGCGCACCGGCCAGATCCGGCGCGGGGTGAGCCACACCGCCAGTGCCGCGGCCAGGCAGACCGCGAGCGCGCGGCTGTCATGGATCCAGAAGACCGGCGCGCCGATCAGCAGGTCGCGCAGGGTGCCGCCGCCGGTGCCCGTCACCGCCGCGAAGAAGACGAAGGTGACGATCGTCTGCTCGCGCCGCGCCGCCGCCAGCGCCCCCGAGATCGCGAACACCGCGATCCCCACCAGGTCGAGGACCGGGAGCACGCTGCGCACCATCATGAGGTCGGGGAGGGTCATGCCGCTCTTTGGCCTCGAAACGCTCCCGCCTGCAAGGGAGGCTTTCCCCGAGCGTCGCTCCGGCGGAGGCCGGAGCCGCTAAGATGTTCGCTGCCCGTTGGCCGCAAGAGCCGGTGGCGGCCCCGGCCTCCGCCGGGGCGACGCGCGCCATGGCCGACACATCGCTAGACCAGTCTCATTTGTTACGATTAAGATGCGTCCATGTCCTCCCCGCCCCCAGTCCGGATTCGCCCCGTGCGCCTCGACGATCTCGACGCGCTGATGGTGCTGGCCGAGGGCGCCGGCACCGGCTTCACCAATCTGCCCGCCGACCGCGCGATTCTGTCCCAACGGATCGAGCATAGCCTGGAGCTGCTGCACGCCCCGACCATCGGCGGTGCCATCATATTGGGGCTGGAGATCGACGGCCGGGTGCGCGGCTGCGGGATGGTGTTCCCGCGCATCGGGGTCGACTGGCCCTTCTACAGCTATCGCATTGGCTACATGACCCAGCGATCGAGCATCGACGGGCGGATGGTGCGTTTCAAGGTGCTCACCCTCACCAACGATCTCGAGGATTGCGCCGAGGTGGGCGGGCTGATCGTTGACCCCAGCCTGCGCGGCGGCGGCTATGGGCGGATGATGGCGCGCAGCCGCTACATGTTCATCGCCTGCCATCGCGCCAGCTTCGGCAAACGCGTGATCGCCGATCTTCGGGGCTGGCTGGATCAGGGACGCTCGCCCTTCTGGGACGCGGTCGGCGGGCGCTTCTACCAGATGGATTTCGCCGAGGCCGATCATATCAACGGCACCACCGGCAACCAGTTCATCGCCGATCTGGGGCCCCGCGCGCCGATCTACGCGAACATGCTGAGCGAAGAGGCACAGGCGGCGATCGGCAAGGTCCATGACGACGGGCGCCCTGCCCAGTCGCTGCTGATTGAGGAAGGCTTTCGCGACGAGGGCTATGTCGACATCTTCGACGCCGGCCCGACGATGATCGCCGCGATCGACGAGCTCCGCGCGATCCGCGAACTGCGCCACGCGATGTTCGCTGGCGCCGACGACGGCGATACGCTGCGCGACCATCTCGTCGCCCATGGCAGCGGGATCGATTTTTGCTGCACCCTCGGCGCGATCGAGGCGGCGGGCGGCCAGGCGCGGATCGACCGCCAGGCCGCCGCGCTGCTCGGCGTCTCCGAGGGCGACCGGATGAGCTATTTGGCCTTATGAGCACCATCGAGATCAATTTCGACGGCCTGATCGGCCCGATCCACAATTATGCGGGGCTCTCCCCCGGCAACATCGCCAGCGCGTCCAATGCCGGCGCGGTCTCGCAGCCGCGCGCCGCGGCTTTGCAAGGGCTCGCCAAGATGCGGCGGCTGATGGAACTGGGGCTGACCCAGGGCTTCTTTCCGCCGCTGCGCCGTCCGGCGGTGGGCGCGCTGCGCCGTCTGGGTTTCTCGGGGAGCGACCGCGAGGTGCTGGCCAGTGCGGCCGGCGAGGACCCGGTGCTGTTCAACAATGCCTGCTCGGCCTCGCCGATGTGGGCGGCCAATGCCGCCACGGTGATCGCGGGTGCCGACAGCGCCGACGGGCGGGTCCATTTCGTGCCCGCCAATCTGTCGACGATGCTCCACCGCAGCTTCGAGGCACCCGATACCACCGCGATGCTGCGCACCATCTTCCGCGACGAGCGCCATTTCCGGGTGCACGCCGCCCTGCCCGGCTCGCAGCATTTCAGCGATGAGGGCGCAGCAAATCACATGCGGCTGACCGCGCACCATGGCACGCGCGGCCTGAACGTCTTCATCCATGGCGCCCAGCGCGGCAGCCGCTTCCCCGAGCGGCAGGCGCAGCGCGCGGGCGAAGCGGTGGCGCGGCTCGCGGGCTCGCCGGCGATCCACAGCCTGCAGGCCAAAGCCGCGATCGAGGCGGGCGCCTTCCATAATGACGTGGTCGCGGTGGCGAACGAGCATGTGCTGCTCGCCCACGCCCAGGCCTTCGAGGATCGCGACGCGCTGTTCGCCGCGATCGGCGCGGCGGTGCCCGATTTCGTGCCGGTCGAGGTCGACAGCATCTCGCTCGACGATGCGATCGCCTCCTATCTGTTCAACTCGCAGCTCGTCACCCTGCCCGATCGCCGCATGGCGCTGATCCTGCCCGGCGAGGCGCGCGAGAACCCGCGCGTGTGGCGCGCGATCGAGACGATCGTCGCCGGCAACAACCCGATCGCCGAGGCCATCATCGTCGACGTGCGCGAAAGCATGCGCAATGGCGGCGGCCCGGCCTGCCTGCGCCTGCGGGTGCCGGTGAGCGCCGAGGCGCGCGCCGCGATCGATCCGCGCTTCCTGCTCGACGAGCGCCGCTGGGAAGCACTGAGCACCCTCGTCGAGCGCTGGTGGCCCGAGCATATCGACGCGCGCGACCTGGCCGATCCGGCGCTGTGGGATGCGGTGGGCGCGGCGCATGACGCGCTCGATGCGCTGCTCGCCGGGGTTTGAACTTGCCGGCTTTATGGCGCAGAACCGCTTCATGACCTTTCCGTACCGATCCCCATTCTTCCGATATCCGGGGGCCGGCCGATGCTGATCGTTCGGCCGGCCGGCCCCGCCGATCTCGATTCCTTGATGGAACTGGCCGTGCTCTCGGGCCGGGGCTTCACCAGCCTGCCCGAGGACGAAGCCACCCTGCTCGACCGGCTGACCCTGTCCGAGGCCAGCTTCACCGGCGGCGTGCCCCCGCGCGACGCCTGGTACACGCTGATGCTGGAGGACAGCGACAGCGGCCGGATCGAGGGGCTGTGCGGCGTCCGTGCTGCGGTGGGCGTGCGCCGTCCGCATTTCTCCTTCCGGGTGATGACCCTCGCCCAATTCTCCTCGGCGATCGGCACCCGCTTCGATCATCAGGCGCTGGTGCTGGTCAACGAATGCGCAGGGTGGACCGAGGTGGGCTCGCTCTATCTGCGCCCCGAGCGGCGCTCGGGCGGCGCCGGCAGCCTGCTCGCCCGGTCGCGCTACATGCTGATCGGCGTCGAGCGGCAGCGTTTCTCGGAAACGGTGATGGCCGAGCTGCGCGGCTATTTCGCGCTCGACGGCACCTGTCCCTTCTGGGAAGGCGTGGCGAGCAAATTCTTCCGCCTGCCCTTCGACGAGGCCGACCATATGGTGATGTCGACCGACGGCCAGTTCATCCTCGACCTGGCGCCGCGCCATCCCATCTATGTCGAACTGATCCCCGATGCCGCGCAGGATGCGATCGGCAAGGTCCATGTCGAGGGCGAGGCCGCCCGCGCGATGCTGGAGCATGAAGGCTTTCGCGGCTCGGGCCTGGTCGACATCTTCGACGGTGGCCCCACCTATTCGGTACCGCGCGACACGATCGCGACGATCCAGAAAACGGCGGCGCTGCCGCTGGTGAAGGGCAATCCGGTCGAGGCGCCCGAGCGGCTCGTCTCCACCGCCAGCGTCGAGGATTTTCGCGCGATCCGCGCCAAGGTGCGGATCGAGGATGGCGGCGCGATGCTCGACGGCGCCGCGATCGAGGCGCTGCGCCTGTCACCGGGCGACCTGGTGCGGGTGCGGCAATGATGCGCTCGATCGATCCCGCGACCGGGGACATCATCTGGGAGGGCGAGGCGATGCCCGTCGCCGCGATCCCGGAGGCGGTCGCCCGCGCCCGCGCCGCGCTGCCCGACTGGGCGGGCCGCCCGCTGGAGGAACGGGTCGCGATCGTCCGGCGCTATGCCGACATCCTGAAGGAGCGCACCGAGGATATCGCGCGCGATATCTCGCGCGAGACCGGCAAGCCGCTGTGGGAGACCAGGGCCGAGCTCGCCTCGATGATCGGCAAGGTCGCCATCTCGATCGCGGCGCAGGCCGAGCGCGCGGGCAGCCGAAGTGCCGACATGGCCTTCGGCCGCGCGGTGCTGCGCCACAAGCCGCATGGCGTGATGGCGGTGCTGGGGCCTTATAATTTCCCCGGCCACCTGCCCAACGGCCATATCGTCCCCGCCCTGCTCGCCGGTAACAGCGTGCTGTTCAAGCCGTCGGAGGAAACCCCGCTAACCGGCCAGCACATGGCCCAGGCACTGCGTGACGCGGGCGTGCCCGAGGCGGCGTTCCAGCTCGTCCAGGGCGGGCGCGACCAAGGCGCCGCGCTGATCGCCGCCGATATCGACGGGCTGCTGTTCACCGGTTCGGCTGCCACCGGCGCGCATTTCCGCAAGGCGCTGCTCGATCGGTCACACATCATCCTCGCGCTCGAGCTGGGCGGCAACAACCCGCTGATCGCCTGGGGCGACCCCGACGCCATGGCGGCGGCGATCGTCCAGTCGGCCTTCGTCACCACCGGCCAGCGCTGCTCCTGCGCGCGACGGCTGATCATTCCCGACGGGATCGAGGGTGACGCCACGATCGAGGCGGTCCACACCCTCGCCACCCGGCTGCGCATCGGCGCGTGGGACGATCCGCACGAAGCCTATATGGGGCCGCTGATCTCCGATCGCGCCGCGCAGACAGCGCTCGACGCGGTCGCCGCGCTCAAGGCCTGCGATGCGCGCACCCTGCTGCCCTTCGAGCGGCTCGACCGCAGCCCGGCCTTCGTGACCCCCGGCATGTACGACGTCACCGGCATCGCCGTGCCCGATGTCGAGATCTTCGCGCCGATCCTACAGATCATCCGCGTCCCCGATTTCGACGCGGCGATCGCGGCCGCCAACGCCACCAGCTTCGGCCTGTCGGCCGGCCTGCTCGCCGACGATCCCGCCTTGTGGGACCGCTTCCTCGCCCGCTCGCGCGCCGGGGTGGTCAACTGGAACCGGCCGACCACGGGCGCTGCCGGCAACATGCCCTTCGGCGGACTCGGATCGTCGGGCAACCATCGGCCCAGCGCTTATTATGCGGCGGACTATTGCGCCTATCCGGTCGCCAGCTTCGAGGCCGACGCGGTGTTGGACCTGACGTCGGAACTGGGGGACCGGTTGCTGTGACAGCCCCGCCCTTCTCCCTGCATCCGTTCGTGTCGAGCCCCTCGACTGCCTGCAAGGCAGGCGCTCGGGATAAACTTCAGCCAAAGGCTGAAGTCGAGACACGTTCTCACTTGCCAACGTCCCTCGACTTCGCTCGGGACGAACGGTGACGTTAGCCGCTTACCAATCCGCGCTGGATACCGCCGCCCAGGCCCCCATGCTGGCGCAGGTGCGCCACTGGTCTGCGATCAACAGCGGCTCGCGCAATCTCGACGGGCTGGCCACCACCGCCGGGCTGCTCGCCGACGCCTTCTCGATCCTGCCCGGCGAGGTGCGGCTGCTCGATCCCGTGCCCGGCGAAAGCGTCGACATGGCGGGCACGATCCAGCCCGTCGCCTATGGCCGCAACCTCCACGTCCGCGTGCGCCCGCAGGCGGCGGTGCAGCTGCTGCTGACCGGGCATATGGACACGGTCTACGGCATCGATCACCCCTTCCAGACGCTCACCGATCTGGAGGGCGGCGCGATCGTCAACGGCCCCGGCGTCGCCGACATGAAGGGTGGGATCGCGGTGATGCTGGCGGCGCTCGCCGCGCTCGACGCCTCGCCGTTCGCCGAACGGATCGGCTATGAGGTGGTGATCAATTCCGACGAGGAGATCGGCTCGCCGGGCTCGGCCGCGCTGATCGCGGCGTGCGCGCCGGGCAAGCTGGCCGCCCTCACCTACGAACCCTCGGCGCTGCCCGACGGCACGCTCGCGGGCGCGCGGCCCGGCAGCGGTAATTTCTCGATCATCATCAGCGGGCGATCGGCGCATGCCGGGCGCAATCCCGAGGATGGCCGCAACGCGATCGTGGCGGCCGCCGACCTCGCGCTGCGTCTGTCGAAGGCGCGTCGCCTGGGCCTGTCGATCAACCCGGCGAAGATCGACGGCGGCGGCCCGAACAACATGGTGCCCGATCGCGCGGTGCTGCGGGTCAATCTGCGCCCCGCTTTGCCCGAGGACGAGACCGTCGCCCGCAACCTGATCGACGATCTGGTCCGTTCGGTCGCCGCCGAGCATGATGTGGCGATCCATGTCCATGGCGGTTTCGGCCGCCCGCCCAAGCCGGTCGACGAGAAGGCAGCGAAGCTGTTCGCGCTGGTCGAGGACAGCGCCGCGCTGCTCGGCCGGCCGATCGGCCGCAAGGACACGGGCGGCGTCTGCGACGGCAACAATATCGCCGCCTGCGGCATCCCCGTGGTCGACACGATGGGCGCACGCGGCGGATCGATCCACTCGGTGGACGAATATCTGATCGTCGAGAGCCTGCCCGAACGGGCGATGCTGTCGGCGCTCGTCATGCTGCGCCTGGCCGAGCGCGGCTCGCTCTGATCGCTGCACGGCCCACCGTGGCACGCCTTGCCCGCCCGGCGCGTTGCTGCTTCAAAGGCCCTGCCTGAAAAGGAGAAGCCGGTGCGGTTAGCCCGGCTCCCGCGTCTCCGGAGATGGGAATGCGGGTCCTGGCCGCCGCTCCGGCGACGAGCCCCGAGGCCTTGAACGGCGGCGCGCCGATGCGCCGCCGAACGGAGGCTATCGGACATGCAGCAACAGATATCGATCATCACTCTCGGCGTCGCCGACCTCGCCCGCTCGCGGCGCTTCTACGTCGACGGTTTCGGGTGGAAACCCGTGTTCGAGAATGACGAGATCATCTTCTACCAGATGAACGGGCTGGTGCTCGGCACCTTCCTGATCGGCTCGCTGGAAACGGACATGAACCGATCGGGTCTCCAGGGAGGCGGCGCCTATGCGCTGGCGCATAATGTATTGAGCCAGACCAGCGTCGCGCCGCTCATGGACAAGCTGGTCGCGGCCGGCGGCACGATATTGCGCCCCGCCGACGCCCCACCCCATGGCGGCTTTCGTGGCTATGTGGCCGACCCCGACGATCATGCCTGGGAGATTGCGCACAACCCCGCCTGGGCGATCGATGATGATGGGCATGTGACGTTCGGGGTGTAAGACGGTCGCAATTCCCCTCCCATCGTCATCCCCGCGAAGGCGGGGATCCATATTCTCTGAAGCAGGAGATTCTCACGGTTCGGAGGTTATGGATTCCCGCCTTCGCGGGAATGACGATCAAGAAGAGTAGCTCAGTCCTTCAACCCCAGCGCCTTGGCGATGTCATCCCAGGCCACCAGCTTGAAGTTCTGCGCGCCCGCGCCATTCTGGCCATCCTGCGCGACGAACAACCCGCCCGGATAAGCGGGCCCGAAATCGCCGGTCATCACCTCGATCCCGTCGGTCTCCTCGGTCGAGCCCACGGCACCGGCGGCGATGCGGAAGCGGCCGACATAGCTGTCGTCGGCGATCCGATAGACCGCATAGGCATTGTCGCCCTGGCTGGAGACGAGGACATAGCCGTCCTTTTCCCCGAGCATCGCGATCGCCACGCCCTCGGCATCGGCGACGATGTTCCGGCCATCGGCGGCGGCGATCTTGACCGGGGTGGTGGAGCCGCCCTCACTGGCGTCGACCTTCCACAGGCCGACATCCTCCTCGGCGACGTAGAGCATGCCGGTGCGGTCGTCGGCGGCACAGCCTTCGGACTGGGTGCCGAGCTTGATCGTCCGCACGATCCGGCCCGACGGCACAGCCCCGCTCGCATCGAGCGCGACCTGGTTCACCGTGCCATCCTTCAGGACGATGAAGGCATAGAGCCCCTTCGCATCGCGATACAGGCAGACGCCATAGGCCTCCCCCGTCCCCGCCGCGACGGTGCCGAGCGCCGACAACTTCGCCGTCGCGGTGTCGAGCCGGAACAGCGCAAGCTTCGCATTGGCCACGTCGTTGCGGTCGCTGGCGACGACGAGCGCGCCCGTCGTCCCCGCGATCGCCACGCCGTCCTTCAGGTCGACATTGTTGACCCGGCCCGCGTCGAGGAAGTCGCGGACCTGGCCGTCGAGCCCATAGACGTAGAGCCCCGCCTTCTTGTCGGTCCCGACGACCAGACTCGCGGCCGGGTCGACGGCATTACGCCAGATGGCGGGATCGTCGGCGGCATCGGCGTTGGCGGTACCGACAGGCACCGTCTCGCCTCGGGCGGTGACGGTCACCGCCGGCGAGGCGAGCGCGATACGCTGTTCGATCGGCATTTCCTTCGCGGCGCAGCCCCCCAACAGGGCTGCGCCGATCAGGAATGGCGCCGCGACCGTCAGGCCACACTTCATCAGAAGGTGGCCGTCACGCCGAACTTGGCGGTCCAGCTATACTCTTCATACTGGAGCAGGCGGCGGCTGTTGGCCAGGTTCTGATAGGCATAATAAGGCCGGTCGCCCACGTTCACCCACTCGGCGAACACGCGGATATTGTCGGTGATCCGGTATTTGCCGCTCAGGTCGAGCTGGAAGTGGCTCGCGACATAGCGGTCCGCCGAGGCATCGCCGCCCAGTTCGTCGAGATATTTGCCGCGGAAGGTGCCGGCGGCGCGCAGGCTGATCGGCCCCTTCTCATAGCCGACGACGACGTTGAAGGTGTGCTTCGACGAGGCCGGCAGCGGGATGCGGCGCGGATCGGTGATGTCGCCGTCGGTGAACACGCGGCCGCTGGCGTCGGTGTAGGTGTAGTTGAGCTGGGTCAGCACCCCGTCGAACGGCGCCGGCAGGAAATCATAGGTCTGGCTGTAGCTGATCTCGAGGCCCTTCACCTTGGCCTTGGGGCCATTCTGGAAGGTCGTCGCCTCGTCCAGGGTCACGCCGTTATAGGCGACGTCCTGGTTGGTGACCTCGACCACATAGTCCTTGATGTCCTTGTAGAAGAGGCCCGCCGACAGCGCCGCGTTGCGGCCGAAATAATATTCGACCGACAGGTCGGCGTTCCACGCCTTGTAGGGCTTCAGGTTCGGATTGCCGAACTCGCCCTCATTGTCCTCGATCACCGCGCGCTGGGCGAGGTTCGAGAGCTTCGGGCGCACCAGGCTCTTGTAGCCGGCCGCACGCAGCACGACATTGCGGGCCGGTTCGTAGCGAACGGTCAGGCTCGGCAGGATGTCGGTGTAGCTGCGCTTCAGGCTCTGCGGGGTGACGAAGACGCTGTCCTCGTCCACCTCGACACCCTCATATTCATCGCCCTCGGCGACGAAGGTCACGGTGTTGCTGGCGATGGTGTTGCGGGTGTGCTCGATGCGGACGCCGCCGATCACGCGCAGATGGGCGCTGTCCCACCGGCCGAGCAGATAGCCGGCGGTGATGTCTTCCTTCACGCGGAAGTCGGACTCGGCCGAGGCCTGGGCGCTGTCGACCGGGTTCAGCTCGAAGGCGCCGAGATTGTTGCGGAAGAAGGTGCGGAACGACTTCTTGGCCGGGGTCGGCTCGATGTCGGCCAGGCTGTAATCCTGCGAGCCCATGAAGTCGGACAGGGTCAGGTCGCCGTCATAGCCGTCATAGATGTCGAAGGTCGCATTGTAGCGTTTCGTGCGGAAGCGCTGCTTGGCGCCCGCCTGGACGGTGAACACGCCGTCGTCCATCGCGAACTCGCGCGAGATGTCGGCCTTGAACGCGAACTCCTCGTCGGTCGCGTCGCTCAGCGACGTGCGCTCGACCTTGTCGAACTCATATTCGCTGGGGTCGAGGAACAGGTCGCGGCCGGCGGTCACCTGATAGCCGGTGTACATGGGCCGGGTATAATCGAAGCGGACGCCGAACTCGCCCGGATCCTCGAACTTGCGCTCGAACACGACCGGGTCGATCGAGCCCTTCTCGCGTTCGCTCGCCTTCGACCAGCTGCCCGAATAGACCGCCTTCCACGGGCCGGTCTCGGTCTCGCCGCCGACCACGAAGGAGCGGATGCGCTGGCGCTCGAAGCGATCCTTCAGGTCGCGCTGCACGCTGATCTCGCCGTCGTCGGACAGGAAGCTGGCGCCCAGCGGCGAGCTGCTGCTCGGGGCCTCGTCCATCTCGAAGATCAGACGGCGGCGATATTCCTGGTCGTCGAACTGGCTGTAGAGGCCGCGCGCATAGAGGGTGGTAGTGTCGCTGGGCTTCCAGTCGAGCGAGAGCGAGGCGCTGATGCGCTTGCGGGTCACGTCATAGTCGCGATATTCGACGGTGTCGGCGAAGGCATTGCCGCTGTCGTCGATATCCCAGCCATCCATCTCCATATTGTCAGTCGCGAAGCGGCGCTTGTAATAGGACGCGGCGCCGGCGATGCCGAAATTGTCGGTCACGCGGGTCGCGAAGTCGACGCTCGCCTTCGGCGTGGTCGCGTTGGTCTTGTTGTTGAAGCTGCCCTCGGCGGAGACCTTGTAGAGGTCCTTCTTGCGGTCGAACGCGCTGGTGGTCTTGATGTCGATCGAGCCGCCGATCGTGTCGGCGTCCATGTCCGGCGTCAGCGACTTCTTCACCTCGATCGATTCGATGATATCGCTCGAGATCACGTCGAGCGCGACCGAGCGGACGTCGGATTCCGGCGCCGGCAGGCGGACGCCGTTGACGGTCGAGGCGTTGAGTTCGGGGTCGAGGCCGCGGATCGAGACGAAGCGGCCCTCGCCCTGGTCGTTGAGGATGTTGAGGCCCGGCAGGCGGCGCAGCGATTCCGCGACATTCTGGTCGGGGAACTGGCCGATCGCGTCGCGGGTCAGCACGCTCTCCACACCGTCGGCGGCACGCTGGCGCGACAGGGTGCTCGCCTGGTTGGCGTACTGGCCGAGCACGATGATCGAGCCGCGATCGGTCTCGCCCAGCGCGATATCCGCGCGGGTCTCGCCGGTCTCGGAGACCTGCACCGTGGTGGTGACGCTGTCGGCGCCCACATAGCGCGCCACGACCGTATAGGTGCCGGCCGGCACGTCGGTGAAGCGATAGCTGCCGTCGCGACCCGCTTCCACCGCACGGCCCAGCTCGACGATGCGCAGCTCGGCGCTCTGCAGCGCGCGAGTGCCCGAACCGTCGGACACCGTACCCACCAGCGTACCCGCCATCGCACCCGTCGACAGCGACAAGCCAAGCGCAATCGCGGCGCGGCTTGCGCCGCACAGAATCTTTTTCATTGGAACCTCCCTGGATATCTTGGGGAGGCCGTTCGCAGTGGTTGGTGACGGGTAGGTGAAACGAACGTTTCGGATTTGTTTCAAGGAACCCGCTGATTACGGTAACAGATCGCACCCGTCGCGTGACGTCTCCCCGGCCCCGCTGCGTTTCAGCGGGGGAAGATGACGTCGCGGCCTCATCCTATCCGCACTTTCCCGGATAGGTTTTTTTCTGTTCCGGAGGGTCGCTTTCCGTGCCGACCTACCGGATCGGGCCGGCACAGCCCCAGCTGGAGGGTGCCGCCCGGCAGGCCGCGTCCTCGCCGCGATAGACCGCGCCCGCCTTCATCACGAAGGCCGGCTTCTCCACCGCGCGGATATCCGCCAGTGGGTCGGTGTCGACCGCGACGATGTCGGCATAATAGCCGGGCGCGATCTGTCCGAGGTCCTTGCCCTTGCGCAGCAGCTCGGCGCCGGTAACGGTCGCCGCCTGAAGCGCCTGCATCGGCGTCATCCCATAGCGCACCATGACCGCCAGCTGCCGGGCATTGTCGCCATTGGGATAGACGCCGGCATCGGTGCCGAAGCTCAGCTTCACGCCCAGCTTCACCGCCTTGCGGAAATTCTCGCGCTGGATGTCGCCGATGTCGCGGTCCTTCTGGAGCGACTCCTCGGGCACGCCATTCTTCTTGCCTTCGCTCTGGGTATAGTCGGTGTTGTAGATGTCCATCGACAGCACGGTGCCCGCGGCCTTGGCCATGCGCAGTCCCTCGTCATCGATCAGGCTGGCATGTTCGATCGAATCCGCGCCGGCGCGGATCGCCACCTTGATGCCGTCGGCGCCATGGGCATGGACCGCCACCGGCCGATCGTGGAGATGCGCCTCAGCGACCAGCGCATTGGCCTCTTCCTGGGTATATTGCTGCGCGCCGGGCTTGTCCCCGCGCGAGAAGACCCCGCCGGTGCCGCAATATTTGATGTGGTCGGCGCCATATTTGATGTTGCGGCGGACCCCGGCGCGCACCGCATCGACGCCATTGGCGACGCCCTCGGCTTCATAGCGATATTCGGGCGCGAGGTTGTTGTCGTCGCAATGGCCGCCGGTGATGCCGAGTGCCGGGCCCGAGGCCAGCACATGCGGGCCGGGCACCTCCCCCGCCTCGATCCCGTCGCGCAGCGCGACGTCGGCATAGCCCGCCGAGCCGACGTCGCGGATCGTGGTGATCCCGGCCAGCAGGGTGAGGCGCGCATTGGCCACCCCGGTCACCGCCTGGCGCGGCACCGAGAGATGGTAGCTCTCATAGGGGCTGGTGGTGGGATTGCCGGTGACATGGGTGTGGGTGTCGATCAGGCCGGGAAAGACCGTCTTGCCCGACAGGTCGATCAGGCTCGCGCCGGCCGGGATCGTGGCGCCGACGGCCGGGCCGACGCTGGTGATCCGCTCGCCAGTGACGATGATCAGCTGGTCGGTGCGGACGGAGCCCGTCTTCACGTCGACCAGGCGCCCCGCCTTGATCGCGACGACCCTGTCCTGCGCCATAGCCGGAGGCGCCAGCAGCGCGATGAGGGGAAGGCTGGCCAGCCATGCGCGGTGCATCTGAAATCTCCCTGTCGATCCTTTATGGCGGCACTGTGCTGCGGCCGTTCCGCCTGCGCAACCGCTAACATCCTTGTTGACAGCGGCCGGCCCAGCCCCTCTTTTCGCGGGGCATGAACGGAGCGACCGCGGACCCGATCGAGAGCGCCTTTGCCGAGGCGTCGGCGCTGGTCGCGGAGGCGCCCGACCGGGCCTTGCCGATCGCCCGCAGCCTGCTCGCCCGCCTGCCCGGCCATCCCGACCTGCTCCGCCTGCTCGGCCGCATCCACCGCGCGCTGGGCCATGACGATGCCGCCGAGCAGGCCGAACTGGGCGCGATCCGCGCCTCGGTCGATCAGCCCCAGTTGCAGCAAGCGGCCGCCGCGCTGGTCGCCAACGAGCTGCACGTCGCCGAGCCGTTGCTCCGCGCCCGGCTGAAGGCCTGCCCGATTGACGTCGCCGCGATCCGGATGATGGCCGAGCTGGCCGCGCGGATCGGCCGCTATCGCGACAGCGAGGCGCTGCTCCAGCGCGCGCTGGAGCTGGCACCGGGCTTCACCGCCGCTCGCGCCAATCTGGCGACGATCCTCCACCGCCAGAACCGCACCACCGAGGCGCTCGCCGAACTCGACCGGCTGAACAAGGCCGATCCCGGCAACGCCGCCCATGCCACCCTGCGCGCCGCCGTGCTCGGCCGGGTCGGCGACTATCAGGAGGCGATCGCACTCTATCGCGAGGTGCTGGCGCAGCGCCCCGACCAGCCCAAGCTGTGGATGAGCTATGGCCATGCGCTGAAGACCGTGGGCGAACAGGATGAGGCGATCGCCGCCTATCGCCGTGGGATCGCGATCGACCCGACCCTCGGCGAAATCTGGTGGAGCCTCGCCAACCTCAAGACGGTGGAATTCTCGGCCGACGACCGCGCCCGGATGGCAGGCGCGCTGGAGACGCCGGGCCTGGCCGACGAGGACCGGCTTCATCTCGATTTCGCGCTGGGCAAGGCGCTCGACGATATCGGCGACCACGCCAGCGCCTTCGCCCATTATGCCAGCGGCAATGCCATCCGCCGCGCCCAGCTCGGCTATGATCCCGCGCTGGTCAGCCGACAGGTCGACGAGGCGATCGCGCTGCTCACCCCCGCCTTCCTGGCCGAGCGCGAGGGCGCCGGCTGCCCTGCCCCCGACCCGATCTTCATCCTGGGCATGCCGCGTGCGGGATCGACCCTGATCGAGCAAATCCTGTCCTGCCATTCGCAGGTCGAGGGCACGATGGAGCTGCCCGACATCCCCCGCCTCGCCGCCCGCGCCGGCTCGCTCACGACGCTCGACCGCGACGAGTTCGCGCGCCTGGGCGAGGATTATATCGAGGCGACCCGGGTGCAGCGCCGCGAGGGCAAGCCGCAGTTCATCGACAAGCTGCCGAACAACTGGCTGCACGCAGGCTTCATCCACCTGATCCTGCCCAACGCCCGGATCATCGATGCGCGCCGCCACCCGCTCGATTGCGGCTTCTCCAACTTCCGCCAGCATTTCGCCCGCGGCCAGGGCTTCAGCTACGGGCTCTACGATATCGGGCGTTACTATGTCGATTATGTGCGGCTGATGGCGCATGTCGATGCGGTGCTGCCGGGCAAGGTCCATCGCGTGATCCATGAGCGGCTGCTCGACGATCCCGAGGGCGAGGTCCGCGCGCTGCTCGATGCGCTCGGGTTGCCCTTCGAGCCGGCCTGCCTGGACTTCCACCAGAGCCGCCGCGCGGTGCGCACCGCCAGCAGCGAACAGGTCCGCCGGCCGATCAATCGCGACGGCGTCGGCCAGTGGCAGCCTTATGCCGCGATGCTCGATCCGCTGCGCAAAGCGCTGGGCCCGGTGCTCGCCTTGTACCCCGAGGTTCCTCATTTCTGAACCATTGCTGTGTTGTTTCCGCAACACGGCATTCAAATTAACAGCGATGTAGGCAGGGACCCCGCTAAGTTTCTTGCGCCTAAACTTTTTTCATGAGGAGTTACCGGCAGATAAGAAAAAGGGTCCTGCCGTGAACGCCAAATTTCTTCCCTCCGTCCGCCGCCCGTTGGCTGCGGCATTGCTCGCTTCCACCATCCTGATCACTCCCGGGATCGCCTGCGCCCAGCAGGCTCCTGCGGACGACTCGGCCCAGGCCGGCGAGATCGTCGTCACCGCCCAGAAGCGCAGCGAAAGCATCCAGAAGGTGCCGATCAGCCTGCAGGCGCTGGGCACCGAGACACTCGCCCAGCACCAGGTCAGCAATCTCGACGATTATGTGAAGCTGCTGCCCAGCGTCAGCTTCCAGACCTATGGTCCGTCGCAGTCGGACATCTCGATCCGCGGCGTTGCGACCGGGGGCATCAACCTGCCCGGCGGCTCGCTGCCGACGGTGGGCATCTATCTCGACGAAATCCCGGTTTCGACGATCGGCGCGATGCTCGACGTCCACGCTTATGATCTGGCCCGCGTCGAGGCGCTGTCGGGGCCGCAGGGCACGCTATACGGCGCCAGCTCGCTGGCCGGCACGATCCGCCTGATCACCAACAAGCCCGAGATCGGCAAATTCTCGGCGGGCTATGATCTGGGCATCAACAAGTTCGGCAAGGGCGGTGTCGGCGGCACGGCCGAGGCCTTCGCCAACGTCCCGCTCGGCGAGAGGGCGGCGCTGCGCGCGGTCGGCTGGTATGTCCGCGACGCCGGCTATATCGACAACACGCTGGCGAGCCGCACCTACACCCTGTCGGACTCCGATCCGACCAACGACCTGACCGTCAGCAATGCGGCCCTGGTGAAGAAGAACTTCAACGAGGTCGACACCTATGGCGGGCGACTGGCGCTGGGCATCGAGCTCGACGACAACTGGACGGTGACGCCCAAGATCCAGGGCCAGTATCAGAAGGCCAAGGGCACTTTCGGCTATGATCCCGTCCGCGCCGGGGACCTCAAGGTCCACGAGTTCGCGCCCGATCGGAACATCGACAAATTCTATCTCGCCAGCCTGGCCATCGAGGGCAAGATCGGCGATTTCGACCTGACCTATGCGGGTGGCTATCTGAAGCGATCGATCAACAACGATCAGGACTACAGTTACTACACGGTCTATTATGACAACATCACCGGCTACACCAATTTTCCGGACGGCAATGGCGGCTTCCTCGATCCCACCCAGCGCTATCACAACGACCAGCGCCTGACGAAGCAGAGCCACGAATTCCGGATCAGTTCGGATCATGACAAGCGGCTGAGCTTCACCGCCGGTCTGTTCTACCAGCGCCAGTCGAACAAGAATTTCGCCGATTATTACGTCCCCGGCCTCGCCGCGACCGGCTATCCGGTGACCTTCGGCGACGATATCTTCACCACCGACACGCACATCGTCGCGCGCGACTATGCCGCCTTCGGCGAGGTCTATTTCAAGATCACACCCGACCTCACGCTGACCGGCGGCATCCGCGGCTTCAAGGCGCATAACACGCTCGAGGGCTTTTCGGGCTTCGCCTCGAACGCGGCGGCGGCGGGCTGTCCCACCCCGATCACGCCGGGCCAGTGCATCAGCGTCGACAAAAGCTACAAGGAAAGCGGCGAGACCCACAAGATCAGCCTGGCCTGGCAGATCGACCCCGCCAGGATGGTCTACGCGACCTATTCGACCGGTTTCCGGCCCGGCGGCAACAATCGCCGCCCGGGCATCAATCCCTATGACGCCGACACGATCGACAATTTCGAAATCGGCTGGAAGACGAGCTGGCTGGACCGCGCGCTGCGCTTCAACGGCGCGGTCTATTATATGAAGTGGAACAAGCTCCAATATACGCTGGCGCCGGTCGGTTCGGTGGGCGTGGTGAATATCTACAATTCGGGCGACGCCGACATCAAAGGCGCCGAGATAACGCTGCAATATGCGAAGAACGGGCTCACCCTGTCCGGGTCGGGCACCTATACCGACGCCAAGCTGACCACGCCCTTCTGCAGCATCAACGCATCGAACAATATCGACTGCACCCTTGGCACCGTCGCGGCGCCGAAGGGCACGCGCCTGACCCAGCAGCCGAAGTTCAAGGGCACCGGCACGGCCCGCTACGACTTCGAGCTGGGAGGCAATGAGAGCTTCGTTCAGGGCTCGGTACTGCAGCAAGGCGGGGCGCGGCAGTTCCTGGCAACCGCCGACGATGCCGCGGTCGGGCGAACCAAGGCCTTCACCACCTTCGATTTCTCGGCGGGCATGGCCTTCGGTACCGTCAAGTTCGAAGCCTATCTTCAGAACGCCTTCGACAAGCGCGGCATCGCCAGCAAGAACACCTTCTGCGCACCGACCTATTGCGGGCAATATGCCCGCTCCTACCCGATCAAGCCGCAGCAATTCGGCCTGAAGGTCTCGCAACGTTTCTGATCCGCGAGCGATTGCCATTCGGGACGGGTCATGCTGAACTTGTTTCAGCATGACCCACCAGTCAGGCCAGCCAACCGAGGGGGAAACGCTGGACCATGAATCTCGACGCGGCGACCACGGCGCCCAACCGATGCTGAACCAGGTTCGGCATGACGGATAAATCAGGCGGATCAGGCCGCCCGCTAGGCCTGGTGATGGCGACGGCGCTGGTGGTCGGCAACATGATCGGCTCGGGCGTCTATATGCTGCCCGCCAGCTTGGCCCCCTATGGGTGGAACGTCATCCCCGCCTGGGGGATCACGATCGCCGGCAGCCTCGCCATCGCCGCCGTCTTCGCCGGGCTCTGCCGGTCGATGCCGCAGGCGGGCGGGCCCTATGTCTATGTCCGCGCCGCCTTCGGCAACGATGTGTCCTTCTTCGTCGCCTGGGCCTATTGGATATCGCTGTTCGTCGGCAATGGCGCGATCGCGGTGGCGTCGGTCAGCTATCTCTCGGCCTTCATCCCCGTGCTCGCCACCGATGCGCTGCTGTCCACCCTGGTGACGATCATACTGGTCTGGACGATGACCGCGATCAACATCAGCGGCACGCGCAATGCGGGCTGGGTACAGTTGATCACCACCGTGCTGAAGATATTGCCGCTGATCGCCGTGGTAATCATCGCCGCGATGGCGGCCCCCAGCGGCGGCCTGTCCCTGCCCGATCCGCACCGGCCCGAGATCGGCCTGGCGGCGATCACCACCGCGGGCACCCTCACCCTCTGGGCCTTTCTGGGGCTGGAATCGGCGACGGTGCCGGCGGGCAAGGTCACCAATCCCGAGCGGACCATCCCGCTCGCCACCTTCGGCGGCACCGCGCTGACCGGGGTCATCTACCTGTTCGCCTGCACCGCGGTGATCCTGCTGCTGGCGCCCGAGGTGGCGGCGAAATCGGCGGCACCCTTCGCCGAGGTGATGGCGCACGCGCTGGGCCCGGCCGCCGCGAAGGTGGTGGCGGCCTTCGCGATGATCAGCGCGCTCGGCGCCCTCAATGGCTGGATCCTGCTGCAGGGCGAACTGCCGGCGGCGATGGCGGCGGGCGGGGTCTTCCCGCGCGCGCTTGGCAAGCTGTCGGCCCGGGGCGTGCCGGTGCGCGCGCATATCCTGTCGAGCGGGCTCGTCACCCTCGTCCTCGCCCTCAACGCCAGCAAGACGACGGTGAACCTGTTCACCTTCGTCGCGCTGCTCGCCACCACGGCGGCGCTCGTCATGTATGTCGTCGTCGCCGCGGCCGCGCTCAAGCTGGGCGGGGTCAGGCGCTGGGTGGGCGTCGCCGCTACCCTCTACGCCTTCTGGGCGCTCTACGGCGCCGGGGTCGAGGCCAATTTGTGGGGTGCGGTGCTGATCGTCGCCGGGGTGCCGATCTGGTGGCTGATGCGCCGGGCGCCACGGCCGGTAAGCGACTGAAAAACCCCACTGCCGGGGAACCAACCACGTCCGCCGGATTTTATTACTGCACTGCAACATGATGGTTGCGAACGGCACCGGCTGCGATACACTCAAGTCGACGCCAGGGGACCTTCGGGGGAGTCGCGAAATGAACCGCAATACAGCCAGCGCCGCCCTTCCCAAGCCCGCTGCCCGCAGCACCGATCCGGCCGACCTGGCCGGCGAGATCATCGAGCGGCTGACCTATCGGCTGGGCAAGAATGCGGCGGCGGCAAAAAGCCATGACTGGCTGGCCGCGACGATCCTGGTGATCCGCGACCGCGTGATCGACCGCTGGATCGCCAGCACCGAGGAAACCTATCAGGCTGGCGGCAAACGCGTCTATTATCTCAGCCTGGAGTTCCTGATCGGCCGACTGATGCGCGACGCGATCTCGAACCTGGGCCTGATGGACGAGATGCGCGAGGCGCTGACCTCGCTGGGCGTCGACATCGACATGATCCGCGAGCTGGAGCCCGATGCCGCGCTCGGCAATGGCGGCCTCGGCCGCCTCGCCGCCTGCTTCATGGAGTCGCTCGCCTCGGTCGACGTGCCGGCCTATGGCTATGGCATCCGCTATGTGAACGGCATGTTCCGCCAGGAAATCTCCGACGGATGGCAGGTCGAACTGCCCGAGACCTGGCTGGCCCATGGCAATCCATGGGAGTTCGAGCGCCGCGAGGCGAGCTACGAGATCGGCTTCGGCGGCATCGTCGACCTGGCGGCGGCCGATGGCAGCGGGGACCATGCCCGCAGCTGGAAGCCGCAGGACCGCATCATCGCCACCGCCTATGACACGCCGGTGGTGGGCTGGCGCGGCGACCGAGTGAACACCCTGCGCCTGTGGACCGCGCAGCCGATCGACCCGATCCTGCTCGACGCCTTCAACGCCGGCGATCACATCGGCGCGCTCAAGGAGAGCAACAAGGCCGAGGCGCTGACCCGCGTTCTCTACCCCGCCGACAGCCACCAGGCCGGGCAGGAGCTGCGCCTGCGCCAGGAATATTTCTTCTCCTCGGCGTCGCTGCAGGACATCGTCCGCCGCCACGTCCAATATTTCGGCGACATCCGCACCCTGCCCGACAAGGCGGCGATCCAGCTCAACGATACCCATCCGGCGGTGTCAGTGGCCGAGCTGATGCGGATCCTGATCGACCTGCACAATCTCGACTTCAACGAGGCGTGGGACATCACCCGCGCGACCTTCGGCTACACCAACCACACCCTGCTGCCCGAGGCGCTGGAGAGCTGGCCGATCCACCTGTTCGAACAGTTGCTGCCGCGCCACATGCAGCTGGTCTACGCGATCAACGCCAAGCTGTTGATCGAGGCGCGCAAGAACCATGGCTTCGACGATGCCTCGATCAGCGCGATCTCGCTGATCGACGAGGGCGGCGAGCGGCGGGTGCGGATGGGCAACCTCGCCTTTGCCGGCTCGCACAGCGTCAACGGCGTGTCGGCGCTCCATACCGAGCTGATGAAGGAGACGGTGTTCGCCTCGCTCCATCGGCTCTACCCCGACCGGATCAACAACAAGACCAACGGCATCACCCCACGCCGCTGGCTGATGCAGTGCAACCCCGAGCTGACCGGGCTGATCCGCGAGGCGATCGGCGATGCCTTCCTCGACGATCTCGAGGCGCTGACCGAGCTCGGCAGATTTGCCGACGACAGCGCCTTCCAGGAGAAGTTCGCCGCGGTGAAGCTGGCCAAGAAGGCCGCGCTCTCGAACCTGCTGCGCGAGCGGATGGGCCTGAAGATCGATCCGTCGGCGCTGTTCGACACCCAGATCAAGCGCATCCACGAATATAAGCGCCAGCTGCTCAACATCATCGAGGCGGTGGCGCTCTACGATCAGATGCGCTCGCATCCCGAGCGCGACTGGGTGCCGCGGGTGAAGCTGTTCGGCGGCAAGGCGGCGCCGAGCTATCACAACGCCAAGCTGATCATCAAACTGGCCAATGACGTCGCCCGCGTGATCAACCATGATCCGGCGGTGCAGGGCCTGCTCAAGGTGGCCTTCGTCCCCAATTACAATGTCTCGCTGGCCGAGATCATGATGCCGGCCGCCGATCTGTCCGAGCAGATCTCGACCGCGGGCATGGAAGCCTCGGGCACCGGCAACATGAAGTTCGCTCTCAACGGCGCGCTGACGATCGGCACGCTCGACGGCGCCAATGTCGAGATGCGCGACCATGTCGGCCCCGACAACATCATGATCTTCGGCCTGACCGCGGCCGAGGTGGCCAGGGCGCGTGCCGATGGCCATAACCCCCGCCAGATCATCGAAGGCTCGCGCGAGCTGAGCCAGGCGCTCCATGCGATCGGCGGCGGCGTCTTCTCGCCCGACGATCGCACCCGCTACAAGTCGCTGGTCGACGGCCTCTACGAACATGACTGGTTCATGGTCGCCGCCGACTTCGACAGCTATGCCGCCAAGCAGCGCGAGATCGACACGCTGTGGATCGACAAGCCCGCCTGGACCGCGATGGCGATCCGCAACGTGGCGGGCATGGGCTGGTTCTCCTCGGACCGTACCATCCGCCAATATGCTTCTGAAATCTGGGGTGTTCTTTGATCTGAGCAGCGCCTAGCCCATAGCCGTTCGTGTCGAGCGCAGTCGAGACACGCTTCCGGGAGCCTACGTCCCTCGACTTCGCTCGGGACGATCGGAGCAGAACTATAACAGCCCCGTCCACCCTTCCCGCCGCCGAGATCGCGGCCCTCGTCAAAGGCAAGCATGCCGACCCCTTCGCGGTGCTCGGCGTCCACCCCGCGGAAAAAGGCCTGCTCGCGCGGGCTTTCATCCCGGGCGCAGACAGTGTCGAGGCGCTCACCCTGGCAGGCAAGCCGGCGGGCACGCTGGAGAAGATCGACAAGGCCGGGCTGTTCGAAGGCAGCCTCAAGCTCCGCAAGCCGCAGCCGCTGCGCTACCGCGCCGCCAATGCCGGCGGCAGCTGGACCGTCACCGACGCCTATAGCTTCGGCCCCGTGCTGGGCCCGATGGACGATTATTATATCGGCGAGGGATCGCATCTCCGGCTGTTCGACAAGCTCGGCGCGCACAAGATCCGTCATGACGGCGCCGATGGCATCCATTTCGCGGTGTGGGCGCCCAATGCGAAGCGCGTCTCGGTGGTGGGCCTGTTCAACCAGTGGGACGGCCGCCGCCATGTGATGCGCCTGCGGCGCGACACCGGCCTGTGGGAGATCTTCATCCCCGACATCGGCGAGGACGAGCCCTATAAGTTCGAGATCGTCGGCGCGCAGGGCAAGGTGCTGCCGCTGAAGGCCGATCCCTTCGCCTTCCGCTCGGAGCTGCGCCCTGCCACCGCCTCGATCACCACCGCGCCGCTCGGTCATGACTGGGGCGATGGCGCCCATCGTGACTATTGGCGCAAGGCCGATATCAGGCGCGAGGCGGTCTCGATCTACGAGGTCCATGCCGGGTCCTGGCAGCGCGACGAGCAGGGCCAGTTCCTTCCCTGGGACGCGATGGCCGAGCGGCTGATCCCCTATGTCGCCGAGATGGGCTTCACCCATATCGAGCTGCTGCCGATCACCGAATATCCCTATGATCCGAGCTGGGGCTACCAGACCACCGGCCTCTATGCCCCCACCGCGCGCTTCGGGAAGCCCGAGGCCTTCGCCCGCTTTGTCGACGGCGCGCATCGCGCCGGCATCGGCGTGATCCTCGATTGGGTGCCCGCCCATTTCCCGACCGACGCCCATGGTCTGGCGCAGTTCGACGGCACTGCGCTCTACGAGCATGCCGACCCGCGCAAGGGCTTCCACCCCGACTGGAACACCGCGATCTACAATTTCGGGCGGCGCGAGGTGCAGAGCTTCCTGGTCAACAACGCGTTGTTCTGGGCCGAGAAATATCATCTCGACGGGCTGCGGGTCGATGCCGTCGCTTCGATGCTGTACCTCGATTACTCCCGCAAGGAAGGCGAGTGGCTGCCCAACCAGCATGGCGGGCGCGAGAATCTGGAGGCGGTCGCCTTCCTCCAGCGGATGAACAAGGAGGTCTATGGCCACCATCCCGGCGTGATGACGATCGCCGAGGAATCGACCAGCTGGCCCAAGGTCTCGCACCCTGTCCATGAAGGCGGGCTCGGCTTCGGCTTCAAATGGAATATGGGCTTCATGCACGACACGCTGCGCTACATGGCGCGCGAGCCCGTCCATCGCCGCCACCATCATGACGACATCACCTTCGGGCTGCTCTACGCGTTTGGCGAGAATTACGTCCTGCCGCTCAGCCATGACGAGGTCGTCCATGGCAAGGGCTCGCTGCTCAACAAGATGGCCGGCGACGACTGGCAGAAATTCGCCAATCTGCGGGCTTATTACACGCTGATGTGGGGCTATCCCGGAAAGAAGCTGCTGTTCATGGGGCAGGAGTTCGCCCAGCGCGCCGAATGGAGCGAGGAACGCGCGCTCGACTGGCACCTGCTCGACGCCCCCGCGCATGAAGGGGTCCGCCGGCTCGTGCGGGACCTCAACCGGCTCTATCGCGAGCGCCCTGCCCTCCACGCGCGCGACTGCGAGGCCGAGGGCTTCCGCTGGCTGGTGGTCGACGATGCCGAGAATTCGGTGTTCGCCTGGGAACGCCATGCGCCGGGAGAGCCGCCGGTCGCGATCATCTCGAACATGACCCCGGAACCCCGCAAAAACTACGGGCTGCGCCTCTCGCGCGGTGGACGGTGGCGCGAGCTGATCAACAGCGATGCCGCGATCTATGGCGGCACCAATATGGGCAATGGCGGTTTCATCGAAGCCGCCGCAGATGGTTATGCTACTGTAACGTTGCCGCCACTAGCAACGTTGATGCTGGAGTCCGCGTGATGTCGGGGAAGCTTATGACGGATCGGCGCAATCAGCCGCTGGCGCGTGACGCCATGGCCTATGTCCTGGCGGGAGGGCGCGGCAGCCGTTTGTTCGAGCTGACCGACCGGCGCGCCAAGCCCGCCGTCTATTTCGGCGGCAAGGCCCGGATCATCGACTTCGCGCTGTCGAACGCGCTCAACTCGGGCATCCGCCGCATGGGGGTCGCGACCCAGTACAAGGCGCATTCGCTGATCCGCCACCTGCAGCGCGGCTGGAACTTCCTGCGCCCCGAGCGCAACGAGAGCTTCGACATCCTGCCGGCCAGCCAACGTGTGTCCGAAACCCAATGGTATGAGGGGACGGCCGACGCGGTCTACCAGAACCTCGACATCATCGAGTCCTACGGCCCCGAATATATGATCATCCTGGCGGGCGATCACATCTACAAGATGGATTATGAGCTGATGCTCCGCCAGCATGTCGATGCCGATGCCGACGTGACGGTGGGCTGCCTCGAAGTGCCGCGGATGGAGGCCACCGGCTTCGGGGTGATGCACATCGACGCCAAGAAGCGGATCAAGGATTTCGTCGAGAAGCCCGCCAATCCGCCCGCCATGCCCGGCAAGCCCGACACCGCGCTCGCCTCGATGGGCATCTATGTCTTCAAGACCAGCTTCCTGGCCGAGCAGCTTCGCCGCGACGCGGCCGACCTCACGTCGAGCCATGATTTCGGCAAGGATTTGATCCCCTATATCGTCAAGCACGGCAAGGCGGTGGCGCACCTCTTCTCCGACAGCTGCATCCGCGCCGAAAGCGAGCCCGAGGCCTATTGGCGCGACGTGGGCACGATCGACGCCTATTGGGAGGCGAGCATCGACCTGACCGACGTCGTCCCCCAGCTCGACATCTACGAGCGCGACTGGCCGATCTGGAGCTATGCCGAGGTCACCCCGCCCGCCAAGTTCGTCCACAATGAGGAAGGCCGCCGCGGCGCCGCCACCTCCTCGCTGATCGCGGGTGGCTGCATCGTCTCGGGCGCCTCGCTCCATCGCGCGCTGCTCTTCTCC
Source organism: uncultured Sphingomonadaceae bacterium (assembly GCA_963540925.1). Classification (GTDB taxonomy): domain Bacteria; phylum Pseudomonadota; class Alphaproteobacteria; order Sphingomonadales; family Sphingomonadaceae; genus Rhizorhabdus. The sequence goes on from CAUTRN010000001.1 coordinate 300,533, forward strand.
GACGTGCGGGTGAACAGCTTCTCCTCGATCACCGAGGCGGTGATCATGCCCGGCTGCCATATCGGCCGCGAGGCCCGGCTCCACCGGGTGGTGATCGACCAGGGTGTGCATATCCCCACCGGACTGATCGTCGGCGAGGATCCGGTGGTCGATGCCCAGCGGTTTCGCCGCACCGAGAAGGGCGTCTGCCTGATCACGCAGGACATGATCGACAAGCTGGTGGCATAGACGAACCATGCCGCTGCGCCTGCTCTCGGTCACGTCCGAGCTTCATCCGTTGGTCAAGACCGGGGGCCTCGCCGATGTGGCGGGCGCCCTGCCGCCTGCGCTCGCCGCGCATGGCGTCGAGACCCGTTCCCTCCTGCCCGCCTATCCGCAGGTGCTGCGCGCCTTTGCCGGCGCCAGGCTGAAGGCGGTGCACAGCTACAAGGCGCTGTTCGGCGGCCCGGCCCGGCTGCTCGCCGCGAAGCTGGGCGCGCTCGACCTGCTGCTGCTCGACAGCCCGCATCTGTTCGCCACCCGCGACGGCGGCCCCTATGTCGACCTGACCGGAACCGACTGGTCGGACAATTGGCGCCGCTTCGCCGCGCTGTCGGCGGTTGCGGCCGACGTTGCCGCCGGCGCGGTGAAGGGCTGGCAGGCCGATGCCGTCCACGCCCATGACTGGCAGGCCGCGCTCACCGCCGCCTATGTCCGCCATGGCCGCGCGCCGCGCACCCCGGTGGTGCTGACCGTCCACAACCTGGCCTTCCAGGGCCGCTTCGACGCCGGCATCTTCCCCGAACTGGGGCTGCCGGCATCGGCCTTCTCGGTGGAAGGCGTCGAATATTATGGCGGGGTCGGCTATCTGAAGGCCGGGCTGCAATATGCCGATGCGATCACCACCGTCAGCCCCACCTATGCCGACGAGATCCGCACCCCGGCCTTTGGCATGGGGCTGGACGGGCTGCTGCGCGGGCGCGGGCCGGCGGTGCACGGCATCGTCAACGGCATCGACACCGCCGAATGGGACCCGGCGACCGATCCGCATCTCGCCAAGCCCTTCTCGGCACGCGCTCTGGGCGGCCGCGACGCCAATCGCCGCGCGATCGAGAAGCGCTTCGGCCTCAAGCGCGGCAAGGGGCCGATCTTCGCGCTGATCAGCCGGCTGACCTGGCAGAAGGGGATCGACCTGATCGCCGATTCCATCGAGCATATCGTCGCCCATGGCGCGCGGCTGGTGGTGCTGGGATCGGGCGACAGCGCCTTCGAGGGCGCGCTGCTCGCCGCCGCGCACAGGCATCGCGGCGCGGTGGGCGTGGTCACCGGCTATGACGAGCCGCTCGCCCATCTGATGCAGGCGGGCTGCGATTCCATCCTGATCCCATCGCGCTTCGAACCCTGCGGCCTCACCCAGCTCTATGGCCTGCGCTATGGCACGGTGCCCGTCGCCGCGCGCACCGGCGGGCTCGCCGACACGATCATCGACGCCAATGACGCCGCCCTGTCCGAGGGCTGCGCCACCGGCATCCTCCACCTCCCCGCCTCGGGCGACGCGCTGAAAGCGGCGATCAGCCGCGCCATCGCGCTCTACTGGACGCCAGGTGCCTGGCAGGCCTTGCGTCGGCAGGGCATGCGTGGCGACTATGGCTGGGGCCGCAGCAGCGCGCGCTATGCCGCGCTCTACCGCTCTCTGATCGACAGGAACATGACGCCATGACGGTCCGCGACATCGCCACCACCCCCTTCACGGACCAGAAACCGGGCACCTCGGGCCTGCGCAAGAAGGTGCCGGTGTTCCAGCAGCCCGGCTATCTGGAGAATTTCGTCCAGTCGATCTTCGACTCGCTCGAAGGCTTTGCCGGCAAGACGCTGGTGATCGGCGGCGACGGCCGCTTCTACAATCGTGAGGCGATCCAGATCGCGATCCGGATGGCGGCGGCCAATGGCTTCGGCACGATATTGATCGGTCGCGGCGGCATCCTGTCGACGCCCGCCGCCAGCCATGTGATCCGCAAATATGGCGCGTTCGGCGGGATCATCCTGTCGGCCAGCCATAATCCCGGCGGGCCGACCGAGGATTTCGGGATCAAGTACAACATCCAGAATGGCGGCCCCGCCCCCGAGAAGATCACCGACGCCATCTTCGCGCGCAGCAAGGCGATCAGCCGCTACCTGACCCTCGACGCCCCCGATGTCGATCTCGACAAGGATGGCGACACGCGGGTGGGCGATGCGGTGGTGCGGATCATCGATCCGGTCGCCGATTATGCCGAGCTGATGGGCAGCCTGTTCGACTTCGCCGCGATCCGCGAGATGATCGACGGCGGCTTCCGCATCGCCTTCGACGCGATGAGCGCGGTCACCGGCCCCTATGCGCATGACATCCTGGAGAACCGCCTCGGCGCGGCCAGGGGCACGGTGCGCAACGGCACCCCCCTGCCCGACTTCGGACATCATCATCCCGATCCCAACCTCGTCCACGCCAAGGCGCTCTATGACGAGATGATGGGCCCCGACGCGCCCGATTTCGGCGCGGCGTCGGACGGCGACGGCGATCGCAACCTGATCATCGGCAAGGGCATCTTCATCACGCCCTCGGACTCGCTGGCGATGCTGGCCGCCAACGCCCATCTGGCGCCCGGCTATGCGCGCGGCCTGGCCGGTATTGCCCGGTCGATGCCGACCAGCGGCGCCGCCGACAAGGTAGCCGAGACCATGGGCCTGCCGCTGTTCGAGACCCCGACCGGCTGGAAATTCTTCGGCAATCTGCTCGACGCCGGCAAGGCGACGATCTGCGGCGAGGAGAGTGCCGGCACCGGATCGGACCATGTCCGCGAGAAGGACGGTTTGTGGGCGGTGCTGCTCTGGCTCAACATCCTGGCGGTGCGCAAGCAGAGCGCGATCGAGATCGCCCAGGAGCATTGGCTGAAATATGGGCGGAATTATTATGCCCGCCACGATTATGAGGGCGTCGACAGCGCCGCCGCCGACGCGCTGATGGCCGAGCTGCGCGGCAAGCTCGCCAGCCTGCCCGGCACCGAGATCGGCGACCTGCGCATCGAGACCGCCGACGACTTCGCCTATCTCGACCCCATCGACGGATCGGAGAGCCTGCACCAGGGCATCCGCATCCTGTTCACCGGCGGCTCGCGCATCGTCTTCCGCCTGTCGGGCACCGGCACCTCGGGCGCCACGATCCGCGTCTATATCGAGCGCTACGAACCCAATGACGGCGATCTCGGCCGGGTCACTGGGGAAGCGATCGGTGATCTGGTGGCGGCGGTCGAGACGATCGCCGGGATCACGCGCCATACCGGGCGGACCGAACCGGATGTGATCACGTGACAAGTGCCGTCCAAAGATCCTCCCTATGCGAAGCATGGGGAGGGGGACCGCCGAAGGCGGTGGAGGGGTTTGCAACCTCATCGCCGTCGTCCGGTCCGTGCTCTCGGACTACCCCTCCACCATGCTGCGCATGGTCCCCCTCCCCATCTGCGATGGGGAGGATCTTCAGGTGAGCTCCCCCCCCGCCCGTTTCGGCGCCACGCCCACACCGCAGGGCGTCCACTTCGCCCTCTGGTCCGAGACCGCCACCGCCACCTGGGTCTCGATCTTCGACGCGAACGACACCGAAACCCAGCGCATCCCGCTGGAGCGGGGCCCCGCCGACATCTTCCAGGCGATCGTCCCTGAGCTGCCCGAAGGCACGCGCTACGGCTTCCGCACCGACGGACCTTATGATCCGGGCCGGGGGCAGTGGTTCGATCCGAACAAGCTGCTTGTCGATCCCCACGCGATCGCGCTCGACCGGCCCTTCGCTTATGATCCGCGCCTGACCAGCCCCCGCGATGCGGGGTTCGACACCGCACCGCTGATGCCCAAGGCGCTGGTCACCGCCCTGCCCGCCCCGCTGCCGCACGAAGCGCCGCGCTTCGTGTCCGGCGGGCTGGTCTACGAGCTCAATGTGCGTGGCTTCACCAAGCTGCATCCCGATGTACCCGAAGAACAGCGCGGAACGATCGCCGCGCTTGCCCATCCCGCGATCATCGCCCATCTGAAAAAGCTCGGCGTCAACGCCGTCGAGCTGATGCCGATCGCCGCCTGGATCGACGAGCGCCATCTCGGCCCGCTCGGCCTCACCAACAGCTGGGGCTATAATCCGGTCGCCAACATGGCGCTCGACCCGCGCCTGGCCCCCGGCGGGCTTGCCGAGCTGCGCGAGACGGTGGCCGCGCTCCATGCGGCGGGCATCGGCGTGATTCTCGACGTGGTGTTCAACCATAGCGGCGAGAGCGATGCGCAGGGGCCAACGCTGTCTCTGCGCGGGATCGACAACCACGCCTATTTCCGCACCCTGCGGGACGAGCCCGGCACCCTCGCCAATGACAGCGGCTGCGGCAACACGCTGGCCTGCGACCATCCCGCGACCCGCCGCCTGATCCTCGACGCGATGCGCCATTTCGTCGAGCAGGCCGGGATCGACGGCTTCCGCTTCGACCTGGCGCCCATCCTCGGCCGGGTGCCCGACGGCTTCGAACCCGACGGGGTGCTGTTCCGCGAGATGCGCCGCGACCCGATCCTGTCGGATCGCATCCTGATCGCCGAGCCATGGGACATCGGCCCAGGTGGCTACCAGCTCGGCTGCTTCGGCGAGGAATTTATCGAGTGGAACGATCGCTATCGCGACGATGTCCGCCGCTTCTGGCGCGGCGATCCGCACAGCATCGGCGACCTCGCCACCCGGCTCGCCGGATCGTCGGACATCTTCGGCCATCACGGCCGCACGATCAGCCGCACGGTGAACTTCGTCGCCGCGCATGACGGCTTCACCCTAGCCGACGTCACTGCCTATGCGCGCAAGCATAACGAGGCCAATGGCGAGGCGAACCGCGATGGCCACAACGACAATTATAGCTGGAACAGTGGCGTCGAGGGGCCTAGCGACGATCCCGCCGTGCAGGCCGCTCGTTGCCGCGACATGCGCGCGCTGCTCGCCACCCTGTTCGCCTCGCGCGGCACGATCATGCTGACGGCGGGCGACGAGTTCGGCCGTACCCAGCAGGGCAACAACAATGCCTATGCGCAGGACAATGCGATCAGCTGGGTCGATTGGGAAGGCCGCGACACCGCGCTGGAGGACTATGCCGCCCGCCTCTCGGCGATCCGCGCCGCGCATCCGGCGATCGCCGAGCCGACGCTGATCGGCGAAGCCGATGTCGACTGGCTGGCCTTCGACGGCCGCGAGTTCGAAGGCGAGGACTGGCATGATCCGGTCACCGCCCGGCTCGTCATGCTGCTCCACCTGCCCGAGCAGGAACAACGGGTGGCGGTGGCGATCAACCGCTCCGACGAGACGCAACCGCTCGCCTTGCCGGCACAGCCCGGCCATCGCTGGCGCCGCCTGGACGAGGAGGACGGCGCGCTGGCGCTCGCCCCGCGCTCGGTGGCCTATCTGGTCGAGGAGGTGCAGGGAGCATGAGCGAACCCAAGGCTGACGACTGGTGGCGCGGCGCCGTCATCTACCAGGTCTACCCCCGCTCCTATCAGGACAGCACGGGGGACGGGATCGGCGACCTCAAGGGCGTCACCGCCCGGCTCGACCATATCGCCTCGCTGGGTGTCGACGCGATCTGGGTGTCGCCCTTCTTCAAGTCGCCGATGGCCGACATGGGCTATGATGTCTCCGACTATCGCGATGTCGACCCGATGTTCGGTACCCTCGCCGATTTCGACGCGATGCTCGCCCGCGCACATGAGCTGGGCCTGCGCATCATCATCGACCAGGTGCTCAGCCACACCTCCGACCAGCATGCCTGGTTCAGGGAGAGCCGCGCGACCCGCACCAATCCCAAGTCCGACTGGTATGTATGGGCCGATGCCAAGCCCGACGGCACCGCGCCCAACAACTGGCTGTCGATCTTCGGCGGGCCCGCCTGGGAATGGGACGGGACGCGGATGCAATATTATATGCACAGCTTCCTGGCCTCGCAGCCCGACATCAATTTCCATTCGGCCGAGGCGTGCGACGCGCTGCTCGATGCGATGCGCTTCTGGCTCGATCGCGGGGTCGACGGCTTCCGGCTCGATGCCTGCAACCATTATTTCCACGACGCCCGGCTGCGCGACAATCCTCCGATGAAGCGCAGCGGCGCGCTCGACGTGCCCGAGACCAACCCCTACGCCTTCCAGGAGCATAAGTACGACAAGACCCAGCCCGAGAACCTGCCCTTCCTGAAGCGCATCCGTGCGCTGCTGGAGGAGTATCCGGGCACGGTCGCGGTGGGCGAGGTCGGCGACGGGGATCGCTCGCCGGCGACGGTGGGCCTCTACACCTCGGGCGGCGACACGCTCCATTTCTGTTACACCTTCGACCTCTTTGGCTCTGAATTCACGCCGAAATTCTTCCGTGAGACGGTCACCAAATTCCTCGACGCTTCAGCCGACGGATGGGTCTGCTGGGCGCTGTCGAACCATGACGTGATGCGCCATGTCAGCCGCTTCGCGCGGCCGGGCGACGATCTCAACCGCATCGGCCGGCTCGCGCTCGCGATCCTGGTCGCGCTGCGGGGCACGATCTGCCTCTACCAGGGCGAGGAACTGGCGCTGCCCGAGGCCGAACTGGCGTTCGAAGATCTGCGCGATCCCTATGGCATCCGCTTCTGGCCGGCGTTCAAGGGCCGCGACGGCTGCCGCACGCCGATGCCCTGGGCAAAGGGCGCGGACCATGCCGGCTTCTCGACCGCCAAACCGTGGCTGCCGATCCCCGATGCCCACAAGGCGCGGGCGGTCGATGCCCTGGAAAGCGACCGGCGCTCGATCCTCCATTTCTATCGCGAGGCGCTCGCCTATCGGCGGAGCAGCGCCGCGCTCCAGTGCGGCGACATCGCCTTCATCGACGCGCCCGCAGACATCCTCGCCTTCACCCGCAGCGCGGGCGGCGAGACGGTGCTGTGTCTATATAATATGTCGCGCGAGCCGCTGGATTGGCCCCTGCCCGCCGATTACTCGACCGCGCTGGTCGAGCGGCTTTCGGCTCCGGGCTTCACACTCAATCGCAAGACACTGCGCTTGCCTGCGCTGGGCTGGGCCTATCTGCGCAAGCCGGGCTCAGTTTGCCACGGGGATAACTTTACCCACAGGGGTAGGAATAAGTTTTAAATATTCCTTATAAAATATTGGTTTTACTTATCTTTAAGCCGTCACCCCAGCGAAGGCTGGGGTCCATGTCTCTCACCAGCCAGGTGCCATCGCGGGCGAAGACAGACATGGATGCCAGCCTCCGCTGGCATGACGTCAAATAAGGGAAGAGCGGCGGCTCACGCCCACTTCAGATCCGCCTTCCTAAACGGCGTGCTCCGCAGCCGCTTCCCCGTCGCCGCGAAGATCGCATTCCCCAAAGCCGCTGAAACCGGCCCCACCGGCGCCTCGCCGACCGGCTGGAACCGCTCATGGCCCGACAGCGCGTCGAAATGGACGTTGATCACCGGAGGCACGTCACCCATCCGCAGCATCGGGTAATCGTCGTAATTGCCCTCGATCACCTCGCCGTTGCGAACGGTGATCTCCTCGTTGATCGTGAAGTTGAGGCCGAAGATCACCGCCCCCTCGATCTGCGCGGCGACGGCATCGCGATTGGCGGTGCGCCCGCAGTCGAAGGCGACGTCGACCTGCTTGACCGACAGGACACCGTCCTTGCCCACCGCCGCATGGACCACGGCGGCGACGGTGGTGCCGGTCAGGCGGGTACCGCAATTGGGCCAGTTGGCGATCGCCACGCCCATCCCCTCGCCCTTCGGCAGCCTCCTGCTACCCCAGCCCGCCTTCTCGGCCGCGACGGTCAGCACCTTGCTCCACGCCTCGTCCCATTTGGACAGCATCCGCAGGCGGTACTCGACCGGATCGGCCTTCGCCGCGACCGCACATTCGTCGATGAAGGTCTCGACCATGAAGCTGTGCGAGTTGTAGCCGGGGCCGCGATAGGCACCGGTCAACAGGTGGAAGGGCAGATTGCTGACCGACACCTGCGAGTTGGGGACGATCCCGCTCACCACATAGGGCGTGTCGTCGAAGCCGAAGAGCAAGGGCATCCCGCCCAGCGCCGCATGCGCCGTCCAGCTCTGCGGCAACCCGTCCTCGCCCAGGGTCGCCGCGAAGCGCGAATTGACGAAGGTGCGGTAGCGGCCCTGGCGCGTGGTCTCCTCGCGCGACCAGATGACGTGGACCGGCACGCCCGGATATTGGCGCGCGACCGCCACGACCATGCGGACGTCGTCGGACATCGTCCGCCGGCCGAAGGCGCCCCCGATATAGGTCTGGTGGACGTCGACCTGATCGGGCTTCAGCCCGCTTTCGTCGACCGTCACCCAGAAGGCCTGCTGCTGGTCCTGCGCCGGGTGCCACAGCTCGACCTTGTCCTTCGTCACCAGCGCGGTGCCGTTGAGCGGTTCCATCGCGGCATTGTCGCAATAAGGGGTGAGGTAGGTCGCCTCGACCTTGCGACCTTTCTTCACCGAGGCGACGTCGCCCCGTGCCCGATGCACCTTGCCCTTGTCGGCGTCGAGCGCCCTCCCCGCCTCGGCATACATCGCCTGGCTGTCCGCGAAACGCGCGCCGGGGCCGAGATCCCATTCCACCGGCAGCGCGTCGAGCGCGGTCTTCGCCTGCCAATAATGGTCGGCGATCACGGCCACACCATGCTGGGCCTGGGTGATGAACAGCGCCGGCCCCAGCGGATTGGGCACCGGCGATCCTGGCGACTTGGCGGGATCGATCACCACCACGGCGCGGACGCCGGGCATGCCCAGCACCGCTTTCGGATCATGGCTCTTCAGCTTGCCGCCATGGACCGGGCATTGCTTCAGCGCGGCATAGACCATGCCCGGCAGCCGCACGTCGATGCCGTAGACGATCGAGCCGTCGGCGATCTGCGCGGCGTTGATCTTGTGCGGGGTCTTCTTGCCCAGGAAGGTCCATTCCTCCTCGGTCTTGAGCTGGGGCTCGGTGTCGAGGCGGATGTTGACCGCATCGGCCGCGACCTCGCCGAAGCGCAGGGTGCGCCCGGTCGGCCGGTGGGTGAGCACCCCGTCCTTGACGTCGATATCCTCTGGCCAGGCGCCCCAGCGGCCGGCGGCGGCCTGCTTCAGCCGCTGGCGGGCATTAGCACCGAGCTGGAGCGCATGGCGCATGCGGTTATGGTCGGTACCATGGCCGCTGAACATCGGCTGTAGCCCCGAAGTGTAGACTCCACGCTCCAGATAGTCGCGGCGGACCGAGGCGAACTCGATCTTCACCTTGGCCCAGTCGCAGCCCAGCTCCTCGGCGACGTTCATCGCCACCTGGGTGCTCGCGCCGTTGCCGACTTCGGGTGTCGGCACGCGCACCATCACCGTGTCGTCGGGCAGGATCGCGATCCAGGGGTGAAGCTCGGTCGCGCCCTGCACCGCCCCCGCCCAGGGCGCGGCGGGGTTCACCGCCACCGCCTCGACCGCGCCGGCGGGCGAGATGCCGAGCGCCATGCCGCCGCCCAGCGCGGCCGAAGTGGCGAGGAAGTGGCGGCGGTCGATCATCGTGGCCATCCCGGCGCTCCTCAGGCCATCGCCGCGGCGGCGCGGTGGATCGCGGCGCGGACGCGGGGATAGGTGCCGCAGCGGCAGATGTTCGACACCATATCATCGATGTCGGCATCGCTCGGCTGCTTGTTGATCTGGAGCAGCGCGGAAGCCGCCATCAGCATGCCCGCCTGGCAATAGCCGCATTGGGCAACGTTGAGTTCGACCCACAGCTTCTGGAGCGCTTCGCCGCCATGATCGGCCAGCCCCTCGATCGTCAGCACCTCGCCGCCCGACGCGTCCTGCGCGGGCACTTGGCAGGAGCGCATCGCGCCGCCGTTGAGGTGGACCGTGCAGGCGCCGCACTGGGCGATTCCGCAGCCATATTTGGTGCCCGTCATACCGAGATGATCGCGCAGCACCCAGAGCAGGGGCGTGGTCGGATCGATATCGAGCGAATGGAGCTTTCCATTCACTTTCAGCGTGATTTCAGACATCCTCGGCTCCGGACGACAGGTGGCATGGCGGTTGCCCCGCCTAATGGCGCCTCATTCGTTTCCAGCTTTCGCGCCGGGGCCGGCGCCCGTCAATAAGTCTTTTGACTTGACTCGGATGAAGGGGACATCGGCGATGCGGATCACGGCACTGATCGCTTTGGGGCTGGCGCTGACCGGCACCCCTTTGGCGGCCGATGTCGGCCCACCCATGCCCGGCTGGATAGCTGGCGCCTGGGGCGAGGCGAAAGGCGACAAATGGACCGAGGAATATTGGACCCCACCGCGCGCCGGGCTGATGATGGGCGCGGGCCGCAACGGCACCGGCGGCACCCTGCAGGGCTGGGAGGTGATGCGGATCGAGAAGGATGCACAAGGGCAGATCAGCTTCCTGGGGTCGCCCGAAGGCGCCCCGCCCGTCCGCTTCCCGCTGCTCCGCAGCAGCGCCGAGGAAATCGTCTTCGCCAATCCCGGCCATGATTATCCCCAGCGCATCCGCTATTGGCGCGAGGGAAAGCGGCTGCATGCGGAGGTCTCGCTGGCCGACGGGAGCAAGGCGATCCGCTGGAATTATTCGCCTGCCGACAAGTGAGACAATTTTTTGCCGCAGCGCGCCATTTGACCCCTTGATATAACATTACATCGACGCTACCCGACACCTACCATGCAGATGCAACAATATATCATGACGAGTCGAATCGCCCTCGCCGCCTCGATCTCGCTCCTCGCCCTTTCCGCCAATCCCGCCTTCGCCGAAGAGGCCGCCGCCGATGCTTCGGAGGCTGGCGCAGCCACATCCGCCGCGACCGACGATTTCCATGGTCGTAACTCGCAGGAGATCATCGTCTCCGGCGCGATCCAGCGGAACCGTATGGACGTGCTGTCGGGTACCTCGGTCCTCACCGGCGCGCAGCTCGTCACCGCACTGCGTCCCACCATCGCCGACACGATCAGCCGCACCCCCGGCGTCTCCGCAACCTCCTTCGGTCCCAACGCATCGCGCCCGATCCTGCGCGGCCTGCAGGGCGAGCGCGTTCGCGTGCTCACCGACGGCATCGGCTCGATCGACGTGTCGAACACCAGCGCCGACCATGCCGTCGCGATCAACCCGCTGCTCGCCGAGCGCATCGAGGTGCTGCGCGGCCCGGTGGCTCTGCTCTACGGTTCGTCGGCGATCGGCGGTGTCGTCAACGTCATCGACAAGCGCATCCCGCGCGCGATCCCCGACGAGGCGATCCATGTCGATGCGATCGCGACCTATGGCAGCGCCGCGCGTGAGCGTTCGGGCGGTGCTTCGATCGATGCGCCGATCGGCGGCGGCTTCGTCGCGCATCTCGACGGCAGCTATCTGAAGACCGGCGACCTGCGCATCGGCGGCCATGCGCTGAGCAAGCGCGCCCGTGACGAGGCGCTGGCGTCGTCGCTGCTGCCCGAAGAGGACCATGACCACGCCGATGGCGACGAGCATGATCATGGCGAGGAGGTCGATTTCGCGGCCAATGCGGCGATCAAGGGCAAGCTGCCCAACAGCGCGGCCAAGACCTGGACCGCGGGCGGCGGCCTTTCCTATGTCGACGGCGACAATCATTTCGGCATCGCCTACAGCCGCTATGACAGCCTTTATGGCATCCCGATCCGCTACGCGACCCAGCCCGACCAGGAGCAGGAACGCGCCCGGGTCGACCAGAAGCAGGACCGCTTCGATGCCCGCGCCGAGATTTCGGCCGGCGGCTCGGTGATCGACAAGATCCGCGCGCGCCTCGGCTATGCCAAATATCGCCATTTCGAACTGGGCCCGGACGGCGACATCCACACCGCCTTCTACAATAATGGCTTCGAAGGCCGTCTCGAACTGGTGCAGGCCGATCATGGCGCCTGGCACGGCGTCACCGGCGGCCAGTTCTTCGTCCGCGACTTCGACGTCACCGGCGAGGAAGCCTTCCTGCCGAAGAACCACACCCAGCAGCTGGGCGTGTTCACCCTCCAGCAGCTCGATTATGGCGCCTTCAAGATCGAGGGCGGCCTGCGCTACGAGCGGACCTGGCTGTCATCGACCCCGCAGGAAGAGCAGAGCCAATTCTATAATGGCGGGCGGCAGTTCGATGCGGTCTCGGGCTCGCTCGGCGCATCCTATGGCCTGAACGACGACTGGCGGGTCGGTCTCAACGTCTCGCGCAGCGAGCGCGCACCCTCGGCCGAGGAGCTGTTCGCGAACGGCCCCCATGCCGGCACGGCGGTGTTCGAGGTCGGCAGCCCCGACTTCCGCACCGAGCGGAGCTGGGGTGTCGAGGCGGTGGTGCACGGCAAGGGCCCGGGCTTCACCGTGCACGGCTCGGTCTACCAGAACTGGTTCGACAATTTCATCTACGACACCCCGACCGGCGGACAGGAGGACGGCCTGCCGATCTTCCTGTTCCAGCAGGCCAAGGCGCGCTTCTTCGGTGCCGAGGTCGAAGGCACGCTCGACCTTGCGACGTTCGGCGACGTCGCGATCAAGGCCGATGCGCTGGGCGACTATGTGCGCGCCACGATCGTCGGCAACGGCCCCGCCCCGCGCATCCCGCCGCTGCGCCTGCTGGGCGGCCTGAGCGCGTCGAGCCCCAAGGTCGATGGCCGGGTCGAGGTGGAATGGACCGACAAGGCCCAGCGCCTGGCCGATTTCGAGACGCTGACCGACAGCTTCACCATGGTCAACGCCTCGCTGACCTTCCGTCCCTTCGATGCCCATCCCAACACCAGCCTGGTGCTGTCGGCGAACAACATCTTCGATGTGAACGGCCGCCGCCACGCCAGCTATCTGAAGGATTTCGCGCCGCTCGCCGGCCGCGACATCCGGGTCACCGCGTCGGTCAGCTTCTGAGCGTCATGAGACCGCAATGATCGGAGAGCAGGGCGCGGCGATGATCACTCGCCGCGTCCTGCTGGCCGGTGCCGGTGCGAGCCTGCTCGCGGCGCCCGCCATCCTCCGCTCGCAACAGCTTCTCTCCGCCTACCCTTTCCGGCTCGGCATCGCCTCAGGCGATCCCTCGCCCGACGGCTTTGTCATCTGGACCCGGCTCTGCCCCGATCCGCTCGACGAGCATGGCGGCATGCCCTTCGGCCCGGTCGACGTCGATTGGTTCGTCTATGAGGACGAGGGGATGAAGCGGCTCATCCAGAAGGGCAGCGCGACCGCCTGGCCCGAACTGGGCCACGCGGTGCATGTCGAACTGAGCGGGCTGCAGTCCGACCGGCCCTATTGGTATCGCTTCATCCTGGGCCGGGACAAGACCCCGCTGGGCCGCGCGCGCACCCTGCCCGCGGTCGGGAGCCGGCTCGACAGCCTGCGCTTCGGCGTCGCCGGCTGCCAGAATTACGAGGATGGGCTTTACACCGCCTATGCCCATCTGGCGCAGGAGGACGTCGCCTTCATCTGGCATTATGGCGACTATATCTATGAGGAGCATTCGCGCCCGGTGAACGCCGATCGCGATGGCGCCTACAAACCCACCGTCCGCGAGCATATCGGCCCCGACTGCCTGACGATCGGCGACTACCGGCGCCGCTACGCCCAGTATAAGATGGATCCCAACCTTCAGGCCGCACACCGCGCCGCGCCGTGGTTCACCACCTATGACGATCATGAGATCGCCAATAACTGGACCGCGCTGACCAGCCCATATCAGCCCGATCCGGCGCTGTTCGCGATCCGCCGGGACGCAGCGATGCAGGCCTATTATGAGCATATGCCGCTGAGACGCGCGTCAATGCCGACCGGTGGCGCGATGCAGCTCTATCGCCGCGCGAGTTTCGGCGACCTGCTCGACGTCCATTTCCTCGATACGCGCCAATATCGCACGAAACAGCCGTGCAAGGACGACATCATCGCGGTCTGTGCCGAGATGGCCGACCCGAAGCGCACCGTGCTGGGCGATGCGCAGGAAGCCTGGCTTTCCAAGGGGCTCCGCGACCGTGACCAGGCCTGGAAGCTGGTCGCCCAGCAAGTGATGGTAATGCCACTCGACCGGCATGGCGCCGACGAGCCGGGCGAGACCCGCAACATGGACAGCTGGGCCGGCTATGACGTCGCCCGTGAGCGGTTGCTTGGCCAGTTCCAGGGCCTCGGCAATGTCGTGGTGATGACCGGCGACGAGCATCGCAACTATGTTGGCGAACTGCGTCGTCGGGCCGGCCATGGCGATCCGGTGGCGGTCGAGATCGTCACCAGCTCGATCAGCTCGGGCGGCGATGCCTGGGTGAAGCCTGAGGTGACCGCCGCCTATCTGGCCAATAACGACTATCTCAAACATGTCAGCGACCGGCGGGGCTATGCCCTGTGCGAGGTCGGTCGCGACAGCTGGACGACCCGGCTTCGCGGTGTCGAGCGGGTCACCACTCCAGGGGCGCCGATCACCACGGTGAAGACTGCCACGATCGAGCGCGGGAGGCCGGCGGTCAGCCTTTCCTGACGGCGCGCTCTTTCAACCGCTCGAGCACCGCGAGCCGCGAGTCGTCCGACGAGGAGGCCCAGCCCGCGATTTCGGGGAGGGTCCGCAGGCAGCCCCGGCAAAAACCGGTCCGTTCGTCGATCACGCAGACATGGATGCAGGGTGACGGTACGGCCATAAGCCCGCTTTCGGCGAAACCATGTCGACAGACAAGTCCATGCCCGTCGCAATAGCCTATCGTTTCGGCGCGGCCGTCAGCTTCCCGACAGATCGTAACCATTCTTTACATAACTAACCCAGTATAATCCCGTATACTTCTGCATGGACGGCAAGATTGTGAGGGATGGTGTGGAATCGCTGTTCAGGCCGCTGCTGCTTGCGCTTGCCTGGTTGCTGTTTGCCGGCCTGAGCGTCGCGCTGGCGAGCCCGGTCGAGCCGGGCCCCACCCTGATCTGGCCCGCCAACGCGCTGCTCACCGCGGCGCTGCTCCTGTCTCCGCGCCAGCGCCACATCCCGCACATCGTCGCGGTGGCGCTGTCGTCGATCCTGCTGAACCTGGCGATCGGCCGGATGTCGCCCTATTCGATCATCTTCTCGGCGATCAGCATCGGCGAAGCCGTGCTCGCCGCCTGGGCGATCCGCCGCCTGGGACCGCCCGAGACATTGTTCGCCACGCCGAACCGCACCGTCGCCTTCGGGGTCATCGCGCTGCTCGCCTGCCTGCCCTCGGCGATGGTGGCGGGCCTGCTGCTGATGCTGGTGCGCGGCATCGCCTGGGAAAGGACCACCTTCGGCTGGATGACGGCGCATGGCTGCGGCATGCTGGTGGTGGTGCCGTTGCTGCTGCTGGGCTGCGAGGCCTGGCGCCAGCGCCATGCGCGCCCGTCCTTCACCCGTCGCAAGATCGCCGACGCGGCGGCCATCTTCGCCCTGGTCGCGGCCGTCACCACCTTCGTCTCGATCCAGTCCACCTATATCGTCAGCTTCGTGATCGTGCCCGCGATCCTGATCGCCACCTTCCGCCACCGCGCGCTCGGCGCCGCCGGATCGGTGGTGATCATCGCCACGATCGGCAGCCTGTTCATGGTCAACGGCCATGGCCCCTGGATGCTGATGCCGGTGCCGCAGGCCGAGCGCGTCTATGTGTTCGAGCTGTTCACCGCGACGATGTTCCTCTGCTCGCTGCCACTGGCGGCGGTGCTCGACCAGCGCGACCGGCTGGCCGCGAAGACCACCACCCAGCTCGCCACGATCCGCGGCATCGCCGACCAGATCAGCGACGTGCTGTTCGTGATCGATGCGGAAGACCGCTGGTCCTATCTGAGCAGCGCCTATGCGGGGCTCACCGGACGGCCGCTGTCGAAGGCGCTCGGCAAACCGATGCTCGACGAGCTGCGCGACGCCGATCGCGAGCGGATCGTGGTGGCGCTGGAGCGCATCCGCGCGCGCAAGCTGCACCAGTTCCGCTTCGGCTGCCGGGTCTCGGACATCGAGGGCGGCATCCACGATGTGGAGGTGATCCTCTATCCCTCGCGGATGAGCGACGACCGCAGCGCCGTCGCCGGGGTGATCCGCGACGTCACCGCGCGCAAGCGGCTCGACGAGGAGCTGCATCGCCATGCCCAGGCCGCGCTGGTGGCCGCCCGCACCGACGAACTGACCGGCCTGCCCAACCGGCGCGCCTTCCTGGAACGGCTCGACCATCTGATGGCCAGCGACCGCGAACTGATCCTGGCGCTGTTCGACGTCGATCATTTCAAGCGGATCAACGACGGTTATGGCCACCCCGCCGGCGACGAGGTGCTGCGCCGGATCGCCGCGATGGCCGCCCAGCAGGTGAACGGCCGGGCCAATGTCAGCCGCATCGGCGGCGAGGAATTCGCGATCCTGATCGAGCCCGGCGATGGCGGCGCGGCGGAGGCGATCGCCCTGGCCGAGTCCGTCGTCACCCGGGTCGCGGCCGAGCCGATCCCGCTCAGCGCCGAACTGGCCGGATCGAACAACGACGTCGCGCTGAAGGTGACGATCAGCATGGGGGTGGCCCGGCGCTCGCCCGACCAGGATGGCGAGGCGCTGGTCGCCCATACCGACCGCGCGCTCTACGCCGCCAAACATGGCGGGCGGAACCAGATCAGGCTGGCGGCTTGACCAGTTCTCCCGTGGCGTCATTCCAGCGAAAGCTGGAAGCTCCCTTCTTCCTGGTCAGCGCTTCCGGCTCAAAGGCACTGAGATTCCAGCTTTCGCTGGAATGACGCTCCCCTGCTTGCCTCAAGCCTCCGCCAGCCCGATCAGCAGCGAGGGGCTGAGGATCTGCGGCAGGGTCTCCACCCGTCCGTCGCGATGGTAGAACAGGTAGAGCGGAACGCCCGAGCGGCCCTGCTCTTCCAGGAAGCGGCCAATCGTTGGATCGCCATTGGTCCAGTCGCCCACCAATATCTTCACGCCGGCTTTGGCAAAGGCCTCGTGCACGGCGGCGCGCTCGATCGCGGCCTTTTCATTGGCCTTGCAGGTCAGGCACCAGTCGGCGGTGAAATAGACGAAGACGGGCTTCTTCTCGGCCTGCAGCGCGGCGAGGCGCGCTTCGCTGAACGGCTCCGAACCGTCGACGGCGGCCGTGGCCGGCGCCGCCGCCGCCGGGGTGCCGTTGGCCGGGGCGAGCAGCAGCAGCGCCAGTGCGCCCGCCGCGACGGGGACGAGCGGCGCCCAGCTGAAGCGCTTGCCGCCCGCCTGTCGCGCACCGACCCACCACAGTGCGAGGCCCAGCAGCAGCGCGGCGCCCAGCCCCACCACCAGCTGGTCGACACCGGCCTGGCGGCCCAGCAGCCAGGCAAGGCCCAGCGCGGTGAGGAACATCGGCACCGAGAGGATGCGCCGCAGGGTCTGCATCCAGGCGCCGGGCTTGGGCATCAGCCGGCGCAGCGCGGGCACGAAGCCGATCGCCAGGAAGGGCAGCGCGAGCCCCAGCCCCAGCCCCGCGAAGATCGCGAGCGCGGCAACGGGCGGCAGCAGCAGCGCCGCGCCGATCGCCCCGGCCATGAACGGGCCGCTGCACGGCGTGGCGATCAGCGCCGCGAGCACGCCGGTCCAGAAGGCGGGCACCGCGCCATGGCCACGGGTCATCGCCTCGCCGATGCCGATCGCGCGCAGCTCGAACAAGCCGGCGAGGTTCAGGCTGATCGCGGTCACGAGCAGCAGCAGCCCGAACACCATGCGCGGATCCTGCAGCTGGAAGCCCCAGCCTGCCGCGAGGCCGCCGGCCCTGAGCGCAAGCAGCACGCCCGCCAGCGCCAGGCAGGCCAGCATCACCCCACCCGAATAGGCCAGCGCCTCGACCCGCGCCTTGCCGTCGGTCTCGCCGCCGCGCGCAAGGCTGAGCGCCTTGAGGCTCAGGATCGGGAAGACGCAGGGCATCGCGTTGAGCAGCAGCCCACCGAGGATCGCGCCGCCGAGTGCGACCAGGAAAGTGTGCCAGCCCCCCTCGCCCATCGTCTCGCCCGGCCCTGCGATCGGGATGCCGGCGGCGGGGACGTTGCCGGGCCGCGCGACCAGCATCAGCCCGCGATCGGGGCCGATCGCGATCAACCCGTCGATCGCGCCCTTGGGCGCGGCGCCATTGGCGGCCTTGACCTCGACGATCAGGCTGTCACCCTTGCGGCTGATCGTCTGCGGCGCGGCATAGTCGACCACCCGGTCGGTGAGCGCGAAGAAATAGGGATCGCTGACCGCCCGCCCCTTGGGAAAGGGAATCGCGATGCGGACCTTGCCGCCCTTCAGCTCATAGCTGGCGGGCTGGCCCAGCGGCAGCGGCTGCTTGGCCCGCCACGCATCGAAACGCGCGCGCGTCGCCGGGGCTACCGCGCCATCGCCCACCACCAGATCGATCGCCACCGGCCCACGCTCGGGCACGCAGATCGTCGGCGAACAGGCGAGCCAGTTGGCCTGCCCCATGATCTTCAGCGGCGTGCCCGGCGCCAGCCCCTTGGGCACGGTCAGCGTGGTCAGCAGCGCATAAGGGCGCTCATAGACATGGTTCATCAGCCCCGAGACGACGAGCCGCTGCGGCACCGGATAGCGCAACGGCCCCATCGCGGCACCGCGCGGCAGCGTCCAGGCGACGTCGGTGGGGGCGCCGGCATCGCCGGGGTTGATCCAATAGCCGTGCCAGTCGCGCTCGGGCACCATCGCCAGCGCCAGCGTGACCTTGCTGCCCGGCGCGGGGCGGAGCGTCTCCGCCTCCAGCTTCACCTTGATATGCGCGGCCTGCGCGGCAACCCCTGCCGACAGGATCAGCGCGAGGCACAGGCGGACGAGAAAACGGATCAGGACCATGCCGGGCTTATGGCCCGGTCCAGCCGACAAGGAAAGCCGGCCCGTCAGCGAAAGCGGGCTCAGATCGAGCGCTCTTCCTCATAGGCATAGCCGTCGTCGACCCGGCGGAAGCCCTTCGACTGCAGCACCTGCCCGACCCGCTCCGACGAGGGCTTGATGAACATGCGGACCTTGTATTTGCGCGGGCCCAGGATCGTCACCTCCTCCTGCTCGCGCCCGCTGGAGCTGGCGAGATCGAAGGCGAGCTTGCCGTCGCGGCAGAGCGCCGGGCCACTCATCTGGTCGGGCAGTCCCACCGCGGGCAGCACGCCCGACAGATAGGCGCGAACCTCGCCGCGCCCATCCTTGCATTCGCCGCCGGGGAAGCGCGCGGTGAGGCCGTCGACGATCAGGGTGACCCCGCCGATCGGCGGTGGCCCCGCCATCACCGGCATGCCGATCGAGAAGCCGTCGAAGCCGAGCCCGCCCCAGCCCAGGCTGAACGCGCCACGCAACTGCGACACCTCGTCGCTGCCCTCCAGTTTCAGCCGCAGCCGGCCCTTGCTGATGTCGTCGAACGACAGCTTGGTGTGGACGTCGCCTAACGGGACCTTGGCGAGCGAGGCCTCATAGACCTGCCCCTCCCACAGATTGCCTTCGATCTGGGTGGCGTCGAAACCGAAGCGGCGCAACTGGAGCAGGTCGACCGCGGTCGACAGCGGGATGAACAACAGCCCGAAAAAGCCCGCCACGATGACGAGCAGAAAAATGAAGATCGACCGCATCCTCTCCCCCATTCAGCCCTGGGGCTTTCGCATCCTGGGGCGCCGTTACCGGCCCATTATGGTTTTAGCGCCCTCGTGCGAAGCCGTGCATCCGGCGTGCCCACTGAAATCCTATGACCGCACCTTTGGCCGGCTGCAACATCAGCACCGCCATTATCAGTCCCAGTCCGGGCCAGAAGGTCATCTCCAGCCACATCGGAAAGGTGTAGCGCATGTTCACCGCCACCGCGATCGGCACCAGGATATGGCCCAGGATCAGCACCACCAGATAAGCGGGCATGTCGTCGGCCTGGTGAAGCGTCCAGTCCTGCCCGCAGGACGGGCAGCGCGGAACCGGCTTGAGGAAGCGGGCAAACAGGGGCGCCGCGCCGCAGGAGGGGCATTCGCCCCGGAGACCGCGGAGCACCGCCGTGCGCGTGTCGCGCTCGCCCATCTGGGGATTGGGATTCATGCGCGTCCCCATAGCAGATCATGCGTCCACGCGAAGCGGGTACATACCAAGATATGAGGGCGAATGACGACGGCGATTGACCGACCTACCATCGCTGTGGCAATCGGCTCCGCGGATCGATGGAGCGCAGCTCCTCCGGTTCCTCGCGCGGATAGCGGACGTCACCGTCCTTCCGGGCTGAGCGGGTGTAGCTCAATGGTAGAGCAGAAGCTTCCCAAGCTTACGACGAGGGTTCGATTCCCTTCACCCGCTCCAACATTTTCATACCGCCTTCCGAATGCTAACATCTGCCTATGAGCGCAGGCGGCGATGGAATAATCGACTTCGAACCACTTATTGAAGTCGCTCGCCCAAATGGCTCAGTTCCTGACTTCATACCTCGTCGTTTCGAGATGGGAGGAAGGCTTAAAATTACCGATGCCGCTGGAATTCAAGATACCCCGCTCAAAACTTGCGTATTATGTGGCGGGCTTATTCTTGACCATGAAAGCTCCATGGAGCACCCACTTCCACAGTGGCTACATCGATATTGCGAAGATGCGGGTGAGATGGCTGCACCCTGGTTCGAAACAACCAACAGAGAAAATCCGACATGGCGCCAACTTTGCCTTCGATCTCACAAAATTTGCAATTCAACATTTGATAAGAAAATAGAGCGGCCAGCCAAAAGCTCCATCCATAGGATTTTTGAAGGAAAAAATCTTACTTGGTCGGACATTGATTCCGTATTCGACTGGCTCGACAAGGTAAAGTCATCATCCGCACATATGGCTACGGCCATAAAAGGCCATGGAAACGTTCTCTCTTATAGCGAGATATCATTTCCAAATAAACGAGTAGGGGCATTCGATCGGATAGCCATATTTTTCAGAATTTCCGATTATGATACGCCACTTGATATGTGGGAGTGCTTTAGCGACGGATTTTTAACGACTCCATCGTCCATAATATTGCGCATTAAAGATTTAATAATTGTCTATATAAGTAGCAATTATGTGCTCTCGGCGGCATTCGGCCTTGGAATCCCGAAGAAGATCGATGGCGAACTGGCATATGTTTCAGGAAATTCTCGACCTTCCGATGGTTTTGGAACTCGAAAAACGCGCATACCTGCGGCAAAAATTCTTGCGCAACCGATGCGGCGCCAACATCAGAAGGCAGGATATTCAGATACAAGCACTGCGTTGCAACCGAATGGTGACGGAAGAATCTATGAACTCTCGGGTGGGAAGTGGAATAGGATCAAGAGCATAAATTTTTCCAATCTGCCCATTCTCAATAGTCGAATTGGTCTGAGCCTGGCCGGGTTAGAGTCCATTGAATGGCTTATCCTGACTAAGGAGCAGGATTATGAAATATATGGCCAGCCCGGCGCGGCTTTCATTAAAAGCCTTCCGAGCCTGCAATTGGAAAAGTTAGCGCTCATGGGCCTACTCTTCGAGCTCCGGAACGGCCTACCCATGCTCGAAAGTGACCGCATTTAGGTCTCCAGAAACTCTCACGGAACTACAAGAGCTCGATCACATCGGCCTCACCCAATGCGAACCCCTCATGCGCAATGCAACGCAAAGAGAATGTCGGCCGCGCAGATGCCACCCACATCGCCCGTCCAGGTTAGACCCCCTTTTTCTCCAGCCCGAAATATCCGCTGTGCTGGATCAGGTCCCAGCGATTGCCGTACAGATCCTCGAACACCGCCACCGTGCCATAAGGCTCGATCCGCGGCGCTTCGACGAAGCGCACGCCGCGTTCCAAATAAAGGCGGTAGTCGCGCTCGAAGTCGTCGGTGTCGAGGAACAGGAAGACGCGGCCGCCGGTCTGGCTGCCGATCCGTGCGGCCTGCGCCTCGCTCTCGGCCTTGGCCAGCAGGATGCAGCCCTGCCCGCCGCCCGGCGGCGCCATCACCAACCAGCGTTTGGCCGGTGACAATGGCGTGTCGATCCGCACCTCGAAATCCAGCTTGTCGGCATAGAAGGCGATCGCCTCGTCATAGTCGCGCACCAGCACGGCCGTCAGGAACAGGCGTTGCATCACGCAGTCTCCTTCGGCGCGGCCCCAGGCAGTTCGAACATCTCGATCACGTCGGTCTCCACTTCGCCCATCGCGAACCATTCGCGCACCAGCGGATGATCGAGCAACGCCTGATAATAGGGCATCGCCGCCGGCGCGGGCGTCACGCCATAGGTCTGGAAACGCGCGGCGACCGGCGCGAACAGGATGTCGGCCGCACAGAAGGCCTCGAACAGCCACGGCCCCTCGGAATAACGCCCGGCCGTCGCCCAGATCGCCTCGACCCGCGCTATGTCGGCGCGAACGGCGTCGGTGATCGCGGCCTGCCGGTTGCGGCCGCGCGTGTTGCACGGCATCGCTTCGCGCAAGGGGTTGAGGCTGGAATGGACCTCGCCCGCATAGCTGCGCGCCCTCGCCCGTCGCGCGGGATCGGCCGGCCAGATCGTGGGATGGCGCTCATGGAGGGTCTCGGTGATCGCCAGCGTGTCCCAGATCGGGGTGCCGCCGTCGATCAGCACCGGCACCAACCCGGTCTCGCCGCCCAACGCGATCACCCGCTCGCGTGATCCCTCACGATAGAGCGGGACGAGGACTTCCTCGAAGGGTTCGCCGGTGAAGCGCATCAGCATCCAGGCGCGCATCGACCAGGAGGAGTAATTCTTGTTGCCGATCACCAATGTCGTCCGCACGAGCATCTCCCATCTCTGAAAATTCGATGAGGTGCCCAGGCGATCGGCGTCCATGGGCCGCGCTTCCCGGTGGTGCTCCACCCTCTCTCGCCAGTCGCGCGGCCTGCGCCACTATGCCCTCGCCACAGCGCTCGGCAAGCCTCTTTGCGGGCGGGCTGGACGAATCCGGATGGCCTGATTAGTGACCGGCACGTGGCTCCGTAGCTCAGCCGGATAGAGCAAGCGTTTCCTAAACGAGAGGTCGGGGGTTCGAGTCCCTCCGGGGCCACCACCATCCGCACCGCTGACACCGATGAGACAATCATCGCTTTTGCCCGCGCCCGAAAGCTGGAATGAGAGCGGGCATGACCAACGCTCTTTTCATCCGGCGCGCCACCACCTTGCTGCTCGGTGCGTCGCTCTCCGCCCTGGGAGGTCCCGTCATCGCCGAGAAGCTCACCCCCGAACGGATTTACGCAGACCCTGGCCTGTCGGGCCCCACCGCCAAGGGGGTCGCGCTGTCGCCGGACGGCACGCGGATCACCTATCTCAAAAGCAAGCCCGACGCCGACAATGTCCAGGACCTGTGGGCCGCCGACGTGAAGGGTGGCGAACCCTATCGGCTGATCGACTCCGCCAAGCTTTCGGCAGGCGCCAAGGAGTTGTCCGAGGCTGAGAAGGCGCGGCGCGAGCGCGCCCGCATCTCGAACCGCGGGATCGTCGAATATAGCTGGGACCGACAGGGCCGCTTCATCCTGGTCCCGCTCGACGGCGACCTCTATCTCGACCGGGTCGCCGACGGCGCGATCACCCGGCTGACCGAGACGCCGGGCGACGAGATCGACGCGAAGGTCTCGCCCAAGGGCACCCATGTCTCCTATGTCCGCGACCAGAATCTCTACATCAAGCCGATCGACGGCGGCGCCGAGCAGGCGCTGACCAGCGAGGGCAAGGACGCGCTGTCCTTCGGCGTCGCCGAGTTCGTGGTGCAGGAGGAACTGCGCCGCTTCACCGGCTATTGGTGGAGCCCCGACGAGCGCGCCATCGTCTACACGCGGGTCGACGAGAGCGGGGTCGACATCATCCCGCGCGCCGATATCGGCCCCGATGGCACGACCGTGGTCAGCCAGCGCTATCCGCGCGCCGGGCGGCCCAATGCGATGGTCGACCTGTTCGTCCGCGATCTGGCCAGCGGCAAGGTGATCCCGCTCGATCTGGGCGACGACAAGGACGTCTATATCGCGCGGGTCGACTGGTCGGCCGATGGCCGCACCGTCTATGTCCAGCGCCTGTCGCGCGACCAGAAGCGGCTCGACCTGATCGCCTTCGATCCGGCCACGGGCAAGGGCCGCACCATCCTGAGCGATGTCGACAAGAGCTATGTCGAGGTGAGCGCTGGGATCAGCAGCAGCAGCCGGAACTTCCGCCCTCTCGCCGACGGTTCTTTCCTGTGGCTGTCGGAGCGATCGGGCTGGAACCAGCTCTACCACCATGGTGCCGACGGCAGGCTGATCGCGGCGGTGACCAAGGGCGAATGGCCCGTCAACACACTGGAGGGCGTCGACGAGCGCCGCAAGGTCGCGATCTTCAGCGCGTCGATCGACACGCCGCTCGAGCGGCGCATCTACGAGGTCTCCTACGACAAGCCCGGCAAGCCCAAGGCGCTGACGGGCGCCGGCGGCTGGTGGGACGTGCGGGTGGCCGAGAATGGCGCAGCCTTCGCCGGCACCTATAGCGATCCCAAGACCCCGCCCCAGACTGCGCTCTACGCCGCCGACGGCCGGCGGGTGCGCTGGATCGAGGAGAACCGGCTGACCGAGGGCCATCCCTATTGGCCCTATGCCGCCACCCTGCCCGTTCCCGACTATGGGATGCTGAAGGCTGCCGACGGCAGCGACCTCCATTATGAGATTCTCAAGCCCGCCGATTTCGACCCGAAGCGCCGCTATCCCGCGATCCTGATGGTCTATGGCGGCCCGCATGTGCAGGAGGTGCGCCGCGCCTGGCACGACCCCGTCGACCGCGCCTATCTGGAGGCGGGCTATGTGCTGATGCGGATCGACAATCGCGGCAGCGCCAACCGCTCCTCAGCCTTCGCGCGGTCGACCTTTCGGCGGCTCGGCACGGTCGACGTCGACGACAAGCTGGTGGGTGCGCGCTTCCTGGCGGGCCTGCCCTATGTCGATCCGGCGCGGCTGGGCGTCACCGGCTGGTCCTATGGCGGCTTCATGACCCTGATGCTGCTGACCGCGCCCGACAATCCCTTCCGGGCCGGGATGGCGGGCGCGCCGCCCACCGACTGGAGCTTCTACGACACCGCCTATACCGAGCGCTACATGGGAACGCCGGCCGACAACAAGGCGGGCTATGCCGCGTCGGACGTGCTGACCCGGCTTGACGGACTGCGCCCGGGCAGCCTGCTGCTGATGCACGGCATGGCAGACGACAATGTGATCTTCGAGAACAGCACCCGCCTGATCGCGGCATTGCAGCGGCGGGCGATCCCGTTCGAGACGATGCTCTACCCCGGCGAGCGCCATGGCCTGGCCAACCGCAAGGCGCGGCAGCATCGGCTGGAGACGACGATCGACTATTTCGACCGCAAGCTGAAAGACTAAGCTTCCCGTCTCGTGTCGCTCCGGCGGAGGATCGTAGGCGGTCAGCGGACTGCCGGGGGCAGTCCGCCGCGGAAGATCGGCTCGCGGAGCGAGCCGTGAGCCGCCACGAAGCTAAACGCAACGTTGCCGCAAGAAGCTATGCCGGCTCCGGCCTCCGCCGGAGCGACGTATAAGAAAAAGCCGGACTGGCGCTGGCCAACCCGGCTTTTTTCATACCGAAAGTGAACTCAGAACTTGGCGCTCAGCTCCACGCCCAGGATGCGCGGGTTGCCCCAGGCATATTGGGTCGAGTTGCCGATGTTCGAGTTGCCATAGGTCGTATAGGCGTTGTTGAAGAGGTTGTTGGCGAACAGCGCCAGCTCGTACTTCTTGTCGCTGGTGCGAATGCCGATGCGGGCGTTGGTCAGCCAATAGCCCTTGCCCACCGAGTCCGGCAGCACGCCCGGGAAGCCCGACACCTGCCAGAGCACGCTGCTGGTGCGCTGGACCAGCAGGCTGCCGGTCAGGTTGAACTGCTCGGTGATCGGCTGGTCGAGATTGCCCGTGAACGACGCCTGGAACTTCGGCGAATTGATCATCCGCGTACCGCTCAGATCGAACAGGTCGAGCACGGTGGGATCGGTGTTGCGGAAGGTCTTGTACTTGGCGTTGAGGTAACCGGCGTTGACGCCCACCGTCAGCGGCTCGGCGACGCGCGCCTGCAAGCTGCCCTCGACGCCCCAGGTGCGCGCGGTGCCGGCGTTGATGATCGCCAGGATCACCGTGTTGGCGAACTGCGCATTGGCGTGAGCCGCGGTCTGCAGATCCTTGTAATCATTGTAGAAGACCGAGCCGGTGAACTGCACCCGGTTGTCCAGGAAGGTGGTCTTCAGGCCGGCCTCATAGGTGTCGACGGTCTCGCCGTCGAACACGCTGCCCGAGCGCACCGAGCCTTGGAAGGCGTTCACGTCGGCGACGACGTTGATACCGCCCGATTTGAAGCCGCGTGCCCAGCGGGCGTAGATGTTGCCGCGGCCCAGCTTGTAGCTGATCGTCGCCGAGGGCAGGAATTTCTTCTCCTTTGAACCGAACGGCGTGCTCGACAGGGTGAAGAAGGCGTCGTTCTTCTCGTGGATGTAGCGGCCCGAGACGGTGCCGGTCAGTTCGTCGGTGAACTCGTAAGACGCCTGGCCATAGACCGACCAGTTCGTCACCTTGTCGGTGGCGCGGGCCACCGCGAAGCTGGTGAACGGCGCGAGCAAGCTCACGTCGGTCGCGCCCTTGAACTTGTTTTTCAGGTAGGTCGCGCCGCCGATCAGCGCCAGCGGCCCCTCGAAGGTCGAGACCGCGCGCAGCTCCTGGTAGAAATAATGCTTGTGGTTGTTCACCAGCGCGGCGGTGAGCGGCACCGAGTTCGCGCCCAGATCGAGCGTGAAGTCGGTCTCCTGCTGGCGATAGGCGGTGATCGAGGTCAGGTCGAAGGTCGGCAGGCTGAAGGTGACCGTGCCCGAGAAGCCATAATCCTCGAGGAAGACGAAGCCCGGCCCCGCGCTCTGCACCTTGAACTTCGGCGGGTTGCCCAGCACGAAGCCGGCCGGGAAGTTGGTGGTGATGCCCACCGACTGGAAAGTGGCGGCCAGCACGCCCTGCATATAGGCGGGCGACTGGTTCCAGGTGGCGTTGCCGTTGCTGTCGTCCTTGTGGCTGTAATCGGCCGCCAGCACGATCTTCACGTCATCGGAGGGCTGGAGCAGCAGCTTGCCGTCGAACGCCCAGAAATCCTCGTCCGCCACGTCCGAGCGATCCACGCCCGAGTTGAAGAAGGCGGCGGTCTGCGCCGGGGTGTTGGCGGCAAAGGCGCCGCTCGGTCCGGTCGGCAGGAAGGCGCCGCTGGGGAACATCGCCGCGGTGTAGGGATTCTCCGGCGCGATATTCTCGATATAGGGCTTGTGATAGCGGCGCTGGCCCGACAGCGCGATCGCCACCGTATCGGTGATCGGCAGGTTGACGAAGGCGGCGGCCTGGAAGGTCCCCTCGGTGCCATAGGTCAGCCGCATGTCGCCCTTCACCCCATCCAGCGACGGCTGCTTGGTGATGATGTTGACGACGCCGCCGGTGGCGTTGCGGCCATAAAGGCCGCCCTGCGCGCCCTTCAGCACCTCGACCCGCTCGACATTGACGAAGTTGTTGACCATCGAGCCGTAGATGCGCGGCACGTCATCGATGAAGGTGGCGACCGACGGGTCGGCGCCGACGAAGATCGCGTTGCCGATGCCGCGGATGAAGATCTGGGTATAGCCGTTCGAGTCCGAGACGTTGTAGCCCGGCGTGGTGAACTGCAGGTCGGTGAGCTGCTTGATGCCGCTGGTCTGCAGCTGCTCGCCGGTCGCCGCCTGGATCGACAGCGGCACGTTGAGCAGCGTGTCGGCGCGACGCTGTGCCGTCACGACGATTTCCTGCACGCCCAGATTACGGCCGTCCTGCTCGGCCGCCTGCGGCTCGCTCTGCGCCATCGCCGGCGCGGCGAAGGTCATCGCGCCCAACAGGCTGGTGGCGAGCAAAAGGGTGCGCTGCTTCGGAGCCTTCATGATCATCCTCCCCAATATCCGAGACATTTTCGTCTCTTTGTCTCATAACCATGCTTGCATGGTCACCGGCCCTATTCGAATAGAGCTCCTTTTTTCCGTCCATGATCCTAGAGGACAGCCCCATGGGATCAAGCAAAAATGGGTTGTCGTGTGATTTTTGCCGCACCTCTATTTGTGCGTTGCGGCACTTAAATAGAAAACATCTTGGCCGATGTTGAGCGTCAATTGCTGGATATCGTGCAAAGTCACGGCACTATTCATCGTGACTATATGATCTCCGAAACCGATCGTTTCATTGCGAGATCAAATGGGACAGCCCCTCCCCATGATTTAGTCAGGCGACTTATTGTCTGCCCTGACTCCGAACAACCGCTTTCTGACAGGCATGTCAAACCATATTCACCGCGTTTTCAGTGCAGTGCAGGCAGGGTCAATTCTCGGTGCGCGGGGACCGTACCGGAAGGAGAAGCGGGGCGACGGGCACGCCCTCCTCGATCAGCGCCTTGGCTTCCTCGGGCGAGGTCTGGCCATGGATCGGGCGGCTTTCCTGCTCGCCCAGATGCATCGAGCGCGCCTCGTCGGCGAAGCGCGTGCCGACATATTCCGAGCCTTCGAGCATCTTCGCCTGGACCTCGGCCACCTTGGCGACCATTTCCTTGAACTGCTCGGGCGACGGCATGTTGGCGGCGGCGGGAAGCTCGGCCGGCGGTTGCGGCATCGACGCGGGGATCGGCAGCGACTGGGGCAGCACCTCGCTGCGCTGGTTGCCTTTGACGCCGACCCGCGGCGCCATCACCGCCTTGTCGACCTCGGTCGCGCCGCAATAGGGGCAGGCGACCAGGCCCCGCGCCTTCTGGTCCTCATAATCGGTCGAGGAGCCGAACCAGATCTCGAACACATGGCCCGCCGGCTTGCAGGCCAGATCGAACACGATCATGCGCTGATCTCGACCGCGCCGATCGGCCGGCGATGCTGGAGCGCGGGCACGCGGGCACGCACGTCGGCGAGCCTGGCCATGTCGAGATCGGCGAAGCCGAGCCCCTCCCCCTCGCCCATGTCGAGCAGCACATCGCCCCAGGGATCGACCACGAGCGAATGGCCATAGGTGGCGCGCCCGTCCTCATGCTCGCCCGACTGGGCGGCGGCGATCACGAAGGCGCCCGCCTCGATCGCGCGGGCGCGCAGCAGCACATGCCAATGCGCCTTGCCGGTGGGCACGGTGAAAGCGGCGGGCACCGCCAATATCTCGGCGCCTGCGTTGCTGAGCGCGCGATAGAGATCGGGGAAGCGCATGTCGTAGCAGATCGACAGGCCCAGCTTCGCCCAGGGCGTCGTCGCGATCACGCTGCGCTCGCCCGGCGCATAGGCCGCGGATTCGCGCCAGCTTTCGCCGGTCGGCAGATCGACGTCGAACAGGTGGATTTTGTCGTAGCGGGCGCGGATGGCGCCGTTGTCGTCGATCACGAAGCCGCGATTGACGAGCCGTCCGTCCGATCCGCCGGTTAGCGCCAGCGAGCCGATATGGAGCCAGATTCCGTGATCGGCCGCCGCACGGCGCAGCTTCGCCAGCACCGGATCGCCGTCCTCGTCGGTGAGATGCGCCACCGCGCGCTTGCGGTCGCGATCGAGCAAGCCCGACATTTCGGGCGTGAACAGCATGTCGGTGCCGCCTGCCTTCGCCTGCGCGACGGCATCGACGAGGGCGGCGGCGTTCGCCGCCGGATCGATGCCGGTACGGGCCTGGTAGACGGCGACCTTCATCAGGCGGCCAGCAGCGGGTCGAGCTTGCCCTGGCGATCGAGCGCGAAGATATCGTCGCAACCGCCCACATGCTGGTCGTCGATGAAGATCTGCGGAACGGTGGAGCCGCCATTCGAACGCTCCAGCATCTCGGCGCGCTTCGGCCCGCCCATGCTGATGTCATATTCCTCGAACGACACGCCCTTGGTCTCGAGCAGCGCCTTGGCGCGCGAGCAATAGGGGCAGAAGGCCTTGGTATAGATTTCTACTTTGGGCATCGAACTCGCTTCCTTGAACGCAACCGAAATGTTGTCGGCGGGACCGAATGTCAACGCGCGACCTCGCTGTCCTGCACCACCCGGGCCCAGCAGAGCAGTTCCACCCGCGCCGCACCCGCCCGT
>CAUTRN010000002.1:0-298055 GCA_963540925.1 uncultured Sphingomonadaceae bacterium
GAGATGCAGCGTAGTCTCGTGGGCTCGGAGATGTGTATAAGAGACAGCCCTTTCCAGGGAGGGGTGAAGAGTTGGGTCGCTTACTGCGTCGGGGCCAGCTTGGTGTTGAGCACCCAGCCGACATTGTCATTCTCGTCGGCGACTTCCCACCAGAGGCCGTTCTTCTGGCCGGTCGGATAGAGGATCGCGCCGGCGGGCAGGGTGCGGATCACGGCGCCCCCGGCGGCGGCGGTCTTGCGCATCGCGACGGGGCCCATCGCCGAGAAGGTCTTGGTCGGCGTCGCCTCGGCGGTGCCGGTCGATCCCGGCTGGATCAGGCCCAGGCTGGTCACCATCTTCGAATAGGCCTGGATGAACGACATCGTCACGATCTTGCCGATGTCGGTATTGTCATAGCCACCGCCCACCGCGCCGATCCCGGCGCCGAAGAAGCCCGCGCCGCCGCCGGCGCCGAAGGTCAGGCTGTTCTTGACGGCATAACCCTCCTCGGTCTGCACCGTCTCGGTGGTGCGGACATTGGTGAGCGACAGGACGGTGTTCGCCTCCATCTTGCGGCTACCGATGCCGCCGGCCAGCCCGCCCAGGCGGCCGCCGATCAGCCCGCCGACGACGCCGCCCACCGCGCTGCCGCTCGCGTTGCGGTTGGCGCCCTGCACCTCGGCGACGAGGACATAGTCCGCCGCCTTGATCTGCCCGACGCCGACATTGGCGCCGCGCTGATGGCCGAGATTGCCGCCGACATTGCGCTCCAGTTCGGCCGCGCGCAGGCCGGTGCCGCGATCGACCAGGTTGAAGCAGCCCGAGCGCTGGATCAGCACCTTGAGCAGCTTGGACGGCGGCGCCAGGCTATATTGCGACCAGCCCGAGGGATCGTCGCCATCGGCCACCGACACCGTGCCGAGCTTGCGCGAGCAGCGCGGAACGTCATTGGCGGCGGCCTCCTGCGCCTTCTGCGCACCGGAGGGTTTGGCCGCCTGCAGGGACGCGATCGGGGCGAGCATGACGGCGCCCGAAAGCAGCAGAGAAACAGCACGCATGATAGGAGCCTTTTCATAGGGCCGCGCCAGGCTCTCTAACACCGGCGCCGCAGGATTTTTCGACAGGATATCAGGTGATTACTGTTCCGTGCCGATGGCGGCGGCATGGCATGGTCGGTTGCGGTTGCAAGTGATGAAGATCACATTGCGGTCCCGGTCCGGCGAGTTGTGCGGGCAGAGCGGCAGCCCGTGCTGCGAAAGGGGCGGACGTGCTAGGATTTCGCCGACAAGGCACGGAAATCGTAGCGTTTCCTACGCGCCCTTCGCCGCCGCGATCAGCGCAGTGGCGCCTGCCAGCAGGAAGCCATGGTCCGAACCGAGCAGGAACAGGCTCGCGCCCTTCTCGCGCCACTGCGGCGCGTCGCCGGGGCGGGCAAGGAACATGCCGACCGGGCGGCCATTCGCCATCCCCGCCGCGCAGATGCGCTCGACCGCCGCGACCACCCGGGGATCGTCCTGGTTGTCGGCGCCATAGGCGACGCTGAGGTCGGCGCGGCCGACGAACAGCGCGTCGATGCCGTCGACCGCGGCGATCGCCTCGATCTCTTCCACCGCTTCCGGATCCTCGATCTGGGCGATCACGGCGATGTCGCGGGCGCGGGCGCGATGCTCGGCCATCGTCCGGGTGGTGTAGCCCGCCGCGCGCGACGAGCCGGCATAGCCGCGCCCACCCGGCCCATAATGGCTCGCGCGTGCCGCTGCCCGCGCATCCTCGACCGAGCGAATATGGGGCAGGACGACCCCGTCCGCGCCGCAGTCGAGCGCGTTGAGGATATGTTCGGGCGCGGCGCTGGGCGTGCGCACCAGCACCGGCTTGCCCGCCGCGCGCGCCGCCAGCAGGCAGCTGTCGAGGGTCAGCCGGCCGAAGGGGGCGTGCTCGGCATCAAGGCAGAGGCAGTCGAGCGCGGTGAGCGACAGCACCTCGACGAGGATCGGCGAGGGGGTCTTCACCCAGGTGCCGATGAGCTGCTCGCTTTCGATCAGGCGGCGCTTGAAGTCATGCATGGTCGGTCTCCGGCCAATAGTGGCGCAGCCAGGCGAGGATCGGTGCGGCGACGGCGTCGGGGGTCTCGATCGGGGCCATGTGTCCGGCGCCCGTCACGCGGGCCAGTTCGGCGCCCGCGATCGCGGCGGTGGTCGCTTCGTGCCAGGCGGGCGGGCAGAGCCGGTCTTCCTCGGCGCTGACGAGCAGGGTGGGGCAGGCGATCGCGGCGAGGCCGGGCTTGCCGTCGGGCCGGGTGCGCAGCGCCTCGCTCTGGCGGACGAACGCCTCGGGGCCGACCGCCAGCGCCATGTCGACGCACAGTTCGCCGAGCCGCGCTGTGTCGGTGCAGCCCTGCGCGAAATAATGGGGCAGGAGCTGCTCGCGGGCGACCGCCTCCAGTTCGCCCGCGCGCACCAGCCGCTGCTGCCCGATCCGCGCGCCCGATCGCTCGGGCAGGTCGGCGCCGGCGTTGATCCCGACGAGGCAGAGGCCCGCCACCCGCTCGGGGGCCGCGCGGTGCAGCGCCAGTGCGGTGATCGCGCCCATCGAGAAGCCGACCGCGATGAAGGCGCCTTCGGTCTCCGCCAGCACCCGCGCGGCCATCGCGTCGATACGGTCGTCGCGATCGAGACCGGCGTGCGATCCGGCATAGCCCGCCGCCGCCAGCCGCTCGGCCACCGGTGCCCAGGCACGCTCGTCGCACATATGGCCGGGCAGGAAGAGAAGCGGCGGGGTCATCGGCGATTCGTCCCGCCGCGATGATTGCGGGATGCCGGGGATGCCGCCATGCTGGCGCTGTGGAGGGAAATTGACGGGATCGTATGCATATCATTCATGCCAAGATTGCCTTAGTCTTCTTGACTGTACCCCGTCCTTACTGCATCGTCTATATGCATACGTATGCTGAAACTTTCGGCGGTGGCGTGGCGCGAGTCTGAGGGAGGCCTTTTTGTCAGCGGAGTCGAAGCAGCCCGGCGCGGCGAAAGTCTATGTGGCCGACATTCCGCTGAAGGTGCGGGTGATCGCCTATCTGGCCATCCTCTCGGGCTATTTCTTCTACTGCTATAATTTCCTGCTGCCCGGCTATGTCCGCCCCTATCTGATCTCGCAATTCGGCCAGACGCTGAATGAGACGGCCGGGATTACCGCCGCCCAGAATATCGGCGTCACCATCGGCTCGCTGGTCTCGGCCACGGTGATCGCGCGGATGGGCAAGCGCTGGACCGCGGCGGTGATTGCGATCGGCAGCGGGGTGCTGACCCTGGGCTGCCTGTTCGTCGAATCGGGCTGGGGCTGGATCCTGCTGCGCGGCGGCGTCACCTTCTTCCTGGGCGGCTATTATGTCGCGGCCGTGAGCATGACCGTGTCGCTCTTCCCGCAGGCCTATCGCGCCCGGCTGCAGGCGCTCAACTCGGGGATGTTCTCCTGCGCGGAGATCGGGCTGGGGGCGCTCGGCGCGCTGTTCGGCGACACCGGCTGGATGCTGCTGATCTGGGCGGGCGGGCTGCCGCCGCTGCTGGTGGCGCTGCTGATCTTCCGCGCGGTGCCCGACGACCGCAAGATCATCGCCTATGGCGAAGAGGTCGATACCAGCAAGCCGGCGCCGACCGAGGCGAAGGGCGGCGGCTGGGGCGAGATGCTGTCGCCGGTATGGCGGCGCTACACCTTCTCCTGCATCGTCATGGCCGGCACCAATTTCACCGGCTACCAGCTCTTTTCGGAGTTCGTGACGCTCTACCTGCGCGAGGAGCGGCATTTCGACGCGGTCGAGATCGGCCTCGCCTTCTCGCTGATCGGCATCGGATCGCTGATCGGCGGCTTCTTCTGGGCCTGGCTGTCGGACCGGCACGGCCGCCGCACCCCCAGCTACGGCTTCTTCGGCGCGGCCGTCGCGATCGGCGCCTTCCTCACCGTCCCGCACAATCCGGGGCTGATCAAGGCGCTGGGCTTCGTCTACGGCTTCTGCCTGAGCTGCACCTATCCTTGGGGCATCTGGTTCACCGAGATCTTCCCGGCGCGGTTGCGCTCCTATGCGGCGGCGCTGCTCCATGGCGGGCACATCATCTCGATCATCGCGCCGTTCGGCGTCTCGCTGATCGCGACCCGCTATGGCATCGGCGGCGGCATGGCGATGGCGCCGATCGTGTTCATCCTGGGCGCGGTGATCTGGCGGACCTTGCCCGAGACGGTGCGCGCGAGCGGCGGCTATCGCGACTGGGATTGCGACCGGCCGGAGGCCTATGTCCGGAACCCGCCCACCGCCTGAGCGCGAGCGGGCGCCTTTCGCTTCGTTCCCTGCACAAAGCCGCTCGCTTTTGCCTTGATCGGCGGCGGCCGACGCCCCAGTCGGACGGGTGACGGGCAATGAGGCGAGGGGAGTGCGGGCGATGCGGTTTGCGGCGAAGGCGATGCTGGGGCTTGCGGCGCTGGCGCTGACGGCGGCGCCTCTCGTCGCCGCGCCGATCATGACCCCCGACGATCTCGGCCCGCTTGCCCAGGTGCCGGCCGGCGAGAAGATCGCCTATGGCCCGGCGCCGTCACAATATGGCGAGCTGGTGCTGCCCAAGGGCAAGGGGCCGCATCCGGTGCTGATCTGGATGCATGGCGGCTGCTGGCTCTCGCAGATCGACATCGCCCATAGCCATGCGCTGGCGCGCGCGATGGCGGATGAGGGCTTCGCGGTGTGGAATGTCGAATATCGCCGGCTGGGCGAGGCGGGCAGCGGCTGGCCGGGCACCTTCGCCGATGTCGCGGCCGCCGCCGACCATGTCCGCCGGCTGGCCAAAGTCTATGATCTCGATTTCGGCAAGGTGATCGCGGGTGGCCATTCGGCGGGCGGGCAGCTCGCCTTGTGGCTGGCGGCGCGGCCCAAGCTGCCCCGGAGCAGCGCCTTGTGGACGGCCCAGCCGCTCCGCATCCGTGGCGTCCTGGCGCTGGCCCCGGCGACCGGGTTGACCGCGCTCCTGACGCGGCCGAGCTGCGGGGGCGTCGAGAAGCTGATGGGCGGTACGCCGCAGCAAGTCCCAGACCGCTACAATCAGGTCGAGCCCGACCGGCTGGCGCCGATCGGCGTGCCGCAGTCGATCGTGCTGGGCGATCATGACGGCGATTTCGCCTGGCTCGGCGCGGCCTATGCCGACGCCGCGCGCAAGGCCGGCGACGGGCGCTTCCTCTCGGTGATCCGGGCGCCCGATGCGGGCCATTTCGAGCTGATCAATCCCGGCTCCTCGACTTGGCCGCTGGTGCGCGCCGAACTGCGCAAGCTGAAGAAGGGGCTCTGATCCGGAAGGGGATTGGCACGCAGGGGCGACAATCTGGCACCGCCATTCGGGAAAGCCTTGGCGAAATCGGGGACAAAGCGGCTCATATTTTGGGCGGGGCCGTGATGACGAACGAGACGGGTTTCTACAGCGACGAATGGACCTTCTGGCATTCGGTGGGGCTGCAGGCGCTGTTCCTGCCGATCGGCGGCTATGTGCAGCCGCCCAGCGGGGTGGCCGGGGCCGATACGCCCGACTCGAAGCGCCGCCTCCACTCGCTGCTCACCACCTCGGGCCTGATGGACCGGCTGGCGGTGTCGAAGGGCGCGCCGGTCGACGAGGCCGATCTCACCCGCGTCCACACGCCGCGCTATGTGGCCGAGTTCAAGGCGGTCAGCGCCGCGGGCGGCGGCGACATCGGCGATTTCGCGCCGTTCAGCGCGGGCGGCTATGAGATCGCCTGCATCTCGGCCGGGCTCGCCAAGGCGGCGGTGGCCGATGTGGTGAGCGGCAAGGTGGCGCGCGCCTATGCGCTGTGCCGGCCCGCCGGCCATCATTGCCTGGCCGATCGCTCGATGGGCTTCTGCGTGCTCGCCAACATCCCCGTCGCGATCGAGGCGGCGCGCGCGAACCACGGCCTCGGCAAGGTCGCGATCCTCGACTGGGACGTGCATCACGGCAATGGAACCCAGTCGATCTATTATGATCGCGGCGACACGCTCACCATCTCGATCCACCAGGAGAATTGCTTCCCGCCCGGCTATAGCGGCGTCGAGGATCGCGGCACCGGTGACGGCGAGGGCGCCAACATCAACATCTCGCTGCCGGCCGGCGCGGGCGATACCGCCTATCGCGCGTCGATCGAGACGATCGTCGTGCCCGCGTTCGAGCGCTTCCAGCCCGACCTGATCGTCATCGCCAGCGGCCTCGACGCGGGTGCGGCCGACCCGATGGCGCGGATGCTGGCGCACAGCGAGACGTTTCGCGCGATGACCACCCGCATGGTCGAGGTCGCGAACCGGCTGTGCGGCGGCAAGCTCGTGATCGTCCATGAGGGCGGCTATTCCGAAGCGAGCGTGCCCTTCCTCGGCCTCGCCATCGTCGAGGCGCTCAGTGGCGAACGCACCGACGTCGCTGATCCGACCCTGGCGATCTTCGAGGCGCAGCAGCCGGGCGAGGCGGCGACCGCCTTCCAGCTCGACTGGGTGGCGGATCTGGCGAAGCGCTTCGCCTGATGTGGTCGGCCCCGCTGGCGCTTAGTGCCGCGCGGGGCTGCGCAGCGTCTCCGACGGGCTGCACCCGTAGCGACGGCGATAATATTGGGCGTAGCGGCCGAAGTTGACGATGCCGCAGTCGAGCATCAGGTCGGTCACCCGCTCGTCGCCCTGGGCGTTGGTGAGGGCGCTGTGGAGCAGTTCCAGCCGGTGGCGGCGGACATATTGTACCGGGGTCAGCCCGAAGAAGCGGCGGAAGCCGGTCTGCAGGCTGCGGACGCTGACGCCCACCTGCGCCGCGACCTGGACGATCGAGATGCTCTCGTCGACGCTCTCATGGATGATCGCGCGGGCGCGCTGGACGTGCCAGGGGGCGACGTCATTGCCCTCCTGCGCCACCAGGTCCGAATAGTTGCTGCGATGGTGGCTCAGCAGCAGCTCGACCATCATCGTCACATATTGGCGTTGCAGGCGCGGGTTCGCGAACAGCTCGGGCAGCGAGTCGGCCTGTTGCACGATATGCGACAGCAGCTGGTTCCAGGCGAGCGGCAGGATGCCATGCTCGACGACGTCGGGATCGAACAGCAGCGGCCGGCCGACCGAGATGTTGAGCTCCTGCCCCAGATGATCCTCAAACGCGCTGTGCGCGATGCGGACGGTGAGGTGGCGGCACTCGCCGGTCATGTCGACCTTCAGCCGCGCGCCGGGCGAGGCGACGTGGAGCGAGCCGGGCTCGATCGTGCAGCGGCGGGCATCGTGCCACATCGTGCTGCGGCCGCTGATCGCGGTGTGGACCAGGTGGCTGCCCTGCAGCGCGGCGGGGTCGATCCACACGTCGGTGCCATATTGCAGGTCGACGATCTGGGCCGATCCCAGGTCGATGCTGCTCAGCCGCGTTGCCATCGGCCGCGGGGACTTCAGCTTCATCGCATGCGGAGCCAGCGCTTCGCTGACGAAGCTCACCGTTTCGAGCGGATCGCTCGACCGGAAGTCGCAGCGGAAGGGTTTCCCCGTAAGATGTTGTATCGCCGACATCGTCCGTATCCCCTCATGCTCTCCTGGGATCCGTGGCAGGCGGCAGGGCCGCTTCTGCCCGGTCCTGATCGGCTCGAAAAGTTGAATTGTCAAGCAACCTCGATCCGGATTCCGTTCCATTTGTGGTTCGGTGCTTCGCTTTCGGCATAGCGATGGCGGGGGCGTCCTCCCTATCGTTGGCGACCGATTATTTGATTTTTCAACTTATAACGATGCCGGTAGGCTTGGGGCCGCAGACCCTGGGGGAGTCGGCCGGATATCGGGACGCTTCGAGCATCGAGCTTCGAGCATCACAGGGACCGCCCCGTCAGGGGCAGAACGAGAAGAGTGGGAGACAGGCAGCATGGCTCGGACCGAGCATCTTCATAAGCGCATTTCGCTGGGCTGGCAGGCGGTTGCCGCCGCCGCGATGATGACCAGCCTGCCGGCGATCGCCGCGGCGCAGACCGCCGCCGAGCCGGCCGCCGAGGGCGCCTCGGCCGACCAGGGTCCGTCCGACGGGCTGGGCGAGATCGTCGTCACCGCGCAGAAGCGCCAGCAGAACATCCAGAAGGTGAGCCTGGCGATGAGCGCGCTGGGTCAGCAGGGCCTGGCCGATCTGGGCCGGCAGGACATGGCGGCGCTGGCCACCAAGCTGCCCAGCCTGCAGATCCTGGCCTATAGCCCCACCCTGACCGTCTTCAACATCCGCGGCGTCTCGCAGAACGACTTCGCCGACTCGCAGGAGGCGCCGATCGCCTTCTACAATGACGAAGTCTATGTCAGCGCGCTGGGCGCGATCGCCGGTCAGACCTACGACCTCGAGCGGGTCGAGATGCTGCGCGGGCCGCAGGGTACGCTGTTCGGCCGCAACGCGACCGGCGGCCTCGTCCAGATCGTCTCGGCCAAGCCGACCCGCGACCTTTCGGGCTTCTTCACCCTCACCGGCGGCAGCTATGGCCAGGTCGCGACCGAGGGCGCGATCAGCGGCCCGCTGAGCGACACGCTGCGCGCCCGCCTGTCGTTCACCACCGAGCATCGCGGCGGTTACATCAAGAATGACGCGGGCAAGGACCTGGGCAATGCCCGCTTCTACGCCGGGCGCTTCCAGCTCGCCGGCGACGTGGGCGAGGGTGGCTCGTTCAACCTGAAGATCCAGGGCATGCGCAACGATAACGAGCGCAATGGCGGCCTCTACAAGCACCGCACCGCGATCGCCAATGCCGACGGGCTGGGCGAATATGTCGGCGCCAACCAGAACCCCTATGGGACCTGCGCGGGCTGCGACATGTTCGGCTATGTCTCGCCCAGCAGCGACCCGTTCAAGGTCCAGTTCAACGGCCCGAACAATTTCAGCCGCACCTACTGGTCGGGCACGCTGCGCTACGAGCAGGATCTGGGCGGCGTCACGCTCACCTCGATCTCCGACTATCAATATCTGAAGAAGCGCTATGGCGAGGACGCCGACATGTCCCCGGCGAGCATCTTCCAGTACCCGACGGCCCAGAACCTCGACCAGTACTCGCAGGAGCTGCGGCTCTCGCAGAACAACGACCGGGTGAACTGGGTGGTCGGCGCCTATGCGATCAAGATCGTCAGCGACAACAACTACCACACCGACCTGTCGGCGATCGGCCTGGACGAGGTCTATGGCGGCCGGCTGAAGACCACCTCGCTCGCCGCCTTCGGCCAGCTCGAATATGCCGTCACCGAGCAGCTCGGCCTGGTCGGCGGCCTGCGCTACTCGGCCGACAAGAAGACACTCGACTTCACCCATATCGAGAATGGCGTGGTCGACTTCACCTTCAACAAGGCCAGCGTCGGCAAGCTCGCCCGTCAGAAGTTCGACGATTATTCGGGCAAGGTCGGCATCAACTACAAGCCGAACGAGGACACGCTGATCTATGCCA
Source organism: uncultured Sphingomonadaceae bacterium (assembly GCA_963540925.1). Classification (GTDB taxonomy): domain Bacteria; phylum Pseudomonadota; class Alphaproteobacteria; order Sphingomonadales; family Sphingomonadaceae; genus Rhizorhabdus. The sequence continues at coordinate 9,421 of CAUTRN010000002.1, forward strand.
GCGTCAATCGCGGCATCAAGGGCGGCGGCTTCGGCACCCCCGCCTTCAACCCCGGCGACCTCAGCACCATCCCGTTCAAGGAAGAGGTGCTGACCGATTACGAAGGCGGCGTGAAGCTGACCATCAACCGGACCACGCACCTGAACCTGGCCGCCTTCTACTACGACTACCACAACTACCAGGCGTTCGAGCTGGTCAACATCTCGCTCGCGGTCCGCAACAAGGATGCGACGATCAAGGGGCTGGAAGCCGAGTTCAACACCCGCCCGGTCGACGGCCTCTACCTCTCGGCGTTCGGCACCTATCTCGACAGCAAGGTGAAGGACGTGGTTCTGCCCTCGGGCCGCATCGCCGACACCCGCATGCCGCAGGCGCCCAAGCTCAGCATCGGCGGGCTCGTCCGCTACGAGGCGCCGGTGGGCGAGGGCACGCTCGCGCTCCAGACCGACTGGAAGTATGACAGCAGCCAGTATTTCTCGACTTTCAACGCGCCGGTCGACCGCCAGGCGGGCCGCATCGTCGGCAATGCCCGCGTCACCTACAATTTCGGCGAGAAGAAGTGGGAAGTGGCGGGCTTCGTCACCAACCTCACCGACAAGAAGTACAAGCTGTACAATCTCGACCTGTCGGGCCCGTTCGGCTTCACCCAGCAGACCTATGCGCGGCCGCGCTGGTTCGGCGCCAGCATCACCCGCCGGCTCTGACGAAAAAGGAGGCCGGATCGCTCCGGCCTCCCCACTTTCCATCCCTTGGAAGGGGGCGGTCTCGGCCGCCCCCTTTTCTTTTGGGTCAGGCCGCCGGGCCATTCTCCATGATCTTGTCGAAGAAGGTCATGCCGACATTGGCGACCAGCGAGCCGCCGTCGACCGCCAGCACCGCGCCGTTGACGAAGGAGGCGGCGGGGGAGAGCAGCCAGGCGATCGCCTCGGCGGCTTCCTCCGAGCTGCCCGCGCGGCGCTGCGGCACATGCTCGCTCACCTTGGCATAGGCGCCCTCCAGGTCGTCGGCGATGTTCATCGTCGCCATCTCCTCGTCGCCCATCTCGGTGCGGATCCAGCCGGGCGCGACGATGTTGGCGCGCAGCCCGTTCTTGGCGTGCTCATAGGCGAGCGCCTGGGTCATCAGCATCAGCCCCGCCTTCGACGCCGAATAGGCGGCGAGACCGGGGCCGGTCTGGAGCCCGCCGACCGATGTGACCGAGACTACCGCGCCCTTGGCTTCGAGCAGCAGCGGCAGCGCCGTCCTGGCGAGGACGAAGGGGCCGGTCAGGTTGATCGACAGCTGCTGGTTCCAGGCGTCGAGCGTCGTCTCCTCGAAGGGCAAAGTGAGGACGATGCCGGCGTTGAGCACCAGCCCGTCGATCCGCCCGAAGCGCTCGACGATGCCGCCGATCAGCCCTTCGCAGGCCTTGGGATCGCCGACGTCGGCGGTGAAGATCGCGATGTCGCTGCCGGCCGCCACCTTCTCCAGCGGTTCGCGGCGCCGACCGCAGATCACCACCTGCCAGTCCTTCGCCAGCCGCTTCGCCGTCGCCGCGCCGATGCCGCTGCCGCCGCCTGTCACCAGCACCACCGGTTTCGCCGAAAACCCCTTCGCGTCCATGCACTTGCCCTTCCCAGAAAATGAACTTTAGTCGACTTTATACGGCCAGTTTTCGCAGGATGACGCGAGAAACTTGAAAAATCCACAAATATTATTGGACCACAGTCCATATTGAGATAGGTGTCAGGCAGAATCGCGAGGGAGGGCATTTCATGCGTTGGGCTGGCATCGCTCCGCTGACGGGCGGCACATTCCTGGCGATGTATCCGATGATGACCACGCCCATCCTGATCGGTGGCGCGATGGACGGCGCGGGCCTCTCCTCGGAACAGGCCGGCTGGGTCGGGACGGTCTCGGTGGGCACGGTGGCGGCGGCTTCGATGCTGCTGCCCGGGCTGCTGCATCGCTTTCCCGGCCGTGCGCCGCTGGGGCTGTGCGCGGCGCTGCTGGTGGCCGGCTATGCTGGCTTCGCGCTGGCGGGGGACTTCGCCGCTTTCGCCCTGTTCGCGCTGCTGAGCGGGGCCGGGGCGGGCGGGCTCCTCGCCGGCATGGCGATGCGGATCGCGCGGCTGCCCAATCCCGACCAGGTCTATGGCGCCATCTATGCGGTGGCGACCGCGGCCTATGCGCTGCTGCTGTTCGCGCTGCCGATCATCGGTGGGGCGCAGGGCGTGCCCGCGATCTTCCTGACCCTCGCCGCCGTCGCGCTGCTGCTCACCCCCTCGCTCGCCTGGCTGGGCCGCGAGGTGGCGGCCGAAGAGCATCACCAGGCCACCGGGCCCAAGGCCTGGGGCATGATCGCCACCGTCGTGCTGGTCATGACGATCGCCTTCCCGCTCTATGGTGGGGTCTATTCCTTCTGCGAGCGGCGCGCGGTCGATATCGGCCTTAGCCCCTCGGGCGTGGGCACGACCCTGGGGCTCACCACCCTGATGACGGTGATCGGCGCATCCTGCGTCGCCTGGATCGGCACGCGGCCCGGCCGCGCGCTGCCGACGCTTGGCACGATGCTGATCGCCACGCTCGCTTATGGGCTGATCCTCGGCGCCTCGACCGCGCAGCTCTACATCGCCGGCATGCTCGCCTTCGGGCTGATCCAGATGGCGCTCAACAGCTATTTCTTCGGGCTTGCCTCGGTGCTCGACCGCGAGGGCAAGGTGGCCGCCGCGCTGCAGGGCTATTCGCTGGTCCCCTATGCCTTCGGCGCCGCGCTGTTCGGGACGATCGGCGGGGAGGATCTCGCGCGGCTGGCGCTGCCGGCGATGGCGGTGAACCTCGTCGCCGGGCTGATGCTGGTGCCGATGCTGCTCAAGCTCGATCGCGCTGCGCGGGAGGCACGGGCATGAGCCTCGCAAAGTCATCCCTGGGCTGGCCGCAGGTCGCGGGCCTGGGCGTCGCGCTCGTCGTCGCCGGCCAATTCTCGGGCTGGAACTATGGCCTCGCCGGCGGCTGGGCGAACATGGTGGTCGCCACCCTGCTGATGGCGCTGCTCTGTTCGGGGCTGGCGCTGTGCCTCGCCGAGCTGTCGGCGGCGCGCCCGCATGCCGGGGGCCTCTACATCTATTGCGAGGACGCCTTCGGCCGGGTCGCCGGCTATGGCGTCGGCTGCGCGGTGTTCGTCGCACTGGCGATCGGCACGGGAGCGGCGGCCGAGTTCGTCTCGGCCTATGCCGGCCATGTGCTGGGCTTTGGCGGCTGGCCGCTCAAGCTGGCCCTGTTCGCCGCGATCCTCGCGCTTCACATCCGCGGGGTGGGGGAGGCGATGCGGCTGATGATGGCGGCGGGCTTCCTGGCGCTGGCCTGCATCGCGCTGTTCGACCTGACGATGCTGCCCCATTTCGATCCGGCCAAGCTGGTGCTGCCGGGCGAGCGGCTGCACGTCTCGGCGGGCGGCGTCTTCGCCTGCATCCCCTTCGCGATCTGGCTGTTCATTTCGGTGGAGCAGACCGCCGCCGCCTCGGAGGAGGTGCGCGATCCGGCGCGCGACATGCCGCGCGGCATTCTCGCCGCCGTCGGCGCGCTGCTCGTCTCGGGGCTCGGCATCCTGGTGCTGGCGGCGGGCGCGGGCGGGATCGGCGCGGTCGCGGGAGCGGCGGATCCGCTCTATGCGGCGATGGCGAGCCCGCTGGTCGGCGCGGTGCCGGGCTGGGCGGTGCTGCTCGTCGGGCTCGGCGGCATCCTCGGCCTCGTCGCGACCCTGTTCTCGCTGATCTATTCGGCCTCGCGGCAGATCTTCGCGCTGGCCCGCGACGGCTATCTGCCCGCGATCCTCGGCCGCACCAACCGGCGCGGCTCGCCCGATGCGGCGCTGCTGCTGGTCGGCGCGATCGGCATCGGCACCTCGGCGGTGTCGCCTGACAAGATATTGCTCGGCGTCGTGCTGTCGCTCAGCGCTTGCTATGTCGCGCTGCTCGCCGCCTTCATCCGCTTGCGGATCACGAGGCCCGATCTGCCCCGGCCGTTCCGCGCCTGGGGCGGCACCGCCACCGCCTCGCTCTGTCTCCTCCTCGCCTGCGCCCTGTTCGTCGCCTGCTTTCAGGTCGACCGCGCCGTGCTCGCCGGCCTCGGGCTGCTCGGCGCGGTGATGGCGCTCAACTATGTCCTGCGGATGCGGCGACTGCCCGCGTCCCCTTCCTTCGAAAGGCCTGCCGATGTCCTCTGAGCAAAACCTGCTCGAGCGCCGCTTCCGCGTGCTCGGGCGCAACGCGCCGCTGTTCTACGAGCGGCCAGTGCATCTGGTGAAGGGCAAGGGCGTGTGGGTGACCGACGCCGACGGCCGCGACTATCTCGACGTCTACAACAATGTCCCGCATGTCGGCCATTGCCACCCGCAGGTGGTGGAGGCGATCGCCACCCAGGCGGCGACGCTGAACCTCCACACCCGCTATCTGCACGAGACGGTGGTCGACTATGCCGAGCGGCTGACCGCGACCTTCGATCCCTCGCTCGCCAGCATCTTCTTCACCTGCTCGGGCACCGAGGCAAACGAACTGGCGCTGCGCCTCGCGCGTTACCGCACCGGTGGCGAGGGCATCATCGTCAGCGACTTCAGCTATCATGGCAATTCGCAGACCCTGGCGTCGGTGACGACCTGCTTCCCGGTGCCCGAGGCCTTTCCGCGCTTCGCCCGCAAGGTCGCCATCCCCGATCCGTGGCGCGACCGGCAGGGGCGCAGCGACGAGGAACTGGCGGATGCCTACGCGGCCGAAGTGGCCGAAGCGGTGCGCTCGCTCCAGGCCGACGGCATCCAGGTCGCCGCGCTGCTGATCGACACGCTGTTCGCGAACGAGGGCCTGCCCGCGCCGGTGCCCGGCTATGTCGCCAAGGCGGTGGAGATCGTCCGCGCGGCGGGCGGCGTCTTCATCTGCGACGAGGTGCAGGCGGGGTTCGGCCGCACCGGCGATGCGATGTGGGGCCACCAGCTGAGCGGCGCCGTTCCCGACATCGTCACCCTCGGCAAGCCGATGGGCAATGGCCATCCGCTGGCGGGCGTGGTCGCGCCGACCGAGCTGGTCGACAGTTTCGGCAAGGCGGCGACCTATTTCAACACCTTCGGCGGCAACCCGGTCTCGGCCGCCGCCGGCCGCGCGGTGCTCGACGTGATCGAGCGCGAGCAGCTTCTCGCCAATGCGCGCGAGGTGGGGGGCTATGTGCGCGAGGGGCTCGACCGGCTGATGGCCCGCCACGCGATCATCGGCAATGTCCGTGGGCGCGGCCTCTTCTTCGGGCTCGAACTCGTCCACGGCGATGCCGATCGCTCGCCTGCCACCGCCGAGACCAAGCGGCTGATGAACCTGATGCGCGAGCGCGGGGTGCTGATCAGCCGGATCGGCCGCCACGACAATATCCTGAAGATGCGCCCGCCGATGGTGTTCGCGCGCGAGCATGCCGACCTGCTGCTGTCGACGCTCGACGACGCCTTCCTGGCTTTGTGAAAAGGGACTTCGCGTGACTGACTTCTACAGCCTGAGCGACGATGATCAGGCGCTGCGCCTCGCCGAACTGGCGCGGGTCGCGCTGAAGCGCTGGCCGGGCCGCTATGACGACATCCGTCTGGTGAAATATCGCGAGAATGCGGTCTTCTCGGCGCATCGCGACGATGGCGTGCGGGTCGCGGTCCGCGTCCATCGCCATGGCTATCATTGCGATGCCGCGCTCCGCTCCGAACTGTCGTGGATGCAGGCGCTGGCGGCCGAGGGGGTCGAGGTGCCGCCGATCGTCGAGACCGTCGACGGCGCGATCTTCGCCACGGTCGAGTGCCCCGGCATCCCCGAGGCGCGACAGGTGGACGTGCTGGGCTGGCTGCCGGGTGCGCCCGCCGGCAGCTCCGAGGACGGCGCCGATATGGACGAGGCCGCGGCGGTGCGGCTGTTCTTCGACGCCGGCGCGCTGGCCGCGACGATGCACGACAAGGTGAAGGCGATGCGCTTCGCCGACGACTTCCAGCGCCACGCCTGGGACGAGCATGGCCTGATCGGCACCGATCCCTTGTGGGGCCGCTTCTGGGACCTGAACATGCTGAGCGAGGCTGAGCGCGACCTGCTGGAAGCCGCCCGTTCGGCGGCGGCCGACGACTTGGCCACCTTCGGCAAATGCGCCGACAGCTATGGCCTGATCCACGCCGATTTCGTGCCCGAAAATCTGCTGGTCGAGGATGGCCGGCTGAAGCTGATCGACTTCGACGATTCGGGCTTTGGCTGGCACATGTTCGACCTTGCCACCGCGCTCTATTTCAATCTCGACCATCCCGCCTATCCGGCGATGGAGCGCGCGCTGTTCGACGGCTATCGCTCGGTGCGGGCGCTGCCCGACGCGCATGAGGCGCAGCTGCCGCTGTTCCTCTACCTGCGCAGCACCACCTATCTCGGCTGGGTGCAGACCCGGCCCGAAACGCAGACCGCGAAAGAGCTGGGGCCGATGCTGATCGAGCGCGCCTGCCTCGTCGCGCAGCGCTATCTCGGCCAGAGGGCGCATGCTACCGCGGCGGGATGATCGGACCCCGAACGTGACCGACGAGCCCGCCCGCCCGGCGGCGACGCAGGCGCGCGGCCGGAAGCGGCGCGAGGCGCTGCTCGCGGCCGCGCGCGTGTTGCTCGCGCAGCATGACAGCAGCCAGATCACCCTGGCCGACATCGCCGCGCTCGCCGAGGTGCCGAAGAGCTCGGCCTATCATTTCTACACCGACGCGCTCGGCCTCTATGTCGAGCTGGTCGCGCTGCTCGATACCGAATTGCAGGAGCTGATGCGCCAGCCGCTGCCGCCGGTGGAGAGCTGGGAGGCTGCGATGGGCGTGGTGATCGACCGCGCCGCCCTGTTCTTCGACGACAATCCCGCCGCGCAGCAGCTGATGCTGTCGTCGCAGACCCCGCCGCTGATCAAGCGCCATAGCCGCCGCGCCGACATCGACACCAGCCGCCTGATCGAGGACCTGATCGGCGCGCAGTTCATCCTGCCCGACATCCCCGACCGCAGCCGCATCTTCTTCCGCGCGATCGAGGCGGCCGACCTGATGTTCGGCCTGTCGCTGTTCGAGAGCGGCACCCTGCTGCGCGAGATGGTGGACGAGGCCAAGCGGATCGCCTGCGCCTATCTGGGGCTGTATCTGCCGAGGCATTTGCCTCGGAAGGTTTAGGCGGAATAGGGCGGAGGGAAGAAGGAAGAACACCCTCACCCAACCCCTCCCGCAGGCGGGAGAGGGCTATCCCTGCCGCAAACGCTGCGGACTCTCCTTCTCCCGCTTGCGGGAGAAGGTCGGGATGAGGGTCTTCTTCTTCTTTCTCGTTCCTACCCCGAACCTCAATTCCCCTTCGGCCGCAGCCGCGCCGGGGACGTCCCGAACCTCCGCTTGAACAGCCGCGCGAAGTGGCTGCTGTCGTTGAAGCCGGCGGCATAGGCGACCTGGCAGACCGAACGATGCGGCGAGGCCGCGTCCTTCAGCCAGTGCTGGGCGAGGTCGAGGCGGAGATTGGCGAGCCAGCGGTGCGGGGTCGTCCCCGCTTCGGAGAACAGGCGATAGAGGCTGCGGCGCGACAGGCCGAACTGGTCGGCCAGCAGGTCGGCGTCGAGCGCGGGGTCGCCGATGCGCGGGGTCACCCATTCGCGCATCCGTTCGATCTGCTGGGCGGCGCGGTCGGGCAGGCCGCCCTCGGCGGCGCCGGCGGCGTTGAGCGCGCCTTCGAGCAGGGTCATCGTCACCGACATGGCGATCGCCCGATCACCCGCGCTGCCGCCCGTGGCATCGGCCTCGTCATCCTGCAGCGAGCGCAGCACCGCGGCCAGCATCCGGCCCGCGCCGCGCTGCCCGGCGATCTGGCGCCCATAGAGGCGATCGGCATTGGGGCGCATCTGGGTGAGCGTGTCGCGCGGCATCGCCAGCACTACCGACTGGGTGCCGTCGCTCACGTCGATCGTGCAGGGTTCGTGCGAGTCCATCAGCACGATGTCGCCCGTGGCGAGGGCGACGGTGCGGTCATAATGATGGACCTTCACGTCGCCCGAGACCGAGAAGAGGATGAAGGCCTGGTCGGCCCAGTCGCCCTTCAGCGCCGGGCGGATGCTGCGCACCGCCTGCGCCCGGATGCCGAAGCCCTGGAAGGGGCCGAGCGCGAGCGGCGACATGCCGCCGCGCGATCGCGCGCTCAGGTCGATCGGCTCGATATCGAAAGCCCCGTAGACGGCCCGCAAGGACCGTTCGAACCCGTCCAAATTCCCCAGTTGCGACATGGCACCCTCGTCCGCTCACGCCGAGGAACAGCGATGATTCGCTGCAATCCGTCTGTCACAATCTGCCGAAGCGTTGCGTTCATTTTCAAGTAAATTCGCGCGGCGAGCCGGGTCGGGGCGCATTCTGGCATTCGCATGCGCTTTTTTGGCACGGCTGGGCGGGAACGAAGCGGCCCTCCCGGTTAGCTTAGAATTCGCAAGGCCCGCGGCGCACGCCGACAGCAGGCTATTTCACGGGAAGAACAAGGGGCCGTGGTGCCTCGGACATCGACGTTTAGGGGGAATATATGAAGAAGCTCACCGCCGCCCTGTTGTGCAGCGTGGCGCTCGGTGCAGGGTCTCCGCTCTGGGCCCAGGCGGCCGCGGACGACATGGTGACCGACGAGATCGTCGTGACCGCGCAGAAGCGCGTCCAGTCGGTCCGCGACATCGGCATCAGCATCACCGCGATCGGCGCGGACGAACTGCGCCGCCAGCAGACCACCGACGTCGCCTCGCTGGCCAGCCAGCTCACCAACGTGGTCGCCACCACCAGCGTGAACCTGCCCGCCTTCACGGTGCGCGGCATCGGCCTCAACGAATTCGCGTCGAACTTCGACGCCCCCGTCGCGATCCATGTCGACGAGGTCTACAAGAGCAAGCCGTTCATGGCGACGGTGCCCTTCTTCGACATCCAGCGGGTCGAGGCGTTGAAGGGGCCACAGGGCACCCTGTTCGGCCGCAACACCACCGGCGGCTCGGTCAACTGGTACACGGCCGAACCGCAGTTCGAGCAGTCGGGCGCGATGAACCTGTCGTTCGACAATTATGGCCGCGGCCGCATCGACGGCTTCGTCAACGGCGCGCTGAGCGACAGCGTGGCGCTGCGCGGATCCTATTTCGTCGCGCAGGGCACCGGCGGCCCTTATCGCAACCTGCTGACCGGGCATGACCATGGCGCCCCGAACCAGATGGTCGGCCGCCTCCAGCTCAAATATAAGGGCGAGAACACCACCGTCCGCCTGATGGGCTATGCCTTTCGCGACAAGAGCGAGCTGACCCCGTACAAGAGCCCCGGCATCTTCAACGCCGACGGCAGCCTCTGCTCGGCGGTGCTGACCGGCGCGGTGCTGAACAACAAGGCCGCCTGCCTGAAATACGGCCCCTTCGTTCCCGGCCCCAATCCGCAAGGCCTGCGCGAGACGCAGAGCATCAAGGAGCTCAATGCGGACAATCCGCAGGGCGCGAACAACACGGCCTATGGCGGCTATGCCCGGATCGAGCAGCAGGCCGGCGCCTTCACGCTCACCTCGATCACCGCCTTCGACTATTTCGAGCGCGACCAGACCGACGATCCCGACAATTCGCCCTATGCCACGGCGAACCAGAATTATTACAACAAGATCAATCAGTTCTCTCAGGAGCTGCGCGCGTTCGGCAAGCTGGGCAAGCTCAACCTGCTGATCGGCGGCTTCTATGAGCATGACTCGATCAGCGACGTGACCAGCGCTGACCTGTCGGCCAATGCGCTACTCGGCCTGCCGCCCTTCGCGCCGCGCCTGGCCGCGACCTTCAAGCAGAAGGTGCGTTCGCTCGCGGTCTTCTCGAACGCCGAATATGCGCTGACCGACACGCTCTCGCTGATCGCCGGCATCCGCTATACCAGCGACAAGACCTCGCTCGACGCGCAGACCTTCCTGGGCGCGAACGATCCGAAGGGCCGCACCCATAGGGTGACCCCCTTCTCGATCGTGGATTCGCTGGTCGACAGCCGCACCGACAACACCACCTCGTTCCGGGGCGGCATCAACTGGAAGCCGTCGGCGGACCAGCTCTTCTACGCCTCGATCTCGCGCGGCTTCCGCAGCGGCGGCTACAGCGTCCCCTTCGGTGGCGTCATCTCGACCTTCAAGCCGGAACAGCTGACCGCCTATGAGATCGGTTCGAAGTCGCGCTTCTTCGATCGCAAGCTCAACCTCAACCTCGCGGCCTTCTTCTACGATTACAAGGATATGCAGACCAACGTCGACGATCCCTCGTCGCCGCTGGTGCCGATCACCCGCAACATCGGCGGCTCGCGGACCTATGGCGTCGAGGCGGACCTGACCTTCCGCCCCGATCCCACCACGCTGATCCGCGTGGGCGGCGGCTATCTCGACGCGCGCTTCCGCAACACCGATGCGGTGATCACCACCTATGCGGGCCCGATCCCGCTGGACGGCAAGCGGCCGGTGAACAACCCGAAATGGTCGGGCCAGGCCATGGCGCAGAAGACGGTGCCGCTCAGCACCGACCTCGACCTGATCGCCACCACCGACGCCCGCTATGTCGGCAAGCGCTTCCTGGAGGCGACCGGGCAGGTGTTCGATCGCGCGCCGAGCTACTGGGTGCAGAATGCCCGGTTGGCGATCTCCAGCAAGGAAGGCGGCTGGGAAGTCGCCGCCTGGGGCAAGAATATCTGGAACAAGAACTACCTGACCTACCTGAACAATGTCAGCTTCTTCCGTCTCGAAATCTATGGCGAGCCGGTGTCCTACGGCCTCTCGGCCTCGGTGAAGTTCTGATCATCGTCCGGGCCGTTCCGAAAGGGGCGGCCCGGATTTGTCAAGAATGTCAGCAGGCTTGAAGCCCCCGGCTTCTGGCCGATTTGCGAAATCATCATCACGAATGCGCAGCGAAACACAGGCTGCGGACGGGAGAGGATTGCCAGAGCCGCCGCGCTTGGGTTCGTCGTTCGAACCGAGGTGGCACGGCGTGAGGAGGCATGGTGGAAGGCGCGGATTTTGATGCCCGGAACTGGCCCTTCTTCTGGATCACCCAGGCCGCCGGCCATTATATCCGCACGCTGGAGCCCGCGCTGAAGCGGATCGGGCTCGACGTGCCGCGCTGGCGGGTGCTGATGTGCGTGGCCCCGGGCGAGGGGGTGAGCGTCACCGAGATCGCCGACCTCGCCATCGCCAAGCTGCCGACGATGCTGAAGATCATCCAGCGGATGGAGGCCGACGGCCTGGTCGCCTGCGCGCCGCGCGCCAGCGATGCGCGCGTGACCGAGGTGCGCCTGACCGACAGCGGGCTGGAGGCGCGCAACCGCGCCTGGACGGTCGCCGCCGGAATCTATGAGCGCGCCTTCGCGCGGATCACCGACAATGAGGAGAACCGGCTCAACCGGTTGCTCGAGAAGGTCCATAGCGGCCTTCAGAATTAACGGCGGGTCGGCGCCTCGCGCAGCCGGGCGATCTGGCTCAGCACCCGGTCGCGGGTGGGCTTGATCGTCTGCAGCCGGTCGCGGCGCAGGCGGCCGACCTCCTCGGCGCTATAGGGGGTGAAGCCGCCCGGTGGGGGCGGGCCCATCTCCACCACCAGCCAGTTGAGCACGCGGGCGAGCTGCGCGTCGGTCAGATGCGCGGTGGCGGCGCCCGGCACCCGGCCGATGAAGGCGCGCCCCTCGGGCACTTGCACGAACAGGCCGAGCTGGCCGCGCATGTCGGGCACCTTGCCGGGCATGCCGCTGCCGTCGCGCAGATGGCAGCCCTGGCAGTGCAGCGCATAGTTGATGGCCGGTGCCAGCTTCTCCGGATCGGGCGCGTTGGCGGTCAGGCCGGCCAGCGCGAGGCCGCCAAAGGCGAACAAGGCCCCGATTCGGCGCATGGGATCAGCCCGAGGCGCCCAGCACGACCGCGGTCGAGCAATTGTAGACCACGCCCACCTGCGTCCCCAGGCACCAGTCGAGATCATTCGCGCCCGACGGCTGGTAGACCGGCATGTCGCGCTCGTTGCGAGTGCATTCGCAGCGGCCGCAGGCGCTCTTGCCGCAGCAGTCATTGTACGAGATCACATAGTCGCGATTGTCGACCGGGTTGCGGCAGGTGCCGATCCAGGTGATCGGCGAAGGCTCGGTGCCCGGCGGGCAGGACGAGGCGGAGCCGCCGCAGCAGGAGCAGAGGAAACCGTCGATCGCGCAATAGCGCCAGTAATCGCAGCTCGACGGATCGCCCTGTTCGCCGGGCTGGATCGGGGTCGCCGGGGTGGCGGCACCAGCACGGGCGACGGGGAGGAGCGGCATGGCGGAGACGGTGATCGCCGCGCCGAGCCGGCCGAAGAAGCTCCGGCGCGACAGCTTGCGCGCGGCGCTGCGGGCCAGATATTCGGCCACCCGATCCATTCTGTTCATGCCACCGTCCCCTTCTGGATCTGCTTCGGCGCCTTGGCGTTCTTCTTGCCGCGCAGCTCCATGAACTGCTGGAGCGAAGCGACGCCCTGGCGGCGGGCCTCGAACAGGCTCTCGAAATGCTCGCGATTGTTGATCAGCCCCTTGGCCGCCACGGTGCCGTCGGCGGCGATCAGGACGGCATAGGGCAGTTTCGACACGGCATAGGCGATGCCGAGATCACTCGACAGGACCAGCGGGAAAGCCTCGAGCTTCTCGTTGCGGATCATCTCATGCTGGAGCGCCTCGTCGCCGTCGCTGGCGAGGACGACACGCAGCGTCTCGCTCTCCTCGCGGGCGATCGACTTCACGATCGGGATCAGCGACTTGCACATCGGGCAGCGCGGCGAGAGGAAGAAGACCAGGGTGTCGCGGCCCTGCTTGTCCATATCGCCCACCCGCACCGGCAGGCCGCTCAGCGACAGCAGGTCGAACCGCGGCGCGGGATCGCCGACCGCGACGCCGCCCGGCAGGGTGAGCGCGCCGACCGGGCCGAGCCGTTCGTGCAGCATGCCGACCTGGCGGAAGAGAAGGAGCACGGCGGTGCAGAGCAGCAGCAGCAGCACCCACTGCACCACGACGGCGATGGACAGCGCGACAATCACAGGCGGATCTCCCTGGCCTGCCGCGGCAGCGCGGCTTCCATGATCGAATAGAGAAGGGCGGTGGCGGCCACCGCGAAGGCGAGACCGAACCAGTCGAGCCACAGCAGCGGGCGCGCCGACAGGTCGGCGGTGGCCACGACGATGGCGATGGCGGCCAGCAGCAGGTTGCGCACCACCATCAGCGGATGGATCGGCTGACCGGTCTTGCCGAAGGCGAGGCAGCCGCAGTCGATCGAGCGGCGACCGCGCAGCAGGTTGATCGCGATCGCCCCGGCATAGAGGGTGAGGAGCGCGGCGGCCCCTGCGAGCCCGGCCCGGCCGACCAGGCCCCAGGGCCATAGTGCGGCGAGACCGGCGACGATCTCTGCCAGCGCCAGCAGCGCGGCGGCGGGCGTCACCAGGGCTGCGGGCAGCAGCCGGTAATCCTCCACCGCCTGGGCGAAGCCGGCGGCGTCGCGCAGCTTGTGCTGCGCCGAGGCGAGCAGCAGCAGGCCCAGCACGCCATGGACGAGGATGGCGAGGAAGGGATCCACGCTCATCCCGCGGGCGCCGCCGACGGCGCGGGCTGGAGCACGCTGATCGCGTTGCCGAGCTCGCCGATGGTGCGCAGCTTCTGGCCGCTCGTCGCGTCATAGACGACGAGGTCGGGGACGCTGAACATCGCGGTGTAGAGCAAAGGCTTGTCGTCGCCGCTCACCGCGATCGCGGTGGCGGGGGCCTCCATCGGGATGCGCTGCACGCGCTTGGCGGTGGCGGTGTCGAACACCCAGATCTCGGTGCCCGGATCCTGGCGGGTGGCGGGGCCGCCGACATGCATCAGCACATAGAGCCGCTTGCTGCCGGGGTGGAAGGCGATCGGCTGGATGCCGCCCAGACGCCATTCGGCGGTGCCCTTGTCGAGCATGCTCCAGCGGGCTTTCACCTTGGGGATCGGGCCCGATCCGTCGACCACCACCGCCTGGCTGTCGAAGGTGGGGAACAGCCATTCGGTCTCGCTCAGGCGCACCGGCTTCTCGTGTGCCGGGTCCTGCTCGGTGAAGATCGGCTTGGACGCCTTGCCGAGGCTGAGCGCGCCCGTATCGTCGATCGTCACGGTCTGCAGCGATCCGTCGCCGCACATCATGAAGAAGCGGCGCGGGCCGACCGGGTAGATCAGCGTGCAGCCGGGCGTTTCGGTCTCGCCCACCACCGCGCGGGTCTTCAGGTCGACGACGGTCATCGACTGTTCGGGGGTGAAGTTGGTGACGAGCTGGAAGCGATCGTCGTCGGTGCGGCGCGACGCGGCGAGCATCGGCAGCGCCTTGATCTGCTTGGGCGGGATCACCGTCTCGCCGGTCTGGCCGAGCGTCTTGACGTCATAATAGCTGACCACGTCGGTGCGATCGCCCTTGGTGCCGCGCGAATAATAGGTCGACACTATCGAGAAGCTCTTGCCGTCGGGCGCGAGCTGGAGCGGGCCCTGCACATAGCCGCCGCTCACCATGCCCAGGAAGGCGCCGTTGTCGGCATCGACCAGATAGGCGCGGCCGTCGAGCGGGCGGGTGAACGACACGTCGTTCACCCAGATCCAGTGGGGCTTCATCACCGGATCGAGCTCGACGACGTTCAGCGTCTCGGCCACCAGGCCGTCGGCCAGCGCCGCCGAGGGCAAGAGGCTCGCGAGAAGGGCGGTTCGCCAGAATCTCATCTTGATGCTCCCTGGATCGGTAAGGCTGTCTTTATCACTTCGACAAGGTCGCGAGATAGGCGATCAGGTCGGCGCGCTGTTTCGGGTCGGCGATGCCGCCGAACGCCATGCGGTTGCCGGGCACCACGCCCTGCGGGGCCTTGAGGAAGGCGTCCAGCTTGTCGCGGGTCCAGGCGAAGCCGCCCTTGGTCATGGCGGGCGAATAGGTGAAGCCGGCCGACGAGCCCGCTTTGCGGCCGATGAGGCCGCTGAGCTGCGGGCCGATCTTGGGGCCCTTGGCGGGATCGACCGAATGGCAGATCGAGCAGCGCTTGAAGGTGGTGGCGCCGGCCTGCGCATCCTGTGCGGCGGCGGGGGCCAGCGGCGTCGCGAGGACGGCAAAAGCAAGAAGGGCCGTGTCGCCACGCTTCATGAACATCCGACTCCAACAGCGGGAAGGCGATGTGGAATCGCTTTCCTTTTCAACTATTGTCGATCGGGATAAACCGGCCTTGACCGGCTGTCACGTGAAATTTCAACTAAAAGCAAACCCGCGCGCATGGGCTGCCATGCACGCGGGTTGCCGTACCGAAAGCCTGTCGCGATCCTCGATCAGGGAACGACGGCGATCGCCTCGATCTCGACCAGGAAGTCGGGCAGGGCCAGTGCCGGCACGCCCAGGAAGGTGTTCGGCGGCGGGGTGCCGTCGCCGAAGAAGGCGCCGACTTCGCCGAGCACCGGACCCAGCTTGTCGGGCGAATGATCGACCACATAGGTGCGCAGCCGGACGATGTCGGCCGGGGTGGCGCCGGCGGCTTCGAGCACCGCCTTCAGGTTGGCGAGCGCCTGGCGGGTCTGCAGGCCCAGGTCGGCGCCGCCGACGACGCTATAGTCCTTGTCCCACGCCACCTGGCCGGCGAGGTGGAGCGTGCGGCCGCCCTCCTGCAGGCTGGCGTGCGAGAAGCCGTAGCGGACGCTGTCGTAGAGCGTTTCGGGATTGATGCGGGTGACGGTCATGATGGTCCTCGTGATCAGTCGACGATTTCGAGACTGTGGCCGAACGGGTCGGTCATATAGACATTCTTCTTGCCCGCGAGCGGGCCGGCATCGATGTGGATGATCTCCATCGCGGTGCAGCCATGGGCGGTGAGATAGGCGATCGCCTTCTCGACATCGTCCACCTGCAGGGCGAGGTGGTGGCCGCCGCGATCGCAGTTGCGCGGCACGTCCTGCCGGCGATCGTCGGGCTTGTCGTACTGGACGAGCTGGAAGTTCAGGCTGCCCACCAGCTTCATCATCACCAGGGTCAGCCGCGCGCCGGGCACGTTGACATGGGTCGCCATCCAGTCGCGGCCCTGCTCGTCGAGCGGGATTTCGGCCGCGTCGAGCGGCCCCAGGCGGAACAGCTCCTCGGCACCGATCACGTCACGGTAGAAGGCCAGCGCCTCCTCCAGGTCGGGCACGGTCCACGAGATGTGGTCCACGGCCAGGAATTTGGGCTTTTCGGGCGTCGCGCTCATTGATGACCTCCGGCTGTCTGCGGGGGAGTGTGTCCTGCTCCGGGCCTTGCGGCAACGCAGCATGGCGTCTCAATTCGTTGCTCTGGCCGCAACAGTCTCACTGTCCGGCGAGATCGGCTATCGTGACCGGCCGGGCGGGGAAGCGCTGGGCGAAGCCGGGATCGCCCGGGTCGCCGATCAGCCGCAGCAGCGTGGGCTCGCAATTGCGGCCCTGGCAGGCGCCCATGCCGCAACGGCTAGCGAGCTTGACGGCGTTGGCCGAGCAGCCGTCGAGCAGCGGCGCGATCCGTTCCAGCCGCACGTCCTCGCAGCGGCAGACCAGCGTTTCGTCTTCCAGCACGGGAAACCAGGGGCGGGGATCGGCGGCCCTGTCGAGCAAGGCGGCGAAGCGCAGATGGCCGGCATGGCGCTCGCGCGCGGCCGAGGCGAGGCGTTCGGCGGCGGCCTCATCGATCAGGCCCAGGTCGAACGCGATGCCGGCGCCCGCCACCTCGCCCGCCGCCAGCGCGGCCGGGGCGCCGGCGACGCCGGTCGTCTCGCCCGCCACGAACAGGCCCGGCACGCTCGATCGCATCCAGCGATCATGGACCGCCGCCCAGCCGCCTGCGCGGCCGGCGCTGCGCATCCGGGCGCCCGCCATGCGCGGCAGAGCCGATTGCGGCACAAAGCCGAAGCACAGGCCGACGGTGTCGCACGCAAAAGTCTTGCCGCCCGCGACAAGCCCTTCGACCCGATCCTCGCCGAGGACCCGCTCGACCGGGGTGGCGAAGCGCACTGGCACGCCCTGGCGGCGAAGCTGAAGCAACGCGGCGCCGGCCGCCAGCAGCAGCCCGGCATGGCCGATCGCGGCGAGCGGATCGGCGGTCATCGCCGTCGCGAGGCGCGCCATCGGCTGGGCGAACAGCACCGCTTCCACCGTGGCGCCCGCCTCGACGAGCTGGGCCGCGACGACGAGCTGGAGCGGATGGGTGCCGGCCAGCACGATCCGCCCGCCGGGCACGACCCGCTGGCTCTTGTAGAAGGCCTGCAGCCCGCCCGCCGCATAGACGCCGGGCAGGGTCCAGCCGGGCAGCGGCACCGCGAGGTCCTGGCAGCCGGCGGCGATCAGCACTCGTCGCGCCTCGATCCGGCCGGCGCCGCCGAGCGAGGAGAGGGTAAGGCGGAAGCCTTCGTCGCGCAGCGCGGCGAGGCCGAGCACCGAGCGGCCGCCGAGCCAGGTGACGCCATCGGCCGCCTCGAAGCGGGTGAGCTGGTCGCGCAACGGGGCGTAGCTGCGGTCGGCCATCCAGCCCTCGACCGCGAAGGCTGCGGGCGGCTGGCGCAAGATCTGGCCGCCGGGGCGCGGCTGCTCGTCGATCACCGCGACCGAGAGGCCGAGGCCGTTCAGGCGGAGCGCGGCCGCCTGGCCCGCCGGGCCGCCGCCGACGATCGCGACGTCGAACCGCTCAGCCATGGGTGCTCAGCTCCATGCCGTCGCTCGCCGCCGTGATGCAGGCGCGCACCCGCCGCCGCGAGGGCAGCAGGGTGATGAGGCATTCGGAACAGCTCCCCATGTTGCAGAACAGGCCGCGCTCGCGCCCGCGCGTGTCGAGGCGGAAGGCGGGGCCCTGCTCGAGCATCGCGGCCGCCAGGGTCTCGCCTTCGAAGGACGCGACCTCGACCCCGTCGACGCGGATGGTGATGGGTCTGCCCCGGCGGGTATCGCGCTCGATCCGCATGCTATCCCATGAAGCCGTTGAGATGATCGAAGCGCGCCGGGGCGACGAAGTCCAGTTCCGGCGTCGCCCGCCCGCCCATCGCCTGCGCCACGAGCCGGGCGAAGCTGGGGCCCAGGGTGAAGGCGGAGCCGGCGCCCGCGATCCAGAGGCCGGGCAGGCGCGACACCGGGCCCACCACCGGCAGCTGGTCGGCGCTGACGGCGGTCACCCCGGTCCAGCTGCGGATCAGGTTGAGTTCGGCCATGTCGGGCACCACGTCGATCGCGGCGCGCAGATTGCCGGCCAGCGACTCCTCGATCATCTCGGCGCGGGTGCCGGGATCGAAGCTGCCGTCGCCGGTGCGGGCCAGCCGCGAGGGCCAGCCGCCGCCGATCAGGATGTTGCCGGCATGGGTCTGCTTCATCGACAGGCGCCGGCCGACATGCTGGACGAGGTGCGGCATTTGCGGCCGCTGGGTCCGCTCGGTGGCGTTCATCAGCAGCGCGACCGGGTAGATCGGCGCGTGAAGGTTCGCCATCGCGCAGACCTGCGGGATCCAGGCGCCGGTCGCGACCAGGATCTGGGCCGCGCGCACCGCCAGATGGGGGCCGTGTGCCTCGAAGCCGCCATCGACCTTGGCGATCGAGCGCAGCGGCGACTGGGTGCGGATGTCGGCCCCGGCGCGCCGGGCGGCGGCGGCGAAGGCGGGGGTTACGGCGCGCGAGTCGGCATGGCCCTCGTCGGGTGCGAAGCCGGCGGCGAGGATGGCAGGCGACAGATAGGGGGCGATGCGGCGCGCCTCGTCGCCGTCGAGCAGCTGCATGCGCAGCCCCTCCTTGATCTCGCGCGCGATCTTGCGTTCGAGCTGCGCGACCTGGTCAGGGGTTTCGGCGACCATGAAGCCGCCCTCCATCACCACATGGAGATCGGCGCCGAGCGCCTTTTCCAGCCCGCGCCATTCCTCGATGGCGAGGCGGCTCAGCGCCAGCGTCTGTTCGGCCTGACGGGCGAGCGCATCGCCCTGTTCCAGGAAGCGCCGTTCGATCTGAAAATGGAGCGAGCCGGCATTCTGGCCCGAGGCGCCCATGCCGAGGTCGCCGGCCTCGGCCAGCAGCACCCGGGCGCCTCCCGCGGCGAGATGCCACGCGGCGGCGCAGCCGACGAGGCCGCCACCCACCACGAGGACATCCACAACTTCCATGAGCGCTTAGATGCGCCCGGCGGCGACCAAAGTCTCGCGGATCATTCCAAGATTTTCGTCGGCGACGTCGCGCAGCGGCTTGCGGACGAAACCGCCCGGCAGGCCCTGCACATTGAAGCCGGCCTTCAGCAGCGCCGGGCCCGATCCGAATTTGCCCACCAGCTCGCGGGTGTACCAATGATCGAGGATCATGCGATCCTTGAGGCCGCAGGCGCGCGCCTCGTCGATCCGGCCCGCCCAGAGATGGTTGTAGAAATCGGGATGGATGCGGCCCAGCACGCCGCCGGCGCCCATCGTGCCGTCGCCGCCGCGCGCCTGGAGCAGCGCCAGGCCATGTTCGTCCATCGAATGGCCGAACACGCGGACCTTCTCGTTCAGCGCGAAGAAGGTGCGCACGAAATTGCCGAGGTCGCTGGTCGACTGCTTGATCGCGACGATGTTCTCGAGATCGGCCAGCCGCTCGATGAGGTCGACCGGCATGTCGATGCAGGTGCCGGGCGGCCAGTTATAGACGCAGATCGGCAGCGGCGTGTTGTTCGATATCTCGGTGTAGAAGTCGACGATCTCGTCGGCGCTCGGCCGTAGATAGGGCGGCGGGGTGACGAGGATGCCCTCGAAGCCGTGCTGCGCGGCGTGCGCCGCATGGTCCAGCACTTCGCGGGTGGTGAAGGCGTTGCAGCCCGCGATCAGCGGCATCCGCTTGCCGAGCTGGTCGCCCGCGGCGGTGAACAGCTGCTGGCGCTCCTGCGGGGTCATGCTCGACCACTCGCCGGTGGTGCCGGCGATCACCAGGCCGTGCATGCCCTCGGCTTCCAGCCATTCGAGCAGCTTGCCCAGCGCGGGAAGGTCGAGCTGCTGCTGCGCATCGAACGGAGTAGTGATCGCGGGGATATAACCCCGCCAGTTGACGCGCGATCGCTTGCTCAAAACCGATAGCCCCCTTGGCACCCAACTCAGCCGGATATTGCCGGTCCCATGGTGTTGCGACGAAGCGGCCCTCGCAGCAATAGCAATGAATCGCCATCTTTGTTGCGTTAACCGCAAGGTTTCGATTGCATGACAGGGCGATTTCCTGTTGCATCGCGCTTGCCCTCCAGGAGCCGCAACGATGTGGGACAACGCTTTCCATTATTTTTATGAGGCCGCGACCTTGGGATCGATGCGCCTCGCCAGCGAAAAGATCGGCGTTGCCGTATCGTCGATCAGCCGGCAGATCAGCCAGCTCGAAGCGACCCTGGGCGTGCCGCTGATCGAGCGGGGGCGCCGCTCGATCCGACTCACCGATGCCGGGCGGCTGGTGTTCGACTTTCACCGCGAGCAGCTGGCCGATCGCGAAGGCCTGATGAACCGGCTGACCGAATTGCGCGAGGTGAAGACCGGCCACATCGTCCTGGCGATCGGCGAGGGCTTCATCGGCAACGCCTTCGCCCACACGATCGACCAGTTCCAGCGGCGCAACCGCGGCATCGCCATCACCGTCCATAGCTGCGCCAGTTCGGAGATCGTCCGCATGGTGCTGGAGGACGAGGTGCATATCGGCATGATCCTGCACGATCCCGACGAGCCAAAGATCCGCACCCGGCTGAGCGTGAGCCAGCCGCTGACGGTGCTGTGCTCGCCGCGCCATCCGGCGGCGGCGCTCGAATCGCTGACCCTGGAGGATCTGGCCCGGTTCGACCTGGTGCTGCCGCCCAAGGGCTTCCGCATCCGCACCACCCTGCAGCATGCCGAGCGGCGCGCGCGGATCATGCTGGAGCCGATGCTGGTGACGACGTCGATCCAGATGATGCGCGACGTCGCCAAGGCCGGCCGTGCCGTCACCGTGCTGCCGCGCATCTCGGCGCTGGCCGAGCTCGCTGACGGTACCCTGGTCGCACGGCCGCTGATCGACCCCGAGCTGGAGCATTCGACCGTCAGCCTGATCCACCGCCTGGGCCGGCAGCTCGACGGTGCCCCGGCACGCCTGCTCTCGCAGCTGGAGAACAGCCTGAAGAACTGGGCTCCGGCGCCGGCGTCGGCGGACGATCCCGCTTATGACTCGCTGGCGAGCATGGCCTGAGAGTCGGCGCGCGGCGGGGTGAGCAGCGAGACGATCGCCGCCACCGCCGCATTCACCGCCATCGCGATCAGGCCGGTGTCCCAATGGGGCAGCAGGCCGTTCCAGAAGGGCTGGAGCTGCGGCAATAGCGCCGCATAGCCCGCCACGATCCCCGCCAGCACGCCCACCGCGCTCGCGCGCTTCCAGGTGAAGGCGAAATAGACGCCGGGGGCGAGCATGCCGATCGCCGCATAGGCCGACAGGCCGATCTCGACCAGCGAGCGCGACGCGCCCAGGGTCAGCCACACCGCCGCCGCCGCGAAGAACAGCATCGATCCGCGTGAGGCGAGCAGCGCCTTGTCGTCGCTGAGCGTCGGCATCAGCGGCTTCAGCACGTTGCGGCTGAACAGCGATCCGGCGGTCAGCAGCAGCACCGATCCCGGCACGAGCGCGAGCAGGCAGGCGGTGCCCGCGAACAGGCCCACCGCCCAGGACGGATAGGCGCCGGCGACGAAGCTGATCAGCGCGGCGTTGCTGTCGCCCTCGGGCGGCTGGACATTGGCGAGGAGCGCGGCGAAGCCGAGCAGGATGATGAAGAAATAGGACAGCGAGTAGACCGGCTGCAGGATCGCGTTGCGGCGGATCGTGGTGCGGCTGCCCGCCGAATAGCAGAGCTGGAACAGGTGCGGCAAAATCCAGTTGCCGATCGCCACGTTGAGCGCCGAGGTCATCAGCCAGGTGCTGTCGAGGCCGGCTTCGGGCTTTAGGCCCGGGAAGCTGCCGATCGCGGGGAAGCTGTCTTGCACGCGGGTGTAGATGTCGAGCATCGACGAGGCGCCGACCGCGGCGGCGGCACCGCCGCACAGCACGACCACGACGACCAGCATCAATATGTCCTTCACGCCCGCCGCGAAGGCGGCCGAGCGCAGGCCGGCGATGAACACGAAGGCGACCATCACCGTCGCGGCCATGATTGCGGCGAAGGCGGGCGACACGTCCTGCCCCAGGGTCAGCCGCAGGATCAGGCCCAGCGCGGTGATCTGGATCTGCACATAGACAATCAGCGCGGCGATGCCGGCAAGGCCGACAACCACGCCCAGCCAGGTGGCGCGATAATGCGCCGCGAAGAAATCGGCCTGGGTGACCAGATTGTCCTTGTGCCCCGCCGCCCAGATGCGCGGCATCAGCCAATAGCCGATCACGGCGGACAGCGAGACCGAGGTGAGCGCCAGATAGGCCGGCGCGCCATAGGCCCAGGCGAAGCCCGAAATGCCGAGCACCGCGAAGGTGGTGTAGATTTCGCCGGCGTTGAGGAACCAGAAGATCAGGATGCCGAAGCGGCGGCCGCCGACGGCCCATTCGGCCATCGTCTTGGCCTTGGCCTGCCGGCGGGCATAGAGGATCGAGCCGAGCACGGTGCCCAGCACGATTGCCAGGGTAAGGGCGAGAATCATTTCGGGCTTTCCTCGCCTTCCCCGGCGGCCGCCTCTTTCCGCTCGTCGAGGTGGAAGACGATGGCGAGAATGATCGATGTCACGATGATGCCGACAAGCTGCCACATCATCGGAAAGGGCAGCGACAGCGGCCGCCAGGCGATATCGTTCACCAGCGGCACCGCCCCCACCTGCCAGAGGAAGGGGATCAGCAGCAGCCAGCGATGGGCATAGTCTTTAGCGGTCATGTGTCCTTCCGTCCGCCGCCGCCGGCGATCCAGCCGTCAATCTTCGCTTCGAGCACGTCCATCGGCAGGCATCCGGTGAAGAGGATCTGGTGGTGATAGTCGCGCACATCGAAGCGCGCGCCAAGCTTGGCGGCGCCGCGGTTGCGCAGTTCGCGGAACTTCAGCTCGCCGATCTTGTAGGCGCAGGCCTGGCCCGGATAGGCGATGTAGCGATCGATCTCGACCGCCACGTCGCGCGCCGCCATCGAGGTGTTGTCGAGCATATAGGCGATCGCCTTTTCGCGATCCCACTTCTTCGCGTGGATGCCGGTGTCGACCACCAGCCGCACCGCGCGCAGCATCTCCATGTCGAGATGGCCGAACAGCTGCATCGGATCGCCGAACATGCCCAGCTCCGGCCCAAGCGATTCGGCGTAGAGGCCCCAGCCCTCGCTGAACGCGGTGGCCGAGCCATAGCGCAGCAGCGGCGGCAGCGCCGTGTTCTCGCGGGCGAGGGTGATCTGGAAATGGTGGCCGGGGATGCCCTCGTGCAGGGTCAGCGTCTCCAGGGTCGGGATCGGCCGGGTGTTGAGCATCGACATGTTGAAGAACAAGGTGCCCGGCGTCTTCCCGTCGGGCGGGCCCGGCCGGTAATAGCCGGTGCCGCGCTGGTCGCCGAGCGCGGGGAGCGGGCCGACCTGGAAGGGCGCCATCGGCCGTTCGTGGAACAGCTTCGGGATGCTCAGCCAGATGCGGTTCTCGATCTCCTTCATCCGGCCGATCAGCTCGGCCGGGGTCTTGCAGTAGAATTTGGGATCGGTGCGGACATATTCGAAGAAGGCCTTCAGGTCGCCTTGATAGCCCACCTTCGCGCGCACCGCGTCCATCTCCTTGCGGATGCGCGCCACCTCGGACAGGCCCAGATTGTGGATGTCGTCGGGGGTACGGCGCGTGGTGGTGTGGCGCGACAGCTCCCACGCATAGAGCGCGGCGCCGTCCTTCATCGCCCAGCGGCCCGGCTCGGGCGTGGCGACGGGCAGATAGGTGTCGCGCAGGAAGCTCTGCCACAGCTTGTAGCCGGGATAGACCTTGTCGGTGATCGCGGCGCGATAGGCGGTGGTCAGCCGCGCCTTGTCGGCGGCGGAGAAGGTGGCGGGCAGGCGGTCGATCGCCAGCCAGAAGGGGCTCTTCTCGATCGGCGTCGCGACCATCGCGTCGACCTGCTTGAGCAGATTCTCGATCAGGATACGTGGCTGGCGATAGCCCTCGGCCAGGCCGCGCTTCGCCTGCGCCACCGCATTGGCCAGATAGCCGGCGAAGCCGTCGAGTCGCTCGAGATTGCGGTCATAATCCTCGACCGTCGCGAAAGGCGCGGTGCCCGAGACGAAGTCGGGGAACTCGACCTGCAGGCCGAAGGAGGGGTTGAACGGCGCCTTGCGCTGCACCTCGAACAGGCCGGTGTCGAACAGCTCCAGCGTCTGCTTCAGCCGATAGGCGAACACGTCATAGGCGATGCGGTCGATCGGCGAGAGGCTTGCCCGGTCGATCGCCTCCAGCGCCTTCAGCTCGGCGGTCTTGTTCGCCTTGAGCGCGGCGGCATAGCCATCGCCCAACGGATCGACGAAGGCGGGACCCTGCGCGCCCTTGTCCTTTCGCACCGCGGAGAGCGGATCGAGCAGCGCGTCGGCCGCGTCACTGCGGTCGAGCAGGTCGCGCAGCTTCCGGCCCGAGTCTGTCGTCGCCTGGGCAAAGGCGGGCACGCCGGCGAAGGCGGCACTGGCGCCGAGCAGCGCGAGCATGTGGCGACGGGTCGGCTGATATGGGCTGAAAAGGGTCATTATCGTTCCCCCCGGAGCAAAGCGATGGCGCGCAGCATGCAAATCCCCCCGGGCGGCGGCAAGCTCGGGCTGAGAATTTCGGCCCGGTCGCCGACTGTTTCAAATCCATGATTCCATTAGCTTTTCTGGCATTTTGACGACATTATGTTGCGCCTATCGCAACAATCTATACCAGATTGATGCATTGCGCGCACCGCTGCTTCCCGCATCCTGTATGCAGCGGGGGACGCGACACGCCGGCACAGGCGGCCTCCCCGGGGCACGACCATCAATAGGGAGACGCGCGATGAGGAAGACGATCGGACGAGTGGGCCTGATGATCGCCCTGCTGACGGGCACCGCCGCGCAGGCGGAACTGGTGGCGATCACCGGCGCGAACGTCGTCGACATCGACGGCAAGGCGACGGTCAAGAATGCGGTGGTGCTGATCGACGGCGACAAGATTCAGTCGATCAATCCGGCCGGGACGGCGGTGCCGGCCGGCGCGAAGGTGATCCCGCTCGACGGCAAGTGGCTGATCCCCGGCCTGATGAACATGCACGTCCATCTTGCCCTCAACCTGCCCGGCGCGTCGCGCATCTATAATGAGGGCAAGGATTCGATCGCGCTGCGCATGCTCGACAATGCGCAGAAGTCGCTCCGCTCGGGCGTCACCACGATTCGCCTGACCGGCGCGCAGGACGGCGCCGACTTCACGGTCAAGAAGATGATCGACAGCGGCGTGTTCGACGGCCCGCGCATCCACACCGCGGGCTCCTCGATCGTCGCGACCGGCGGCCATGGCCAGACCGAGGTAAATGGTGCGGCCGAGTTCGCCCAGGCGGTGCGCGAGCAGGTCAAGCGCGGCGCGACCTGGATCAAGCTGGGCATCTCGGGCGGCATCTCCGACACCCATGGCGACATCGCCGGCTCGCCCTTCACCGACGACGAACTCAAGACCGCGATCGAGGTCGCCCATCGCAACGGGGTGAAGGTGACCGGCCATAACGGCTCGCCGATCTCGGCCGAGACCGCGATGGACGCCGGCATCGACGGCTTCGAGCATGGCTATTTCCTGACGCCGCAGGTGCTCACCAAGATGAAGCAGAAGGGCGTCTGGCTGGTCCCGACGATCGTCGTCAGCCAGAAGGGCGCGCGCGAATTCTACAAGAAGATCGGTTCGCCCGACTGGTATCTGGCGCGGGTCGATTCGGTCGGCAAGTCGCACTGGGCGATGCTGCAGAACGCCATCAAGATCGGCACGCCGATCGCGCTGGGCAGCGATCAATATCCCTGGGAGCCCAATGAGGGTACCACCGCCACGATCCGCGAGGCCGAGCTTTATGTGGAAGCGGGCATGACACCGCTCCAGTCGCTCCGCTCGGCGACGATCGAGAGCGCCCGCATGCTGGGTGTGGACAAGCAGGTGGGCGCGCTGAAGCCCGGCTATCTGGCCGATATCGTCGCGGTCGATACCGATCCTACGGCGGACATCCGGGCGCTGCGGACGATCAGCTTCGTGATGAAGGGCGGCAAGGCAATCGTAACCCCGACCGCGGAATAGTTCCATTGGTGCGGTTAATTTGCGTCAAACGCAACAAACCTGCTTGAATGCTGTCATTGCAACAAAGTTACAACTGGCGGACAAAGTTTCCTACGAAGAAAGCGAGCCCGCCAGTGGCACGCACTCACAAGGGGCATGAATCGATGAAGGCCAAGGCGATCCTTGCTTCCATAGCCGCGGCGATGCTCGTCGCGGCCACCCCGGTCCAGGCTGAAAAGCCCGCGACCGACATGCTCTCGAAGATGTTCATCTGGTGGGACCAGGCCTTCAAGACGCCCGGTGCCTACACGGCGGAAAATTTCGGCAAGTTCTTCACGCCGGATGCCACGCTGACCCTGAATGGCGAGACGGTGGCCACCGGCCTCGACCAGTGGGCCAGCCATTTCCAGAAGATCCAGGCGAGCGGCGCGCTCGTCGAGATCGTGGTGCCCTTCAAGGAAGTCTTCGAGAAGGACGGCACCATCTATAGCTACCACGTCATCCGGTCGCGCCGCGAGGGCAAGGCGGGCTGCATGCTCGCCGCCGGCCACGCCACGTTGCGCGACGGCAAGATCGCATCGGTCACTCTGGTTCGGGCGGCGATGGACCCGGCCAAGGGGCCGATCGACCCGGAATGCTGGACCAACTGACCAGCATCGCATGAACTTAGCCCGCGCCGAGCGCGGGCCGAGAGGATCAACACTGAAATCGAAGCCGAAGGTCAAAGACCACGGCGATATCGAAGGGGGTAAGTTTTGATGACTCAGTCTTTCTACACCAGGATTGCCGGGCGGGTGAATTGCTGCACCGCGCTCGTCTCGGTCGCGGTCGCGCTGGCGGCGGCTCCGTCCTACGCCCAGGCGGCGGCTGAAGAGGTCGCTTCCGACAGCGAGATCATCGTCACCGCGCAGCGCCGCAACGAGTCGATCCAGAGCGTTCCGATCGCGCTGACCGCGGTCACCGCCCAGACGATCAAGGACCAGAATGTCCGCGGCGTCGATAATTTCTTCGCGCTCTCCCCGAACGTCTCGTTCCAGAGCAACGGCTCGCGCGACCGCAAGGATCTCGCGATCCGCGGTATCTCGAACCAGTTGAATCCCTATGCCGACGTTCGCCAATCGAGCTATGCCTTCTACATCGACGAGTTCAACGTCGCGGCCGGCACCAGCAACCCGCAGGTCGTCGATCTCGAGCGCATCGAGATTCTGCGTGGTCCGCAGGGCACCTATTTCGGCCGCAACGCGGTGGGCGGCGCGATCAACGTCGTCACCAAGAAGCCGGTCGATCATTTCGAAGGCGAAGCCGAGATCGGCTATGCCAGCTTCGACACCAAGCGCGCCCAGGGCGTGCTGAACGTTCCGATCGTTCCGGGCCTGCTCGCGGTGCGCGCCGCCGGCCAGTATGAGAAGTCGGACGGCTACATCAAGAACATCAACCCGATCGGCGGCGGCAACGACAGCAAATATTATACCGGCCGCATCCAGGCCCGCCTGACCCCGAGCGAGAACCTGACCTGGGACGTCCTCTACAGCTACTCGAACGAGAAGCTGGGCATGCGCAACGGCGTGCCCACCGGCTTCGTCACCCGCACCTGGGCGTCGGTCTATTATGGCAAGACCGCCGGCCTGATCGGTGCTCCCGACGGCGTCGGCTTCTTCCCGGGGAATGACGACAAGGTGAACTTCAACCGTGCCCAGAAGGTGGGCACGAAGTTCGACTATATCAGCACCCATGTGGTGTGGGATCTCGGCCCGGTCTCGCTGACCGGCGTCGGCGGTCACCTGAAGTCGGACGTGTTCAACTATGGCGACGTCGACGGCGGTAGCATCGACTATTTCTACGAAGACCTGAAGCTGACCCGCAAGTCGACCAGCGGCGAACTTCGCCTGCAGTCGAACGGCTCGCACTTCCTCGACTGGAGCGTCGGCACCAGCTACGGCAAGGACACCGGCGTCAGCGACCAGTCGACCTATCATGGTGCGGCCAGCCCGCTGTGCCCGGCGGCCAGCGCCGGCAACTGCAACGGCCTGGAAGTGACGGGTGCGGACGGCGACAGCTCGACGCGCTACTTCGCGGCCTTCGCGCAGGGCACGATCAACTTCACCGACAAGTTCTCGGCGATCGCGGGCATCCGCTATTCGTGGGAGAAGGTCACGAACGTGTCGCAGACCCGTTCGAACGCGATCGTCACCGGCAACAACGACCGCTCGGCCTCGTTCGACGACGTCTCGCCGAAGTTCACCCTGACCTACAAGCCGGACACCAGCTGGATGATCTTCGCGACGGCGTCGCGCGGCTTCAAGTCGGGCGGCACCCAGACGGCGAACGCCGCGCAGCTCCGCAACTCGTTCGATCCCGAGACGCTGTGGAACTATGAGCTGGGCACCAAGTTCGACCTGTTCGACAAGCGCGTCCGCGTCGACATCACTGGCTTCTACATGGATTGGAAGAACGTCCAGCAGACGATCCGCTTCCAGTTCATCGATCCGGTGACCGGCCTGCTGCGCGGCGTGAGCGGCATCGCCAACGCGGCGTCGGCCGAGAGCTACGGCATCGAGGCGAGCTACGACGCCAAGATCACCGATCAGTGGAAGCTCAGCGGCCAGCTCGGCTACAACAAGTCGAAGTACAAGGACTATCCGAACGCCCTGATCGACGGCGTGGTGCTCGACCTGTCGGGTCAGCAGCTCACCACCGCCCCGAAGTGGACGCTTGGTGCGCAGACCCAGTACACCGTGCCGATCACCGACACGCTCGAATCGTTCGTTCGCCTCGAGTGGAACTGGCGCTCGAGCATGATCTCGAACCCCTATTATTATCTGTACAAGTCGGTTCCGGGCGAGCCCTTCAAGAGCGACGCCTATCATAACGTCAACCTGCGCGTCGGCATCGAGAACGAGAAGTTCCGTGCCACCGCCTTCGTCGAGAACCTCTTCAAGGCGCATTATTATGCGAACGCCTATGAGAAGGCTTTCTACAGCGGCGTGCAGGTGGAGCCGTCCTACCGCCAGTTCGGCGTGAGCGTCGGTTACAAGTTCTGACGACCTGACAGAGGGGCGGCGATCGAAGGGTCGCCGCCCTTTTGCTCTCGGACCATATTCTGGGCTGCGCGAGACGGGGAAGACGGGCGATGCGGATCTGGCCTCTGATCATTGCCGCTCTTGCGATCCTGTCCGCCGCGGGGCCAGCCCGTGCGGCGACGTCGGCTCCCTTTGCCGGCGACTGCACGGCGCTGGCCCGCACCACGCTCGACCTCCCCGAGGAGGCGACCACCCATATCACCGCGGCGGAGGCCGTCGCCGCGACCGCCGAGCGCGCCGCTTATTGCCGGGTGCGCGGCTATGTCGCCCCCGATACCGTCTTCCAGATCGTGCTGCCCATGCAGGGCTGGAACGGCAAATTCTTCTATGCCGGCTGCACCGGTTCCTGCGGCATGGCGGGCGAGTCGGTCTGGGCGCGCGAGTGCGACCATCCCTTCGCGCGCGGCTATGCCTGCATCATCTCCGACATGGGGCATCGCTCCAGCCCGGCCGACGGGCTCTGGGCATGGCGCAATCTGGAGGCGAAGGTCGACTTCGCCTATCGCGCCACCCATCGCACCGTGCTGGCGGGCAAGGCACTGGTCGCCGCCTTCTATGGCCAGCGACCGAAGCACAGCTATTTTATGGGCTGCTCGACCGGCGGCCGCCAGGCGTTGGTCTCGGCGCAGCGCTTCCCCACCGATTTCGACGGCGTGATCGCCGGCGCCCCGGTGGTGAGCGAGGCGGGCACCTCGATGAGCTTCGTCTGGACGCTCAACAGCCTCAACCGCGCGGACGGCAGCCCCATCTTCGACGAGGCGGCGCTGCTGCGGCTCCACAAGGGCGCGATCGCCGCGCTCGATGTCGCCGACGGCCGCCGCGACGGGGTGATCGACGACCCGCGCCGCGCCTTCGATCCCGCCACCCTGGACCTTACGCCTGAGCAGGTCGAGGCGGCGCGCCGGGTCTATGCCGGGCCGGTCGATTCGCAGGGGCGTCCCACCTATTTCGGCGGCGGCTTCCTGCCCGGGTCGGAGATGGGCTGGCGCAGCTTCCTGGCGATCGGCGGGCCTGCCCAGGCGACCCGCTCGGGCACCGACACGACCCGTTACATCCAGTCGGACTTCGGCCCGAAATGGCAGGCGCGCGACTTCGACTTCGATCGCGATCCCGATCGGCTGCGCGAACATGAGATCCTCTATTCGGCGTCGAACCCCGATCTGCGCGCCTTCCGCGATGCGGGTGGCAAGCTGCTGATCTATCATGGCTGGGCCGACGCGCGGGTCGCGCCGCTCAACAGCGTCGACTATTATGAGGCGGTGACCCGGACGATGGGCGGATCCAAGCCGACCCGCGATTTCGCCCGCCTGGCGATGGTGCCGGGCATGGAGCATTGCTGGGGTGGCGAAGGCCCCTATGCGATCGACTATATCGCGGCCATGGAAGCCTGGGTCGAGCAGGGGCAGGCGCCCGAGCAGCTGCGCGCCGCGCACCGCAAGACGCCCGCCGTGCCCGCACCCGGCCCGAGTTTCATCCAGCCCTTCCCCGCCGCCGCGGGCGAGGAGGAAGATGTCCGCATGCTCGCGACCTGGACGGTCGCGGCGAAACGCTGAATCCTGTTCAACTGTCGAAGGTGTTCCCTGTGCTGATCGATCGTCGTCATCTCCTCCGCGCCGCCGCCACGGGCACGGCATTAGGGCTGGTCGGCCCACTGCCGGCCTGGGCTGCCGGCACCGGCGGCGGGGATGCCGCGCTGGAAGCCCTGCTCCAGCGCCATACCGAAGCCTTTCTGCGCCGCTCGCCCGAGGAGGCGACCGGCAATGATTTCGACGTCGGCGCCTATGCCGCGCTGCGTGGCAAGCTCGACGACCGCTCGATGGCGGCGCGCGCGGGCGATCGTGCCGGCATCCGCCAGGCGCTCGCCGAGCTGAAGAAGATCCCGGTCGCCGGCCTGTCGCCGCGCGCCGCGCTCGACCGCGACGTCGCGCTCTATGTCTATGAGACGCTCGACGACCTGCTGGGCCGCTATGGCTATGTCGACATGAACCTGCGGCCGAGCCCCTATGTCGTCAGCCAGATGAACGGCGCCTATTATTGGCTGCCCGACTTCATCGGCTCGCGCCATCCGATCGAGAATGCCGCCGATGTCGACGCCTGGTTCGCGCGTCTCGGCGCGCTGTCGATCGCGCTGGACCAAGAGAGCGAGCGGATCGCCCATGACGCCGCGATCGGCGTGATCCCGCCCGATTTCGTGATCGCCAAGACGATCAACCAGATCAAGGGCCTGCGCGACCGGCCGCCGCTCGAATCCGCGCTGATCGCGCCCGCGCTCGCCAAGATGAAGAAGCTCGGCCGCCAAGGCGACGATGCCCGCGCCGAGGCGCTGTTCCGCGAGCGGGTCGTTCCCGCGCTCAACCGCCAGATCGCCGCGCTGGAGGCGGTGGCGCCGAAGGCGGTGAGCACCGCCGGCGTGTGGCGCCTGCCCGATGGCGACGCCTATTATGCCGCCGCGGTCCGCTCCAACACCACCGCCGACATCGCCCCGGGCGACCTCCACAAGGTGGGCCTGGAAGAATGCCGCATGCTGATCGAGAAGATCGACGTGCTGCTGAAGGCGCAGGGCCTGTCGCAGGGTTCGGTCGGTGCGCGGATCGGCGCGCTCAACAAGGATCCGCGCTTCAAGGTGAGCGACGACGATGCCGGCCGCGACAAGCTGCTCGCGCTCGCCGAGGGCTATATCAAGGACATCACTGCGCGCCTGCCGCAGGCCTATGGCGTCACCACGGTGAACCCGATCGTCGTGCGGCGCATCCCGCCCGCGATCGAGGCGGGCGCGCCGGGCGCCTTCTACAGCGAGGGCGCCCCCGGCCAGCCGGGCGTCTATTCGCTCAACCTGCAGAACCCCGGCGAGCATTCGACCTGGCGCCTGCCGACCCTGACCCATCATGAAGCGGTGCCCGGCCACCATTTCCAGTACAGTGTCCTGGCGCATGCGCCCGCGCTGCCGCTGTTCCGCCGCGTCGTCCGCTTCTCCGCCTATACCGAAGGCTATGCGCTTTATGCGCAGCAGGTCGCGGCCGAACTCGGCATCTTCGACGACAATCCCTTCGGCCGGATCGGCGAGCTCCAGTCGCAGCTGTTCCGCGCCGCGCGGATCGTGGTCGATACCGGCATCCACCATGAGCGCTGGACCAAGGACCAGGCGGTGCAGTGGATGGTCGAGAATGCCGGCGAGCAGCCGCTGGCCACCGAGCGCGAAGTGACGCGCTACGCGGTCTATCCGGGCCAGGCCTGCAGCTTCAAGGTCGGCGCGATGCGCATCGTCGCCGCGCGCGAGGCCGCCCGTGCGAAGATGGGCAGCCGCTTCGACGTGCGCGGTTTCCACGACCTCATCCTTACCTCCGGCCCGATGCCCTTGTCGGTGCTGGAAAAGGCGGCCGCCCAGTGGGCCGCCGCCTGAACGAAGATTATCCAGGGAGTTCGAAGATGAAGATACGCCGCCTCAAGCAAGCCGTGCTCGCGCTGATGGTCGGCATGGCCGCGCCCGCCGTGGTCCATGCCCTTCCCACCGCCGAGCCGGTGAAGGCCCAGCACAGCACGAAGATCACCGCGCTGACCGACGCCAATATCGTCGCGATCGACGGCGGTGCCCCGATCCGCAACGGCGTGGTGATCGTCCAGGACGGCAAGATCCTGTCGGTCGGCCCGGCCGGCACCACCATTCCTGCGGGCGCCGAGGTCGTCCCGATGGGCGGCAAGTGGCTGATCCCCGGCCTGATGAACATGCACGTCCATCTCGGCCTGAAGCTGCCGGGCGCCGAGGGCGCGGCGCTGGCCAGCGAGACCGATCCGCAGATGGCGCTGCGCATGGCCGCCAATGCGCGCCGCTCGCTGCTCTCGGGCGTGACGACCGTCCGCCTGGTGGGCGAGGAGCATGGCGTCGACTTCGCGGTGCGCCGCGCGATCGACAAGGGCGAGATCATCGGCCCGCGCATCAAGACCGCGGGCGAGATCATCGTGCCGACCGGCGGCCACGGCTTCCTGGAGGCCGACGGCCCCTATGCGCTGGCCCATGCCGTGCGTGAGCAGATCAAGCAGGGCGCCGACTGGATCAAGATCGCGATCTCGGGCGGCATCGCCGACACCCATGGCGCGATCGGCGCCGCGCCGATGACCGACGAGGAACTGTCGACCCTGATCGAGGTCGCCCACCGCAACGGCATCCCCGTCACCGCGCATAACGGTTCGGCCGCCGCTGCCACCCAGTCGCTCGCCATGGGCATCAACTGCTTCGAGCATGGCTATCACCTGACCGACCAGAATCTGAAGGACATGAAGGCCAAGGGCGTGTGGCTGGTCCCGACGATCGTCGTCAGCCAGGCCGGCGCGCGCGAGTTCTACAAGAAGATCGGTTCGCCCGACTGGTATCTCGACCGCGTCGATTCGACCGGCAAGGACCATTGGGCGATGCTGCAGAAGGCGATCCGCATGGGCGTCAACATCGGCCTGGGCACCGACCAGTTCCCGTTCGAGCCGAACGGCGGCACCACCGCCACCGTCGCCGAGGCCGAGCTGTACGTGAAGGCCGGCATGACCCCGCTGCAGGCGCTGCAGTCGGGCACCACCCAGACCGCCAAGCTGCTGGGCATCGACAAGGACGTCGGCCGGGTCGTGCCGGGCTATTATGCCGACATCGTCGCCGTCGACAGCGATCCGACCGCCGACATCTCGGCGCTGCGCACGATCAGCTTCGTGATGAAGAACGGCGCGATCGTCCGCGACGACGCGCACGGCAAGCTCGCCAACTGATCCGGAAAGGGGCGGTCGCCGGTTCGGCGGCCGCTTCCTCCCAAAACGAGAAAGGCGCCCGTTCCGAGAGGAACGAGCGCCTTTTTCTTTGGCCTTGAAGGGAAGTCTGTCCCTTAGAGCTTGAACTCCAGCGACACGCCGAAGGTGCGGCCGGGATTGTCGTAGAGGAAGGTCGAGATGTTGGTGATGCGCGAGCCGTAGATCAGATAGTTCTTGTCGAACAGGTTCTGGACATAGGCCGACAGGGTGTAACGGTGGTCCGCGCCGCCCGAGAGGCTGAGCTGGCCGTCCACGGTGGTGTAGCCCTTCTGGTAGAAGAGCGGGTCGTTGATCGACGAGACCAGGCGCTGCGAGCCGTAGGAGATGTTGGCCTGCATCCGCGCGGTGTCGAAGAAGGCGGCGCCTTCGTCGGCGAAGCTGAACTCGTAGGAGGGCGAGAAGCTCGCCGTCCACTTCGGCGCGAACTGGAAGGGCGTGTTGCTCAGGTCGGCGCCGTTGACGACGTAGCTGAGGTACTTCGCGTCCAGATAGCCGAGCGAGGCGCTGAGCTGGAGGCCGTCGATCGGCTTGATCACGGTCTCGATCTCGCCGCCGCGGGTCTTCGCCTTGGCGACGTTGCGGGTCACCATCACGAAGCCGGTGCCGGTGGATTCGGTCTGGCTGCGCTGCAGGCCGTCGAACTTGGTGTCGTACAGCGCGACGTTGAACAGCAGCTTGCGATCGAAGAACTCGGTCTTCACGCCGACTTCCCACGAGCGCGAGGTCTCGGGGCCATAGCCGCCGACCGACTGGGCGAGCGAGCCGACCAGGCCGATGAAGCCGCCGCCGCGATAGCCCTCGGCATAGCGCAGATAGACCATCTTGGTGCGGTCGATCTGATACTGGGCGCCGGCCTCGATCGAGAAGTTCTTGTCGTTGCGTTCCTGGCCATAGGGCATGACCGGGGTGGCGGCACCGGGCACGCGCAGCGAGAAATTATGCTCGGTCTTGTCCCACGACTGGCGCGCGCCGAACGAGGCGGTGAGCTGGTCGGTGATCGAATAGTCGAGATGGCCGAACAGCGCATAG
Source organism: uncultured Sphingomonadaceae bacterium (assembly GCA_963540925.1). Classification (GTDB taxonomy): domain Bacteria; phylum Pseudomonadota; class Alphaproteobacteria; order Sphingomonadales; family Sphingomonadaceae; genus Rhizorhabdus. The sequence goes on from CAUTRN010000002.1 coordinate 44,516, forward strand.
CCGGTGCGGATCGTCTGGCTCTGCTGGTTCGACACGGTGATCGCTGCCGCCGGGTTCGACGACTGATATTGCGGCTGGGTCTGGTGCGAGTTGCTGTGGTTGTAATAGCCCGCGATCAGCCAGGCGAGCTTGCCGTCCATGTCGAAGCCGCCATTCTCGATCGAGGAGAGGCGGAACTCCTGCGAGAAGGCCTTCACGTCGAAGATCTGGTCGTCGACATGGAAGACCGTCACCGGCGAGGCGTCGAGGTCGGCGTCGTTGTTCAGGCGATAATGGCGATAGCCCGTGATCGAGCTGATCTTGATGCCGTCTCCCAGCTTCCACTCGGCGTCGGCCGTGACGTTGCGGTCGACCGCGAGCGGCTTCTCGTCATAGTTGAAATTGGCGGTGCGACGCTCGTCGATCTGGGTGTCGCAATAGCCGAACGCCGCGCAGGGCAGGGCGGTCGCCGGGGTGGCGCTGCGGCCCACCGACTGGGTCGGCCGGCGGCGCGAATAGTCGGCGGTCAGGTAGACCTCGAAATTGTCGGTCGGCTCGAAGTTCAGCGCGCCGCGGATGGTGTAGGACTTCTCGGCGCCGCCATCGGTCGCGCCCGGGAAGCTGTTCTTGATGTAGCCGTCGCGGCTCCGATAATAGCCGTAGAGCTTGCCCGACAGTGTGTCGGTGATCGGCGCGGTGACCAGGCCCTGGGTCTGGAACAGGTTGTAGGTGCCATATTCCGCCTGGAACTTGGCACTGAAGTCGCCATTGGGGCGGACGTGGCGCAGCATCAGCGCGCCGGCGCTGGCATTCTTGCCCAGCAGGGTCGACTGCGGGCCGCGCAGCACTTCGACCCGCTCGACGTCGAACAGCTCGGCGAGCGCGCCCGACACGGTCGGCTGGTAGACGCCGTCGACATAGAGCGCCACGCCCGGCTCGGTCGCCACTTCGGTGGCCACCACGCCGAAGCCGCGCAGGAAGATCAGCGGGGTGCCGCTGGCGGTCGGGTTCTGCGAGATCTGCAGGTTGGGGATGTTGCTCGACAGCGCCCGCACGTCGGAGGCGTGCAGGTCGGAAATGGCGCGCGCATCGACCACCGACACGGCGATCGGGGTTTCCTGCACCGATTCCTCGCGCAGGCGCGAGCCGGTGACGACGATGTCCTGGATCACCTCGTCCTGGGGCGCGGCATCCTGCGGGGCGGTGGCCGGGGCGGCGTCCTGCGCCCAGGCGGGGGCGTTGCTCGCCAGCAGCGCGGTCATGCCGGCCGCCATCAGAAGCCCAGTCTTGATCTTCATTCTCTCGTCTCCCTGAGTGCGGGCAGGTCGCGGGCACGCGCCTCCCCGTCGGGAAAGCGCGTGCGCTTCCCGCTTGTGTTGTTCGGTTGTGGAAAGGCTATTGGACTGACGGTCGCAGCGGCGAGGATCAGGCCCGGCGGTTCATGATCCTATCCAATCGGCCGGCCCGATCGCCGTTTTCGGAAGGCCGTCGGTGTCTCGCGGGCGAAGTTGCGGAACGCCCGGTTGAAATGGCTCTGGCTGGTGAAGCCCAGCGTATCGGCGATCACGTTCACCGACGCTTCGGACTGTTCCAGCATCTGCTGGGCGCGCTCGAGCCGCGCCTTCAGCACATATTGGTGCGGGGTGACGCCCACCGCGCGCTTGAACACCCGGCAGAAATGCGACGGGGTGATCCCCGCGATCGCTGCCATCTCCTCCAGGCTGTGCTCCGCTTCCGGCCGCTGGTTGATCGCGTTGATCACATTGTGGATGCGGTAGGAGGAGAAGGCCGAGGTCGGGATCTGCGGCGAGGCGGTGCTCGTCGGCCCGCGCACCATATGCGCGCGCAGCGCCTCGATCAGCGCGCGGACATAGGCGTCGCGCGCTTCGGCGGCGGGCTTGTACAGCTCGGCCAGGATCTGCCGCGACAGCGCCGTGCCGAGCGGATCGGAGAAGGCGAAGCGCATCGAGGTGAACTGTTCCAGCACTGATGCCGCCTGCAGGTCGTCGCTGTCGACGCTGAAGGTGACGACGTCGAGTTCGCCATCGACCAGCCAGCGGGTCGACATCGTCGCGGGCACGATCGTCGCGGCGCCGGGGAAGGAGGTGGACTCGCTCCAGCTGTCGCGATCCCAGACGCGGACATTGGTCTTGCCGGCGAGCTGGACGACGAACATCGGATCGGGAAGGCCGGGCAGGGTGTAGCTGCCGACGAACTGGCGCCAGCGGCTGAAACGCCAGCGGCCGTCGGCCGAGGCGATCTCGACCTCCGGGCCACGCTTCAGCGTGTCGGCGATGATTGCCTCACCATGCCACTTCGAGGGGCGCGCGGTGTCGCCTGTCTTCAGCATCGAACCTCCCCTGCGAATATGGTCACGACAGGCAGGCCTGCCAGGGATGAGGGGATGGCGACGAGGCACGACGCAGCCCGGAACCCATTTGTCCCAGATGCATCGCGCATGTTCATCTTCAACCCCTCCGACACAGCTTCGCAGCTTTCGCTTCACCCTATATCGACAAAGGCCCGGAGTGGCTTTGCTAAAAATCGATCTCGATTTTTGCGTTTCTTGCATTTGTCGCATTCGCCGTCGCGAAGCGCGATAGCGCCCGATAAGCCGGGATATCAAAGCCAGAGGATGCCATGATATCGACCAGCAATCGCGCCCATGGCGGCGCCGATCTTGACCTTTTTCGCGATCAGGTGCGCAAATTCCTGTCCCGCGAGGCGGTGCCGCATATCGAGCGCTGGGAGGCCGAGGGGATCGTCGGTCGCGATTTCTGGCGTGCCTGCGGCGACAATGGCCTGCTCTGCCCCAGCGTGCCCGAGGCGTATGGCGGGCTGGGCCTGGACTTCGCCTTCAACGCGGTGATCGCCGAGGAACTGGCCTATATCGGCTGCAACGCCGGCATCACCCTGCAGTCCGACATCTGTTGCGGCTATATCGAGAGCTTTGCCAGCGACCCTCTCAAGGCGCGATGGCTGCCGCCGATGCTGACCGGCGAGGCGATCGCGGCGATCGCGATGACCGAGCCCGACACCGGGTCCGACCTGAAGGCGATCCGCACCACCGCCCGCCGTGACGGCGACGACTATGTGATCAGCGGCGCCAAGACCTTCATCAGCAACGGCCAGAACGCCGATATCGTGATCGTCGCGGCGTCGACCGATCCGGGGAAGGGCGCGAAGGGCATCTCGCTGATCCTGGTGGAAGCGGACCGTCCCGGCTTCGAGCGCGGGCGCAACCTCGACAAGATCGGCCAGCATGCCGCCGACACGTCGGAACTGTTCTTCAACGAGGTGCGGGTGCCGGTGGCGAACCTGCTGGGCACCGAGGGCGGCGGCTTCGCCTGCCTGATGGCGAAGCTGCCGCAGGAGCGGCTGAGCATCGCGGTGTCGGCACAGGCGGCGGCTCAGCGCGCCTTCGACGAGGCGCTGGCCTTTACCAAGCAGCGCAAGGCGTTCGGCGGCACCGTGTTCGACCTGCAGAACACCCGCTTCGTGCTGGCTGGGCTGGCGGCGAAATTGCAGGCGGGCTGGGCGCATCTCGACTGGGCGATCGCGCGCCATGTGGTGGGCGAACTGACCGCGACCGAGGCGTCGGCGGCCAAATATGTCCACACCGAATTGCTGTGGGACTGCTGCGACAAGGCGCTGCAGCTCCATGGCGGCGCCGGTTACATGAACGAATATCCGATCGCGCGCTTCTGGCGCGATGCGCGGGTGACCCGCATCTATGGCGGCACCTCGGAGATCATGCTGGAGATCATCGGCCGCTCGCTGTGAGCGAGCCTGATCGTTTGAGGAGGAAGCGCGGGGCGCTTCCTCCGAAAGCGTGAATCAGGCTCTCATCATCTCGCGGCCTGATCGGTTTTACCTCAGCGCCCCTTCCAGGCGGGGGCGCGCTTCTCGGTGAAGGCGACGGGGCCTTCCACATAATCCTCGGAGGCGAGCATCGCCTCCACCGCCGGATAGGACCATTGCTCGAACACGGTCTTTTCGAGCGGTTCGGCGAGGCCCTTCATCACCGCTTCCTTGGTGGCGCGGATCGACATCGGACTGCACGCCAGCATCTTCGCGGCCCAGCCCTTCGCGGCCTCCAGCACGTCGCCGCTCGCCACCTCGTTGACGAAGCCCAGCTCCAGGCCCTCGGCGGCCGACACGCGGCGGCCGGTGAGGAGCAGGCCCATCGCCTTCTTGAGGCCGATCTCGCGCGGCAGGCGGAAGAAGCCGCCGCCGAGCGCGGCGATGCCGACCAGCGGCTCGGGCAACGCGAACACCGCATTTTCCGAGGCGACGATGATGTCGCAGGCCAGCGCCAGCTCGAAGCCGCCGCCCATCGCCACGCCGTTGACGGCGGCGATGACGGGCTTGTTCAGGTCGAAGCGCGAGGTAAGGCCGGCGAAACCGGTGGGCGGATTGGTCAGCCCGCCGCCCGAGGCCTGCTGCTTCAGGTCATGGCCCGCGCAGAAGGCCTTGTCGCCGGCGCCGGTAACGATCGCCACCCATTGCTCGTCGTCGGCGGCGAAGGCGTTGAAGATCGCCTCCAGCTCGTCATGCGCCTCGGCGTTGAGGGCGTTGCGGGAGTCGGGGCGGTTGATGGTGACGATGGTCAGCGGCCCTTCGCGGCTCACCTCGACATGCTGGTAGGTCATGGGCCTGTCCCTCAGAGCGCTTCGACGATGGTGACGTTGGCGATGCCGCCGCCCTCGCACACCGCCTGCAGGCCATAGCGCTTGCCGCGCGCGCGCAGCGCGTGGACGAGCGTGGCGGTCAGCTTCGATCCGGTCGCGCCCAGCGGGTGGCCCAGCGCGATCGCGCCGCCATTGACGTTGAGCTTCTCGGGATCGGCGCCCAGCGCCTTGAGCCAGGCCATCGGCACCGGCGCGAAGGCCTCGTTGATCTCGTAGAGGTCGATGTCGCCGATCGTCAGGCCGGCGCGGGCGAGCGCCTTCTGGGTGGCGAAGATCGGCTCCTCGAGCATGATCACCGGGTCGCCCGCGGTCACCGTCATGTTGACGATCCGGGCGATCGGGGTGAGGCCGTGGGTCTTGAGCGCGGTCTCGTTGACGACGAGCACCGCCGAGGCGCCGTCGCAGATCTGGCTGGCATTGGCGGCCGAGATGATGCCGTCCTCGGTCAACGTCTTGACCGAAGCGATGCCCTCCAGCGTGGCGTCGGCGCGGATGCCCTCGTCGCGGTCATGCACGCCGCCCTCGACGGTGAGGGGGACGATCTCCTTGGCGAAGGCGCCCGCCGCGGTTGCGGCGGCGGCGCGCTGGTGGCTCTGCAGCGCGTAGCGGTCGAGCATCTCGCGGTCGAAGCCATATTTGGCGGCGAGCATCTCGGCGCCGGTGAACTGGCTGAAGCCGGTGACGCCGAAGCGCTCGAGGATGCGGGGGGTGAACGGGCCGATGCCGACGCCCTCGCGCTCATGATAGGAGATGTTGGAGAACATCGGCACGCGCGTCATGCTCTCGGCGCCGGCCGCGACCACCACGTCCTGGGTGCCCGACATCACCGCCTGCGCCGCGAACTGCACCGCCTGCTGCGAGCTGCCGCACTGGCGGTCGATCGTCACCGCCGGCACGCTCTGCGGCAGCTTCGAGGCGAGGACGACGTTGCGCGCGAAGGCGAAGCCCTGCTCGCCCGCCTGGGTGACGCAGCCGAGGACGACATCCTCGATCGCGGCGGGATCGATGCCGCTGCGGTCGACCAGCGCGTTGAGCACCTCGCCGCCCATGTCGGCAGGGTGCCAGCCGGCGAGCGCGCCCTTGCGGCGGCCCCCGGCGGTGCGGACGGCTTCGACGATATAGGCCTGGGTCATGTCACGCCTTTCCAAGGAAATCGGGTTTGCGCCGCTCGCCGAAGGCGGAGACGCCCTCGCGGCATTCGGGGGTCGCGCCGGCCTGGGAGATGCGGAGCGCTTCGAGGGTGAGCTGGGCTTCGAGACCATGATCGAAGCTGGAGAGAAGCAGCGCGCGGGCGCCGCCGAGCGCGTTGGTCGGCCCCTCGGCAAAGGCGCGCGCCTGGCGCTGCCCGGCCAGCGGCAGTTCGACATCGGCGACCGCTTTGGTGACCAGGCCGATCTCGGCGGCTTCCTCGGCCAGGATGCGACGGTTCGACAGGATGATCTCCTGCGCGCGGCGCAGGCCGACGACGCGGGGCAGCAGCCACGACATGCCGCCGTCGGGGGTGAGCCCGACCTGGGTATAGGCGGCGGTGAAGTGCGCCGACTTGGCGGCGATCACGATATCACCGACCAGCGAGAGGCTGAGCCCGGCGCCGGCCGCCGGGCCGTTGACCAAGGTCACCAGCGGCTTCGGCATCTTCATCAGCCGGATGACGGCGGCGTTGAGCGTGCCGGCGAGGTTGGCGAGGAAATCAGGGATGGCATCGCCCACCGCCGCGAAGGCGGAGAGATCGCCGCCGCCGCAGAACAGCTTGCCATTGGCGGTGAGGATCACGCAGCGGATCGCCGGATCCTCATCGCAGTCGATCGCGGCGTCCAGCAGCCCCTGCGCGAGGGGCATGTTGACGGTGTTGCCGGCGGCGGGACGGTTGAGCGTGATCGTCGCGATCGGCCCGTCCTTGGTCAGCAGGACAGCGGGTTCGGTCATTTACAGCTCTCCATCGCCTTGCGCGCCAGCGCGGCCAGCACCGGGAAGCTCGCCGCGCGTTCGCGGGCGTGAGCGGAGGCGGCGGTGCCGCGCACCACCCGGCCCTTGATCCCATGGAAGATCGCGGCGAGGCGGAAATAGTTGAAGGCGATGTAGAAGCCCCAGTTCGGGATGCCCTCGCGCCCGGTGCGCGCGCAATAGGCGGCGACATAGTCCGCCTCGCTGGGGATGTTCAGCGCTTCCAGGTCGACCCCCGCCAGCCCGGCGACGATGTCGGGGGGCATTTGATACATCATCGCGTGATAGGCGAAGTCCGCCAGGGGATGGCCGAGGGTCGACAACTCCCAGTCGAGGACCGCAAGGACCCGCGGCTCGGTGGGGTGGAAGATCATGTTATCGCAGCGGAAGTCGCCATGGACGATCGAGGTCTCATCGCCCTCCGGGATCGCGGTGGGCAGCCATTCGCACAGCGCGTCCATGTCGGGATCGCGGCCGGCGTCGACATCTTCCTGATATTGGCGCGACCAGCGGCTGATCTGCCGCGCGAAATAATTGCCGGGCTTGCCATAGTCGCCCAGACCGGTCGCTTCAGGATCGATGCCGTGGAGCTGGGCGATCGTCGCGTTCATCGCGTCGAAATAGGCGGGGCGCTCGGCTGTGGGGACGCCGGGGAAGGTGGCGTCCCAGAAGATGCGGCCCTCCACCATCTCCATCACGTAGAACCAGCTGCCGATCACCGCGTCGTCGGTGCACAGGCCATAGACCCTGGCCACCGGGAAGCCGACCGTGCCGAGCGCGCCCAGCACGCGGGCTTCGCGTTCGACCGCATGCGCGCCCTTCAGGATCTGCCCCGGCGGCTTGCGGCGTAGCACATAGGAGCGGCCCGGCGTCACCAGCTTGTAGGTGGGGTTGGACTGGCCGCCCTTGAACTGCTCGACGGTCAACGGGCCGGCATAGCCCTCGACATGGCGCTCCATCCAGCCGGCGAGCGCCGCCTCGTCGAAGCGATAGGAGTCGCGCACCGCCGTGGTGCCGGCATTGGCGTCCTGGCCGAGGGCATCGGTTGCCGGAGCATCGCTCATTGCGCCGCCTTCCAGTCGCGTTTGATCTTCTTGGCGAGCGACCATTTGTGGACCTCGGTGGGGCCGTCATAGATACGGAAGGCGCGGATTTCGCGGAACACCTGCTCGACGATGCTGTCCTCGGTCACGCCGCTGCCGCCCATCACCTGGACGCAGCGATCGGCCACCCGCATCAGCGCCTCGGACACCGCGACCTTGGCCATCGAGCTTTCGGCGGTGCCGAGATCGCCGCGATCGAGCACATCGGCGCACCAGTCGACCATCAACTCGGCCTGCTTCAGGTCGATCAGATTGTCGGCCAGCATGAAGCCCACGCCCTCATGGTCGATCAAGGTCTTGCCGAAGGCCATGCGGCGATTGGCATAGTCGGTGGCGATCTCGTTGGCGCGGATGCAGGCGCCCAGCCAGCGCATGCAGTGCGACAGGCGGGCGGGGCTGAGGCGGACCTGGGCATATTTGAAGCCCTCGCCGCTCGCGCCCAGCATCTGGTCCGCCGGCACGCGGAGGTTCTCGATCGCGACGACGGCATGGCCGCCCGGCATCGAGCTGTCGATCGTGCGCGGGGTGCGCTCGATCCGGATTGCCGGGTCGGGCAGGTCGACGAGGAACATGCAGGCGCCTTCCTCGGCCTTGGCCATGACGATGCCCACCTTCGCGCCGTCGGCACCGGTGATGAAGGCCTTGCGGCCGTTGATCACCCAATGATTGCCGTCGAGCTTGCAGGTGGTCTGCATCATCGAGGGGTCGGAGCCCGCGCCGCCCTCGCTGGCCGGTTCGGTCATGAAGAAGGCCGAGCGCGCCTCGCCCGAGACGAGGGGCTTCAGGAAGCGCTCCTTGATCCCGGGGCTGCCGACCTTGCCGAGCAGATACATATTGCCCTCGTCGGGCGCGGCGGTGTTGCACGCCAGCGGGCCTAGCGGCGACAGGCCGGTGCGGATCAGCACGATCGCCGTCTCGCGCTGCGACAGATGGCGGCCGTCGGCCAGGATGTGCGGGGTCATCACCCCGGCCTCGCGGGCCAGGCCGCGCAGCTCGTCGACCAGCGCATCGGTGGGGCAGCCATGATGGTCGCGCCGCTCGTCCTTCTCATAGGGCGCGACGACGTCGCGGACGAAGCGCTCGACCTTGTCCGCGATCTCGAGCGCGGCGTCCATGCCGATCCCGCTCATTTGGCGGCCATGCGGATGGCGCCGTCGAGGCGGATGACCTCGCCGTTCAGCATCGGGTTGACGACGATATGCTCGACCAGCGCGGCGAACTCGTCGGGCTGGCCCAGGCGGCTGGGGAAGGGCACCTGGCGGCCGAGCGAGTCGAGCGCCTCCTGCGGCAGGGTGGCGAGCAGCGGGGTCCAGAACAGGCCCGGCGCGATCGTCATCACGCGGATGCCATAGCGGGCGAACTCGCGCGCGATCGGCAGGGTCATGCTGACCACGCCGCCCTTGGAGGCGGCATAGGCGGCCTGGCCGATCTGGCCGTCGAAGGCGGCGGCGCTGGCGGTGTTGATGATCACGCCGCGCTCCTCGGCGCCGATCACCTCGGCGTCGAAAATGCGCGCGGCGAACTTCGACAGGGTGTTGAAGCTGCCCATCAGGTTCACCGACACCGTTTTGGTGAAGGCGTCGAGCGGCAGCGGCGAACCGTCGCGGCCCACCACCTTGGCGGGGGTGCCGATGCCGGCGCAGTTGACCAGGATGCGCGCCTTGCCATGCGCTTCCTCGGCCTGGGCGATCGCGGCGGCGACCGCCGCCTCGTCGGCGACGTTGACCGGGATGTGGAGCCCGCCGATCGCGGCGGCGTGGGACTGGCCCAGCTCGGCGTTGAGATCGAAGATGGTGACCTTGGCGCCCGCCGCGGCGAGCCGCGCGGCGGTGGCACCTCCGAGGCCCGAAGCCCCGCCGGTGACGATCGCCGCCAAACCCCGAATGTCCATCCAACCTCTCCTTATTGCGGCGCGTGCCGCGGGGCGGTCATCACGGACCGGCCCCAGTTGATACCGTGAGGGGGGTGTAGGAGAGCGGGAAATCAAAGGCTTTACATAGAGCTGCTGCCTTTTTTGCCATTTCTTGCGCGTGCCTTGCATCGCCCGTCGGCTTGCGGCTTCACCCTCGCACAACATGAGGGCGGACCCGTGCCGCGCTCTTTCGCGAACGACAGGGGCGGCAGCGTCCGGTCGGTTTTCGCCGGATTGGAGAGGTCGTTAATGCATCCCCTGCACCATGCTGCATCGAGCCCGGACAAGGCCGCCTGCATCATCGCCGAGACCGGCGAGACGCTGAGCTATCGGGATCTCGACCAGGCTTCCAATCGCGGCGCGCACCTGCTGCGCGCGCTGGGCCTGAAGCGCGGCGACGTGATCGCGGTGATGCTCGACAATGAAGCGGCGGTGTTCGAGATCGCCTGGGCGGCGCAGCGCGCGGGCCTCTATCTGTCGAGCGTGTCGACCAAGCTGAGCGAGGCCGACGCCGCCTATATCCTGGCGGATTCGGCCGCCCGGCTGCTGATCTTCTCCGATCGCTTCGCGCCGCTTGCCGAAGCGGCGCTGCGCGAGTTGCCCGGCGTTCCCGGCTATGCGGTGCACGAACCGCAGGGCCGCTTCCCCAGCTGGAAGCGCGAAAGCGCGACCCTGTCGCCCACGCCGATCGCCGACGAAAGCTCGGGCACCGACATGCTCTATTCGTCGGGCACCACCGGCCGCCCCAAGGGCGTGAAACCGCCGCTGCCCAACGAGCCGATCGACGCCGATACCGCGCTCGCCCGGATGGGTCGCGATCTCTACGCGATGAACGCCGACATGATCTATCTGTCGACCTCGCCGCTCTACCATGCCGCGCCGCTGCGCTGGGCGATGGTGGTGCAGCGGCTGGGCGGCACGGTGGTGATCATGTGCCGCTTCGATGCCGAGACCGCGCTGGCGCTGATCGAGCAATATAAGGTGACCCACGCCACCTGGGTGCCGACCCATTTCATCCGCCTGCTCAAGCTGCCGCCCGAGATACGCGCGCGCTACAAGCATGACTCGCTGGTGGCGGTGATCCATGCGGCGGCGCCCTGCCCGGTGCCGATCAAGCAGGCGATGATCGAATGGTGGGGGCCGATCGTCCACGAATATTATTCGGGCACCGAGATGTGCGGCATTACCGCGCTCTCCGCTCCCGAATGGCTGCGCAAGCGCGGCTCGGTGGGGCGCGCCGTGCTGGGTAAGGTCAAGATCGTCGCCGAGGATGGGCAGGAGCTGGCGGCGAATGAACAGGGCGATGTCTATTTCGCCGACGGGCCGCGCTTCGAATATCATAACGACCCCGAGAAGACCGCGCGCGCCTATGACGGCCGCGGCTGGGCGACGCTCGGCGATGTCGGCTATCTCGATGAGGACGGCTATCTGTTCCTCACCGACCGCAAGAATTTCATGATCATCTCGGGCGGGGTGAACATCTACCCGCAGGAGATCGAGAACGTCCTCGTCACCCACCCCGACGTCGCCGACGCGGCGGTGATCGGCGAGCCCGATGCCGAGATGGGCGAGAATGTGCTGGCCGTCGTCCAGCCCGCCGCCGGGGTTGCCGGCAACGCCGCGCTGGAGGCGAAGCTGCGCGCCTTCGTCCATGCCGCGCTGGGCGGGGTGAAGACGCCGCGCCGCTTCGATTTCGTCGAGGAACTGCCGCGCGAGCCGACCGGCAAGCTGATGAAGGCGGCGCTGGTCGCGCGCTACCGCGCGGCGGCCTTCGCGCGGGGCTGATGGGAGGATCGCCGCGCAGGATTTGTGAAATCCTGCGATAGCCTCATGTAAAGCCTTTCCGCCTCTCTCGTTTTAAACATCACGACACGGGCCAGACGCGAGTTGGTCGGCCCGGCGTGAGGACGGGAGAGGATAATGAAAAGCATGGTGGGTCTGCGGACCCTGGCATTTGCCATATATTGCGGCGCGTCGCTGCCGGCGATGGCGCAGGTCGCTACGGGTGAGGGCGCCGCTCCGGCCGCCGCACCCGCCGACGAGGTGGCCCCCGAGGGCGAGATCATCGTCACTGCGCAGCGCCGCTCGCAGGCGATCCTGAACGTGCCGCTGGCGATCTCCGCGCTGGGCGGTGAGACCCTGGCGAACAAGGGTATCAGCAATTCGGCGAACCTGGCAACGGCGGTGCCGAACCTCCAGGTCAGCAGCCCCTATGGCAGCACCCAGCCCAATTTCTCGCTGCGCGGCATCAGCGTCGCCAATGAGTATAATTCGAACCAGGCCTCGCCGGTCGGCGTCTATATCGACGATGTCTACATCGCCGCGCGCACCAGCCATGGCATGGGTCTGTTCGATCTCGACCGGGTCGAGGTGCTGCGCGGGCCGCAGGGCACCTTGTTCGGCCGCAACACCACCGGCGGCGCGATCAACTTCATCACCCGCGCGCCCAAGCTGCAAGGCAGCAACGGCTATATCGAAGGCGGCTACGGCAATTTCGATACGGTGAAGCTGCAGGGCGCGGTGGAGACCACCTTGAAGGCCGACGAGCTCGGCATCCGCATCGCCGGCAATTACGAGAAGGGCGACGGCCAGATCCGCAACGTCGCCGCCGGCGGCCGCGACGCCAACAGCGTCGATACCCTCCAGGGCCGTTTCTACCTGCGCTACAATCCGGGCGGCGGCCCGCTCGACATCAAGCTGCGCGCCTATGCCGGCCGCGATCGGGGCACCCAGGCGGCGGTACAGGGCCTGCTGCCCTTCCGCAGCGGCCTCGGCTTCTTCGAGGTCAACGAGAACCGGATCGGCGAGAATCGCACCGATGCCTGGGGCGTCGCCGCCAATGTCGCTTATGAGCTGAGCCCGACGCTCACGCTCACCTCGATCACCTCCTATGACGGCGGCAAGCAGGACCTGCAGCAGGCGGCCGACGGCTCGCCGCTCGACGTGCTCGACATCAACTGGCGCTCGAAATTCCGCCAGATCAGCGAGGAAGCCCGGATCAACTATGAGGGCGATGCGCTGAAGCTGGTCGGCGGCCTGTTCTACGGCTGGGACCGCACGATCACCGACAACCGCTTCAACATCGGCAGCGCGCTCGCGCCCGGCGTCAATGGCGGCTTCTTCCAGCATTACCAGCAGGTCCGCCGTTCCTATGCCGCCTTCCTGCAGGGCGATTACAACCTGACCGACCAGCTCGTGCTGACCCTGGGCGCGCGCTACACCTGGGACCGCGCGAAATATCGCGACGGCTACGCCTATCTGTTCGCGGGCGACATCGGCGGGACCGAGACCCCGCTGGCGACGACGGTGCCCTGCGCCGGCGTGGCCGGCACCTGCGCCTATGACCCGGCGGCGCGCTACGCGATCTCGGGCAAGAACAACGCGCTCACCGGGCGCGCGGCGCTCAGCTACACCACCGATGGCGGCACCCTTCTCTATGCCAGCTACAGCCGGGGCTATCGCTCGGGCGCGTTCAACGGCGGCGGCTACACCTCGTCGATCGGCATCACCTATATCAAGCCGGAGCGGGTGAACGCCTATGAGGCGGGCATCAAGGGCCGCTTCCTCGACAAGCGGCTGACCCTGTCGGCGGCCGGCTTCTATTATGATTACACCAACCAGCAGGTGCAGGACACGCGGCCAGGGCCCGTCTCCTTCCTGGTCAACGCCCCCAAGTCCGAAGTCTATGGCGGCGAGGTGGAAGCCACGCTTCGGGTGGCCCCCGGCCTGACGTTCAACGCCTCGGGTGGCTATCTCCACGCCACCTACAAGGACCTGACCCTCCAAAACACCGACCTGTCGGGCAACGACCTGCCCTTCGCGCCGCGCTGGACCGGGCAGTTCGGCTTCGACTGGGCGGTGCCGATCGGGGCGGAGGACACGATCACCTTCTCGCCGACGGTCAACTATTTCAGCCGCCAATATTTCTCGCCGTTCAACGCGATCAATGCGGCGGGCACCGGCCAGGTGAACAGCGAGTTGCAGCAGGGCGGCTATGCCAAGGTCAACGCCTCGCTGACCTGGAAGCACGGGCCGTTCCAGCTGCGCGGCTGGGTGAACAACCTGTTCGAGCGCAAGACCTATGGCTACGGCCTCGATCTGCGCGGGGCGGGCTTCCCCTACAACTTCCTCGTGCCTTCGACGCCGCGCACCTACGGCCTCTCGGCCCGCTTCGGCTTCTGAGGGGAGGGCTGGTGAGCGTGGACCTGAAGGACCCCGATCTCTACCTGGCCGGCGTGCCGCACGACCTGTTCGCGCGGCTTCGCCGGGAGGCCCCCGTCCACTGGAATCCGGAGGTGGACGGGGCCGGTTTCTGGGCGCTCACCCGCTATGCCGACATCGTCGAGGTGTCGCGCCAGCCGGGGCTGTTCTCCTCGGCGCACGAGAATGGCGGCCACCGCATCTTCAACGAGAATGAGGTGGGGCTGACTGGGGCGGGGGAGGCGGCGATCGGCATCCCCTTCATCTCGCTCGACCCGCCGGTGCACACCCAATATCGCCGCTTCATCATGCCGGCGCTGTCGCCGGCGCGGATCGCGGGAATCCAGCAGCGGATCGAGGAACGCTGCCAGGCGCTGTTCGACCAGGTGCCGCTGGGCGAGACGGTGGACATCGTGCCCTTGCTCTCGGCGCCGCTGCCGCTGCTCACCTTGACCGAGCTGTTCGACCTGCCGGGTGAGATGTGGGTCAAGCTCTACGACTGGACCAACGCCTTCGTCGGCGAGGACGACCCCGATTTCCGCCAGTCGCCCGAGGCAATGGCGGCGATCCTGGGCGAGTTCATGGCCTTCTCGGCCGAGCTGTTCCGCGAGCGGCGCGAGAAGCCGGGGCAGGACCTCGCCTCGCTGCTCGCCAATATGGAGGTGAACGGTGCGCCGGTCGGCTTCGCCGAGTTCACCGGCAATCTGGTGCTGGCGCTGGTCGGTGCGAACGAGACGACGCGCAACTCGATCAGCCACAGCCTGATCGCCTTCGCCGAGAATCCCGGCCAGTGGGACGCGATCCGCGCCGATCCCGCGCTGCTCCAGAACGGGGTGCGTGAGATGGTGCGCCATGCCAGCCCGGTGATGCACATGCGCCGCACCGCGACCGCCGACACCGAGATCGGCGGCCAGCGGATCGCGAAGGGGGACAAGGTGGTGCTCTGGTACGCCTCGGCCAATCGTGACGAGGCCGCCTTTCCCGAGCCCGACCGGTTCGACATCCGGCGCGGCAATATCCAGCATCTCGGCTTCGGTTCGGGCCAGCATGTCTGCGTCGGCTCGCGGCTGGCAGAGATGCAGCTCAGGGTCGTGTTCGGGATGCTCGCCCGGCATGTTAGAAGCTTCGAGGTCATGGCGCGGCCGCGACGGTTCCGATCGAACTTCATCAACGGATTGAAGAACCTCGATCTCCGAATGATGCCGGCCTGATCGGGAGAGGATGATCATGGCGCAGACGATCTGGAACGACGAGGACATCATCGCGGACGCGCTGGGCCGCGCGCCCGACATGGAGCTGGGCACCGAGCATGGCCGCTGGCGCCTGTGCCGCTGGCGCCAGTTCGTGGGCAGTTACACCCTGCCGGCGCTGCCCGATCCGATGTTCGTGGTGCACATCGCCGGCAAGCCCAATGTCCGCACCTGGGAGCGCGATGGCTGGAGCGAGACCAGCTCGCTGCCCGGCTGCGCGACGATCGTGCCCTCGGGCCAGCCGACCGGCTGGCTGGTCGACGGCGAACTCGACGTGGTGACCCTGAGCGTCGCGTCGAACGACCTGCAGCGCGCGCCCGCGCTCGATCAGTTCAAGCGGATGCGCTTCGCCTTCTCCGATCCGCTCGGCGTCGCGCTCACCCGGCAGGTGCTGGGCGAACTCTATGCGCCGCAGACCAAGGAGCGCGACGTCTATGTCGGCGCGCTGGTCGACGCGCTGAAGGCGCATATGCTGCGCGGGCCGCAGCATGCCAGCGGGGTGGAGATTCCCACCTCGGCCTTCTCCTCCTACCGCATCCACCACATCATGAACGCGATCCTCGAACGGCCCGAGGGCGAGCATGGGCTGGAGGAGCTGGCCGCGCAGGCGGGCGTCACCCCCACCCATTTCTGCCGCATCTTCAAGAAGGCGACCGGCGTCACCCCGCACCAATATGTGATGCGCGCCCGGCTCGACCGCGCCCGGCAGATGCTGGAGCAGTCCGACGCGTCGATGGCGACGATCGCCGATGCGCTGGGCTTCACCAGCCAGGGCCATTTCGCGCGCGCCTTCCGCCAGTTCGCGGGCGAGCCGCCGAGCGATTTCCGCAAGCGTGGACGGGAGACCCGCCAGTGACGACGACGATCGGTGGTTTCGAGGGATTGCTGCTGCCCGAACTGGCGCTGCGCGCCGGCGGGCGCCTGCTTCCGGCCACCGAAAGACTGGCCGACATAGATCCCTGCACCGGCCAGACCTTTGCCGAGATTCCGTCGGCGTCCGAAGCCGATGTCGACGCGATCGTGACCGCCGCGCACCGCGCCTTCCGCGATCCCGCCTGGCGGGGCCTGGCGCCGCTGGCGCGCGAGCGGCTGCTCCATCGGCTGGCCGACGCGATCGAGGCCGATCTGCCGCGCATCGCCGCGCTGGAGGCGCTCGACACCGGCAAGCCGATTTCGATCGTCGAGACGCTCGACATCCCCGCCGCGATCGCCTGGCTGCGCAGCTATGCCGGCTGGCCGGACAAGATCGCCGGGCGCGCGGGCACCCTCTCCGCCACGCCGGGCGACTATCATGTCTATTCCCGGCGCGAGCCCATCGGCGTGGTCGCGGCGATCACGCCGTGGAATTTCCCGCTGGTCCTGACGATGTGGAAGGTGGCGCCCGCGCTCGCGGCGGGCTGCACTATCGTCCTCAAGCCCGCGCCCGAGACGCCGCTGAGCGCGCTCCGCCTCGTCGAGCTGGCGCGCGAGGTGGGCTTTCCCGAAGGCGTGCTCAGCATCGTCACCGGCGGGGGCGAGGCCGGTGCCGCGCTCGCCCGCCACCCGCTCGTCGCCAAGGTCGCCTTCACCGGCTCGACCGCGACGGGGCAGGCGATCCTCGAACGCTCGGTGCCCGACCTGAAGCGGGTGACCCTGGAGCTCGGCGGCAAATCCCCCTCGATCATCTGCGCCGACGCCGATCTCGACCGCGCGATCCCGCAGGCGGCGATGGGCTGTTTCTTCAACAGCGGCCAAGTCTGCTACGCTGGCACCCGCCTCTATGTGCACCGCTCGGTTTACGATCGGGTGCTGGAGGGCATCGTCGCGGTGGGCGGCGCCCAGGCGATGGGCCGCAGCGCCGATCGCGCCAGCCAGATGGGCCCGCTGATCAGCGCCCGGCAGCACGAGCGCGTCTCGGGTTTCCTCGACCGGGCGAAGGCCGACGGGATCGAGGCGATGACCGCGCCGGTCGCGCTGCCCGGCGAGGGCTATTATCTCGCGCCCTCGGTGCTGCGCGACGTGTCGCCTGAGGCCGAGGTCGCGCGCGAGGAGATATTCGGCCCGGTGCTGGCGACCGCGCCGTTCGACGATCTCGACGAGGCGATCGCGCTGTCCAACGCCAGCCGCTACGGCCTCGCTGCCCATATCTTCACCCGCGATCTCGCCACCGCGCACAAGGCCTCGGCCGCGCTGGAGGCGGGCACCGTGTTCGTCAACTGCGTGCTATCGGCCGATCCGGCCTTCCCCTTTGGCGGCATGAAGATGTCGGGCCTCGGCCGCGAGAATGGCAGCGAGGTGCTCGACGCCTATCTCGAACCCAAGTCGGTGGTGATGGCGCTCTAGTCGTAGCTTTCAGGAGACAGGAAATGGACGTCACCGCTGCCGTGGCGCGCGGCCCCCACGCGCCTTTCACGATCGAGCCGGTCACGCTCGATGCGCCGCGCGCCGACGAGGTGCTGGTGCGGATCGCGGGGGTGGGCCTTTGCCACACCGACCTGATCGCCCGCGACCAGTTCATCCCGATCCCGCTGCCCGCGGTTCTGGGCCATGAAGGCGCCGGGATCGTCGAGGCGGTCGGCGCCGCCGTGACCAAGGTGAAACCGGGCGACCGGGTGGTGATCGGCTTTTCGAGCTGCGGCCATTGCGCGCGCTGCGACGAGGCGCTGCCTTCCTATTGCCGCGACTTCCCGGTCCTCAACTATGCAGGCGTGCGGGCCGATGGCAGCGCGACGATCAGCCAGGACGGCCAGCCGCTCGGCTCCAGCTTCTTCGGCCAGTCCTCCTTCGCCGGCTATGCGCTCGCCGACCAGCGCAATGTCGTGAAGATCGAGGCCGACGACGTGCCGATCGAACTGCTCGGCCCGCTCGCCTGCGGCCTCCAGACCGGCGCGGGCGGGGTGATGCGCTCGCTCGCCTGCCCGGCGGGGTCGACGATCGCGATCTTCGGCGGCGGGCCGGTCGGGCTCGCGGCGGTGATGGGGGCCGTCATCCGCGAATGCGCGACGATCATCCTGGTCGAGCCGGTCGCGGCGCGGCGCGAACTGGGCCTGTCGCTGGGCGCGACCCATGCGATCGATCCGGGCGCGGGCGACGTGCGCGAAGCGATCCGCGCGATCCTGCCCGACGGGGTCGAGTTCGCCTTCGAGACGAGCGGGCGCGAAGAGGTGGTTCTCGCCGCGCTCGAAAGCCTCGCCAGCCATGGTCTGCTCGGGCTGGTCGGGGTGCCGCCGAAACCCGAGAGCAGTCTTTCGATCAACCTGGCGGCCTTCATCACCTATGGCCATCGCATCCATGGCATCATCGAGGGCGACAGCGATCTCGACGGCTTCATCCCCGAGCTGATCGAGCACCATCGCGCCGGCCGCTTCCCCTTCGACCAGCTGATCCGCACCTATCCCCTGGCCGAGATCAACGAGGCGGTCGCGGCGCAGGCGCGCGGCGAATGCGTCAAGGCGGTGTTGCTGCCCTGATCAGCGCGAGAGATGCAGGTGCAGTTCCCCGGCGACCACGTCGAGCATCGCCCGCGCATAGCGATCCTGCGGGTTCTCGATATGGAGCGCGCAGGCGAAGGTGAGCTGCTGGAACAGCAGCAGCGCCCGCGCCCGTAGCGCCGGATCGGCCCCGGCCTTCGCGGCGTCGGCGAACAGCGGGTTGTTCGCGCCGACGCCGGCCATCAGCTCCAGGGTGATGCCGTCGAGGTCGACCTCGTGCGAGCGGACGCCGCGCAGCTCGACCAGGATCAGGAAGGACATCCGCTCCTCGACGAGGAAGGCGATGACCCGTTCGATCCAGCGCTCCACCTGCGTGAGCGAGGGGGCAGGGCCCGGCAAGGTGGCGAGCATCGCCTTCGATTTGGGCACATAGTCGGCGACCACGTCGACCAGGATCTCGGCCTTGTCGCGATAGTGGAGATAGATGGTCGAGCGGCGTAGCCCGGCCGCGGCGGCGATATCCTCCATCGTCGTCGAGTCGAAATGGTTCGAATAGAACAGGTGGCGCGCGGCGGCCGTGATCCGGCTGCGCGTCAGGTCGCGCTGCGCCTGTCGCAGCGGCGTCTGATATTTCGTCCCTGCCGCCGCCGTCGCGGCCCCCTTCGTCGCTGCCATCTTCATCGCTCGTTCCCCGCCGCTATCGGCCAGGGACGATGCCGTCCGGAGCCTCATTAAAATTAGTGGACACAGCGTCCGTAAATATGACAATAAGCTCATAGACTCGCAAGCGTGTCCAATAAAATGGATCTGAGGCCCTTAAAGGGTCCGGACAGCGGCGATCGATGATTTTGGGGAGGATTTATGCCGAAGCTTTCGGACTTGCTGCATGATGTTTCCGGCTGCGCGCTCGTCGTCGCGATGGCCGTTGCCGTGGCCCTGCCGGCGCAGGCACACGCCCAGGCGGCGGCTGCCGCCGACGATCAGGCGGGGGTCGAGGAGATCGTCGTCACCGCGCAGCGCCGCGCCGAGAATCTGCAGGACGTGCCGATCTCGGTGACCGCGATTACCGCTAATTCGCTGGCCAAGTCGGGCGTCGCCGCGACCTTGCAGATCAACCAGGTGGTGCCGAGCGTCCAGATCACCCGGTCGGGGCCGTCGACCATCTTCTTCATCCGCGGCGTCGGCAATTCGTCGGGCGGCATCGGCGAAGAGGGCGCGAACGCCTTCTATGTCGACGGCGTCTATCTGGGCGACCTCGCCCAGGTGAACACCGAGTTCAACAATATCGACCGCATCGAGGTGCTGAAGGGCCCGCAGGGGACACTGTTCGGCCGCAACAGCTCGGGCGGCCTCGTCAACATCATCACCCGCGAGCCGGGCGATGAGGTCGTGGTGAAGGCCAATATGGGCTACGCCAATTACAAGACCTTCAACGGCCAGCTCTATGTCGCCTCGCCGCTGACCGAAAATCTGAGCGCCGACATCGCGCTGACCGGGATGGATCAGAACAAGGGCTGGGGCAAGAATCTGGCCACCGGCGACGATTTCGGCCTGGGCTGGATGGTCGGCGCGCGCTCGAAGCTGGTCTGGCGGCCCGGCGACGCGACCAAGGTCGTCCTGTCGGGCGACTACAAGAAGTCGAGCGATACCTTCACCTCGGGCTTCGCGCTGTTCAAGGGCAGCGTCGGCGTCGACGGCACCAGCTATCAGGGCGACTATAATGTCCGCACCACCACGCCGGGCTTCGCCCGCGTCCGCATCTGGGGCGCGTCGGCCACGATCGAGCATGATTTCGACTGGGCGACCCTGACCAGCCTGACCGCGCAGCGCTTCATCCGGGTCGGCTCGGGGCTCGACGCCGATTATGCACCGGCGCCGCTGGTGTTCGTCAACGTCCAGTCGTCGAACCGCACCTGGCAGCAGGAGGTGCGCCTGTCGTCGCCCACCAACGGTGCGCTCACCTGGCAGGTCGGCGGCTTCTATTATCATGGCAAGGCCAAGCTGCTCGGCCAGACCGTCACCGGCGCGGCCTTTGGCGCCCCCGGCAACGGCCAGAATATCGTCGACGAGCAGACCGTGGACTCGCTCGCGGGCTTCGGCGAGGTGACCTATGAGGTGACGCCGACCACCCATGTGACCGGCGGCCTGCGCTACACGCATGAAACCCGCGACTTCTTCGGCCGGCAGTTCGGCCTGGGTGTCATCCCCAGCACGCCGCCCTTCCCGGGGCCGGCCTATCCTTTCCCGGGCAAGGTGACGTTCAACAAGCTCACCTATCGCTTCGCGGTGCGCCAGGACCTGACCGACAAGGTCAACGTCTACGCCTCGTATAATCGCGGCTTCAAATCGGGGCTGTTCTCGATGAACTCGGCGCCGGGCACCAACCCGGCGGTGAAGCCGCAGGTGATCGACGCGTTCGAGGTTGGCGCGAAGACCCAGCTGTTCGACAATATGCTGCGCTTCAACGTCGCCGGCTTCCACTACAAGATCAAGGACTATCAGGTCCGTTCGGCCGCGATCGGCGGGGTCGGCAACATCGCGCTGCTGCTCAACGCCGCGTCGGTGAAGGTGGACGGCGTCGAGGCCGATATCGAGTTCGCGCCGACCCGTGCGCTCCGCATCGTCGGCAATGCGACCTATATGGACTCGCGCTTCGGCAGCTTCCCCTCCTATCCCTTCACCGTGCCGAGGACCGGGCCTGCGGGCGTGAACACCCGCACCTGCACCTCGGGCCCGACCGGGCCGGCGGTGGCGGGCGGCAATCTGCAATGCTTCATGTCGGCGACGGGCCTGCAGACCCCGCTGTCGCCGAAGTTCGCGGCCAGCATCGGCGCCACCTACACGGTGGACGTGGGCGATGAGGGCGAGGTGATCGCCAACATCCTCTACTCCTACACCGGCCGCGCCTTCTTCGAGCCCGACAACCGGCTGCAGCAGAAGGGCTTCAGCGTCCTCAACGGCGCGCTCGAATATCGGCCCAAGGCCAATTGGGGCGTCGAGATCTGGGGCAAGAACCTGACCGACAAGCAATATTATATCACCGGCGCCAGCTCGACGACGGGCGACAATGGCGTGCTCGGCCCGCCGCGCACCTACGGCGTGCGGGTGAAGTTCGACTACTGATTTCCTTCAGACCAACCAGCTCTCCCTGCGGCCGGAACCTTCTCCAGGTTCCGGCCGGTTTTTTATGCGCGGCGGCTCGCGCGACACAAATTTGATGGACATATTGTCCATTATATTTTACGAACGTCCACAGAGTTGATAAGCCGAGTCCCGGGACGCCGAAGGCGCCCGGACGACAGGACGAGGATGGGGACAGGATCGATCATGACGTGCCAGCCGACGCCGGTTCCCGCCGAGGACGCCATCGACATCCCCGCCATCGTCGAGAAATACCGCCAGGAGCGGAATCGCCGGCTGCGCTCCGAGGGGCAGGACCAATATGTCCGCGCGGAAAAGGTGCTTCACGGCACCGAGGAGGTCGACCCCTATACCCCCTTCATCGAGCGCGACCCGATCTCCGAGGATCTGGAGGTGGTGGTGCTCGGCGCCGGCTGGTCGGGGCTGTGGGCGGCCTATCATATGCGCAAGGCCGGGATCGGTTCGTTCCGCACCGTCGATGCCGGGGGCGATTTCGGCGGCTGCTGGTACTGGAACCAATATCCCGGCCTGCAGTGCGACAATGAGGCTTATTGCTACATCCCGCTGCTGGAGGAGACGGGCTATGTCCCGTCGAAGAAATTCGCCGACGGCTGGGAGATCCAGGAGCATTTCCAGCGGATCGCGCGCCAGTTCGATCTCTATGAGGGCGCGCTGTTCCACACCCGCATCAAGGCGCTGCGCTGGGACGCCGGCATCAACCGCTGGCGGGTCGAGACCAATCGCGGCGACGAGCTGCGCGCGCGCTTCGTGATCCTCGGCAGCGGGCCGGCCAACGTGCCCAAGCTGCCGGGCATTCCGGGGCTGGCGAGCTTCGAGGGCAAGACCTTCCACAGCTCGCGCTGGGACTATGGCTATACCGGTGGCAGCCGCCGCGAGCCGGTGCTCGACAAGCTCGCCGACAAGCGGGTGGCGATCATCGGCACCGGCGCCAGCGCGGTGCAGGCGATCCCCTATCTGGGGCGCTATGCCAAGCAGCTCTACGTGATCCAGCGGACCCCCTCGAGCGTCGACATCCGCAACAACACCCCCACCGATCCCGACTGGGTGACGTCGTTGAAGCCCGGCTGGCAGAAGGAACGCCAGGCCAATTATCATCGCGGCATGCTGGAGAGCTACGGCCCCGGCGACGAGGATATGGTCTGCGACATCTGGACCGAGATCAGCCGCAACCTGGCGGTCGAGTTCGAGGCCGAGGGCTGGCCGCAGCTCAGCTTCGACGAGTATATGGCGCGCCGCGAGGTGATGGATCACCGGGTGATGGAGCGGCTGCGCCAGCGGGTGGCCGAGATCGTCGAGGACCCGGCGACCGCCGAGGCGCTGAAGCCCTATTTCCGCATCCTCTGCAAACGTCCCACCTCGAACGACGAATATTATCCCAGCTTCAACCGCCCCAACGTCACCCTGATCGACGTGTCCGACACGCGCGGGGTGGAGCGGATGACGGCGAAGGGCTTCGTCCATCACGGCGTCGAATATGCGGTCGACTGCGTCATCTTCGCCAGCGGCTATGAGGTGACGAGCGAACTGAGTCGCTGTTGGGCGATCGACACGATCGAAGGGCGCGACGGCCAGTCGCTGTTCGACGCCTGGGCCGATACGCCGCGCACCCTGCATGGCGCGATGACCCATGGCTTCCCGAACATGTTCTTCTCGGCGCTGATCCAGGGCGGGCTGCACAGCAGCTACACCGTCACCCTTGGCCATCAGAACGAGCATTTCGCCGCGATCATCAAGGAGGCCCAGCGCCGTGGCGCCGAGGTGGTGGAGCCGACCCTGGCGGCACAGGACGACTGGGTGAAGACGATCCGCGAGACCGCGATCGACCTGACCGGCGCCGTCCGCGAATGCACCCCCGGCTATTATAACGGCGAGGGCGAGGCGAAATTCCGCTCGTCGCTCGGCGAATTCTACGGCCCCGGCTGGACCGCCTTCCTCGCCCTGCTCGACGAGTGGCGGGGGCAGGGCATGCCCGGCATGGCCTTCGAACCCGCCTGATCCGGGACCGCGACCATGAAACCAGCCGCATTTTCAGGAGAGAGACGGGTGCCCAGGCCTGAGCTGCTCGCAGCGACCGACGCGATCATCGACGACGCCGTCGAGCATGTCGAACCCATCGTCCTGCGCGGGCTGCTCTATCTGCTGATCGGCGACGAGGCGGTCGCGGCGGTCCCGCATGCCAGCGAGACGCGCGGGGTGCTCGGCACCGTCACCACCCTGACCGACCCCGATCATGTCGCCTTCCTGCGGGCGAAGGCGGCGGCGTTCCTGAAAGCCTATCGCGATGCCGGGGCGGGGGACTGGCCGTTGGTCCGCGAACGCCTCCATCGCGGCCTCGAACTCGCGGCGGGCGGCACGATCGCCGACGACGAGATCTCGATGTGGATCGAGCAGGCGGGCTTCGATCCGGCGCCGCGCGGCTATGACGGCCCGCCACTGCCCGAAGGGCTGGCGGAGAGCGGCTTCCAGGTCGCGGTGATCGGCACCGGCATGGGCGGGCTCAACGCGGCGGTGCAGCTCAAGCAGGCCGGCATCCCGTTCGTCTGCCTGGAGAAGAACGCCGATGTCGGCGGCACCTGGCACGAGAACCGCTATCCGGGGGTGCGCCTCGACACGACCAGCCGCAGCTATTTCCACAGCTTCGCCGCCGATTTCCCCTGCCCCGGCCCCTATTCGGTGGGGGCGCACAACGCCCGCTACCTGAACTGGGTGGCCGACGAATATGCGTTGCGGGACGACATCCGCTTCGGCACCGAGGTCCAGTCGGTGACCTGGGACGAGGGCGCCGGCCTGTGGGAGATCCGGGCGCGCACGCCGGAAGGACCGAAGAGCTGGCGGGTGGCGGCGGTGATCAGCGCGGTCGGCTTCCTCAGCCGGCCGAACATCCCCGAGGTCGAAGGGCTCGATAGTTTCGAGGGCGTGGCGCTCCACACCGCGCGCTGGTCGGCCGATCTCGACCTTGCCGACAAGCGGGTCGCGGTGATCGGCAGCGGTGCCACCGGCTATCAGATGATCCCCGAACTGGCGAAGCAGGCCGGCCATCTGACCCTGTTCCAGCGCGAGCCGAGCTGGTGCTTCGAGGCGCCCGGCTATCTGGCGCCCTATGCGCCGCAGGTGAACTGGCTGGACCGCAACCTGCCCTATCTGACCAACCTGCTGCGCTTCCGGTCGAGCTGGCTGTTCCGGCCCGACGCGACCTTGCCGCGCGTGACGATCGATCCCGGCTTCGACGATCCGCACGCGGTGAGCGAACTCAACAAGGTGATCCGCGACGGCTGCCTCGCCTTCATGCGCCGCAAGTTCGGCGATCGCGACGACCTGATCGCGCAGATGACCCCGGCCTCGCCGCCGTTCAGCTCGCGGCCGGTGCTGGTCGACAGCCAGGACAATATCTACGACGCGCTGCTGCGCGATAATGTCGACCTGGTCAGCGACCGGATCGAGCGGATCACGCCCAATGGCCTGCGCACCGCCGACGGGCGCGAGCATGAGGTGGACGTGATCGTCTTCGCCACCGGCTATCGCGCCAATGATTTCCTGTGGCCGATGGAGCTGCGCGGGCGCGGCGGCGCCAGCTGCGAGGCGCTGTGGGAGAAGGATGGCGCGCGCGCCTATCTCGGCACGATGCTGCCCGACTTCCCCAATTTCTTCATCGTCTACGGCCCCAATATGAACAGCTTCGGCAATGGGCTGGGGGTGATCGAGACCGAGGAGCTGGCGACCCGCTTCGCGGTCAACTGCATCGGCGGGATGCTGGCCCAAGGCGGCCGCACCGTCGACGTGGGGCATGAGGCTTTCGCCCGCTTCAACGAAGCGCTCGACCGGGAGGAGGCCAAGCGGGTCTACGCCGATGCGCGGGCGACCAGCTATTACAAGAACGAGCATCGCCGATCGGCGTGCAACTGCCCCTTCGACGTCAGGCTGCTGTGGCACTGGATGCGCGACCCGGTGGAAGGCAGCCATGCCGACCCCGCCGCGCCGGTGCGCGCGCATTTCGGCGCCGACCTGATCGTCGCCTGACCGGATAGACGCGGCGGACAGCCGCGATTGGGAGAATGGAAATGTCCTTCACGACCGTCGACCTCACCCCCCGCATCGGCACCGAGGTGAAGGCCGATCTCGATACCCTGCTCAACGGGTCGATCGGCAAGGAGCTGCGCGCGCTGCTCGAGGCGCGCGGCGTGCTGATCTTCCGTGGTCTCGAGATCAGCGACGAGCAGCAGCTCCAGTTCGGCGCGACGCTGGGCACGATCCGCCAGGAACATGGCGCCTCGGTGATGAAGGTGACGGCCGACAAGGAGCTGAGCCCGATCTTCGCCGAGTACACCCAGGGCACCTATTATTTCCACATCGACGGCACCTACACCGACATGCCCGCGCTCGCCTCGATCCTGCGCGCGCGCAAAGTGGCGCCGCGCGGCGGGCAGACCGAGTTCGGCAACACCTATGCGCTCTATGACGACCTGTCGGACGCCGACAAGGAACTGCTGGAGGGGCTGGAGGCGGTCCACTCGCAGGAGGTGATCCAGCGCAAGGCCTTCCCCGATCCCACCGACGAGCAGCTGGCGCATTGGGGCGTCGGCGCGGTGCCGGAGAAGACCCATCCGGTGGTGTGGCACCATCGCAGCGGCCGCAAGTCGCTGCTGCTCGCCAACACGATCGACCATTTCGTCGGCATGGACCGCGCCGAGAGCGATGCGCTGCTCGACCGGCTGCTGAAGATGGCCGACGAGCCCCAATATATCTACACGCATGACTGGCAGGTCGGTGACATGCTGATCTGGGACAATACCGGCACGATGCACCGGGTGGTGCCCTTCGACCTCGACTGCGGCCGCGAGCTGCACCGCATCACCCTGGTCGGCGAGGAGCCGATCGCGGCGGTGCGTCCGAAGGTGGTTGCCTGAGGAATTTACCCCAGCTTCGCTGGGGTGACGGGAAGAGGAAAGGGCGATCAGAGCGAGGCGAGGACCCTGCTTCTCGCCTCGAACACCTGGCGACTGATCGCCGCGTCGAGGTTGATCCAGTCATGGCCGTGCGGCGCACCGGGGACGACGTGCAGCTCGCACGGCACTCCGGCCGCCTCCAGCCGGCTGGCGAAGGCGATGCTTTCGTCGCGGAAGATATCGAGCTCGCCCACCTCGACATAGGCGGGGGGCAGTCCGGCCAGAGCTTCCAGCCGCGCCGGGGCCAGCGCTGGCGACACGGCATCGGTGCCGAAGGCCTCGCCCAGCACCGCGCTCCAGGCGAGGCGGTTCTTCTCATAGGTCCAGGTCGCGGTGAGTGCGAGCGCCGGGTCGGGCGTCAGGTTGCGGTCGTCGAGCATCGGGTAGATCAGGATCTGGCGGGCGAGGGGCAGGCCCGCGTCGCGCGCCAGGGCCGCCGCTGCCGCCGCGATCCCACCGCCGCCGCTGTCGCCCATGATCGCGATACGCTCCGGATCGATGCCGAGCGCGGGAGCCTCGGCCTTGAGCCAGGCGATCGCCGCCAGCACGTCGCGCGCAAGACCCGTGTCGCGATGTTCGGGGGCGAGCCGATAGCCGACCGCCAGGAAGGGCACGCCGCTCAAGGCCACATAATGGCGGATCAGCGGATCATAGACGCTGGTCGAGCCCGCGATCATCCCGCCGCCATGGACGTAGATGACCGCCGCGCCGCCGGTGCTTCCCGCCTTCTCGTACCAGCCGAGCGGGATCGCGGCGCCGTCGCTCGCCGTCGCCGCGAAGCGGCGGACCTGCACATCGGGCGCGGCCGGCAGCCGCGCGAACATCGCGCCCAGCCCGGTGTCGGTCTGCGCGCGCAGCTCGGGCAGGGTGTCGGCCGGCGGCGGCAGGCGGCCGCCCGCAGCCTCGGCCATCGCCACCAGCGTGGCGGCGATTTCGGGATCGAGCTTCATCGGCGCGCCCTACCAGGCCGTCCAGCCGCCATCCACGCGGATGTCGGCGCCGGTCATATAGGCCGAGGCGTCGGAAGCAAGGAACACCGCCGGGCCCGTGATCTCGGGCGCCAGGCCCAGCCGCCGCATCGGCGGGGTCGCGGCGAAGCGCCGAAGCAGCGGCGGATCGGCGGCGGCGACATCGTCGCCGGGAAAGATGCCGGGGCTCAGCGAGTTGACCCGGATGCGCTTGGGCGCGAGCTGGCAGGCGAGGTAGCGGGTGAGCTGGAGCAGCCCGCCCTTGGCCGCCGAATATTGTGGCGGTGACTGGGTGTCGCCGTCCTCGTAGAGATACATCGGCGGGCTGACATGCGCCCAGATCGAGGCGATGTTGATCACCGAGGCCTGGCCGGTCGCGTCGACGGCGGCCTCCAGCGCGGGCAGCGCGGCGTGGATATTCTCGTGGCAGGCGATCAGCCCGGTCTCGATCGTCGCGCGGAAATCCTCGGCGGCCGAGGCACGGGTGCGGCCGAGCCCGCCGATCGCGTTGTTCACCAGCACATCGAGCCGGTCGAGCCCGGCGAGGAAGGGCAGCGCCGTGTCGCGGTCGCCGACGTCGAAGACCGCGACCGAGGCGGAGAAACCGGCCTGTGTCAGCTCCTCGGCAAAGGCTTCGAGGGTCGAGGCGGTGCGGCCGTTGAGGATGACATGCGCCCCCGCCTGGGCGAAGCCGATTGCCATCGCCCGGCCGAGATGCCCCGCCGCGCCCGACAGGAAAACGGTGCGGCCGTCGAGGCGGAAGCGCGCCTCATGGCTGGGGAAGGTGGCGACGCCGGTCGTGCTGGCACTCATGCGATCGCTCGCCCGCCATCGATCACCAGTTCGGTGCCGGTGACATAGCGGCTCTCGTCGCTCGCCAGCCAATAGATGCCGTCGGCCATGTCCTCGGGCGTGCCCTTGTAGCCGAAGGGGATCGAGGTGCCGACGGCGGCGTCGAGCGTCGCTTCGCGCGGGCGGCCGTTCGAGCCGTCCTCGGTCGTGCCGAGCAGCGTGTCCCAGATCGCGGTCTCGACGATGCCGGGGTGGAGCGAGTTGACCCTGATGCCGTCGCGCGCGGCGGCGCATTCCAGCGCGACCGATTTGGTGAAATAGCGCACCGCCGCCTTGCTCGCGGCATAGCCCGAGACATTGGCCGACGCCTTGATTCCGGCGATCGACGAGACGTTGACGATGCTGCCGCCGGCTCCGCCCTCGCGCATCAGCGGCAGTGCGTGCTTCACGCCCAGGAAGACACCGTCGACGTTGATCGCCATCTGGCGCCGCCAGATTTCCAGGCTCATCTCGGTAACCGGGCCCGAATAGCTGACCCCGGCATTGTTGACGAGGATGTCGAGCCGGCCATGGCGCGCGCGGATCGCGGCGATCACCGCGACCCACTGCGCTTCGTCGGCCACGTCATGCGCCAGGAAGTCGGCGCGGCCGCCGAGCGCCGCGATCTCGGCCAGCAGGCCCTTCTCGTCGCGGATGTCGGTCGCCACCACGATCGCGCCCTCGCGCGCCAGCCGCAGCGCGGCGGCGCGGCCGATGCCGCTCGCCGCCCCGGTGACGCAGGCGACCCTGCCGCCCAGTCTGTCCGTGGTCATGCCGCCGCTCCGCCTTCGAGATGGTCGAGCATCGCCCAGATCTCATGGTCGCCGAGCCCCGCGTCGACCGCCTCCTGCCAGCTGTCGAGCGCCGAGGTGGCGGTGGCCACTTTCAGCCCCGAGCGTTCGGCGAGCTGCTTGGCCTGCTGCAGGTCCTTGATCGCCAGCCGCATCACCGCCTCGGCCGAGGCCGGGTCGCGATAGGCGCGCGAGATGTAGAGGTTGGCGACATGCGCGACGACCGGATTGCCGGCGGCTCCCGCCATCACCGCATCGCGCAGCCTGTCCATCGGGATGCCCTGCTTCACTCCCAGCAACAGCCCCTCGATGATCGCCATCACGCTCGTCAGCGCGATCAGATTATGGGCGAGCTTGGCGACGCTGCCGGTGCCGACGGCGCCGAGATGGAAAATCTTGCTGCCATAGCATTGCACGATCGGCCGGATCCGCTCCGCCGCCGCCTCGTCCCCGCCGATCATCACCGACAGCTGGCCCGCGTCGCGCGCCTGCTTGCTGCCGCTGACCGGCGCGTCGAGGAAGCGCCAGCCCGCTGCATCGGCCATCGCCGCGAGCCGCTGCATCGCGTCGGGGGTGAGGGTGCTGTGCTCGACATAGATACCGGGCCGGCCGGCGGCGAACACCTCTTCGGCGACGGACAGGCTCGCTGCTTCGCTGGCCAGGCAGACGAAGACGATATCGGCCTGTTCCGCGACCGCCGCCGCGCTGGTCGCAGCTTTCGCGCCCTCGGCAACCAGCGGCGCAACGGCTTCGTCGCGCTTGTCATGGGCCGTCAGGGGGAAGCCCGCCCGCGCAACGGCGCGGGCCATCGCCCCGCCCATCGCGCCCAGCCCGATCCAGCCCACGCGCGCTTCGCTGCTCCCCTTGTCCAAGATACCCGGCCTCCGCTCCGCTCGTTGGTCTCGCCCTATATGCGAGTTGCCTGATATTTTGTCCTAATAATGGACAGTGTGTAAAGTAATTTCGAGCGGAGCGGGATTTCTTCGGCGGGGTTCAGGCCGGGACGTTGCCCTCCGCCGCCGCCAGCGCCGCGACGATCCGGGGCGTGTCATAATAGAGGACCTGCGCCTCCAGCGCCTTGTCGCCCCGGAAGCTCCAGACCACCGTCACCATCGTCTCGATCCCGGCCAGCGGCCCGTCGGGCAGGCCGGTCAGCCGCAGCACGATCACCAGCCGGTCGCCTTCGGGCGAGGCGCAGCGCGAGAGGATTTCGAGCGTCCAGTAGGTCACCACCTTGTGGCGCAGCTTGATGAAGCCGTCGGCGCCCGGATAGACTCCGCCATAGGGCATGCCGGGGTCCTCTCGGACGACGAAATCGGGGTCGAAATAGGTGCGCGTCACCGCATGGTCGTCGGCGCGCAGCGAGACGATCATCTCGTCATAAAAGGCGATCAGGTCCGGCATGTCCTCTCCTCGGGTTATGTCCTCGTGCGCGCAGGGTGAGGGACGATGGCCATGGCAGGCAAGCCGAAGGAGTCGCCTTCTGCCATCATATCTGCGCAATCGGCATGGACCGATTGTACCGCCGCCGACGATCCCCAAGTAGAGCGCGACGACGATGGCTGCGTTCCGGTGGCCCTGCATGGAGTATGATGATGAGCGGATATGACGCGCGCCTTGGACTGTACATTGCGGGCGAATGGCGCGGGACGCAGGGGCGCGATGTCCATGAGGTGATCAACCCGGCCACCGGCACCTCCAACGGCGCGCTGCCGCTGGCGACCGACGCCGATATCGATGATGCGCTGGCCGCCGCCGATCGCGGTTTCAAGCTGTGGCGCGATACCGCGCCCGAGGCGCGCGCCGCGGTGCTGCAGAAGACCGCCGCGCTGATCCGCGAGCGCGGCGACCAGCTCGCGCGCATCGCCACCCTGGAACAGGGCAAGATCCTCGCCGAGGCGAAGGGCGAGGTCGGGGCCGCCGCCGCGCTGCTCGAATTCCATGCCGGGGAGGCGACCCGCATCCATGGCCGCGTGCTGCCGCGCCCGGCGGGAACGCGCAGCCTGGTGCTCCACCAGCCGGTCGGCCCGGTCGCGGCCTTCTGCGCCTGGAATTTCCCGGTGATGAACGTGGTGCGCAAACTGGCGCCCGCCATCGCTGCAGGATGCTCGATCATCATCAAGCCGAGCGAGGAGACCTCGGGCAGCGCGGTGGAGGTGATGCGCTGCTTCCAGGATGCGGGGCTGCCCGGCGATGTCGCGCAGATGCTGTTCGGCGTGCCCGATCAGGTCTCACGCCGGCTGCTCGCCTCGCCGGTCACGCGCAAGCTCAGCTTCACCGGCTCGGTGCCGGTCGGCAAGCATCTGATGCGGCTCGCCGCCGACACGGTGATGCGGATGACGATGGAACTGGGCGGCCATGGCCCGGTGCTGGTGTTCGACGATTGCGACCTGGAGCGCACGCTCGACACCCTCGTCGCCCACAAATTCCGGAACGCCGGGCAGGTCTGCGTCGCGCCGACCCGCTTCTACGTCCAGAGCGGTATCTACGACCGCTTCGCCGCGGGCTTCGCCGAGCGGACCCGTGCGCTCAAGGTGGGCAATGGTCTCGATGCGGGCAGTGCGATGGGGCCGATGGCGAACGCCCGCCGGCCGGAGGCGATCGCCGCGCTGGTCGAGGATGCGAAGACGCACGGCGCGCGGGTGCTGGC
Organism: uncultured Sphingomonadaceae bacterium; assembly: GCA_963540925.1. GTDB lineage: Bacteria > Pseudomonadota > Alphaproteobacteria > Sphingomonadales > Sphingomonadaceae > Rhizorhabdus. The sequence goes on from CAUTRN010000002.1 coordinate 76,350, forward strand.
GGGGGGCGAGCCCTTCACCGCTAGCGGGGGCGGTTTCTTCTTCGCGCCGACCGTGCTGGCCGACATCCCGACCGAGGCGAAGGCGATGAACGACGAGCCCTTCGGCCCGCTGGCGCTGCTCCGCCCGTTCGACAGCGTCGAGGAGGCGATCGAGCAGGCCAATCGCCTGCCCTTCGGCCTCGCCGCTTATTGCTTCACCGAAAATGGCCGCCGCCAGAATCTGCTCGGCGACGCGATCGAGGCTGGCATGGTGGCGATTAACAGCGTCCGGCTGAGCTGGGCCGACGCGCCGTTCGGCGGGGTCAAGGAATCGGGCTTCGGCTCCGAGGACGGGCCCGAGGGGATCATGGCGCATCTGGTGACCAAGGCCGTCCATATGGCGTGAAAAAGGGCGGATCTTCGCGAGAAATCGGAGCCGGGCCTGGCCGGCTCCGTACTTCCCCAGGCTCGATCCGCCCCGCGGATTCTGCGATCGATCTCATGTCGCTTTTCCGGAGGGCACCGGCGCGGCATTCTCGCAGTTCAGATATCCAGGGCAGGATGGAGACGAACCGATGCGCAGCTTTTGGACCCGCGATACCCTCATGCGCCGGATCGATCGCTGCTATCTGATCGCCGCCGGCACCCGCACCGAGGACAAGCGCCGCCTGCATCTGGAACGGGCCCGCCATTATCGCGGCCTGCTCGACGGCCTGGCCGATCATCCCGCGCCCGGCGCGGTCGCCTGATCGCTCAGTCGCGGAGAGAGTCAGGCACCTTGTAACCCCATTCGCTATATTGGCGGGCGATCACCCGGCTGATCGTCTTGAGCTGGGGTGACGAGTCGCCGATGCGGTGGCTCATGATGATCGGCGAGGTCGCCTCCTCGACCAGCTCGCGATAGCGCACGTCGTGGGTCCGCGCGCGGCGGACCGACTCGGGGACGATCGCGAATCCCTCCTCGGCGGCTACCAGCCCGATCGCGATCTGCAGTTCGCGCACCTCCTGCACCACCTTCGGCTCGATGCCATGGTCGCGGAACAGCGACAGCACCTGGTCGGCATAGCTGGGGCGCGGCTGGCGCGGGTAGAGGATCAGCGGTTGCTCGGCGAGGTCGCGGATCGCGATCGGCCCCTCCTCGCGCGCCAGCGGGCTCGCGGCGGGCAGAGCGACGATCATCGGCTCATAGCGCAGCACGGTGCGCTGGATCGCCGGGTCCTCGAAGCGGATGCGGCCGAAGCCCACGTCGATGCGGCCGTCCTTCAGCGCGGCGATCTGGTCCAGGGTCACGCTCTCGACCAGCACCACGTCCACCTCGGGCGCCTCGATCCGGAATTCGCGGATCAGTTCGGGCAGGCGGGCGTACATGGTCGAGGCGGCATAGCCCATGGTGAAGCGCCGCTTCTCCGATCCCACCGCGGCGCGCACCATTTCGTGCATGTCCTCCATGCGGGTTAGCATCTGCAGCGCTTGCTCATGGACGAGATGGCCGATGGGGGTGAGCCGGAGCGGCCGGCTCGACCGGTCGATCAGTTCGGCGCCGATCTCCTCCTCCAGCTGGCGGATCGTCCGGCTCAGTGGCGGCTGGGCGATGTGGAGCCGCTCCGCCGCGCGGTTGAAGTTGCGTTCGGCGACGACGGTGACGAAATAGCGGAGCTGCCGCAAATCCATAACATACCTCCAGAGTATCTTATGGTGATCCGATTGATCTTTGCAATGCCGCCGATTCGAGGCTTACCTTCCCACCATAGAAAGGTTCAGGAGAGGATCGTGGCCTGACCGGCGCTCTCTCCGGAAATACCTTTTTGGTCAAATGGCGTGAGGCATAGCCTCGCCAGGAGGAGAGCCTTCATGACGATGTCCATCCGCGACCGGCTGGCGACCGCGATCGTCGACGATCCCGCCAGCGGCGCGTTCCGCTGCCGCCGCGACGTCTTCACCGACCCCGAGATCTTCGAGCTGGAGATGAAGCACATCTTCGAGGGCAACTGGGTCTATCTGGCGCATGAGAGCCAAGTCGCGGCGAAGAACGACTATTTCACCAGCTGGATCGGCCGGGTGCCGGTGGTGCTGACCCGGGGCAAGGACGGGGCGATCAACGCCTTCGTCAACGCCTGCTCGCATCGCGGCGCCCAGCTCTGCCGGCGCAAGCGCGGCAACCAGCCGCTGCTGGTCTGCCCTTTTCATGGCTGGAGCTTCAAGACCGACGGCAGCCTGCTCAAGGCGAAGGATGCCGCGACCGGCGCCTATCCCGCCGGTTTCGACACCGACGGTTCGCACGACCTGACCCGGATCGCGCGCTTCGCCAATTATCGCGGCTTCCTGTTCGGCAGCATGAACCCCGATATCGCCTCGCTGGAAGAGTATCTGGGCGAGGCGCGCCACATCATCGACCAGATCGTCGACCAGGCGCCCGAGGGGATCGAGATCCTCACCGGCAGCTCCACCTACATCTTCGACGGCAACTGGAAGATGCAGATGGAGAATGGCTGCGACGGCTATCATGTCAGCTCGGTCCACGCGAATTACGCCTCGACCATGGCGCGCCGTGCCGATGGCGGCACCCAGGCGGTGGATGCCAATGGCTGGTCGAAGGCGGTGAGCGGCGTCTATGCCTTCGAGCATGGCCATATCCTGTTGTGGACCAAGGTGCTCAACCCCGAGGTGCGGCCGATCTGGGCGCAGCGCGCGGCGCTGGAGGAGCGGCTGGGCGCGGCGCGTGCCGAGATCATCACCCGCCAGAGCCGCAACCTCGCGCTCTATCCCAACGTCTTCCTGATGGACCAGTTCTCCACCCAGATCCGGGTGGTGCGGCCGATCAGCGTCCACCAGACCGAGGTGACGATCTATTGTTTCGCCCCAAAGGGCGAGAGCGCGGCCGACCGCGCGACCCGCATCCGCCAATATGAGGATTTCTTCAACGTCTCGGGCATGGGCACGCCCGACGACCTGGAGGAGTTCCGCTCCTGCCAATCGGCCTATGAGGGCGCGGGTGCGCTGTGGAACGACCTGAGCCGCGGCGCCACCCGCTGGATCGAGGGCCCGGACGACAATGCCCGCGCGATGGGCATCAACCCGCTGCTCTCCAGCGAGCGCAGCGAGGATGAGGGGCTGTTCGTCCGCCAGCACGAATATTGGGCGCGCACGATGCTCGCCGCGATCGACCGCGACACCGATGTCCCGCTGCTGGAGGCCGCCGAATGACTGCCCTTCTCGAACGGAGCCGGACCGGCCTGTCCTATGACGCGGTCTGCGCCTTCCTCTACCGCGAGGCGCGGCTGCTCGACGATCGCGACTGGGACGCCTGGCTCGACTGCTATGCTCCGCAGGTCGAATATTGGATGCCGGCCTGGACCGACGACGACGAGCTGACCAAGGATCCGCAGACCGAAATCTCGCTGATCTATTATCCCAGCCGGCAGGGGCTGGAGGATCGCGTCTACCGGCTCAAGACCGGCCGCTCCTCGGCCAGCATGCCCGAGGCGCGCACCGCGCATGTGATCAGCAATGTCGAGATCCTGGCCGAGCGCGAGGGCGCGATCGAGCTGCGCTACAACTGGCACACGCTCAGCCATCGCCTGCAGCAGACCAGCCAGTTCTTCGGCACCGCCTTCTGCACGCTCGACACCAGCGGCGATGCGCCGCGCATCCTGAAGAAGAAGGTCGTCCTGAAGAACGACTATATTCATCAGGTCATCGACATCTATCACATCTGAGGACGCAGGTGATGTTCAGCGGGCGTTTCCAGGGCAAGGCGATGGTCGTCACCGGTGCCGGGCAGGGCATCGGCGCCGGGGTGGCGACCCGCGCGGCGGCCGAGGGCGCGCGGGTGCTGCTGGTCGATCGCTCCCCGATCGTCGAGGAGGTTGCGACCGCGATCCGCGATGCGGGCGGCGAGGCGGCGACGGCGTTGTGCGACCTCGAGAGCCATGCCGGCGCGGTCGAGGCGATGGCGACGGCGCGGGCGGCGTTCGGGCGGATCGACATCCTGATCAACAATGTCGGCGGGGCGATCCGGATGCGGCCCTTCGCCGAGTTCGAACCCGATCAGATCGACGCCGAGATCCGTCGCTCGCTGATGCCGACGCTCTACTGCTGCCATGCGGTGCTGCCGGCGATGCTGGCGCAGGGGGCGGGGACGATCGTCAACGTCTCGTCGAACGCGACGCGCGGCATTCGCCGGGTGCCCTATTCGGCGGCCAAGGGCGGCATCAACGGCCTCACCCAGAGCCTGGCGATGGAATATGCCGAAGCCGGCATCCGCGTGGTGGCGACCGCCCCCGGCGGCACCGAGGCCCCGGCCCGCGCGGTGCCGCGCAACGCCGACGGCGACACCGCGCAGGAACAGGCCTGGATGACCGAGGCAGTGGCGCAGGTGACCGGCTCCACCTTCCTCAAGCGCTATGCCACGCTCGACGAGCAGATCGCCCCGATCCTGTTCCTCGCCTCGGACGAGGCCGGCTATATCACCGGATCGATCCTGCCGGTGGCGGGCGGCGACCTGGGCTGAGCGTCACGCCTCGGCGTGAAGCAGGGCCTGGGGGAGTGGCTGGCGGCGCCGGATCGCGGCGCCGATCAGGCCGAAGCCCAGGAGCAGCATCAGCCAGGTCGACGGTTCGGGCACCGCCTGCACGCTCTGGCTCAGGCTCGACAGGTCGCCCTGGAAATAGGCGCTGTGAATCTCGCCATTGGCGTTCTGGGTGACGTTGTTGCCTATCACGGTGCCGTCGATATTGCCCGAATTGCCGACGGTGACGTCGGCGCCGACCGCGAGGATCGAGCCGCTGAACTGGCGGGCGATGTCGACCGTCGTCGCCTCGTAGAAATTGAACAGCACATTCTCGTAGTTCGAGAAGAGGTTGAAGTTCCGCGCGAAATCGATGTCGGTGCCGGCGACGTTGATCACCAGCGTCGCGCCGTCGGGCAGGCTGATCGACAGCGACTGGTTGGCGGTGCTTTCGAACTGGGCCTCGGTCCAGTTGAGCACCGCCAGGCCGGTGCCGGTGACGGTGATCAGCTGGTTGTTGCTGTCCCCGCCGACGCTGACGTTCGAGGTCTGGGCGAGCGCGGCGAGATTCTGGCTCAGGCTGGTCAGCGACGCCTTGATGTCGGCGGCCTGGCTCTGGAGCGTCGCGGTGAAGTCGCTCGCGCCTTGGGTGAAGCTGGTGTTGTTTGCGCTGGCACTGCTGGTGCCGCCATAGGTGACGCTGTTGTTGCCGTTGTTGTTGAACGACCCGCTGACATTGCCGCCCACGCTGATCCCGCCGCCGGCATTGACGCTGCCGCTCAGCGAGGCGTTGCCCACCACGGTCAGCGATCCGGTGCCATAGCTGCTCGTCGGGACATTGTTGTTCTGGATGACGAAATTGTTACCGGCGGTGAAATTGCCGCCAACAAATACGCGGCCGTCGACATGATTATAGGAAGTGAAATTGTTGAAGGCGACGACGTTCCATTCGGAGAGCGCGGCGATGCCGGTGCTGATCGATTGCCCGACCAGCGCCGCCGAGGCCGCGCCCGGATGTGCGGCCAGAGCCAGGCCGATCACCGCCGCTAGAAAGGAACGAAACGCTGCCATCACGATACTCCCGGTCACCGCGCGCCCGGCCATCCGTTCGGCAGGCTTCGGGTCGCGCCAGGCTCCCGATAGAGCGGCGATGATGCCGTGGATTTTCGGCATGTTTCGATTGTTACGGCCAAGGATATGTCGCGAAACAATCCACCCGGCGGTGGCCGATTGGACGCCTCCTGCCGCTATCCCTACCGATGTCGACAGAGATGAACCGACCGGCGGAAAATCCTGCGCAACGGACAGGACGGAGACGATCCGCGCAAGCCTTGGCGGGGCGTGCGGGCCACGGGGTGGGATCGCCCGGATTTTCGGGAAGGTGGCTGATTTTATATAGGATTTTTATAAAATTATGAGCTTGTTAACCATGATTTAAGTCCTCCGGCCAAATAGTGATCCCAACAAGGGTGATCTATTCATGACCAGCATCGCATCCGTCAGCGCGTTGACCACCGCCCAGATCAAGGCGACTTCCGTCTCGGCGATCGGCCAGTGGGACAATGCTTTCGTCCAGGCGCTCAGCGGCGCACAGGTCGGGGCGCTGTCGCAGGCGCAGGTCTCCGCGCTCAGCACCGATGCGGTGTCCGGCCTGTCGGGCAGCCAACTCTCCTCGCTGTCGACCCAGGCGGTGACCGGGTTGACCGCAGGCCAGCTGGCGGCGCTGTCGAGCGACAAGTTCACCAGCCTGTCCAAGGCGCAGGTCGCAGCCCTCACCACCGCGCAGCTCGCCAGCCTGAGCCCCGGCCAGCTCGAGGCGCTGAGCCCCACCCAGATCGCCGGCCTCAACGCCCGGCAACTCGCCGCGCTAACCCCGGCCGGTATCGCCACCTTCTCCACCGACGATATCGCCGCGATCAGCCCCAGCTCGATCTCGGGGCTGAGCAATGATTCGATCGCCGGCATGACCCCGCAGCAGATCGCGGCGCTGACTCCGCAGCAGATTGCCGGGCTCAAGCCCACCCAGCTCGCGGCGCTCTCGGTCGCGCAGACCCAGGCGCTCAGCACCACCCAGATCAAGGCGATGAGCGCATCGCAGGTCGCCGGCCTCAGCAACGCCAGCATCGCCGCGCTTTCGGCCGATCAGCTTGGCGCGATCGGCACCGGGGCGATCCCCGGCCTCAAGGCCACCCAGATCGCGGCCATGTCGTCCAGCCAGATGAAGGCGCTCTCGCCGGCGCAGATCGGCGCGATGAGCGCACAGCAGATCGCCGCGATGGGCGCGACCGTCGCCGAATTCCCGCCCGCGACGCTGGCGGCGATCAGCCTCCGGGCCACCTCGGGCATCGCGACCTCGGCCATCTCCGCGCTCAGCGGAGCGCAGATCGCGGCGCTAAGCCCGGCGCAGGTGGCGTGCCTCACCACCAGCCAGATCGCGGCTTTCTCGCCCGCGCAGATGATGGGCTGGTCGACCGGCCAGATCGGCGCGCTCAACACCGCGCAGGTGCGCGCCATGCCGGTCGCCAACATCACCGCGCTCTCGCCCGCGCAGGTCGCAGCCATCGCCCCGGCCTCGGTCGCCTGGCTGACGACGGCCCAGGTGGCGGCGCTCACCAACGAACAGGTCGCTGCCTTCACCCCGGCGCAGAGCGCTCGCCTCATCGCCCCGCAGCTGGCGAGCCTGCGTCCCGAGTCGATCGCCCTGCTGTCGCTTTCGGCCACCGCCGCGCTCACGCCCGCCGCTCTGTCGGGCCTGTCGACCGATCAGGTCGCGGCACTCACCACCGACCAGATTTCCACCCTCTCGGCCAAGCAGGTCGGCGGGCTGAAGGCCGCGCAGATCGGCGCACTGACCCCCGAACAGCTCGCGGTGATGTCCGAGGCGCAGGTCAAGGCGCTCAGCAGCGCGCAGGTCGCCGGCATCGGCGCGGACAAGATGGCGGGCCTGTCCGAAACCCAGATCGCGGCGATCTATCCCAGCAGCATCGGGGGCCTCACCACCGCGCAGATGGCCGCGCTCAGCCCGGCCCAGCTCAACGCGCTCACCCCCGCGCAGTTCGGCTATCTCACCTCGAAGCAGATCGGGTCGCTGGCGCCCGACGCGCTGGCGAACTTCTCGCCGGCCGGCATCGCCGCGCTCAAGCCCGCCACCTTCGCGGGGCTCACCACCGATCAGGTTGCGTCGCTTACCAAGGATCAGGTCGCCGCGCTCGGCACCACCCAGATCGCCGCGCTGAAGGGCAGCCAGACCGCCGCCTTCACCTCGGACCAGCTCGAAGCGCTGAGCGCGGCGCAGGTCTCGGCGCTGACCTCGGCCCAGCTCGCCGCGCTGTCGGTGGACAGCGTCGCCGCTTTGTCGACCGACAAGATCGCCGCGTTGTCGGCCAAGTCGATCGCTGGCCTTTCGACCGCTCAGATCGCCTCGCTGGGCAGCGAGCAGCTTGCCGCGCTCACCACCGCGCAGATGGCCACGCTGACCGCCAGCCAGGCGGGCGCTATCTCGGCCGACAAGATTGCCACCTTGCCGCCTGCCTCGCTGGCCGCGCTGAGCGGTGGCGCCTTGTCGGGCCTGTCGACCGATGCGATCGCGCGGCTGAGCGACGACCAGATCGCCGCCATCACTGCCAGCAAGATCGCCAGCCTCAAGCCCAGCCAGATCACGGCCTTGTCGCCGGCGCAGGTCGGCGCGCTCACCACCACCCAGATCGCCGCGCTCAGCTCGGGCCAGATCGGTGCGCTGTCGGCCGAGGATGTCGCCGGCCTGTCGACCGAGCAGGTCGCCGCGATCGCCACCAAGGCGATCGTAGGGATGACCGCCGCCCAGATCGGCGCGCTCAGCAAGACCCAGGTGGCGGCGCTCAGCACCGCGCAGATCGCCAGCCTCACTGCCGCCCATGTCGCCGCGTTCGATGGCGAGAGCCTGACCGCTCTGTCCTCCACCGGCGTCGGATCGATCGCCGCCGGCGCGCTGACCGGTTTCACCCCCGCCCAGATCGCGGCGCTGTCGCTGGACCAGATCAGCGGGCTCACCGCCGCGCAGATCACCGCGCTGACCCCGGCTCAGGTCGGCGGCTTCACCCCGTCGCAGATGGAAGCGCTGTCGAAGACGCAGATCGCGGCGCTCAGCGCGACGCAGATCGCCGCGCTGTCGAACGACGAGATCGCCGCGCTGTCGACCGAGCAGGTCGCGGCGCTGGCCCCGAAGACGGTGGCCGGGCTCAGCGCCAGCCAGTTCGGGGCGCTGTCGGTCGACCAGGTCGACGCGCTGTCGACCACCCAGATCGCCGCGCTCACCGCGACCCAGACCGGCGCGCTGGCGCCCGGCCTGTTGTGGACCTTCTCGCCGCAGGAGATCGCGGCGCTCAGCACCGGTGCCGTCGCCGGCCTGTCGACCGCGGCCGTCGGGGCGCTCGGTTCCGAACAGGTCGCGGCCCTCACCGCGAACCAGCTTGGCGCGCTGACCGCCACCCAGGCCGCTGCGCTCACCCCCGTGCAGGTCGGTTCGCTCTCGACCACGCAGGTCGCGGCGCTTGGCGCCACCCAGGCGGGGGCATTGACCACGGCTTCGCTCGCCGCGCTGTCGACCGATCAGATGACGGCGCTGTCGGCCAAGGCGCTCGCCGGGCTGACCGCCGACCAGATGAAGAGCTTCAGTTCGGCGCAGGTCGCCGCGCTGTCGAGCACCCAGATCGCCGCGCTCACCGCCACCCAGGCGGCTGGGCTGACCCCGGATGCGATCAAGACCTTCTCGACCGCCGACATCGCCGCGCTTGGCACGGCGGCGGTTGCTGCCCTGCCGACCGACGCGATCGGCGCGCTCGACCAGACCCAGATCGCCGCGCTGACCACCAGCCAGATCGGCGCGCTCACCGCCACCCAATTCTCGGCGCTGCGGCAGGATCAGCTCGCCGCCTTCTCGGCCGCCCAGCTCGGCGGGCTGACGGCGGCGCAGCTCGCCACCCTGTCGGGCAGCACCTTCACCAACTTCTCGCCCGAGCAGATCGCGGCGCTCGGCGCCACGACGGTGGGGGGCATGACCCCCGCACAGATCGCGGCGTTGACCCCCGCACAGATTGGCGGGCTCACCTCGGCCCAGATCGGCGCGATGAGCGCCACGCAGGTGGCGGCGCTCTCCGCCGATGCGCTGGCGGTGTTCGACAGCAGCGACATGGCGGCGATCAGCGCCACCGCGATCAAGGGGCTGTCCAGCGATCAGATCGCCAACCTCACCAGCGCCCAGTTGGGCGCGCTGACCGCGACGCAGATGGCGGGCCTGTCGGCCACCCAGGTCGCGGGACTGAGCACGACCCAGCTGGCCGGGCTGTCGGCCACCCAGGTCGGCGCGCTCGGCGCCAGCCAGCTCGCGGCGCTGCCGCCGGCCTCGGTCGCCACCTTGTCGGCCACCCAGATCGCCGGGATCAGCACCACCGCGCTGGCGGGGCTGACCACCACCCAGGTCGCGGCGCTCAGCCCCGGCCAGATCGATGCGCTGTCGACGGCCCAGATCGGCGCGCTCACCAGCGCGCAGATCGGGGCGCTGAGCAGCGCCGCACTCGGTGCCTTCTCGACCGGTGACATCGCCGCGATCAGCGCCAGCGCGATCCAGGGCCTGTCGCCCGCGACGATCGGCGCGCTCGACCATGAGCAGGTCGCGGCGCTGACCCCGTCGCAGCTGGCCGGTTTCACCTATTATCAGATCGACGCGCTCAAGCCCGAACAGGTGGGCGCGCTCACCAATGCGCAGATCGGCGGGCTCAATTCGCTGCAGGTCGCTGCGCTGGGCACCAGCCGGATCGCGGCTCTCTCGCCCGCGCAGATCGCCGCGATCGATCCCAAGGCGATCAACGGGCTGACGGCGGCGCAGCTGGCGGCGTTCACCCCGGCGCAGGCCGAGGCGCTGACCCCGACCCAGGTGGCCGCTCTGTCGGGCGCCCAGGTGGCCGCGCTCAGCAATAGCGGGCTGGCGACCTTCTCGACCCAGGACATCGCCGCGCTCAGCAGCAGCGGACTTTCGGGCCTGTCGGCCTCGAATCTCGGCGCTCTCTCGCGCGACCAGCTCCAGGCGATCACCGCCCAGCAGGTGGCGTCGCTCAGCTCGCAGCAGCTGGCCGACCTGATCTCGAGCTACAAGGCGCTCGCCTGACCGGTCATTTCGGCTTGGCGATGCCGATCAGATAGCCGTCCTCGGTCGCCAGTTCGATCGACAGGCTGGCGCGGTCGGACAGCGCGATCACCCGGTCGAGCACCGCGCGCGCCACCGCTTCGCCAGCGCGATGCGGTATCCCGCTGCGGGTCAGCGGTTCGCCATAGCCCAGGTCGACCGGGTAGAGCCGGATTTCGCGCAGCCGGCGGGTGGCATCGTCATAGACGGCGCGGGCCAGGAAGGTCTGGAAGGTGCGGTTGAGAACCGGGTCGCCCGGCGTCGCGAAGCCCGGTGTGGTGGCGTTGAGCAGGGCGGTCAGGTCGGCATCGGTCGCGCGCTCGGGATGCTCGAAACTCTCCTTCAGCGCGGCGGCATTGCCGGTCGACCCATGGAGTTCGGCCGACAGCGGCTCCTGCATGTCGCTCCAGAAGAAATTGCCGAGCCCGTAGAGGACCGGCTTGCCGCGATAGATCTCGATCCCGGCGACATGGTGGATGCCGGTGGCGACGAACATGTCGGCGCCCGCGTCGATCGCCTGATGCGCCAGCGGGCGGAGGAAGGCGGCCGGGTCCTGCCATGTGCGCGGCGGAGCCTCGTCGGTCGCGGCCTCATGCGCATGGATCGCGGCGATCAGGTAGCGTGCCTGCGCCTTGCCCGCCCGGATCGAGCCGAGGATGCGGGCGAGGTCGCCCTGGTCCATCGCATAGTTGTAGGTGAAAGGGCGCTCGCCCTTGCCGGCGCGGCGGATGCTGGTGCCGAACAGGTCGATCGTGGCGCCGGGTGTCTGGCCGAAGCCATCCGCGATCGCGGCGAGCTTCGCGAAGGCCGGGCCGTCGACGAGCAGCGTGCGGGTGAGGGCGAGGCCGTCGACACCCGGCCGCCCGAACGGCGCGTCGGGCGCGGCGTCGAGCGCATTGGTGGTCGGCCGGAAGGTCGAGACCATCGCCACCAGCCCGACCCGCCCCTTCGCGCCGTCATGGAAGGCGGGGGCGGTCGCCTGGGTGGCATTCTCGCCGGTGCCGGCAAAGGGCAGGCCGGCGGCGGCGAGATGGCGGCTGGTCTCGCGCATCCCCTCCACGCCCCAGTCGAGCGCATGGTTGTTCGCGGTCGAGACGATGTCGAAATGCAGGCGCTTGAGGTCGGCGGGGACCGAGGGTGACGCGGTCAGCATCCAGTCGCCGTCCCAGCTATAGGGGTGGCCGGCGAAGCCCCGTATGTCGAGGATGCTGGTTTCCATATTGCCATAGGCGGTGTCGGCCTGGCCGATCAGGGCGATCAGGTCGGCGAAGCCTTTGGCATGGGGAAAGGCGCCGGGCCGGGCGAGCATGCTCAGCGGGCGCGAGATGATCAGGTCGCCGGCGGCGGCGATGGTGAAGTCTTCCGCCGTCGCCGGTGCGGCGAGGCCGAGCGCCAGCGATGCGAGCAGCCAGCGCCTCATCTTTTGTCCTCCGCCGCTTCGATGCGGCCGAGCAGCCCGCTCCTCGCCGGCAGGATCGCGATGTGCGTGCCATAAGGCGCCGACAGCTTCGCGATCCGTTCGAGCGTGGCGCGAGCTTTTGCAGGATCGGTCGCGATCGGGCGGATGTCGATCGTCAGGCGCCCATCGGGCCAGCTCGTCTCGACGATGATGCCGTCGGGCCCGTCGGCGAAGCGGCCGAGACCGTGGAAGATCGGCACCTGCGGGCGCCCCGATGCCCGGTGGATCTCGATCGCTCCCGGCGCGCCGCCGCTGGCGGCGACGATATCGGCGCCCGCCTGGGCGGCGGCGCGGGCCAGCGCCTCGGGAAAGATTTCGCCGGGGTGGATCCAGGCGACGAGCAGGTCGGCGCTCTGCTTGCCCTGCCGGATCGCGCCCAGCGTGGCCTGCACCTGCAGCGGGTTGAGGCTCAGGCGGCTGCCAAAGTCACCCTGCTCGAAGCGGCTGCCGAGCGTGGTGAAGCCGGTGCTGCCTTGGCAGGAGGCGTCGCCGCCGAAACGCTGGGCGATTGCGCAAAGATCGGCCAGCTGCGCGGCGGGGACGAGGCGGACGGTGCCGGCCTCGATCGCGGCCACCCCCGGCCGCCCCGGTGCCGCGCCCTGCGGCGCCAGCGCCTCGCTGGTCGGGCGGTAGCTGGTGGCGACCGAAACGAGCGCGATGCGCCCGGCCCCGGCGGGGTGGTCGAGAAAGCGGGCGCCGCGCGCGAGCCCGCCGCTCTCGCCGGTGCCGGCATGGACCAGCCCGGCGGCATCGAGCTGCGCGCCGGTCGCGCGCATCCCTTCGATCCCCCAGTCGAGCGCATGGTCGTCGGCGCGCGCGAGCATGTCGAAGCCCGCCTCGGCCAGCTGGCGGGCGATGGCGGGTGGCGCGGGTGGTAGAGCCGGCGCGTCCCAGCCCTGCGGATAGGCGCGTTGGCCGGGCGGCAGGATCGTCCCCGCCAGCGCACCGATCGTGACCGAAGGATGGTCGGAGGCGCGGAGCGGGGGCAGGCCGGCCGGCAGCGCGGCATCGCCCGCGACCGTGACGGTTCCCACCAGGGTGACGACCAGATCGGGCGCGGTCTTCCGCGTCAGCTCATGGGCGAGCGGCCGTAGCGGATCGAGCGTGACCCCCGGCCGCAGCACCGGATCGGCGGCGCCGGCCGCCGGCACGGCGCCGAGCAGCATCGCCGCCAGCGCCGCGCGGGCGATCCTCAGAAGCGTTGCCCCATCTTCACCCCGAACAATTGAGGCTTGGTGGGATAGACGCGGTAGTTCTGGTTGCACGCCGTGATCGCGCAGGCGGTGCCGCGCGACAGCTGGCCGCGCTTGTCGAAGGCGTTCTGGATGAACGCCTCGACCGAGAAGCTGCCGAAGCTCGACCCCACCGAGAAGTCGAAGGTGGTGAAGCCCTTGGTATAGCCGAGATCGGCGACATCGTCGTCGAGCAGCGCGGTGCGCGTGCCGCTCTGATGCGTCATCGTCGCCTGGACGAAGCTGCCCGCCGAACCGAGCTGGAAATTATAGCGCGCGGTGACGTTGCCCTTGAACTTGGGCTGGGTCGGCAGGCGCGTCCCCTTCGGCGTACAGCCGCTGTCGTCGCAGAAGTCGGTGTCGAGCGCGGCGTCGATATAGGCGCCCGCGAAGCTGAGCTGCAGCCCGTCGGCGCGCCACATCAGGTCCGCCTCGACGCCTTTCACCTCGGAGCGGCCGGCGTTGAGGATATAGGTGACGCCATTCTCGCCGGGCAGCGCGAACTGCATGTCCTTCCACCGCTCGTAGAAGACCGCGCCGTTGAAGCGGAGATGGCCGTCGAGCCAGGTCGTCTTCCAGCCCAGCTCGAAGTTGGAGAGGGTGTCGGACAGATAGGGCGGGATGCCCGCCCGCCGGTTCGATCCGCCCGGTCGGTAGCCGGTCGAATAGGTGCCGTAGATCATCTTCTGCTGGTCGATCTTCCAGCTCAGGCTGACCTTGTGGGTCTCGCCGGTCTCGTGGAGCTTCTTGTCGACGTTGATGCAGGGATAGCGGCTGTTCTGGGTCGGTGCGCATTCGGCCGGGTCGACCGTGTTCCGCGCCAGCCCCGAGAAGCCGTAGATATTGTTGTCGACGATGAAGCCGCGGATGCCGGCGGTCAGCGTCACGTCGGGGACGATGTCGAAATTGGCCTCGGCGAAGGCGGCATAGTCGCGGTCGACGCGGTCAAGCCGCTTGACGAACAGCGCGTCGCCGAAGCCCGGCACCGGATAGAGATTGGGCAGGCCGTCGACCGGCACATTGCCGACGCCGGGCACGCTGTAATCGGAATCGAGCTTGCCGGTCTGGCGCTGCATGAAGGCGCCTGCGGTCAGGCGGAAGCGGTTCTCGGCGGGCGAGCTGATCCGCACCTCATGGGTCTGCTTGGTATATTTGTAATCGAGGATCTGTTCCTGGGTCGGGTTCAGGAAGCCGCCATTCCCGTCGGGGAAATTGGTGTAATAATAATAGCTTCCCGGCTCGGCCCCGGCGTCGCGCGAATAGGTGTCATAGGCGACGGTGTAATAGCTGTAGTCGGCGCGGTTATCGATCTTCCGCTCGAAATAGCCGCCCGAATAGACCAGGTCCCAATTGCCGATCTTGCCCTCGATGGTGAGCGCGGCCTGGTACCAGCGGTCGAGATTGCGGGTGGGCGAGAAATCGTGGACCTGCAGGTCGCCGACCCGCGGATCATAGAGGAAGGTGCCGTCGGCCTTCTGGTGCTGGTAGACGATCTGCGGGGTGACGGTCCAATCGTCGTCGAGGTCGACCTTCAGCGCGGCGCGACCGCCATAGCTTTCGACGTCGTTCTGGTTCTTGCCGACCCGATCGCGGTTGTTGACGGTGACGTTGGTGCTGTCGTCGGAATCGTCGAGCGTGAAGGTCCGCTCCTTATAGGTGTTGTCGATATAGCCGCCCTCGCGCTCATAATAGCCGACCAGGCGGATCGCCGCCTTTTCGGAGAGGGGGATGTTGACGAAGCCCTCGGCCGAGCCGCCGGCCTTGCCTTTGCCGAACTTGTTGAGCTGGACGTCGTAGCCACCCTCGAACTTGCTCGCGTCGGGCTTGTTGGTGATGATGCGCAAGGTGCCCGACAGCGAGCTGGCGCCGAACAAGGTGCCCTGCGGACCCGCCAGCGCCTCGACACGGGCGATGTCGTAGACGTGCAGGTCGACCGCCGAGCCGATCGTGGTGACGGGGATGTCGTCCAGATAGAGGCCGACCGTCGGCAGCGAGCCGACGTCGAGACCGTCGCCGCCGCTGTTCACGCCGCGGAAGTAGAGCTGGGCCTGGCCGGGGCCGAAGGAATCGAAGCTCACGCTGGGCAGCAGCTTCGCATAATCGTCGAACGAGGCGACCTGGTGCTGGGCCAGCTGGGCTTCCCCCAGCGCCTGCATGCTGATCGGCACCTTCTGGATGCTGGCATCGCGGCGGGTGGCGGTGACGATGATCTCACCGGTGTCGGCCGGGGCGGCGTCCTCCGCCTCCTGCGCCTGGGCGGGCATCGCCGCTGTCAAGGCGATGGCGATCGCGGTCGATGCGAGAAGCGACGTCGTCCAATAGCTGCCGGCTGCACGGTCATCCATGAGCTGCCCCCTTTTTAGTGGTGATATCTTCCCTGGTCTTTTCGATTTCACCGGAAGGTCATATTTTATTAGACAGCTGTCAAGCGCATTGTTGCGCTGCGTCATCCGCCCTGTTTGTGGGGGTAATCGGCGGTGACGGGGCCCAACGCGGCGCGCAGCGGATCGAGCCAGCGGTCGAAGCGCTGCCAATGGTCGACGCCGTCGCGATAGATGGGCTGGCGCACCTGTTCGGAGCTGGCGGTGCGCACCGCGCGCTGATTCTCGTGATGGCGCAGGCAGGCCGGATCGAAGGGCAGGCCAAGATGGTCGAGCAGCGCGCGCACCTGCACTTCGGTGTCGTCGACCATCGCCTCATAATGGAGCCGGTGGATGCGGCCGGGCATCACCCGGTCGAAATGCTCCATCAGCCGCACATAGTCGGCATAATAGCGGCCCATGTCGCTCAGGCTGTAGCTGAACGCCTGGCCGCGCGCGAAATGCTGCTTGTAGTTGGAGAAGCAGCAGCCGAGCGGATGGCGCCGCGCGTCGATGATCCTGGCATTGGGCAGGATCAGGTGGATCAGCCCGGCGTGCAGCCAGTTGTTGGGCATCTTGTCGATGAAGAAGGGGCGCCCCTCGCGGCGATGGATGCGCGTGCTCTCCAGGAAGCTCTCGCCCAGTTCGCGCAGCTTGTCGGGGTCCAGGGTCGCCAGCACGCCCGGATAGCTGTCCTCGTCACGCCCGGCCAGGCGGCTCGCCATCATCTGGATGTCGGGCAGCTCCTGGGTGCCCTCGACCTGCGGGTGGCTCGCCAGGATCTGCTCGGTCAGGGTCGATCCGGCGCGCGGCATGCCCAGGATGAAGATCGGGTCGGCGGCGTCACAGCCCTGGCCCGCGTGCGCGGCCAGGAATTCGGGGGTGAACAGCGCGATCGTGCGGTCGACCCGCGCGCTGGTGTCGTCCGCGTCATAGGGCGTCGTCTCCAGCCGCAGTGCGTTGCCCTGAGCATAATGGGCGAAGGCCTGTTCGTCGGCGCCGGCATCCTCCAGCGCCTTGCCCAGCGCGAAATGCAGGTGCAGCCGGTCGTCCGTGCTGAGCTTGTCGTCGGCCGCCAGCGCACCCTCCATCGCGCCGATATCCTCGGCGGCGAAGCGCACCGTCTTCAGGTTGGCGAGGCTCCACCAGGCTTCGCCCGATCCGGGCTCCAGCGCGATGCAGCGGCGATAGGCGTCGACGCTGTCGACCTGGCGGCCGGCGGTCTTCAGCGCATGGCCGAAGCTCATCCACACCTTGGGCGCGGCGGGATCGCGCGCCAGCACATGCTCATAATGGCGGATCGCCTCATGGACGTCGCCGATCCGGCCGAGCGCGGCGGCGGCCAGGTTGCGCGCGGCGCTGTTGTCGGGATCGTCGGCCATCAGCCGGTCGAGATGGTCGAGCGCCTCGGGGATGCGGCCGATCCGGTAGAGCAGGGTGGCGAGGTTGAAGCGCGCGGTGGTGAAGCCCGGCGCCAACTCCATCGCGCGGGTCAGCAGCGCCTCGGCATCGGCGTTGCGGCCGATCCGCCCGGCCAGTTCGGCGAGCATCCGGATCGCCGCCACGTCGGTGGGGTGCTGCTTCAGATGATCCTTCAAGGTCCGCTCGGCGACCGGCAGGTTGTTGTCGCACAGCGCCACCGCCGCGTGGCGCAGCCGGGGATCGTGGACCGAGGTGCGGATCTGCTGGGCATAGGCCTGGTCCGCGCCGGCATGGTCGCCGGCGATGGTCAGCTGGTCGCCCAGGGTGCGCCACATATCGGGGGATTCGGGATCGCGGCGGGCGGCGTGGCGGAGGGCGGCGATCGCCTCCCGCGTCTGTCCGCGCGCGGCGAGGGCGCGGCCGCGCAGGGTGAGCGCCTGGGGCTGGTCGGGGATGGCGCGCAGGATCTCGCCGGCCTGTTCCTCGGCAAGCGCCGGGTCCCGCTCCAGCAGCGCCCGGCAATGATCGAGTGCGGTCTGTAACGTGCCGACCGGTGCACCCCCGCTACTGCCCGCCATCACGCCTCCGCTGCCGATTCCGGCCGAGCATGCCGCAGCCGGGGCGGGCGGGCAATCATGCCGCGGCGCCGATCCCGATGCGGCGCTCCAGCCATGTCCAGAGATAGTCGGCGCTGAACCGGTCGACCGCGATGCGCAGCCAGGGCTCGGGAGAGTCTCGCCACGCGACGATCACCCGCAGGTCGGCAAGCCGGGTCGCGGTGCCGCCTTCGGATGTGCGGATCACGGGGGAGAGGCCGAGCAGGTCGACGGCGCCGGGGCCGCTGATCTCGATGAAGGCGAGCGCGCCCGCCATGTCCTGCACGAGCGCGCTGCCGGAAGGTGGGGCGGGGCGGGGGGCATCGACGAGCAGATGCTCGCACGGGCCGATCGCGATCGCGCCGGGCAGCTCGAAGGGGGCACGGCTCGTGACCAGCCAGGCGCTGAGCCCGCTGCGCTCGGCGACCGAGATGCCGCCGGCATGGAAGGCGGCGCCGGCCAGCCCGGCACGACGCGCGGCGAGCGGCGAACGGGCGATGAGTTCAGCCATTCAGGCGCTCTCCCTTCGGATCGAAGCGGGCGGCGGGGGTGACCTTGGCCGGCCAGCTCTTGCCCTCCGACCAGACCGTCACCTCAGAACCGATCGCCGCGCGGCCGCCGTCAAGCAGGGCGAGCGACAGGCCGCGCCCGAAGACCGGGCTGAACGCGCTGCTGGTGACGATACCGCGGCTGGGCGCAGGATGCCCGCCGATGATGTGCGAACCGATCGGCAGCATCGCCATCGGATCGAGCGGCTCCAGCCCCACCAGCTGCGCGCGGCCCTCCGCCGAGGCCGAGCCATGGAGCAGCGAGCGCTTGCCGACGAAATCGCCGGCCTTGCGCGCCACGCCCTTGCCCCAGCCGATGTCGGCGGGCTGGGTGCGGCTGTCGGTGTCGCTGCCGACATGGATGAAGCCCTTTTCGAGCCGCAATATGTCGAGCGCCTCCAGCCCGAAGGGGATGATCCCCTCGGCCCGGCCGCGCTCCATCAGATAATCGGCCAGGCTGTGGCCGTAATCGGCGGGGACGGCGATCTCATAACTGATCTCGCCGGTGAAGCTGACCCGCTGGATGCGCGTCTCCACGCCCGCGATGCGCCCGCAGCGTATCTGGTTGTGCGCGAAGGCCTCGGCCGACATCGCGATGTCGCAGTCCAGCCGTTCCATCACCGCGCGCGCCTTGGGGCCCGCGACGGTCAGCACCGCCCAGCGCGCGGTGGCGTCCTGGATGACGAGGTCGAGCGGCCATTCGCACTGGTGCCATTCGTCCAGCCAGCGCAGCACCCGCTCGGCATGGCCGCTGCTCGCGGTCATCAGGAAATGATCGTCGGACAGCCGCGCGACGACGCCGTCGTCGAGCAGCGCGCCCAGCTCGTTGCACAGCAGATTATAGCGGATCGCCCCCACCGCGATCGTGCTGGGCGTGCCCACCGACATCAGGTCCAGGAAGCGGCCGGCCTCCGGCCCTTTCAGCTCGATCTTGCCGAAGGAGGAGCTGTCGAGCAGGCCCACGCCCTGGCGGATCGCGCTTGCCTCGCGGCGGGCGGCCTCGTCCATCGTCTCCTCGCCCTGCGGATAATGGGTCGGCCGCAGCCAGCCATAATCCTCGAAGCGGGCGCCCTCGGCGACGTGCCAGTCATGCGCGGGCAGATGCTTCCACGGGTGGAACAGCGCGCCCAGCGCCTTGTCCCCGGCCAGCGCGCCGAAGGCTATGGGTGAGAAGGGCGGGCGGAATTTGGTGGTGCCGAGCGCGCCCGGCTCCAGCCCCTGCAGCGCGGCGAGCACCGCGACGCCGTTGACCGCGCCCAGCTTGCCCTGGTCGGTGCCCATGCCCCAGACGGTGTAGCGCTTCACATGCTCGACCGATCGGTAATTCTCGCGCGTGGCGAGGCGCAGGTCGTCGACGCCGACGTCGGTCTGCAGGTCGACGAACGCCTTGTGCCCCGGCGGCGGGATGTGCAGCGGCGCCACCGTCGGCGCGGTGAAGCCGAGCGCGTCGCCGACGGCCTCCAGCTTGGCCGGCAACCGGTCGGGCACGAAGGCGCCGCTGGCCGGGTCGAAGCGCAAGGTGCCGCCGGCCTGGGTGAACAGCTGCATCGCCGGGCTCCAGCCGCCCGACATCGCGATCAGGTCGCAGTCGATGCGGTGTCGGCGGCCGGTCGCGATGTCGGCGATGTCCGCCGCGCGAACCGCCTTGCCGCCGATCGCGCGCTCGATCCGTTGCCCGGCGAACAGCGGGATGCCGAGCGCTGCGGCCTCGCGCGCGGCCTGGCTCGGTTCGGTGCGCGGGTCGACGATGCCGACGATCGGCAGCCCCGCCCGCCAGGCGGCGATGGCGGCGTCATAGGCGCGGTCGTGCGCCACCGCGAACAGCAGCCGCCGTCCGGGCGCCACGCCATGACGCTCGACATAGTGCCGCACCGAGTCCGCCAGCATCACGCCGGGGGTGTCGTTGCCGTCGAACAGCAGCGGCCGCTCCATCGCGCCGCCGGCCAGCACCACCCGGCCCGCTCGGATCTTCCACAGCCGCTGGCGCAGGCCGGGCGCATCGATCTCCTCCAGCACGGTGACGAGGTCATGGTCATAATAGCCGGTCGCGGTGGTGCGCTTCAGGATCGTCACCTGGCGCGCGGCGGCCAGCCGGGCTTCGGCGCGGGCGATCCAGCTGCGCGCGTCGAGGCCGCCCACCGTCTCGTCGATGCCGGCGATCCCGCCCAGTTCGGTATCGGTTTCGACCAGGATCACGCTGGCGCCGCTCGTCGCCGCTTCCTGCGCCGCCTGGAGCCCGGCGACCCCGCCGCCGATGACGAGCACGTCGCAGCGCCGGCTTTGCGCGGCATAGCGGTCGGGATCGGGCAGGGTAGGCGCGCGGCCCAGCCCGGCGGCACGGCGGATCAGGCCTTCGAACAGGTGCCAGCTCGGCCAGATGAAGGTCTTGTAGTAGAAGCCCGCCGACAGCAGCGGCGCCAGCCGGCCGTTGATCGCGGCGATGTCGAACTCGACCGACGGCCAGCAATTGACGCTGCGCGCGACGAGCCCCTCGGTCAGCGGCACGCGGGTGGCGAGCGCGTTGGGGACGGTGCGCGCGCCCTCGCCCAGTTGGACCAGCGCGTTGCTCTCGGCATGGCCATGGCCGACGATGCCGCGCGGCCGATGATATTTGAAGCTGCGCCCGACCAGGGTGACGCCATTGGCGAGCAGCGCGGCGGCGAGCGTGTCGCCCTGGCGCCCCTCATAGGCACGGCCGTTGAAGCGGAAGCGCAGCAGCGGTGCCGAGGCGCGGGGATGATCGGGCAGGCGATAGCCGCTCATCGCGGCAGCTCCGGCTTTTCGAGGATGCCGTAGACAGCTGTGATCCGGTGGTCGACGGTGTCGCGCACCACATGGAACCAGCGGCGGCAGCCATAAGCGTGCAGCCAGCGCTCGTGCAGGGGCCCCTTCGGATTGTCGTGGTAGAAGAGATAGTCGGCCCATTCGACATCGGTCGCGCTGAGCGGCGGCCGATCGACATGGCCTTCGCCACCGTTCACGAACTCGGTCTCGTCGCGCGGGCCGCAATGCGGGCAGTCGATCGTCAGCATCTCAATGTTCGATCCCGGCGGCGGCGGCTTCGTCGACGAGCGCCAGGTCGCGGAAGCGATCGAGCGAGAAGGCGCGGATGAGCGGATGAGGGGTGCCGGTGGCGATCGTGTGCGCGAAGGTCTCGCCGCCGGCCGGGATCGCCTTGAACCCGCCGCCGCCCCAGCCGCAGTTGAGGTAGAGGCCCGGCACCGGGCTGAGGCCCAGCACGGGCGAACTGTCATGCGCATAGTCGACGATGCCGGCCCATTGGCGGAGCAGCTTCACCCGGCTGAACGAGGGGATGAACTCGACCAGCCCGGCGGCGACATTCTCGGCGGTGGGGATGTTGCCGCGCTGGGCATAGGAGGCATAGGCGTCGGCATTGCCGCCGATCACCAGCCCGCCCTTGTCCGACTGGCTGACATAGACGCCGAGCACCGCCGACGAGGCGACGATGTCGAGCACCGGCTTCATCGGTTCGGAGACGAAGGCCTGCAGCGCGTAGCTGCGCAGCGGCAGGCGGAAGCCCGCCATGTCCGCCAGCACGGTCGAATGGCCGGCGACGGCGATGCCGAGCTTGCCGCAGCCGATCGCGCCCCGGCTGGTCTGGACCCCCGTCACGGCACCCGTGTGGGGATCGCGGTCGATGCCGGTGACGGTGCAATTCTGGATGATGTCGACCCCCAGCCGGTCGGCGGCGCGGGCATAGCCCCACACCACCGCGTCGTGCCGCACCGTGCCGGCGCGCCGCTGCAGCATCCCGCCGAGGATCGGGTAGCGCGCCTCGCGGCTGAAGTTCAGGATCGGGCAGAGCGCATGCGCCTGCTGCGGGGTCACCGTCTCCATGTCGACGCCGTTCAGCGCCATGCCGTTGACCAGCCGGCGCTGGAAATCGAGCTCGCCCCGGCTGTGCGCCACAGTCAGCATGCCGCGCTGGCTGAACATGATGTTGAAGTTCAGCTCGCGGCTCAGCCCTTCGTAGAGCGACACCGACCGGTCGAAGAAGGCCGCGCTCTCGGGATAATAATAGTCGGAGCGGACGATGGTGGTGTTGCGGCCGGTGTTGCCCCCGCCGATCCAGCCCTTCTCCAGCACCGCCACCCGCGTGATGCCATGCGTCTTTGCCAGATTATAGGCGGTGGCGAGGCCATGGCCGCCGCCGCCGACGATGATCACGTCATAATGCGGCGCCGGTTCGGGCGATCGCCAGGCCTGGTCCCAGTGGCGGTTGCCGGTCAGGGCGTTGCGCAGCAGAGCCAGCGCGGAATAGCGCCGGCTCATCCCGCCTTCGGGCCTCCCTGGCGATCCGCGACATAGCGTCGGATGTCCAGGCTGTAGTCCTCCATCGGCGAATAATAGCCGAACGCGTGGATCCGCGCGGTCATGCCGCGCTGGACCCGCTCGCACACCGCCCAGTCCTGCCGGTTGACGAGATCCCAGAAGTCGACCGCGTCGGACGGGTCGAAATCCGGCTTCGCCATCTCGTCGGCGTGGAACAGGAAGCGGCACTCCACCCGCGTGCGGTCGGCCGCCTCCGGCCACAGCAGGAAGGCGGCGGCATGGTCGCTCGAAACGCTGAACATCAGGTTCGGGTAGAGCAGCTCGCCCTTGTGGCGGATCTTCTCCTCCTCGCTGAGGCCGGGGAAGGGGGCGCGGCGGGTGGTGCCGCTCATCGTATAGGTGGTGGCGCCCTCGCGATGCGGGATGCCGGCTTCCCAGTCGAGGTGCATGCCGCCGTTGCGGCGGAACTCGGGCACCACTTCGCACAGCTCGGGATGGACCGGGCCGCAATGATAGCATTCATTGTAGTTTTCGAGGATCAGCTTCCAGTTGGCGGCGACCTCGTAGCTGATCGTCTTCGCCGCGCGCAGCGCCTCCAGCGGATAATTGCTCAAGCGGCGTGGCGCCTCACCCAGCACGGTGGCGAAGTCGGGCGCGGTCTCCGGCGTCAGGTTGACGAAGACGAAGCCACCCCAGGTGCCGACGCCCACCGGATAGAGCGCGAAGTCCTTCTTCTCGAACGCCTCTTCATTGGCCAGGTGGGGCGCGGCGAGCAGGGTGCCGTCCAGCCCATAGGCCCAGCCATGATAGGGGCAGCGGATCACCCCGCCGATCACCCCGCCATGCAGCTCCAGCCCCCATTTCGCGTCGTTGGCGGCATCGCACAGCCGGGCGCCGCGATGGCGGCAGACATTGTAATGCGCGCGCAGCTCGCCCGCCTTGGTGCGGACCAGCAGGATATTCTCGCCGGCGACGTCGATCACGATGTGGCTGCCCGGCTCGGCGACGTCCTCCTCGCGGGCGACGCACACCCATTCGCGGCACAGGATGTCGGCCTTGTCGGCGGCCCAGGCGTCGGCGGTCAGATAGGAGGCGCTGGGCAGCGAGCGCTCCATCTCGCCAGGCGCCCTTCCGGTCGGAACCCCATCGTCGCTCATCGACTGCCCCCGTTATTAGACAGTTGCCTCATAACGCGCTTTATGTCAGTCGTGAAGCGAAACTTGTGCGATGCACGATGAAAATGGGGGTGGCGTCAGACATGGGTTCGACTGCTTCGCGCCGCGATCATTATGACGCGATCGTCGTCGGCGGCGGCCATAACGGCCTGGTCTCGGCGGCCTATCTGGGCCGCGCCGGGCTGAAGGTGCTCGTGCTCGAACGGCGCGAGATCATCGGCGGCGCCTGCGTGACCGAAGAGGTGATTCCCGGCCACCGCGTGTCGTTCACCTCCTATTTCGCCAGCATGCTGATGCCCACGGTGATCCGCGACCTGGAGCTGGGCCGCCATGGCCTGCGCATGGTGGGCAGCGATCCGCTGCTCGCGGTGGCGGTGGGCGAGGGGAAGGTGATCCGCTGGTGGGCCGACGTCGAGCGCGCCGCCGCCGAGATCGCGCACTATTCGGCGCGCGATGCCGAAGCCTTCCTGCGGGTCGATCGCGAGCTGAAGGCGCTTGCCGCCTATCTCCAGCCTTTCTTCCTCGAACCGCCGCCCAACCTGGCCGCCAAGGGCTTCGAGCGGATCACCGAGGCGCTGCGGCTGGCCAAGCGTTTCCGCCGGATCAAGGGCGCGCAGGTCAGCCAGCTCATCACCTTCCTCACCGGTAGCCTGGGCGAATATCTCGACCGTCATTTCGAGAGCGAGGCGGTCAAGCGGATGTTCCTGGCGAACAATGTCTATGGCAAACATGGCGGGCCCTATGAGCCGGGATCGGCGGTGGGGCTGTTGTTCCACCTGCTGTCGGGGGGCGACCATGCGGTGCAGGGGTTCGCGGGCCATGTGATCGGCGGCATGGGATCGATCACCCAGGCGATCGCCGCCAGCGCGCGCGAGCATGGCGTGGAGATCCGCGCCGCCTCGCCGGTCGCCTCGATCAGGGTCGAGAAAGGCCGCGCGACCGGGGTGGTGCTGGCCGACGGCGCCGAATTCACCGCCGACGTGATCCTCTCCAACGCCGATCCCAAGCGCACCTTCCTGGGCCTGGTCGATGCGAAGGAATTGCCCGAGAAATTCTGCAAGGACATCGCCGCGATCAAGATGGCGGGCCCCTCGGCCAAGCTCAACCTGGCGCTGAAGGGCGAGCCCAGCGTGATCGGCCGCGCCGCCGATGCCGATCCGCGCGAGCGATCGCTGCTGTCGATCGCGCCGACCCTGGAGGGCGCGCAACGCTGCGCCGACATCGCCCGCTTCGGCGAGATCCCGGAGGAGCTGTGGATCGACTGCGTGATCCCCAGCCTGGTCGACGACACGCTCTGCCCGCCGGGCAAGCATATGATGACCTGCTTCATCCAATATGTGCCCTATGCGTTGCGCGAGGGGACATGGGACGATCGGCGCGAGGCGTTCGGCGACTCGATCGTCGCCCAGATCGCCCGCCACATGCCCGACCTGCCCGAGCTGATCGAGGGCCGGGTGGTGCTCACCCCGCTCGATCTGGAGCGGACCTATGGGCTGACCGAGGGCAATATCTTCCACGGCGACCTCAACATCGGCCAGCTCTTCTCGATGCGGCCAGTGCCCGAATATTCGCAATATCATACCCCGATCGACGGCCTCTATCTGTGCGGGGCGGGCGCGCATCCGGGCGGCGGCGTGACCGGGGCGCCTGGTCATAATGCGGCGATGCAGGTGCTGCGCAGCCTGAAGAAAAGGAAGGTCTGACGATGAGCGAGAGCGCCGCGCCGAACCATCCGCCCCCAAATCATCCACCAAAGGTGATGGGCTTCTGGGACGTCTCGCTCTTCTACATCGTCACCGGGGTCAGCCTGCGCTGGATCGTCACCGCGGCGGCGGTGGGGCCCAGCTCGCTGCTCGTCTGGATCGGCGCCTTCCTGTTCTTCTACATCCCGCTCGCCATGTCGGTGCTCGAACTGTCGTCGCGCTATCCCGACGAGGGCGGCCTCTATGTCTGGACCCGGCGCGCTTTTGGCAATTTCCCCGGCTTCATCGCCGGCTGGTGCTACTGGACCAGCAACCTGCCCTATTTTCCGGCGGTCTTCTATTTCGCGGCGAGCAACGCGCTCTATCTGGGCGGCGAACGCTGGATCTGGCTGAACGGCTCGCCCGCCTTCTTCATCGGCTTCGCGCTGCTCTCGCTGGCGCTGATCGCCTTCCTCAACATCATCGGGCTGAAACATGCGCGCTGGCTCCACAATATCGGCGCCTATGGCATGTGGCTGCCGGTGGCGGCGGTGGTGGTGATGGGGCTGGTCTCGTGGAACCGCTTCGGCGCGGCGACCAGCTTCGACGCGGCGAGCATGACGCCCAGCTTCGCGCTCAAGGACATGCTGTTCTGGGCCTCGCTCGCCTTCGCCTTCTCGGGCTGCGAGACCGCATCGTTCATGAGCGGCGAGATCAAGAACGCCCGCCGCACCATCCCGCGCGCGCTGGTCTTCTCGGGCCTCGCGGTGGCGGCCTGCTACATGCTCGGCACCGCCGCGGTGCTGTGGGCGCTGCCGCCGGGCCAGATCGACAGCCTCGCCGGACTGATGCAGGCGGTGACGGCCACGGCGGCACGGCTGGGCTGGATGTGGATCGTGCCGATCGTCGCGCTGCTGATCTCGCTCGGCAATCTCGGCGCGGCGGGCGGCTTTCTGGCCGCCACCTCGCGCATCCCCTTCGCGGTGGGGATCGACAAGATGCTGCCCCCCGCCTTCGGCCGGCTCCATCCGCGCTACGGCACCCCGCATGTCGCGATCCTCGTCCAGGCGGGGCTGGGCGCGGTGTTCGTCTTCCTCGGCCAGGCGGGCACCAGCGTGAAGGGCGCCTATGACGTGCTGGTCAGCATGGGCATCATCACCTCCTTCGTGCCCTTCATGTTCGTCTTCCTGTCGCTGATCCGGCTGCAGCGCGAGCCGGCGGCCGCGGACGCGATCCGCGTGCCGGGCGGGCGCAGGGTGGCGATCCTGCTGGGCACTGTCGGCCTATGCACCACCCTGTGCGCGATCGGGCTGGCGATGCTGCCCGCTGCCGACGAGCCCAACAAGCCGCTGGCGGTGCTCAAGATCATCGGGCTCACCGGATTGCTGCTCGGCGCGGGCGCCGCGGTGTTCGCACTTTCGCGCCGCCGCGCCGCCCGCGAGGCGCTCGCGACCGCCTGAGCCCGCAGCCGACCCCCTTGCCGATCCCGGATATCGTTGCGATATGCGGCTGCCCGACCCGATCAGGGTCCGATGGCCGGCGAGGATGAACGATGAGCGAGCCCGAACAGGCATCGGCCAAGCCAAAGACCCGCCGCCGCACCACCCGCCAGTCGCCTGATGTGCGTCGGCAGGATCTGGTCGAGGTGACGATCCGCTGCCTGGCCCGCTTCGGCCCGCGCGGTGCCACCGGGCGGGAGATCTGCCGCCAGGCCGGCGTGTCGCATGGCCTGCTGCGCCATTATTTCAACAACCCCGACAATCTGCTGCTCGAGACCTATCAGGAGGTCTGCGACCGGGTGCTCCATCGCTTCGAGGAAGTGCTGGCCAAGCCGGACAACGACCCCTGGGAGACGATCGATCAGCTGTTCGAGGTGCTCTTCTCCGACGAATGGTCGAACAGCGACATCTGGGGCGCCTGGATCGCCTTCTGGACCCTGGTGCGCAGCAATGACGATTTCGCCCAGGTCAGCGAAGCGTTCAACGGCCGCCTGCTGGAGATATTGCAGACCGCCGTCTCGCGCCTGCCGCCGGGGCCGGTCGCTCCCGCCGAGATGGCCGCGCTGCTCTCGGCGGTGATGGACGGGCTGTGGCTGGACTTCTGCCTGTCCTCGACCCGCGTGCCGCGCGATCGCGCCTTGCAGCTCGGCCGGCTGATGGTGCGCCAGCTCGTCCCCCAGCCCGTGGCGGCGGAGTAGCTGCACCCGGCATAGAATATTTCCATCGTCACCCCGGGCTTGACCCGGGGTGACGGGATATGGGCGCGGAAATCCGGCCCCTTACCGCACCAGCGCGCCGCCCTTCATCACATGGTCGACCCGCTCCAGCGCGGTGATGTCGGCCAGCGGATCGGCGGCGACGGCGATCATGTCGGCATAATGGCCGGGCGATAGCGCGCCGACATCGGCCGACTTGCTCATCAGCGCCGCCGCGCTGGTCGTCGCGGCCTGGATCGCCTGCATCGGCGTCATCCCGTAACGGACCATATATTTGAACTGCCGGGCGTTCAGTCCGTGCGGGAAGACCCCGGCATCGGTGCCATAGGCGATCTTCACGCCCGCCCGCACCGCCTTGCGGAAGCCGACCCGCTGGGCGTCGGTGGTGTCGAGATTCTTGCGCAGGATGTCGGCGGGCCAATGGTCGCGCTTGCCGACCTCGTCGATGAAGTCGCCATTATAGATGTCCATCACCAGCCAGGCGCCCTTGGCCTTGGCCAGCGCGATCCCCTCGTCGTCGATCAGCGAGGCATGCTCGATCGAGCGGACCCCGCCACGCAGCGCGATCTTGATCCCCTCGGCGCCATGGGCGTGGGCGGTCGCATAGCTGCCATAGCGCCCTGCTTCGGTGGTGGCGGCGCGGACCTCGGCCTCGGTCACCTCGGGCGCGCCGGGCTCGGTGCCGGCGGCGAGCACCGCGCCGGTGGCGATGATC
Source organism: uncultured Sphingomonadaceae bacterium (assembly GCA_963540925.1). Classification (GTDB taxonomy): domain Bacteria; phylum Pseudomonadota; class Alphaproteobacteria; order Sphingomonadales; family Sphingomonadaceae; genus Rhizorhabdus. Next base: position 104,693 of record CAUTRN010000002.1, read on the forward strand.
TTCAGGAAGTCGGCACCATGCTGGAACAGGTTGCGCGCTTTCACGGTCATGTCCTCGGGGCCGACGAACACGCCGGTGCGCATCGTCGCGGGGATGGTGACGTCGGGCGCCATGCCGGTCACCTCGCCGCCGCCGCCCGGCACGGTGAGGTAGGCGCCGGCCACCGCCATGCGCGGCCCCTCGATCTTGCCGCTGTCGATCGCGTCGCGCAGCGCGACGTCGCCGAAGGCGCGGAAGGTGCCGACGTCGCGGACGCTGGTGAAGCCGGCATAGAGCGTGTCATGCGCGTGCTTGGCGCCGAGCAGGGCGATGTCGGCTTCCGAATGGAGCAGCGGCTCGGCCGGGTTGTTGCTCTGTTCGGTGTCTGACAGATGGGTGTGCATGTCGATCAGGCCGGGCAGCACGGTGTAGGCCGACCAGTCGGTCACCGTCGCGCCGGCGGGGGGCGGGGCATAGGGCGCCACCTTGGTCACCCGGCCCTGGTCCACCGTGATGAGCTGGTCGGTCAGGACGGTGCCCTTCTCGGTGTCGATCAGCCGCCCGGCGCGGACATAGCTGGGTTCCGCCAGCGCCGCCGAACCGGCCAGGACTAGCGCCACCGCGCCCAGCGCCACGCGAACCTTGTTGATCAGCCGAGAAGCCATCGCCGTCCCCCTTGCCCTGTTGGCACAGCCTTCGGCCATCACGGCCGCGGCTGTCGATGGCGGATATGATGATTATCTGTTAGACGATCGTCAAATAGCATTTTCCATCCATCGCCTCTTGCCATCCTCACGCACTTTGTTGTACACGTGTCTAACAAACGGAGGCTTTGATGGCTGGCAATGTTTCCCCCCTGATCACGACCGACCCCGACGAGGATTGGAGCCTGCCGGCCTGGACCTATTCGGATCCCGAATTCTTCGAACTGGAAATGCGCCGGGTGTTTCGCCCGTCCTGGCAGATCGTCTGCCATGTCAGCGACATTCCCGCGCCCGGCGACTATCACACGATCGAATATGCCGGCGAAAGCGTGATCGTGATTCGCGGCGAGGATGGCGTGCTGCGCGCCTTCACCAATGTCTGCCGCCATCGCGGCTCGCGCCTCGTCGATGATGTCGCCGGCTGCGCCAAGAAGCTGGTCTGCCCCTATCATGCCTGGGTCTACGAACTGGACGGCAAGCTGAGCGGCGTGCCGATGCGCAACAGCTATCCCAGCCTCGACCAGAGCCGCCACGGGCTGGTGCCGGTGGAGCTGGAGACCTTCTTCGGCTTCCTGTTCGTCCGGCTGGAGGATGATGGCGGCCCCAGCGTCGCGCAGATGATGGCGCCCTATGCGCCGGAACTGGAGCCCTATCGCTTCGAGGACCTGCGCGCCTTCGGCCGGGTCACCTTGCGCCCGAGGGTCGTGAACTGGAAGAATATCGGCGATAATTATTCGGACGGGCTGCACATCAGCGTGGCGCACCCCGGCCTGAAGCGGCTGACCGGCACCGGCTATGGCGTCGAGGCGCAGCCCTGGGTCGACAAGATGTGGGGCCCGCTGGTCGACCGCCCCTCGCTCAACCCGTCCGAGCGCGCCTATCAGAAATATCTGCCGAACGTGCCGCATCTGCCGCCCGAGCGGCAACGGCTGTGGACCTATTTCAAGCTGTGGCCGAACATCGCGCTCGACATCTATCCCGAGCAGATCGACTTCATGCAGTGGATCCCGATCTCGCCCACCGAGACGCTGATCCGCGAGATCGCCTATGCGGTGCCCGATGACCGGCGCGAGATGCAGGCGGTGCGCTACCTGAACTGGCGGATCAACCGGCAGGTCAATGCCGAGGACACCCAGCTGATCGGCCGGGTCCAGGAAGGGATGAAGTCCGACAGCTTCACCGTCGGCCCGCTCAGCGACACCGAGGTCGCGCTGCGCAACTTCTCGCGCAAGATCCGCGGGCTGATCCCGCAGGCGCGTCAGCATCGCCGGCCGGTGCCGGGCTGGAGCCACCGCTAAACATAAGATTCGCCGCTGGAAGGCGGAGGGGCAAGGACGATCCATGACCAAGAAATATGACGCGGTGATCATCGGCGGCGGCCATAACGGCCTCGTCTGCGCCTTCTACCTGGCGCGCGCCGGCCAGAAGGTGCGCATCCTGGAGCGGCGCGACGTGATCGGCGGCGCGGCGGTGACCGAGGAATTCCACCCCGGCTTCCGCAACTCGGTGGCCAGCTACACGGTCAGCCTGCTCAACCCGAAGGTGATCGACGACATGAAGCTCGTCGACCATGGCTATCGCGTGATCGAGCGGCCGATCTCCAACTTCCTGCCCCAGGCCGATGGCGGCTATCTGAAGCTGGGCGGCGGGCTGGAGAAGACCCAGGCCGAGTTCCGTCGCTTCTCCGAGCACGACGCCCGCGTCCTGCCCGATTATTATGACGCGCTGGAAACCGTGGCCGACGTGCTGCGCGACCTGTCGCTGAAGGCGCCGCCCAATGTCGGTGATGGCTTCAAGACGCTGGTCGATGCCGCGAAGCAGGGCCGCCGGCTCGCGGGGCTCAGCATCGAGAAGCAGCGCGACGTGCTCGACCTGTTCACCAAGAGCGCGCGCACCTTCCTCGACGGCTGGTTCGAGAGCGAGGCGGTGAAGGCCGCCTTCGGCTTCGACGCGGTGGTCGGCAACTATGCGAGCCCCGACACCCCCGGCTCGGCCTATGTGCTGCTCCACCATGTGTTCGGCGAGGTGAACGGCAAGAAGGGTGCGTGGGGCCATGCCGTGGGCGGCATGGGCGCGATCACCCAGGCGATGGCCAAGGTGTGCCAAGGCCTCGGCGTCGAGATCAGCCTGGAGGCGCCGGTCGCCAAGGTGCTGGTCGACGGCGGCCGCGCGGTCGGCGTGCGGCTCGAGAGCGGCGAGGAGGTGATGGGCGACAGCGTGATCGGCAATGTCGGCCCGCGCCTGCTCTACGATCGCATGGTCGACCCGGCCGACCTGCCGGCCGACTTCGCCCGCCGCATCCGCAGCTTCAAGACCGGCTCGGGTACCTTCCGGATGAATGTGGCGCTGTCGCAGCTGCCCAGCTTCACCTGCCTGCCGGGCGAGGGCGAGCATCTCCAGTCGGGCATCATCATCGCGCCCACGCTCGATTATATGGACCAGGCGTTTATCGACGCGAAGCTGTACGGCATGTCGAAGGCGCCGATCGTCGAGATGCTGATCCCCTCGATCGTCGACGACAGCCTCGCCCCGCCGGGCCAGCATGTCGCCAGCCTGTTCTGCCAGCAATTCGCCCCGCAGCTGCCCGACGGCCGCAGCTGGGACGACGAGCGCGAGACCGCGGCGGACCTGATCATCGACACGGTCGAGCAATATGCGCCGGGCTTCAAGGCCTCGGTGGTCGGCCGCCAGATCCACTCGCCGCTCGACCTGGAGCGCAAATTCGGCCTGATCAACGGTGACATCATGCATGGCAACATGTCGCTCGACCAGCTCTGGTCGAACCGGCCGATGCTGGGCCATGGTGCCTATCGCTCGCCGATCAAGGGCCTCTACATGTGCGGCGCCGGCACCCATCCGGGCGGCGGCGTCACCGGCGCGCCGGGGCATAATGCCGCGAACGAAATCCTGGCCGACAAATCCTTCCTGGGGCGGATGCTCCGCCGGGCCTGAACGATCAGGCGCCCGCCGCCGCCTCGCGCAGGATCCAGTCGCGGAAGTGGCGGAGCGCGGCGCCGGGCTCGATCGCTTCGGGGTAGACGAGATAATAGGCCTCGTCGGTGGTGAGCGGCAGGTCGATCGGGCGCACCAGGGTGCCCGTCGCCAGTTCGGGCCCGATCAGGAAGCTGGGGATCAGCGCCACGCCCGATCCGGCCGCCGCCGCCTGGGCCAGCATCAGGAAATGCTCGAAGGTCGGCCCGGCCGGAACCTCGGCCCGTTCGATCCCCGCCGCCGCGAACCAGCGCGCCCAGGCGGTGCGGCGCGAGCTCTGGAACAGCAGCGGCCGGCCCAGCAGGTCGGCGGCCGAGGCCACCGGATGCTCGGCCAGCCAGGCCGGCGAGCAGACCGGGATCGCCGTTTCGCGGAACAGATATTCATGGGTGGCGCCGGGCCAGTCGGGCCGGCCGAAATGGATCGCCGCGTCGAAATCCTCGTCGGCGAAGGCGAAGGGGAAGGATCGCGCGGCGAAATCCACCACCAGTTCGGGATGTTCGGCGGTCAGCCCCGGCAGGCGCGGCGCCAGCCAGCGCATGCCGAAGCTGGGCAGGGTGGCCACCGCCAGCGCATTGTCGGGCCGCCGCCCCGCCAGCCGGCCCGTCGCGCGGCGGATGCGGTCGAGCGCGGGGATGATCTCGTCGGCATAGGTGCGGCCGTCGGCGTTCAGGGTGACCCTGCGGCCCTTGCGATCGAACAGCGGGGTCTGCAGCCAGTCCTCCAGCAGCGCGATCTGCCGGCTCACCGCGCTCTGCGTCAGCCCCACATCCTCGCCCGCCAGCGAGAAGCTGCCATGCCGCGCGGCCGCCGCGAAGCTGTTGAGGGCACCGATCGGGGGTAGCAGTCTGCGTTCGTTACTCATTCCAAATCGTCATCTGTAGATGATGGCTTCTCGTTTAAGCGATAACGCTATTTCTGGGAATATGCACGTCTTCACAGCGGAGGCGTATATGTCCCAATCGCATGAAAGCACGGTCGCGAAGCTCGTCACCCAGGCGCTGGGCGTCGAAGCGGGAGAGGCGGCGCTCGCCGCGCTCGCGATCGATCCGGTGCTGCTGGCCGATGAGGGCGCCCGCGTCTCGCGCGCCGGCTTCGCGATGGCGCTCAACGTCCTGCTGTTCGCCGACCTGCTGGAGCGGGTGCCGAGCGGGGCCGCCTATGTCGCCGACACGCTGGCCAAGGGTGGCCGCATCACCTTCGATCATGGCGCGCTGCGCACGATCCGTTTCGCCGAAGGCCCCACTGGTGCGCTGCCCGCCGGGCAGGACGCCTTCGCCCGGATCCTCGAGCCGCTGGGCTATGAAATGGCCGACGTCTATCCGCTGCCCGCGCTGAAGATGACCGGCCGCGCCTATCGCCATATCGATGCGCCCGAGGCGATCCCGCAATTCTTCCTGAGCGAGCTGCACGTCGACCGCTTCGACGGCGATTTCGAGGCCGCCGCGCGCCGCGTCTTCGGCGCCTCGCGCGATCCGCTCGACGATCGCGCGCGCGACCTGCTCGCCGCTTTCGCCGCCGACGGTGCGATCGGCTTTGACGAGGCCGCCTGGCTGCTGCCGGTGATCGCCGGCGCCTTCGATCGCCAGCATGCCCCCGCCGCGATCGAGGATTATGAGCGCCTGCTCGCCCAGTCGGCCGAAGCGGCGTGGATCGCGACCGAGGGCAACGCCTTCAACCATGCCACCGATCGGGTGGCCGATGTCGACGCGCTCGCCGACCGGCTGAAGGCCGAGGGCCGGCCGATGAAGCCGCGTGTCGAGGTCTCGACCAGCGGCCGGGTCCGCCAGACCGCCTTCCGCGCCGACAGCGTCGAGCGCGAATTCGCCACCGGCCTGCTCCGCGCGGTGCCTGGCTCCTTCTACGAGTTCATCACCCGCGACGTCGATCCGGCGACCGGCGGACTCGACCTGCGCTTCGACAGCGGCAACGCCACCGGCATCTTCGCGATGACCCGCGCGCAATGAGCGCCGGCCTGGTCGGCGATCTCGCGACGATCGTCGGGGCGGCGCATGTGCTGACCGCCCCCGACGATCTCGACCGCTATGGCAGCGACGGGCGCGGCGCGACCGGCTCCGCGCTGGCGATCGTCCGCCCGTCGAGCGCCGACGAGGTGGCCGCAATCATGCGGCTGAGCGCGGCGACGGGCGTGCGGCTGGTGCCGCAGGGTGCGCGCACCGGGCTGGTCGGCGCCGGGCTGACCGACAAGAATGGCGATGCCGTGATCCTGAGCCTGGAACGGCTGGCGCGCGCGCCCGTCATTGACCCGCTCAACCGCACCGCCGAGGTGGATGCCGGCGTGCTGCTCTCCACTCTGAACGCGGCGGCCGAGCCGCATGGCTTGTTCTTCCCGATCGACCTGGGCGCCGATCCCTCGATCGGCGGGATGGTGGCCGCCAACACCGGCGGCGCGCGCTTCCTGCGCTATGGCGACGTGCGGCGGAACCTGCTGGCGCTGGAAGTCGTCACCGCCGAGGGCGCGGCGCGGATGATCGATCTCGGCGCGCCGCTGTGGAAGAACAATAGCGGGCTCGACCTGAAGCAGCTGTTCGTCGGCAGCTCGGGATCGCTCGGCATCGTCACCCGCGCGACCGTGGCGCTCAGCCCGAAGCCCGCCGTCGCGATCACCGCGATGCTCGCGCTGGCCGAAGCCGAGGCGGCGACCCCGCTGCTCGCCGCGCTCGAAGCCGCTTTCGGCACCTTGCTCACTGCCTTCGAGGGGATATCGGGCGCGGCGCTCTCGGCGGCGCTCGACCATGTTCCCAATCTGCGCGATCCCTTCCCCGCCGCCCGGCCCGATTATGCGGTGCTGGTCGAGCTGTCGGCGGGCGCGGCCTTCGATGCCGCATTGCTCGAAGAGAAGCTGGGCGAAACGCTGTCGCCCTGGCTCGAATGCGGCACCCTGCTCGACGCGAGCATCGACCATGGCGGCCGGCTCTGGGCGATCCGCCATGCGGTGCCCGAAGGCTTGCGCGCCTCGGGCCGGGTGGTCGCGTGCGACATCGCGCTCCGGCGCGGCGACGTGATGCGCTTCCGCACCGACCTGCGCGAGCGGCTGGCGGCGGCAGTGCCACAGCTCGCGCTCCATGATTTCGGCCATATCGGCGACGGCGGGCTGCACTTCAACCTGGTGTGGCCGCCGGCCGCCGGCCCGTTCGATGCCGCGCTGGCCGATCGCGCCCGCGACATCATCTTTGCCGCCGTGGTCCAGGATTATGGCGGCAGCTTCAGCGCCGAGCATGGCGTCGGCCCGTCCAACGCCGCCTATTACAGCCGCTTCGTCGCCCCCGAGATCCGCGCGATCGCGGGCGACATCCAGGCGCTGATCGCGCCCGCGCCGATCGGGCGCGTCGATTTCGCACTTTGAAGGACCGGAGGAGGAAAGCATGTCCGACGCATTGATGGCCGTCTATAATCGGGCGCCGATCGCCGTGGAGCGCGGCGAGGGCGTGTGGCTGGAGGATGTCGACGGCAATCGCTGGCTCGACTGCGTGTGCGGCATCGCCACCGACGCGCTGGGCCATGCCCATCCCGCGCTGGTCGCCGCGCTGACCGAACAGGCCGGCAAGCTGTGGCATGTCTCCAACATCTTCCGCGTTCCGGGGCAGGAGGCGCTGGCGAAGCGGCTGACCGACGCGAGCTTCGCCGACGTCGTCTTCTTCGGCAACTCTGGTTCGGAAGCGGTGGAATGCGCGCTCAAGACGGCGCGCCGCTATCACAGCAGCCGGGGGGCGCCCGAGCGGATCGACGTGATCGGCTTCGCGGGTTCCTTCCACGGCCGCACCTATGCGGCGATCAACGCGGCGGGGAACCCCTCCTATGTCGAGGGCTTCGGCCCGCGCCTGCCGGGCTATGTCCAGCTCACCATCGACGACGAGGCCGGCATCGCCGAGGCGATCGCGCGGCCGACCACGGCGGCGCTGATCGTCGAGCCCGTCCAGGGCGAGGGCGGCGCCCGCGCGCTGACCGGCGAGTGGCTGAAGCGGGTGCGCGAGCTGTGCACCGAGCATGGCGTGCTGCTGATCTATGACGAGGTGCAGAGCGGCATGGGCCGGACGGGCAAGCTGTTCGCGCATCAATGGTTCGAGGGTGTCGAGCCCGACATCATGGCAGTGGCCAAGGCGCTGGGCGGCGGCTTCCCGGTCGGCGCCTGCCTCGCCACGGCGGCGGCGGCCGAGGGGATGGTGGTGGGCGTCCACGGCTCCACCTTCGGTGGCAACCCGCTCGCCATGGCGGTCGCCACGGCGGCTTTCGACGAGATTGCCAAGCCCGAGACGCTGGCGCACGGCCGGGCGATCGCCGCCGATTTCGTCGAGCGGCTGACCGCGCTTGCCGCCCGCTATCCCGACATCGTCGAGGAGGTGCGCGGCAAGGGGCTGCTGATCGGCCTGAAGATGATCCCGAACAATCGCGAGTTCATGGCGATCGCGCGCGACCACGGCCTGCTCGTCGCGGGCGGCGGCGAGAATTGCGTGCGGCTGCTGCCGGCGCTGATCATGAGCCATGAGGAGGTGGTGATCGCCGTCGAGCGGTTCGATGCCGCCTGCGCGGCGGCGCGCGCGCAGATCGCCCAGGCGGCCTGATGCTGTTCGTCCGGCCGGCGGGCCCGGCCGATATCGAGGTGTTGATGGAGCTTGCGGTCCTCTCGGGCCGCGGCTTCACCAGCCTGCCCGAGGACGAGGCGGTGCTGTCCGAGCGGCTGGCGCTGTCCGAGGCGAGCTTCGCCGGGCGGGTTGCGCCGGCCGAGGCCTGGTACACCTTGATGCTGGAGGATGCGGAGACCGGCCGGGTCGAGGGGCTCGCCGGCATCCGCGCCGCCGTGGGCCTGCAGCGCCCGCATTTCTCCTTCCGGGTGATGACCCTGGCACAGCACAGCTCGGCGATCGGCACACGCTTCGATCACCAGGCGCTGGTGCTGGTCAACGAATGCGGCGGCTGGACCGAGGTGGGCTCGCTGTTCCTGCGGCCCGAACGGCGCAGCGGCGGCGCGGGCAGCCTGCTCGCCCGCGCGCGCTACATGCTGATCGGCGCCGAGCCCGAGCGCTTTTCGCGCACGGTGATGGCCGAGCTGCGCGGCTATTTCGACGACGAAGGCCGCTCGCCCTTCTGGGAAGGGGTCGCCTCCAAATTCTACCGGCTGCCGTTCGAGGAGGCCGACCGCATGGTCACCTCCACCGACGGCCAGTTCATCCTCGACCTGGCGCCGCGCCATCCGATCTTCGTCGAGCTGATCGAGCCGGCCGCCTGCGAGGCGATCGGCCGGGTCCATCGCGACGGCGAGGCGGCGCGCGCACTGCTGGAGCGTGAGGGGTTCGAGCATACCAATCTGATCGACATCTTCGATGCCGGGCCGACGATGACCTGCCAGCGCGACTGGCTGGCGACGATCCGCGCGGGCCGCTGCGCGCGGGTCGAGATCGGCAAGCCCCGTGGCAGTGCCGCCCTGCTGTCGACGGCGGCGATCGAGGGCTTCCGCGCGACTCGCGCGGCGGTCGACCTGCATGAGGATGTGGCGACGATCGCGGCGGACACCGCCCGCGCGCTCGGCCTGGCGGCAGGACAGAGGATGAGGATCAGCGCATGACGACTTTGTTCATCGACGGCCAGTGGCGCGAAGGCGGCGGTGCGCGCTTCGTTTCGACCGATCCCGCCTCGGGCGAAACCCTGTGGGAGGGGGCGGAGGCGACCGCCGCCGATTGCGCGGCGGCCATCGCTTCGGCGCGCAAGGCGCTGCCGGGCTGGCGCGCCGCGCCGGTCGAGGAACGGGCCGCCATCGCCCGCCGCTATGCCGCGTTGCTGGAGGAACGGCGCGAGGCGCTGGCCGAGCTGATTGCGCGCGAGACCGGCAAGCTGCTGTGGGAGACCCGCGCCGAGATCGGCTCGATGATCGGCAAGGTCGCGATCTCGATCCGCGCCCAGGGCGAGCGCGCGGGCGAGCGATCGGCCGCCATGCCCTTCGGCCAGGCGGTGCTGCGCCATCGCGGCCATGGCGTGATGGCGGTGCTGGGCCCCTATAATTTCCCCGGCCATCTGCCCAATGGTCATATCGTGCCGGCGCTGCTCGCGGGCAACGCACTGGTGTTCAAGCCGTCCGAGGTGACCCCCGCGACGGGCGCCGCGATGGTCCAGGCCTGGGCCGATGCCGGGCTGCCGGCCGGGCTGATCAACCTGGTCCAAGGCGGCCGGGCGACCGGCGAGGCGCTGGTCGCGGGCGATATCGACGGGCTGCTGTTCACCGGGTCGGCCGGCGCCGGCGCGGCGCTGCGGCGCGCGCTGGTCGATCGGCCGCATGTCATTCCCGCGCTCGAACTGGGCGGCAACAACCCGCTGATCGTCTGGGAGGATGCCGACCCTGAGGCGGCCGCCTCGGTGATCGTCCAGTCGGCCTTCGTGACGACCGGCCAGCGCTGTTCCTGCGCGCGGCGGCTGATCCTGCCCGACGGCCGGGTGGGCGATGCGATCGTCGCGGCGGTCGACGCCCTGGCCGCACGCCTGCCGATCGCCGCCTGGAACGCGCCGGGCGAGGCGTTCATGGGGCCGCTGGTCTCCGATGCCGCCGCCGGAGTCGCGCGGTCGGCGGTGACCGCGCTCGTGGCGACGGGGGCGAAGGTCATCCGGCCGTTCGAGGCGATCGAGGGGCGCAGCGCCGCCTTCGTCACCCCTGCGATCCTTGATGTGACCGGCTTCGACGTGCCCGATGCCGAGATCTTCGCGCCGGTGCTGCAGGTGATCCGCGTGCGGGATTTCGACGCCGCGATCGCCACCGCGAACCGCACCGCCTTCGGCCTGTCGGCCGGGCTGGTCAGCGACGACGATGCGTTGTGGCGCCGCTTCGTCGAGGAGAGCCGCGCCGGGGTGGTCAACCGCAACCGGCCGACCACGGGGGCGGCGGGCGACATGCCGTTCGGCGGGCTCGGCGCCTCGGGCAACCATCGGCCCAGCGCTTATTATGCCGCCGATTATTGCGCCTATCCGATCGCCAGCTTCGAAGCGGAAAAGCTTGGCAAGGTGCCGGTCAATGGATTAGACAACTGACTAATAACAGTCGGGGGTCGCTATGAGCATGGTGCAGTCCTGGGTCCTCACCTTGTCCTGCGAGGACAGAGTGGGGATCGTTGCCGCGGTCAGCGGCTTCCTGGCCGAACGGCAGGGCTTCATCCTCGACAGCCAGCAATATGCCGATCTGGAGACGGGCCGCTTCTTCATGCGGGTCGCCTTCAACGGCGCGGGGGAGACGCCCGACGAAGAGGCCGCGCTGCGCAAGGCCTTCGCGCCGATCGCCGATCGTTTCGCGATGACCTGGGAACTGGCCGACGCCGCGCACAAGCCGCGCATCCTGATCGCGGTGTCGAAGGGCTCGCACTGCCTGAACGACCTGCTCCACCGCTGGCAGCGCAACGCGCTGGGCGCCGACATCGTCGGGGTGGTGTCGAACCATCCCGATCTGCGCCGCCTGACCGAATGGCACGGCATCCCCTTCCACGAGCTGCCGCCCAATGGTGACAAGGCGGCGCAGGAAGCGATGATCCTGGAGCTGTTCGAGCGGACCCGCGCCTCCTACCTGATCCTCGCGCGCTACATGCAGATATTGTCCGCCGAGCTGTCCGAGCGGCTGGCGGGCCAGTGCATCAACATCCACCACAGCTTCCTGCCCGGCTTCAAGGGCGCGCGCCCCTATCATCGCGCGCATGAGCGCGGGGTGAAGCTGATCGGCGCGACCGCCCATTTCGTGACCGGCGACCTCGACGAGGGGCCGATCATCGAGCAGTCGGTCGAGCGGGTCGATCACCGCGCCTCGGTCGACGACATGATCCGGATCGGCCGCGACATCGAGGCGCAGGTGCTGGCGCGCGCGGTGCAATGGGTGGCGGCGCGGCGGGTGTTGCTCAACGGCAAGCGGACCATCGTCTTCAGATAGGTTGTCGTGCCAGCCGGCCGAGCGCCCATTCCGCGCTCACCCGGCGATAGCTTTCCACGCAGCCGCCCTCGGCTTCCAGCCGGCGGGCGCGCGCCTCGGCCGTGGCGCGATCGGCCTCGGCCACCTCGTCGAGCCGGCGGCGGACATTCTCGCGCCAGCGCAGATGATCGGCGAGGCGCAGCGGATCGTCCTTCACTTCGGTCCGCACCGGCTCGTCGAGCAGTGGCGCGGGCCAGATCGTGTAATGGAGATTTTCCAATATGCCGGCGTCGCGGCAGGCCAGGCGGACATCGGCCCCGGCCACCTCGCCGCCCGGCGCATAGGCCAGGCAGAGCTGAAGCCGCTCATAGGCCGCCTCGGGCTCCTTGAAATCATAGCCCACCTCGATCGGATCGCCATCGGGCACCAGCAGATGGGTGATGCCGTGGTTGTTGATCGCGGCCAGCACCGCATGCGGATCGTCGGGCAGGAAGATCTCGCGCCGGCTGGGCCAGAAGTCGAACAGGCTGAAGTCGCCCCAGCGCCCGCCGACATGGAACAGATAGATGTCGGCATAATGCGGCCGGTCGCGCCGCGCGCCGCCGTCGAAATCGAAATAGCTGGCGATGGCGAGCTGGATCGCGAGCGAGCCGCCCAGTGCGCCGAACGGCTCGGTCATCACCACGCCCAGCCGGTCGTGCGACCCCCAGCGGAACAGCGCGTCGGCCGGCGCCGGCGCATCGCCGAGGCTCAGGTCGAACATCGTCTGGTGGAGCTGGTGAAGCGTGTGCATGGCCGAGTCCCCCGACGGCGCTCCTGTCGTCCGTCGGGGGCAGTCCAGCACATCGGCGCGCCTTGGGAAAGCGCCAGATTGCAGGGCTCAGAGCGCCAGGCCGATCGTCACCGTGCCGGTATAGCCATTGGCGACGCTGCCCGAGATCGCCGGGGTCTGGGCGGCGACCTGCGCGGCGGTGTTGTCGCCGAAGATGCCATCGCTGGAGAGCGAGACGCGCGACAGGTTGGTCGTGCTCTGGCCATAGCCGCCGCTGGCGTAGACGGTGGTGCAGATATCGGCCGGGATGGCGAGCTGCGAGGTGAGCAGCGCCGCGCGCCCGCTGGTCGCCGAGGCGAGGGTGGAGAAGACCTCGAAATGCATGTGCGGGTAGCGGCCCGCATAGCAGCCGGGGATGATCGTGGTGAAGGTCACCTGCCCGCTGGCGTTGGTCAGCTGGATGCCGCGCAGATAGCTTTCGGTCTCGGCGCCGCTGTAGAGTGAGTAATTGCCGGTGGCATCGCAGTGCCACAGATAGATCGCATAGCCCGCAAGCGGCGCGCAGCTGGCGTTGACGTTGACCAGGGTCAGGGTGATGTCCAGCCGCACGCCGGCGGCGGTGTTGGTCGTGGTCAGGAAGCTCGACCGGATGTCGGTGCGGACGATGCCGGCCTGGGTCAGCACATTGCTGGTCGATCCGCTCGACGTGTTGGTGCCGTCGGCGGGGTAGGGCCCCGCGGTTTCGGCGGGATCGGCGACGCAGGTGCCGCTGCTGCCGGTGGTGGTGCCCGAACCCGTCGTGGTGCCCGTCGTCGTGCCGCCGGTGGTGGTGGTCGATCCGGTGCTGGTCGACGTGCTGGTGCCCGCCTCGCCGCCGCCGCAGCCGGCGAGCAGGGCGGTGACTCCCGCGCCGGCGAACCAGCCCAGCGCGCGGCGCCGGCCCATCAGCTGGCGGCTCATCATCTCCAGGTCGTGGGCAAGTCCGCGATCATGGTCGTGGATCGGATCGGTCATGGAAGCTCCCTTGTCGGACGGCCGAAAGTCCGTCTCTCCGGGGGCTGCTATCGGGGGGCCGTTTTGCCGGCGGATTTCACCAATTTTGCGGCGGCTGCTACAAAGTAACAACGCGCATTACCGGATTTATACAATCCAGTAAGGAAGCCCTGCGCGCATGGACATGGCCAGACGGCGCCGCCATGGAATCCCGCGATTGCGAATTAATCGCAATAGTACAAAGGGGATTTCCGTTGGCTATCTGTTTCTCTCGTTCCGCGCGGCGCTCGCTATTGGTGGGGGCCGGCCTCGCCGTTCTTCCGGCTGCTTCCTTCGCCGAAGAACCCAGGAGCGAAGACCAGCGCACCATCATCGTGAAGGGTGAGCAGGAGGCCGAGAAGGGCTATCGGGTGAAGGACAGCATCTCGGCGATGCGCACCGACACGCCGCTGATCGACACGCCGCAATCGGTGAGCGTCATCACCGTCAAGCAGATCGAAGACCAGATGGCGAACAGCATCGGCGATGCGGTGCGCTACACGCCGGGCATCTTCTCGGCCCAGGGCGAGGGCAATCGCGAAACCCTGGTGATCCGCGGCATGACCACGACCGGCGACTTCTTCGTCGACGGCATCCGCGACGACGTCCAGACCTATCGCGATCTCTACAACATCCAGCGGCTCGAAGTTTTCCGCGGGCCGAATGCGATGACCTTCGGGCGCGGCGGCACCGGCGGCCTGATCAACCGGGTCACCAAGGTCGCGACCTGGGAGGACGTCCGGGAGGCCTGGCTGGAAGCCGGTATGTACGGCCATTATCGCGGCAGCATCGACCTGGGCGGGGCGGTCAACGACGCCATCGCGCTGCGCGTGACCGGGGTTTACCAGGACAGCGGCAGCTATCGCGACGGGGTCGACTATAAGCGCTGGGGCTTCAACCCCACCGCCTCCTTCCACCTCGGCGAGAAGACCTTGATCCAGCTCGGCTACGAGCATTTCAAGGATGAGCGCATCGCCGATCGCGGCATCACCTCGAATCTGCGCCCCACCGGCTTCACCGGCGCGGTGGGCCCGGTGAAGACCGCGCGCGGCCAGTTCTTCGGCGATCCCGAGGGCAGCCCCACCTCGACCAACACCGACGCCGGCAATCTCTATATCTCGCACGAGTTCAGCGACGCGGTGACGGTGCGCAACCGCACCCGCTATGCCGACTATGACAAATTCTACCAGAATATCTTCCCGGGCACGCTGAACGCGGCGACCGTGACCAACACGGCGACCGCCACGCCCGCGCCGGGCCTGCCGGTGGGCAGCTATGCGCCGGGCACGATCGTCCAGATCCAGGCCTATAACCAGGCCACCAGCCGCAAGAATTTCATCAACCAGACCGATCTGAACGCCGAGTTCACCACCGGCGGCATCGAGCACACGCTGCTGCTCGGCGCCGAGTTCGGCATCCAGAAGACCGACAATATCCGCCTCGAAGGCTTCTTCCCGGTGGCGGGCAATGCCAGCGGCGTCCAGACGATCTTCGCCCCGCTCAGCAACCCGCGCATCCGCCGCCCCGACGTGCAGTGGCGCGCGATCGCCAGCAGCGGCGCCAACAAGGGCAAGACCGAGATCATAGCCGGCTATGTGCAGGACCAGATCGCCCTGTCGCCCATGTTCGAGATCGTTGCTGGCCTGCGCTACGAGCGGATCGTCACCAAGGTCACCGACCTGCGCACGGTGGGCTTCCCGGCCGGAGCACGGCGCGACTTCCGCGTCGTCGACACGCTCTGGTCGCCGCGCGCCGGGCTGATCTTCAAGCCGGTCGAGAATGCCAGTCTCTACGCCAGCTTCTCGCGCAGCTATCTGCCGCGCGGCGGCGACCAGTTGACCGGGCTCAGCCTGACCAACGAGACGCTTAACCCCGAGCGCTACACCAATTACGAGATCGGCGCGAAGTGGGACGTCAGCGCCGACTTCAACCTCAGCGTCTCGATCTACCAGCTCGACCGCGACAACGTCATCGTGCTGATCGATCCCAACAATGCCGCGGCCGGCACCGAGCTGGGCGGCGGCCAGCGCTCCAAGGGCTTCGAACTGGCGGCCACCGGCAACCTGACCCCGCAGTTCAGCCTGGTCGGCTCCTACACCTATCAGGATGCGGAGTTCGTCAAGGCGATCTCGGCCACCGTGCAGAAGGGCGCCGAAATCCCCAACGCGCCGCGCCACAGCGCCTCGCTCTGGGGCCGCTACGACGTCACCCCCAAGCTCGGCCTGTCGCTCGGCGCGATCTACCAGGGGCGGCGCTATGGCGCGCAGGACAATCTGATGAAGATGGCGGGCTATACGCGGGTCGACGGCGCGATCTATTACCGGATCAGCGACGCGATCGACCTGCAGGTCAATGTCGAGAACCTGCTCGACAAGCGCTATTATGTGTTCGCCCACAGCAACACGAACATCACCCCCGGCAGCCCCACCTCGGTGCGCGGCGCGCTGAACCTGCGCTTCTGACGGGGAACGCCCGTGCTTCGGCACGGGCGTCCTTCCCGCGAGGGGATGCGATGCGATCGATCTACCCTTTCTCCGCTCTCAATCCGGTCGAACGGAAGATCCTCGACCTCATCCGCCGGACGGCGGCGGGGGAGCCCGCCGAAGACAAGGCGGGCTGCTTCTCGGCGCTCAGCGCGGCTGCCCTCGGGCAGGGATCGCTGATCCTGCCGCCGGGCGCGGTCGCGCTGGCCCCCGACGAAGTGATCCTGCTGCGCTGGCTGGCCCGCTATCAGCGCCAGACCAAGGACTATCCCGAGCCGTCGCCCGTCGAACTGGACGAGGCTCTGTTCGCCTGCGTGGTGGAGATGGGCAACCGGTCCTGGCGCCTGCCCTTCCTGACCACCCAGCGCCGCGTGCCGACCGAGGATGCGGGCGAGCGGCCGGCGACGGGCGGCCGCCATCCGCTGCCGCTTCCGGCGCCACCGAATGGCCGGCAGGCAGCCATCGCCGAACTCGCCAGCCGCCATCGGGTCGTGTCGATCCGCGATTGCAAGCGGCTGGGGATCTCGCAGCAATATCTGACGAGCCTGTGCCGCGCGGGCCTGCTGGTGCGCACCGGCATCGGCCTCTACCGGATGCCCGATTAACTCTCCGACGGCAGTTCGATCGTCACGCTGAAGCCGGCTTCAGCGTCCAGGGTGGCGCGGCCGCCATGGGCGGTGGCGACGGCGGCGACCAGCGCCAGGCCCAGGCCATGGCCGGGCGTCGAGCGCGACTGTTCGGCCCGGGCGAAGCGCTCGAACAGGCGGCTTTCGTCCGCCGCCGCCACGCCGGGCCCATTGTCGGCGACACGAATCCGCACCGCGCGATCCAGCCGTTCCAGCGACACCGCCACCGTGGTGCCGGCGGGGGTATGGTTGAGCGCATTGTCGAGCAGATTGGCAAGCAGCTGGCTCAGCAGGCGGGGATCGCCCTGGAGGCCGATGTCGGGCGTGATCGAGCGATGGAGGTGGAGGCCGGCTGCCTCCATGTCCGGACGATAGGTCTCGGCCATCTTCTCCACGAGCGCGGACAGGTCCAGCCGCTGGCGGGGTAGACGTTCGGCCATGCCTTCGATCTCGGCGATGCGCAGCAGCGCGGCGAAGATGTCGAGCAGTTCGCCGGCCTGCTCGCGCGCGGCCTCGATCCCCGCGGTGCGCGCGGCGGGATCGGCCTCGGTCAGCGCGCGGTCGAGGCTGTTATGCAGGCGGGTGAGGGGGGTGCGCAGGTCATGGGCGACGTCGCTCGACACCTGGCGCAGATTGTCCATCAGCCCGGCCATGCGGTCGAGCATGCGGTTGAGCGTGCCGGCCAACCGGTCGAACTCGCTGTTCGATCCGTCGAGCGGCACGCGGCGGTGGAAGTCGCCGCCGATGATCGCCAGCGCGGTGGCGTCGATCCGCGCGAGCCGCCGCCGCGTGATCCCGCCGATCAGCGCGGCGGCACCGACGCCGACCACCAGCATCGCGGTGAAGGCGGCGGCGAACAGGGTGGCGAGGATGCGGTCGATCTCCTTCAGCCCGCCCCGATCAGCGGCGACCACCAGCTTGCCGCCGGGGACCAGCGTCGTCAGCGACTGGGCGATGCCGGCCTTGCCGGCGCGGCGATAATGGAGGAATTCCTCATAGCCCGGCTGGGCCGGCGCCTCGGCCTCGATGTCTCCCGCCAATTTGCGCCCCATGTCGTCGACCAGCAGATAGTCGAGGCTCGCGGTCGATCGCGCGGCGTCGCGGCGGCGGATCGCATCGGCGAGGTCGGCGACGCCATCCTCATGCGCTTCGGCGAGCAGGGCGGCGGTCTCCACGGCGATGCGATGGTCGAGCTGCTCCTCGATCGCTTCGTGCGTCACCTCATAGGCGATCGCGCCGATCGCGCCGGTCACGACCGCCAGCACCAGCGCGACGAGGACGACGAGGCCGAAGGTCGACCGCGAGAAACGGCCGATCATTCGTCGCCCCGGATCATATAGCCCGCGCCGCGCACCGTCTCGATCGCATCCTCGTCGAAGCCGGCGTTGAGCTTGGAGCGGAGCCGGCTGACATGGGTCTCGACGATGTTGGTCTTGGGATCGAAGTCGAAATCCCACACCCGCTCGAGCAGCATCGTCTTGGTCATGACCCGATGGGGATTGCGCATCAGCTCGGCGAGCAGGGCGAATTCGCGCGGCTGCAGGGTGATGCGGACCCCCGCACGGCGCACGGTGCGTCGGTGCAGGTCGATGACGATGTCGCCCACCTCCAGCCGGTGCGGTTCCAGCCGCGCGGTCGGGCGGCGGCCCAGCGCATGGAGGCGGGCGAGCAGTTCGGAAAAGGCGAAGGGCTTGATCAGATAATCGTCGGCGCCCGCGTCGAGCCCTTCCACCCGGTCGGCGATGCCGCCCACCGCGGTCAGCATCAGCGCCGGGGTGGTGTTGCCCGAGGCGCGCAGCGCCTTGACCAGCGCCAGCCCGTCGAGCCCCGGCAGCATCCGGTCGACGATGATGACGTCGAAGGCCTCGCCGGTCGCCTGGAACAGCCCGTCGCGGCCGTCGACGCTGGCCACCACGCTGTGTCCGGCCTGTTCCAGACCCCGGACGACGAACTCCCGCGTGTCGCTGTCATCCTCGACGATCAAAATCCGCATGGACATCTTCTAGACCGCTCCGGCCCCGGTTCGCCAGCCGCCACCCAAAGCGCGGAACAGCGCGACCTCGGCCTGCGACAGCGCAATGGCGGACTGCGCCTGTTGCAGCCGCGCGGCGGCCAGCGCCCGCTCGGCGTCGGTGCGCAACAGGCCGGGCGCGTCGCCCAGCCTCACCCGCGCCGCCGCGCGCCGGGCATAGGCCTCGGCCTCGCTGGTCGCGGTGGCGAGCGCCTGGTTGCGGCGCTGCTCGGCGTCATAGACGGCGATCGCGCTCTCCACCTCGCGCAGCGCTTTCAGCAGCGCGACGTCCCAGCCGGCCAGTGCGGCGCGTTCGCCGGCGCGGGCCTGACCCAGTTTCGCGCGCGCCGGGCCGATATTGGGGAAGGCCCAGCTGACGAGCGGGGTCAGCGCCCCCGTAAAGCCGCTCGCGAGCAGCCCGGCCGCGCCGCCGAGATTGACGCGCGGATACAGGTCGGCCCGCGCCACCCCCACTCGTGCCGAGGCGGCGGCGAGCTTGCGCTCCGCCTCGCGGATATCGGGCCGGCGCAGCAGCAGCGCGCTGCCATCGCCGACCGGCGCGGCGCGCAGGCGGGGCTGGGCTGCACAAGCCAGGCCCAGCGTCGCGGCTTCGGCCGGGGGGCGGCCCTGCAGGGTGGCGAGCCGGTAGAGCGCGTTGCGGCGCTGCGCCTCGAAAGGGGCGATCGCGGCGCGGGTCGAGGCGGCCAGGGTCGCGGCCTGCGCCACTTCCAGCGGCGAGACGTCGCCGGCCGCAAGCTGCTCGCGCACCAGCGCCAGCGACCGGTCCTGCGCCGCCGCGACGTCGCTGGCCTCGGCGATCGCGCGGGTGGCGCCGCACAGTTCGACATAGGCCTGCACCGTGTCGGCGACCACCGCGACCCGTACCGCGTCGGTGGCGGCCTGCTGCGCTTCGGCATCGGCGCGCGCGGCAAGCGCGCCGTTGCGCAACCGGCCGAACAGGTCGAGGTCCCAGCTCGCGGTCGCGGCGATGTCCCAGTCGGTCGAGGGAACCGCCGAGGCGCTGGGCTGGCCGCTGCTGTTGTCGACGGTCAGCCCGCTCTCGATCGTCGTCGCGGGCAGTCGGGCGGCGCGGGCCTGCGACAGTGCGGCGCGGGCGCCGTCGAGATTGGCATAGGCGACCCGCAGGTCGGCATTGGCGGCGAGACTGGCCTGGACCAGAGCGTCGAGCGCGGGGTCGTCATAGAGGCGCCACCAGTCGTCGGGAACCGGGGCGATCTCGCTGTCGGCGCGCTCGGCGAAGCGGCCATGGGCGCTGGGCGGCGCCACCGTCGGTGGCGTGGTCGTCGCGCAGGCGGTGCTTCCCAGCGCGGCGAGCAGGATCAGGCGACGGATCATGCCAGTGCCTCCCGGCCGGTGGTTTCGGGCTGTGCCTCGCGGCCGAAGCGGGCGTAGAGCGCGGGCATCAGGAACAGGTTCAGCGCGGTCGAGGAGACGAGCCCGCCGAGGATCACGATCGCCATCGGATGCTCGATCTCATGCCCCGGCGCATTGCCCGCGACGATCAACGGCACCAGCGCGAGGCCGGCGCAGGCCGCCGTCATCAGGATCGGCACCAGCCTTTCCTCCGCCCCGCGCAGGATCAGCTCGCGGCCGAAGGCCATGCCCTCATGGTCGTGGAGATGCTGGTAATGGGCGAGCAGCATGATGCCATTGCGCGCGGCGATGCCGATCACGGTGACGAAGCCGACCAGCGAGCCGAGCGACAGCAGGCCGCCGGTCAGCGCCACCGCGACGACCCCGCCGACCAGCGCGAAGGGCAGGCTGACCCCGACCAGCGCGGTGATCCGCCGCGAGCGGAACTCCATCCACACCAGCAGCAGGATGCCGACCAGGCAGAAGCTCGCGGTCAGCCCCAGCCGCTGGCGCGATTCCTTCAGTGCGGCATATTCGCCCAGCACCTGCGGGTGATAGCCATTGGCGAACGGCACCTTGGCGACCGCGGCCTCCACGCCGCGCGCCACCGTGCCCAGATCGACGCCCGACACGTTCATCGTCACGTCCAGCCGGCGCTGGCCGTCCTCGCGCTTCACCTCATTGGGGGCGGGGACGATCGCGACATCGGCCACGTCGCGCAGCCGCACCGGCGCGCCCGCGGGGGTCTCGATCATCAGGTCGCGCAGCGCGTGGAGATTGCCGCGCACGGCAGGCTCGCCCCAGATCGCGACGTCGAACGCCTTCTGCTCGCGATAGACCTCGCCCACCTTCTGCGCGGCGATCAGCGACTGCGCCTGGCGCCGAACCTCGCCCGCGCTCAGCCCGAAGCGGGCCAGGTCGGCGGGGCGCGGGCGGATGCGGATCTGCGGCACCAGCACCTGGCTTTCCACCTTGAGGTCGGCGATGCCGTCGATCCCGGCCACCGCATCGCGCACCCGCGAGGCCGAGGCGCGCAGCTCGGCCTGGTCGGGTCCGTAGATCCGCACCACTACGGTGGCGCCGGCGCCGGTCAGCACCTCCTTGATGCGTTCGCGCAGATAGGTGAGCACGTCGCGGTAGAGGCCGGGATAGCCGTCCACCACCGCCTTGATGCGCGCGACCGAGGCGTCATAGTCGGCGCTCTCGTCCAGGCTGATCCACAGCTCGGTGAAATTGGGGCCGACCACTTCGTCCGCCGCCTCGGCGCGGCCGATATGGGCGCCGAAATTGCGCACGCCCGGTATCGCGCGCAGCTCCTTCGAGGCGCGGATCGTGATCCGGTCCATCGCCTCGATCGAGGTGCCGGGCTTCTCGACGAAATGCATCAGGAAGTCGGTCTCGCGGAAATCGGGCAGGAACTGGTCCTTGAAGGTCGCATAGCCGACCCCGGCCAGCAGCAGCCCACCCGCGACCAGGCCCATCGCCAGCCTGGGCCGATCGATCATCGCCGGCAGCGCCCCGGCGTAGCGGCGCTTCAGCCAGCCGACGAGACGGGTGTCGGGCTCCTCGCGCAGTGGCGCCTTGGGCAGCAGCAGCAGGCAGAGCGCGGGGGTGACGGTGAGCGCGACCAGCAGCGACGCGCCGATCGCCAGCACATAGGCGATGGCGAGCGGCTGGAAGAAGGTGCCCGCCACGCCGCCCAGGAAGAAGATCGGCAGGAAGACGAGCATCACGATCAGCGACGCGAACACCACCGCCGATCGCACCTCCAGCGACGCGGCGAGGACCACTTCGAAAGCGGGCCTCGGCGCTTCGGACTCGCGGTTCAGCCGCAGCCGCCGGGCGATGTTCTCGACGTCGATGATCGCGTCGTCGACCACTTCGCCCAGCGCGATGACGAGGCCGGCGATCACCATCACGTTGATGGTGGCACCGCTCCACAGCAGCACCAGCCCGGCGCCAAGCAAGGACAGCGGGATCGCGACCAGGCTGATCGCGGCCTGCCGCCAGTCGCGGGTGAAGAGGAACAGCACCGCCGCGACGAGCAGGCAGCCGATCACGAGCGCGCGACTGAGATTGTCGATCGAGCGCTCGATGAAGGTGGCGGGGCGGAAGATCGTCGTGTCGATCTTCACATCCTTCAGGCCGGGGCGAAGCTCGTCGAGCGCGGCTTCCACCTTGCGGGTCAGTTCCAGCGTGTTGCCGGTCGGCTGCTTCTCGACGATCAGCATGATGCCGGGGCCGTCGTCGATGATCGCATTGCCGATCGGCGCGGCCGGGGCCTCGACCACCCGGGCGACGTCGCCGATCCGCACCGGGGCCTCGCCGCCCTGGCGGACGACCGCCTGGGCCAGCTCGGCGGCACTCTGCGCCATGCCGGTCTGCGCGACGGCGAGCCGCTGATTGGGTGTGTCGACGAAGCCGCCGCCGCCCACCAGCACCGCATCGCCGGCAGCGGCGCGCAGCTCGGCCAGGGTGACGCCGGCGGCGCGCAGCCGGTCGGGGTCGATCAGGATCTGGAGTTGGCGGTCGCGCTGGCCCCACACCGCGACATTGGCGACGCCTGGGACAGCCATCAGATGCGGGCGGATCGTCCAGCGCACCAGTTCGGAAAGCTGCATCTGGTCGAGTTTGGCGGATGATATGCCGATCTTCATCGCCCGGCTGGTCGAGGAGAGCGGCGGCATCACCACCGGCTGGCGCGCGGCGGTGGGCAGGCGTGGCTGGACCTGCGCCACCCGCTCGCTGACGATCTGGCGCGCGCGCATGATATCGCTGCCGCGCTGGAACAGGATCTGGACCGACGACAGGCCGAGCACCGATTTGGAGCGCAGGGTGGCGAGGCCGGGCACGCCGCTCACCACCGTCTCGATCGGTACGGTCACCAGGCTCTCGACCTCCTCGGTCGACAGGCCCGGCGCCTCGGTCTGGATCTCGACCATCGGCGGCGCGAATTCGGGGAAGACGTCGAGCGGCATGTCCTGCCCGGCGCGCAGCCCCAGCAGGACGAGCAGGGCGGCCATGGCGAGGACGAGCACGCGCTGCTGGAGCGCGAAACGAATGAGCGCGGCGAGCATCAGTGGGCGGCCCCGAACTCGGTGCCGAACAGTTCGGCGGCGCCGGTGGTGACGATCTCGGCCCCCGGCTTCAGGCCACGGGCGAGCAGGGCTTTGCCGTCGCGCTCCGAGGCCAGTTCGACCCGCTGGCGCAGATAGCTATTGGGCGCGGTCCGCTGATAGACCCATTCGCCGCCATAGATGTCGCGCAGGATCGCCGAGGACGGCAGCGACAGGCCTTCGGTGCGGCCGGCGAGGGGCAGGGCCACCGCGACCCGCTGGCCGACGCGGAAGGCGCGATCGCCATTGGGCAGCGCATAATAAAGGTCGACGGTGCCGGCCATGGCATTGGCCGAGGGCGGGGCATCGACCGGTCGGGCCGCGCGGCCGTCGGTTTCGTCGCCCAGCGCCTTCACCCGCGCGGGCACGGCGCGGCGGACCGCGTCGACGTCGCTGCCGAACACCGGCACCCGGACCCAGAGCACCCCCTGCTGATTCATCGCCGCGACGGGCGGGCCGAGCAGGTGGCGCTGGGCCTGCGCCGCGCCCAGCGCGGCATTGGCGGTGGCCAGGGCGGCGGCGGCCTCGTCGCGGGCGCGGACGCTGCCGGCTTCGGCGCGGACCAGCTCCTCGGCGCGGGTCAGCGCGATCCGGGAAAGCCGCGCCTGCGCGGCGGCGCGGGCGACTTCGCCGTCGGCGGCCGCCTGCTGCGTGGCGATCTGGGCGAGGTTGCTTGCCGAACCGGTCGGCAGGCCCCCGCCGCCCGTGGGGGGCACGACCACCTCGCCGCTGGTCTCGCGCATGGCCGCGTCGGATCCGGTAACGATCCGCACGGTCGCGATGCCGAGCCGCCGCTGCGCGTCGTCGGTGAGGGTGAGCTTGAGCAGTTCGCTCTCATGGACCACCGGCTCCGCCCTGGCGGGCGCGGTCGAGCCGGAGGACGGCTTACCGCAGGCGGTCAGCAATATGGCGGGGAGGAGCAGGGCGGGGAGGGCGAGGATAGGGCGCATGCCCCGAGCCTAGCGGGCGCGGATGGAGCGGCGCTGGGCGGAACTATACCATTTCCCAATCTCGGCCCGGCCCGGCCCGGCGGGAAATGGCCGTCAGCGGTCAGTCGAGATTGTCGTGGAGCCGGTTGAGCAGGTCGATCAGCTTGGCGAAGTCGCGCGCGGAAAAGCCCTTGATCAGCTTGCGGTAGAAGGGCGCGGTCACCTCGCGCGCGGTGGCCAGCTTTTCGCGACCGAGGTCGGTCAGCAGCAATTCGGTGACCCGGCCATCGGCGCTGCTCTGCCGCCCCTCGACGAGGCCCGCCTTCTCCATACGCTCGACGATCCGCATCATCGTCGAGATGTTGATGACGGTGGACTTGGCGACCTGCGCGATCGGCAGCGGCGAGCGCTCGCCCAGCACCATCAGCACCCGCCAGGTCGGGATATCGATCCCGATTCGCCGCAGCTCGGCCTCGATGACGATGTTGTAGCGGCTGACCGTGCGGTTCAGCAGGTAGAAGGGATAGGCATCCACCCGGAAATCGTCCGATCCGGGATCGCCGTAGGGGCGCAGGTCCTCGCTCACGTCGGTCCTCATGTTTTTACTTGCACATGCAAGTTTATTGAGTCAGTTTCCCCTTGTCACTGATCAAAGGATGGCCCGATGTCCAGCCCAGCAAGCGATGTCCTGACCCAGTTCGCCACCGGTATCGCGCAGGGCGCGATTCGTGTCGTCGATCTTACCCAGACCCTTTCGGAAGAAACCCCGGTGCTGGTGCTGCCGCCCGAGTTCGGCCAGTGCGCGCCTTTCTCGCGGGAGGAAATCTCGCGCTACGACGATCGCGGCGTCGCCTGGTACTGGAGCAACTTCACCGTCGGCGAGCATACCGGCACCCATTTCGACGCGCCGGTCCACTGGATCTCGGGCAAGGACCTGCCCGACAACAGCGTCGACGCGCTGCCCGCCTCGGACTTCATCGCCCCCGCGATCGTCATCGATTGCTCGGCCGAAGTCGCCGCCAACCCCGACTTCCTGCTCGACGCCGGGCATATCCAGGCGTGGGAGAACGAGCATGGGCCGATCCCGCCACGCAGCTGGGTGCTGTTCCGCACCGACTGGTCGAAGCGCGAGGGCGACGCCTATACCAACCGCCAGGCCGACGGCGCCCACACCCCCGGGCCGACGACCGAGGCGATCCAGTATCTGGTCGACACCTGCGACGTGCTCGGCTTCGGCGTCGAGACGATCGGCACCGATGCCGGCCAGGCGCATCTGCTGACCCCGCCCTATCCGGCGCACACGCTGCTGCACGGCGCGGGCCGCTATGGTCTCCAGTGCCTCGCCAATCTCGATCAGCTCCCCGCCAAGGGCTCTGTGGTCGTCGCCACCCCGCTCAAGATCAAGGGCGGCTCGGGCAGCCCCTTGCGCGTCCTCGCGCTCGTCACGGAGTAAGCTGGTGGCGGAACGGTCGTTCAAAGCGGAGGTTCGCAAGCTCGAAATGGGCTCGAACCAGGTCTTCCACGGCGAGGGCATCCTCGCCGTGACGAAGGCGCTGCTCCAGTCGGGCGTGGCCTATGTCGGCGGCTATCAGGGCTCGCCGATCAGCCACCTGATGGACGTGTTCGCCGACGCGAACGACCTGCTTTCCAGCCTCGACGTGCATTTCGAGGCGAGCGCCTCGGAGGCGACCGCGGCGGCGATGCTCGCGGCCTCGGTCAACTATCCGCTGCGCGGCGCGGTCGCGTGGAAATCGGTGGTCGGCACCAATGTCGCCTCGGACGCGCTGTCGAATGTCGCCTCGGGCGGCGTCACCGGCGGCGCGCTGATCATCGTCGGCGAGGATTATGGCGAAGGCTCCTCGATCATGCAGGAGCGGACCCACGCCTTCGCGATGAAGTCGCAGATGTGGCTGATCGATCCGCGCCCCAATCTCGACAGCATCGTCAACGCGGTCGAGAAGGGTTTCGAGCTGTCGGAGGCGTCGAACACGCCGGTGATGCTCGAGATGCGGGTCCGTTCCTGCCACATGACCGGCTCGTTCGTGGCGAAGGACAATATCCGCCCGCCGATGACGGTGTCCGAGGCGGCCGCCGCGCCGGTGCGCGACACCGACCGGATCGTGCTGCCCCCCGCCAATTTCCTGCACGAGGTGGAGAAGGTCGAGAAGCGCTGGCCCGCCGGCATCGCTTTCGTCCGCGACAACAAGCTCAACGAATGGTTCGGGCCCCAGGATGGCGACATCGGCATCATCGTCCAGGGCGGCCTCTACAACAATCTCAACCGCGCCCAGGAGCTGATCGGCCTGTCCGACGCCTATGGCAATAGCCGCCTGCCGGTCTATTGCCTGAACGTCACCTATCCGCTGATCCCCGAGGAAGTGGCTGAATTCTGCCGCGGCAAGAAGGCGGTGCTGATCCTGGAGGAGGGGCAGCCCGAGTTCATCGAACATGAGCTGAACACGCTCGTCCGCCGCGCCGACCTGCAGACCCGCATCGTCGGCAAGGACATGATGCCGCGCGCGGGCGAATATAGCGCGCAGGTGATCAAGGAGGGCCTGGGCCGCTTCCTGCGCGAATGGGCGCCCGCGCTGGCCCCCGCCGAGCAGGTTTCCAACCCGCTGCCCGCGCCGATCGCCAAGCAGATTCCGCCGCGTCCGGCCGGCTTCTGCACCGGCTGCCCCGAACGGCCGATCTTCACCGCGATGAAGCTGGTGGAGCGCGAGCTGGGGCCGAGCCATGTCTCGGCCGACATCGGCTGCCACCTCTTCTCGATCCTGCCGCCGTTCAACATCGGCAACACCACGATGGGCTATGGCCTCGGCGCCGCCGCCGCGTCGGCGTTCAAACCGTCCGAGGCGGCGGGCAACAAGCGCGCGATCGCGGTGATGGGCGATGGCGGTTTCTGGCACAACGGCCTGACCTCGGGGATCGGCAACGCCGTCTTCAACAAGGACGACACCGTCACCCTGATCGTCGACAATGGCTATTCGGCGGCGACCGGCGGGCAGGACATCCTCTCGTCGCGCGCCGACAATCCGGTGCGCACCACCCAGCATCCGATCGAGCGTGCGGTGCGCGGCATCGGCGGCAGCTGGGTCCGCTCGGTCAACCGCACCTATGACATCAAGCGGATGCGCGACACCCTGCGCGAGGCGCTGACCACCCCCGAAAAGGGGCCGAAGGTCATCATCGCCTCGTCCGAATGCATGCTCAACAAGCAGCGCCGCGAAAAGCCGCTGCTGCGCAAGGCGCAGCAGGCGGGCAAGCGGGTGGCGCGCGAGCGCTTCGGGGTCGATCCCGACACCTGCACCGGCGACCATAGCTGCATCCGCCTGTCGGGCTGCCCGTCGCTGACGATCAAGCCCAATCCCGATCCGCTGCGGCAGGACCCGATCGCGCATGTCGAGAACAGCTGCGTGGGCTGCGGCCTGTGCGGCGAGGTGAGCCATGCCGCGGTGCTGTGCCCCAGCTTCTATCGCGCGACGATCGTATCCAACCCCGGCCGCTGGGAGCGCTTTCGCGACCGGATGGCCAAGCGCGTGATCGGCTTCCTCCAGAAGCGCGACGATCGCGCCCGTCTTGCGAGGGCCTTCTGATGGCGGAGACCATGACCCCCGAACGCACCCGTATCTCGATCGCGATCCTCGCCCTTGGCGGCCAGGGCGGCGGCGTGCTCGCCGACTGGGTGCAGGAAGTGGCGCGCGAGCATGGCTGGCTGGCGCAGGGCACCTCGGTGCCCGGCGTCGCCCAGCGCACCGGCTCGACCGTCTATTATGTCGAGCTGGCCAAGCCGGTCGGCGCGGGCGTGCCGGTGCTGGCGCAGATGCCGGTGCCGGGCGACGTCGACATCGTCGTCGCGTCGGAGCTGATGGAGGCCGGTCGCGCGGTGCTGCGCGGCTTCTCCACCGCCGACCGCACCACCCTGATCGGGTCGACCCACCGCATCTATGCCATCTCCGAAAAGGCGGCGATGGGCGACGGGCGCGGCAGCAGCGACCGGATCATCGCGGCGGCCAAGGAACGGTCGCGCCGCTTCATCGGCTTCGACATGGAAGCGGCCACCGAACGATCGGGCAGCGTGATCAGCTCGATCATGTTCGGCGCGCTCGCCGGCAGCGGCGCGCTGCCCTTCGATCGCGAGGCGTTCGAGGACGCGATCAAGAAGAGCGGCATCGCCGTCCCGTCGAACCTCAAGGGCTTCGACGAGGGTTTTCGCGCGGCGCAGGGCGAAGTCGCCCTGCCGGTCGAGCCCGGCCATGAGGTGCCCCAGCCGACCACCGAGGCCGGCCGCGCGCTGGCCGAACGCATCCGCCGCGAACTGCCGGCCGAGGCGCACTACAACGCCCTCCACGGCGCCAGCCGGCTCGCCGACTATCAGGACGCGGCTTACGCCCATCTCTATCTCGACCGGCTGGCGAAGGTCGCCGCGCTCGACAGCGGGCGTTTCGTGCTCAGCTCCGAAGCGGCGCGCCATCTCGCGCTGTGGATGAGCTATGAGGACACGATCCGCGTCGCCGACCTCAAGGTCCGCGCCTCGCGGCTCGGCCGGGTGAAGGGCGAGGTCCAGGCCAAGGACGACCAGCTCCTCTCGGTCACCGAGTTCATGCACCCGCGCCTCCAGGAAGTGTGCGAGACGATGCCCGCCGGGCTCGGCCGCTTCATCCTGAACAGCAAGGGCCTGCGCCGGATGCTCGAGCCCTTCTTCCAAGAGGGCCGCCATGTCCGCACCACCAGCCTGCGCTGGTTCCTGATGCTGCGCTTCGTCGCCGGCCTGCGCGGCCTGCGCCCGCGTTCGCTGCGCTTCCACGAGGAGCAGGAGCGGATCGAGGGCTGGCTCGACCTCGTCGTCGAGGCGGCGGCGCGCGACAACGACCTCGCGGTCGAGCTGGTGCGCTGCCAGCGGCTGATCAAGGGCTATGGCGACACCTTCGAGCGCGGCCTGCGCAACTATGGCGCGATCGTCGAGGCCTATCGGGCGGGTCGTGTGAGCGATGCCGATACGCTCATCACGCTGCGCGATGCCGCGCTGTCGGACGACAAGGGGGACGCGCTGACGGCCAAGCTGGCGGCCTGAGGGCCTGCGCCACCTGCCCACTTGGCAGGGCGGGCTCTCCTCCCCGATCCGTTCGTGTCGAGCGAAGTCGAGACACGGTCCCCAGCGCCGCCTCTGGCCAACGTCCCTCGACTTCAGCCCTTGGCTGAAGTTTATCCCGAGCGCCTGCCTTGCAGGCAGTCGAGGGGCTCGGGACGAACGGTGGGAAAGGGAAAGAACACAAGAAAGCCTGGAGAGCCCCATGGCCCTCCAGGCTTTCTCTTGTCCGGTGATCGCGACCGATCAGAACTTCTTGGTGACGGTGCCCAGGACCTGGCGGCTCTGGCCGAAGAAGCAGCTCGTCGGCCCGGTGCAGCGGCCCGCATAGCGCTTGTCGAAGATGTTGCTGCCGTTGATGCCGAAGCGCCAGCCCGGGATGTCATAGTGCAGCGCGGCGTCGAACAGGGTCGTCGTCGGGCTGTAGTAGAGCAGCTGGTTCGCCGCGGTGCGGGTCACGCCCGGGCTGCTGGTGGTGTAGCGGACGCCGAAGCCGCCGCCGAAGCCGGCGAGCACGCCCTGGTCGTGGGTATAGTCGACGAACAGCGTCGCCTTGTGGCGCGGCACCGCCGGCAGGCGCGAGCCGATCTGCGCCGCCACCGAGCTGTCGGTGAACTTGGCGTTGGTGTAGGTGTAGGAGGCGTTGATGCTCAGCTTCTCGTAGAGGCGCGTCACCAGCTCCAGCTCGGCGCCCTTCGAGGTGACCTCGCCCGCCTGCACCTTGAAGAACAGGTTGGCCGGATCGTCGGTCGACACGTTCGACTGCTTGATGCGGAAGACCGCCGCGGTGGCGAACAGCTTGATGTCGTCGCCCAGGCCGCGCGCGTCATATTTCACGCCGCCTTCCCACTGCTTGCCGCTGCTCGGCACGAAGATCTGGCCGCCGAAGGTCGAGCCGACGATCGGCTGGAACGAGGTCGAGTAGCTGACATAGGGCGCGATGCCGGTCTCGCTCACATAGGTCGCGCCGACCCTCCAGCTGAACTTGTCCTGCTTGGTGTCGACCCCGGTGCCGCCGGCATAGTTGGTGGTCTTTGTCCAGTCCTGCCTGCCCGACAGGGTCAGGATGAAGTCGCCGATCTTGGCCTGGTCCTGGATGTAGAGGCCGGACTGCTTCAGGCGCTGGTTGGTGAAGGGCGTCAGCGCCGTCGGCGACGGGATCGCGACCGAGCTGTAGACCGGGTTGAACAGGTCGATATTGGTCGCGCCCAGGAAGGCGAAGGCCGATGCCTCGCGATAGTTGCGATAGTCGAAGCCGACCAGGATGCGGTGCTCGATCGCGCCGGTGCCGACGGTGATGTCGAGGCGGTTGTCGGCCGCGAACTGCTTCGTGTCGTCCTTGAACGGGAAGTTGCTGCGGCTGACGGTGCGGTTGTCGGCGGCGATGCCCGAGGCATAGATGATCTGCTGATACTCGCTGTAATCGTCCCAGCGCACATTCTGGGTGAAACGCACCGCGCTGGAGAAGCGATGGGTCAGCTCATAGCCGGCCGACCACTGCTCGCGGCGATAATAATTATAGTCGGGCTCGCCCAGGTTGATGCTGCGCGACACCTTGCCGACCGGGTTGGGATAGAGCACGCCCACCGCCGGCAGGAAGCCGTTGGTGTCGCCCTCGATGCGATCCCACTGATAATGGCCGAGCGCGGTGATCTTGGTGTCCGGGCCAATCTCATAGGTGACGGCCGGGGCTATATAGGCGCGCTTGACGGTGACATAGTCGGTCTGGATGTCGTTGTCGCGGTACAGGCCGGTCAGGCTGGCGCTGAGGCCGGGGGCCAGTTCGCCGGTAAAGGTGCCCGCGATCCGCTTGTAATCCTGGGTGCCGTACATCGCCTGCACTTCGCCGCTGGTCTGGCTCGACGGACGGCGGCTGGTGAGGTTGTAGATGCCGCCCGGGGGCGTGGTGCCATAGAGCACCCCGGCCGGGCCCTTCAGCACGTCGACCGCCTCGAAGCCATAGAGATCGATGCCGACGTTCGAGATGGTCGAGCTGATCGGCGCCTGCAGGCCGTCGATATATTGGACCGGGATGAAGCCGCGCAAGGTGAGGAAGTCATAGCGCTGGTCGGGGCCGTAATTCTCGCCGACGATACCGGCGGTGTAGCGCACCGCCTGCTGGACGTCGGTGAAGTTGAGCAGATCGATCTGGTCGCGCGAGATCACCGACACCGACTGCGGGGTCTCGATCAGCGGGGCGGTGGTCTTGCTCGCGGTGATCGCGCCCGACGGCACGAAGCGGCGGGCGGTGACGATGATCGAGCCGTCCTCCTGCTTGGTGGTCTCGACCCCCGACGCGTCGGCGGCCGTATCGGCGGCTTCGGTCTGCGCATGGGCCGCGACCGGCGCGAGCATGGCGGCGCCCGCTAGCAGCAGCGCGGACAGGCTCAGGGTGGGACGGCGAAGAGCGGACATTGGCAACAACCCCCAAAATACGGGTGCCACCTCTTGCGGTGGGCACGATTGCGCGGCACTGAAGCAAGTGAGAATTAGTTGCAATAAGACGCGCGGAGGCGCGGCCCGGTTGCAACGATATTTGGCCCGATCGCGCGAGGGACGACGGAATGAGCAGGATTTGGCCGGTTGGGATGCCGGTCTTTCGGGGGTTCGGACGGGGGGATCGCGCATGGCGGTGATCGCGGCGACGCCGGCCTCTTCGGGCCATGCCGCCCCCACCCGCTGGTCGTTCGGGGCGCTGTTCACCGTGGCTTTTCTGGGCGTCACCGCCGGCATCCAGATGAGCGACCGTGGGCTCCAGGCGATCCTGCTCTCGGCGATCCAGCAGAGTTTTCAGGTGAGCGATGCGGTGATCGGCGCGCTCCAGGGGCTCGCCGGGGTGCTGGTCGGCAGCGCGATCGCGGTGCCGGTCGCGCGGCTCGCCGATCGCTTCTCGCGCAAGCTGGTGCTGCTGGGGCTGATCGTCGCCTGGACCGCGCTGATGGTGCTCAGCGCGATCGCGCCCGACTTCCCACTGTTCTTCGTCGGTCGCGCGGCGGCGGGGGTTACCGAGTTCGCGATGATCCCGATCGTCTATTCGATGATCCCCGACCTGGCCCCCGAACGGCATCGGGTCACCGCCAATCTGAGCTTCGCCGCGCTGATGGCGGCGGGCGCCAGCGCGGGCTTCTATTTCGGCGATGCGATCGTCACCTTGGCGCAGGCGTGGATACCCTTCGCGGCGGAGCCGTGGCGCAAGGCGATGCTGCTGCTGGCGATGGCGGGCCTCCCGCTGCTCGCGCTGGGGCTGCTCACCGTCGATCCGCCCCGCCACATCATCGCCCAGGATGTCGACACCCATGGCTCGCTGGCCGCTTTCCTGCGCGAGCGCTGGCAGGCCGTGGGCCTGTTCGTCGGTGTCGCCGGCAGCCTGATGATCGCGGTGCAGGCGCTCAACCCGCTGATCGCGATGGCGCTGGAGCGGCGGTTCGATGCGGGGCTCGGCGAGATCGGCCATGCCCTGGGGCTGGTGACCCTGGCGACGAGCATCGGCTGCCTGCCTGTCGCGGGAATCCTCGACCGGTTGTTGCGCGAGCGCCTGGGGCTGGCTGCGCGCCCGCTGATCATGGGGCTGGGGGCGTTCCTGGCGATCCCCTGCGCCGCGCTGCTGCTGGTGGCCGACGATCTCGATCGCGCGCTGATCGTCGTCGCGCTGTTCCTGTTCCTCACCTGCACCGCCAACGCGCTGGTGCCGACGATGCTGCAGGACCTGACCCCGGCGTCATTGCGCGCGCGCAGCTTCGCGATCTGGAGCTTCGTGGTGTCGATCTTCTGCGCGATCGGGCCGATGATCGCGGGCGCGCTGTCCGACCTGTGGCTCGACGCGCAACTGCTTCAGGCGATTGCGATCACCGCGATCCCGGCGCTGATCGTCTCGGGCGGCTGCGCGATCCGCTCGGTGATCAGCGCGCGGCGACAGGCGGCCATGCAGGCGGCTGGGTCAGCCTGATCGCACGCAGCGCTCGGCGAAGGCCCAGAAGGTCGCCGCCGCCCGGAACGCGGTCTCCCGGTCGCTGCTCGCCTGGTGGCCGCTGTCGGGATCGAGCTGGAGGATCGCCGGGTTGCGGCTGGTCGAACGCTCGCGGATCGCCGCGACCAGCTTGGCCGGCTCCCAATAAGGAACGCGGTCGTCCTTCAGCCCGGCGGTGCACAGCACGGGCGGATAGGGCGCCGCGTGGACATTCTCATAGGGCGAGATCGAGGCGATATAGTCATAGGCCACCGGGTCGGCCAACGGATCGCCCCAGTCGGGGCGGAACAGCGGCACCAGCGGATGGGCGGCGTCGCTCATCGTGTTGAGCATGTCGACGAAGGGCACCTGCGCGATCACCCCGGCCCATAGTTCGGGTTCGATGTTGAGCGCGCCGCACACCAGCAGCCCGCCCGCCGACAGGCCATGGGCGAGGATCGCGCCGGGCCGCGCCTGCCCGATCTCGCAGAGGTGGCGGGCGCAGGCGATGAAGTCGGTCATCGAGTTGCGCTTCTGGAAACGCTTCCCCTCCAGGAACCAGCGCTGGCCCTTCTCCGATCCGCCCCGGACATGGGCGATGGCGTAGCGCCAGCCCGCGTCGACCAGCACCGTGGCAGGCAGCGAGAAGAGCGGATCGCTGGAGATGCCATAGGCGCCATAGCCGGTCAGCAGCAGCGGCTGGGGCGTGTCATTGGGGGCGTCGCGGCGCGAGAGGATGGTGATCGGCACCATTTCGCCATCGGGCGCTCGGGCCTCCATGCGCTCGATCCTGTAGGCCAGCGGATCGTAACCGCGCAGCGTCTCCACGCCGACCGTCCGGCGTTCGCCCGTGGCCAGCGCCACGTCGATCGACCGGGGCGGGTCGGCCGGGGTCTGGTAGCTGATGCGCAACTGCTTCGCGCCATAGGCCTGGCCCGGCGCCACCCCGATCGCATAGGCAGGCGCGTCGAAGGCGATCGGGATTTCACGGCCATCGGCGTGTCGCAGCACCAGCCGGTGCAGGCCGTCCTCCCGCTCCAGCCGCACCAGCGCTTCGGCGAAGGGCTGGACGCTGATGATCGGCACGCCAGGGCGGTGCGGCACCAGTTCGCTCTTCACCGCGAAGCTTGCCGGATCGAGCGCCAGCAGCTTGCGGTCGAGCGCGCGGTCGGCGTTGGTCAGCATGATCAGCCGGCCGGCCCATTCGTCGATCGTATAGACGGTGCCGCGTTCGCGCGGGCGGACGATGCGGGGCTCGGCGGTCTCGGCACCGGCGGCGATCAGGCGGACCTCGCCCATGTCGGGCCCGCCCAGGCTGAGCGCGACGAAGCCGTTGGCGGCGGTGCGCGCCACCGTCATGAAGATCGCCGGATCATGCTCCTCATAGACCAGCACGGTCTCGCCGTTGCCGTCGGCCGGGGTGCGGTAGAGCCGGGTCGGCCGGTTGTGCGCGTCGCGCCAGATCCAGAACAGATAGCGCGACGAGGGCGAGAAGGTCAGCCCGCCATAGCCGAAGGCGTCGGCCGTCACCGCGATCCGGATCGCGCCGCTCTGCGTGTCGAGGATGCAGATCTGGTGGCGGTCATTGCCGATCAGGTCCTCGGCCCAGGCGAAATAGCGATGGTCGGGGCTCGGCTGGTGATCGGTCGCGCGATAATAGGCGTGGCCTTTCGCGCGGTCGGCGGCGTCGAACAAACGCTCCTCCACGCCCTGCGGCGAGGTGCGGAAAAAGACCGGATGGACGCTGCCCGCTACGAGCCGGCTGCCATAGCGCCAGCCCTCGGTGGCCGGCGGGGGCGGGGCATCGTCCTCGGGGACGCGGGCCAGCATCTGCTCGGTGAAGCGCCGGATGTCGGGCTCCAGCGGCGCCAGCATCGCATCGGCATAGGCGATCTCGGCGCTGAGCTGGTCGCGCAGCATCGGCGGCAGGGTCGCCATCGATCGCGAGCCCTCGGCCGGGATATATTTCATCCACGCATAGGCATCGTTGCGGCGACGGCCGAGCTGGTCGATCATATGGTCGATCCGCGGCGCGCGGGGCGGGGCGAGATCGGGCCAGGCCGGGCGAGCGGCGGCGGAGGCGGGCGAGCGGGCCATGGTCAGCGCTCCCGCTGCCAGGCCATGCAGCAGGGTCCGTCGCGTGAGGCTCGACCGAAAGGGCATGGCCGCGTCCTTTCCTTCCATCCCGTCATCGCGCGTCCCCGCGCGTGAAGACGCCCATCGCGCGGGGCGGACAGCGCCGCCCGATCCACCGCGCCTGATCGTCGAGCGCCCGGGCGGCGAGCGGCGCGATCGACACCGCCTCCAGGAAGCTGTGCGTCGCGCCTTCATAGGTGACGTCGTCGACCGGAACCCCCGCTTCGCGCAGCTTCGCGGCGAAAACATGGTTGCCGTCGACCAGGATGTCGCATTCGGCGATCGCCAGGAAAGCGGGCGGCAGATCGTGGAGACCGGCGCGCAGCGGCGCCACCAGCGGATCGGCCAGCTGCGCGGGGCTGTCGACATAGGCGTCCCAGAAGGCCGGCATCTCGGCGGCGTCGAGCGTATGATCCGGGCCTGAGTAGAGATCATAGCTCGGTGTCGGCGCGGGATCGAACAGGCCATAGTTCAGCAGCATTCCGGCAAGCGCCGGGCGCCCCGTGTCGCGCCGCTGCAGGCAGGCGGCGACGGCGAGGTTGGCGCCCGCGGAATCGCCGCCGATCAGGATGCGGGCGGGGTCGATGCCCAGGGTCGCGGCCTCGGCCTCGATCCAGTCGAGCGCGCCGCCGATCTCGTCGAGCGCCACCGGGAATTTCGCTTCGGGGGAGCGGCTATAGTCGATGCCGATCACCATGATCCCGGCGCGCGCGGCATATTCGCGCATCAGCCGGTCATGCGTGTCGACGCTGAACAGCACCCAGCCGCCGCCATGGACATAGAGCATCGCGGGCAGGTCGCGCCGCGCGGAGGGGCGGTGCAGGCGAAGGCGGACCCCGGCCACCATCATGTCACGGCTCTCCGCCATCTCCGGACCGCCCCGCCGCCATGGCTCGCGCACCAGTTCTGCGATCCGGCGCCGCTCGTCGAGGTCGCGGGCGGGGCCGTGCGCGGCATAGGCTTCGTGCAGCTGCCGAGCGAAATCGCCGATCCGCGGATCGATCTTGTCAGCCCTCTCTCTGGCCTCGGTCTCGATCACGGCGTCATCCTCATATCGTCCCAGGCACAGTAGCCGTCCGTGGCTATCCGGCGTCGCCGTTCGGGCCAATCATCCTCGCGGAAGGGCCAATCGATCAAGCCTGTTGCAAATCGAAGGCCATCGGCCCAAAATCAATCGCTGAAGCTAGGGTTGTTGAAATCAGGCCATGAAGAACAGCCGCGATGTCCTGTCCAGCGACAGGCCGGTCCTGGCCCTCCAGGACGAATATCCGGCCGCCTTCGTCGATCCGATGCACAGCCATGGCCATATCCAGGTGCTCTATGCCTCCACTGGGGTGATGGCGGTGCGCACCCCCGGTGCCAGCTATGTCGTGCCGCCGCAGCGCGCGGTGTGGTTGCCCGCCAACGAGCCGCACGAGGTGCATTGCCGTGGCCCCGTGTCGTTGCGCACGCTCTATCTGCGCCCCGAACTGGCGCAGCCGGGGGACAGCTGCCGCGTCTTCGAGGTGTCGGGCCTGCTGCGTGCGCTGATCCTGGAGATCGTCACCTTCGACACCGCCTATCCGCTCGATGGCCGCGAAGGGCGGATCATCGCGCTGCTGATGGAGGAAATCCGGCGCATGCCGGACATGTCGCACCATGTCTCGATGCCAGCCGATCCGCGGCTGCTGAGGGTGTGCGGGCCGATCCTCGACGATCCGTCGGACCCGCGCGACATCGACGACTGGGCCGAGATCGCCGGCATGGGCCGCCGCACCTTCACCCGCGGCTTCAAGCGCGAGACGGGCATGGGCTTCGCGATGTGGCGCCAGCAGGTGCGGCTGATGGACGCGCTGGCGCTGCTCTCGGCCGGGGCGCCGATCACCCAGGTCGCGTTCAAGGTGGGCTATGACAGCCCCAGCAGCTTCAGCGCGATGTTCCGCCGCGCCTTTGGCGTCTCGCCCAGCGCTTATTTCCGCTGAGCCGGATGGCGCTGAAAATCGCCTGATTTCCCTTACGGCAGTTGTAAAAAGGCCGCTCCGCCTTGGCCGGAACAGCCAAAATCTTGGCGCGCCCGGATGTGGAAGCGCGGCCCTCTTCGAACCAAGATCGTGAAAACTGGGGTGATGCCCCAATGTCCGCGCGATCGGTGCGTCCGGAGAGGAGTTAGACGTGGGTTCAGTTCTCGAAAACCAGGCGAAAATTCAAGTCGATGGCGTCGAGGAGTTTGACGTTATTGTCGTCGGCGCGGGAATTTCCGGGATCGGGAGCGCGCATCATCTGCAATTGCAATGTCCGGACAAGAGCTTCGTCGTTCTCGAGGCGCAGGAACATTTCGGCGGCACATGGCACACGCACCGCTATCCCGGCGTCCGCTCGGACAGCGACCTCTACACCTTCGGCTATCGCTTCAAGCCCTGGGTCGGCCCGCCGATCGCCACCGCCGACGCGATCCGCCAATATATGGGCGAGGTGATCGAGGAGAGCGGCCTCAACCCGCACATCCGCTATGGCACCCGGATCAGCCGCTGCTCCTGGTCGAGCGCGGAGCGCAAGTGGACGGTCGAGACCGTCTCCGCCGCCACCGGCGAGGCGCGCACTTATCGCTGCAGCTTCCTGTGGATGTGCCAGGGCTATTACGACCACGCCAATCCCTATCTGCCCGACTGGCCCGGCATGGCCGACTTCAAGGGCCAGTTGGTCCACGCCCAGAAGTGGAGCGACGATATCGATTATAGCGGCAAGAAGGTGGCCGTGATCGGATCGGGCGCGACCGCCGCCACCGTGATCCCGGCGATGGCCGACCGTGCCGCGCACGTCACCATGGTCCAGCGTTCGCCCACCTATTTCTTCTGCTATCCGAACCGCAGCGAACTGGCCGACCGGATGCGCGAGATCGGGGTGGACGATGCCACCATCCATCGCTGCGCACGGCTCGACTATCTCTACACCCAGAAGATGCTCGACCGGCGCGCCCGCGAGGAGCCCGATCAGGTGTTCGAGGAGCTCAAGGAGCTCGTCCGCCTCTACGCCGGCGAGGAGTTCGAGTTCGCGCCGCACTTCACGCCCAATTATCGCCCGTGGCAGCAGCGGCTGGCTTTCATCCCCGATGGCGACATGTTCGTGAAGATTCGCGAGGGCAAGGTCTCGGTCGTCACCGACAAGATCGACCATTTCGAGCCGAACGGGATCGCGATGGAATCGGGGGAGAAGGTGGAGGCCGACATCGTCGTCGCGGCCACCGGCTTCAACCTGCTCGTGATGGGCGGGATCGAGTTCGAGGTCGACGGCCGGATCGTCGACTGGTCCGAGACCGCCACCTATCGCGGCATGATGTTCACCGGGGTGCCGAACCTCGTCTGGGTGTTCGGCTATTTCCGCGCCTCGTGGACCCTGCGGGTCGATCTGCTCGGCGATTTCGTCTGCAAGCTGCTCCAGCGCATGGACCGGGAAGAGGTCTCGGTGGTCGAGGTCGTCAAGCCCGAAGGCGCCGATAACGAGGTGCTGCTGCCGTGGATCGAGGAAGATAATTTCAATCCCAATTATCTGATGCGCGACATCGACAAGCTGCCCAAGCGGCTCGGCGAGCGGCCCGAATGGCGCCACACCCAGGATTATTGGCGCGAGGCCGAGGAGATCCCGGCGATCGATCTGGAAGGGCCCGAGTTCGCCTATCGCTGATCGCGGGGCGCCGAGCGGCCGGCCGCGGCCACATCACAGCAAAGATAAAAGTGGAGGGGTTGTGACGAAACATAAGCGCTTGGGGGCTCTCGCCATCGTGCTGATGGCCAGCGCCCTGGCCGGATATGCGACGCGGGCGCCCGCGCTGGCCGAGGCGACCGGCAGTGCCTGGGAACGGCTGCTCGCCCAGACCGGCGATCCCGGCGACTGGGTCACCTATGGCGGCACCTTCGACGAGCAGCGCTTCAGCCGGCTG
This sequence comes from uncultured Sphingomonadaceae bacterium, assembly GCA_963540925.1. Classification (GTDB taxonomy): domain Bacteria; phylum Pseudomonadota; class Alphaproteobacteria; order Sphingomonadales; family Sphingomonadaceae; genus Rhizorhabdus. The sequence goes on from CAUTRN010000002.1 coordinate 143,694, forward strand.
ACCGCGATCAGCGATCGCAACGTCGCCGGGCTCGGCCTCGCCTGGTCCTATGAGTTCGACACCAACCGCGCCCAGGAATCGACCCCGCTCGAATATCAGGGGGTGCTCTACGTCACCACCGCCTGGTCCAAGGTCTATGCGTTCGATTCCAAGAGCGGCAAGCTGCTGTGGAGCTACGACCCGCAGGTGCCCGGCGAGTTCGGCGCCAAGGGCTGCTGCGACGTCGGCAATCGCGGCGCCGCGCTCTATGACGGCAAGCTCTATCTGGGGGCGTTCGACGGCCGGCTGATCGCGCTCGACATCAAGACGGGCAAGCCGGTCTGGTCGGTCGTCACCGTCGACCAGTCGAAGACCTACACGATCACCGGCGCCCCGCGCATCGTGAAGGGCAAGGTGGTGATCGGCAATGGCGGCGCCGAGCTGGGCGCGCGCGGCTATGTCACCGCTTATGACGCGCAGACCGGCAAGCAGGTGTGGCGCTTCTACACCGTCCCCGGCAACCCCGCCGACGGCCCCGACAACGCCGCGTCGGACGATGTGCTCGCGGCGAAGGCGGGCGACACCTGGCACGGCCAGTATTGGAAAACCGGCGGCGGCGGTACCGTCTGGGATTCGATCGTCTACGACCAGGAACTCGACCAGCTCTATATCGGCGTCGGCAATGGCAGCCCGTGGAACCACAAGGTCCGCAGCGAGGGCAAGGGCGACAATCTGTTCCTGTCCTCGATCGTCGCGCTCGACCCCGACACCGGCAAATATCGCTGGCATTATCAGGAGACGCCGGGCGAAAGCTGGGACTTCACCGCCACCCAGACGATCACCCTCGCCACGCTCAAGATCGACGGCGAGGACCGCAAGGTGCTGATGCAGGCGCCGAAGAACGGCTTCTTCTTCGTGCTCGATCGCACCAGCGGCAAGCTGCTCTCGGTCAAGAACTTCGTCGATGTGAACTGGGCGACCGGTTACGACATGGCCACCGGCCGGCCGATCGAGAACCCCAAGGCGCGCTATACCGATGGCCCGCAGGTGATCGTGCCCGGCGCCCTCGGCGCACATAGCTGGCAGCCGATGGCGTTCAGCCCGCAGACCGGGCTCGCCTATATCCCGGCCAACCACGCGCTGTTCCCCTATGAGGATCCGAAGAATTTCCAGGTCCGCAACGGCCGCTGGAATCTCGGCATCGACAATGCCGGCGCGGCGGCGTCGGACGACCCGAAGAGCTTCGCGGCCACCCGCAAGCTCCTGAGCGGGCGGCTGATCGCCTGGGATCCGGTGAAGCAGCGCGAGGCCTGGGGCTTCGCCTATTCGGAGCCGTGGAATGGCGGTCTGCTGACGACGGCCGGCAACCTGGTCTTCCAGGGCGATACCAAGGGCAATCTGCGCGCCTTCGCGGCCGACAGCGGCAAGGTGCTGTGGACGATGAATGTCGGCATGCCGATCATGGCCTCGCCGATCAGCTTCGAGCGCGACGGCGCGCAATATGTGGCGGTCGCCGCCGGATATGGCGGTGCCTATGCGCTGACCTCGGCCTTCAACGATAATCCTGGGCCCCGACCCAATGGACGGATCTTCGTCTTCCGGCTGGGCGGCAAGACCCCGCTGCCGAAGATCGCGAAGCTCGCTCCGCCGGCCGCCAATCCGCCCGCCGACCGTTTCACGCCGGAGCAGATCGCGCATGGCTACACGCTGTTCGAGCGCGATTGCTGGGTCTGCCACGGCCCCGGCGCGGTCTCGAGCGGGGTGGTGCCCGACCTGCGCCGCTCGGCGATGCTGTCGAGCGCCGAGGCGTGGAAGGCGGTGGTGATCGATGGTGTGCTCAAGGAGCGCGGCATGATCAGCTTCAGCAAATATCTGAGCGACAAGGATGCCGAGGATCTGCGCGCCTATGTCGGCGACCGCGCCAGGCTGCTCCAGCAGCAGGAAGGGAAGGCGAAATGAGCCAGCCCTTCGTCCTCCCCGAGACCGCCGCCGTGCTCGATGCGCTGGCGGCCGTCGAAGGCCCGCATCTCGCCGACCTGCCGGCCCAGCTGGCGCGCGCGGTCTACCACCAGCTCGGCGAGGCGTTCGATGCCGAGCCCGACCTGTCGGTCCGCACGGTCGACTTCACCGGCGGCGGCTGTCCGCTCCGGGCCTATTTTCCGAAGGCGGCCGAGGCCGGGCCGGTGATCGTCTATCTCCATGGCGGCGGCTGGGTGATCGGCGACCTCGACACCCATCATGCCTTCTGCACCCTGATCGCCCGGCTGTCGGGGCTAAGGGTGGTGTCGGTCGACTATCGGCTCGCCCCCGAACACCCCTATCCGGCGGCGCATGAGGATTGCCTGGCGGCGGCGCGCTTCATCGCCTCCGGCCCGGTCGAGCTGGGCGCGCCGGTCACCGGCATCGCGGTGGCGGGCGACAGCGCGGGCGGAAACCTGGCCTTCTATCTCGGCGCGAAGCTCGGCGACGCGGCCGTGCTCGCCCAGCTGCTGATCTACCCGCTCGGCGATGCGACCAGCCCGACCGAGGGCTCCTACAAGGAGTTCGCCGAGGGCTATCTGCTCGACCGCAGGCTGATGGATCGCTTCATCGCCGATTATCTGCCGGGCGAGGGGGATATCCACCACGCCGACGCCTCGCCGCTGCTCCACCCGATGCCGGCGGCATTGCCCCCGGCGGTGATCCTGACCGCCGGGCTCGACCCGCTGCGCGACCAGGGCCGCGCGCTCGCCGGCCAGATGGCGGCGCAGGGCGTCGAGGTCCACTTCATCGAGGCCGCCGGCCTGATCCACGGCATCGCCACGATGCGCAAGGCGCTCGGCACCGGCGACCGGATCGTCCGCCGCACCATCACGATCTTCACCGAGGTGATCCACGCCGCGATCGCCCAGCGAGAGGGAACCAGCGAATGAGGAATTATCTCGACTTCTACATCGACGGAGCCTGGGTCGCGCCGAGCCGCGCTAGGCCGCTCGACGTGATCAACCCCGCGACCGAGCAGGTGGCGGGCCAGATCAATCTGGGCGACGTCGCCGACGTCAACCGCGCGGTCGCCGCCGCGCGCCGCGCCTTCCGCAGCTTCAGCCGCAGCTCGAAGGCGGAGCGGATCGAGCTGCTCGACGCGATCCTGGCGGAGATGAAGCGCCGCGCCCAGGACCTGGCCGACGCCGTGACCGAGGAGATGGGCGCACCCGCCGGCCTCGCGACCGGCGCGCACGTCCCGCTCGGCCTCGTCCATTTCGAGGTCGCCCTCAAGCTGCTGCCCGACTTCGACCCCACCACCGAGCTGGGCACCACCCGGCTGGTGAAGGAGCCGATCGGCGTGGTCGGCATGATCACCCCGTGGAACTGGCCGCTCAACCAGATCGCCTGCAAGGTGGCGCCGGCGCTGGCGGTGGGCTGCACGATGGTGCTCAAGCCGTCCGAAGTCGCGCCGTTCAGCGGCCAGATCTTCGCCGAGATCATGCACAGCGTCGGCGTGCCGGCGGGCGTGTTCAACATGGTCAATGGCGACGGCCCCACCGTCGGCGCGGCGATCTCGTCGCATCCCGATGTCGACATGGTGTCGTTCACCGGCTCGACCCGCGCGGGGATCGAGGTCGCGAAGAATGCGGCGGGCACGGTCAAGCGGGTCCATCAGGAACTGGGCGGCAAGTCGGCCAATATCGTGCTCGAGGATGCCGATCTCGCCGCCGCGGTGAGCCAGGGCGTCGACGCGATGATGGTCAACAGCGGGCAGAGCTGCAACGCGCCCTCGCGCATGCTGGTCCCCGCCAGCCGCATGGCCGAGGCCAGCGATTTCGCCCGTGAGGCGATCGGCCGTCAGAAGGTCGGCGCGCCCGACCAGGCGGTCAATCTCGGCCCGGTCGTGTCCGACGTGCAGTGGAGCCGCATCCAGACCCTGATCGAGAAGGGCATCGCCGAGGGCGCCACCCTGGTCGCGGGCGGGCCGGGCAAGCCCGACGGGCTCAACCAGGGCTATTATGTCCGCCCCACCGTGTTCGGCGACGTCACCAACGAGATGGTGATCGCGCGCGAGGAGGTGTTCGGCCCGGTCCTCGTCATGATCGGCTATGACAATGAGGAACAGGCGATCGAGATCGCCAACGACACGCCCTATGGCCTGGCCGGCTATATCCAGTCGGGCAATCTCGACCATGGCCGAGAGGTCGCGACCAAGATCCGCGCCGGCCAGGTGGCGCTCAACTATGCCCCGCTCGACTTCGCGGCGCCGTTCGGCGGCTTCAAGCAGTCGGGCAATGGGCGCGAATGGGGCGAGCATGCCTTCCACGAGTTCATGGAAGTGAAGGCGATCCTCGGCTTCGAACCGGCTTGACCCCGCTGGGCCGCCCGGACCCGGATCCGGGCGGCCGCTTTTTTGTAGCAGGGACTATAAAAAAAGGGGGCTGCGGCCCCCTTTTCTTTTTTTAGCGGACCAGTTGGCGCCGGAACTCGAGCGCGCCCATGCCCGACCAGCGCTTGAAGGCGCGCGAGAAGCTCGACGGTTCGGCGAAGCCCACCGCGAAGGCGATCCCTTCGATCGTCATGCGGCGATCAGCGAGCAGTTCGCGGGCGCGGTGGTAGCGGGCGTCGTCGACGATCGTCGAGAAGCGTGTCCCCTCCTCGGCGAGCCGGCGGTGGAGGGTGCGCTCGGACAGCGCCAGTTCGCGCGCGGCCTCGCTGGCGCTCATGATGTCCTCGGCGCGCGCGCTGAGCAGCGCGGTCAGCCGCTGGGTGACCGACGCATTGGCCTGCGCCTTGCCCAGCATCACGTCGCAGCGCGAACTGTAGAGCGTCTGCAGGTCGCAATCGCCCAGCGGCAGAGCGCGGGTGGCGCTGCCCGGCAGGAAGATCCACTGGGTGCGGTCGGCGTTGAACTCGACCGGGCAGGGGAACTGGTCCTTGATCAGGCTCCAGTTGCACGGCGGCGGTGCCGCGACGGTGATCCGTTCCAGCACCCGCTCGCCCGCCATCAGGTCGCCGATCAGGGTGCGGATCGCGCCCAGGTCGCGGTGCTGCGAGAAATCGTGGAGATGGGCGGGCGTCCCGTCGGTCTCGCCGATCAGCGCGGAGGCGCCGTTCGGGGCGAGGACGTAGCGATAGTTGATCAGCGAATAGGTGAGCGCCTGATAGCGGCAGGCGATGTCCATCGCCTCGGCCAGGGTGCTGGCCGTCATCATCGCGAGGCCGAGCGCGCCATATTTGATCGAGCGATAGCGCAGCCCGACATTGCACCACAGATTGGGATGGTTGTTCGCGGTGAGCGCGGCGAATCCCTCCTGCAGCAAGACCTCGTCCTGCGCGAGCAGTTCGGTGGTGCCTTCGTCGAGGCGAACCGGCTTCAGCCGGCTGTCGCGGCAGAACATGTCCCAGTTCACGTTCAGCTCGCTCGCCAGCGTGTGGCGCATGATCCGGGCGCTGAGGTCCGGAAGCGCAGCATAGAGCGCATTGCGGTTCATGCGGGTGAACCTCTCCACTGTGAAATTATCGTTCTTGGTGCGGGAGACTAGACGCCACTGGCACCTCGCGTCAAGAAGTTGGCAGTCGGGGACATGGTTTATAGCCGGCCTTCCAGCCAAACCACTATCACCATAGAGACAGTTCTCAAAGAAGAGTCCGGCCTGCAAAGGTCGCAGGTGAGATATTGTCAAAAAAAGGGAGGGGAGGTTGTCGAAATTGTCGAAGATTCTCTTGGTCACGTCGACCGCTATCTTTTTAGGTAGTATTTCGCAGTCGGCATGGGCCGCCGAAGATTCCAGCGATTCGACCGGTGAAATTATTGTCACCGCGAACAAACGCAATGAAAGCATCAGCAAGGTTGGTGCCAGCATCGCGGCGTTCGACACCACCATGCTGGAAAACCGCAACATCGGCACTCCGCAGGAACTTGTGCAGACCATTCCGGGCATGGCGATGGCGCCGTCGACCCATGGCACTCCGGTCTTCACCCTGCGCGGCGTGGGCTATAATGCCGACGCGCTGGGCGTCTATCCGGCGGTCAGCGTCTCGATCGACCAGGCGCCGATGCCCTTCCCGGTGCTGGCCGGCCATTCGATGTACGATCTCGAGCGCGTCGAGGTGCTGAAGGGGCCGCAGGGCACGCTGTTCGGCCAGAACTCCACCGGTGGCGCGATCAACTATATCGCCGCCAAGCCGACCGAGGATCTGCAGGCCGGCTTCGACCTCGATTATGGCCGCTTCAACGAGGTCCACGGCACCGCCTTCATCAGCGGGCCGATCGACGATCGCCTGGGCATCCGCTTCGCCGTCGACGCCGCGCATCGCGACGACTGGCAGTATAATTTCGAGCGCGACGACGAGAATGGCAAGCAGGACTATATCGCCGCCCGCCTCGTCACCGTGTGGAAGCCGACCGACCGGCTGCGCTTCGAGCTGAACGTCAACGGCTCGGTCGATCGCTCCGATCCGCAGGCGCTGCAGATCATCGCCTCGCTGCCGTCGACCCCGACCGCGCCGACCTTCGAGGAGCTCAACGTGCCCCTCACCCCGCGCAAGATCCGCGCGGCGAACTGGTCGGCCACCGGCCGTTCGGCCAACGCGCTGCAATCGGCCACCGACGCGGCCACCCCGCGCGGCAACCGCAAGCTGTTCCAGGCTTTCCTGCGCAGCGATCTCGACGTGACCGACGACATCGCGCTCACCTCGATCACCACCTACAACCATCTGAAGCAGAACATGTCGTTCGACCTCGACGGCTCGAGCTACGAGCTGGTCGACAATCCGCGCGACGACGGCAAGATCAACGATTTCAGCCAGGAACTGCGCCTGTCGAACGCCTCGACGCCGGGGGCGGTGTTCCGCTGGACGATCGGCGCCAACTATAATGGCAGCAAGGTCAGCGAATATCAGGACATCACTTATGGCGATAACTCGCTGAGCAACGCCGGCACCAACTTCATCCATGTCAGCGGCGTCGACAATCGCGGCAAGATGAAGAACTACGCCGCCTTCGCGAGCGGCGAATATGACGTCGGCGAGCAGATCACCCTGAAGGGCGCGATCCGCTACACCAAGTCGATCAACAAGAACCGGATGTGCAATTTCGATCCCACCGGGGATCAGAATGTGTCCGAGCTGTTCACCCTGCTGGGCCAGATCCTGACCGGGCAGACGGTGCCGCTGGCGTTCGGGGACTGCTACACGCTCAACGCGGCGAACCTGCCGGGCACGCCGTTCCTCAGCAAATTGTCGGAAGACAATGTCTCGTGGAAGCTCGGCGTCGACTTCAAGGCCTCGTCGACCACCCTAATCTACGCGAACGTGTCGCGCGGCTACAAGGCGGGCAGTTTCCCGGTGATCACCGCCTCGCTGCAGTCGCAGCTCGTGCCCGCCACGCAGGAATCGGTGACCTCCTATGAGGCCGGCCTGAAGACGAGGTTCCTCGACAACAGGGTCAGCCTGAACGGCGCGGTCTTCTACCAGGACTATAAGGACAAGCAGATCCAGGGCACCGTCTCGACGGCGCTGTTCGGCCTGCTACAGCGCCTCGACAACGTGCCCAAGTCGCGCATCTACGGCGCCGAGGCCGATGTGGTGATTCGTCCGGTCGAGGGGCTGACCCTCACCGCATCGGGTAGCTACATCAACAGCAAGGTGCAGCGCTATTCGGGCATCAGCGTGTTCGGCGTGCAGACCGACTTCGCCGGCAACCGCCTGCCCTTCGCGCCCAAATGGACCTATAGCGGCGACATCGACTACCGCACCGAACTGGCGAACGGCGGCACCTTCTTCATCGGCGGCAACATGACCTATAAGAGCAGCGTCGACACCTATGTCGGCGGCAGCTCGCTGCCGATCCCCGACAATGGCGTGAATCGCTGGAGCCGGCGCATCCCCTTCAAGATCGACGGCTACGCGATCTTCGGCAGCCGCATCGGCTATGACTTCCCGGGCGACCGCATCACCCTGTCGGCCTGGGGCAAGAACATCTTCAACAAATATTATGTGGAGAACGTGATCTCCTACAACGACATCATCACCCAGGCGGTGGGCCAGCCCCGCACCTATGGCATCTCGCTGAAGGTTCGCTGGAAGTAGATGCCGGTGATCGACGAGAACGCGACCATCTTCGCGCGGACCCTGGAAACCGCGCGGCACCAGTCCATGTCCGCCATGCTGCGCCGGTCCGCCGCGCGGCATGGCGAGCGGACCGCGATCATCTGCGGCGACGTCGAGTGGAGCTATGCCGGGTTCGACGCCATCGTCGACCGGCTGGCCGCCAGCCTGCGCCGCTGGGGGATCGCGCCGGGCGATCGCATCGCGGTGCTGGCGCGCAACAGCCATGCCTTCGTCGCGCTGCGCTTCGCCGCCGCCCGCGCCGATGCTGTGTTCGTGCCGATCAACTTCATGCTGAATGTCGAGGATGTCCGCTACATCCTCGACCATTCGGGCAGCCGGATGCTGTTCGCCGATCCCAGCACGATCGCGGTCGCGTGCGAGGCGGCGGTGGGGCTGGTCGAGGCACTGGTCGGCATCCCCGGCGAGCTCGATCCCGCGCCGGCCCAGGTCCCCTCCTGGGACGACCTGCCGCCCGGCGACGCGCCCCAGCCCGAGACGCGCGGCGGGGACGACCTGCTGCAGATCATCTACACCAGCGGCACCGAGTCCCGGCCCAAGGGGGCGATGCTGTCGCACAACAGCGTGCTGTGGGAATATCAGAGCTGCATCATTGACTGCGAATGGACGCGCGACACGATCGCGCTGCACGCGATGCCGCTGTTCCACTGCGCCCAGCTCGACTGCATGATCGGCCCGGCGCTGCATGTCGGCGCGATCAACATCATCACCGGCCGGCCCGTCGCCGACAATATCATCACCCTGATCGCGCAGCATCGCGCGACCTCCTTCTTCGCGCCGCCCACCGTCTGGATATCGCTGCTGCGCAGTCCGGAGCTGGCGGGGCATGACCTGAGCTGCCTGGTGAAGGGCTATTATGGCGCCTCGATCATGCCGGTCGAAGTGCTCAAGGAGATCCGCGAGCGGCTGCCCGCCTTGCGGCTGTGGAATCTCTACGGCCAGACCGAGATCGCGCCGGTCGCGACGATCCTGTTCCCCGAGGAGCATGACGCACGCCTCGGCTCGGCGGGGCGGCCGACCCTCCATGTCGAGACCCGCGTGGTCGACGACGACATGCGCGACATGCCGCCGGGCGAGATCGGCGAGATCGTCCATCGCTCGCCCCAACTGCTCAGCGGCTATTGGAACGATCCGGAGAAGACCGCCGACAGCTTCGCCGGCGGCTGGTTCCACAGCGGTGACCTGGGCGTGCTCGACGCCGACGGCTATCTGGCGGTGGTCGACCGCAAGAAGGACATGATCAAGTCGGGCGGCGAGAATGTCGCCTCGCGCGAGGTGGAGGAGGCGATCTATCGCCACCCCGCGGTCAGCGAGGTCGCGGTGATCGGCCTGCCCGATCCGAAATGGATGGAGGCGGTGACCGCGGTGATCGTGCTGCGCGCCGGCCAGACCGCCAGCGAGGCCGAGCTGATGGCGCATTGCGCCGAGCATCTCTCGGGCTTCAAGGCGCCCAAGCGGTTGTTCTTCGAGGAGCGGTTGCCGCGCAACGCCAGCGGCAAGATCCTGAAGCGGGAATTGCGCCAGTCCCTGCTCCAGCGCGTCGCCTGACAGCATGACCCCCGGAGCTGCGCCGTCGATCCGGCCGCTGGCGCGCGCGATCGGCGACAAGGTCGAGCGCTTCGTGCGCGACGTGGTCATCCCCCATGAGCGCGATCCGCGCCGCGACGGCCATGGCGCGCCGACCGAGGCGCTGGTCGACGAACTCAGGGACAAGGCGCGCGCGGCCGGTGTGATGACCCCGCATATCTTGGCCGACGGGTCTCACCTCACCCAGCGCGAGACCGCCCATGTGCTGATCCGATCGGGCCTGTCGCCGCTCGGCCCGCTCGCCTGCAACACGGCGGCGCCCGACGAAGGCAATATCTATCTGCTCGGCCATGTCGGCAGCGCCGAACATCGCCGCCGCTTCCTCGAGCCGCTGCTGGCGGGCAAGGCGCGGAGCGCCTTCTTCATGACCGAGCCGGCCGATTGGGGTGGCGCCGGGTCGGACCCGTCGATGATGAAGACACTCTGTCGGCGCGACGGCGACGAGTGGGTGATCGACGGGCGCAAGGCGTTCATCACCGGCGCCCAGGGCGCGCGCTTCGGCATCGTCATGGCGAAGGCCGAAGAGGGTGCCTGCATGTTCCTGGTCGATCTGCCCGACCCGGCGATCATCATCGAGCATGTCCCCAACACGATCGACAACACGATGGTCGGCGGCCATCCCACCGTGGCGATCCGCAACCTGCGGGTCCCCGCCGCGCAGATGCTGGGCGAGGCGGGGCAGGGTTTCGACCTCGCCCAGATCCGCCTTTCGCCGGCGCGCCTGTCGCATTGCATGCGCTGGCTGGGCGCCTGCCTGCGCGCGCAGGAGATCGCGACCGACTATGCCTGCCGGCGCCAGGCCTTCGGCAAGGCGCTGATCGATCATGAAGGCGTGGGCTTCCTGCTCGCCCAGAATGCGATCGACCTGAAACAAGCCGAGCTGATGATCGACTGGTGCGCCGACATCTTAGACGGCGGGGCGCTGGGCACGCGCGAAAGCTCGATGGCCAAGGTCGCCGTGTCGGAGGCGCTGATGCGGGTGGCCGACAATTGCGTGCAGGTGATGGGCGGCACCGGGGTTTCGGGCGATACGATCGTCGAGCAGGTGTTCCGCGAGATCCGCGCCTTCCGCATCTATGACGGGCCGACCGAGGTCCACAAATGGAGCCTCGCCAAGCATATCAAGCGCGACTGGCGCATGTGGACGAGTTTGGGCGGATGAGCGCCGACCCCGCGGCCAATGCCGGGACGATCGCGGTGCGCGAGGCGCATCGCTTCGACGAGGGCGCGCTCGCGCACTGGATGGCCGCCCATGTCGAGGGCTATGCCGGCCCGCTGAGCGTCGAGCAGTTCAAGGGCGGCCAGTCCAACCCCACCTACAAGCTGATCACGCCGTGCCGCGCCTATGTGCTGCGCCGCAAGCCGCCGGGGCCGCTGCTGAAGGGCGCCCATGCCGTCGAGCGCGAGGCGCGGGTGCTGAGCGCGCTCGGCGCCGCCGGTTTCCCGGCGGCGAAGGTCCATGGCCTGTGCACCGACGACGCGGTGATCGGCAGCTGGTTCTATGTGATGGAGATGGTCGAGGGGCGCATCTTCTGGGATGCGAGCTTCCCCGGCGTGGGGCGCGACCAGCGGCCCGCCTATTTCGATGCGATGAACGCCACCATCGCCCAGCTCCATGGCCTCGATCCGGACGCTGTCGGGCTGGGCGACCATGGCCGCGCTGGCAATTATTTCGAGCGGCAGATCGCGCGCTGGTCGACGCAATATCTGGAGGATGGGGAGGCGGGGCGCGATCCGGGCATGGACCGGCTGATCGAGTGGCTGCCCGGTGCGATCCCGCCCGGCGACGAGACGCGGATCGTCCATGGCGACTTTCGCTGCGACAATATGATCTTTCATCCGACCGAGCCATGCGTGCTCGCGGTGCTCGACTGGGAGCTGTCGACTCTCGGCCATCCTCTGGCGGATTTCGCCTATCATGCCAGCATGTACCGCATGCCACCCGACATCGTCGCCGGGCTGGCGGGTGCCGATCTGGCCGCGCTGAACATCCCGAGCGAGGCCGATTATGTCGCGGCCTATTGTGCACGTACCGGGCGCGACGCCATCCCCGACTGGGGCTTCTACATCGCCTTCAACCTGTTCCGGCTGGCGGCGATCTTCCACGGCATCAAGGGCCGGGTGATCCGCGGGACGGCGGCCTCCGCCCATGCGCGCGACCGCGCGGAGAGCCTGCCCCGGCTGATCGCGCTCGCGGTGCGGAGCATGGAGGAATGCCGATCATGAGGGCGCTGCTGAGCGAATACCCCGGCGATGGGGTGTCGCTGGCGATCGGCGAGCTGCCGATGCCCGAGCCGGGCGAAGGCGAGGTGCGGATCAAGGTCCATTGCGCCGGGCTCAACTATCCCGACGCGCTGATCATCGCCGACCGCTACCAGGTCCGTCCGCCCCGGCCCTTCGCGCCGGGGATCGAGGTGGCGGGGGTGATCGACGCGGTCGGGCCGGGCGTGCGTTCGCTGCGCATCGGCCAGCGCTGCCTGGCGCTGTTGCGCCATGGCGGGATTGCCGACTTTGCGGTGGCCTCCGAACATGTCGTCGCCGTGATCGACGATGGCCTGGAGTTCGCCGAGGCGGCGGCGATGGTCGTCAATTACGGCACCGCCTGGCATGCGCTGCACGATCGCGCCCGGCTGCGCGCCGGGGAGACCGTGCTGGTCCTCGGCGCCTCGGGCACGGTCGGTCTCGCCGCAGTCGAGCTTGGCCGGGCGCTGGGGGGCGAGGTGGTGGCAGCCGTATCGACCGAGGCGAAGGCCGATTTCGCGCGGGCGCGCGGCGCCGATCGGGTGCTGGTCTATCCGCCGGGGGAGGTCGACGGCCGGGCGCTGGCGGGCCTGTTCAAGGAGGTCTGCGGCGGGGGCGCCGACTGCGTGCTCGATCCCGTCGGCGGCGCCTATGGCGAGGCGGCCTTCCGATCGCTGGTGTGGGGTGGGCGCTTCCTGGTGGTGGGCTTCGCGGCGGCGATGCCGGTGCTGCCGGCCAATGCGATGCTGCTCAAGTCGATGGACGTGCTGGGCGTCAGCTGGGGCGAGGGGGTGATGCGCAGGCCGGGGCTGTTCGCCCGGCACATCGCCGAACTGGCCGCGCTGCACGCGCGCGGCGCGATCCGGCCCGCGCCTGATCGGATCGTCCCGATCGAGGCGGCGGGGGCCGCGATCGATGCGCTGAGCGGACGGACGGCGATCGGCAAGACGGTGGTACGGCTCTGATCGGAGGGCTATGATCGGCGCCCGACCGATAGGAGCCCAGCGTGATCGACCGCCTGTTTCTGCGCCACCCCCGCGACGTCAACGAAAGCTATGGCGAGCATATGATGGTCGCCAGCCGGATCGGCGTCACCCTGATCGGCGCGGGGCTCGCCAGCCTCGTCCACGGCCTGGTGCCCGGCTGGTTCACCCGCACCGGCAGCAGCATGATCCGCCGCCTCCACAAGGAGATCAGCGAGCGCACCCCCGCGCCCGCCAGCCCCAAGGCCCCTTCGAGCTGGGCCGAGTGGGAAGGCGATTATCAGATCTGACCATGGCGGTGCCGTGCGGCGCGGAGACGGCCAATAGGTCTTATGAGATATTTTCAGCCGACCGGCGGCTTTCGTTCCAATATCGCCGATCTATTCCTGCTGCTTATCGCTCGGGGCAAAAGCGACGATAAATCGTTCCGTGGTCACACCCATCTATGAGCGAACGCTATTGGCGCTGCTTGATCGTCGATAAGCCTTTCAAATAAGAATAAAAACTTCTGATTGGCGAAGTTTACCGCGCTGCGGCGAAATCGCGTCTTGATCCTACCTCCTCGCCGACCGGTCGCCTTTTGCTGCGGCCGGGATGATCGGCCGAGCATCGCCTTCAGGGCCATGCCGGCGTCCGAACGAGGGGGACGTCATGACTGTTTATACCCGCCTGCGCCTGTTCGGCGCATCCCTGGCCGCGCTCGCGGTTGCCTTTCCCGCTACGGCGCAGACCAGCCCGGCCGAACAGACTCCGGGCGGCGAGGGCGAGGTCGACCAGGGCGTCATCATCGTCACCGGCACCCGCACCACCGGGCTGCGCGCGGCCGACAGCCCCGCACCGATCGAGGTGGTCGACGCCGCCGCGCTGACCCGCACCGGTGTGGGCGACGTGACGAGCGGGCTCAGCGCCACCATCCCCTCCTTCACCTCGCAGGCGTTCGGGGGCGACGCCGGCAACCTCAAGCTTTCGGCGCGCCTGCGCGGGCTGAGTTCGAACCATGCGCTGATCCTGGTCAACGGCAAGCGCCGCCATGGCGCCTCCAGCCTCACCGTGCAGCAGACCGGCGGTTTCGTCGGCGCGGCCTCGCCCGACCTCGCCTTCATCCCGGCCGCGTCGATCGAGCGGATCGAAGTGCTCACCGACGGTGCGGCGGCGCAGTACGGCACCGATGCGATCGCGGGCGTGATCAACATCATCCTGAAAAATGCCTCGCATGGCGGCTCGGCCTCGGTGTCGGGCGGCGCCTATGGCGAGGGCGACGGCGAGACCTACTCCGCCACCGCCAATGCCGGTTTCGGCAATGAGGCGGTGTGGCTCAACCTCACCGGGGAATATCGCTATCACGACTATAGCGATCGTGGCGGCCCTGACCGGCGCGTCTACACCGCGGCAAACCTTGCCAATCCGGCACTACCGCTGCTGCCGGGCTATCCGCATCTCAACAAGATCTTCGGCGATGCGCGCTACAAGCTCGCCAATGTCGCCGCCAATGCGGGGGCACAGCTGAGCGAGCAGGTCGAGCTCTACGCCAACGGCACCTTCAGCTATCGCTATGGCGTCGCCAATCAGAATTACCGCTTCCCCAGCATTTCGCCGATCGTCTGGCCGAAGGGCTTCACCCCCAAGATCAGCTCGAAGCAATATGACTATCAGGGCACGGCCGGGCTGCGCGGCGACATCGCCGACGTCTGGCACTGGGACCTGAGCACCACCTATGGCCGCGACGACAATCGCATGGGCAGCATCGACACGGTCAACAACTCGCTGGTCGCCGCGACGGGCACTAGCAAGACCGACTTCCTGGCGGGCAAGTTCATCGCCTCGCAATGGACCAGCAATCTCGATATCCGCCGCGAGTTCGACGCCGGACTCGCCAGCCCGGTCAGCGTCGCCTTCGGCGGCGAATATCGCCACGAGACCTTCGAGATCGTGCAGGGCGAGGCGGCCGCTCTGTTCGGCGGCGGCATCCAGGCCTATCCCGGCTTCGCGCCCACCGACGCGGGCAAGCACAGCCGCAACGCCTGGTCGGCCTATGTCGACGTCGCGCTGTCGCCGGTCGAGAAGCTCCAGCTCGATGTCGCCGGGCGCTACGAACATTATAGCGACTTCGGCAGCGCCTTGGTCGGCAAGCTGACGACTCGCTATGACTTTACCGACAGCTTCGCGCTGCGCGGCACGATCAGCACCGGCTTCCGCGCGCCGACCCTGGCCGAGGAATTCTACTCGGCCACCACGATCTCGCCCACCACGGCTGGCGTGCGCCTGCCCCCGAACAACAGCGCGGCGGCGTTGCTCGGCATCGATCCGCTGGATTCGGAGAAGTCGACCAACCTCAGCCTCGGCGCGGTGTTCACCCCCTCGTCGCGCTTCTCGGCCACGCTCGACGCCTATCAGATCGTCATCGACGACCGGATCGTCAGCACCGGCCTGATCTACGGCAAGCAGAACAACGTCATCCGCTCGCCGGCGGTGACCGCCGCGATCGTCGCCAATGGCAATAATCTCGACCCGACAGTGGTCACCACGTCGATCTCCACCTTCGTCAACGGCGCGGACACCCGCACCCGCGGCGTCGAGCTGGTGCTGAACTACACCACGCCGGTCGGGGGCTCGTCGATCGACTGGTCGCTGGGCGCCAACTACAACAAGACCAAGGTGCGCAAGATCGCGGCCCCCTCGGCCCAGATCGCGGCGTCGAACCAGAAATATCTCGACGCCAATGCCATCTCGTTCATCGAGACGGCGTCGCCCCGCTACAAGGTGACGCTAGGCACGCTGTTCAAGGGCAATGACTGGCTGATCAACCTGCGCAACACGCTCTACGGCAAGTCCTATGTGTTCACCGATGGCGGCAACACCGGCCATTATGTGAAGAACAGCATCGGCACCAAGGTGATCACCGATCTCGACATCAGCTATGACGTCAGCCGCGCGCTGCGGGTCACCGTCGGCGCGAACAATCTGTTCGATATCCGCCCCGACAAGATCGACCCGGTCACCTATGCGGAATCGCTCGCGGTGGGCGGCAATGGCGTGGCGACCCGGCAGAGCTTCGGGCCGTTCGGCATCAATGGCGGCTATTATTACGCCAAGCTCACGGTGCGCTTCTGATGGCGGCCAAGCTCACGCGGCGCGCAGCGATCCTGCGCGTCGCCGCCGCCGGCGGCTATGGCGCGGCGATGGCGACGATGAGCGCGCTGGGCGTGGGGGAGGCGGCGCGGGCGGCCTCCCCCGACGGCTTCGGCCTGCCCGAAAATGCGGGGGCGGGGCGCAAGGTCACCGTGATTGGCGCGGGGATCAGCGGCCTCGTTGCGGCCTATGAGCTGCGGCGCGCGGGCTTCGATGTCGTCCTGCTGGAGGCGCGCGAACGGGTGGGCGGGCGCAACTGGTCGATCCGGGGCGGCGATCGTATCGCCTTCACCGACGGCACCACCCAGACGACCGGCTTTGGCGACGGCCTCTATTTCAACGCCGGCCCGGCGCGACTGCCGAGCCATCACCAGACCATCCTCGGCTATTGCCGCACGCTCGGCGTGGGGGTCGAGCCGCTCGTCAATGCCAGCCGTAGCGCCTTTGTCGGCCTCGACGGCGAGCGGATCACTCAGCGGCGGATCGTCAACGACGCGCGCGGCTATGTGTCTGAACTGCTCGCGCGAAGCACCCGCGCGGGCGCGCTCGACAAGGAGCTGACCGCCGACGACCGGCAGGCGCTGCTCGCCTTTCTGAAGGATTATGGCGATCTGGGTGACGATGGGCGCTTCCATGGCACGACGCGATCGGGCTTCCGCACGACGCCGGGTATCGGCGACGAGCGGGGCGAGGCCGAGGCGCCGCTCGATCTGCGGCGGCTGCTCGATCCCCGCCTGCGCCCCGCGCTGACCTTCGAGGAAGGGGTGGTGATGCAGCCGACGATGCTGCAGCCGGTCGGCGGGATGGACCAGATCCCGAAAGCCTTCGCCCGCGCGCTCGGGCCGGTGGTGCGGCTGGGGCAGGAGGTGGTCTCGATCCGGCAGGACGCGAAGGGCGTCGACGTCGCCTGGCGCGACCGGCGAACGGGGGCCGTGGCCAAGCGGCGATCCGACCATCTGGTGGTGGCGCTGCCGCTGCCGATCCTCGCCCGGCTCAACACCAATTTCTCGGCCGCGCACCAGGCCGCCTTCCGCTCGGTCGCCTATCACAGCGCGGTGAAAGTGGCGTGGGACGCGCCGCGTTTCTGGGAGGCGCGCGCCAATATCTATGGCGGGATATCCTGGGTCGACGGGCCGACCCGGCTGGTCTGGTATCCCAGCAACGAGCTGCACGCCGCGCGCGGCACCCTGATCGGTGCCTATCTCTCGGGCGACCCGGCCTATGCGTTCGGGGACAGGCCGCTCGCCGAGCAGATCGCCGCCTCGCGCGCGGCGGTGGAGCTGTTGCATCCGGGCCAGTCGGGCCAGCTCGATCGTCCGGCCGTCGTCGCCTGGCACCGCATTCCCGACAATCTCGGCTCCTGGGTCCATTGGCAGGATCGCGACACCGCGCCCGAATATCGCCTGCTCAACCAGCCCCATGGCCGCACCGTCTTCGCGGGCGAACATCTCAGCCAATATGACGGCGGCTGGCAGGAGGGGGCGGCGCTGTCGGGCCAGAAGGCCGCCTCCGCCATCGTCCGCGCAATTGGCGGGCAGGGTAAAAATCTACCAATTTGATAGATAAATCAAGCTTTTCTTTTTGCTCGATAATAGTTTGTCATTGGACGGATTCGGAAAGCCGCGCTAAGGGTTGCCTTGCCACTACCCCCTTGTGGCACGGACTGTTCGCAGTCCCTCCCCGGAGGTCATACTCCGACATGACTGGGCTGCATCCGCGTTGCGGGGATGCAGCCCTTTTTTGTGCCTCTTATCGGCCGATCGTCCTGAGCAAAGCGAGCGTGCCCGGATCCTTGACCCGATAGGCGAGCGCTGCTTCCGCCTGGGCTTTCGCGCCGGCGCGGTCGCCCGATGCGAGCAGCGCGGCGGCGAGGTCGCGGCGGACGGGATAATACCAGGCCGGCGGGTCGGAGACGCTGGAGAAGTCGGGGCTCTCCTGGATCTCGGCCGCCTGCTGGAAGGCGAGCGCGGCGTCGGCCGGCCGCCGCTCCAGCATCGCCGCGCGCCCGCCGAGCACGTTGCGGGCGATGAAGGTGAGTTGCTGCGCCTGTTTCGAGCCATCGTCGGGCAGGTCGCCGACCAGGCCCTTGATGGCGATCGCTTCCTTGCGGACGGCGGCGGCATCGCCCTTGCGTGCGAAGGCTTCGCCGCGCGCATAATGCCAGGCGACGGCGAGGATCGGCAGCTTGGGTTCGGGCAGCGCCAGCACTTCGGCCGGGTCGGCGAAGACGGCGAGCGCGAAATAGCCATTGGCGGCGATGAGCTGGCTGAACGCGCCGGCATCGGCCCCGGTCTGCGAGCGCTGGACGAGCGGGCGGCCGAGCTCGAGCGCGGTCCTGGCGTCGCCCGATTCCAGCGCGCCGCCCAGCCCATAGGTCACATTATGCGCATGATAGGGCAGGCCCCACACGCCGTCGGGCGGTGGCAGGCCCAGTTCCCTGGCGTTCTCCTCGCCGATCTCCACCGCGCGCATGTTGACGTCGGCGGCGTCCTGGTAGCGGCCGACCCAATAATAAGTGTGGCTGGGCATGTGGACGAGGTGGCTGGCCCGGGGTGCGAGGGGGATCAGCTTGTCGGCATAGCGCTCGGCGAGCCCGGCCTTGCCGGCGATCTCGGTGGCGTGGATGTAGAAATGGATCGCCCCGGTGTCGTTGGGGCTGCGCTTGAGCACGGCTTCGAGCAGCGGCATCGCGACTTCGGCGTTGACCTTCCAGTCCTCGGGCGTCTCGGCATGGGTCATCAGCCAGGCGTCGGCGGTGATGACGGCGATCTCGTCATCCTGCGGATAGCGGCCCGCAAGCGCCGCCATCGACTTGGCGAAGGCGAGGTCGCCGGGCTTGCCGCCGCCGCCATTGCGGTAGCGGCGCTGGAGCGCCTTGATCAGCGCGCGCTCGCGATCGGTGCCGTTGGTCTCGGCGAGCTTCGCCGCCTTGTCGGCCATCTCGGAAAGCGGCCCCAGTTCCTGGTCGCTCTTGCCATAGTTGATCGTGGGGCCCGACGCCCAGGCCTGCCCCCACAGGCACATCGCGCAGGCCGGATCGAGCCGCACTGCCTCGGTCATCGCCGCGATCGCCGCATTGTGGGCGAAGGCATGGGCGAGCTGCATGCCATTGTCGAAATAGGCCTGCGCGGCGCGGACCCTGGTGGTGACCGGGAAGCCGCCATTGCCATAGCCGGGCATGATCCGCGGCGTCTTCGGCGCGGTCATGTCGCTATGGTTCATGCCGTCATGGGCAGCCTCGCTGCGCGTGGAGGGCATGGGCGGATCGGCCAGCGCCATGGTCGGCATGGCACAGGCCAGCAGCAGCATCGACAGGCGCATCATATGGTCCCCCCTCCGAACGCTCCTATCATGATGCGGCGGGGGAGAGGAGGGGCGCCGGATCAGCGGAGCTGGCGCTTCTCCAGCTTCCGGGCGAGGGTGCGGCGGTGCATGCCCAGCCGGCGCGCGGTCTCGGAGATATTGAAATCGGTCTCCACCAGGGTCTGGTGGATATGCTCCCATTCCACCGTCTTGATCGACGACTGCCGCCCCTCGACCGTGGCGTCGGGATCGCCATCGTCGGTGCGGGCGAAGGCGGCCTCGATGTCGTCGGTGTTGGACGGCTTGGCGAGATAATAGGAGGCGCCCAGCTTGATCGCCTCCACCGCCGTCGCGATGCTGGCGAAGCCGGTGAGCACGACGATCTTCATCGCGTCGTCGGTCGCCCGCAGGGTCTGGACGCAGACCAGGCCCGAGGCGCCACCCAGCTTCAGGTCGACCACCGCGAAGCCGGGCTTGTGCTCGGCCAGCAGCTCCAGCAGCACCTCATGGCTGGCGGCGGCCAGAACCTTGTAGCCGCGCCGCTCGAAGGAGCGCTTCAGGGTGCGGGCGAAGGCCTCGTCATCCTCGACGATGACCAGCAGTTTCTCGTCGCTCACGCGCGCGGCTCCTTGTCATAGGCGATCGATCGCAGCGGCAGGATGACCCTCACATAGGCGCCACCCTCGGGCCGGTTGCCCGCCTCGGCGGTGCCGCCCAGCTTGCGCACCACATTGACGAGCAGGAACAGGCCCAGCCCGCCGCCGGGCCGCCCCTTGGTCGATCGATAGGGCTGGCCGAAGGAGGACAGGATATCCTCGGAGAAGCCCGGCCCGCGATCGGCGATCTCCAGCACCAGCGAATCCCGCTCGCGGGTAGCCACGACGCCGATCCATTCGGGCGAATAATCGGCGGCATTGTCAAGGATGTTGCCCAGCACCTGTTTGAGCGCGGGATCGGAGACGATCGCCACATCCTCGCCGAAGCGATCCTTATAATCGAGCATGCCGGGGATGCGGCTGGCGCGCCATTCGCCGACGATGCCCTCCAGGAAATGGCGCATCGTCGTCACCCGCGGCGCCTCGCCACGCGCCTCGCCGGCCGACAGCAGGATGCCGCTGACGATCGTCTTGCAGCGCTGCACGGCGGCATCCATCTCCTCCAGGTCGGCCTGGAGGTCGGGGTCGCCGGTCACATGCGGCATGCGGCGCCAGTCGCCGATGATCACCGACAGCGACGACAAGGGCGTGCCCAGCTCATGCGCCGCGCCCGAGGCGAGCAGGCCCATGCGGACGATATGGTCCTCCTCCGCCGCGCGCTGCCGGACATGGGCGAGCGAGGAGTCGCGCTCGCGCAGGTTGCGGCTGATCCGGGTGACGAAGGCGACCAGCAGGATCGCGATCAGCGCGAAGGAGATCAGGCTACCCTGCAGATAGAGCGCCATCGGGTCCTCGCGATGCTGCGGCGGCAGCAGCAGCGGTTCGGGATCGAGGGTGAGCAGGCCGAGCGCCGCCAGCGCCGCCGCGACGATGCCCCAGGAGGATCGCGGCTCGAGCAGGATCGCGCCGATCACCACCTGCAGCAGGAACAGCGAGGCGAAGGGATTGGCGAGCCCGCCGGTCAGGTGAAGCTGCCAGGCGAGCGCGGCGACGTCGACCAGCATCGCCAGGGTCAGCTCGCTGTTGGTGACCGCCGAGCGGCGGCGGAGCAGCGGGGTGCTGACCAGGTTGATCGCGGCCAGGATCATCGGCGCGATCAGCAGCGGCACGACCGGGATCTCGATCCCCATCAGGCCATGGACGACCTCGATCGTCACCAGCTGCCCGCCCACCGCGATCCAGCGCAGCTGGAGCAGCAACATCATGTTCCGCAGTCCGGCGTCGTCCTGGGTCGGCGCGGTCAGCGGGGGTGGGGCATCCTTCATTCGGCCGCGGCCCTTTCGGCGGGACGATCGCTGCGAAGCACATGCCATGCCCCCCAGCAGGCCAGAAGGGCAAGCGCAAACCAGGTTGCGGCGTAGACGGCATGATTGTCGGCGAAGCGTATCACGGTCAGCCCGCCGACCGGGCCCCTGCCGTCGGGCGAGGCGGCCGCGTCGATGAAATAGGGGGCGATCGGGCTCAGCCGGCGGGCGGCGGCGATCGCCGCCACGTCGCGCGAATACCAGCGGCCATTGGCCGGATCATTGGCGCGCAGGAAACCGCCCTTGGGCTCGCTGATCCTGAGCAGCCCGGTGACGGTGACGGGCCCCTGCGGCAGGATATGGGCGCGCGCACGGGCGTCCTGCGGCACGAAGCCGCGGTTCACCAGGATGGTGAACTCACCGGTGTCGAGCGGGGTGAGCACCCAATAGCCGCTGCCCCGTTCGGTGACGGCCTGGACCAGCGTATCGCTGCCCGCGCGATAGTGGCCGGTGGTCGCGACATGGCGATAGGCGTCGCTTTCGGCCGTGATCGACGGCCAGCGGTCGGGGCCGGGGGCGGCGACGGGGGCCGCGTGGACGCGGGCCTCCACCGTCTGGACCAGCCGGTGCTTCCACGCCCGCCGTTCGACCTGCCAGACGCCCAGCGCCACCAGCAGCGCCGCGATCGCCAGCAGGGCGGCGGCCATCCCCCGCGCCCGAAGGCGCGTGGTGGTCACGGCATCTGGCTCATGTCGTGCGGCATGGGCATCATGTTGGCGTTGAGGTGGAACATCACCCACAGCGACCCGATCAGCATGATCGCGACGATGATCAGGGTGAAGATCAGCGCCATCATCGTCCAGCCGCCTTCCACCTTCCCGTTCATGTGCAGGAAGTAGATCATGTGGACGACCATCTGGACGACGGCGAAGCCGATGATCAGCGCGGCGGTGGTGCCGGCGGCGAAGGGCTGGGTCATCACCAGCCAGAAGGGGATCGCCGTCAGGACGACCGAGAGCAGGAAGCCGATCGCATAGTCGCGCAGGCTGCCATGCGCCTCGGCGGCGTCCCCGTGGGTTCCATGGGGGTGGACGGCATGATCATGATCGGCGCTCATCGCAGCATTCCCATCAGGTAAACGAAGGTGAAGACGCCGATCCAGATGACGTCGAGGAAGTGCCAGAACAGGCTGAGGCACATCAGCCGGCGGCGGTTGGCCGCGACCAGCCCGTGGCGGCCCACCTGCACCATCAGCGTCACCAGCCAGATCGAGCCGAAGGTGACGTGCAGGCCGTGGGTGCCGACCAGGGTGAAGAAGGCCGACAGGAAGGCGCTGCGCTGCGGCGTCGCGCCCTCATGGATCAGATGGGCGAACTCATAGAGCTCGATCCCCAGGAAGGCCGCGCCGAACAGGCCGGTGATCGCCAGCCAGACGAGCACGGCGTTCTTCTCACCGCGCTGCATCGCCAGCATGGCGAAGCCATAGGTGATCGACGAGAACAGCAGCATCGCCGTGTTCACCGCCACCAGCGGCAGGTCGAACAGGTCCTTGGGGCCGGGGCCGGCGGCGAGGTTGCCGCCGAGCACCGCATAGCAGGCGAACAGGATCGCGAAGATCAGGCAGTCGCTCATCAGGTAGATCCAGAAGCCCAGCATCGTGCTGTGGCCTTCCGGATGGGCGTGCTCGTCCAGATCGTAGAAGTGGACCGGCGCGCCCGGCTGGGTTGCTATGTTCTGCATTATCGGGCCTCCGCCGCCAGCCGTCGCGTGCGTTCCGCCTCGGTCGCCGTCACGGTTTCGGCCGGGATGTGGAAATCGCGCTTGTAGTTGAAGCTATGGGCGATCGCGACCGCGACGACCCCGACGAAGCTCGCCACCGCCAGCCACCAGATATACCAGATCAGGGCGAAGCCGCAGACCAGGCTGAGCGCGGCCAGGATCACGCCGGTGCCGGTGTTCTTCGGCATGTGGATCGGCTTGAAGCCGTCCAGCGGCCGCTCGGCCCCGCGCGTCTTCATGTCATACCAGGCGTCCAGCGAGTGGATGACGGGCGTGAAGGCGAAGTTGTATTCGGGCGGCGGCGAACTGGTCGACCATTCGAGCGTGCGGGCGTTCCAGGGATCGCCGGTCACGTCCTTGAGCTGCTCGCGGCGCCAGATGCTGACCGCGAACTGGATCAGCATGGCGGCGATGCCGGCGGCGATCACCACCGCGCCGATCGCGGCGATCACGAACCAGATCTGCAGCGAGGGATCGTCGAACACCCGCATGCGGCGGGTGACGCCCATCAGGCCCAGGATGTAGAGCGGCATGAAGGCCAGCCAGAAGCCCACCACCCAGCACCAGAAGCTGATCTTGCCCCAGAACACGTCGAGCTTGAAGCCGAAGGCCTTGGGCCACCAGAAGTTGATCGCCGCGAACAGGCCGAACAGCACGCCGCCGATGATCACGTTATGGAAGTGGGCGATCAGGAACAGCGAGTTGTGCAGCACGAAGTCGGCCGGGGGCACCGCCAGCAGCACGCCGGTCATCCCGCCCACCACGAAGGTGAGCATGAAGGCGACGGTCCACATCATCGGCAGCTCGAAGCGGATGCGGCCGCGATACATGGTGAAGAGCCAGTTGAAGAGCTTCGCGCCCGTCGGGATCGAGATCACCATCGTGGTGATGCCGAAGAAGCTGTTCACGCTCGCGCCCGAGCCCATCGTGAAGAAATGGTGCAGCCAGACGACGTAGGACAGGATGGTGATGACCACGGTGGCGTAGACCATCGAGGTATAGCCGAACAGCTTCTTGCCCGAGAAGGTGGAGGTCACCTCCGAGAAGACGCCGAACAGCGGGAGGATGAGGATGTAGACCTCGGGGTGGCCCCAGATCCAGATCAGGTTCACGTACATCATCGGGCTGCCGCCGAAGTCGTTCGTGAAGAAGTTGGTGCCGACATAGCGGTCGAGGCCGAGCAGCACGAGCACCGCCGTCAGCACCGGGAAGGAGGCGACGATCAGCACGTTGGTGCACAGCGACGTCCAGGTGAAGACCGGCATCTTCATCATCGTCATGCCTGGCGCGCGCATCTTGATGATCGTCGCGATCAGGTTGATGCCCGACAATGTCGTGCCGACACCCGCTATCTGGAGCGCCCAGATATAATAGTCCACGCCGGTGGCGGGGCTGTAGGCGATGCCCGACAGCGGCGGATAGGCCAGCCAGCCGGTCTGGGCGAACTCGCCCACGAACAGCGAGCACATGACCAGCACGGCGCCCGCCGTCGTCATCCAGAAGCTGAAATTGTTGAGATAGGGGAAGGACACGTCACGCGCGCCTATCTGCAGCGGCACGATGTAGTTCATCAGGCCGGTGACGAACGGCATCGCCACGAAGAAGATCATGATCACGCCATGGGCGGTGAAGATCTGGTCATAATGATGCGCGTTCAGATAGCCCTCGGACCCGCCGAACGCCATCGCCTGCTGGAGCCGCATCATGATCGCGTCGGCGAAGCCGCGCAGGAACATGATCAGGCCCAGCACCATGTACATGATGCCGATCTTCTTGTGGTCGACGCTGGTGAACCAGTCGCGCCACAGCCAGCCCCACAGCCGGTAGCGGGTGATGAGGGCGAGCGCCGCGACGCCGCCGAGCGCCACCGCCGCGAAGGTCGCGACGATGATCGGCTCGTGCAGCGGCAGCGCGTCGAGGGTCAGGCGCCCGAAGATCGGGCTGATCGGTATGGGGGCAGGGGACATATCTGTCTTCCGATGGGATCAGGCGATGTGATCAGGAGGCCCGGCGGACGGGCGGCGTCGTGCCGTTGGCGGCGAGAAGGAGCGGCGGGCGGAAGCTGCCCGGACGGGCGAGGCCCGCGCCGCGCAGCGGGGCGAGGTCGACCAGCCGGTTGGCGGCCGGGGCGGCGGCCTTGGGCTCGGCCGGCAGGCACATCGCGGCGACCATCATCCGCGGCGCGGGCGTGGCGGCGGTGGAGGCCGAGCCGCGCGCGGCGAACTTGTCATAGGCGAGCTGGCGGACGTTGTAGGCGCCGGCCTTGCCCATGCCGCCGCGCGCGTCGATCGCCATCATGTCGCGCATGCACATCTTGCCGGGCTCGACGCAGAGATTGACGACCGCGTCGAACAGGCCCTGGTCGGCCACAGCGAAGTGGCGGACGGGCTCGCGCTCGCTGGGGCGCTCGAGCTGGAGATAGGCGGCGCGATCGAGCTTGGCGGGCGCCTTGCGCGCGGCGTCGGCCCAGGCAGCGAAGTCCTTCTCGCTCAGGCCCTTCACCGCGAAGCGCATCGTCGAGAAGCCGGCGCCGCTGTAATTGCCCGAAAAGCCCTCATAGCTGCCCGGATGGTTGAGGACGGCGTGGAGCTTCGTCTCCATCGCCGGCATCGCGTAGATCTGGCCAGCGAGCGCCGGGACATAGAAGCTGTTCATCACCGAGGAGGCGGAGATGCGGAAGCGCACCGGCCGGTCGACCGGCAGCGCCAGTTCGTTGACCGTGGCGATGCCCTGCTCGGGGTAGATGAACAGCCACTTCCAGTCGAGCGCGACGACCTGCACGTCGAGCGGCTTCACCGACGCATGGACCGCGCGATCGGGCGCGGTGCGCGACAGCGGCCGCCACGGATCGAGCAGGTGGGTGCCGACCCAGGTGAGCGCGCCCAGGCAGATGATGATCAGCAGCGGCGCCGCCCAGATCACCAGCTCGAGCTGGGTCGAATGGTCCCAGTCGGGCTCGTAGCGGGCCTCCTTGTTCGCGGAGCGATATTTCCACGCGAACAGCACGGTCAGGATCATCACGGGGATGATGATCAGCAGCATCAGGATGGTGGACATCACCACCAGCCGGCCTTGCTGCATAGCGACATCGCCGGCCGGGTGGAGCACCACCATATTGCAGCCGGACAGCAGCGTGGCGAGGCCGGCAATGGCCGAAACCTTGCAAAACTGCGCGATCGAGGTGAGTCGGCGAGCGATCTGGGTCATGATGGCCGCCTAGGCCCGCCCTGCTGCGGTGCACATAGGACATTTTGTCCAATCCCCCCGGCGACCCATTTTGGCGAAGGGAGGATATGGTTCGCGGCGGAGTCGCGAGCGTCTTTTGCCGTGGACGCGGGTTGATCGCCCGAGGAGTGTCGAATGAGTACGCAGCCGATGAACAGCACCACGGCGGAGCGCGATGCCCGCGCCCTGCATGGCGGCAGCCACAAGGTGGCGCCGGGCGAGATATCGATCGGCGTGATCATCGGCCGGACGTCGGAATTCTTCGACTTCTTCGTCTATGCGATCGCGTCGGTGCTGGTCTTCCCGTCGCTCGTCTTTCCCTATGTCGATGCGCTGACCGGCACCCTGCTGTCCTTCGCGCTGTTCCCGCTGGCCTTCCTCGCCCGTCCGGTCGGCACCCTGATCTTCATGGCGGTCGACCGCGCCTATGGCCGTGGGGCCAAGCTCACCATCGCGCTGTTCCTGCTCGGCGGATCGACCGCCGCGATCGCCTTCATGCCCGGCTATGCGACCCTGGGCCATGGCTCGGCGATGCTGCTGGCGCTGTTCCGCATGGGGCAGGGCGTGGCGATCGGTGGCTCGTGGGACGGCCTCGCCTCGCTGCTCGCGCTCAATGCGCCGGAGCGCCGCCGCGGCTGGTATGCGATGCTGCCGCAGCTCGGCGCGCCGCTGGGCCTGATCGTCGCCAGCCTGCTCTTCACCTTCCTGATCGAGGCGCTGCCGGCGGCCGACTTCCTCGACTGGGGCTGGCGCTATCCCTTCTTCGTCGCCTTCGCGATCAACGTGGTGGCGCTGTTCGCGCGCCTGCGCATCGTGGTGACCCCCGAATATGAGCATCTGTTCGAGCGCCGCTCGCTGCAGCCGGTGCGCCTGCGCGACACGGTGCGCGGCGAATGGCGCACGATCGCGATGGGCGCCTTCGCCCCGCTCGCCAGCTTCGCGATGTTCCACATGGTGACGGTGTTCCCGCTGTCCTGGGTGTTCCTGTTCACCGAGGACAGCCCCAGCCGCTTCCTGCTGATCGAGGCGGTCGCCGCCGGCTTCGGCATCGTCGCGATCATCGCCTCGGGCTATCTGGCCGATCGCTTCGGCCGGCGCACCGTGCTGGGCGCCTCGGCGGCGGCGATCGCGGTGTTCAGCGGCTTCGCGCCGCAGCTGCTCGACGCCGGCCAGCTCGGCGAGATCGTGTTCATGGTGGTGGGCTTCGTGCTGCTGGGCTTGTCCTTCGGTCAGTCCTCGGGCGCGCTCTCCTCGCGCTTCTCGGCCAGCCATCGCTACACCGGATCGGCGCTGACCTCGGACCTCGCCTGGCTGTTCGGCGCGGGCTTCGCCCCGCTGGCGGCGCTGCTGCTCGCCACCCATTTCGGCCTGCTGGCAGCGGGCGCCTATCTGCTGTCGGGCACTGCCGGCACGCTGCTGGCGCTGTGGCTGAACCGCGAGCTGGCCAGCACGATCGAGTAAGGATGATCGACCCCGGCCGTCCGGCCGGGGTCCGTCGTCGATCCGTCAGTCGTTGATCCACAGCGTGTGCGCGTCGATCCGGATCTTCAGGATCAGACGCGCGGCCACGGCCCGGGCCGCCAGTTCCTGCGCCCGCGCCTCGTTCGCCTGTCGCTCGGCATAGAGGCGCTCGGCCAGGTCGATCGCGCCGAGCTGCTGCCCGCGCACCGCCAGGGTGGCGCTCTCCTCGGCGCGGCGGACGGCTTCGCGGCTCGCCTGCCAGGCGGCCTGCCGCGCCTCATATTCGGCGACGTCGGCGGCGGCGTTGCCGGCGATCTCGCGCTCCATGCTGGTCAGCTCGGCGCGCGCGGCCATCGCTTCGCTCTCGGCCTGCCGGGCCAGCGCGCCGCGCTGGCGGCCGCCGAGCGGGAGCGACGCGAACAGGCCGGCACCCTGCTCCTCGCCACCGCGCTCGCTGAACAGGCGCACGCCGAAGGACGGGTCGGCGATGCGGTCGGCGCGCGCGCGGCGCGCCATCACCGACTGCCGCTCGGCTTGCCCGGCGGCGGCGGCGATCTCATGGCTGCGCTCGACGATCAGCCGCTGAAGCTGGGCCAAGCCCTCGCCCGGCACGCCGGGGTCGAGCAGCCGGGGCGGCTCGGCGGGCAGCGGCAGGCTGGGGAAGCGCGCCGCCAGCAGCGCGCGGGCGCGGGCGCTGTCGGCGGTGGCGTCGCCATGCTGCGCCTCGGTCAGCGCCAGCGCCGCACGGGCCTGTTCCAGGTCGAGCCGCGCCGCATCGCGCAGTTCCACCCGGCGCCGGGTCGCGCCGACAAGCTGGCGCTGATTCTCGACCAGCGCGGTGGCGTTGCGCTGCAGTTCGACGGCGAGCAGCCAGTCATACCAGAGCGTCGCCAGCGACAGCGCGGCCTGGTGGCGGCTGTCCTCCATCCGGTTATGGGCGATGTCGATTCCCAGCCGGCCGGCGCGGCGATCGAGCGAGGCCTTGCCCGGCAGCCGGAAGGGCCGGCTGATCGTCGTGTCATATTCGGCATAGTCGCGGTCGCGATCGACCTTGCGGCGCGAGACGGTGCCCTGCACGGTGATCTCGTGCGGGCCATAGCGCAGCGCATCGGCTTCGGCGCGCGCGGCGTCGACCCGGACGTTCGCCGCCTCGACGACAGGATGGGCGTCGAGCGCCTGGACCACCAGCTCGGGCGGCGGCAGGTCGGTGCCTTGCGCCAGAGCCGGTGCCGCCACGCCGGCCAGCAGAAGCCACGCCCACCTCATTCCACTCGTCCTCCGTCCAACATCGCCACGGTGCGCCAGCGGAACGGCAGCCGTCGGCGGACCCCGGCGGCCAGCGCCAGCGCCTCCGCCACCCGCTCGGCGGGCAGCTCCACTTCCACCGCCATGCGCGCCAGCGTGCCGGCGACGCGCTCGCCGGTCGCGGCATCGTCGAAATCGCGGCCGAGCACGCCCTCGCGGCGCAGGTGCACCGGCGCGTGCAGGCCGTCGCGGAGCGCCTCGGCGATCGTCTCGCCATCGGCCACGCCGCAATGGAGGGTCAGGACGACGCGGCTCATGCCTGGGCCTCCATCTTGGCTTCGCCGAAGCGTTCATAGAGGATCGGCAACAGGATCAGGGTCAGCAGGGTCGAGGTGACGAGCCCGCCGATCACCACGATCGCCAGCGGGCGCTGGATCTCCGATCCGGGGCCGGTCGCGAACAGCAGCGGGACCAGGCCGAAGGCGGTGATGCTCGCGGTCATCATCACCGGGCGCAGCCGCCGTTCGGCGCCCCGGCGCACGGCCTCGCCGATCGGCAGGCCCTCCTCGCGCAGCTGGCGGAAATAGGCGACCAGCACCAGCCCGTTGAGCACCGCGATGCCGAGCAGCGCGATGAAGCCCACCGACGCCGGCACCGACAGATATTCGCCGGTCAGCCACAGCGCGATGATCCCGCCCACCGCCGCGAACGGGATGTTGGCCAGGATCAGCAGCGATCCGCGCAGCGACTTCAGGGTCAGATAGAGCACCAGGAAGATCAGCAGCAGCGCGACCGGGATCACCATCATCAGCCGCGCCGAGGCGCGCTGCTGGTTCTCGAACTGCCCGCCCCACACCAGCCGATAGCCGGCGGGCAGCGGGACTTGGGCCGTCACCTTGGCCTTCGCCTCGTCGACGAAGCCGACGAGATCGCGGCCCGACACGAAGGCCTGGACCAGCGCGTAGCGCGAGCCGCTTTCATGATCGAGGCGGATCGGTCCCTGGACCTTCTCGACCCGGGCGAGATCGCTGACCCGCGCCAGCTCGCCCGAGGGCGTGGTGAGCTGCAGGTCGGCGAAGCGGGTGGCGTCCTCGCGGGCGCCGTCGGTGCCGCGGATCACCACCGGGATGCGCTTTTGTCCTTCGGCGACGATCCCGGCGGGCAGGCCTTCGAGCTGGCTGCGCAGGCTGTCCTGCAGCAGGTCGATCGGCATGCCGGCCCGGCCCGCCGCCGCGCGGTCGATGTCGAGCTGGAGATAATCGACGCTGTCATTGGCGACGGTGAGCACTTCGGAGGCGCCGGGGGTTGCCTGCAGGACATGCTGGATCCGGCCGGCGAGATCGGCGAGCGTTGCCATGTCGGGGCCGAAGATCTTGATCGCCAGGTCGCCGCGCGCGCCGGTCAGCATCTCGGCGACGCGCATCTCGATCGGCTGGGTGAAGCTCGGGTCGAAGCCGGGCATGCCCGCCAGCGCCTTGCGCATCTCACCGACCACGAACTCGCGGTCGCCGCGCCATTCGGCGGAGGGCTTGAGCGTAACGAACATGTCGGTCTCGTTCAGGCCCATCGGGTCGAGCCCGATCTCGTCGGTGCCGGTGCGCGAGATTACCCCGGTCACCTCGGGCACCTTGGCGATCAGCTCCGCCTCGACCCGGCCCGCCAGTTCCAGCGAGCGATCGAGCCCGACGGTGGGCAGCTTGGCGATCTGGATCACCACCGAGCCCTCGTCCATCGTCGGCATGAAGGTCTTGCCGACCGCGCCATAGGCCAGCCCGGCCAGTACCAGCCCGCCGCCCGCCAGCGCATAGACCAGCCGCTTGCGCGCGAAGGCACGGCCGAGCAGCCCGGCATAGCGCGGCGAGAGCTGGCGCATGATCCAGGGCTCGCCATGATGGCCGCCCTTGAGGCCATAGGAGGCGAGCACGGGGACCAGGGTGAGCGCCAGCAGCAGCGAGCCGGCCAGCGCGAACATGATGGTGAGCGCGACCGGCGCGAACAGCTTGCCCTCCAGCCCCTCCAGCGAGAGCAGCGGCAGGAAGACGAGCGCGATGATCAGCAGCCCGGCCGAGACGGGCACGACCACTTCGGCGGTGGCGCGGAACACGATGTTGAGGCGGGGGGCGGCCTCGTCCTTCACATGGTTCAGCCGCTCGACGACATTCTCGACCACCACCACCGCACCGTCGACGAGCATGCCGATGGCGATGGCGAGGCCGCCCAGGCTCATCAGGTTCGCCGACAGGCCCATGCCGCGCATGAACAGGAAGGTGGTGAGCGCCGCCATCGGCAGGGTCGCCGCGACGATCGCCGCGGCCCGCCAGTCGCCCAGGAACAGGATCAGCAGGATGATCACCAGCACGGTCGCCTCGACCAGCGCCTTCTGGACGGTGTGGACGGCGCGGCCGATCAGGTCCGACCGGTCGTAGAAGATGGTGAGTTTCGTGCCCTTGGGCAGGCTCTGCTGCAGCTCGTCGAGCCGGGAGGCGATGCCGTCCACCACCTGCCGGGCATCGGCGCCGCGCAGCGCGATCACCAGGCCCTGCACCGCCTCGCCCTTGCCGTGCGCGGTGACGCCGCCATAGCGGGTGAGCGATCCCGCGCCGACGGTGGCGACGTCGCCGACCCGGATGATCCGGCCGTCGCGGCTCGTCACCGCCATCTGCTCGATGTCGCCCGCGTCGCGGATCGCGCCCACCGCGCGGACGATCAGCGTCTCCTCACCGTCGGCCAGGCGGCCGGCGCCGTCATTGCGGTTGCCGCGCTCGATCGCCGACTTCAGGTCGTCCACCGACAGCCGCGCCGCTGCCAGCGCCACCAGGTCGGGCCGCACCTCATAGGTGCGGACATGGCCGCCCAGCGCGTTGACGTCGGCAACGCCGGGCACGGTGCGCAGCGCCGGGCGGATCGTCCAGTCGAGCAGCTCGCGCTTCTCGGCCAGCGACAGCGGCCCGTCGATCGTGAACATGAACACGTCGGACAAGGGGGTGGAGATCGGCGCCATGCCGCCGCCGACGCCCTCGGGCATGTCGCCCATCACCCCGGCCAGCCGTTCGCCCACCTGCTGGCGCGCCCAGTAGATGTCGGTGCCGTCGATGAAGTCGATGGTGATGTCGGCGATCGCATATTTGGCGGTGGAGCGGAGTGTCGCCTGGTTGGGCAGGCCCAGCATTTCCAGCTCCAGCGGCGCGATCACCCGCGTCTCGACCTCCTCGGGGGTCATGCCCGGTGCCTTCAGGATGATCTTCACCTGGGTCTGGGCGATGTTCGGATAGGCATCGACCGGCAGGGTCGAATAGGCCCAGACGCCGAGCCCGCCGACGAGCAGGGTCAGCCCCAGGACGAGCAGGCGATAGGAGAGCGACCAGGCGGCGAGCGCGCGCAGCATCAGTCCTGGCCCTCGATCGACTTGAGTTCGCTCATCCCCGCGACGGCGATCGCCTCGCCGGTACGCAGGCCGGAGCGGATCAGGGTGCGGCCATCGGCCTCGTCGCCGGTCTCGACGGCACGGACGGCGACGCCATGCGCCGAGCGGACGAAGACATGGGGCTTGCCGCCGATGTCGACGACCGATCCCGACGGCACCGCGATCGCTCCGGCTGGCGCGGGCGCGAACAGGGTGGCCGGCAGCGCGCGGCCCGCCACCACGCCCGGCCCCACCGGAATGCGCGCACGCAGGCTGGCCGATCGGGTGAGCGGATCGATGACGCTGCCCACGCTCGTCACCTCGCCACGGACATTGCCGGGCAGGCGGACGCCCATGCCGGGATGGACCTTGCCCACCAAGCGTTCGGGGAGTTGCGCGGTCAGCTCGTAGCGGCTGACGGCGTCGATGACATAGGCCGAGGTCGCCTCGCTCACCGGCGATCCTGTCTGGACGGCGGCGGTGGTGATCTTGCCGGCGATCGGCGCGACGAGGGTGTAGCTGCCCCCGTCCGCCGCGCCGTTGACGAGGCGCATCACCCGGCGCTGCTCATTGAGTTCGGCTTCTGCCTCCAGCCGCGCGGCGCGGGCCTCGTCGGCGCGGGCACCGGCGATCACCCCTTCGCGGGCGAGCTGCGACAGGCGATTGTCGTTGGCGCGCGCCGCCGCCGCTCGCGCCGAGGCGCGCTCGATGCCGGCGGCGATGGTGAACATCTCGCGCGCGGCGATCACCGCCAGCGGCTGGCCCTGGCGGACGCTCTCGCCTTCCACCACCAGGGTGCGCGTGATCACGCCGGGGATGACGGCCGCGACCGCGACCCGCGAATTGGGCGGCGGCGCCAGGGTGGCGGGAACGGTGGCGATCGGGATTTCGCTGACCGTTTCGATCGGGGCGAAGCGGATGCCGATCCGCGTCATCTCCGCCGGGGACAGGGTGATGGCGTTCGCGCCCTTGGCCTTGGCGATGGCTTCGGGGGCCGACCCATTGTCGGCCGCGTCGCCGCCGTTCGAGCAGGCGGCCAATGTGCCGAGCAGTGCCAGCAACGGCAAAGGAAGGTTCCGACGCATTTCGCCCCCGAGGATTTCGTTCGCAGTCGCAGCAATTAGCTTCGCTTCCTGTCAGAATGCTGTCAGGAAGCCGGGATGCGAATCCTGCTGGTGGAAGACGAGACCGAGCTGGCCGAACGTGTCGTGGCCAATCTGACCCGGCACGGCATGACCTGCGAATGGCTGGCCGATCCCGAGGATGCGCTGGGCTATGCCAGCGACGGCTTCACCGTGCTGGTGATCGACATCGGCCTGCCCGGCATGTCGGGGATCGAGCTGGTCCGCCGGCTGCGCGCGCGGTCGATCGCCACGCCGATCCTGATCCTGACGGCGCGCAGCGGCTGGCAGGAGAAGGTGGAGGGGCTCAATGCCGGCGCCGACGACTTCATCGTCAAGCCGGTGCGGACCGAGGAACTGGTGGCGCGCCTCCACGCGCTGGCCCGCCGCGCGGCAGGCCACAGCGCGAACCGGCTGTCGGCGGGGCCGCTGGCGGTCGATCCGGCCAGCGGCGAGGCCTGGCTGGAGGAACAGCCGCTGGCGCTGACCGCCAATGAATTCCGCCTGTTGCAGCTGCTGCTCTACAATGCCGGCCGCACCCTGTCGCGCCAGAGCATCCTCGACAATCTCTACAGCCATGGCAGCGAGCGCGAGGAGAATGCGATCGAGGTGCTGGTCGGCCGGCTGCGGCGCAAGATCGGGCGCGAGCGGATCGTCACCGTGCGCGGCCTCGGATATCGGCTCGCGGCGTGAAGGCGGTGGCCGGTCATAGCCTGCGCCTCCGGCTGATCGTCGGGTCGGCGCTGGGGGTGATCCTGGCGGTGCTGCTCGCCGGGCTGTTCATCGGTCACCTCTATCGCATCCATACGACCGATCGTTTCCAGTCGGAGCTTGACCATCATCTCGGCGAGCTGGTGGCCCTGATCCATGTCGGCGCCGACGGGCGGCTCCGCGTCGGCCAGCCGCTGTCCGATCCCCAATTCCATGTCGCCCGGTCAGGGCTCTACTGGCAGGTCGACAGCGGAACCCAGCAGCTCCGATCGCCATCGCTGGCCGGTGACGATCGCCTACGCCCTGCGAGCGGCTGGAGCGGCGGGCGGATCGGCGACGAGCGGCTGCGCCAGCACAGCGTGCGGACCCAGGTGGCGGGGCGGCCGGTGGTCGTGACGATCGCATCGGCCCAGGCCCTGCTCGACCGGCAGGTCGAGGCGTTTCACGCGGACCTGATCGTGTCGATGGCGGTGGTCGGCCTGCTGCTGCTGGCCGGGGCGGCGGCGCTCGTCCGCTTCGGGCTCGCGCCGGTGCGCCGGCTGGTCGACGAGGTCGACCGGCTGCGCCATGGCGAGGTCGATCGCCTCGATCCGCAGGTACCGGCCGAGTTCGCCGCCGTGGTCGAGCGGCTCAACAACCTGCTCGACGGGCAGGCGCAGCTGATCGCGCGGGCGCGCACCGAGTCGGGCAACCTGGCGCATAATCTGCGCACCCCGCTGGCGCTGATCAGCGACGAGGCCGAGCAGCTGAAGCTGGCCGGGCAGGAGGCAAGCGCCGATTTCCTGCTCGACCGCTGCGAGACGATGCGGCGGCAGATCGACTATCATCTCGCGCGCGCCGCCGCCGCCGGCACGCGCGGCGCCGGCACATTGACCGAGGTCCGGCCGCTGCTGGAGCCGATCGTCGAAGCGATGCACCGGCTCCACGCGCGCCGCGCGGTCGCGATCGAGGTCGACTTGCCGGCGGGGCTGCGCCTGCCCTGCGACGGCGGCGACCTGGCGGAGATATTGTCGAACCTGATCGACAATGGCTGCAAATGGGCCGCGAGCAAGGTGACCGTCACCGCCGGTGCTGGCTGGATCGAGGTGCGCGACGACGGCCCCGGCATCCCGCCCGACCAGCGCGAGACGGTGCTGGCGATCGGCGCACGCCTCGACCCGGCGACGCCGGGGACGGGCCTGGGGCTCGCCGCGACGGCCGATCTGCTGCGCTATTATGACGGCCAGCTGGTCCTGGCCGATGCCCGCGAAGGCGGCCTGCTGGCCCGCGCAGAATTCCCGTCCTGGGTCGGCCGATAAACCACTACGAGATCAGGTGACGGCGAGACGGTTGCGGAAGCGCTCTTCCCGATAGCTCCCGGCGGTCATGATCGCGTCGAGCCGGTCGATCGCGTGCCAGATGTCGGCGAAGCTGTTGTAGAGCGGGACCATGCCGAAACGGGCGATGTCGGGCATGCGGAAGTCGCCGATCACGCCATCGCCGATCAGCGCCTGGATGATCGCATAGGCGTCGGGGTGGCGCAGCGAGACCTGGCTGCCGCGCAGGGCATGATCCTCGGGGGTGATCACCTCCAGCCCGTGGCGGCTCAGCCGCGCGCGGGCGAGGGCGATGAACAGGTCGCCGAGCGCCAGCGATTTCGCGCGGACCTGCGCCATGTCGATGCCGTCGAAGGCATCGAGTGCGGCGTCGAGCGCGGTCAGCCCCAGGATCGGCGGAGTGCCCGCCAGGTTGCGCAATATGCCGCTGGCCGGGCGATAGTCGAGGTCGAAGGCAAAGGGCCGGTCATGCCCCATCCAGCCCGACAGAGCGGGCTTGAGGTCGTTCT
This sequence comes from uncultured Sphingomonadaceae bacterium, assembly GCA_963540925.1. Taxonomy (GTDB): domain Bacteria; phylum Pseudomonadota; class Alphaproteobacteria; order Sphingomonadales; family Sphingomonadaceae; genus Rhizorhabdus. The sequence goes on from CAUTRN010000002.1 coordinate 179,683, forward strand.
GAAGCCGTCGCGCGACGAACATGAAGCCGGGCGCGCCGGGGCCGCCGTTCAGATATTTATAGCCGCAGCCCACCGCCATGTCGGCCTTGGCACCGTTGAGGTCGACGTCCATCGCCCCGGCGCTGTGGCACAGGTCCCAGATCACCAGCGCGCCCGCCGCCTGGGCGCGCGCGGTCAGGTCGTTCATGTCGTGGCGGCGGCCGCTGCGATAGTCGACCTCGGTGAGCATGACGACCGCGACATCCTGGTCGATCGCGCCGGCCACGTCCTCGGGATCGGTGATCCGCAGCTCATGGTCTCTGTCGAGCAGGCCGGTGACGCCCTGCGCGATATAGAGGTCGTTGGGGAAGTTGCCGTTGTCCGACAGGATCACCTTGCGGTCCGGCCGCAAGGCGAGCGCGGCCGAGAGCAGCTTCATCAGGTTGACCGATGTGCTGTCGGCGGCGACGACCTCGCCCGCCTCCGCGCCGATCAGCCGGCCGATGCGGTCGCCCACCTGGCCGGGCATCGAGATCCAGTCATGCCGGTTCCAGCTCTGGATCAGGTCGCGGCCCCATTGCCGGGTGATCACCTCCGCGACCTTCGCGGGAACATGGCGCGGCAGCGCGCCCAGCGAATTGCCGTCGAGATAGATCAGGCCGTCCGGCAGGTCGAACGCCGCGCGCGATCCGGCGAGCGGATCGGCCCGATCGAGATCCAATACGCGATCAAGATCCATCATTCCCGTAGACACCCCTTTGCCACCCCTGGCGTTTGCCGATCCGATGATCCGGCTGGATAAGGGTGATATCGATACGGAACATTTGTTTGTCAATAGGAACATATATGCTAAAGGGCCGTCGTGAAGCGGGCCGAGACTCGCTCTGTTCAATATGGGAACATCGTCGGCGATAAAGGGGAATGGCATGAAAAATCGGGGTTTTCTTCGGCTCTGCATGGTAAGTGCGCTGGCGTTGGCCAGCGAATCCGCGGCGTTCGCGCAGGCGGCCGGCGTTTCTGATTCGGAACAGATCGACGATATCGTCGTCACCGCCCAGAAGCGCGAGCAGACCGTCCAGACCGTTCCGATCGCCATCTCGGCCGTGACCGCCAGCGAGCTGGAGCGCCGCTCGGCCACCAACATCACCGACATCGTCTCCAAAGCCCCGGGCGTCGAGGTGACCACCAGCTCGCAGGGTGGCGGCAATGCCGGCTTCTTCATCCGCGGCATCGGTCAGTTCGACTTCATCGCCACCACCGATCCGGGCGTCGGCGTCTATCTGGACGGCGTCTATATCGCGCGCACCGCCGGCGGCGCGCTGGACCTGCTCGACATCGATCGGGTCGAGGTGCTGCGCGGTCCGCAGGGCACCTTGTTCGGCAAGAATGCGGTGGGCGGCGCGATCAGCGTCTACACGCTGGCGCCCGACGCGACCGAGGCCTCGGGCAAGGTGCTGGCGCGGGTCGGCGAGAATTATCGCATGGACGTGGGCGGCACGATCAACCTGCCGCTGGTGGCCGACAAGCTGGCGGTGCGCTTCAGTGGCCTGACCAAGAACCAGCGCGGCTATGGCAAGAGCCTGTTCGACGGGCAGAAGATGAACGGCACCGACCAGCTGATCATGCGCGGTGCGCTGCGCTGGACGCCGTCCTCGGCCTTCTCGGCCGAGCTGGCGGCGGACTGGACCCATGTGAACGAGGACGAGAAGATGGCGGTCGTCACCGCGATCAACTCGACCAGCTTCGTCACCATCCCGCAGAACCAGTTCGCGCTGGCCAATGGCCTGCAGCCCTATGACGACCGCTTCCTGTCACCCAGCTCCTATCGCAATTATTCGGGCTTCCACCCCGGCAACAAGTCCGACATCTGGGGCACGCGGCTGACCCTGTCCTGGGACATCGGCGGCGCCGAGCTGAAGTCGATCACCGCCTATCGCGACCTCAAGACCTCGACCGGTCTCGACTTCGACGCCTCGCCCTATCCGCTCGGCGACCAGACGGTGGACGACGACCAGAACCAGTTCTCGCAGGAGCTGGTGCTGACCGGCAAGGCGCTGGCCGACCGGCTCGATTATGCGATCGGCGGCTATTATCTGCGTGAAAAGGGCTTCAGCGCGATCTACCTGCCGCTGTCCTACGCCCAGAATCCCGACGGCTTCGACACCTATACCACCAACGATTTCAAGAACCGCACCGCGGCGGTGTTCGCGCAGGGCACCTACAAGCTGACCGACGGCTTCTCGGTCACGGCCGGCGGACGCTATTCCTACGAGAAGAAGATCGACACGATCGAGACCTACGCGAACAAATTCTTCATCGATTTCGTGCCGCCGACCCGCCAGTCGGACAGCTGGAAATTCTTCACCTGGCGCCTCGCCGCGCAATATGAATTCAACCGCGACCTGATGGCCTATGCGAGCGCCGCGACCGGCTTCAAGAGCGGCGGCTTCAACGGCCGCGCGCAGAGCGTGAACACCTTCCTGGCCTTCGACCAGGAAAAGGCGATCACCTATGAGCTGGGCCTGAAGTCCCGCCTGTTCGATCGCCGCGTCCAGTTCAACGCGGCGCTGTTCCAGACCGACTACAAGAATATCCAGACCACCTTGAACCTGCCCGATCCGGCGACGGGGGTGACGATCAACGTCGTCGGCAACCCCGCCGATGCCCGCATCCGCGGCGCCGAGGTGGAGGGGCTGGCGCTGATCGGCCGGGGGCTGTCGATCGATTTCAGCGGCACCTATCTCGACAACCAGTATCGCAACATCGTCGCCGGGGCCGATATCGACAAGAGCGACAAGCTCCCCGACACGCCGAAATGGGCGCTCAACGCGGGTGGCCAATATCAGTTCGGGGTGCCGGTGGCCGGCGAGGATACGAAGGTGACGGCGCGGCTCGACTGGTCCTACAAGAGCAGCTTCCACTTCAATGCGCAGAACAGCATCTATAATTTCCAGAAGGGCTACAGCGTCTTCAACGGCCGGCTCGGCATCGGGTCGGAAGCGGATGGCTGGAACCTGGCGCTCTATGGCAAGAACCTGTTCGACAAGCGCTATGCCACCCACAAGGAGGACTTGATGGCCTTCGTCTATGCGATCGCGCTGCCGGCGCCGCCGCGCGAGATCGGCGTCGAGTTCACCAAGTCCTTCTGAGCGAACGGGGAGAAGAGCGGTCATGTGCAAGAAGGCGGTCACGGTGCGGGGGCTGGTCGAACCGGCGGCGCTCGGCATCACCCTGGCGCATGAACATCTGATCGCCGACTTCTCGTGCCGCTACAGCCCGGCGGCGGACGAGGCCGCCATCGGGGACGGGCTGGCGCTGTCGGATCGCGCGGCGCTGCTGCGCGATCCGGCGGGCTATCGGGTGAACCTGCTGGCGACCGACGAGGCGGCGGCGCTGCGCGAATGCGCCTGGTTCGCCGAGGCGGGCGGCCGGACGGTGGTGGACCTCACCCCGCTCGGCCTGTCGCCCGATGTCGCCGGCCTGCGGCGGATCTCGGAGGCGTCCGAGCTCAACGTCATCGCCGCCACCGGCTTCTATATCGATAGTTCGCTACCCGATTGGGTCGAGGGCCTGTCGATCGACGAGCTCGCCGACCGGCTGGTCGCCGACATCGAGACGGGCGGGGCCGAGGGCATCCGGCGCGGCGCGATCGGCGAGATCGCGGTGGAGAGCGGCGCCGAGGTGGAGCTGCGCTGCATCCGGGCCGCCGGCCGGGCGCAGGCGCGCACCGGTGCGCCGGTCTTCTTCCATGTCATGTCGGGCATCCTGCCCCAGTTCCGCGACCTGACCGACGAGCTGATCGAGCTGTATCGCGTCGAGGGCGGCGACCTGTCCCGCCTCGTGCTGTGCCATCAGGATGGATCGGGCGACGACTTCGCCTATCAGCAGCGGCTGCTGTCGCTGGGGCTGTGGCTCGAATATGACACCTTCGGTTCCGAAGGGGTGTTCGCCTTTGGCGAGACGTACATCCAGCTGCCGACCGACAGCCAGCGGATCGCCGAGGTGGCCGCGCTGATCGAGGCCGGCCATATCGACCGGCTGCTGCTGTCGCACGACATCTGCTACCAGAGCGCGCGGCGCGCGCGGGGCGGCTGGGGGATGGCGCATATCCTGACGACCTTGCGCCCGCGCTTCGCCGCCGCCGGCATCGACGAGGCGAAGCTGATGCACCTGCTGGTCGACAACCCCGCCCGCCTGTTCGCCTTCGCCTAAGGGCGGAGCGGCGCCGGCGCGCCGTTCACCGATCAGAGATGCTGGAGATCGCGGATCATATGGGTGGTGACGGCCAGCACGCGTGCCGGCCCCTCGCCGGTGGCGACATAGGCATGGCCCGCCGAGCTGTCGAGATACATGGAATCGCCCTCGCGCAGCGCGGTCGGCCGGTAATCCTCGGTCAGCACGGTCACCTCGCCGCTGAGCACGAAGATGAACTCCTCGCCCTCATGATTGTCGAGCCCGCCGGCCTCCTCGAGTGTGCGGGCGGTGATCTCCATGATGCCGGGGCTCATCTTCTTGGCGGCCAGATCGGCGCACAGCAGTTCGAACCGGTAGCGGGTGGTGGCTTCGTGCAGGCCCTGGCCGTTGAAGGTGACCGCGCGGCGCCCCGCCCGGACGTCGGCCTCGGGCTTGCTGAAGAGCTGCGACAGCTCCAGCCCCAGCGCCGAGGCGAGCCGCACCAGATGCGGGTAGGTGAGGGTGGTCAGGTTGTTCTGAACCTTGGAGAGCGTCGACAGCGGGATGCCCGACATCGTCGCCAGCTTGCGCAGGCTCAAGCCGCGCTCTTCCCGGATTTCGACGATGCGTTGGGCGAGATCCCGGCCGATGGCTTCATCGCTGTCGCGCAATTAGGCGTTCCTCTTCAAAATCATCTGTTCCGAATTGACAACGGTTGTTTACAACGCGACCAAGGATAGCGCTAGTTGGAGATTATGCACATGTCGTCATGCGACGAAAGGACGCGCCGATGCCTGCAGCGTTGACAGCCGTGGCGGATCGCTTCGCGGGCAAGACCGCGCTGGTGATCGGCGGGGCGTCGGGAATCGGCGCGGCGACCGTCGAGCGGCTGCGGGCCGAGGGCGCGATCGTGTGGGTGGCGGACCGCCTGCCTCCGGCCGGTGGCGAAGCGGCGTTCGTCTGTCTCGACATTACCGACAGTGCCCAGGTCGATGCCGCGATCGCCGCGGTCGAGGCGCAGGCCCCGCTCGATATATTGGTCAATTGCGCGGGCGTTCCGGCCCAGGCGACCGCCGCCGAGACCGATGATCCTACCTGGGAACGGCTGATCGACGTGAACCTGTCGGGCGCCTTCCGCGCGACCCGCGCCGCGCTGCGGGCGATGCAGCCGCGCCGATCGGGGGCGATCGTCCATGTCGCGTCGGACGCCGGCCTCGTCGGCATGCCGGGGCAGGCGGCCTATTGCGCGGGCAAGGGCGGGCTCGTCCATTTCGTCCGTGCCGCCGCGCTCGATGCGGCCCCCTTCGGCATCCGCATCAACTGCGTCGCGCCCTGCTTCGTCGACACGCCGATGATGCGCGACTGGATCGCGGCGCAGGACGACCCCGCCGCCGCCCGCGCCCAGATCGATGCCGAGCAGCCGATCGGCCGGGTCGGCCAGCCTGGGGAGATCGCCGCCGCGATCGCCTTCCTCGCCTCCGACGAGGCCAATTTCGTCACCGGCGTGGCGCTGCCTGTCGATGGCGGCGTGACCGCCCGATAGGATCGCCATGACCATCGCACAGAGACTGGCGGGCCGCACCGCCATCGTCACCGGCGCGGGGGCCGGGATCAGCCGCGCCATCGCCATCCGCCTGTCGCAGGAAGGCGCCTTCGTCGCCTGCCTCGACATCGACCCCGATGCCGCCGGAGCGACCGCCGCATTGCTGCCGGTGCCCGGCATGGGCGTCGCCTGCGACGTCGCCAGCGAGGCGGGCGTGGAGGCCGCCATCGCCTCGGTGGTCGAGCGGCAGGGGAGGATCGACCTGCTCGTCAACAATGCCGGCATCGCCGGGCCGCAGGAGCCGGCGCTCAGCACCCCGCTCGACGGCTGGCAGCGCACCCTGGCGGTGAACCTGACCGGCAGCTTCCTGATGTCGCGGGCCTGCCTGCCCGCGCTGATCGCGGCGAAGGGCGCGATCGTCAACGTCGCCTCCGCGCTGGCGCTGGTCGGCTGGACGGACGAATGCGCCTATGGCCCCAGCAAGGCCGGGGTCGTCCAGCTCACCAAGGGCATGGCGATGGACTATGCGGGCCGCATCCGGGTCAACTGCGTCTGCCCCGGCGCGGTGCGCACGCCGATGCTGGAAGCGACCCTGCCGCCCGACGCCGATGTCGAGGCGACCTTCGCCGAATATGGCAAGATCCACCCCCTCCACCAGCGCCTCGCCTGGCCGGAGGAGATCGCCGACGTCGTCCTGTTTCTGGGGTCGGACGACGCCTCGCTGATCACGGGCGCGGCCCTCCTGGCCGATGCGGGCTTCACGGCGGGATGACGACAATGGCGATAGCGGGTCTGGAACAGGGAAGCGTCGATATCGGCGGAGGCACCCAGCTCTACTGGGAAGCGGTGGGCAGCGGCCGGCCGGTGCTGTTCGTCCACGGGCTGTGGGCGAGCAGCCGCTTCTTCCGCCGCCAGCTCGAGGCGGTGGGGCGCCATCACCGCGCCATCGCGCTCGACCTGCGCGGCCATGGCCGGTCGAGCATGACGCCGGGCGGGCACACCGTGCCGACGCTGGCCGCCGACCTGCGCGCCTTCATCGCCGCGCTGGGGCTGGAGAAGCCGGTGCTGGTCGGCTGGTCGATGGGGGCGCTCATCGCCTGGGACTATCATCTCCAGTTCGGGTCGGACGACATCGGCGGCCTCGTGGTGGTCGACCAGGCTCCGACCGACTTTCGCTATCCGGGCGCCGAGGATGCGCTGGTCGGCCTGGCCGAGATGCACGACTGGGCCGCGCAGCTGCTGACCAACCGCAACGAATTCATGCGCGCCGTGCTGCCGATGATGTTCCATCGCCAGCCCGACGCCGAGGCCGCCGACTGGATGGTCAACGAGATGTGCTCGGCGCCCGAGGCGATCGCGTCGGCGATCTTCGTCGATCAGTGCCTGCGCGATTATCGCGGGATGATCGCTAGCTATGACGTGCCCACCTTGATCTGTTCGGGCGAGCGCAGCGCGCAGCCGCGCAGCGGCGCCCTCTACCTGCGCGACACGCTGCCGCAGGGCGAACTGCTGACCTTCGAGGATTGCGGCCATTGCCTGTTCTGGGAGGATGCCGACCGCTTCAACACGGCTGTCCTCTCCTTCCTGGAGCAGCTCGCATGAGCGGCGCGGCGATTCCCGCCATGGCGGCCCCGACCGGCGGCAAGGCGCTGTTCGCGGCGGTCTATGCCTCGGTGGTCAGCGAATATAGCCTGCTGGTGATGCCTTTCATCGTCGGCGCGATGATCGACAGCTATGGCGCCAGCGAACAGCTGGCCGGGCGGATCGTCTCGCTCCAGTTGCTCGGCATGGCGATCAGCGCGGTCGGCGCGTCGATGCTGATGCGCCGCATCGATCGGCTGCGCGCGATGGTGGTGATGACCGCGATCGTCGTGCTGTCCAATGTCCTGTGCGCGATGATGGTGCCGCTGCCGGTGATGATCGCCGCGCGCTTCGCCACCGGGATCGGCGAGGGCGCGCTGATGGCGATCGCGGGCGCCGTCGCGGCGGCGACCCCCGACCCGCGCCGGGCCTTCTCGATCATCGGCTTCGCGGTGGCGCTGGCCGCCGCCGCCGCGCTGGTGGCGACGCCCTGGCTGGTGGAGATCGCCGGCCGGGCGGGCACCTTCTGGTTCCTTGCCGGCTTCAGTGCGCTGTCGCTGCCATTTCTCCGCTGGGCCGCCCCGTTCCGCCGGGTGAGCGCGGCCGAGCCGGGCGCGGGCGCCGCCACGGTGCCGCCCACCCTATCGCGCAACCCGCTGCTGGCACTGCTCGCCTTCGGCCTGTTCTGGGCGGGGGCGGCGGGCCTCTGGGTCTATGCCGAGCGCATCGGCCTGGCGCATGGGCTGCCCCTGGCCGAGATCGGCTTCTTCCTGGGGCTGGGGCAGCTTGCGGGGATTCCCGGGCCGCTCTGCGTCGGCTGGCTGGCGCGGCGTTTCGCGCTGCCGCCGCTGTTCGCCTTCGCGATCCTGTTCAATGTCGCCGCGGGGCTGGCCTTCGTGTTCGTGCCCAATGGTTGGGTCTATTGCCTGGGCGCCGCGCTGCTGTCCTTCTGGGCGATGTTCCTGACGCCCTGCTTCCGCACCCTGATGGCGCTGCTCGATCGCAGCGGCGCGGTGGTCGCGGCGTCGGTCGCGGCCTTCACCCTGGGCTATGGCGCGGCACCGCTGCTGATCACCTTCTTCCTGGGCGGAACCTCGGGCTTCGCGGTCGTCGCGCTGATCTGCTCGCTGCTCTACATCGCCTCGGCGCTCTGCGTGCTGCCCCCGGCGATGAAGATCGGCCGGGCCGACGTCGACGCCTGACGCCCGCGATCAGGCGGCGATCAGCTGGGCGCGGTTGCGGCCCATCGCTTTCGCCCGATAGAGCGCTTCGTCGGCGCATTTGATGGCGTCGTCGACGTCGGGCGCCTCGGCCCCGACGATGGCGATGCCGATGCTCAGCGTCCAGGGCGGCAGGCCGTCGTCGCTATCATTGGCGTGGCGCAGCCGATCGGCGATGCGCTGGCCGGCGGCGGCGTCGCAGCGGGGGACGATCGCGACGAACTCGTCGCCGCCGGTGCGGAACACCGCGCCGCCGCGCTGGCGGACCAGGCTTTCGGCGGCATCGGCCACCGCCATCAGCACCTGGTCGCCCGAGCCATGGCCATGCGCGTCGTTGATCGCCTTGAAATGATCGATGTCGATCGCGATCACCGCGCCGCCCGGCTGCACCAGATCGGGCCCGAAGCGGGCGAGGCCCTCGCGGTTCCACGCCCCCGTCAACGGGTCGCGCGAGGCGGCGGTGCGCAGATGCTCATTCGCGCGCTCGGCGGGGATGGCGAGCAGGCCGAGGTTGAGGACGCCGAGCAGCATCTGGTCCGCGATCATCGGGATCAGCGGCAGCATCGTCTGCGTTTGCGGGAACCAGAGCCCCATCGCGATCACGCAGAGATAGCCGGGCAGATAGGTCAGCAGCGCGCCGCCGGCGATCCGCCGGCCCCAGGAGGGCGACAGGCGGCCGCCTTCGCGCATCACCGCCAGGCCGCTCAGCCCCATCGCTATCCCCAGGCCCAGCGCCCGCCACGCCTCGGCATGGGGTGATTGCAGGAGCAGCGGCAGCGCATGGCCGAGCGAGGTCGCCAGGACCGGCACGACCATCCAGCGCCGGAAGGGCTGCTCGCCGCCGAAGCTGTAGACGCCCGAGACGATCAATATGTCGGTCAGCCCCATCAGCGCGAACAGCAGGGTAGCCGACGCCAGATAATGGCCCGCCGGCGAATAGAGCGCGACGAGGATGACCGCATAGATCCAGCTGCTCATCGCCCAGTGGAGCAGGTACCGCTCCTCGGGCCGGCGGCGCCACAGCACGAAGAACACCGCCCCGAAGGCGCTGCTCGCCAGGGTGCTGCACAGACCCAGCGTGAAGATGTCGAGCGACGGAATCATGGCGATACTGGCTGCCCTTTAGCGGCAGGCCATTAACGATGGGTAATCGTCACGGTTCAATAACTTATGGCACGGACGGCTTCGGGTCGTCGCGCGCCCTGCTTCGTTTCAGCGCCGTACCGCCCCCGCCAGGAGGCGCAGCGCCTCGTTGAAGGTCCTGCCGCCCGCGCGCTGGCCGCTCGAATGGCCGATGCGGATCACGACCATGTCGAGCGAGGGGATGATCAGCACGGTTTGGCCGCCGGCCCCCGCCATGAAATAGGCGTCCTCGGGCACCGGATAGGGGCCGTCGCGGTTGAGCACGAAGAAGCCGCCATAGAGCGGCCGCCCGTCGGCCACCCAGCCCGGTGCCGGCGTCTGCACGAACCGCACATAATCGGCCGGCAGGATGCGCTGCCCCTGCCATAGCCCGTCCTGCAGGAAGAGATTGGCGAGCCGGGCCCAGTCGCGCGCGGCGAGCAGCTCATAGCCCTGCAGCAGGAAATTGCCGTAGGGGTCGGTCTCCAGCACCGCCGAGCGGATGCCGATGCGGTCGAACAGCGCGCGCTGCGGGAAGAGCAGGTGGTTCTGCCCCGCCTTCTCCGCCGCCTGGCGGACGAGTGCGCCGATCAGCACCGGATCGCTGTTGCGGTAGCGCCCCACCATGCCCGGCGGCCATTGCAGCGGCCGGGTGGCGGCATAATGCACCGCGTCGTCGGTACCGGTGTAGAGATATTGGTGGTCGGCGTAGCCGACGGCCGGATCGAAATCGGGATCGGACGAGGATCGCGCGCGCAGCCCGCTCGACATGTTGAGCAGGTCGCGGATGCGGATCTTCGCGCGGGGATCGCCCGGCGCCTTGTGCCATTCGGCGATCGGCGCGGGCTGATCGAGCGCATAGGTGCCGCGCTCGATCAGCACCCCCATCAAGGCGGCGAGGATGCTCTTGCCCATCGACCAGCTTTCCAGCGGGGTCGTCGGCCCGATGCCGGGGGCATAGCGCTCGCCGACGATCTGGCCCTTCCAGGTGACGACGAAGGCGCTGGTCTCGGCCGCTGGATCGGCAAAGGCCGCCGCCACCGCCGCGTCGACCCTGGCCAGGTCGATCCCGTCGGCCGGGCGCGGGCCGAGCTTGTCGCCCATCGGCCAGGCGGTGCTGGCGGCAGCGGGGAGCTTCGGCACCACCTTCACCGGCTTGTAGAAGATGCCCTTCGCGCCGATCGGCAAAGCGATGCAGCCCTGCGAGCCATAGAAGCGCGCGACCCGCTCGGGGCCGCCCGGCACCGGCACCCGCACTTCGCGGCGCGCATGGTCGATCACCGGCCGGCCGAGCCTGGCGCGCTCCTCGGCCGACGCGGTGGGGAAGCCGAGCTTGTCGATCGCGATAGCGTCGGGAAGGCCGGTGACGAAGGCGGCGGCGCAGGTGGTGGTCGCATAGCCGGCGGCGGCATGGCTGATCGGGTCGCCGGGCGGCGGCGCATAGGGCGTCGGCAGCACCAGCGCCTTGCCGCGCGCCAGCATTGCGCGGGTCGCCTCGGGCGAGATCTCGAACGGCCGGCGCGGGGCAGCGGACTGGGCGAGCAGGGCGCTGCCGATCAGCGCGATGGCCGCCGCCGCGGCGATGGCCGACGCGGCTTTCCTCTTCATCATTGCCCGATCAACTCCTGCGGCCGAAACAGGCGGCCGTTGGTCATCACCATCTCGACATCGGCCAGATGCCGCACATCCTGCGAGGGGTCACCCCGCACGACGATCAGGTCGGCCAGCTTGCCCGGCTCGACCGTGCCCAGATCCTTCGCCACGTTCAGCATCTCGGCGGGCCGCACAGTCGCGGTCTGCAGCACCTCGAACGGGGTCAGCCCCGCCTTCTGCAAGCTGCGCAGGTTGAGGTGCAGGCTCACCGCCGGGCTGTCCCACGGCGAGTCGGTGCCCGCGACGATGTTCGCCCCGGCTTTGGCCAGCCGCGCCAGCACGCCGGCGTTGCGCGCCGACTGTGCCGCGTCGGGCTGGAGGAAGCTGCCGCACGGGCCCTTGCCTTGCGCACAGGCGAGTTCGGCGACGATGGTCTTGCGATCGGCCGGGCCGAACAGGGCGATGCGCGGATCGGTGGTGAGCGCCGGATCGTCGGCAAGCAGGGCGCTGCTGGCGAAATTGGTGGTGGTCACGAAGATGCCCGACCGCGCGATAGCCTGAAACACATCGGCATAGATATTCCCGTGCGAGCGGACATGATTGTCGTCCATTCCCCAGCGGGTCGGGCCGCCGACATGTTCGAGCTGGTCCATGCCATGGGCGACATTGGGGAACAGATAATGCGAGGTCAGCGGGATGCCGACCTGTTTGTGCACCGTCGCGATCAGCCGCTTCTGCCAGTCCGAGGGGAAGAAGCGGTAGACCTTCACCAGGTCGTAATCGAGCGCCTTGATCCGCTCCACTTCGATCGCGAGCTGCGCCTCGGTCTCGACCGGATGGGTGCGGTCGTTGCTGTGGCGGGTGCCCTCGATCATCTCGCCGGCCCAGAACAGGCGGGGCGCGATGCGGACGCCGGCGTCGCGGGCCTCGCGATCCTCCAGCGAGCGATAGGCGATGTCGCCGGTGGCGCGCGTCGTGGTGATGCCGAAGGACAGGTAGAGCGGGCCGATGTTGCGCCCCATGTCCAGCCCGGTGGGGCCGACATGGATATGCCCGTCGACCAGGCCGGGCGCGACCGTGAGGCCCGAGGCGTCGACCAGCTTCGCGCCGCTTGCGTGGGCCTTCGCGTCATGCGGCGTCACCGACAGGATGCGCGAGCCTTCGATCAGGATGTCGACGTCGCGGCGCAGCCCGGCCTGTCGTCCGTCCCACAGCGCGCCGGCATGAATCAAGGTTCGCGCGCTGGAGGCGGCGCGCGACCAGCTGAGGCCGGTCTCGATCGTGCGGGCCTTGGCGGTCGCGGGATCGAGCAGGCGCAGCCGGGTGTTGCTGAGATAGGCGATCCCGCCTTGGCTCCACGACGGTGCATCGGCCACCTCGTCGGCGACCAGCACCGGCTCGCCGGCCGGCGTGCCGTCGGGCGCGACCGCGAGTTTCCACAGCCGGCTCTCCATGACGAACAGCAACGCGCGCCCGTCGGGCGACCAGACCGGGCCATTGTCGGCGCGCGAAGAGATCGACCGTTCGGGGGCGACGGCATGATAGCGGTGCGCGCCGGTGGTGGCGTCGAGCGCGATATAGCCCGATCGGCCGCCCGCGAAGGGCGCGGCGTCGGTCGCGGCATAGACGATCGTCCGCCCGTCGGGGCTCCAGCTCGCGCGGCCGCCCGAGCGCGGGGCGCTGGCGATCTTGTGAACCTGCCGGCTGGCCCGATCGACCGCCCAGATCGCCTCGCGCCCCCTATAGGCATCGCTGTCGCCCTCCGCGCCGATATAGGCGATCTCGTCTCCGTCGGGCGACCAGAAGGGGCGGGCGAGGGTACCGGCGCCGCTGGTCAGCCGTTCATGTTTCCCCGTGGCGAGGTCGTAGACGTAAAGCTGGGAGCCGTCCTGCGTGTCCGACGTATAGGCGATCGAGCGGCCGTCGGGCGACCAGGCCGGATCGTTGACCCAGGCGTCTTCGCCGGTGATCCGCCGGGCGGCGCCGTCGATCGGCTGGAGCCACAGCGCGCCCAGCGCGCGATAGACCAGCGTCTTGCCGTCAGGCGACAGCGCCGGCGCGACGATGCCTTTTGCGGGCCGCGCGACACCCGGCGTGAAATCATAGGTCTTGCGGCGATAGTCGTCGCGATCGAGCGCGAAACTGGCGCGGAACGGCACGATGCTGGTGGCGCCGTTCAGCCGGCTGCGCTGGATATGGCCATTGGCGGTGTAGAGCAGCTCGTCGGCGCCCAGCCAGGTCGGCGCGAAGGGGAAGACGTCGTCGAGCGTGCCGATCCGGCGCGGATCGCCGCCGGCCTCGCGCGCCCACAGCCCCTCGTCGGTGACGAAGGCGAGGCGGTGGCCGTCGGGCGACCAGGACAGCGCAGAGGGACCGGCGGCCTTGATCGCGCCGAGCTCGACATCCCGGCCGTCGGTGATCGCCACGGTCCTGATCCGGCCGCCATCGACGAAGGACAGCGCCTGTCCGTCGGGACGCCAGGCGATCGAGCTCTTCGCGCTATAGGTGGCGCCTTGGGTCAGCTGGCGCTCGGCGCCCGAGGCGGTGTCGCGCAGCCAGATTTCGGGCCGCTCGCGATCGCGGGTGGAGACATAAGCGAGCAGCCGGCCATCGGGCGACCAGCGCGGCTGGCGCTGTTCGCCGCCACCCTCCCCGATCTCGCGCAGCTCCTTGCCGTCGGCCTGCATCAGGAACAGGCGGAAGCCGCGCCCGGTATAGCCCTGCATCGCCACCGTCCGGCCATCGGGGGCGATATCGGGTTCGGAGAAATCATGATCGTCGGTGGTGATCCGCCGCGCGGTGCCGCCGCCCGCCGGCACGCTCCAGATCGCGCCCTGCAGGTCGATCAGCAGCCGGCCGTCGGGCAGGCGCCGGGCCGCGAATTTGGTGCCCTCGTCGACGCTGATCGTCACCGTGCGCGCGGCGATGGGCATGGGGGAGGCGAGCCCGAGGCACAGGGCGAGCGACGCGCCGCATAGAAATCCAGCCGACAATCTCATGATCCCGCGCCCCCTTGAACCGTCAGAGTAGGGAGGCCGCGACCGCGCGACACCCCGACGTTGGTCTTGCTCGCCCAGCGACCAGCCGCCGCTCAGGGCAGCTCGCGCGCCTCCGCCTCGGCGATCAGCGCGTCGCCGTCCTCACGCAGCAGCAGGCGCTTCGCGACCATCTCTCCGGTCGCCGCGCGGACCTTCGCGACATAGTCGGCCTTCGATGGATAGAGCGAATGGAGCCGCGCGGCGTCGAACGGCTCGTAGCGATAGCTGGCATAATCGAGCGGGCCGCTATGGCCGCGCAGCGCATAGGTTGCCACCGGCACGGTGAGCCACGGCCCGCGCAGGCCGCTCGCCGCATTGCCGAAAGCGTCGAGCTGCGTCTCGCCATTCTCGTCCGTCGTGATCCGCTGACCCGGCGGCGGCGCGCCCTGGCCGCGCGCCCAGCGGTCGACATTGTCCATCATCGCGGTGATCAGCCAATATTGCTGCACCTCCTGCACCGGCTTGCCCGCCGCCGCATCGGCCGCGATCTTGCGTGTCATGCCCAGCGCCTGTGGCGCGACCGGGGCGATCGTCGCCATGTCGGCCTCGTTCGGTCCGGCGCGGAAGACGAAGCCGCCGCCATGGGTGGCGCCGGCGATGTCATAATGGCGATAAAGGTCGCCGGGGGCGTCGCTGTCGGGCCGCCACGCGGCCTTGGCCGGGGGCAGGCCCTGGAAGTTGGACTTATAGTCCATCTCGGTGCTGGCGGTGATCACGGGTACGCCGTCGCCCTTCGCCCGCGTCTCGACCGCGCGGTACGAACATTGGTTGATCCGCACCGTGCGGGTGCTGCCGATCATCAGATAACCGTCATAGGGGCTCTTCGCGCCCGTCAGCCGCACGGCATCGTCATGGAAGCTGTTGAGATAGGTGCGCAGATAGGCGGCGTCCTGCGAATAGCCATAGGCGTAGACCTTGCTCACCGCGTAGCGCGCGAGCGGCGCACCCTTCGCCTTGCTCCGCACCAGCGCGCCGACCTGGGTGAGGATGTCCCACACCAGCCCGTCCTCCTGGTCGGCCATATAGTTCACGTCGGGCGGATCGACCGCCGGGTTGCGCGAGACCGCGCAGCGCTGGTCCGCCGGCAGCGGGTTCGCCCAGTCGAGCCGGCGATAGCGCACCGGATCGGCGAGCTTGAGCGCGCGGATCGCGATCGGCTTGATCGTCACGTTGACGGCGATGTCGCCATGGCGGGCGAGATAGGCGCTGCAGCACATCCACAGCCCGTCCATGTCGGCCTGCAGGGTGGGGTTGCTGGGGTTGACCCAGACATTGCCGCTGAACCGCTTCGGGTCGGCCGGCCGGCGGATCAGGATGCGGGTAACATAGGGGGCGTCGGCGGTGCGGACGACGGCATGGCCGTCGGCGCCCCAGTCATAGACATTGGCTTTGCCGCGCAGGAAATATTCCTCCTCGACATAGCCGATCGCGGCGAGGTCGAGCGGGACGATCCGCCGGTCGGAGGCGTTCCAAGGGCGAGAGCCGTCGGTCCGTGCGATCGGCCCTTCGACAGCGGGCAGCGGAATGGCGGCCGGCAGCGCCTGGCCCGCCGCCAGCGCGGCGAGCGCGAGCATCGTCCGCACGCTCATTGCACCACCGCCTGACCGGCCAGCGCCGGTTCGTCGGGCGCATCGGCCAGCGGCTCGCGGGCGAAGATCAGCGCGACGATGGTCAGCGCCGCCATCGCCATCATGTAGACCGAGATCGGCCAGGATGACTGGAAGCTCGCGAGCAGCGCGGTGGCGACGAGCGGGGCCAGGCCGCCCGCGAAGACATTGGCCAGCTCATGGCCGATGCCGAGCCCGGTGTAGCGCACCTCGACGCTGAACAGCTCCGAGAAGAAGGCCGGCTGGGTGCCGACCATCGCCGCGTGGCAGATGCCGTTGCCGAGCAGCAGTGCCAGGAAGATCAGTGCTGGCTCCTTCGTGTCCATCAGCGCGAAGAAGGGGAAGGCGAGGATGAACATGCCCGCCGCGCCGAAGAAATAGACCGGCCGCCGGCCGATCCGGTCGGACAAGGCCCCGAACAGCACCATGCCGACCAGCTCCACCGCCATCGCCGCCATCACCGCGATCAAGGTGGTGCCGCGCGGGATGCCGATGAACTGGCCATAGGTCAGCGCGAAGGTGAGGAAGATATAGACGCCGCCATTCTCGGCGATGCGCAGCCCGGTGGCGATCAGGATCTCGCGCGGATGCTTGCGCAGCACGTCCAGCACGGGCGTGTGGCTGGGCTTGTCCTCGGCCGCGCCCTCGAACTCGCGGCTCTCGGGGATGCTGCGGCGGATATAGACGCCGAGCAGGAAGATCAGGATCGAGGCGAGGAAGGGCAGGCGCCAGCCCCAGCTGAGCAATTGTTCGTCGGGCAGCAGTTGGACGAAGTAGAAGGCGAGGGTGGACAATATGAACCCGCCCCCCACGCCGATCTGGCTCCAGGCGGACAGATAGCCGCGCCGCTTGCGATCGGCATTCTCGCTGATGATCAGCACGCCGCCGCCCCATTCGCCGCCCGCCGCGATGCCCTGCAGCAGGCGCAGCGCGACCAGTGCGATCGGTGCGAAGATGCCGATCTGGTCGAAGGTGGGCAGCAGCCCGATCAGGAAGGTGGCGCCGCCCATGATCATCAAAGTGGCGAGCAGCGCCGCCTTGCGGCCATGGCGGTCGCCATAATGGCCGAAGATCGCACCGCCCAGCGGCCGGGCGGCGAAGCCCACCGCGAGGCCGGCGAAGGCCGCGAGCGTGCCGGTCAGCGGGTCGGTGCCGATCGGGAAGAACAGCTTGCCGAACACCAGCGCCGCGGCGGTGCCATAGAGGAAGAAGTCATACCATTCGAGCACGCTGCCGGCGACCGAGGCGGCGATCACCCGTCGCATCTCCCGCGTGCTGCTCTTGTCCTGGCACCGCTCGTCGCGCGCTGCGAGATTCATATTATATGCGCTCCGGATGGAGAGGTGGCCGGGCGGCATGTGCGCCCGGCCGAAGACATCCCTCTCGGGATCAGTAGCGATAGGTGCCGGTGATGCCGAAGGTGCGCGGCCGCACCGTCACGCCGCGATAGATCACCGATCGGGTGGTATCGCGGTAGCGCGCCAGGATGGGGTGGTTGTTCAGCGCGTTGGCGACGAACAGCGAGATGTCGAACCCGTCGAAGTTCACGCCGGCCCGCAGGTCGAGATTATAGGTATGCGGGGTGCGCGGGATGGTCAGGTCCACCGCAGCCGCGACCCGGTCGAGCGGGGTCTTGTCCTTGCTGGTGTACTGGAAGTCCGAGCGGACATAGCTGTTGAGCCCGGCCAGCTCGAAGTCGTAGCGGCTCGACAGCGCGACCGTCCACGGGGCTGCGCCCAGCGGCTCACCCTTCGAACGGGCGATACCGCGCACGCCGGTGGTGGGGTTGATCGCGCCGAAGGTCGTCTCGGTATATTCGGAGTTGTTGTAGCCGATCGAGGCGCCGAGCTGGAGCGACGAGGTCGCCTGCCACTGAAGGCCGAGATCGAAGCCGCGGCTGCGCGCCTTGCCGAGATTGGCGGTGGTCGAGGTGCCGCAGACCGGCAGGTTGAGCTGGCTCTGGATGTCCTTCCAGTCGATATTATAGGCGCTTACGTCGATCGAGAGCTTGCGGTTGAACAACCGGCTCTTCGCGCCGACCTCATAGCTCCACACATAGTCGGGCTTGATCTCGCGCGGGTCGAGGCCCAGGCCCAGCGCGTCGAGATCGGCCTGGCAGCGGGTGACGCCCGCGCCCTGGAAGGCGCCGGGGCGGAAGCCCTTGGCGGCGCTGGCATAGAGCATGTTGTCGGGATCGGCCTGGTAGGACAGGCCGAATTTCGGCGTCCATTCGGTGGCCTTGGTCGCCTGCAGGGTGCGACGGCCATTGGTCGACACGACGACGCCGGCCTGGAAGGTGTCGCTGTCGAACTTCACGTCCGAATAGCGGATGCCGGCGGTCGCCTTCAGCTTGTCGGTGATGTTGTAGTCGATCTGGCCGAAGCCGGCGATCTGCTTGTCGATCACGCGGGTCTGGCTGAACAGCGATCCGGTGCCGCCGACCAGGCTGACGCCGTTGAACGCCTGTTCGGGGGTCACGTTCGGGCCGAAGCGGGAGACATAGGTGGGGTTGGCGCGGATGATCGCGGGCACCCATTCGCTGCCGTCGACATATTGGTTGAACTGCTTCTGGCGCGAATAGAAGGCGCCGATCACCCAGTTGAGCCGCGAGTCCGTGTCGGCATTCTGGATGCGCAGTTCCTGCACGAAGGTGCGCTGGCGATCGATCAGGTCCGAACGGACGAAGGCGTTGGACAGGTTGGCCGGCAGCACCGGATTGGTCAGCCCGGTGAACTGGAAGAAGTTCAGCAGGGTCGAGTCATGGGTGTTGTTGGCGTTGCGGTGGAAATAGCTGCTGTTCGAGATGATCGAGGCGAAGCCGATGTCCCACTGCGCCTTGAGCGCCGCCAGATAGAAGCGGTCCTTGCTCGGCGCCTCGATGAAGGCGGTGTTGACGAACTTGCCGCTGTCGAGGTCCGAATTGTTCAGCGAGATGAACGAGCTGTCGTCGCTGGTGGTGCGCTGATAATAGATGGAGGGCGAGAATTCGAGCGTCTCGGTGGCCGCCCAGCGCAGCGCCAGGCGCGCCGTGACCGCATCGCCGCCGTTGGAATTGCGGTCCTCGACCCGGCCGGTGTTGTAGTTGACCCGGTCGATCCAGCCGCCGTCGCGGCGGCCCCAGACGCTGGCGCGGAAGCCCAGCTTGTCCTGCACGATCGGGCCGCCCACCGCGCCGCCCAGCTCGTAGCTGGGGTCGCCGTCCTCGGTGATCGAGGCTTCGCTGCGGCCATAGGCGCTGAACTTGGTCAGGCTGGGCGTCGGCGTGATGAAGCGGACGGTGCCGCCCTCGGCGCCCGCGCCGAACAGCGTGCCCTGCGGGCCGCGCAGCACCTCGACCCGGTCGAGGTCGAAGATGCGCGGATAGGCGTTCACGCCCGAACGGGTGAGCGGGCGAACCTGGATCGGCGTCTCGTCGATATAGATGCCGGTGGTGGCGGCGCCGGTTTCGGAGCGGATGCCGCGGATCGCGATGTTGGTCTGGCCGCCATTGCCGCGTGCCGTACGGGCAAAGGTGATGCCGGGGGTCAGGCGGGCGATATCCTCGACAGCGCGGACATTCTGCTGGTCCATCGTCTGCTGGCTGTAGGCGGCGATGCTGAGCGGCACCTTGCTCAGCGTCTCTTCCTTGCGGGTCGCGGTGACGATGATCTCGCCGACCGCCGTCTCCTCCTCGGCCGCGGCCTGCGCCCAGCCCGGCTGTGCCGCCAGGACGGATGCGGCCCCTGCGCTAACCATCAGTAACCTACGGATATTTCGCATGCTTACCCCCTTGAGATGGCCCGATATCATTTGTTGTCGGGCCTATATCCGGGTAGAAACATGCTCAGGACCATCACGACCTTGGTCGGGGATAGACTAAGGTCGGGAATGTTTGCAGTCTTGTGTCCAGGAGAGGACGGACCTGCGTCTTTTCGGGATCCCGGTATGAAAAATCTGTTGCTGGTGGATGACCACCCCATCTTCCGGGAAGCGATCCGAACCATCGCCTCGCGCCTGCCCGAACCGGTCAATCTGGAGGAATTCGGCTCGCTCGGCGACGTGCTCGCGCGACTGGACGGCGACGATGATTCGACTGTCATCCTGCTCGACCTGAACCTGCCCGACTGCTCGGGCTTCGAGGGGCTGTCGCAGCTCCGCGCCGCGCATCGCGCGATTCCGATCGTGGTGATGTCGGCCAGCGAAGGCGCCGATGTGGCCGACCATGCGGCGGCGATCGGCGCGTCGGGATATATCCCCAAATCGGCATCGGTCGACACGATCCGCGAGGCGCTGACCATCACCCTGGCCGGCGGCCATTACTGGCCCCCGGAGATGGCGGCGGCCGGGCCGGTGAAGCGCTCGATGCAGCTCACCCCCACCCAGAACCGCATCCTCGTGGGGCTGATGCAGGGGCGGCTCAACAAGCAGATCGCCTTCGAGATCGGGGTGACCGAGGCGACCATCAAGGGCCACCTCACCGACATCTTCCGCAAGCTCGGTGTCCAGAACCGGACCCAGGCGGTCATCGCCGCGCGCGCGCTCATGGCGCAGGAGGCATGAGCTGGTCCTGATAGGCCTCCTGCAGGAAGGCTAGCAGCCGGGCGGGATCGATCGGCTTGCGCAGCACCACCGCCCCGCAGCGCTCGGCCTGGGCTTCCAGATCCTCGCTCTGGTCCGCGGTCACGATCGCGGCGCAGCCGATGCGGTGGCCGATCCGCTCCAGCACGTCGATGCCGGTATAGACGTCGTCGATCCGGTAATCGATCAGCCCGACGTCCCAGCTCTGCTCCTCCATCTCGCGCACCTGTTGCCAGCTGTTCGCCCAGCTCACCTCGGCGCCCCAGCGCGGCAGCAGGGTGCGCAGCCCCTCCAGGATCGTCTCGTCATCGTCGAGGCAGAGGATGCGCATCCCCTCCAGGTCGGGCCGCCCCTCGCGATGCGCGGCTTCGGCCACGGGCGGCGTGGAGTCGGTCAGCGGCAGCACCACGCCGAACATACTGCCCCGGCCGACCCGCGAGCGGACGGTGATGCGGTGGTCGAGCCGCCGGGCGATGCGGTCCGCGATCGACAGGCCCAGGCCGACGCCGTCGTCGGCGGCGTCCTCGGCATCGATCCGCACGAACTCGTCGAAGATACGCTCCTGTGCGGCGGTGGAGATACCGCGCCCGCTGTCCCATATCTCGATGCGCACCATCTCGCCCTCGCGGCGGCAGCCCATCACCACGCCGCCCGCCTCGGTGTAGCGGATCGCATTGGCGACGAGGTTCTGGAGCAGCGAGCGCAGCAGGTCGCGATCGGACAGGACGCTGACGGTCGACGGCACCACCCGGAAGTCGAGCCCCTTTTCGCGCGCGGCGGGCAGGAATTCGCGCTCGATGTCGGCCAGGATCTCGTTCGCGCGGATCGGCTTTGGCGTCGGGCGCAGATCGAGCGCGTCGAGCTTGGCCATGCCCAGCAGCGCGCGCAGCATCCGGTCGGCGGTGCCGATCGCCTTGTTGACGTTGCCGGCCAGGTCGGCGCTGCGCGGCATCTCGCGCACATCCTCCTGCAACGCGCCCACGAACAGGCGGGCGGCGTGGAGCGGCTGGAGCAGATCGTGGCTGGCGGCGGCCAGGAAGCGCGTCTTCGAGCGGTCGGCGCGCTCGGCGGCGGCCTTGGCCTGGGCCAGCGCCTCGGTGCGTTCGAACACGCGCGCCTCCAGCGTGCGGTTCGCCCGTTCGAGCGCCGACGCGCTGTCGCGCAGCGCGGTTGCCAGCGCGCGATCCTCGGTGATGTCGCCGAAGGTGACGATCCAGCCGCCTTCGCCCATCCGCGCAAAGGCGATGCGCAGCACCCGGCCATTGTTGAGCCGGCGTTCGAGCTGCTCGGCGCCGATCGGCCGGTCGGCCAGCCGGGTGGTGCCGACCAGCGCGGCATCGGCGGCGCAGGCGTCGTCGATATGGCGCGCCACCTTGCGCCAGGGCTTGTCGGCCCAGATCTGCTGTCCGGAGAAACCGAACATATCGAGGAAGCGGCTGTTCCAGACGATCAGCCGCTCGTCGCGGTCGACCACGCAGACGCCATGGTTGAGATTGTCGAGCGTCGCCTGGAGCAGTCCGCGGTTGAACTCCACCGCATGGGCGGCGTCGTCGAGCACGGCGATGATATCGGCCGGTGCGCCGCCGGGGCTGACCAGCGCCGCTGCGACAACGCCGCGCGCCGAGGAAGCGCCGATCGCGCCGACCAGCATCCGCTCGGCGGCGCGGGCGATGTCGGGGGTCACCCGGTCGTTCGCGGCGATGCGCAGCCCGCTCTCCTCGTGGAGTTGCGCCAGGCTCTGGCGCACCCGATCCTCGCCGATGAAATGGGCGACCAGCTCCATCAGGTCGCCGGCCCGCCCGGACAGGCTGGGGCCGGAATTGCGGAAGGCGGGCTCCAGCCCGCGCACGAAGCTACGCGCCTGCACCCGGTCGATCATCCGCTGCGGCACCAGCAGCGAGACGAGCATGTAGAGCGCGACGTTGATCGAGAGGCTGAGCTCCACGGTGAAGATCAGCGACTCATGCCCGCGCCGGACAGAGGGGAAGTCGGCCCCCGTAACGCCATAGGCGATGCCGCACCACAGCCAGGCGATCATCCCGCCCGCGATCCCCGCGATCGCGCCCCAGAGCGAGCCGCGCTGCCAGAACACCGCTCCTACGAGCGCGGGGAGCAACTGAGCGGCGGCCATGAACGAGGCGGTGCCGATCGAAGCGAGCTGCTTCTGTGAGGTGATCAGCAGGAAGATGCAGGCGGCAGCGAGCACCCCGCCCATAGTGATGCGGCGGACGACCAGGATCACCCGCGAGAAATCGGGATCGCCGGCGGCGCGGCGCTGCGCCCGCCACGTCATCCAGGGCAGCACCATCTCGTTCGAGATCATCGCCGACAGCGCGATCGTCTCGACCACGATCATCGACGAGGCGGCCGAAAAGGCGCCGACCGCGACCAGTGCGAGCAGCAGCGGGCTGTCCCACGCGATCGGCAGACCGAGGACATAGAGGCTGGGGCTCGCGGCGGTGCCGGCGAGCAGCTGCGATCCGGCGGCGACGATCGGGATCACCGCCACCGCGACGACCAGCAGGTAGAGCGGCAGCAGATAGCGGGCGACGCGAATGTCGGCCGGATCGCGCAGCTCGACGAAGCCGACATGGAACTGGCGCGGGAAGCAGTAGAGCGCGGCGAAACCGAGCAGCCCGCCGACCAGGAAATAATCGTCGATCGGCGGGAGGGCGGCCAACGGCGAGGCGGCGAGGGCGGGGGCGATCGAAGCGGGGCCGACCCACCAAAGGGCCGCCACCGCTACCGCGACGAGCGCGACCAGCTTCACCCCGCTCTGGATCGCCAGGATGCGCAGCAGGCCCGGATTGGTCTCGGTCAGGTCGGCCCGCCGGCCGCCCAGCATGATCACGAACGCGCCCAGGAACACCGCCATCAGGATCATCGCGGGGATGATCACGTCGCCCGACGAGCCGCTGGCGATCAGCCCCCAGGCCTGCACCAGCGCGCGCAGCTGGAGCGCGATGTGCGGCATCGCGGTGATCAGGCAGACGATCGTGACCATGATGCCGAGCGGCCGGCTCTTGCCATAGCGGCTGGCCAGGAAGTCGGCGATCGAACCCACTTTCTCGCGCTTGGTGGCCACTGCGATGCGGCGCCACAGCGGCGCGGCCAGGGTGATCGCCAGGACCGGACCCAGATAATAGGCGATATAGTTCCAGCCGTTGGTGGCGGCATCGCCGACCGAGGCGAAATAGCTCCACGAGGTGCAATAGACGGTGAGCGAGAGGAAGTAGACCAGCGCGCGGCCCAGCGCCGATCGCGACACTTCGCCGCGCCGTTCCGCGCGGCGCAGCATGAAGATCAGCAGCGCCACATAGAGCAGGGTCGCGACGATGACGGTCGCGACCGTCACCATATTTCCCCCTGATGATTCCAGCCCATGGCGCCATGCTAACCTGCGGCGATCATGGAGGTAAGTCGCCGAACGCGGTTCGGGCGCCATCCCCGACTAAAGTCGTCCTACCCCGATCCGCCGCCGCCGCCCATCACCGGGCCAGCGCCATGGTGCGCCACAGAAGATGGGTTCCTGACATGAAGACGATGATGCTCGTCGCGCTCGGCGCGACCGCCATGATTGGCGTCTCTCCTGCCACCGCCAGAGCCGCCGGCACGCCGGCCGCCGAACGCCTTTACGCGATCGACTGCGGCACCCTGTCGGCGCCCGACAAGTCGCTCTGGACCCCCGGCAAGCATGTCGGCGAGCCCGCCCGGCTGTCGGAGAACTGCTATCTGATCAAGCACAAGTCGGGCTATCTGCTGTGGGATACCGGCATTTCCGACAAGCTGATCGGCAAGCCGCTGACCACCCATGGCATGACCCTGGCGCGCGACGTGAGCCTGATCGACCAGCTCGCGAAGATCGGGGTGAAGCCGTCGGACATCCGCTTCGTCGCGGTGTCGCACACCCATCCCGATCATACCGGCAACCTCGCCGCCTTCCCCGACGCGACCCTGCTGATCCAGCAGAAGGAGCTCGACTGGACCGCCAAGGCCGGCTTCCTGAAGCTGCCGCCCGATCGCAAGGTGCAGCCGCTGTCGGGCGACTTCGACGTGTTCGGCGACGGATCGGTGGTGATCCTCTCCACCCCCGGCCACACGCCGGGCCACCAGTCGCTGATGGTCCACCTCAACAAGACCGGCTGGCTGATCCTGGGCGGCGACGTCTCGCACCTCGAGGAGAATTATGTCGCCGACGTGGTGCCGCCGATGAACATCGAGCAGGAACAGTCGCACCAGTCGATGCAGCGGGTCCGCGACATCGTCGCGCAGCGCAAGGCCACGCTGTGGATCAACCATGATCCCGACCAGACCGCCAAGGTCCGCCACTCGCCCGAATTCTACAAATGATCGCGGCGCGGGAGGGGAGCAGCCGCATGACGACGCCACGCCGTTCGCTGGTCTGGGGCCTGGGCTCGGTTGCCGCCGCGACGATCGGCGCCGTCCTGGCGGCGCCCTCGCTGTCGCAGGCACCGCCGGCGGGTGCGCGCCCGGTGATGGGATCGGGGCTGGCGGGCCAGCTCGTCTTCCAGCGAGTCTGCGCCTCCTGCCACGCCGACAGCGCGGCGCTGGCCGGGGAAGGGGAGGGGCGTGCCCCGCCGCTCACCACCCTCCAGCGCTTCCCGTCCGACCGGGTCTACCAGTCGCTCAAGGCCGGCAAGATGCAGGCGATCGGCGACACGCTGACCGAGAAGCAGCGGCTCGACGTCGCCTCCTGGCTCGGCGGCCGCCCGGTCGGCGAGGATGCCCATGCCGGCAGCGTCGCCAGCATGAAGCATCGCTGCCCCGCCAATCCGCCGATGGCGGCAATCGCGGGCAAGGCCTGGAACGGCTGGGGCGTCGACACCGGCAACACCCGCTTCCAGCCGGCCGCCGCGGGCGGGCTGACCGCGAAGGAGCTGCCGCGCCTGAAGGTGAAATGG
This sequence comes from uncultured Sphingomonadaceae bacterium, assembly GCA_963540925.1. Lineage (GTDB taxonomy): Bacteria > Pseudomonadota > Alphaproteobacteria > Sphingomonadales > Sphingomonadaceae > Rhizorhabdus. The sequence continues at coordinate 205,018 of CAUTRN010000002.1, forward strand.
GCGTTCGGCATCCCCAATGGGGTCGAGACCTATTCGCAGCCCACCGTCGTCGCCGGCCGCGTCTTCTTCGGCAGCGACAATGGCCATGTCTATGCGCTGAGCGCGTCGGACGGCTGCGCCTATTGGTCGTTCCAGGCCGATGCGCCGGTGCGCACCGCGCCCGTCGTCGCGCCGGTGAAGGGCTATCCCGGCGTCCGCGACGCGCTCTATTTCGGCGACATCCGCGCCAACGTCTATGCGATCGACGCGCAGAGCGGGCGCCTGCTCTGGAAGACGCCGCTGCTCGACAAGCCGCTGACCCGGATCACCGGTGCGCCGCGCGTATATGACGGCCGGCTCTATGTGGGCTTCTCCTCGGGCGAGCAGGTGACCGGCGCGATGCCGCAGCATGAATGCTGCACCTCGCGCGGGTCGGTGGCGGCGCTCGACGCGAACACGGGCAAGCTGGTCTGGCGCACCTATATGCTGCCCGAGCCGAAGGAACTCGGCCACAGCCCCGCCGGCGTGAAGCGCTTCGGCCCGGCGGGCGCGGCGGTGTGGAACACCCCCACCGTCGATGTGCGGCGCAAGGCGCTCTATATCGGCACCGGCAGCGGCTATGCCACGCCCGATGCCGAGACCGTGACCGCTGTGGTCGCGCTCGACATCGCGACCGGCGCGATGCGCTGGGCGAACCAGCGGGTGAAGGGCGATACCTGGCTGGCCGGCTGCCTGCCCGGCAAGCCGATGGGCAACTGCCCCGATCCGCTCGGCCCCGATTATGATTATGGCTCCTCGCCGATCCTGACTAGGCTGCCCGACGGGCGCGAGATCATCGTCGCCGCGAACAAGGGCGGCACCCCGGTGGCGCTCGATCCCGATCGCAACGGCGCGCTGATCTGGTCGCAGGACCTGACCGACGGCCCCCCGCCGCCTTCGGGCCAGATCGTGTTCGGCGGCGCGGTGGATGCGACCAGCGTCTATTATGCGCTGCAGAGCGGCGGGGTCGCCGCGCTGTCGCTGAAGGACGGCGCCAAGCGCTGGTTCACCGACCTGCCCCAGCCCGCCGACCGGCGCGGGGCAGGGGCGGCGGTCACCGCGATCCCCGGCGCGATCCTGTCGGGCGGCTGGAACGGCACGCTCACCGCGCTCGACACCGCCGGCAAGCCGATCTGGAGCTTCGACACCAGCGGCGCCTTCGACACGGTCAATGGCGTGCCCGCCCATGGCGGCTCGATGGGCGCGCCCGGCGCCACCGTGGCGAACGGGATGCTGTTCGTCGGCTCGGGCTATGTCGGCGTGCGCAACGGCATGCCCGGCAACGTCCTGCTCGCCTTCTCGGTCGACGGCAAATGACCGCGGCCATTCCTCATCCAAAATCAGGGAGACGATCCATGAAAACCGCTCTGTCGAAGCTGGCGTTCGTCGCCGGTGCCCTTCTCGCCTTCACCACCCCGGCGGGCGCGGTGCTGCCCAAGGCGGTGATCAGCGCGGAGGAGAGCCAGAAGGTGCTCGCCGCCGCGATCGCCGAGGCGCAGAAGTCCAAATTCGTGATGTCGATCGCGATCGTCGACGATGGCGGCCATCTGATCGCCTTCCAGCGCATCGACGGCGCCCCCACCGGCACGATCGCGGTGGCCGAGGGCAAAGCGCGCACCGCCGCCAACTTCAAGATGCCGACCCGCGCGATCAGCGAGATGGTCAACCGGGTGGGGATCAATATGCTCACCACGCCCGACATGGTGTCACTCGGCGGCGGCGTGCCGATCATGGTCGGCGGCCAGATGGTCGGCGCGATCGGCGTCAGCGGCGGCACCGGCGAGCAGGACCTGCAGGTGATCCAGGCGGGTCTCGCCAAGCTGGGCCAGTGACGATGGTGCGCACCGCCCTGATCGCGCTCGCCCCGCTGCTGCTGCTCGCCGGCACCGGCCATGCCGCCGCGCCGACGGCTCCGGAAACGCTGGAAGCCCGGGTCGCCCGGCTCGAGGCGGAGATGAGCCTGGTCCATGATCGCGAGCAGATCGAGAAGCTCACCCGCGCCTTCAGCTATTATGGCGACAAGGGCCTGTGGGATCAGGTGATCGAGCTGTTTGCCACGGACTCGCGCGTCGAGATCGCCGGCCGCGGCGTCTATTATGGCAAGGATGGCGCCCGCCGCCTGTTCCTGGGCGCGGTCGGCAACGGCAAGATCGGCCTGCCCGCCGGGCGCCTGGCCAACCACATGATGTTGCAGGGCATCGTCGACGTCGCCCCCGACGGCCTCACCGCCAAGGGCCGCTGGCGCGAGTTCGTGCAGGTCGGCGCCTATGGCAAGAGCGCCACCTGGGCCGAGGGCGTCGTCCAGCTCGCCTACGTCAAGGAGAATGGCGTCTGGAAGTTCAAGGACATGCAGTGGTTCGCGGCTTTCTACACGCCGTTCGACCAGGGCTGGGCCAAGACCGCCAATCCCAATAACGGGCCGAGCACGACCTATCCGCCCGATGCGCCGCCTTCGGTCGACTATGACGTCTTCCCGGGCATCTATGTCGTGCCCTTCCACTATCCGAACCCGGTGTCCGGCCAGCCCTGGACCGAGGCCGACACGCGGAAATATTCGACGACGGGCCAGTCGCCGCCGCCCCGCAAGCCCGACGCGCCGGCCGCTCCCGCATCCCCCGCACCGGCTCAGCTGCAGAACTGACCGCCTCCCAGGAAAGGATATCCCATGTTCGTTCGCCATCTCCTCCCGCTCGCGGCGGTCGCCGGCGCGCTCGTCTCGGCACCGGCGCTCGCCACCCCGGCCACTCCGGCCGAAACCGCGATGTTCAAGCAGATCGAGGTCGACCTGTGGGCCGCGTGGAGCAAGCGCCTGCGCTCGGTCGATGCCGCGCCCTTTTATTCGAAGAAGCCGGGCACGCTCCATTTCGACATCGCGCCGCTGAAGTTCACCGGCTGGGCCGAATATGAGGTCGAATCGCAGAAGGCGCTGCCCAAGGAGGGTGGCTCGGCCAAGGTGACGATCAACGACGATTTCAACGTCATCAAGGGCGGCCCCGCGCTCGCCGTCGTCGCCTTCACCTGGACGGTCGAATTCTACCGCCCCGACGGCAGCCTGCGCAGCAAGAGCGAAGGCCGCGAGACCGACATCTTCGAGAAGGAGGGTGGCAAATGGCTGATCACCCACCAGCACCTGTCGGTGGTACCGCGCGGCCCGGCGGTGACGCCTGTTGCCGCCCCGGCCGGCCATTGATGCGCGACAGCAGAATATAAAGGACAGACGAATGAAGATTGCCGTGCTCGGCGGCGGCCATGGCTGCTACGCGACCGCCGTCGAAATGAGCGAGAAGGGGCACGAGGTCCGCTTCTGGCGCCGCGATGCCGAGGCGTTCGCGCCGGTGCTGGACGGCCGCGTCATCCGCGTGACCGACCATCGCGGCACCCGCGAGGTGGCGATCGCCCTGCCCACCACCTCGCTCGCCGAGGCGGTGGCGGGCGCCGAGCTGGTGCTGATCCCGCTGCCCGCCGATGCGCAGCCGGGTCTCGACGAGGCGCTGGCGCCGCATCTGGAGGACGGGCAGGTGGTGTTCCTGCCGCCGGGCACGCTCGGCACCTTCCTGTTCGTCGAGGCGATGCGCCGTGCCGGCAACGCTGCAAAGGTGGCCTTCGCCGAGACCGGGACCTTGCCCTATCTGGTGCGCAAGCATGGCCCGGCGGACATCGTCGTCAGCGCTTATGCCACCCGCCTGCCGACCGGCATCTTCCCGGCCTCGGAGTCCGAGCGCGCCTTTGCCGTGCTCGCCCAGGCCTATCCGGCGATCGAGCCGGTCGAGGATGTCCTCTCGGCGGCGCTGATGAACGCCGGGCCGATCATCCACCCGCCGCTGATCCTGCTCAACGCGGCCCCGCTGCAGCATTTTCCGGCCTGGGACATCCATAATGAGGGCACCCAGCCGGCGGTGCGCGACGTCACCGACGCGCTCGACCTCGAGCGGATCGCGATCCGCGAGGCGCTGGGCTATCGCGCACCGCATTTTCCGCTCGCCGACCATTATTCGAAGGACGGCGACGAATGGATGTACGGCAATGCCGCGCATGAGAAGCTCACCGACAGCGGCGACTGGCGCGAGAAGATCGACCTGAAGACCCATCGCTACATGATGGAGGATACGCGGCTCGGCCTCTCCCTGCTCGTGTCCGCGGGCCGTTGGGCCGGCGTGCCCACCCCGATCGCCACCGGCCTGCTGACGATCGCCTCGGCGATCGTCGGCCGCGATCTCTATGCCGAGGGCCGTACCCTGGAGAGCTTTCGCCTCGCCGACCGCTCGCGCGAGCAGATGGTGGCGCTGCTGTCGGAAGGCTATGCGCCGGAACCTGCGACGCTGGGTTAGCCCTTCGACAGCCGTTCGAGCAGTGCCGCCGCGAGCGGGCCCGCGCTGGCCGGGTTCTGGCCGGTCAGCAGACCGCCATCGTCGACCACCATCGACTCGAACGGCGCCGCCTTGCGATAGATCGCGCCCTGGCCGACCAGCGCGGTTTCGGCGAGCAGGGGGACGATCTTGTCATATTCGAGCATCGCCTCCTCCTCGTTGCTGAAGCAGGTGAGCGCCTTGCCGGCGACGAGCGGGGCGCCATCGGCGGCGGTCGCGGTCATCAGGCCGACCACGCCGTGGCAGATCGCCGCGACCGGCTTGCCCTGGGCGTGGAGCGCGGTCGCCAGCGCGCCGAGCGGGCGGCTGGCGGGGAAGTCCCACAGCGTGCCGGTGCCCCCGACCAGGAAGATCGCGGACAGGCGATCGGCATCGACATCGGCCAGGTCGAGCGGCGACTCCAGCTTGGCGATCGCCTCGTCCTGGCCGAGCAGCCAGTGGCCGGCGGGCTGGAGCCAGGGCTCCTCCAGGCTGGCGGGGTCGAGCGGCGCAGGCTTGCCGCCGGGGGTGCCGAACAGGATGTCGAAGCCGGCGCGCGCCAGCAGCTGATAGGGGGCGGCCAGCTCCTCCAGCCACACGCCGGTGCGCGCGCCGGTGTCGCCCAGCTCGCCATGGCCGGTGAGGATGAAAAGGATCGTCTTGGTCATAGCCATCTGCCTCGGAAATTGTGGCCCTTGGCGTGGCGACCGGCGGCTTTCGGGACAATCCACCAATTAGGTGGATAGGAGCCTTGGCGGCTTGTGGCATTATCGGGCGATGCTGATCCGCACGAAACTGGCTCCCCCGAACCGGTCGATCGACCTGCTCTGGCGCGAGGCGCTGGTCGAACAGATCACCAGCGCGACCCGGCAGCTCACGGTGGTTTCCGCACCGGCCGGCTATGGCAAGACCACCCTGTTGAGCCAATGCCATGCCCGCTGGCGACGCGAGGATGTGGCGGTGGCCTGGTACAGCGTCGACGATTCGCTGTTCGAGGCGGATCAGTTCTTCGCCTATCTGATGGCGGCGCTGAACCGCGCCGGCCTGCCGCTGCCCTATTCGCAAGAGGCGATCGACGCCGGCCTGCCGGGGCTCGCCGCCGAGGCCGCCGCCCGCGCGATCGTGCTGGCGCTGGAGGCGAGCGAGGAGCCCGTCCGGCTGATCATCGACGATTATCACCGCATCGCCTCGCCCGCGACCAACCGCTTCCTCGACTATGTGATCGAGCGGATGCCGAACCACGCCGCGATCGTGATGGCGCTGCGCGGCCTGCCCGAGATCGCGCTGTCCAGCCTGCGGGTGCGCGGCCAGCTGCTGCTGCTGGAGCAGGAGGCGATCCGCTTTTCCGACAGCGAGGCGCGGCATTTCCTCAGCGACCAGTCGGGCAAGGTGGACTGGAGCGAGCTGATCGAGCGGACCCAGGGTTGGCCCGCCGCGCTGCAGCTGCTGCGCCTGTGGCTGGCGGGGCGCGACCATGTCGACACGCTCGACCATCTCACCCGCCGGTCGAGCGACCTCGCCGATTATCTGGCCGAGCAGGTCATCTCGGGCCTGTCCGTCGAGGCGCAGCAATTCCTGCTGGAGACCTCGATCGCGCAGCGCATCTGCACCGGGCTCGGCGACGCGATCACCGGCCGCGACGACAGCGCGGCGATGCTCGACCAGATGCGCCGGCAGAATCTGCTGGTCGCCCCGCTCGACGACGAGGGGGTGTGGTATCGCTTCCACCCGCTGCTGCGCGAGTTCCTCTATGACGGGCTCGCGCGCGGCAGCCAGGCGCGGCTCGACGATCTTCATCTGCGTGCGGCGAGCTGGCTCGCCGCCGAGAATCTGCTGCCCGAGGCGCTGGCCCATGCCGCGCGGATCAGCGATCGCGAAGCCTCGCTCGGGATCATCGAGGCGGCTGGCGGCTGGCGGATGGCGATCCGCGGCGGGCTGACCTTGCTCCGCCACCTCGACGAGATCGACCAGAGTTCGCCCGGCGATTTCCCCCGCGTGACCCTGGGCCAGGCCTATTATGCTGCGCAGCATGGCCGGCTGGTCGAGGCGCGGGCGCTGCTCGACAAGCTGCTCGCGGCGCGCCCGCTGGAGGAGGTGGAGCGGACCGATCCGGGCCTCGCCTGCGAGATGCTGTGCAACGACCTCGTCACCCATATCTATGAGGATCGCAGCTTCCCGGCCGACTATACGCCCTTCCTCGAACGGCAGCTCGCCAATGAAGCGCACGACCAGACCTTGCGCGTGCTGCTCCACCATCTCTGCTGCCTCGCCAGCTTCGATCGCGGCGACGATCTGTGGTGCCGGGTCCATGGCGAGAAGGCGCTCAAGCTCGCGCGGCTCCACCAGCTGCCGCTGCTGGAGGTCTATGCCCATCAATATCTCGGCCTGTCGCAGATGCGCACCGGGCGGCGGCGCGAGGCCGAGCTGTCCTTCCGCCGCTGCTTCGAACATGCCAGCCGCCAGTTCGGCGAGGGCAGCGCGCAGGTGGCGGTGGCGATCGCGCTGCTCGCCTACACCCTCTATCTGTCAGGCAATCTCTCGACCGCGACCGAGCTGCTCGAATCAGCGCTGCCGGTGATCGAGGCGACCGAGGGCTGGCACGAGGTGTTCGTCGCCGCTTATGCCACCCGCGCCTGGCCCGCCGTCCGCACCGGTAATCTCGCCGAAGCCGAGCAGATATTGCAGCGCGGCTTCGACACCGCCGAGCGCCGCCAGTTGCCGCGCCTGCGCTATCAGCTCGAACTGATGCGCGCGCGGATGCTGCTCAGCATCGACCGGGCCGAGCAGGCCGAGCAGCTTCTCGCCGCGATCGGCGCGCCGACCCCCGTCTTCGAGCAGCGCGACCGCCGCCTGTCCTGCGACCATCGCATCGCGCTGGTCGCCTGCGGGCTCCAGCTCGGGCGGCTCGACGAGGCGGCGATGGCGGCGCTCGCCGCCGATGTCGCCGAGGCGGGATCGGTGGTGCTCGATATCGAGATGCACCTATTGCGCGCGGCGGTCTCGGCGATCGACGGCCGCCGGATCGAGGCAGCCCACGCCTTCCGCCTGGCGCTGGAGGCGGCGGAGAGCGAAGGGCTGATCGGCGTCGTCTCGCAATTCGGCGCGCTGCTGCCGGTGATCCTGGAGGCGTGCGAGGAGGCTCTCCACCTTTTCGAACCGGGCCAGCGCAGCGTGGTCACCCGGCTGCGCCAGAACAGCCCCGCCGCGCGCCGCGCGCGCGCCACCATCCCGCCCGCCGCCAGCGACGTGATCGTCACCCCGCGCGAGATCGACGTGCTGCGCGGGCTGGCGGACGGCCTGTCGAGCAAGGAAATGGCGCGGACCCTGGGGGTGGCGGAAAGCACGATCAAGACCCACCGGATCAACATCTACCGCAAGCTCGACGTCGCCACCCGCTCGCGCGCGATCTCGGCGGCGCGGAGCCTCAGGTTGATCTGACCCCCTCCACCTTTTCTACCGATATACGCGGACGGCTTCTCCACCATAGCCTCCGGGTCGAGCGAACGGGTCAAAGCCCGGCGCCGATGACGAGAACGACCAAGGGGGTTACGAGATGAAGTTGAAGACGCGCCTGCTGGGCAGCCTGCTCGGCACCGCTTGCCTGTTCACCGGCGGCACCGCTCATGCGCAGGACGCCGACGGCAACGAGATCGTCGTCACCGCCCGCCAGCGTTCGGAGAGCCTGCAGCAGGTGCCGGACTCGGTCACCGCCTTCTCGGCCAAGGCGATCCAGGAAGCCGGCATCCGCAGCATCGACGACGTCACCAGCCTGATGCCGAACATCTCGCTCGTCGACGCGCAGGACGCCGGCACCGTCGCGATCAACATCCGCGGCATCGGCCAGGTGCGCAACGGCGAGGCGCCGGTCGCGCTGGTGATCGACGGCGTGCAGATGACGTCGACCGACATGATCAAGCAGGCGCTGTTCGACCTGGAGCAGATCGAGGTGCTGAAGGGCCCGCAGGGCGCGCTCTATGGCCGTAACGCGATCGGCGGCGCGATCAACATCACCACCAAGCGCCCGACCAACGAGCTGCAGGGCCGCATCTCGGCCGAATATGCCAATGGCGACGACCGCCGCCTGTCGGGCAGCCTGAGCGGCGCGCTGGTGCCCGACGTCGTGCTGTTCCGCATCGCCGGCGATTATCGCAAGTTCGACGGCGTGCTCCACAACGTCACGCTCGACCGCAAGGTGGACTTCGTCGAGGACGTCAACCTGCGCGGCCGGCTGCTCGTCATCCCCACCGATCGCCTGACGATCGACCTGCGCGGCGCCTATGGCGACCTGAAGGGCGGCGCCTCCTGGTATATCCCGCTGCCCGACGGCCAGGCGAACAACACCCGCGAGCCGATCCAGAACGATTTCCTGGGCCGCAGCCCGCGCAAGGTGAAGGACGGCTCGCTGAAGGTCGACTATGCGTTCGACCCGTTCACCTTCAGCTCGATCACCGCCTATAACAACACCAAGATCGACCTGAGCGAGGACCTCGACTGGTATCCGCAGTCGATCCTGGGGGCGACCCAGCTGCGCCGCTATGAGAGCTTCACCCAGGAATTCCGCTTGGCCTCGCCCTCGACCCAGCGGCTGCGCTGGACGGCGGGCGCCTATCTGCTCGACGCGAAGCGCCGGGTGGACACGGTGGTGTTGCTCTCGCCCGACGCCACCGCATCGGGCCTGCCGCAATCGGCCTATATCCCGCTGCCCGCCGCGCGCGCGACCGAGGATATCCTGACCAAGGCGGCCTATGCCCAGCTCAACTACAGCGTCACCGACGCGCTAGAGCTGACCGCGGCGCTCCGCTACGACCATGACAAGCGCGAGCAGACCAACCGGCTGGTGCCCGGCCCGAAGCGCAGCGCCAGCTTCGACGAGTGGCAGCCCAAGGCCTCGATCAAATACTCCTTCTCGCCCGAGAACATGGTCTATTTCACGGCAGCGCGCGGCTTCCGCAGCGGCGGCTTCAACCCGCCCAACGGCGTCTTCCCCGCGATCTACAAGCCCGAGGTGGCCGACACGCTGGAACTGGGCAGCAAGAACAGCCTGCTCGACCGCAAGCTGACCCTGAACGCCGCGGCTTTCTACATGAAGTACAAGAACCAGCAGGTGTTCATCCTGAACGTCGCCGACCAGGGCATCGTCAACGTCGCCAAGACCGACATCTACGGCTTCGAGCTGGAGGCGCAGGCGCGGCCCGCGCGCAACGTCCAGCTGGGCGCGTCGCTCGGCTTCATCGACACCAAGATCAAGGATTTCGACGGCACGCCGCGCTTCCGCGGCAATGAGGTGCCGCTGACCTATCGCTGGTCCTACACCTTGTTCGGCCAATATCGGGTGCCGGTGGGCGACAACGCCCTGGTCGCGCGGATCGATTATTCGGGCAAGTCGGGCAATTACTGGCACATCGACAATGCCGACAAGCAGGACGCGGTCCGCCTGGCCAATGCCCGGCTGACCTGGGACGCCAAGGCCTATTCGATCGGCGTCTACGTCACCAACCTGTTCAAGGAACGCTACACCGAGGAGTTCTTCGCCAAGGAGTTCTCGGCCGGCGCCTCGGATATCCGCTATCCGGGCCAGCCCCGCCGCTACGGCGTCTCCGCGACGTATAATTTCTGACGGGACACCCCATGTCGACCAACACGCGCGATCTCGAAGATCTGTTCAACGGACAGCTGGCGGCCACCCAGCTGATCGACCGGCGCCGCCATGGCCGGGGCGTCACCTATGAAGGCGACGGCGACCTGTTCACCCAGAGCTGGTTTCCGCTCTGCCGGTCGAGCGACGTGGCACCCGGCAAGGTGCTGGGCCGCAACTTCCTCGACGGCCGGGTCGCGGTCTACCGCACCGCGGACGGCACGCCGAACGTCGTCAGCGCCTATTGCCCGCACAATGGCGCCGACCTGTCGATCGGCCATGTCGCGGGCGACCAGCTCGTCTGCGCCTTCCACCATTGGGAGTTCAACCTGAGCGGTATGTGCAGCCGCACCGGCGCCGGCGACCGGGTGGTCGATGGCATGAAGGTCTTCCGCTATCCGGTGCAGGAGCGCTTCGGCCTGATCTGGGCGTTCAACGGCACCGAGCCGCTGTTCGACCTGCCCGACCTGGGCTTCCCCGACGAGGAGCTGGCCTTTCACAGCGAGATCCCGATCCTCGACCTGCTCGCCGACCCATGGGTGTTCATGTGCAACACCTCGGACTTCAACCATATCAACGTGGTCCACGGCATCGACATCCAGGGCGACGCCACCAGCGACATGCGCTGGCACGAGTTCGGCTATGACTATGATCTGAAGGGCCATTTCCGCGAAAATGGCGCGGCGATCGAATATAAGGTCGGCATTCGCGGCTCGAACATCTTCTACCAGATGGGCAGCGTGAACGGGGAATGGTTCGCCTTCCTCTACCCCTGCGGCATCCACCGGCCGGGCACGATGCGCAGCTATTTCGTCATCGCCACCCGCAAGTCCGACGGCACCGCCGAGGATGACGCGCGGGTCCAGGCGACGCTCGACTTCGCCCAGAAGCTGGAGATCGCGGTGGTCGACCAGGATGTCGAGATCCTCAACACGATCCGCTTCACGCGCGGCATGTTCACCCGCAGCGACAAGTCGCTCGGCCGCTTCGTCGATTATCTGAAGACCTATCCGCGCGCGCATCCGGGCGCGGACTACATCCGCTAAAAGGGAGACGGCCATGCAGTGGGTGGAAGTGGCGCGGCGCATCGAGGCGCCGGCCGAGGCGGTGTGGGCCTATGTCGGCGATTTCGCGGGCAATGTCCTGACGCGCGGCTATGTCGACCGGGTCGAGACCGAAGGGGCCGGGGTCGGCGCGCGCCGCACCTATCATCTCGACCCGGCGATCGGCGGCGGATCGGTGGTCGAACGGCTGCTCGAACTGAACGAGCATGAGCGGGTGATCGCCTATGATATGGTCGATTACGGGCCGCTGCCCTGGGCCGATTATGGCGGCCGCATCAAGGTGACGCCGGCCGGCCCCGACGCCTGCATCTTCATCATCCGCACCCATTTCTTCCCGCTCGATCCGGAGCGGGCGGACGAACTGGCCGGCCTGTCGCGCGGGAATATCGGGATGTATATCGCCAACCTGGAGGCGGCGGTGGGCTGCTGAGGGGGCGTCGGTTTCCGAGATAGATATCGTCACCCCGGGTCAAGCCCGAGGTGACGGTGAGGTGGCGGCCTAACCCACCGGAATCTCGGTCGTATATTTCGTCTGCGACAGCGCGAAATGCGATGAGGCGCCGCCCACCGAGGGCTGTTCGAGCAGCACCCGCATGAGGAAATGCTCATAGTCGGCGACATCGGCCGCGACGATGCGCAGCAGATAGTCCCACTCGCCCGACATCGAATAGCATTCCAGGATCTCGGGCCGGGTGCGGACGAAGTCCTCGAAGGCGCCGCGCACCTCGCGGGCGTGGCTCTTCACCCGCAGGTTGCACAGCACGTTGACGCCGCGGCCCACCTTGTCGGCGTCGATCAGCCGCACCGAACCTTTCAGGATGCCCACGCTCTCCAGCGCCTTGATCCGGCGCCAGCAGGAGGCGGTCGAGGTGCCCACCCGTTCGGCCAGATCGGCATGGCTCAGCGAGGCATCGGCCTGCAGTTCGGCGAGGATTCGCCGGTCGATCGCATCCAGATTCACAATCTGTTTCACGATATGCTGCCTTGATGGATCAGTTTCATCAAGATTATCGCTAAATCCTACTATTTTGAAACGCAATCCCCGGCGTCATGCGTACTATCCTTCGCATGACGCATGCCGATCTCTCACCGCCGTCGGGGGCTGCCGCGGACTGGACGATCCCGCAGGACTGGGGCCGCTACACGGCGGCCGAACATGCCATGTGGGACCGGCTGTTCGAACGGCAGGCGAAGATGCTGCCGGGCCGCGCCGCCCAGGAATATCTGGACGGGCTCGACGTGCTGCGCATGTCCAAGCCGGGTATTCCCGACTTTTCCGAGTTGTCCGCGCGGCTGATGGAGCTGACCGGCTGGCAGGTGGTGGCGGTGCCCGGGCTGGTGCCCGAGGAGGTCTTCTTCGATCATCTCGCCAATCGCCGCTTCGTGGCGGGGCGCTTCATCCGCACCCCCGACCAGATCGACTATCTGGAGGAGCCTGACATCTTCCACGATGTCTTCGGCCATGTCCCGCTGCTCGCGAACCCGGTCTTCGCCGACTATATGCAGGCCTATGGCCGTGGCGGGCAGCGCGCCATGGAGCTGGGCATGATCGACAAGCTGGCGCGGCTCTACTGGTACACCGTCGAGTTCGGCCTGATCCGCACCGCCGAGGGGCTGCGCATCTATGGGGCGGGGATCGTCTCTTCGCATGGCGAGTCGATCTTCGCGCTCGACGATCCCTCGCCGAACCGGATCGGCTTCGACCTGAAGCGCCTGCTGCGGACGAAGTACCGGATCGACGATTATCAGCAGAATTATTTCGTGATCGACAGCTTCGAGCAGTTGCTCCGCGAAACCCTCGATACCGATTTCGGCCCGCTCTACGAAGCGCTGCGCGGCGAGCCCGATATCGAGATCGAGGCGATCCTGCCGTCCGACCGGGTCTTCACCCACGGCACCCAGGCCTATGCCCGCGCGAAGGAGGCGGTGGCATGAGCACGACCCTGGCGGCTCCCTCCTTCTTCGAGCCGCTGTCGCCGCAGCCGGCCGATGCGCTGCTGGCGCTGATCGGCCTGCATCGCGACGATCCGCGCGCCGACAAGATCGACCTGGGGGTCGGCGTCTATCGCGACGCGCAGGGGCGGACGCCGGTGATGCGCGCGGTGAAGGCGGCCGAGCGGCGGTTGATCGAGGAGCAGCAGAGCAAATCCTATCTCGGCGCCGAGGGCGATGCGCGCTTCGCGGAACTGCTGGCCGAATTGATGTTCGGCGCGGCGCTCGCGAGGTCGGATCGGCTGACCGGGGTGCAGACCCCCGGCGGCACCGGCGCGTTGCGGCTGGGGGCGGAGCTCATCGCCCGCGCCAATCCGTCGGCGCGGGTCTGGATCGGTACGCCGACCTGGCCCAACCATGCGCCGATCTTCGCCACCGCCGGCCTGCGGGTCGAAAGCCATGCCTATTTTGACGCCCCGACCTCCGACCTCGACTTTCCGGGGATGATGGCGGCGCTCGCCGAGGTCCGGCCGGGGGACGTGCTGCTCGTCCATGGCTGCTGCCACAATCCCACCGGCACCGGCTTCACCCTCGACCAGTGGCGGGTCCTGGCGGAGTTCTGCCTGGAGACCGGCGTGACGCCCTTCGTCGACGTCGCCTATCAGGGCATGGGCCAGGGGCTGATCGAGGATGTGGAGGGGCCGCGTCTGCTGCTCGAGGCGGTGCCCGACGCGCTGATCGCCTATAGCTGCAACAAGAATTTCGGGCTCTATCGCGATCGCGTGGGCACGCTGTGGGCAATGGGGCCGTCGGCGACCGCCGCACGCACGATCCGCGACAATATGCTGGTGATCACCCGCAGCCTCTGGTCGATGCCGCCCGATCATGGCGCGGCGCTGGTGCGCCTGATCCTCGACGATCCCGCCCTGGCCGCCGACTGGCAGGCCGAGCTGCGGGGCATGCGCGAGCGCATCAACGGCGTGAGGGCCAGCCTGTCGGCGATGCACCCCCGGCTCGAACCGATCGGCCGCCAGCTCGGCCTGTTCGCGATGCTGCCGATCGATGCGGCGGCCACCGCGACGCTGCGCGAGGCGCATGGCATCTACATGCCGGCATCGGGGCGCATCAACCTGGCGGGCCTGCGCGAGGAGACGATACCCACCGTGGTGGCGGCGCTTCGCCCCTTCCTGGCGGCGTGAGGCGCGGGCGATGATCGACAGGATCGACGATGCGCGACGGGCCGAGGCGCTCTCCCGCCTGCCGCACTGGAGCTACCAGGCCGATCGCCGGGCGCTGTACCGCAAGATCGTGCTGCGCGACTTTTCGGCCGCCTTCGCGTTGATGGTGCAAGTCGCGCTGGAGGCCGAGAAGGCGGATCATCATCCCGAGTGGAGCAATGTCTACAACCGCCTCGACATCTGGTTGACCACCCATGACGCGGGCGGCGTTTCGACCCGCGACATCGCCCTGGCGCAGGCGATCGACCGCCTCGCCGAAGCCCACATCCCTTCCTTCACCGTTGCAGGATTTTGACATGACCGACCTCTTCGAAAATCCGATCGGCCTCGACGGCTTCGAGTTCGTCGAGTTCTCCGCCCCCGAAAAAGGGCTGCTGGAGCCGGTCTTCGCCGCCATGGGCTTCACCCTGGTCGCGCGGCACCGCTCCAAGGACGTCCAGCTCTGGCGCCAGGGCGGGATCAACCTGATCACCAATTATGAGCCGAAGAGCCCCGCGGCCTATTTTGCCGCCGAGCATGGCCCGTCGGCCTGCGGTATGGGCTGGCGGGTGCGCGACGCGGCCAAGGCCTATGCCGAGGCGATCGAGCGCGGTGCGGAGCCCGTCGAGGTCCGCACCGGGCCGATGGAGCTGCGCCTACCGGCGGTGCGCGGCATCGGCGGGTCGATCATCTATCTGATCGACCGCTATGACGGGAAGACCGGCGACGACGACCTGTCGATCTACGACATCGACTTCGTCTACGAGCCGGGCGTCGATCGTCATCCGGCGGGAGCCGGCTTCCAGCTGATCGATCACCTGACCCACAATGTCTATGGCGGCCGCATGGCGCATTGGGCGGCCTTCTACGAGCGGATCTTCAACTTCCGCGAGATCCGCTATTTCGACATCAAGGGCGAATATACCGGGCTCACCAGCCGTGCGATGACCGCCCCCGACGGCAAGATCCGCATCCCGCTGAACGAGGAAGGCTCGCGCGGCGGCGGCCAGATCGAAGAATATCTGCGCGCCTATAATGGCGAGGGCATCCAGCATATCGCGCTGGCCTGCGACGATCTCTACGCGGCGTGGGACAAGCTCCAGGCGCTGGGCACCGAGTTCGTCCCCGCGCCGCCCGCGACCTATTATGAGCTGCTCGACGAGCGGCTGCCGGGCCATGGCGAACCCGTCGGTCAGCTCCAGTCGCGCGGCCTGCTGCTCGACGGCTCGACCGCCGAGGGCGATCCGCGCCTGCTGCTCCAGATCTTCGGCCAGCCCCGGATCGGCCCGGTCTTCTTCGAGTTCATCCAGCGCAAGAAGGACGAGGGCTTCGGCGAGGGCAATTTCACCGCGCTGTTCAAGTCGATGGAGCTGGACCAGATCCGCCGTGGCGCGCTGACCGTCGACGAAGCGGGCGCCTGAGCGCCGCCCGGCGGGCGGGGTGATTGGCCGCCGCAGCCAGAAAAGTGGCATGCGGCGCCATGGCCGTTTTCCGTGGCGGCCCCGAATATCGAGCCCAATGAGAGCGAAGCCGCACCGTGCTTCGCCGCGATATTGGGTGAGGACATATGGGCACGGATATCGACGGAAGGTCGGGCTTCTCGATGCCGCTCGGGGCATCGCTCTATCCGCCGCCGCCGCATCATTTCCACGCCGCCAAAATGGCCTATGCGCGTTATGAGGCCGATCCCGAGGCGGTCGCCGCGATGCTGCCGCCCGGCGTGGTGGCCGATGCTGTCGCGCCGATCTGCGAGCTGTGGGTCTGCGACTATCCGTCGTCGAGCTTCGGCCCCTATCGCGAAGCCTATATCCATGTCCGCACCAAGCTGGACGGCACCGATTACTGGTTCCAGCCGCTGATCTTCACCGATCGCGAACCCGCCATGGCGGCCGGCCGCGAGATCTGGGGCTATGCCAAGAAGCTCGCGACGATGGAGTGGCGCGAGGAAGCCGAGCAGATCATCTTCACGATCGAACGGCCGCTGGGAAAGCGGCTGGCGACCTTCACCATGACCCGCGACCGGCTGGCCTCGCCCGACGAGATCGACGCGCTGCCCATCATCTCGCTGCGCTATCTGCCGCCCTCGTCGCTGGGCGGGCGCCCGGCCGCGGCGGAGCTGGTGCGCATGGACGTGCTGGCCGGCATCCACACGACGCCGCTGCTCGGCGACGTGCTGTGGGCGGGGCGCGCCTCGCTGTCGTTCGACTCGCCCAGCGCGGTCGATCCCTGGCACATCTTCAAGCCCGTCCGGATGCTGGGCGGCTTCGTCCAGACCATGAATTTCAGCCTGCCGCTCGGCAAGGTCGTCAAGGACTATCTCGCCGAAGGCTAGGCCGATCCCGGCCGGCCCGCGCCGGGCCGGACGACCCACGAAACCATGATCCCATCCTGCGGAGGAGGTGCTTCGCCATGACTATCGTTGCGCAACAGGACGACCGGGGCATCGCCGGGCAGACCATCTTCGTCACCGGCGCCGGGGCCGGCATCGGCCGGGGCGTCGCCGAGGCGCTGGCGGCGGCCGGCGCGCATCTCGCCCTGCTCGACCTCGATCTCGACAAGGTCGAGGCGGTCGCCGCGCCGATCCGGGAGAAGGGGCTGCGGGTGAGCTGCCACAAGGGCGACGTCACCAATGCCGACGAGGTGAAGGCGGCGATCGACGGCGCGGTGCGTCACCATGGCGGGCTCGACGGGGCGGTGAACAATGCCGGCATCGTCGGCGCGGCGGCACCGGTGCTCGACTATCCGGCCGAGGTCTTCCGCCGGGTGCTCGACATCAACGTCACCGGCGTGTTCACCTGCATGCAGGCCGAACTGGCGGTGATGATGGGGCAGGGGCGCGGCGCGATCGTCAACATCGCTTCCGCCGCCAGCATCGTCGGCTGGGCCGGCTTCAGCGCCTATGTGGCGAGCAAGCATGCGGTGGCCGGGCTCACCAAGACGGCGGGCCTCGAATATGCGGCGAAGGGCGTCCGGATCAACGCGGTGTGCCCCGCCTTCATCTACACCGACCTGACCAGCGGCCTGTTCGAGGTCGAGGGGGTCCATGACGCGGCGGTCGCCGCCCATCCGATCGGCCGGCTGGGCCAGCCGCAGGAGGTGGCGGAGGCGGTGATGTGGCTGCTGTCGCCGCGCTCGTCCTTCTCGGTCGGCAGCTGCGTGGTGATCGACGGCGGCCGCACGATCGGCTGAAATACTATTCAGGATTCGCACGATGAAAGGCGGCTCGACGGCCAATCCATATCCTTGATCGGCGGCTGTCGACGGCGACTTTGCCGAACGACAAAGACGGCCCAAATCCTTAGCGGATTCAGCGCTCCTGATGTCTTGTCCGGCCGGGCGGAATTGTCTCCGTCCGGCACTGTGCATAAGCGGATCGTCTAAGGAGGTGTTCGCAAGCGCTCCGGAAACTGTTAGCATATGGCTCCTGCCGACTGAAGGATTGGGGCTGCTCACGCCGTGGACGGGGGTGTGAGGACCTGGTCGGGAAGGGGGGTACCAAGGAGTCGATCGTGGTCAGCCAGGTTGTCGATGAGAGCAAATTATGGACGCCGGTCGAGCTGCCGCTGAACCGGTGGAACCGCTTCGCCAGCAACGAGATCGATGCCGTCCACCAGCATATGGTGCGCGCCTTCTGCCCGCATGACCTGGCCACCGAGGGCGGGCTTCCGCCGATGACGTTCCGCCATAATCAGGCGACCCTGCGCTCCAGCACCTTCAACGCCACCGACTATGGCCTGCCCTATGGCCGGGTCGCCGTGTCGATCCCGCCGGCCGAGCATTGCTTCCTCGTCCAGTTCGTTCTCAGCGGCCGGGCGCAGTTCACCCATCAGGGGCGCACCTTCGTGCTGAAGCCCGGCTATATGTCGGTGCTGAGCCCGCATGAGCCGATCCGCCAGGTCACCGATGCCGGCTGCCGCCACTTCACCGTGAAGCTCGACAAGCCCCAGCTGGAGGCGCTGCTCCACGGCGACTTCGGCCATCGCACCCGGCCGCTGGTCTTCTCGCCCGATCCGGTGTCGATCGCCGGGCTCGCGGCGTCCTTCGCGCAGTTCGTCCGCACCGTGGTCGAGGATATCGACGACGGCATTTCGGGCTTCATGCATCCCCGCGCGATCGGCTCGACCGAGGAGATGCTGGGCCGGCTGCTGCTCAGCTCGGTGCCGCACAATTACTCGCTCGATTATGAGATGGAGCCCCACAATGTCGCGACGCCCTATTATGTGCGCCGCGCCGAGGAGCTGATCCGCACCAGCTACAAGGAACAGCTGACCCTGTCGGACCTGATCTCCGCCTCGGGGGTCAGCGGCCGTTCGCTCCACTTCGGCTTCCGGCGGTTCCGCGACGACAGCCCGATGGGCTATCTGAAGCGCTACCGGCTGGAGCGCGCGCGCCAGATGCTGAAGGAGCTGCGCAGCGGCGAACTGACCGTGACCGAGGTCGCGCTGGCGACCGGATTCCTCCATCCCAGCAAATTCTCGCAGGACTATGCCAAGCGCTTCGGCGAGCTGCCGTCGGTCACTCTGCGCAAGTCGCAAGGCGCCTGAGCGCCACCCGGCTATCCCTTTATTGCAAACCGGGTAGGACGATTGCGCCCTCGGTATAGCCGCCGGACCCCGCATCCAACAGAAATGCGTCACGACGATGACGCGAAGAATACGCGCCACGCCGCAGGTGGAAAAACAGAAAGGCGCCGGTCGGCGCCGCCAACCTCGGGGGGCTTATGTCCAGATCTTTTGTTTCGACCTCTTCTTCCATCGCCCTGGCGCTCGCCGCGCTGGTGGCGAGCGTTCCCGCTATCGCGCAGGACGCCGCCGCCCCGGCCGCTGCCGCCGAGGAGGCCGATGGCGGCCTGACCGAGATCGTGGTCACCGCGCAGAAGCGCGAGCAGAGCCTCCAGAAGGTCGGCATCTCGGTCACCGCCGTGTCGGGCACCGAAATCCTCGAGCGCGGCATCTCGAACAGCATCGACCTGATCACCCGGACGCCGAGCGTCGACAACTACTCGCCCTATGGCCCGGGTTCGAGCGCGAACATCGTGATCCGCGGCATCGGCCTCAACGACTTTGGCGAGGGCCATGAGGCGCCCGTCACCGTCTATGTCGACGAATTCTACATCGTGAACGTGCCGGCGGTGGACTTCGCCCTGTTCGACCTCGATCGCGCCGAAATCCTGCGCGGCCCGCAGGGCACGCTGTTCGGCCGCAACTCGACCGGCGGCCTCGTCCATTATGTCACCAAGAAGCCCTCGCAGGAGGCCGGCGGCTTCTTCAAGGCGAGCTATGCCCGCTTCAACGAGCTGAAGCTCGAAGGCGGCCTCACCGCGCCGCTCACCGACACGCTGTCGGCGCGCGTCTCGTTCCTGTCGCACCACAGCGACGGCTACATCAAGAACCTCAACCCGCAGTTCAAGGACGACAAGGGCGGCCAGGCCGGCACCGACGCCGTCCGCGTCCAGCTCCGCTATGACGATGGCGATTGGGACGTGCTGCTGAAGGGCGAATATGGCCGGACCGACAAGGTCCACACCTATTATGAGCAGACCCCCAGCCTGCGTGACCCGACCACCGGCCTCGGCTCGGCCGATCCGACCGGCGTCGACGATGCCGGCTATAACGAGGCGAACTTCGGCGCGGGCAAGCGCAACGTGGCCTATACCAGCGCGCCGCAGCGCCTGAAGTCGGAAGGCTATACCGGCCTGCTGCGCGCCGAGCGCGACTTCGGCGACATCAGCTTCACCTCGCTGACCGGTTACATGCACTTCACCCGCAACCTCGACGAGGATTGCGACGCCAGCCCGAACAACATCTGCTCGGCGACCTTCCCGTACAAGAGCGACACCGCCACCCAGGAATTCCGCGCCTTCGGCAAGGGCGACGGCTTCAACTGGACCGCGGGCGTCTACGGCCTCTATGCGAAGGCCACCAACAGCCCCAACGCCACCTTCAACATCCCCGTCTCGGGCGACACCGCAGTCGATCCGGTCACCGGGCTCTACAATGGCGCTTTCCTGCCGATCAACCTGTCCGCCGACTGGAAGATGCGCACCACCTCGGTGGCGGCCTTCGCCCAGGGCGAGGTCGAGCTGGTCGATCGCGTCACCTTCACCCTCGGTGGCCGCGTGACCCGCGACAACAAGAAGTTCAACGAGCGCGACAACGCCTCGCTGCGCAGCTGCCCGGGCTTCGCGATCCCCACCAACTGCTTCCCGGCGCCGCAGGGTCCGGGCATCGCCAACCCCTATCGCGATACCTACAAGAAGACCCTCTGGTCGGGTAAGGCGGCGCTCAACTTCCAGGTCGATCCGAACCTGCTGATGTTCGCCAGCGTCTCGCGCGGCACCAAGGCCGGCGGCTTCAACAACGGCTTCTATCCGGGCGGCGTCACCACCGCGCAGATCCCGTATCGCGACGAGAATGTCATCGCTTACGAGATCGGCGAGAAGGCCACGCTGTTCGATCGCCGCCTGCGCTTCAACACCTCGCTCTTCTATTATGACTATAACCGCTACCAGACCTTCAATTTCGAAGGCATTGGTGGCCTGCTGACCAACCAGAGCGCCAAGTCCTACGGTGCCGAGGTCGAGATCCAGGCGGCGCCGGTCGAAAATCTGCAGCTGCGCCTCGCCGGTTCGTGGCTGGAGACCGAGATCAAGAATGTCCGCAACGGCGTGCCCGGCGGCGGTGTCTATGTGGCCGATCGCGAGATGTCGAACGCGCCGAAGTGGACCGCGAACGGCGCGATCACCTACACCGTGCCGCTGGCGGATGAGCGCTCGCTGGTGCTGAACTGGGACTGGAACTATCGTTCCAGCCGCTATGCCAACAACTTCAACGATCCGTCGGTGAAGATGCCGGGCTATTTCAAGCACAATGCCGACATCGCCTATAACGTGAACGAATATTGGCAGCTCCAGGCCTTCGTCCGGAACATCGGCAACAAGCTGGCGATCACCAAGGCGTTCCAGTTCAACGACCTCGGCTATGTCCAGTACATCTACTCCGAGCCGCGCGTGTTCGGCGGCAGTGTGCTCTACCGCTTCTAACCTCCACCTCCCTCGGGCGGGGTGCTCCGGCATCCCGCCCACCCTTTTGTGAAAGCGTTGCATGCTGAAGACGGGATATGGTCGAGCGGTGAAAGGCGGCGAGGACCGCGCCGGTCTTGCCGCGCTGATCGCGCTCGGCACCGCGGGGGTGATGACCTTCCTGGCGATGCCGGTGATCGCCGCCGCGCTCGTCAACGTGCTCGGCGCCAGCGAGCGCGACGTGGGGCTTTTCTCCACCGTCCAGCTCATCACCTTGTCCTGCGGCTGCCTGCTCAGCACCTTCCTGCCGCGCGGCCGCTTCCAGCGCTTCGGCATCGTCGCGCTCGCGGTGATGATCCTGTGCGATCTCCTCTGCCTCACCCAGCCCGAATGGACGATCTTCCTGGTCCTGCGCGGCATTTCGGGCGCGGCCGGCGGCGTCGCCGTCTCGCAGGCCACCGCGGCGATGGCGCGCACCCGCAATGCCGAGCGCAGCTTCGGCCTGTTCCTGGCGCTGCAGACCATCCTCTCGATCGTCTGCGTCTATGTGATGCCGCCGCTGATCGCGGGCTTCGGCTTCGCCGCCGCCTATGCGGTGATGCTCGCCTTCAACATCCTGGCGATGGGGCTGGTCGTCACCTGCCTGCGCCCGATCAGCGCCGACGAAGAGCATCAGGCGATGCCCGGCAACGATCTGGCCGGCTGGCTGCGCAGCGGCGGGCTGCTGATCTCGATCCTCTGCTTCTTCACCGGGGTCGGCGCGCTGTGGACCTTCCTGGCGCTGCTCGGCCAGGGCATCGGGCTCGATGCCTCGCATGTCGCGCTGGTGCTCAGCATCTCGAAGCTGGTCGCCTTCGCCGCCTCCTTCCTGCCCGGCATCATCGGCAGCCGCTTCGGCCGGATCGCGCCGATCGTCGTCGCGGCCGCCATCCTGATCGCGGCGGTGCAGGTCTATGCCGTCGCCGGCAGCTTCACCGTGTTCGTCGTCGCCACCGCGATGTTCAGCTTCGGCTGGTATGTGATCTATCCCTTTCAGCTCGGCGCGCTGGGCCAGGTCGATCATGACGGCCGGCCGATGCTCGCCGCCGCCGCGCTCACCGGCGCGGGGCTGGGCCTCGGTCCGGCGCTCACCGTGCTCGGCCCCGGTGGCGCCGCCGGCATCTACCTGATCGCGACGCTCGCCTTCCTCGCCGCCGGCCTCGCCGCGATCGTCGCGCTGGCCCGGGCGCCGCTTGCCACCCCCGCTCTCGCACAAGGTTCGTGATGACCCTCGCCAACGATTACGCCCTGCTCTCCGATGGTGCCCGCCGCTTCGCGAGCGGCACCAAGCAGCTCTTCATCGACGGCGAGTGGCGCGCGCCGCGCGCCGGCCAGTATCGCGCGGTGATCGATCCCAGCCATGGCGGCCAGATCGCCGAGGTGGCCGAGGCCGACGCCGCCGACGTCGACGATGCCGTCCGCGCCGCGCGCCGCGCCTTCGAGAGCGGCCCCTGGGCGACGATGCGCCCGCATGAGCGCGAGGCGCTGATGCTGAAGCTGGCCGAGCTGATCGCCGCCGAGGCCGCCGACATCGCCCAGATCGAGACGGTGAACAGCGGCAAGCTGATCCAGAACACCCGCCTCTTCGATGCCGACTTCTCGGTCTACACGCTGCGCTACATGGCCGGTTGGGCCACCAAGATCGCCGGCAAGACGATGGACCTGTCGGTGCCCTATCTGCCCGGCATGCGCTTCTCGGGCTTCACCCGGCTGCAGCCGCTGGGTGTCGTCGCCGGCATCACCCCTTGGAACGTGCCGCTGTGCGAGGCGGTGTGGAAGCTGGCGCCTGTGCTCGCCACCGGCTGCACCATCGTGCTGAAGCCGGCCGAGCAGACCCCGCTCACCACCCTGCGCCTGGCCGAGCTGTGCGCCGAGGCGGGCATTCCGGCGGGTGTCGTCAACGTCATCACCGGCAGCGGCGCGGTCGCGGGCGCGGCGCTGGTCGAGCATCCTGGCGTCGACAAGATCAACTTCACGGGATCCACCGAGGTGGGCCGCATCATCGCCGGATCGGCGGGCCCGCGCCTCAGGAAGTACAACCTCGAGCTGGGCGGCAAGTCGCCCGTCGTCATCGCCGCCGATGCCGATCTGGAGGCCGCGATCCCTGGCGCCGCCTGGGCGATCCTGGGCAATCATGGCCAGAATTGCTGTGCAGGATCGCGCCTCTATGTCCATCGCAGCCTGTTCGACAAGGTGATCGAGGGCGTGGCGGAGATCGCCGCCAGCCTGAAGATCGGCCCCGGCCTCGACCCGTCGAGCGGCCTGGGGCCGATGGTCAGCCACAAGCATCGCGACCGGGTGCTCTCCTATGTCGAGCGCGGCGTCGCCGATGGCGGCTCGCTGTTCTTCGGGGGCGAGGCGGTCGACGATCCCGGCGCCTATCTGCGCCCCGCGATCATCGTCGGCGCCAAGCCCGGCGACGCGGTGGTGCAGGAGGAGATCTTCGGCCCCGTCCTGGTCGCCCAGCCCTTCGACGACATGGATGCGGTGATGCCCGAGGTGAACGGCACCAGCTTCGGCCTGGGCGCCAGCATCTGGTCGCGCGACTTCAACCTGATCAATGATTTCGTGGATCGGGTTCAGGCCGGGATGGTTTGGATCAACAACCACAATACGCTCGATCTCTCGCTGCCCTTCGGCGGCTGGAAACAGTCGGGCGTGGGCCATGAGCTCGGCGAGGAAGGGCTGTTTTCGCATCTGGCCGTGAAGGCCGGTGTCATTCGGCGGTGATGGGGACGGCATGACGATCCTGGAAAAATTTCTCGACACCGCGCGGACGGAAACGCCGCTGGTCGGCCGTCGCACCTTCCTGTCGGGCACGGCGACGGTTGCCGCGCTCGCCGCGATGGGGCTGCTGCCGGCGATGGCGCGCGCCGCGGTCGACGATCATGAGGTGAAGAGCCTGCAGGCCGCCGTGAAGGGCAAGGTCGTCGCGCGCGATACCGAGCTGTACGAGCCGTGGCGCCAGAGCATGATCTGGCAGACCCAGAAATTCCCGCGCAACCCCGAGATTATCGTCCAGGCCGAAAGCGTCGAGGATGTCGTCGCCGCGGTGAACCATGCGCGCGAGAACAAGCGCCGCATCACCACCCGCGCGGGCGGCCACAGCTTCTGCGGCTGCTTCATGCGCGACGACGGCATGCTGGTGGACGTGTCGCGCCTCTCCACCATCGAGATCGACGCGAAGAAGCGCGAGGCGATCGTCGGCCCCGGAGTGATCGGCCGGCGCCTGCAGGAGGAACTGGGCAAGCAGGGCCTGGCCTTCCCCACCGCGCATTGCGGCATGGTCCCGATCAGCGGCTTCCTGCTGGGCGGCGGGCTCGGCTGGAATGGCAACGAGTGGGGCGGGATGAGCACCTACAACATCCTGGAGGTGGAGATCGTCACCGCCGACGGCCAGGTGCGCACCGCCAGCGAGACCGAGAATCCCGACCTGTTCTGGGCGGTGCGTGGCGGCGGGCCGGGCCTGTTCGGGGTCGTCACCCGCTTCCGGCTGAAGGTGCACGCCAAGCCGCAGGCGATGCGCTCGCACACCTATATCTTCCCCTTCACCAAGATCACCGAGGCGGCCGCCGCGATGGAGCAGATCGGCCCGAAGCTGCCCACCAATGTCGAGCTGATCGGCGTGATCACCGCGGCCCCGCCGGGGATGGAGAAGGCCTGCACCGCCGCCGGCTGCGACCAGGTGTTCATCCTCCAGAGCGTCGCCTTCGTCGACAGCGAGGCGAAGGCGCTCGCCGGCATGGCGCCGCTCAAGGACCACCCGATCACCAAGCAGGCGATCGCGAAGATCGAGAATGCGCCCGAGAGCTTCGAGAATCTCTATTATGGCAATGAGGTGCCCTTCCCGCAGCGCCGCTACTGCGTGGACAACATCTATGCCGACAGCCTGGCCAAGCCGATCGAGATCCTGACCCGGCACATGCCGAACTCGCCGTCGCGGGTCACCGCGCCGGTGCTGCTCTACAAGGGCCGGCCGAAGCTGCCCGACGGCGCCTGCGCGACCACCGGCAATTTCTACGTCTCCTGCTACGCGCAGTGGGACGATCCGGCCCAGGACAAGGCGAACAAGGACTTCATGATCGCCATGCTCGAGGAGCTGCAGCCGCACGGCACCGGCAGCTACATCAACGAGCTGAACCAGGAAGGCCGGATCCACCGCATCCGCGAATGCTACAGCGCCGATGGCTGGCGCCGGCTGGGCGAGCTGCGCCGGAAATATGACCCCGGCCTCGTCTTCCACACCTTCTACGGGCTCGAGCCCGAACGTCCCAACGCCTGAGAGGAATGATCATGGCATCTACTGGAATGGAAATCGTCGGCGCTTTCTTCGCGGCCTTCGGCGCGGGTGACGTCCCCGCCGCGATGGAGAAGCTGGCCCCCGAGGTCCGCTGGACCTTGCACGCGCATGAGATCCCCTGGGGCGGCACCTTCATCGGCCCGAAGGGCGTGGGCGAGTTCTTCGCGACCTTCGGTACCCATGCCGAGCCGATCGAGATGACCCCCAAGTCGATGGTCGAGGCCGAGGGGCTCGTCTATGTGCGCGGCATCGAGCGCAGCAAGGTCAAGGCGACCGGCAAGGAATATGCGGTCGAGTGGGTCCATGTGATCTCCACCGCCGACGGCAAGATCGCCACCTTCGACGAATATCTCGACAGCGCCGCCATCGCGGCCGCGATGCGCTGACGCCATGCGAGCGCCTGCCATCCTGATCCCTGTCATCCTGATCGGTGTCGCGGTCGTGGCGGCAGGCTGCTCGGCGGCCGTCTCCGCGCCCGACGCTCCGACGCCGGTCGCGCGCGGCCGCGCCTATTATGTCACCTGCCAGGGCTGCCACGGCAATGCCGGCGAAGGCTTCGCCGGCATGAAGGCCCCGCGTCTCGCGGGGCTGCCGGCGAGCTATATCGCCGAGCAGCTCACCCTCTACCGCAAGGACATCCGCGGCGGGGCGCAGGACTTCCAGGGCGTCCAGATGAACGGCCGCGCCAAGGCGTTGCCGAGCGAACAGGCGGTGGCCGACGTCGCCGCCTATATCGCGACCCTGCCCAAGCCGCCGGCGCCGAAGCCGGTTGCCGCGAACGCCAAGCTGGGGGCGGAGCTCTATTCGGGCTGCGCCGCCTGCCATGGCGATCGCGGGGAAGGCAGCGTCGAGATGGGCGCGCCGCCGCTGGCGGGCACCGATGCCGCCTATCTCGCGCGGCAGCTGCGCAACTACAAGCAGGGCATTCGCGGCCGCGAGGGCGACGAGAAGGGCCAGCAAATGGTCGCCTCGGTCACCATGCTGCCCGACGACGCGGCGATCGACGCGGTCGCCGCCCATGCCAGCGCACTGAAATAACGGACAGATTTTCGTCGGCGGGGCGGGGCAGCCACGCGGGCGCCGACTAAGCGGGGACTGGGAAATGCAGATGGATGGTGCCGAGTTCGACTATATCGTGGTCGGCGCGGGCTCGGCGGGTAGCGTGATTGCGTCGCGGTTGAGCGAGCAGCCCGATGTCAGCGTGCTGCTGATCGAGGCGGGCGGCAAGGACAACAGCTTCTGGCTCAAGATCCCGGTCGGCTATGGCCGCACCATCACCGACCCCAAGGTGAACTGGAAGTACATGACCGAGCCCAATCCGGCGCTCGGCGGGCGGCAGATCTACTGGCCGCGCGGCAAGACGCTTGGCGGGTCGAGCAGCATCAACGGGCTGATCTACATCCGCGGCCAGGCCCAGGATTACGACCAGTGGCGCCAGCTCGGCAACCAGGGCTGGAGCTATGACGATGTGCTGCCTTTCTTCCGCGTCTCCGAGGACCAGGAGAATGGCGAGGACGAGTATCACGGCACCGGCGGGCCGCTGAGCATCACCAACCTGGTCGAGCGCAACCCGCTGTGCGACGCGCTGATCGCCAGCGCGGGCGCCAACGGCATCCCGCACAATCCCGACTTCAACGGCCGCGAGCAGGAAGGCGTCGGCTATTATCAGGCGACGATCCGCAACGGCCGCCGCTGCTCCACCTCGGTCGCCTATCTCAACCCGGCGAAGCGCCGCCCGAACCTGACGATCCTGACCGAGACCCAGGCCGAGCGCATCCTGTTCGACGGCACCCGCGCGAGCGGCGTCCGCCTGCACCGTGGCGGCGAGAGCTTCACCGTGAAGAGCCGGCGCGAAGTGATCCTGTCGGGCGGGTCGGTCAACTCGCCCCAGCTGTTGCTGCTGTCGGGGATCGGCCCGGCCGCCGAGCTGAAGCTGCTCGGCGTGGAGCCGATGCTCAACCTGCCCGGCGTCGGCGAGAATCTGCAGGACCATTATGGCGGGCAGATCACCTGGCGCTGCAACCAGCCGATCACGATGAACGACATCATGCTCAGCAAGCGCAAGCAGCTCTTCGCCGGGCTCAACTGGCTGCTGTTCCGCGATGGCCCGCTGTCGGTGCCGGCCGGGCAGGCGGGGCTGTTCACCCGCGTCTCGCCGGGCGCCGCGACGCCCGACGTCCAGTTCCTGTTCCAGACCTTCAGCGGCGGCTATTATGAGGATGGACTGTTCAAATTCTCGGGCTTCGCCAACTTCATCTGCCCGGTGCGGCCGCAGAGCCGGGGGCGGCTGAGCCTGCGCAGCGGCGATCCGTTCGAGGCGCCGCGCCTCGCCCCCAATTATTTCTCGCACGAGGCCGACCGCCGCATCCTGGTCGAGGGGCTGAAGCTCGCCCGCCGGATCGCATCGACCGCGCCGCTCGCCGACTTCATCTCGGCCGAGCATCTGCCCGGCGCCGACATCCGGTCGGACGACGAGATCGAGGCCTACTTCCGCGAGAATGGCGGCTGCGTCTCGCACCAGGTGGGCACCTGCAAGATGGGCAGCGACCCGATGGCCGTGGTCGATCACCGGCTGCGCGTTCATGGCCTGCAGGGGCTCCGGGTCGCCGACGCCTCGATCATGCCCACGCTGGTCTCGGGCAACACCAATGCCGCCAGCATCATGATCGGCGAGAAGGCCGCGCACATGATCGCCGAGGATCGCTGATCGCCACGCCGTAGCGGAAGGGTTATAGGTCGCCATCGCAGTCCGAGACGAACAGCGAGGCCCCTGATGCGGACAGTTCGATTTCCCGGTGGCGGGCTGGCCGATGGCGCGGTGGTGCCCGCGCTCGGCCAGGGCACCTGGATGATGGGCGAGGGCGCCGGGCACCGCGCGGCGGAGATCGCGGCGATCCAGGCCGGGATCGATCATGGCATGACCCTGATCGACACCGCCGAGATGTATGCCGATGGCGAGGCCGAGCGGGTGGTGGGCGAGGCGATCCGCTCGTCGCGCGAGCGGGTCTTCCTGGTCAGCAAGGCCTATCCCCAGAACGCCTCGCACGCCCGCCTGCCGCTCGCCTGCGAGGCGAGCCTGAAGCGGCTCGGCACCGACCGGCTCGATCTCTACCTGCTCCACTGGCGCGGCCGGGTGCCGCTGGCCGAGACGGTCGAGGCGATGACCCGGCTGGTCGAGGCGGGGAAGATCCTCCGCTGGGGCGTGAGCAACCTCGATACCGACGACATGGAGGAATTGGTCGAGGCGGGCGGCGCGGCCTGCGCGACCGACCAGATCCTCTACAATCTGGTTCGTCGTGGGCCCGAGATCGACTTGATCCCCTGGCTCGACCAGCGCGCGATCCCGGTCATGGCCTATAGTCCGGTCGAGCGCGGGCGGCTGATCGGCGCGCCGCCGCTCGCGGCCGTGGCCGCTAAACACGGCGTCTCGCCGACGCAGGTCGCGCTGGCCTGGGCGATCCGGACTCCCGGAGTCATCGCGATCCCCAAGGCGTCGTCGGTCGCCCATGTCGTGGAGAATGCGCGGGCCGGCGAACTGTTGCTCGATGCCGAGGATCTGGCGGCGCTGGACCGGGCCTTTCCCCGCCCCAAGGTGCGGCCGCCGCTCGAGATGATCTGACCGGGGCTCAGGCCCCGGTGATGATCGCCGCGAACAGCGCCGGATCGACGTTCGAGCCCGAGACGACCACCACCGTCGTGCCGTCGGTCGCGGGCGCCTTGCCGTGGAGCAGCGCCGCGAGCGCCACCGCGCCGCCGGGCTCGATCACCAGCTTCATCGTCTCGAAGGCGAAGCGCATCGCCGCGCGCACCTCGTCGTCGCTCACGCTCAGGCCGCCGGCGAGCAGCGCCTGGTTGATCGGGAAGGTCAGTTCGCCCGGGCTCGGCGCCAGCAGCGCGTCGCAGATCGAGCTGGTGCCGGGCGGCACCGTCTCGCGCCGGCCACTGGCGAGCGAGCGCTTGGTGTCGTCAAAGGCTTCGGGCTCGACCGCATAGACCGCGACCCCAGGGGCCTGCGCTGTAATGGCGGTGGCGATCCCGCCGACCAGCCCGCCGCCGCCGCAATTGACCAGGACCTGCGAGACATGGGCGCCCCGCTCGGCCGCCTGCTCCAGGATTTCGAGCCCCGCCGTGCCCTGTCCGGCGATGATGTAAGGATCGTCGAAGGAGGGGACGAGCACCGCGCCCCGCTCGGTCGCCAGCGCGGTCGCGATCGCCTCGCGCGATTCCGTGAGCCGGTCATAGGTGACGACCTCGGCGCCCAGCGCCAGCGTGTTGGCCATCTTGATGGCGGGGGCGTCGGCCGGCATCACGATCGTCGCGGGGATGCCGAGCCGCTTCGCCGCCGCCGCCACGCCCTGGGCATGGTTGCCCGACGACCAAGCGACCACCCCGGCCGCGCGATCCGCCTCGGCGATCCGTGCCAGCCGGTTATAGGCGCCACGGAATTTGAACGATCCGGTGTGCTGCGCGCCCTCGAACTTGACGAGCACGGACCGCCCGACCCACTCGTTCAGCGCGCCATAATCCAGCAACGGCGTCCGCACCGCATGGCCGGCGAGCAGGCGGGCGGCGTCCCGGACATCGTCGATGGTGATGGCGAGCGGCATGTGGTCTCCCTGGGCTGGCGTTCCCGGCCTATACAGCCGACACCTGCCATCTTGGCCAGATCACTTTCCGCGATCGAGCGCCTAAGTCTCTTCGCCAGGCGCGGCGGTCGCGCCTGATCTCTCCAGCGGAAGACAAGATGGACGCTTTCCCTTTTCGTGGCGCGACGGCGCTGATCACCGGCGCGGCGAGCGGCATCGGCGCCGCACTGGCCCAGGCCTTGGCCGACGAGGGGACGAAGCTGATCCTCGCCGATATCGACGAGGCCGGGCTGGCCAAGGTCTGCCGGCACATCGAGGGCCGGGCCCCCGTCCAGGTGGTGGCGCGGCGGCTCGACGTCACCGATGCCGAGGGTTGGGCGCGGCTGGCGGATGAGGTGGAGGGCGCGATCGGCCCGGTCGACCTGCTCTGCAACAATGCCGGCATCGTCATCACTCGTGACCGCTTTCGCCCGGTCTGGGAGTTCGAGATCGACGATTGGACGCGGATGATCGACGTCAATCTGATGGGCGTGGTCCACGGCATCCGCACCTTCGTGCCGCGCATGATCGCGCGCGGGCGGCGGGCCCATGTCGTCAACACCGCCTCGATCGCGGGGCTCGTCACCGGCAGCGGCACCGTGCCCTACAGCGTCGCCAAACATGGCGTGGTTCGCGTATCGGAGGCGCTCTACGCCTCGACGGTCGAACAGGGGGTGCCGATCGGCGTCACCGCGCTTTGCCCGGGGCTGGTCCACACCAACATCTTCGCGACCGCCGACGAGCGGCCCGCCCTCGACGACCCGCTGGCGATCTCGGCCGAGGCCGCCGCTTCGATCGCGGTCGACGCGATCCGCCGCAACCAGCTCTATGCGCTGACCAGCGATGCCTATGACCCGATGATCGCCGCCCGCTCCGCCGCGCTGCTGGAGCGTCGCAATCCGGTGTTCAGCGACGTCCGGCAGGCGGCGGCGGTGTCGGTCGAACTCGACTAGCCTATATCGTCACCCCGGGCTCGACCCGGGGTCCCGCTTCTTCTTGCTCCCGCCCGTCGCTCCAGTTCGGAAAAGGCAGCGGGACGCCGGATCAAGTCCGGGGTGACGGTTAGGGAGGGCGCGCTTACCGCCGCTGATCCTTGCGCATCTTCCGGACGGCGGCGGCGAAGACCATCTTGCCCGCGCCGCTGGCGATGAGGCGCTGGGCGTCGTTGGCGCATTTGGCGCGGACGTCGTCGGACAGGGCGATGTCGGCGCCGCCCATCGACTGCACGTCGCGCTGGATCTCGGCGGCGCGCTGGACGGTCCATAGCAGCATGAAGGTGCTGGCGATGTCGGGCCCGCAGACCGCCACGCCATGGTTGCGCAGCACCAGCACCTCCTTGTCGCCGAGCGAGGCGAGCATGCGGCCCTTCTCCTCGGCGTAGAGGGTGATGCCCTCGAAATCATGATAGCCGATCCGGCCGGTGAGCTGGGCGCCGTAGAAATTGTCGTGGCTGAACCCGGCCTGCTTGTTGACCACCGCCGACATCGCCAGCGTGTGGGCGTGCGCGACGCAATGCACCTCGGGGCGGTTGGCGTGGATCACGCCATGCAGCGCGAAGCCGGCCGGATTGGCGGGATAGGGCTGATCGCCGACCAGCTGGCCCTCGACATCGACCACCACCAGATTGTCGGGGGTGATCTCGTCATAGGAAAGGCCGAAGGGGTTGACGAGATAATGATGCTCCGGCCCGGGCAGGCGGGCGGAGATGTGGTTGAAGATGATCTCGCTCCAGCCGAGATGGTCGACGAGATGATAGAAATCGGTCAGGTCGCGGCGCAGCGCGGCTTCGGTGCCGGGGATCGGTTCAACAGGGTTCATCGGACAGTCTCCCGTCGCTGCGCGGCGCGGAACCGCGCCAGTTCGGTGATGGTGCGGGCCACCGGCAAGGCCAGTTGGTGCCGCTCGGCCAGCTCGAAGATGGCGTCGGCGATCGCGCCCAGTTCCAGCGGGCGCCCCGCCTGATGATCGTCGTGCATCGAGGTGTGGAAGTCGCCGGCCTTCAGCCCTCTCTCTATCATCTGCGCCCGAGTCAGCGAAGCGACCGCGCCATGCGCCTCGGCCACCCGCAACACCTCGTCGAGAACGGCACCGACCAGCGGCAGCAGCGCGGGGTCGGAGAATTGCTGCCGCAGGGTGGCGTCGCTCACCACCGACAGCGGGTTGGTCGCCAGGTTGAGCGCGGCCTTGGTCCAGACGTCGTTGCGGATGTCGGCGGACAGGGTGGCGAGGATGCCGGCTGCGCTCAGCATGTCGACCAGCTCGCGCACGGCGGGTTCGGTCTCGGGGACGAGGGCGCCGAGCACCAGCCGCTGCGGGCTCGACAGGCGCACCTCGTTGGGCCCGATTTTCCGCGAGGTCGTATAGACCACCGCGCCGGCGATGGCGCGCGCGGGCAGGCGCGCGAGCATCGCCCCGTCGGGATCGACCGCCTCGATCGGCTGCGGATCGGCCTCGCCGAGCGGGAACCACCAGGGGATGCCGTTGACCATCGGCACCACGATCGTGGCGGGGCCGAACGCGGGCGCCACCATCGCCAGCGCCGCGGGCAGCGCATCGGCCTTCACGGTCAGGAAGATCGCATCGGCCGGGGTATCGGGCGCCGCATCGAGGATGGCGGGGCGTTCGATCAATGTGCCGTCCGGCTCCTCGCAGACGATGCCTTTTCCGCGGAGGACAGCGATCGCTGTCCCGCGCGCGAGCAGCGCGACATCGAGCCCGGCGGCGGACAGGCGTGCGGCCAGCGCGCAGCCGATCGCGCCGGCGCCGACGACCAGGAAGCGTTTCGCGGTCACGCCCGGTACAGCGCCGACAAGGCGGCCACGAAGACCGGGATCTGCTCGTCGCCCAGGCCGGCGACGTTGATGCGGCCGTTCTGCGCCATGTAGATGCCATGGTCGCGGCGAAGCTGGTCGACCTGCGAGGGGCTCAGGGGAAGCATCGAGAAGAAACCCTTGTGCGTGGCGAGCGGGGCCAGATCGATGTCGCCGATCCGTCCGGCCGCTGCAAGCCGGCTGCGCAGGTGACGGAGCCGGAGCCGGTAGCTTTCCAGCTCGTCCCGCCATTCGGTTTCGAGCGCGGGGGATTCCAGGATCGTGCGGACCACGGCGGCGCCATGATCGGGCGGCATCGAATAGCTGGTGCGGGCGAGCAGGAGGAGGTTGGACCAGGCCGCCTCGGCGGTCTTCGCCTCGGCCGCGACGAACAGCGCGCCGAGGCGATCGCGATACAGGCCGAAATTCTTGCTGCAAGAATAGGCGATCAATGCGGTCGGCAGGGCATCGAGCAGCGTCCGGAGCGGGGCGAGATCGGGATCGAAGCCATCACCGAAGCCATGATAGGCGATGTCGATGATCGGCAGGAGGCCGCGCTGCTCGGCCATGGCGCCGATCGCGGTCCATTCCGCCGCGTCGGGGTCGACGCCGGTGGGGTTGTGGCAGCAGCCGTGGAGGATGAACGCGTCGCCCGGCGCCGCGCGCGACATCGCCTCCAGGATGGCGCCGCTGCGGACGCTCTGCGAGGCCGGATCATATTGTTCGAAGCTGCGAACATCGGCGAAGGCATTGCTGAAGATCGGCCCATGGTTGGGCCAGGTCGGCGTGCCGATCCAGATGGTGCGATCGGGCCGTTCGACCGCGAGCAGGTCCGCCGCCAGCCGCAGCGCGCCGGTGCCACCCACCGTCTGGACGCCGCGCAACGCCTTGTCGCTGGCCATGTCGCCCAGGATGAGCCGGCCCAGCCGCTCCACGAATGCGGGATCGCCGTCGCAGCCCAGATAGGCCTTGCTGTCCTGATCGCGGAGCAGCGCGCGTTCGGCCGCCTTGACGGCCTTCATGACCGGCGTACGCCGCGCCTCGTCGCGATAGACGCCGACGCCCAGGTCGATCTTCTCCCGGCGGCCGTCGCGGGCGAAGGCGTCGACGAGCGACAGGAGCGGATCGGCCGGCTGGCGTTGCAGGGAGGCGAAATGCATGTGTCTTGTTCCCGATGTTTCGATGCACTCTAGCCTCAGTCAAATGCAGTATCTCCGCATAATGGGTCGCTGAAATCCAAATCAGTGCATGCTAGTTGCGAAAAATGTCCAATCACTGCATGTCTGTTTCGTTCTATGGGGAGCTGAATCCGGTGTCTGAGGCAATCGATGGTTTCGACCGGCGGATTCTTGAGGCGCTTCAACGCGATGGAAGCATCGGCCCCGCCGAGATGAGCGAGATCGTCAACCTCTCCGCTTCGCAATGCTCGCGCCGGATGCAGCGGCTGCGGCAGGAGGGGCTGGTGCGCAAGACGGTCGGGCTCCTCGATCGCGAGCGCCTGAATCTCGGAATCGTCGCGATCGTGCTGGTGCGCCTCGTGTCGCACAGCTCGCACAATGCGCAGGCCTTCCACGATTGGGTGGAGCGCTCGCCCGAGGTCCTGTCATGCCATTATGTCACCGGCGACCTGGACTTCATCCTCCATGTCGCGACCCGGGACCTGGCATCCTATGACCAGTTCATCTCGAACAAGCTGGCGAACGCCGCGGACATCGCCTCGTGCCGTTCGAACATCATCCTGCGGACGCTGAAGGAGACGACCGAACTGCCCTTGTCGTTCGTCGATTGAAGTCGCCCGTGGGCCGGTCGCCCGTTCAGGGCGTGACGTCCCTGATCGTCTCTTCCAGCGAGCCGAAATTGCCGAACAGGCCGCGTAGGTCCACCTTGCGGGTCAGGATGTCGGCCAGGGTATAGCGGTCGAGCACGGCCAGGAAAGCTTGGGTCGCTTCGTTGAGGATGCGGGGCAGGGTGCAGGCCGGCGCGACCAGGCACGAACTGCAGTCGACCAGATCGAAGCCGGTCTCGGTGTGGCGGACGATCTGGCCGATCGTGATCTGCTCGGCCGGCCGGCCCAGCTTCAGGCCGCCATTGCGCCCGCGCACCGTCTCCAGGAAACCCGCCTGGCCGAGGTCCTGGACCACCTTCATGAGATGGTTGCGCGAGATGTCGTAGACCTGCGCGATCTCGGCGATCGACGACAGGTCGCCCTCGTCGCGCGCGCCTACGTGCAACAGCACCCGCACGGCATAGTCGGTATAGCGGGTCAGCTGCACGTCATGCTTCCGATCATCATATCGCCCTGATGACGCCTAAGGCGGCCCGGCTCAAGCCGGACCGCCTCGATGGCCGCCAGAGGGGGGAGGGTCAGGCGGCGGCCCGGAGCTCTTCGGCATGCTCCGGATAGGGGGCGACGGTGCCGGGCGCCTGGCCCGCCAGTTCGTCGGCGAAGCCATGGTTGACGTCGCGGTGATGGGCCTCGTCGGCGCGCACCTTCAGCACCACGTCGCGCAGGGTCGCCTCGGCCGGAAGCTTCCAATAATGGAGCGCGATCTCGGGAGCCGGGCGGTTGGCGATCTTGCCCGCGTCGATCGCCTGGAGGAAATGGGTGTAGCTGATCACCGCTTCCTCCTCGAAATAGCCGACGACGCGATGCGCGACCCGCGGCGCCGCCAGATAGAGCGCGAAGAAGGCGGCATAGAAGCCGGCCTGGACGAGCAGGATCAGCAGCCGTTCGAAGGCGTTGGGCTGGGCGACCTTCACGAAGGTCATCAGATGCATCCGCTCATTTTCCGCCTCCTCCATCAGGGTGCGGATCCAGCCCTTGTCGTCCTCCATCCGGCGCAGGCACTTCAGGTGGGTCAGGGTGGCGCCGACCATGCCGGGGACGGCGGCGACGGTCTCGATCACGATCGCCCGATGGCCATGCCGCTCCTGGAACAGGAGATCGGCGAAGAAGCGCATCGTCTTGGTGAAGCCCCAGGCGACGCGGTCGCCCAGATCCTCCGGCCGGCGGTGTTCGATGCTCACGGCAACATGGTCGATCATCTCACTTCTCCCTGTCGAGCGGCGCGTCATCGGGGGCGAGTCGCTTTAAGATGTAAATTGAATACTTCTTTTATCCGGTGGCGGCAACGGAAAAGATTCAGTTGACATGCATCTTATGTCGGGCGGATAAGATGCATCAAAATTGCATGTTTCTGGAGTGCCGTGATGGACCGCCTGCCGCTGATCGAGGAAAGTGCGCTGCGACCGCTGGTCGAGCGCTTCTATGAGCGCGTTCGCGCCGACCCGCTGCTCGGGCCGGTGTTCGCCGCGGCGGTGCATGACTGGGACGATCACCATGCCCGGCTGGCCGATTTCTGGTCGTCGGTGATGCTCACCACGGGGCGCTACAAGGGCAATCCGGTGGCGCTCCACCTGATCCACGCCGCCAGCATGACGCCCGATCGCTTTGCCCGCTGGCTGGAGCTGTGGCGCGAGACGAGCGCCGAGCTGCTGCCTCCCGAGGCCGCCGCCGCCGTCCAGGCCAAGGCTGCCCGCATCGCCGAAAGCCTGCAGCTCGCCGTGCAATATCGCCGCCCGGCGGCGGCCTGATCCCCCCTCAACAACAAGAGAGACGAGATGACCGATTCCCTGACTCCCGCGACGATCGCGATCGTGAAGGCCACCGTGCCGGCGATTGCCGAGCATGGCCCGGCGATCACCAAGGCGATGTATGCCCGCCTGTTCCAGGACGAGCCTATCAAGGCGCTGTTCAACCACGCCAATCAGGGCGAGAGCGGCGCCCAGGTCCATGCGCTCGCCGCCGCGATCCTGGCCTATGCGCAGAATATCGAGAATCTGGGTGCGTTGATGCCGGTGGTCGAGCGGATCGCCTACAAGCATGTCGGCTACCACATCCTGCCCGAACATTATCCCTTCGTGGCGAACGCCCTGCTCGCCGCGATCAAGGAGGTGCTGGGCGACGCCGCCACCGACGAGATCCTCGCCGCCTGGGGCGAGGCCTATTGGTTCCTGGCCGATATCTTGAAGGCGCGC
Organism: uncultured Sphingomonadaceae bacterium; assembly: GCA_963540925.1. GTDB lineage: Bacteria > Pseudomonadota > Alphaproteobacteria > Sphingomonadales > Sphingomonadaceae > Rhizorhabdus. The sequence continues at coordinate 242,063 of CAUTRN010000002.1, forward strand.
GAAGTGGTGCTGCGCGACGAGATCATGGCGGCGCAGGGCGGCTGGAACGGCTGGCGCCGCTTCGTCGTCGCCGAGAAGCGGCGCGAGAGCGGTACGATCACCTCCTTCGTCCTGCGCCCCGAGGATGGCGGCCCCGTGCTGCGGCACAAGCCCGGCCAATATCTGACCTTCCGGCTCAAGCCGCAGGGCCGCCCGGAGCTCAAGCGCAACTATTCGATCTCGTGCGGCCCGAATGGCGAATATTATCGCATCTCGGTGAAGCGCGAGGCGGATGGGCAGGGCGGCTCGCGCTTCCTGCATGATCATGTCCAGGTGGGCGACGTGCTGGAAACGACGCCGCCGGCCGGCGACTTCTTCCTGGCCGAGGCGCTGCAGCGGCCGGTGATCCTGCTGTCGGGCGGCGTCGGGCTGACCCCGATGGTGAGCATGGCCGAGGCGATCGCGCACGATCATCCCGGCGTCGAGGCGCATTATGTCCACGGCACGATCAACAGCGACACCCATGCCATGGACGATCATGTGCGCGCGCTGGCGAAGGACTGCCCGGCGCTGCGCGTCGCCACCTTCTACAGCGAGCCGCTGGAAAGCGACATGCTCGGCCGGACCCACCAAGGCGAGGGCTTCATCCCGATCGACTGGCTGCGCGCCCAGACGCCGCTGCTCGAAGCCGATATCTTCCTGTGCGGGCCCAAGCCCTTCCTGCGCGCCTTCGTCGGTGCCCTCGCCCATGCCGGCGTGCCGGCGTCGCGCATCCACTATGAGTTCTTCGGCCCGGCCGACGAATTGATGGTGGCCTGACCTTCGACCCCGGATTTCAAGGAGACCAGCCATGACCATGATTCCGACCCTGGCGGATGGGAGCGAGCGCGATATCGCGGGCAGCGCCACCCGTTCCCCGTCGCAACCCTATCGCTCTTCGCCGATCTTCACCGCCGAGACATTGCCGGCGGCGCTGCAGCGGGCGCACCGTACCAAGCGTGGCGTGTGGGGCATGATCCGCATCCTCGACGGCGAGCTTCGCTATTGCATCGAGGACGGCTCGCCGCCGCAATTGCTGACGCCCGACCGGCCCGGCCTGGTGCGTCCCGACGAGCCCCATCATGTGGAGCTTCTCGGCCCGGTCACGATGCGCGTCGATTTCTACGATCACGCGCCCGTGACGCTCTGAACCGAGCCCTCTTTCGAGAGCCCTGCGCCGCCTGTCGGCCAAGGAGCGCGAGGGACCTCTGAGCGGCCGATCCGACCCCCAGACCGACCAAATGAGCGTCCGCACCGAGGTGAGCCGTCGACTGCAAAGATATCACGCTATCCGTAACGGAATTTCGAATCACCCCCGACTCGGTGGCCTGGATGGCGTTTTGCCCGTGGCAGCAGGGTTTTGACGGCGTGCGGACCCTGCGAACACTGCGTATCGAGGCCGTAACAGAACGGTTTCAATGTCCACTTGTGGACGATCTGGTTGCCTTGCGATGGCGAGGGAAAGCCAAAAGTCTAATTATTTTTCAAAGTATTATGGAATTCGCAGTTGCAGAATTTACCACGTTCCGAAATAAGCCCGGCCCGTGGGGTTCTCGCTATGGGGGGTGAGCGCTCGCTGGCGGGAGCTATATATCGTGAGCGCATCTTTCGGGACTTTTCGTCGCGCGGCGGCGCGTCGTCTGCTGACCTCTGTTTCCATGACCGCGCAGCTCGCGGTGCCGGCGGTCTGGATCGCCGTTTCGGGCATGGGCGCGGGTGTCTTTTCGATCTCGCCGGCCAATGCCGCGCTGGGCTGCCCGGTCGACGTCCACAGCATCACCCCGGGCGAGCAGCCGAGTTGGGATACCCTCACCGACATGGAGAAGGGGGACTGCGCCGCCGAGCAGGAGGTGTGCCCCACCGACGCGTCGGCGCCCAATAGCTGGGAAGCGCTGGCCTTCGCCACCTATGACGACAGCAAGAAGTCGGCCTGTATCGTCGCCCAGTTCGATCCGGCCGACGCCAAGGCGGGCGGCCCCGCCCCGGTGGCGGGTCCGGTCGGCACCGGCGCGACCGTCAACGCCCCGGCCACGGGGCCGGTCAACATCGTCGCCTCGGGCAGCAGCGGTGGCAATGGCGTCGGCAACATCGTCATCATCCCGATTTTCCCGGCCTATTCCTTCGGCACCGATGGCGGCGGCGGCGGCTCGGGCGGCCTGATCAACGCCACGATCGGCGCGGGCAACATCCAGTCGAGCGCGTCGGGCGTGTCGGGCATCACCGCGATCAGCAACGGCGGCAATGGCGGTGACGGCGGCGCCGCCTTCATCGCGCTGTTCGGCCAGGGCGGCGACGCCGGCTCGGGCGGCAACAGCGGCGGCGTCAACCTCACCAGCAACGCCAACGTCACCACCAGCGGCTCGATGGGCGCGGGCATCTTCGCGCTGTCGGCCGGCGGCAATGGCGGCGACGGCGGCAGCGTGCTCGCCGGCGTCGGCTCCTTCGCGGGCGATGGTGCCGGCGGCGGTCGTGGCGGTGATGTCAACGTCACCAGCAACGGCAACATCTCGACCGGCGGCGCGGATTCCGCGGGCATCGTCGCGCGCACGCTGGGCGGCAGCGGCGGCAAGGGCGGCTCGGTCGGCCTCAGCCTGTTCGGCGGCGGCGGCGATGGCGGCGCGACCGGCACGGCCGGCGACCTCGTCGTCAACGTCAACGGCAACATCACCACCCAGGGCGCCAATTCGGCGGGCGTCTATGTCCAGTCGATCGGCGGCTTCGCCGGCAGCGGCGGTTCGTCGGGCATCGGCCTGGTCGGCTTCGGCGGCGGCGCGCTCAGCGGCGGCGACGGCGGCAACGTCACCGTCAACACTGCCTCGGGCGTCACCATCGAGACCTTCGGCATCTCGTCGTCGGGTATCTTCGCCCAGTCGATCGGCGGCGGCGGCGGCAATGGCGGCAGCGGCACCGGCGCGATCGCCTTCGGTTCGCAGGGTTCGCAGGGCGGCGAGGGTGGCGACGTCACCGTCGTCAGCGGCGCCGACATCATCATCCATGGCGACATGTCGTCGGGCATCTTCGCGCAGTCTGTCGGCGGTTCGGGCGGCTCGGGCGGTGGCGGCACCGGCTTCGTCGGCGTCGGCGGTGACGGTGCGGCGGGTTCGACCGGCGGCACGGTTCGCGTCACCAACACCGGCGACATCGACACCTATGGCACCGGCAGCTTCATCCGCACCGGCGCCTCGACTTTTGCTGCGGGTATCTTCGCGCAGTCGGTCGGCGGTTCGGGCGGCAATGGCGGCGGTTCGTCGGGCGTTATCTCGGTCGGCGGCTCGGGCGGCCCCGGCCAGGATGGTGGCGCTGTCACCGTCAACAACAGCGGCGCTATCGCCAATCATTGCACGATCAACTGCTCCTACACCGCGGGCATCTTCGCCCAGTCGGTGGGCGGCGGCGGCGGCAATGGCGGCGGCGCCACGGGTCAGATCGCGTTCGGCGGCTCGGGCGGTGCGGGTGGCGACGGCGATCGGGTGACCGTGGTGAACAGCGGCTCGCTCACCACCTCGGGCATGGATTCGGCGGGCATCTTCGCGCAGTCGGTGGGCGGCGGCGGCGGCAATGGCGGCTTCGCGGCCTCGGCCGGCCTGTTCGTCAGCGCGGCCTTCGGCGGCACCGGCGGGGCCGGCGGCTCGGGCTCGGCGGTCTGCGTCAACACCAATCTCTCCTGCAACCTGGCGCTCAACAATCTGGGCGCCTCGCTGATCCAGACCGACGGCGATCGTTCGGACGGCATCTTCGCGCAGTCGGTGGGCGGCGGCGGCGGCAATGGCGGCATGGCCATGTCGGGCTCGTTCGGCATCGGCGGCTCGGCCTCCTTCGCCTTTGGCGGCAATGGCGGTTCGGGCGGCGCGGGCGCCAACGTCCTGGTCGGCTCGCAGGGCGGCATCATCACCGACGGCCTCCAGTCGAACGGTATCTTCGCCAGCTCGGTGGGCGGCGGCGGCGGTAACGCCGGCTTCGCGCTCTCGGGCGCGGCCGGCGTCGGCGCGGCGGCGGCGCTCAGCTTCGGCGGCGCGGGCGGCACCGGCGGCGTCGGTGGCACCGTCACCGTCAACAGCGCCACCAGCATCAGCACCGGGGACGATCTGTCGCGCGGTATCTTCGCCCAGTCGATCGGCGGCGGCGGCGGCAATGGCGGCTTCGCGATCTCGGGCAGCGGCGGCATCGCCGGCGGCTCGCTGTCGATGGGCGGCGAAGGCGGCGGCGGCACCAATGCCGGCCGGGTCGACGTGACGTCGCGCGGGGCGATCAGCACCGGCGGCAACCAGTCGGACGCGATCTTCGCCGAAAGCGTCGGCGGCGGCGGCGGTAATGGCGGCTTCTCGGTCTCGGCCGCGGGCGGCGTCACCTCGGCGGCGCTCTCGTTCGGCGGCGCCGGCGGCAATGGCGGCTCGGCCGCCAGCGTCACCGTCGATTCCACCGGCGTGCTCAGCACCTCGGGCATGCAGTCGAACGGCATCTTCGCGCAGTCGGTGGGCGGCGGCGGCGGCAATGGCGGCTTCGCCATGAGCGCCTCGGGCGGCGCGATCGGCGCGATCTCGATGGGCTTCGGCGGCGCCGGCGCCAATGGCGGCAACGGCTCGACCGTCACCGTCGGCAATGCCGGCGCGATCACCACCCAGGGCGCGCTCAGCAACGGCATCTTCGCGCAGTCGGTGGGCGGCGGCGGCGGCAATGGCGGCCTTTCGGGCGCGCTGTCCGGCGCGGCCTTCGGCGCGGGCGCGATCGCCTTCGGCGGCTCGGGCGGCAATGGCGGCTCGAGCGCCGGGGTGCTCGTCAATTCGACCGGCGCGATCTCGACCGGCGGCGACAGCGCGCACGGCATCCTGGCGCAGAGCGTCGGCGGCGGCGGCGGTAATGGCGGCATGTCGCTCGCGCTGTCGGGCGCGATGGGCGGCGCGGCGTCGCTCAGCTTCGGCGGCTCGGGCGGCGCGGGCGGCTCGGGCAGCACCGTCGGCCTGACCAGCGCCGGCGCGGTCACCACCCTCGGCGCCAATGCCGATGGCCTGTTCGCCCAGTCGGTGGGCGGCGGCGGCGGCAATGGCGGCGTCGCGATCAGCGCCTCGGGCGCGCAGTTCGGCGGCGTCTCGGTCGGCTTCGGCGGCTCGGGCGCCAATGGCGGCACCGGTGCGGCGGTCACCCTGTCCAGCGTCGGCGACCTGTCGACCAGCGGCGATTTCAGCACCGGCGCCAAGGCGCAGTCGATCGGCGGCTCGGGCGGCAATGGCGGCTTCGCGGTCAGCGCGGCCGGTGCGCAGTTCGGCGCGGTGGCGCTGTCCTTTGGTGGCGCGGGCGGCACCGGCGCGACCTCGGGCACGGTCAACCTCGATTCCGAAGGCGCGGTCGTGACGCGCGGCGCCGATGCGGCGGGCCTGTTCGCCCAGTCGATCGGCGGCGGCGGCGGCAATGGCGGCTTCGCCGCTGCCCTGACCGGCGCGCAGTTCGGCGCGGCCTCGCTCGGCTTCGGCGGCGGCGGCGGCACCGGCGGTTCCTCGGCGGCGGTGACGCTCAGCAATGCGGGCAGCATCGACACCGGTGGCCCCAGCTCGCAGGGCATCCTCGCCCAGTCGATCGGCGGCGGCGGCGGCAATGGCGGCTTCTCGGCCAGCCTGAGCGCCGCGCAATATGGCTCGGCCTCGCTCAGCTTCGGCGGTTCGGGCGGCCTTGGTGGCCAGTCGGGCACGGTGACGGTCGACAGCGCCGGCGACATCACGACCCGGAACGACAGTTCGCAGGGCATCTTCGCCCAGTCGGTGGGCGGCGGCGGCGGTAATGGCGGCTTCGCGCTCGCCGGCTCGGCGGCGCAATATGGCACGGTCTCGCTCGGCCTCGGCGGCACCGCCGGCGGCGGCGCGCAGTCGGAGGCGGTCGGCGTCGTTTCGACCGGCAATGTCGCCACCGCCGGTGCGTTCAGCGCCGGCATCCAGGCCCAGTCGGTCGGCGGCGGCGGCGGTAATGGCGGCTTCGCGGTTTCGGTCGCGGGCGCGCAATATGGCGCGGCGACGCTCAGCTTCGGCGGCACCGGTGGCACCGGTGGCAGCTCGGGCGCGGTCGATCTCGATTCGACCGGCGACGTCCTCACCCTCGGCGATCAGTCGAACGGCCTGTTCGCGCAGAGCCTGGGTGGCGGCGGCGGCAATGGCGGCTTCGCGGCCTCGGTCGCGGGCGCGCAATATGGCGCCGCGGCGCTCGGCTTCGGCGGCACCGGTGCCGGCGGCGGCTCGTCGGACAACGTCACCCTGACCAGCCTCGGCAATATCGAGACGCGGGGCATCCTGTCGAACGGCATCATGGCGCAGAGCGTCGGCGGTGGCGGCGGCAATGGCGGCTTCTCGGTCGGCCTCGCGGGCGCGCAATATGGCGCGGTGGCGCTGGCGCTCGGCGGCGCGGCCGGCAATGGCGGCCGCGCGGGCAATGTCTCGGTCGGCGCGGTCGGTGACATCGTCACCAGCGGTACGCAGGCCTATGGCGTCCTCGCCCAGTCGCTGGGCGGCGGCGGCGGCAATGGCGGCTTCGCCATCTCCGGCTCGCTCACCACCTCGTCCAATGGCGCGGCGGCGTCGATCGGCGTCGGCGGCCAGGGCGGCATCGGCGCGGTCGCCGGCAATGTCGACCTCACCAACGAAGGCAATGTCTCCACCTCGGGCGCGGGCTCGGTGGGCCTGTTCGCGCAGTCGGTGGGCGGCGGCGGCGGCAATGGCGGCCTCGCCGGCGCGCTGTCCTTCTCGCAGGGCAACGCGGTCGCGGTCGGCATCGGCGGCAATGGCGGCACCGGCAACCGTGCCGGCAATGTCGACCTGATCTCGACCGGCAACATCTCCACCTCGGGCGTCAACGCCCACGGCATCCAGGCGCAGTCGATCGGCGGCGGCGGCGGCAATGGCGGCATGGCGCTCACCCTCAGCGCCACGATGAAGGGCCAGTCGGTCGGCCGCAGCGAAGGCGGCACCGGCGGTTCGGGCGGCGTCGCGGGCGACGTCTATCTGTCCAGCGAGGGCACCGTCCGCACCAACGGCAATCTCGCCAACGCGATCTTCGCCCAGTCGGTGGGCGGCGGCGGCGGCAATGGCGGCTTCTCGGTTGCCGCCAGCGTGTCGATGGAAGGCGATTCCGACACCCAGGGCATCGGCGGCAATGGCGGCAGCGGCAATGACGCCGGCGCGGTGACCGTGAGCGTCTCGGCCGGCGAAAATGCCGCGATCAGCGGCGTTTCGGCGCTCACCAATGGCGCGGGCGCCAACGGCATCTTCGCCCAATCGGTGGGCGGCGGCGGCGGCAATGGCGGCTTCGCCGTCGGCGCGGCCTTCTCGTCCGAAGGCGATGCGGCGTCGAACCAGGTGGGCGGCGGCGGCGGTGCCGCGGGCAACGCCTCGACGGTCAACGTCATCAACTGGGGCTCGATCAAGACCTTCGGCGCGACCGCCAACGGCATCTTCGCGCAGTCGGTCGGCGGCGGCGGCGGCAATGGCGGCTTCGCGGTCGGCCTTGGCGTGTCGCTGCAGGGCGATGCCGAATCCTCGGTCGGCGGCGGCGAAGGCGGTGCCGCGGGCAATTCCGACGATGTCGACGTCGCCTCGATCGGCACGATCAACACCACCGGTTTCAACGCGAACGGCATCTTCGCCCAGTCGGTGGGCGGCGGCGGCGGTGCCGGCGGCTTCTCGGTCGGCGCGGGCTTCTCCAGCGAAGGTGACAGCGCCAGCGACGTGGTCGGCGGCGGCGGCGGCTCGGGCGGCAATGCCGGCGGCGTGGTCGTCACCTCGGACGGCTCGATCGCGACCAACGGCGCCCAGTCGAACGGCGTGTTCGCGCAGTCGGTGGGCGGCGGTGGCGGCCGGGGCGGTTTCGCCGTCGGTGCCGGCTTCAGCATGCAGGGCGACGCCGAGTCGTCGGTCGGCGGCGGCGCCGGTTCGATGGGCGGCACCGCGGGCGACGTCCGCGTCGAGGCCAAGGGTGAAATCCTCTTCACCATGGGCGACCTGTCGCACGGCATCTTCGCGCAGTCGGTGGGCGGCGGCGGTGGCGCCGGCGGTTTCAGCGCCGGCGCGTCCTTCTCCTCGGAAGGCGACTCGACCAGCGCGTCGGTCGGCGGGGCCGGCGGCGACGGCTCGACCGCGGGCACGGTGTTCGTGATGGCCAATAATGGTCTGATCATGACCTCGGGTCGCGGCTCGAACGGCGTGTTCGCGCAGTCGGTCGGCGGCGGCGGCGGCCAGGGCGGCTTCGCGGTCGGCCTCGGCGTGTCGCTCCAGGGCGATGCGGAATCGTCGGTGGGCGGCGGCGGTGGCGGCATCGGCGCCGACGCCAGCGACGTGACCGTCGAAGGCGAGGGCGAGATCCGCACCAGCGGCGACCAGTCGAACGGCGTGTTCGCGCAGTCGGTGGGTGGCGGCGGTGGTACCGGCGGCTTCTCGGTCGGCGCGGGCTTCTCCAGCGAAGGCGCGGCGGCGAGCGAGTCGGTTGGTGGCGATGGCGGCGGCGCGGGCAATGCCGGCAACGTGATCGTCGACCGCAGCGGCCTGATCGCGACCGAAGGCAATGCCTCCAACGGCATCTTCGCCCAGTCGGTGGGCGGCGGCGGCGGCAGCGGCGGCTTTGCCGTCGGCGCGGCGTTCAGCCTGCAGGACGATGCCGAATCCACGGTCGGTGGCGGCGGCGGCGGCACCGCGGGCAATGGCGGCACGGTGACGGTCGCCCAGGTCGGCGTGATCGCGACCAGGGGGCAGTCCTCGAACGGCATTTTCGCGCAGTCGGTGGGCGGCGGCGGCGGCAAGGGCGGCTTCGCCGTCGGCGCGGCCTTCTCGTCCGAGGGCGGCGCGACCAGCTCGAGCGTTGGTGGCTCGGGTGCGGGCGGCGGCTCGGCGAGCAACGTCTCGGTGTCGCAGGATGGCGACATCGGCACGCTCGGCGGCAGCGCCAACGCGATCCTGGCGCAGAGCGTCGGCGGTGGCGGCGGCATGGGCGGCTTCGCGGTCGGACTCGGCGCGTCGGTCAATGGCGATGTCGAATCGTCGGTTGGCGGCGGCGGTGGCGGCACCGGTGGTGACGCGGGCTCGGTCAGCGTCGACAGCAAGGGCATTTTCGTCACCGAGGGCTTCAACGCCCAGGGCATCTTCGCCCAGTCGGTGGGCGGCGGCGGCGGCAGCGGCGGCTTCTCGGTCGGCGCGGGCTTCTCGTCCGGCGGCAGCGTCACCTCGTCGTCGATCGGCGGCGAAGGCGGCGCCGGCGGCGCCTCGGGCGACGTGTCGGTCGCCCATGCGGGCAATATTCAGACCCTCGGCACCATCTCCAACGCGATCTTCGCGCAGTCGATCGGCGGCGGCGGCGGTATCGGCGGCTTCGCGGTCGGCCTCGGCGCTTCGGTCAGCGGCGACGTCGAGTCCGACGTCGGCGGCGGCGGTGGCGGCACCGGCGGCGACGCCGGCGCGGTGACCGTCGACAGCAGCGGCTTCTTCGTTACCCAGGGCTTCAACGCGCAGGGTATCCTGGCGCAGTCGGTGGGCGGCGGCGGCGGTGCCGGCGGTTTCTCGGTCGGCGCGGCCTTCGCGTCCGAGGGCGGGGCCACCAGCGCCAGCGTCGGCGGTTCGGGCGGCGCCGGCGGTGCTTCGGGCGATGTCTCGGTCACCCATGCGGGCGATATCCAGACCCTCGGCACCACCTCCAACGCGATCTTCGCGCAGTCGATCGGCGGCGGCGGCGGCATCGGCGGCTTCGCGGTCGGCCTCGGCGCGTCGCTCAGTGGCGACGTCGAATCGTCGGTGGGCGGCGGCGGTGGCGGCACCGGCGGTGACGCTGGCGCGGTCAGCGTCGACAGCGCCGGCTTCTTCGCCACCCAGGGCTTCAACGCCCACGGCATCTTCGCGCAGTCGGTCGGTGGCGGCGGCGGTTCGGGCGGTTTCTCGGTCGGAGCGGCCTTCGCGTCCGAAGGCGGGGCCACCAGCGCCAGCGTCGGCGGCTCGGGCGGCGCCGGTGGCGCTTCGGCCGAGGTCTCGGTCAAGCATGCCGGCAACATCGCGACGATCGGCGACATGTCCGATGCGATCTTCGCCCAGTCGGTGGGCGGCGGCGGCGGCGTCGGCGGCTTCGCGGTCGGGCTTGGCGTGTCGATCAGCGCCGATGCCGAATCCGAAGTCGGCGGCGGCGGTGGCGGCACCGGCGGTGACGCCGGCGCGGTGAGCGTCGACAGCCAGGGCATCTTCTCGACCCAGGGCTTCAACGCCAATGGCGTGTTCGCGCAGAGCGTGGGCGGCGGCGGCGGCATGGGCGGCTTCGCTGTCGGCGCGGCCTTCACGTCCGGCGGCGGGGCGACCTCGACCTCGACGGGTGGCGAAGGCGGGGCCGGCGGTTCGGCCGCCGCGGTCAGCGTCGCGCATGTCGGCGACATCGGTACGATCGGTATCCAGGCCAACGGCATCTTCGCCCAGTCGGTGGGCGGCGGCGGCGGCATCGGCGGCTTCGGCGTCGGCGCGGGCGCGGCGATCAGCGCCGATGCCGAATCGTCGGTTGGCGGCGGTGCGGGCGGCGCGGCGGGTGACGCCAGCGACGTCAGCGTCAGCCTCGACGGCGTGATCGTCACCAAGGGCGCAGGCGCCAATGGCGTGTTCGCGCAGTCGGTGGGCGGCGGCGGCGGCCAGGGTGGCTTCTCGGTCGGCGGCGCGCTCAGCTCGGAAGGCGGCAGCACCTCCGAATCGACCGGTGGCGATGGCGGATCGTCGGGCAATGCCGGCGACGTCAGCGTCGCCGCGGCCGGCGGCATCCAGACCGAAGGCGCCTTCGCGCGCGGCATCTTCGCGCAGTCGGTGGGCGGCGGCGGTGGCGCCGGCGGCTTCGGCATCGGCGCTGCGGCGTCGCTGCAGGGCGATGCCGAATCGACGATCGGCGGCGGTGCCGGTGGCACCTCGGGCAATTCGGGCGCGATCAGCGTCGTCTCCTCGGCCGACATCATCACCAAGGGCACCACCTCGACCGCGATCTTCGCGCAGTCGGTGGGCGGCGGCGGCGGTGCCGGCGGCTTCTCGGTCGGCGGTGCGCTGTCGTCCGAAGGCGGTGCGGCGGCGAGCTCGACCGGCGGCGCCGGCGGTTCGTCGGGCAATGCCGGCGCGGTCAGCGTCCAGTCGTCGGGCAACATCCGCACGGCCACCGACAACAGCTATGGCATCCTCGCCCAGTCGGTGGGCGGCGGCGGCGGCTCGGGCGGCTTCTCGGTTGCCGGCGGCTTCACCCTTCAGGGCGATTCGGCGAGCAACTCGGTCGGCGGCGATGGCGCCGGTGGCGGCGACGGCGGCGACGTCAGCGTCGAGAATAGCGGCTCGGTCGGTACCCTCGGTGCCAATGCGGTCGCGGTCTTCGCGCAGTCGGTCGGCGGCGGCGGCGGTAATGGCGGCTTCTCGGTCGGCGCGGCGGCCTCGCGCGCCGAAAGCGCGAACGACGTGGTCGGCGGCGGCGCCGGCGACGGCGGCGCGGCGGGCAACGTCACGGTCGTGAACGCCGAGGGCGGCATGATCGCGACCGAAGGCGCCTTCGCTTATGGCATCCAGGCGCAGTCGATCGGCGGCGGCGGCGGCAATGGCGGCTTCGCGGCCGGCGCGGCCTTCTCGCTCGAGGACGATGCGTCCTCGTCGATCGGCGGCGGCGCGGGGGGCGGCGGCGGTGCCGGCGGCACCATCGACATCAGCAATGCCGGCGCGATCGAGACGCTGGGCGCGGGCGCCTATGGCGTGTTCGTCCAGTCGATCGGTGGCGGCGGCGGTGCCGGCGGCTTTGCCGGCGGCTTCTCGGGCGGTGCCGGCGCGGCGTTCAACAGCGCGATCGGCGGTGCGGGCGGCGACGGCAATGACGGCGGCGCGATCACCCTCGCCAATCTCGGCCAGATCCACGTCGCCGGCGACAATTCGGCGGGTATGTTCGCCCAGTCGATCGGCGGCGGCGGCGGTGCCGGCGGCTTCTCGCTCTCGGCCAGCGGGTCGAGCGCAGGCGGCCTCAACAATGCGATCGGTGGCATCGGCGGCGGTGGCAGCGCCGGCGGCGACATCAGCATCTCGAACGGTGCCGGTGCGGTGATCGTGGCCGATGGCGCGCTGTCCTATGGCGTCTACGGCCAGTCGGTCGGCGGCGGCGGCGGCAAGGGCGGCTTCGCGGTCGGCGCGGGCTTCGCCTCGCAGGGCAGCGTCGAGACGGTCATCGGTGCGGGCGCCGGCGGCGGCGGCGGCCAGGGTGGCCTGGTCGAGGTCAGCAATGACGGCGCGATCCTCGTCAAGGGCGCGGGCTCGATGGCGGTGTTCGCCCAGTCGGTTGGCGGCGGCGGCGGTACCGGCGGCTTTGCCGGCGGCCTGACGGTCGGCGGCGGCGCGATCACCCAGGTGGTCGGTGGTGCCGGTGGCGGCGCGGGCGAGGGTGGCGACGTCACCGTCTCGAACGCCGGCCAGATCATGGCCGAAGCGGCGAACTCGATGGGCGTCTTCGCCCAGTCGATCGGCGGCGGCGGTGGTGTCGGCGGCTTCTCGATCGCGGGGTCGGGCGGCAGCTCGGAAGGCTCGGCCACCAGCATCGGCGGCACGGGCGGCGGCGGCGGCTCGGCCGGCAACGTCACCATCAGCAACAGCGGCGTGATCGCGATGAAGGGCGATCTTTCCTACGGCGTCTACGCGCAGAGCGTGGGCGGCGGCGGCGGCGTCGCGGGCTTCAGCGTGGCGGGCAGCTATGACAGCGGCGCCACCGGCATGACCTCCAGCATCGGCGGCAGCGGCGGCGCGGGTGGCGCCGGCGGCACGATCGTCGTCACCAACAGCGGCGACATCCTCGTCGAGGGCGGCGCTTCGGTCGGTATCCTCGCGCAGTCGATCGGCGGCGGTGGCGGTTCGGGCGGCTTCTCGGGCGCGCTGCGCGTCTCGGCGGGCGGCTCGCTCGGCACCGACCTCGGCGGCTCGGGCGGCGAAGGCGGCGCCGGCGGCGACGTCACCGTCACCTCGACCGGCAGCATCGTGACCGTGCAGGACGACTCGGTGGCGGTGCTCGCGCAGTCGATCGGCGGCGGTGGCGGCCAGTCGGCCTTCACCATCGGCGCGCAGACCGGCTCGCTGCTCTCGACCCGCCTGAACCTCGGTTCGCGCGGCTCGGGCAATGACGGTGCGAACGGCAATGTCGTCGTCAACCTGTCGGGCGGCGTGCTCGATACCAAGGGTGCGCTCTCCTACGGCCTGCTGGCGCAGGGCGTCGGCGGCGGCGGCGGCAATGCCGCGCTGTCGGTTCCCGATCCGCTCACGGTCGGCGAAGGTGGCGTGCAGCTCACCCTCGGCGGCTCGGGCGGCCTGATCGGCGACGGTTCGCTCGTCAACCTGACCAACGCCAATGCGATCAACACGGCGGGCGCCGGCGCGGTCGGCCTGATCGCGCAGTCGGTCGGCGGCGGCGGCGGCATGGAAGGCGTCACCGGCGATGTCGACTTCGGCGACAATGTCGGCGTCTGGTCGGCGCGGGTCGGCGGTTCGTCCGACGCGGGCGGCGCGGGCCTCGCGGTCAGCCTGTCGAACGACGCGACGATCATCACGGCCGGCGACAATGGCTTCGGCCTGCTCGCCCAGTCGATCGGTGGCGGTGGCGGCGATGCGGCCTATTCGGTCGGCATCACCAGCGGCACGCTCAAGGGCCTGACCCTGGCGGCGGGCGGCGCGCAGACCGGCAGCTTCGACGGTTCGGCGATCGACTTCGTCAGCTCGACCGGAGCCATCGGCACCTCGGGCCAGCTGGCCACGGGCCTGCTCGCGCAGTCGATCGGCGGCGGCGGCGGCGTTGCCAGCTTCACCTCGATGAACGGCGCGGCGATCGGCAGCGACGGCATCAGCCTGACGGTTGGCGGTACGGGCGGCGGGGGCGGCAATGGTGCCGCGATCACGCTCGACCAGAAGGGCAAGATCGCGACCACCGGCGACGGCGCGGGGGCGATCACCCTCCAGTCGATCGGCGGCGGCGGCGGTGTCGCCAGCGTCGACAACCTCACCCAGAACTCGGCGGTCACCAGCGCGCGTCTGGGCGGGTCGAGCCAGGGCGATGGCGGCGCGATCGACTTCACCCTGTCCGACAATATCTCGACCGCGGGCATCGGCGCCTATGGCGTCACCGTCCAGTCGATCGGTGGCGGCGGCGGCATCATCCGCAGCCTGGGCACCACCGCCAATGCGGCGGCGGTGATCGGCTCGGCCGATGGCGGCGGCGGCAATGGCGGCGCGATCACGCTGGCGACCAACGGCACGATCTTCACCTCGGGCACGGCCTCGCACGGCCTGGTGGTGCAGTCGATCGGCGGCGGCGGCGGTATCCTGCTGTCGACCGACGGCAGCGGCGCGGTCCAGAACTATGACGTCCAGGCGGCCACCGGCGGCACTGGCGGTTCGGGCGGCACGGTCGACGTGTCGATCAACGCCGAGATCCGCACGACCGGCGAGGGCGCCAATGGCGTGATCGTCCAGTCGATCGGTGGCGGCGGTGCCCTGGTGGGCGCGGGCGACCTGCAGGAGCAGATCGCCCAGGCCCAGCAGCCGGCGGCTGCGAACCGGCTCAGCGGCGCGCGCAAGATCGCGGCGCTGGACGGCGAGGCCAAGCCGCTTTCCGCGGCGGAGCCGATCATCGGCACCCTCGGTGGCGTCGGATCGGGCGCGGCCGTCAAGATGGACATCACCGCGAATGTCGTGACCACCGGCCTGAACGCCAGCGCGATCGTGCTGGAAAGCACCGGCGCCACGGCGTCGGGGCCGATCGACATCAGCATCGCCAGCGGCGTCGCCGTGACGGGCGGCACCGGGCCGGGCGCGCATGCGATCTCGCTGCTCGGCGGCACCCAGAACAGCATCACCAACGCCGGCACGCTGACGACCGGCGATGGCCAGGACGGCATGGTGCTCTATGCGGTGGGCGGCGACAACAGCATCGTGAACAGCGGCCTGATCGTCGGTTCGGTCGATCTGGGCGCGGGGAACAACTCGCTGGTCAACGTCAATGGCGGCGTCTTCCGCGCGGGGCCGATGGTCAATCTGGGCACCGGCACCTTCGAGAATGACGGCATGATCGCACCCGGCGGACCCGGCGTGGTCCAGACGGTGACGCTCAACGGCAACATCAAGACCACCGCGAGCAGCCAGTATTTCGTCGACGTCGATTTCGCGACCAACCTGACCGACCGGGTGACGGTGGACCGCACCGCGATCCTCGGTGGCCAGGTGATCGTCTCGGTGCTCAATCCGGCGAAGGCACTGCCGGGCACCTATGATCGGGTCATCCTGTCGGCGGCCGGCGGCATCACCAACCATGATGGTCGCACGCTGCTGGCGCCCAACACCGCGGTGATGCGCTACAGCCTGCTCTATCCGAATAGCACCGACGAGACGCTGCGCTATGTGATCAACTTCGCGCCGAGCGGTCTGTCCTCGCGGCAGACGCTGGTCGGTGACGTCGTCAACCAGATCCAGACCGCACAGTCGTCGCCGGCCTTCGCGCCGCTGGCCGAGACCTTCCTGGCGATCCCGGAAGTGTCCCAGCTGGGTGCGCTGTATGATCAGGCGTCGGGTGAAGGCGTCGTCGGCGCGCAGGCGGCGGCCTTCGCGGCCACCGATGCCGTCCACTCGGCGATCACCAGCCAGACGCTGTCGCGGATCGGCCGGCATGCGCCGACCCGCCAGAATGACGATGGCGGCAAGCTGTGGATGCAGTTCACCGGTTCGACCGAGACGCTGGGCGCGCAGGACGGCTATGCCAAGCTGCGCGATCATGTCTTCGGCCTGATCGGCGGCTGGGATTACCGCCCGACCGAGAACAGCCTGGTCGGCGCGGCGATCGCCGGGCAGGTGGCGCGCTTCCGCGTGCCGGACCGGGCCACCAGCGGCAAGGACAAGACCGGGTCGATCTCGCTCTACGCTGCCTTCTCGCAGGGGCCGTGGGCGGAGCGGATCGTGGCCAGCTACGGCCGGCACTCGATCAACTATCGCCGCCAGATCGCGATCACCGGCCTGGCCGAGACGTCGCGCGGCAAGTTCGATGCCGATGCGCTGGCGCTGTCGGGTGAAGTCTCGCGCACCGTCAATCTGCGCGGGGTGATGGTCGAGCCGTTCGCGGCGCTGTCGATGACCCGCCTGTCGCTCGACGGCTTCGGCGAGCGCAACCTGGTCGGTGCGTCGACGCCGGGCATCCTGGCGATGCGCTATGATGCCAAGAAGGTGACCCAGTTCCGCTCCAGCCTCGGCTTCGAAGTCGCCGGCAACTACGAGATGGGATCGGGCATGGCCTTCCTGCCGTCGATCAAGGCGTCGTGGGTGCACACCTTCGATCCGGAGCGCTCGCTCACCGCCGCCTTCGCGGCGGCGCCGGACTTCTCGTTCGAGAATGCGGGCATGCCGGCGGTCGCCAACATGGCGCGGGTCGAGGCACGGGCGTCCATCCGCAGCAACCGCTTCGAATGGATCGCGCGGGTCGGCGCCTCGGTGGCGGCGCATTACCGCGCGGCCCAGGCGCAGATCGGGTTCCGCCTCGGCCTGTAACCGGTCCGAAGCATAGTTTCCGGGACACCGTCGAAGCCCGCGGTTCCGGCCCATTCCGATGGGTCGGGATCGCGGGCTTCGTGCATATGGTCGTGCCGGGATGGGGGCCGCCGCGACGGCGCAGGTCAGGCTGCGATCGTCAGCCCCGCTTTCGCCTGCTTCATGTCGCGGCCGGGGGGCGCTCCGAACAGCCGCCCATATTCGCGGGTGAACTGCTGCACGCTCTCATAGCCGACGGCATAGGCGGCATTGCTGGTCGGCGCGCCCTCGGACAGCATCATCCGTCGCGCCTCGATCAGCCGCAGCTGCTTCTGGAATTGCAGCGGCGACAGCGAGGTCACCGAGCGGAAATGCTGATGGAAGGACGACGGGCTCATTCCGGCGGTGCCGGCGAGCTGCTCGACGCGCAGCGGCTCGGCATAGTTTTCACGGATGATCGCTACCGCTCGCGCGATCCGTTGCGCGCGGCTGTCCGCCACGCCGAGCGCGCGGATCGCGGCGCCATGGCGGCCGGCGAGCAGCCAGTAATGTAGTTCGCGGACGAGCTGGTCCCGCAGGACCGGAAGCGCGGAGGGGCGGTCGAACACGCGGATCAGGCGCAGCGCCGCTTCGGCCACCTCCGCCTCGGTGGGATCGACCCTGATCTGGCCGCCGGCGCTCGCCTGGACGGCGTGCATCTCCCTTGCCAGCGACTCGATCACGGTCGGGTCGAGTTCGAGCACGAAGGAATAATAAGGTTCCCGGAGGTTGGCGCGGGTGATCTGGCTGACGGTCGGCACGTCGGCGGCGATCATGAGGGAGTCCCCGGCGCCGAAATCGAAGGTCTCGCTGCCCATCGTCACGCGCTTGCCGCCCTGGACGACGATCGCGATCAGCGGGCGATTGATCGCATAGAGCAGTTCGCTGGGGCTGGTCGCGCGAACCGCGCTCAGCCCGGGAACGGGCGTGTTCGCGACACCGAAGGCATCGACATGGGCGTCGACATAGTTGCGGACCGCTTCGAGCAGCGTTTGCGTCATGGCACGGATCCTGTCCCTGATGCTGGCAACAAGCTGGTTGGAGGGCGGAGCAAAAGCAAGCGGTGAAGCGCCACCCCCAGGGCGGCGCTTCCGGCCTATGGACGCGGTTCCGGCGATCAGATCGCCTGTCCGCCCGACACCTCGATCCGCTGCGCGGTGACCCAGCGATTGCCCGGCGCGAGCAGGCTGGCCACCATCGGGCCGATATCGTCGGGCACGCCGGTCCGGCCCAGTGCGGTCATGTCCGCGAATTGCCGGTTCAGGTCGGGCATGTCGCGGACGGCGCCGCCCAGGAAATCGGTCTCGATCGCGCCGGGGGCGACGACATTGGCGGTGATGCCGCGGCTGCCGAACTCCTTGGCCATGTAGAGCGTCAGCGTCTCGACCGCGCCTTTCGCCGCCGAATAGGCCGAGAAGCCGGCCATCGACACGCGGGTGAGCCCCGAGGAGAAGTTCACGATCCGCCCGCCGTCCGCCAGCATCGGCACCAGCGCCTGGGTGAGGAAGAACACGCCCTTCACATGGGTGTCGAACAGCGCGTCGAACTGGGCTTCGCTCGTCTCGGCGATGCTCGCCATCTCGCCCTGGCCGGCATTGTTGATGAGGTGGTCGAAGCTGTCGCGGTGCCACGTCGCCGACAAAGCGGAATGGACGGTGTCGGCGAAGGCGGCGAAGCTGGAAATATTGGTGACGTCGAGTTGCAGCGCCAGCGCCGTGCGGCCCAGCGCCTCGATCTCGGCGACGACGGCCAGCGCCTGTTCGGCATTGTTGCGATAGGTGAGGATCACGTCACCGCCCTGGCGGGCGATGCTGAGCGCGGTGTTGCGGCCAAGGCCGCGGCTGGCGCCGGTGATGAGCGAAACGGTGGTCATGGCAGGTCTCCTTCGGATGGGTGTTGCGACCCCATCCTTGTGCCTCGCGGAGACCTGCCGCCGTTGCCCGATCGTCGATCTTGTTTGCCTATTCCTCCGAGAAGCTGATGATCGCCTGCGCAAAGTCGGCGGGCAACTGGTCGGGCAGCGGGACCAGGCCGCCGGCAATCTCGACCCGTCGCGCGCCGGCTATCGCCGAGGCCACCTCGCCCGGTCTGGCATGGTGATCCAGCTCGGCACCGATCACGAGGGTCGGGCATGTCACCAGCGGCAGCCGCGTTTCCATGACGTATCGGCCGACCACCTTATGGCCCTCCGCCGCCATCGGCCCGGCCTTGAGCGCGTCGATCATATAGCGGTCGAGCAGGTCGGTCGCGCCCTCGGGGTAGAGCGGCTGGCGCTGCCGCCACAGGGCGAGGAGATGGCCGCCGTCCCTGTCGTGCTCCGCCTCGTCCACGGGCGCGGGCTTACCCGCGGTCCGCTCGCGTCGGGCCGCATCGACAAAGGGGGGCGAGGACAGCACCAGTGCCGACACGCGATCGGGGCGGCTCGCCGCCATCTCGATCGCGGTCGCCGCGCCGGTGTGGTGGCCGACGATCGTCGCCCGCTCGATCCCCAGCGCGTCGAGCAGGTCGAAGGCGCAGGCGGCCCAGCTCTCGATCGAATTCCCGTCCGGGGGCAGCGGGGTGGAATCGCCATATCCCGGCGTATCCATCGCGATCGCCCGGTAGCGCGGCGCCAGCAGCGGCAGCACCTCGCGATATTCGGTCCACGAGCGCGGGGTCTGGTGCAGCATCAGGATCGCCGGCCCGGATCCGGCGATGGCGGCATGGATGCGGGCGCGCGGCGTGTCGACGAAGCGCCGTTCGATGTCGGGAAAACCGCTCACGGATAGCCGGCCTTGCCGGCGACGCCGGCCAGGATCGCGCCGGCATCCTCATAGGTCGCTTCGCTCAATGAGGCGTGCTGGGTCACCACCATCGTGTCGCGGACGATCTGCTGGAGGCGGTGCGACTTGTGGATCGCGGTCATCCCCGCGACCCGATAGGCTTGCTGCACCACCTCGGCGCATTGATGTGCCGCATGCGTCGCGCTCAGGCGGAGCAGATTGGCCAGCTCGGGGTGGACCGGATCGCCGGCCAGCAGCACCTCCCACGCCCGTTCGGCGGTCTCGTAGAAGAAGGCGCGGGCGCTGCGCCATTTCGCCTCGCCCTGCGCCAGCGCCGTCCGATAATAGGCCCGGTCGACCAGCTTGGCCGCGCCCGGCATCAGCTTGGCGCCGCCGCCCATCGCGGCGAGGATGTCGAGCGCGGCGCGGGCCAGGCCGACATTCACCACCGCATGGACCTGCGCCTGATAGGCGAGCGCCGGATAGCGGTAGAGCGGTTCGTCGATCGTGCCGGGGGCGCCCCGGACGCAGGTCCAGGCCTCGGCGTAATATTTGTCGGTGACCCTGGTGTCGTAGCTGCCGGTGCCCTGCATGCCGACGACGTTCCAGTTGGGGATGATCTCCACCTCGGCCGCGGGCGCCACCGCCATGCGGGTCACCGGGCGTTCCCCGTCGGTGGAAATCCCGACGCCGATCCAGTCGGCGCCCATGCAGCCGCTGGCGAAGCGCCATTGCCCCGAGACGATCCAGCCGCCCTCGGCAGCGCGCGCGGGCTGCAGCGGATAGAGGCCGCCGGCGAACACCTGGTCGGGCCCGTCGGCGTAGATCAGGCGCTGCGTCTCGATCGGCAGCGCGGCGAGATAGGTGTTGGCGGATCCGAAGGCGGCGACCCATCCCGCCGATCCGTCGGCGCCGGAGATCGCCTCCACCATCGCCAGGAAGCGGGCCGGCGGCAGCGCGTCGCCGCCGAACAGGGCGGGCGTGCTCGCCCGGAAGATGCCGGCGCGCTTCATGCTGGCGACGATGTCGCGCGGCACATGCGACAGCCGGTCGATCTCGTCGCGCCGCTCGACGACCTCGGCGATCAGGTCGGCCAGCGGATCGGACAGCGGATCGGAGGCGGGTAGCGCGGCAGCGCTGGTGGAAACGGACATGGACTCATTCCCCTTGGTGATGCGGGGAGGCTGATCGATGGCTTGGAATAAAACAAATGAATAGATATTAGATTTATCATGAACCAAATGAATGTATCGGGTTTCGACCTCAACCTCGTCCGCGTGTTCCTCGCGGTCTGGGAATTGCGCAGCCTGACGGCGGCGGGCGACAGGCTGGGGCTCACCCAGCCGGCGATCAGCCATGCGCTGCGGCGGTTGCGCGAGCGGTTCGACGATCCGCTGTTCGTGCGCACCGGCAGGGCGATGGTGCCCACCGACGCGGCGGCCCGGCTGCACGAGCCGCTCGAGCGCGCCTATGGGCTGATCCGCCAGGCGGTGCAGGACCATGGCGCCTTTGCGCCGCAGGCCACCGAGCGCTGCTTCCGGGTTGCGATGTCGGATGTGTCCGAAATCTATTTCCTGCCGCGGCTGACCGCCTGGCTGGAGGCGGTGGCGCCGCGCCTGCGCATGGACGTCGTCCCGCTGGCGGTCGATCAGATCGGGGCGATGCTGCGGGTCGGGGAGGTCGATCTGGCGATCGGGCATCTGCCCGAGATCGAGGGTGAATGCGTGAGCCGGCACCTGCTGAGCGACCGGCTGCTCTGCATGGTGCGCGCCGGCCATCCCGTTGGCGAGACGCTCGACCGGGAGGCGTTCGCCGGCCTGCGCCACATCCATGCCGGGGCGAGCGCGCCGGGGCATCATATGGTCGACCACCGCCTTGCCGAACTGGACATGCGCCGGTCGATCGCGCTGCGGGTCGGCCATCTGACGGTGGCGCCCGACATCGTCCGCACCTCCGATCTGGCGGTGATCTACCCCGGCGGGCTGGCGCGCAGCGTCAATGCCGACGGGGCGTTCCGCCTGCTGCCGCTGCCGTTCGACCTGCCGTCGATCGAGGTGAAGATCTATGTCCACCCCAGGTTCGCCGCCGACCCGGGGATCGGCTGGTTGCTCAATGGCATTGCCGGGCTGTTCCGGTCGGAGGCGGACTGAGGCCGATTATTTGAGCGTCTTGAGATAGGCGATGATCTTGGCGCGGTCGGCGGGGTCAGGGATCGCGATAACCATCCGAGTGCCGGGCACCAGCGCGCCGGGCTTGGCGAGGAAGCGGTCGAGCGAGGCGTCGTCCCATGTGATCGCGGAGGCCTTGAGCGCCGGCGAGAAGGCGAAGCCCGGCGCCGTGCCCGCGACGCGGCCCGAAACGCCGAGGAGATTCGGGCCGGCGAAACTGCGCTTGCCCGCCTCGAAACTGTGGCAGGCGGCGCAGCGCGCGGTGACGATCGGCGGCGGCGCGGCCTGTGCCTGGACACAGGCGACGGAGAACGCCATGATCGCAAGGCGTCGGCTCCAGCGGGGCAGATGGGACATCGTCATACTCCGGTCTGAGATCGGTCGAGGGCCAGCCGAAACGCGGCTGGACATCCAAAATGTAACCGGTTACATAGACGGGCGGCAAGGGGCAGGTCAAATGTCCCGGTCGACGCGGCAAAGCGCATGCGATTGGGGTTGAGGCGAAAATAGCCTCCTTTTTACAATGAATTGCGACGTTTTCGGTGCTTTCCCTTTTCAGTGGAGCGGCGTGAAGATGTGTGACGATCCTTTCCTTTACGGGCAGGCCGGCGGCCGGCGGGCGGGGCCTTGCCCGGCCTTGTCGCAGGCGCCCCTCGCGGCACTTTTGCCGCGGATTCCATCTCTCTGAACGGGACGATCGATGCTCCTTGAAATGGCGGCGCTCGATGGCGCCCAGCGCTACAAGCTGCTCACTTCGACGATCACCCCCCGGCCGATCGCCTGGGTCGTCACCCAAGATGGCTCGGGCCACGTCAATCTCGCGCCGTTCAGCTGTTTCAACCTGATGGGCTATACGCCGCCGGTGCTGGCGATCGGTATCCAGGCGCGCGAGGATGGCAGCGTCAAGGACACCCTAGCCAATGTCGCTGCGACGCGCGAACTGGCCGTCAATCTGGTGACCGCGTCCGATGCCGAGGTGATGGTGCGCACCGCCGCCAATTTCCCCGAAGGCGCCGACGAGGCGGCGATGGCGGGGGTCGCGCTGTTGCCCTCCACCCATATCGCGCCGCCGCGCATCGCCAGCGCGCCGGTCAGTTTCGAATGCCGGCTGTTCGATCTGGTCGAGGCGGGGCCGCAGCAGGCGATCGTCGTCGCCGAGATCCTGACCATGCACATCGACGACCGCTGCCTGATCGATGCCGATCGCTGCCATGTCGACACCCCGGCGCTCGACCTTGTCGCCCGCATGCACGGGCCGGCCTGGTATCTGCGCTGCGGGGATATCTTCGACCAGCCCTTTCAGCCTTCTTTCGCTCAAACCCCTGCCGCCGAGGAGCGCCGATGACCACAGGAACCCTATCCGAGAGCGCCGTCGGCAATGCGAAGGCCGTGGCACGGACGAGCATGCTGGTGACGTCGCTGTGTTGGATCGCGCTGTTCGCCGAAGGCTATGACATGGGCGCGCTCGGCGCTGTGATGCCTGCATTGCTGGGCGATGCCAGCTGGAATCTCGGCCCCGGCATCTTGGGCATGATCGCCAGTTCGGCGCTGGTGGGGATGTTCTTCGGCGGATATTTCTTCGGTGTCTTCAGCGACAAATATGGCCGTAAGTCGACCCTGATCATCTGCTTCTCGCTGTTCACCGTGGCCAGCGGTCTCGCCGCGATCTCGCCCAGCCCGACGCTGTTCGCGCTGTGCCGCTTCTTCGCCGGGCTGGGGGTGGGCGGGGTCGTTCCCGTCGCCGCGGCGCTGACCTCGGAATATGCGCCGCCGGGCAAGGCGAACCGCCAGTTCGCGCTGATGTATTCGGGCTATTCGCTCGGCATCTTCGCCGCGGCGCTCGCCTCCTTCGCCATGCTCGAAATCACCGGCTGGCGCTGGGTGATCGGCCTGGGCTTCGCGCCGATCCTGATCGTTCCCGTGTTCCTTCGCTGGCTGCCCGAATCGGTGGCGTCGCTGATGTCGCGCGGCCGTGAGGCGGAGGCACGGCTGCTCGCGACCCGCCTCAACGTGGCGCTCGCCGACGGGCCCGGCCCCGACGAGGGGGCGGCCGTCTCGCCCGGTGTCCGGGCGCTGTTCCAGCCCGGCTTCGTGTCGGCCACCCTCGGTTTCTGGTTCGCCACCTTCGCCGGCATGATCCTGGTCTATGGCCTCAACACCTGGCTGCCGCAGATCATGCGCTCGGCGGGCTATGAGCTGGGGCCGAGCATCATGTTCCTCGGCGTCTTCTCGCTGGCCTCGGCGATCGGCGGCGTGTTCCTCGGCAATTCCGCCGATCGGTTCGGTCGGTCGCGGGTGATCATGGCGGCCTTCTTCGGCGGTGCCGTCACGATCCTGCTGCTGTCGCATCGCTGGCCGCTGCCGATCACCTATGTGATCGTCGCGCTGGCGGGGATCGGCACGGTCTCGGCCGCGGTGATGGTCACCAGCTATCTGGCGTCCTATTTCCCGCCGACCTTGCGCGCGACGGCGGTGGGCTGCTGCATCAGCTTCTCGCGCTTCGGCGCGGTGTGCGGGCCGCTGCTCGGCGGGATGATTGCCGAGTATAAGCTCGACGTGACCTGGAACTTCGTGCTGTTCGCGGGCTCTGCGGTGCTCGCCGGCCTGTCGATCCTGCTGGTGCCGAACCGCAAGGGCGCCATCCAGGCCGCCCACTGAAGAACAGGAAAGGGCGCCCCGTCCCCCCGGCATCGGCCTGGGGACGGGGCGCCCTTTTGTCGTTCAGGCGCGCGTTGTCGTTCAGGCGTTCTGGGCGAAGGCGAGCATGCGCTTCAGCTCGGTCACCGAATCCGCGCCGGCATATTCATATTCGAAGAACATCGGGATGCCGTAGCCGCGCTCGCGGATCGTGCGGATCGCGTCGCGCACCGGGGTGTCGCCTTCGCCCAGCGGCATGTTGGCGCCGAACGGCTTGCGGCGATCTTTGAGGTGCAGGCTCACCGTCTTCGCATGATGCTTGTCGAGGAAACCGATCGTGTCGAAGCCGGCAGCCGCGAAATGGCCGATGTCGAAATTGAGCCGGTAATAGGGCGACATCGCCAGGCACTGCTCGAAGCTCTCGGGCGTGGCGAGCTGGTTGGGATCGCGCAGGTTCGAATGGCCGTGCAGCCCCAGCAGGATGCGGTGCTTCGCGACATAAGGCACGGTACGCTCCGCCATCCGGATTGTGGTCGACGCGGTCATCAGCCCGGTGCCGAGCGCCTTGGTGATCGCGAAGCCGCGCTCGACCTCGGCGTCGGTGCAGTCCTCCTTCAGGCCGAAGTTGAACGCCTGGATCTCGATCCCGGCCTTGCGGAAGCGGCGGCCGATCTCGGAGAAATAGGACAGCGGGGTTTCCAGCCGCCACTGGCGGATGCGCTCGCGCGTCGCCAGCACCGCGGCGGGGGGCGGGCCCTCGGGCGGGCGGCCATAGAGCGACGCCTCGGTCAGCTTGCCGGCGACGGTCGCCCAGGGGGCGTCCTTCGAGAAATCGGGCGGCTGGATGGTCGGCTCGAACAGTTCGACCATGTCGAGGCCCACCGCCTTGCAGCCGGCGATCATCTTGTCGACCATGTCGCCCGGTGTCGGCAGCATGTCGCGGAAGCTGTAGGTCTGCACGCCGAAGCGGAGTTTCTTCGATCGGCCCGCCAGCGCGGCGCCGCTTCCCCCGAGGGCCAGTGCGGCCAGAGCTGCCATGGTGAACTCGCGGCGCGACGCTTGCATTCACGATCTCCGTTGTAATCGTTTACATGTGTAGATATCAGTTACGCCATGTTTGAACGGAATCATAGGTGCATGATGGTCTGCTCGCAATCCGAAATCCCGGGCCGGGTGGCTTCCCGATGACGGGTGCTGTGGGCATTGCCGGGGCGAACCCGCTCTGGCTGGCAGAGGCCTATGCGCCGGCCGACCGCGCCATCTCGACGGCGCTGCGGCGCCAGGCCGAAGCACTGGGCGACAAGACCTTCCTGGCCTTTGGCGAGGTCGCCTACAGCTTCGCCGACATGGCCGAGCGCGCGGCGGCGGCCGGGACGCTGCTGCGCGCGGCGGGGATCGTCGCGGGCGACCGGGTCGCGATCCTGTGCGGCAATCGCATCGAGTTCCTCGACCTGTTCCTCGGCTGCGCCTGGATCAATGCCGTCGCGGTGCCGATCAACCATTTCGCGCGCGGGCCGCAGCTCCAGCATATCCTGTCGAACAGCGGCGCCCGCCTGCTCGCGGTCGATGCCGAGGCGGCACCCGCGCTCGCCCATATCGACCCTGCCGCGATCGCGCTGAGCGAGGTCTGGCTGCTCGATCCGGTCGATCCGGCGGTGCTGGGGCAGGGCGGCTGGACGGTCGGCGCGATGCCGCCGTTGGGTGTCGGGTGCGATCCGGCGCCGGTCGGCCCCGGCGACATGGCCGCGATCATATACACCTCGGGCACCACCGGTCCGTCGAAGGGGGTGTGCTGCCCCAATGCGCAATTCTTCTGGTGGGGCGCGCACGCGATCGACATCCTCGAGATCGGGGCCGAGGACCGGCTGCTAACCACCTTGCCGCTGTTCCACGTCAATGCGCTGTGCAGCGTGTTCCAGGCGCTGCTCGGCGGCGCCACCCTGATCGTGCTCAACCGCTTCTCGGCGAGCGGCTTCTCGGAATCGCTGCGCACCCATCGTGCCACCGTCACCTATCTGCTCGGCGCGATGATCTCGATCCTGCTGTCGACCGACGAGAGCGCCCGCGACGGCGACCATGGCGTCACCCGCGCGCTGGCGCCGGGCGTGTCGGCGGGGCTGGGCGCGGAGTTCGCGCGGCGCTTCGGCATCGGCACGATCGACGGCTATGGATCGACCGAGACCAATTTCGTGATCGGCGACCGGCTGTCCGAGGGCAAGCCAGGCAGCATGGGCTTCGTCCGCCCCGGCTTCACCGCGATCGTCGTCGACGAGGCCGACAATGAGGTGCCCGCCGGCACGCCGGGCGAACTGCTGATCCGCTCGGACATCCCCTTCGCTTTGTCGACCGGCTATTTTCACCTCGCCGAGGCGACCGTGTCGGCGTGGCGCAACCTCTGGTTTCACACCGGCGATCGTGTCATCCGTGATGCCGATGGCCGTTTCCAGTTCATGGATCGTCTCAAGGACGCCATTCGGCGCCGTGGCGAGAATATCTCGGCGTTCGAGGTGGAGCAGGTGTTGCTCAGCCATCCGGCCGTCGCGCAGTCGGCGGTCTTCCCGGTCAAGTCGGACCTGGGGGATGACGAGGTGATGGCGGCGCTGGTGCTGCGCGAGGGCGAAACGCTGGGCCATGCCGAGCTGCTCGACTTCTGCAAGCCGCGCATGACCTATTTCTCGGTACCGCGCTATGTGCTGTTCAGCGACAGGCTGCCGATGACCGAGAATGGCAAGATCCAGAAATATCGGCTGCGCGAACTGGGCGTCACCGCCGAGACCTGGGACCGCGAGGCCGCCGGCTACAAGGTCGAGCGCCCGAAGCGGCCAGCACAGGCATGACCGGCGCGCGCGGCTATGAAGGGGTCGCGGTCGCCTGTCCGGTGACGATCCCCTATGTCCGCCGCAGCGACCGGCCCGCGCACTGGTTCATCGGGTCGGCGCTGCGCAAGCTGCTCGACCGCAGCGGCCTGGCCAAGGAAGCGGTCGACGGCCTGGCGGTGTCCTCCTTCACCCTCGGCCCCGACACCAGCATTGCGCTGACCGAGCATTTCGGCCTGTCGCCGCGCTGGCTGGAATGGCTTCCCACCGGCGGCGCCAGCGGAGTGATGGCGCTGCGCCGCGCGGCCCGCGCGATCCAGGACGGCGATGCGTCGGTGGTCGCCTGCATCGCCGGCGACACCGCGAACGAGCGCGCCTTCGGCGATCTGGTGCGGCATTTCAGCCGCTTCTCCAGCGAGGCGATCTACCCGCATGGCGCGGCAGGGCCGAACGGCGTCTTCGCGCTGATCACCGATCATTATATGCGCCGCTTCGGCGTGATCCGCGCCGATCTGGGCCAGGTGCCGGTCGCCCAGCGCGCCAATGCGGCGGCCAATCCCAATGCGTTGCTGGGCCGCAAACCCCTCAGCCTCGATGATTATCTGGGCGCCGCGCCGATCGCCGAGCCGCTCCATCTGTTCGATTGCGTCATGCCTTGCGCGGGGGCCGAGGCCTTCCTGGTGATGTCGGCCGAGCGTGCCGCCGCGCTGGGGCTGGGCCACGCCGTGATCCGCGGCGCGATCGAGCGCCACAACGCCTATTTCGAGGAACCCGTCGCGCTACGCGGCGGCTGGGCGATGGATCGCGACCGGCTCTGGGAACAGGCCGGGATCGGGCCGGAGCAGGTCGACTGCGTGCAGGTCTATGACGATTATCCGGTGATCGTGCTGATGCAGCTCGAGGATCTCGGCTTCTGCGCCAAGGGCGAGGCGGCCGCCTTCGTCCGCGAGCGCGGGATCACGATCGACGGCGGGTTGCCGGTCAACAGCAGCGGCGGCCAGCTCGCCTGCGGACAGGCGGGCGCCGCCGGCGGTTTCCTGCCGGTGGTCGAGGCGCTGCGCCAGGTGACCGGCGAGGTGCTGGGCGACCAGGTGCCCGATGCCCGCATCGCGCTCGCCAGCGGCTATGGGATGGTGACCTTCGATCGCTGCCTGGCGACGGGCGCCGCGATCATCGAGAGGGCGGCATGACGATCTCGCTGCAACGCTGCGGCGACTGCGCGGCCTTCCAATATCCCAGCCGCGACGTCTGCTGGCGTTGCCTGTCCGACGATCTTCGCGTCGAGGACGACAGCGGGCGCGGCGAGCTGCTCGCGACGACCCTGGTTCACCGGTCGCTGGACAGCGCTTTCGCCGCCGACCTGCCGTTCCGTCTCGGCACGATCCGGCTCGACTGCGGCCCGCATGTGATCGGCTTCGTCGCCGAGGCGATCGAGCCGGGTCAGCCCGTCGTCGTCGAGGCTGCGACCAATGCGCGCGGCGAGCGGGTGTTCACCGCTTCCCGCCCGGCCGACGGGTCCAGTCCAGCAGCAGGATGACGCCGAAGGTCAGGACCAGCGCCGCCGGGATCAGCGCCACCGCCTGAAAGGAGGCGGTGGCCGCCGACCGGAGCGCGGGCACCACGGCATCGCCCTGCAGCTTCGAAAAGGCCTCCGCGCCCCCCGCCGCCGCGATCTTCGCCTCATCATAGATCCGGCCGAGCACGGGCAGGACCAGATAGCTGGCGGCGGCGCCCGCCGACCCCATCAGACCATAGACGAGCGTGCCGCCGCGCGGATAGCGATCGGCGACGGTGGCCAGCATCGTCGGCCAGAAGAAGCAGACGCCGATGCCCCAGGCGGTAGCGGCGGCGAAGGCGCCCATCGGCCCTTCGGCGATGCTGAGCCCGTAGAGGCCGAGCGTGGCGAACATGCTGCACACCATCAGCAGGCCGACATTCGACAGCCGGTTGACCAGCGGCCCCGCGAAATGGCGCATCAGGAACATCAGCGCGCTCACATAGACGAGCAGCAACACGCCGCGCATGCCGACGATCCGGCTGAGCGCGAAATCGACCCACTGGCCGGGGGCGAACTCGGTCGTCGCGGTCATCGTCATGATCAGAAACCACAGGAAAATGGTCGGCTGGCGGATCATCGCGCCGAACATCTCGCCCATCGACGCGCCGCGCGTGATGTGGCTCGCCTCGGGAAATTTCGAGGTGGCCGCCAGCACCAGCACCACGGCCGCCACCAGCATCAGCGGCAGCGCCGCCCAGCGCCAGTCGATCCCGATCGCGTCGGCGCCGAGCGCGAGCAGCGAGCCGGCGACGATCCCCGCCGGATACCAGGCATGGAGGACGTTGAGGCGATGGGTCTTGTGCTCGTCGTAAAGCGCGCTGGTCAGCGGATTGATCACCGCCTCGACCAGGCCCCAGCCGATCCCCTGCAGCAGCGTGCTGAGCATCAGGACATAGAAGATGTTCCCGCCCTGTGCGATCGATCCTGCGCCCGATACGAGCAGCAGCCCGGCGATCAGCAGCAGCGCGGCGGCGATGAGCGCGCGGCGCACGGTGATCACGTGGAGCAGCGGGCTGGCGACGAACAGGGTCACCGAGAAGCCGGCAAAGGCTGCGCCGAGGATGCTGCCGAGCAGTTCGCTCGACCGGATCGGATCGAGCGCGTCGAGGAACTGGGTGCGCAGCTCGCTGGCGGTCGCCGCGCGGAACGCCACCGCGCCAGCGGCGGTGAACAGCGCCAGCACCATGATCAGGAAAAGGCGGTCGCGGCGAACGCCGTCCTCAGAGACCGAGGAATCGCCTGCTACGCGTACGCTCATCACCTTTTCCTCCCGCAAAATCCTCGAAGTTCCGTTTCGCCACCTTGATGATGTGGTCTTCCACGAACCTGGCACCTTCGCGCGCGCCCACTTCGGAATCCTTGAGCGCGCATTCCCATTCCACGACGGCCCAGCCATCGAAATCATATTGGGCGAATTTCGAGAAGATCGCCTTGAAGTCGATCTGCCCGTCGCCGAGCGAGCGGAAGCGGCCGGCGCGGTCGATCCAGCTCTGATAGCCGCCATAGACACCGCTGCGACCATTGGCGCGGAACTCGGCATCCTTCACGTGCATCATCTTGATGCGGTCGCGATAGATGTCGATGAACGCCAGATAGTCGAGTTGCTGCAACAGCAGGTGGCTCGGATCATAGAGGATGTTGGCGCGCGGGTGATGATCGACCGCGTCGAGGAAACGCTCGAAGCTGACCCCGTCGTGCAGGTCCTCGCCGGGATGAATCTCGTAGCAGAGGTCGACCCCGCATTCCTCATAGACGTCGAGGATCGGGCGCCAGCGCCGCGCGAGTTCGGCGAAGCCTTCCTCGACCAGCCCCTTGGGCCGCGGCGGCCAGGGATAGACCACCGGCCACAGCAAAGCGCCCGAGAAGGTGGCGTGCGCGGTCAGGCCGAGCCGGCGGCTGGCCAGCGCGCCCAGCTTCACCTGCTCGATCGCCCATTCGGTCCGCGCCTGGCTGTTGCCGCGCAGTTCCACGGGGGCGAAGTCGTCGAACAGCACGTCCATCGACGGATGGACCGCGACGAGCTGGCCCTGGATATGGGTCGAAAGCTCGGTGATCTCCAGGCCATGCTCGGCGAGCAGCCCTTTGATCTCGTCGCAATAGGCGTCGCTCTCGGCGGCGAGCTTCAGGTCGAAGCAGCGGGCGTCGTTCGAGGGGATCTGGACGCCGCGATAGCCCATTTCCGCGACCCATGGCGCGATCGCCGCGAGCGAGTCGAAGGGCGGCTGGTCGTCCATGAACTGGGCCAGGAACAGAGCCGGCCCCTTGATCGTGCGCATCAGGCGTCCTCTGTCATGCGGAAAGGGTGTGCCAGGCGCTGTCGGCCCGGCTGCTGGCGAGGGCGGCCTCGACGAAGGCCATGCTGCGCGTGCCGGCGGCGGCATCGGGCAGGGCCAGGGCGTCGTGGCCGCGCAGTTGCTGCGCGAACGCCCGGTAGAGATTGGCGAAGGCCTCGATATAGCCTTCGGGGTGCCCGCCCGGCAGGCGCATCATCGCCCGCGCATCGGCAGCGGTCATCAGGCCGGGATTGGCGGTGATCATGCGGGCGGGGGCGTCGTTCGACCGATGCCACAGCCGGTTGGGATTTTCCTGCTCCCAGTGCAGCGAGCCCGTCTCGCCATAGACGCTCAGGGTCAGGCGGTTCTCGTCGCCGGCGCAGACCTGGCTGGCGGTGAGGGTGCCGCGTGCGCCGTTCGCGAAGCGCAGCAGCATCGCGCCGTCGTCGTCGAGCATCCGCCCCGGCACCGCGGTGCGGACATCGGCGCTGACCGCGCTGATCGACAGGCCGGACACGAACTCGGCCAGGTTCTGGGCGTGGACGCCGATGTCGCCCAGCGCGCCGCCGATGCCGGCGCGGGCCGGATCGGTGCGCCAGGCGGCCTGGGCATTGCCATCGGCCTCTTCCCGTTGCGCGAGCCAGCCCTGGGTGTAGCTGGCCTGGACCCTCCGGATCTCGCCGATCGCGCCGGCCGCGACCAGCGCGCGCGCCTCGTGCACCAGCGGATAGCCGAGATAAGTGTAGGTCATGCCGAAGAGCAGGCCGCTGGCGCGCGAGCGTTCGAGCAGCGCGCGTGCCTCGCCCAGATCGCGGGCCAGGGGCTTTTCGCAGAGCACCGGGAAGCCATGGTCGAGCGCCGCGATCGCGGCGGGCGCGTGCAGATGGTTCGGCGCGACGATGGCGACGAACTCGATCCGCTCCGCCGCCGGGCGCCTGGCCTCCTCGCGCAGCATCACCTCATAGCTGCCATAGACGCGGTCCTCGGGCAGGCCGAGTTCGCGGCCCGTGGCGGTATTGCGCTCGGGATCGGAGCTGAACGCGCCCGCGCACAGCCGGATCATCCCGTCCAGGGCTGCCGCCCGGCGATGCACCGGGCCGATCAGCGAGCCCGATCCGCCACCGATCATCGCCATCCGCACCGGCGCGTCACCCTGAACCAAAAACCCTGGCATCTTGTCTCCGGAGATCTAACGAATCCCGTCGATGTAAATGATTACATTTCGAGGGACAATGCGTTTCTGACCGCATGGCAAAAAGGCAAAGGCCCTGATATTGTTCGCGATGCCGCGATTGACACGAGCGGGCCCTCCGGGCCATGATAACGTTTACATTTTTGACCCGGGCAAAGGACGAAGCTCGCCATGATCGAACGCAGGACCGTGCTCAAATCGGCAGGCGGCATGGCGCTGGGCGCGCTCTTCGGCGCGGGTCTCGTGCGGCCGGCCTTTGGCGCGGTGCCGACGGGCGGCAGCTTCTCGGCGATCGATAGCGCGCTGATCGCGGACATCGCCGACACCATCATCCCTGCCGGAGACACCCCCGGCGCCAAGGCGGCCGGCGTGGCGCAGTTCGTCGAGCATATCGTGTTCGACTGGTATGACGCGGCCGAGCGCGACGATTTCCTGAAGGGCCTGGCGGGCTTTCCCCAGGCCGTGGTCCGCGCCAAGGGCAAGACCTTCGCCAAGCTCTCGGCGGCCGATCGGCTCGCGGTGCTGTCGCTGCTCGACGCGGGTGGCGAGGCGGACGGGGCGGCGCAGCAGGCGAGCTTCGTCGATCGCATGAAGGCGCTGACCGTCTACGGCTATTACACGTCCGAGATCGGCGCGAGCCAGGAACTCAATTTCAACATGGTTCCGGGCAGCTACGACCATTGCGCCCATATCGCGCCGGGCGAACACGCCCCTGCGCTCGCCAACACCAACCCGCGTCTGCCCTGATCGCCGATCAGGCCGGCTAGGCGCCGGCCATGATCAGCAGGGTGACCGGGCCGACCAGCCCCTCGGGGGTCAGGCTGGCTTCGACCACGAAGCGCCCATAGGGTTCGGGCTTCTCGAAGATCGCATTGTGCATCGTGCTGAGGATGGCGATCTCGATAGCGTTGCTGCCGAGCCGGAGATGGCGGCCGATGTCGATGCGGTAGGGACGCATCAGCAGCGCGGGCAGTGGCGTGCCGTTGACCCGCACCTCCGCGACGCCCGTCATCTGGCCCAGGTCGAGCAGGGCGGTTCGGCCTTTTGCCAACTGGCCGGCCTCGAGCGTCAGGCTGGTCCGATACACACCCTTGCCGGAAAAATAGCGGAGGCTGTCGATCGAGCGCCAATCCTCCAGCCGCGCCAGCGCGACGGTCTGGCGGGGCTTGGCGGCCTCATAGGGCAGGGCTTCGAGCGTCCAGCCCGAGAGGCCGACCGGGACCAGTTCGGCCAGCTTCCGCGCGGCTTCCACTTTGGCTAGTGCCTTCCGCTCCGAGGTTGCGAGCAGCAGCGAGCCATAAGCGTCGATCTTCACCGAGACCGCGCTGCCGCCGTCGCGTTGCGTGCTGGCCAGTGGCGTGATCCTCCCGGTCCACGGATCCCATAGCTCGACGGCGTCGGCACCCGGCACGACGCAGCGCAGGCTTTTCTCGCCGGCGCTCGGGTTCGAGACGAAATAGACCTGCCGCGATCCGAACGCCCGCTGCATGAACGGCAGCGACGCGCCTTCGAAGCGCAGATTCGGTGCGATACCAAGCCGGGAGAGGGTGGCGCCGACCTTCTCCGGAACGGGGGCGTGGATCACCTGCTCGCAGGTCAGGAGCGCTTCGACGGTGGGATCGCCGGGCGATACGCGCCCGCGGATCGTCGGCACGCGTCCGCTCAGCACCACCGCCACGCCCTGGCGGGCCAGGCCAGTGAGCGTGCCGATCACCTCGGCGCTCAAGCTCGCCTGATCGTCGACCAGGATGACCGCATAGGTCGCGCCCGACGGGGCGACCAGCTTCCCGCCTTCGCTCCGGCAGGCGGCGAGCGCCCCGGCATTGATATGGTCGAAATCATAGCCGGCCGCCAGCAGATGGCCGTTGAGGGGAGGCTCCTCGCGAGGCGGCAGGATCTCCTCATAGGCGAGGACGTCGCGGAACAGCGCGACCGGGGCGACGGGGATGCCTTCGCGCGAGATCATCTGCAGGCGCGCGAAATAGTCGTTGAGCCGCTTCAGATAGGGCCAATAGGGATTGCGAGCACCGATCGGATCGGAAAAGGCGGTGCCGAACGCCGACCAGCCCCCCAGTCTGTTTCGCTCGCGCGGATAGTCATAGGGATAGCCATGATAGACGATCTGGTTGATCCCGGCGGTGATCAGCTCGTCGCCATAGCGCTTCAGCAGTTCGGGCGTGGTCCGATAGGCCCGGCCGAGCCAGGCGAAGCTCTCGTTCGAGACGATCTTGCGCCCGTGGAGATGCGCGGCCGACGAGACCATCTTGAGGAAGTCGTAGCGGCCATTGTCGAACTGGTGTTCGGCTTCCGGAATGTCGGCGCTGGCATAGCCGGCGATCAGGTCCTGCGGCCCGCCA
Source organism: uncultured Sphingomonadaceae bacterium (assembly GCA_963540925.1). Taxonomy (GTDB): domain Bacteria; phylum Pseudomonadota; class Alphaproteobacteria; order Sphingomonadales; family Sphingomonadaceae; genus Rhizorhabdus. The sequence goes on from CAUTRN010000002.1 coordinate 276,388, forward strand.
TGCGCCTGCATGCGCGAGAGGAGCCCGCGCGCCTTCGCCCAGTCCGCGAAGGGGCGGAAGAAGCGTTCGAGCATCAGGTCGGAGATGGTGCGCCAATAATCGGCGCGCACCTGTTCGCCATGGACGGCGTCGTCCCAATAGGGCTTGTTGAGATAGCCGCCGAACGGTTTGCCGCGCCCGCGCTGGAGGACCAGCGGCAGGTAGGGGAGGAGGTCATAGCCGCGCCGGCGGAGGAACTCCGCACGGAAATCGTCGGTCCAGTACAGCTCGGGCTTCAGCTCCAGGCTGTCGCAGAAGATCGCCCGGATCGTCCGTCCGAACTGGTCCCGCAGCGCCTTTTCGAGGGGCGGGCCGATCCAGTCGGCATAAGCGGCGAAGGCGGCGGCCTTGAGGTGATCGAGCACCAGGCCGGGGCCCTCGAACGCGCCCGACATGCGCTGCGGCGAGGCGACCTGGCGGAACAGGAAGATTTGCCAGCTGCCCTCGGGCACGTCCCACGCGATGTCGCCCTGCGCCGACACCCGGTCGCTCAGGTCGACGACAGTGTCGAAGTCGAGCGTGCCCGAATGGTGGACCAGCGGCTCCTTGTCGCCGACATGCGGTTCGAGCGGGAACAGGGCGGGTTCGTCGCCCCGCGCGGCGATCACCGCCACCGTCGTCTCGCGGCGGCGCAGCCGTTCGACCCAGTCGGCGTCCAGCCCGGCGGTGTTGGCGTCGTCGATGCCGCTGGGCAGCATCAGGCGGGTGGCCAGGCGGGCGGGGCCGGTGACGCTCAGGCGCGAATGGCGCATCTCGACCTGGGCAAGCTCGGGCGTCACCTGCGGGCCGCCGCCGAACGGCCAGCCCGATCCGAAGGTCAGGTCGATCTGCATGCCGGCGCGGCCGGCCTCGATCGCGGCGGTCCGGACATTCCCGAAATAGGAGGGTTCGGGGAAATGCTTCATCGCCGCCAGTGCCGCGCCTTCGGGCCGGGGGCGCGGCAGCAGCGGCTGGATCTCGGCGCCGCCGAAGCCGGCATCGGCCATCAGCCGGATCTCGCGGCGGAGCTGATCGGGCTCGACATCGGTGCCCGGCCACCACCAGCGCGTCCAGGGGTGGAAAGCGGCCCCCGGCGCGGCGAAGCTCCGCTCGATCGGTTCGGCCTTGCCGGCCGCCGCCCACAGCTCGACGGGCAGCGCCGCGCCGATGGCGATGGTGGCGGTGGACCGCAGGAACTTTCGCCGCGTGACGCAGATCGTCGAGGCGTGCCGGGACGCTGGGGGCATGGGGTTCCTTCGATTGTTAGAGCGCGCCGGCCTTCAACTGGTCGACCGCATAGGCCGAGGCGCGCGCGGTGAGCGCCATATAGGTCAGCGACGGGTTCTGGCAGGCCGACGACGCCATGCAGGCGCCGTCGGTGACGAACAGGTTGCGCACGTCATGCGCCTGATTGTGGCCGTTGAGCACCGACTGGGTCGGATCGGCGCCCATCCGCGCGGTGCCCATCTCATGGATCGCCAAGCCGCCGGGGTTGAGCCCGCCGAGCACGTCGACCCGCTTGGCACCCGACTGCTCGAACATGGCCTTGGCTTCGGTCACCATGTCCTCGGCCATCGCCAGCTCGTTGGCGCCCCAGCGGAACTCGACCTTGAGCTGGGGCAGGCCCCAGCGGTCGCGCTTGGTCTCGTCCAGGACGACCTTGTTGCTGTGATAGGGCAGGCATTCGCCCATCCCGCCCAGCAGCATCCGCCACGGGCCGGGCTCGCGCAGCGCGGTCTTCAGCGCCGCGCCGAAACGGGGATCGGTGGCGCCGCGGATCCACAGCTCGCGCGAGCCGCTGCCCTGATAGCCATAGCCGCGGATGAAGTTCGGCGCCTTCTCGCCCATGTTGCGGAAACGCGGGATGTAGATGCCGGTGGGGCGGTTGCCGATCGGCATCATGTCGGTGAAGCCGTCGAAGGTGCCCATCACCAGCGGGCTCATCACATGGTCCATCAGATAATGGCCGAGCACGCCGCTGCGATTGGCGAGGCCGTTGGGGAAGGCCTCGCTGCGCGAGTTGAGCAGGATCTGGGTGCTGCCCAGGGTCGATGCGTTGAGGAAGACCAGCTTGGCCGCGAAGCTCTCCGCCTTGCCGGTCTTCGCGTCGATCGTGCGGACGGCGGTGATCCGGCCGCTGCGCGGATTATGGTCGAGCCCCGCGACGATCATATCGGTGCGCTTGGTCAGCCGCCCGGTCGCCTCGGCGGCGGGCAGGGTGGAACCGAGCGAGCTGAAATAGGAGGCGGTCGAGCAGCCGCGATGGCAGGGGCCGCACATATGGCAGGCCGAACGGCCATTATGGTCGACGCTCAGCACCGCCGAGCGCGCCGGCATCATCGTGCGGCCGCCGGGGGCGATCGACTTGGCGATATGCTCTTCGATGCAGTTGAGCGGGAAGGGCGGCAGCATCTCGCCATCGGGCAGCGCGGCGAGCCCGTTGGAGGTGCCGCTGACGCCGATGAAGCGCTCGACATGCGAATACCAGGGGGCGATGTCGGCATAGCGGATCGGCCAGTCGACGCCGTGCCCGTCGAGCTTGTTGTCGCCGAAATTGAGGTCGCCGAGGCGGAAGGCGGCGCGGCCCCAGGTCAGCGAGCGGCCGCCGAGATGATAGCCCCGGATCCAGGTGAACTCGGTGCCTTCGGCGGTCTGATAGGGGTTCTCGCTGTCGTTGACGAAGAACTGGTCCGAGCCCTCCTCGAAGGCACGGGCGCGCTTCTGGACGGGATAGTCGGCCTCGTAGCGGCGGCGGTCGCCCAGGCCGCGAAAGGGCATTTCCCACGGCGCCTTGTGCTCGCCGACATAGTCGTCGCCATGGACGACGTTGCGGCCGCGCTCGAGCAACAGCACGGTCAGCCCGCGCTCGGTCAGCTCCTTGGCGGCCCAGCCGCCCGATATACCGGAACCAACGACGATGGCATCGAACATGAGCGTGTCCAGCTTTGACGAGTTATGTAAACGTTTTCATTAAACGGCCGCGCAGGCCCGATGTCAAGATTGTCGGACGGGGAGCAAAGGCATGGGGAAGGGCCGGCGCGGCTTTCTTCGGCCGCCGTAGCGGCTCAGCCGTTCGCCGGGGTGGCGGGATGGGTCGAGGCGCGCGTGATGAGCGCATGATCGAGCACAACTCGTTCGCCGGGCGATACCATGCCGTTCAGGACGCGCAGCATCAGCTGCATCGCGGTCTCGCCGATCGCGACGGTCGGCTGGGCGATCGTCGTCAGCGGCGGTTCGGCATATTGGGCGAAGCGGATGTCGTCGAAGCCGACGATCGCGATGTCGCCGGGGATTTTCAGGCCCTGGTCGCGGATCGCCTTCTGCGCACCGATCGCCATCTCGTCATTGGCGCAGAAGATCGCGGTGGGGCGGGGATCGAGCTTGAGCAGCGCCTGGGTCGCCTCATAGCCCGACTGGATCGAGAAATCGCCTTCCACCACCAGCGTGCGATCGAAGCCGATGCCCGCGTCGTCCAGGGCGAGCTTGTAGCCCTGCAGGCGATCGATGCTCAGCGAATTGCCGTCGGGGCCGGCGATGGTGGCGATACGCTTGTGGCCCAGCCCGACGAGATGCTCGGTGGCCAGGCGCGATGCCGCGATATTGTCGATCTCCACGGTGGGGCTGATCAGGCCGGCGAAGCGTTCGCAGGCGAGCACGAGCGGAACCGGCGATTCCGTCCCCTGGTCCAGCGCTTCCCGCACCACCGACGGCAGCAGCGAGCCGAGCAGGATCAGCCCGTCGGCACCCTTGCTGGAGATCATCGCGGTGTAGCGGTCGAGGCGCTCCTGATTGTCCTGCGTCTCGCCCAGCAGGATCTTGAACCCATTGTCATGGGCGATGTTCTCGATCCCCTGGACGATGCCCGAAAAGAAGGGGTTATGGATGTTGGGGACGACGACGATGATATTGTCGCTGCGCCGCCGCCGCAGGCTGCTCGCCACCGCATTGGGGCTGTAGTCGAGCGCCGCGATGGTCTGCTTGACCTTCTCGATCGTGGCGGGCTTGACGACATGGGGCTTTGCCAGCGCTCGCGACACGGTGGCGACCGATACTCCCGCGAGGCGTGCAATGTCCTTGATGTTCGTCACGGCGATCCACTTTCTCGAGCTTCGTGGATCACCTAGCACGGCGCGGAAGGGATTGCGACGGACGCAATTCCGCCTTTTCCGCCGGCGAGCCGCTTGCGCTGGAGGAAAGGGAGGACGCATCGACGAGATCGGGCCGGTCAGGTCAGCAGACTGTCGCGGCAATAGGCGATCGCCTTGCGGATCTCGGCGATCCGATCGGCGGTCTGGGGCAGCTTGATCTCATATTCGATCACCGCGTCGATCGGCCATTTCCGGTCGCGGATCAGGCGCAGCACGTCGCGCACCGGCGTGTCGCCCTGGCCGAACTCGACGTTCACATTGGCGAGCGTCTTGTCCTTCACATGGATGTGCGGGATGCGGGCGTGGTGCTTCTCGATGAAGGGGATGGGCGACATCTGGTTGCCCGCCAGGAAATGGCCGATGTCGACATTGGCGGCGATATAGGGGCTGTGGCTGAACGCCTCTTCCCACAGCGCGGGCGTGATCGGCAGATGGTTGTGCAGCGCCACCATGAAGCGGTGCTTGTCGGCCGCCTTCGCCAGATGCGGCACGGCGGTGGTCAGCATCTCGCCCGAAATGGCGCGCGCGCCCAGCGTCTTGGCCAGGGTGAAGGCATAGTCGAGTTCGGCGGGGTCGAGGTCGTTGATGCCGTCGACCTTGACGATGTCGATCTTCACGCCCGCCGCCTCATATTTGCGCCGCAGCGCCTTGGCCCCGCGCATCGACTGGGCGAGCCGCCACGCGCGGCGCGGCACCGCGCCCTTGTTGTAGGCATCGATGTCGGCGGCGGTCAGCACGGTGCGGCCCGGCGCCGGCGGGATGATTGCGGGCGCATCGCCCAACGGATAATAGACCGCGCTATAGTCGGACGGCGCCGGGCCCAGGATCAGCTCCTTGGGCAGGCCCAGCGAAATCTCGATCGGCTGGAGGCGCAGCTCGACCGCGGAGATGCCGATATCGATCGTCCGCTGCAGCACGTCCTCGGCGCTCATCGCGGTGCGGGTGCCGAAGCTGTAGGGGACGTTCAGGCCCACCTGGACGCCGGCCCATTTCGAGTTCGGCTTTGCCTGGCGGAGCGCGGCGGCCATCGCGCCATTGCCGGCCAGCGCGATGGCGGGGGCAGCGGCCAGCATCAGCCTGACGGCATCACGTCTCGAACATTCCATCGGCCTTGCTCCCTGCTTCGGCTGTCTGCGTGTCGGTCGGCTTTGGGCCGCCCCTAAAGTTTTCCCGCTTTCTTCAGCGACATGGCGTGGTCCACGGCGCGGGCCGTGAGCGCCATATAGGTCAGCGACGGGTTCTGGCATGGCGACGAGGTCATGCACGCGCCGTCGGTGACGAAGAGGTTGGGGATGTCGTGCGCCTGGTTGAACCGGTTGAGCACCGACGTCCTGGGATCATGACCCATGCGGGCGCCGCCCATCTCGTGATTGGTCTCGCCGCCCGGCTTGATCTCGCGGACCGTGGAGACCGACACGGCGCCGGCGGCGCGCATCATCTTCTCGCCCTCGTCGGCCATGTCCTTGGCCATCCGCTCCTCATTCTCGGTCCAGCGGAAGGCGATGCGCAGCTGCGGCAGCCCCCATTTGTCGACCGCGACCGGATCGAGGCGGGCGAGATTGTCGTCATTGGGCAGCGGCTCGCCCATCGCGCCCAGCATCATCGTCCAGGGGCCGGGCTTGCGCAGTGCCGCCTTCAGGTCGGCGCCCAGCGCGGGCATCTTCATGCCGCGCGCCCAGAGCGCGCGGGTCGCGCTGCCCTGATAGCCATAGCCGCGCAGGAAATCGGCATCGCGCGTCTCGACGTTGCGGAAGCGCGAGATGTAGATGCCGGTCGGCCGGTTGCCGAGCATCTGGAAATCCTCATAGCCGTCGAAGGTGCCGGTGATCATCGGCCCCTTCAGCGTATCCATCAGCCCCCGGCCCAGAAAGCCGCTGCTGTTCGCCAGCCCGCGCGGGAAGGCTTCGCTCGTCGAGTTGAGCAGGATGTGCAGCGAGCCCAGGGTCGACGCATTGAGGAAGACCAGCGGCGCCGACAGCGTCTCGCGCGCGCGGGTCTTGCTGTCGATCGTGCGGACGCCGGTGATGCGGCGGGTCTTGGGGTCGACATCCAGCCCGGCGACGATCCGGTCCGTGAGCATGGTCAGGCGGCCGGTTGCTTCGGCGGCGGGCAGGGTCGAGCTTTGCGAGCTGAAGAAGGAACCGGTCGAGCAGCCGCGATGGCAGGGCCCGCAGAGATGGCAGGCAGCGCGGCCATTGTGATCCTGGGTCAGCACCGCGGTGCGCGTGTGGATCAGCTTGCGGCGGGGAAAGGTCGCCTCGATCCGCTGCTTGGCCTGTTCCTCGATGCAGTTCATCGGGAAGGGCGGCAGGAACTCGCCGTCGGGCAGGGTGTCTAGCCCTTCGCGGGCGCCCGAGACGCCGATGAAGCGTTCGACATGGTCGTACCAGGGGGCGATGTCGGCATAGCGGATCGGCCAGTCGATGCCGTGCCCGTCGCGCTGGTTCGCGCCGAAATCGATGTCGCCGAAGCGCAGCGCCGCGCGACCCCAGGTGAGCGACCGGCCGCCGAGCTGATAGCCGCGCAGCCAGGAGAATTCGCTGCCCGGCTCGACCTGATAGGGGCTGTCGCGATCGTTGACGAAGAACTGCGCGCTGCCCTCGTCGAAATTGCGGCTGCGCTGCTGGATCGGCTGCTCCTCCGCATAGCGGCGGCGGTCGCCCAGGCCGCGGAACGGCATCTCCCACGGCGGCATATGCTCGAACGGATAATCGATCCCGTGGCGCACCATCGGCCCGCGCTCGATCAGCAGCACGCGCATCCCGCGCTCGGTCAGCTCCTTGGCCGCCCAGCCCCCGGAAATGCCGGAGCCGATGACGATCGCATCATAGGCCATATCGGTCATCGGGCGGGGGCTTTCGGGCTCATGACGAAGAGATTACGCACTGTGGCTGACCAGTCAATCGGAAATGGTCATGCCACAGTGAATTTTGGTCTGACCAAAATATCAACGCGCCAGATAGGGTCGCAAATCGACCTCGCGCCCCTCGGCGGCGCTGCAATAACCGGCATAAACGAGCATCAGCACGTCCATCGCCAGCAGCAGGTCGCTGCGCGGGGCGCGGCCCTGCTGGACCGCCGACACGAAGTCGCGCAGTTCCTCAGGATAGCCGGTCACGGCGTCCTCGTCAGGGGCCGGGAAGGACCAGCCACCCTTGGTCTCGGTCTTCTCGACGATATATTCGCTGTCGAAATAGGCGCCGTCGGGCGTGTAGGCTTGGCAGGTGGTGTTGGGGTTGATGTTCGCCGTCACCACCGCGCGCGAGCCGAAGGCGCTCAGGAAGTTGCGGATGCCGCCCATCCGCGTGTCGGTGGAGGTGAGCTGCGCCACCGAGCCGTCGTCGAAGGTGACGATCACCGTCGCGAAATCCTCGACGTCCTGCCAGCCGGTGACGATATGCTTGGGCTCCTCGCGCTGGAACGATCCGATCTCGCTGAGATTGGCGACCTGCGCGCGCACCGCGACGGGGCGGATCGGCTTGCCGTCGCGGCGGCGGCCTTCCTCATATTTCAGGTGGAGCGCGGCACCGATCGGGTGGACGCAGAGGCGCAGCAGCGATCCGCCGCCCGCCGTCCGCCAGCGGCGCGAATAGGGCGCGTGCGAGCCCGAATGCGATTCCTCACCCTCGATCCGCAGGATGGTCGACTGGCTGGCGGCCATCAGCCGGTCGAGCTTCACGATCGGCGGGGCATAGACCCAGTTCTCGGCATAGCAGAAGGTGACGCCGGCGCGCTTGATCGCGGTCTCGACCTCGGTGATCTGCTCGACGATCGCGTCGAGCATCGTCTGGCGCGGCCAGTCCTTCGCCGACCAGTCGTCGGGCGCGCCGGCCGGGCCGAAATAGCCGCCGAGCGGCTTCTCGCAGATGATGTGCTTGCCGTGCGCGGCGGCGTCCAGCACCAGCGGCACGTGCAGATGGTTGGGCACGCACAGGTCGACCATGTGGATGCTGTCGTCGCGCAGCAGCTCGGCCGGGTCCGCATAGACCTTGGCGATGCCGAAATGCTTGGCAAGCTCGGCGGCGCGGGCGGGATCGCGCGAGGCGATGCCCGCGACCTCGAACTCGCAGCCATAGACCTTGCGATAGCTTTCGAGGTGGAAGCGGGCCGAGAAGCCGGCGCCGATGAGGCCGATGCGGATCATGATGGTCGATATCCTTTTACGGTCGGGGAGGGGCTGGCGCGCATGCGGTCAGTCCTTCAGGTCGCGACCCTTGGTTTCGGGCGCGATGGATGTTGCGAACAGGCCCAGCAGGAAGATCACGCACATCACCATCGCCGAGTAGCGCAGCGGCTCGGGCGAGGGCAGCGCGCCGAACAACATGGTGGTGAGCAGGGCGGAGCCGAAGCTGCCCCCGGCGGCGCCGAAGCGGCCCAGATTATAGGCGAAGGACACGCCGGTCCCGCGCGTCCGCGCCGGGAACAGCTCGGGCAGATAGATGGAGAAGCCGGCGAAGGCGCTGAACTGCGCGGCGCCCATCAGCGGCATCATCCAATAGGCCGAGGCGGGGGAATCGAGCCGCCAATAGACCAGCATGGTGATCAGGAAGGCGGCCGTGAAGCTCGCCGCGAAGGCGGGGCGGCGGCCATGGCGGTCGGCAATCCAGGTGAAGGCCAGCATGCCCACGGCACCACCCGCCATCTGCAGCAGATAGGCCCAGTTCTTGGCCTGGGCGACGAGCGAGGCGACCTCGGCGGCGGGATGGCGCGCCGCATAATAGGTGGTGAACACCGCATGCTGAAGGTCGACCGCATATTCGCCGATCGCCCACAGCCCCATCACGCCGGACACCGAGATCAGGCTGCCGACCATCAGGTTGAAGCGCTGCTCGCGGTCGCGCAGCAGCTCGCCATAGGCGCTGAACATGCCGGTGGGCAGCGCGCCCTCGCGCTTCAGCTTCAGCCAGGCGTCGGACTCGCGCAGCCCGAACGCGGAGGCGATCGCCAGCGCGGCGGGCAGGGCGCCGATCGCGAACAGCCAGCGCCAGCTCTGCTCGGCGGCGATCGTCCCTTGGGCGGCGAGCGCATCCACCCCCATCTTCACGACGGCGGCGCCGACATTGCCGACGGTGGACAGCAGCTGGAGGCCGGCCAGCATCGCCAGCCGCGCCGATCCGGGCACCGATTCCGCGATGATCGCCACCGCCAGGCCGAAGATGCCGCCAATGCCGATCCCGGTCAGCACCCGCAGCGTGGCGAACTCGACATGGGTGCGGCAGATCGCGGTGAGCCCGGTGCACACCGAATAGATCAGGATCGAGATGGTCAGCAGCCGGGCGCGGCCGAAGCGGTCGCCCAGCGCCCCGAAGGTGAGCCCGCCCACCCCCCAGCCGACCAGGAAGAGCGCGGTCGTCACCTTGGCGAAGGCCTGCAGCTCGGTGCTGTCCGGCGGTAGCCGCATCAGGTTGGCAAGCGCCGGTATCCGCGCGAGCGAGAAGAGGCGCTGGTCCATCGTGTCGAACAGCCAGGCGGCCGCGACGACGAAGAACATGAACCATTGATAGCGGCTGACATTGCGCCACCAGGGAAGGGTGGTGGGATCTGACACAGGCTTATTCATCCTCCCGGCCGGCGGACATCGTCTGAAGCGGCGGAGCCGATGACGGTCCTTTATCGTTCAGCAGTTGGCGCAGGCTGCCCCTGACGCCGATCGCGAAAAAGCTTTCCAGCCATTGTTCGAGCGTGGCGGCGAGGCCGCCGGCTTCGGCGAAGCCGGGCGCGAAGATGCCCGACGATGCGATGATCCGGTGCACGGCGTCGCCGGCCGAGGCCGACTGGTCCCAGAGGTGGCGCAGCGCTTCCGCCAGCGGATCGTCCACCATATGCGGCTGGCCCTCGGGCGATCGGCCGCGGACGTGGAGCATCCAGGCGGCGAGGCAGAAGCCGTGCGCGTCGCTGGGAAGCCCGCGCGTCGTCCGTTCGCCGATCGTCGCCAGCCAGCGCTGGGGAATCTTCTGCGACCCGTCCATCGCGATCTGCGCCAGCCTGTGGGGCAGCGCGCTATTGCCGAAGCGCTGGCGCAGCGACGCGGCATAGTCCTGCGGGCGCAGCGCCGATGCCGGGGGAAGGGTGGGGATTGCCTCGTCCATCAGCCGCCCGATCAGCGCCGCGATGTCGGGATCGGCCATTGCCTCATGGACATGGCCATGGCCCAGCGCGAGGCCGACATAAGCCAAGGCGGAATGGCTGCCGTTGAGCAGGCGCAGCTTGGCGACCTCGAAGGGATGGACATCGTCGACGAACTGCGCCCCGCCCAGCTCCCAGCGCGGGCGCGGGCCGGCGAAGCGATCTTCGATCACCCATTGGCGATAGGGCTCGGTCACCACCAGCCCGCGATCGTCCCAATCCCCGCGCGCTAGATCGGCGGGCGAGGTGCGCGGCACGATCCGGTCGACCATCGTGTTCGGGCAGGCCCAGTCGCGCGGCAGGTCCAGGCCGCGCCGGTCGACATAATCGTTGAGCAGCCGGTCGAGCACCCGGCCATTGTCGGCCAGATTGTCGCAGGAGATGATCGTCAGCGGCCCGGCGCGCTCGGCTGCCCGGCGTTCGAGCGCCGCGCCGAGATAGCCGAAGATGGTGCGCGGCGCGCCGCCGGCCAGTTCGGCGGCGATGTCGGGGTGGTCGAGTTGGAGGCCGCCCCCGGCGAGGTCGCGGCAATAGCCCTTCTCGGTCACCGTCAGCGTGACGATGTGCAGGCGCGGATCGGCGAGGGCCGCGACCACGGCCTGCGGATCTTCGGGGGCGACCAGCACCTGGTTGATGGCGCCGATCACGCGGCGCTCCGCATCCCCCGGCCCGCGCTGTTCGACCGCATAGAGCCCGTCCTGTGGCGCGAGCTGGTCGCGCACTTCGGGCGAACGGAGCGAGACGCCGGTGATCCCCCAACCGCTGTCCCCGGCCGCCATCGCATCGTCGGTGTAGACGGCCTGGTGCGCGCGGTGGAAGGCGCCGATGCCGAGATGGGCGATGCCGCTGGCGATACGGTCGCGCCGATAGGGGAGGACGACGCCCGATCGCGCCAGCACGCTTTCCGACAGACGCGGACGGCCGGACGTCACAGGCGATAGGCCCGCTTGGCGAGGTCGTAGCTCAGGTCGCGCGCGATCTCATGCGCCTCGTCCTCGTCGATCTGATGTTCGGCCACCAGTTCGGCCAGGAAGCCGCAATCGATCCGCCGCGCCATGTCGTGCCGCGCCGGGATCGACAGGAAGGCGCGGGTATCGTCGTTGAAGCCGACGAGATTCTGGAAACCGGCGGTCTCGGTGACATGGCGGCGGAAGCGGCGCATCCCGTCGGGGCTGTCGTGGAACCACCAGGCCGGCCCCAGTCGCAGCGCCGGATAATGGCCGGCCAGCGGCGCCAGCTCGCGCGAATAGGCGGTCTCGTCGAGCGTGAAGACGATGATGCACAGGTCGCGCTCGTTGCCGAAGCGATCGAGCAGCGGCTTCAGAGCTTGGACATAGTCGGTGCGCGTCGGGATGTCGGCGCCCTTGTCGCGCCCGAAGCGCGCGAAGACCTCGCTGTTGTGGTTGCGGAACGAGCCGGGATGGATCTGCATGACCAATCCATCCTCAAGGCTCATCTGCGCCATCATGGTCAGCATGTGCGCGCGGAACAGTTCGGCCTGCTCGGCGGTGCCGTTACCGCCGGAGACCGCCTGGAACAGCGCCTCGGCTTCGGCCGCGTCGAGATTGGCGGTGCGTGCGGTGGGGTGGCCATGATCGGTGGAGGTGGCGCCCATCGCCTTGAAGAAGGCGCGGCGCTGGCGCAGCGCGGCGAGATAGCCGGCATAGCCGGTGCAATCCTCGCCGGTCAGCTCGGACAGCCGCGCGAGATTGGCGGCGAAATCGGGCGTATCGGGATCGAGCACCGGATCGGGCCGGAAGGCGGTGATCACCCGGCCGTTCCACCCCGACGCGCGGATCGCGGCGTGATGCTCCAGCGTGTCGAGCGGGGACTCGGTGGTCGCCAGCAGCTCGATGTTGAAGCGCTCGAACAGCGCGCGGGGGCGGAAATCCTCGCCCGCCAGCCGCTCGGCGATATGGTCGTAATAGAGATCGGCGGTCTCGGCCTCCAGCCGCACCTCCAGCCCGAACGCCTCGGCGAACACCCAGTCGAGCCACAGCCGCGACGGCGTGCCGCGGAAGCAATGATAATGGCGGGCGAAGATCCGCCAGGCCTCGCGCGGATCGGCGGTGCTGCGGATGCCCAGCTCCTCCAGCCGCACGCCCTGGCTGTACAGCATGCGGAACACATAATGGTCGGGCTTCAGCAGCAGCTCGGCGGGATCGCCGAACGGCGCATTCTCCGCGAACCAGCGCGGATCGGTATGACCATGGGGGCTGAGGATGGGAAGGTCCCGGACCTCCGCATAAAGCCGGCGGCTGATGTCGCGGGTGGCGGGGTCGGTCGGAAAAAGGCGATCAGGGTGCAGGACGAGACTTTTCGGCATTCCTCACGATCCGACTAGGCGGGCGAAGCGCGCCCGCGTGTTCTGGGCATTTTCGCGCGCACGCTGGATCGCCTCCTCTTCGGTGGCGAACAGCAGATGCTCGATGACCGCGCCGAGATGGTCGCGCATCGCATTGCGCGCGGCGGCCGGGTCGCGGCTGCGCAGGGACTCGACGATGGCCTGGTGCTCGTCGACCGCGGGCTTCACCTTGGCGGCGCGGGCCTTCTCGTGGAGCAGCGCGCTTTCCGGCGAATTGCGGCGCATCTCCCACAGCGTCTCGATCGTGCCGACGACCGCCGCGTTGCGGGTCGCGCGGGCGATCACCAGGTGGAATTCGCGATCGGCTTCCTCGGCGCTGGCGGGGTTCGCCTGCTCGCGCCGGATCTGGTCGACCAGTTGCGACAGCTCGGCCAGTTCCTCGTCGGTGATATGGGTGGCGGCGAGCGCGGCGGCCTCGCCCTCGAACAGCAGTCGCGCCTCGGTCAGCTCGAAGGCGGAGATGCCGAAGTCGGGCCGGTCGCGCGCCTCGGGCTGCCGGCGGACATAGGCGCCCGAACCGATGCGCACCTCGACGAGGCCCTGGACCTCCATCGCGATGATCGCCTCGCGCACGGTCGGGCGGCTGACATTATAGTCGGCCGCGATCTCGCGCTCGGCGGGAAGCCGGCCGCCCACCGCATAGGTGCCGTCGACGATGCGCGCCGTGAGCTGTCTGGCCACCTCGCGATACAGCCGATGCTGGCTTTCGCCGGTCATGTCGGTCGAGGGCAGCGGATTGGCCATCTGCGTCACATCATGCTCCATTGGTCAGACAAGTATTGACAGGCCAATTCTGGACCGTCAAGGCTGATGCTAATTTCCGCAACAGGGAAAATCCATGAAAATTGACCTGAGCAAAGTGATCGTGACCTGTCCCGGTCGCAATTTCGTGACCGTGAAGATCGTGACCGATCAGGGGGTGTACGGCATCGGCGACGCGACCCTGAACGGGCGCGAGAAGGCGGTCGTCTCCTATCTGGAGGATCATGTCCTGCCCGCGATCCAGGGACGCGACCCCCGTAGAATCGAGGATATCTGGCAGTATCTCTATCGTGGGGCCTATTGGCGCCGCGGCCCGGTGACGATGTCGGCGATCGCCGCGATCGACATGGCGCTGTGGGATATCAAGGCCAAGATGGCGGGCATGCCGCTGTATGACCTGTTGGGCGGCAAGAGCCGCGAGGGCGTGCTCGTCTATGGTCATGCCAATGGCAATGACATCGAGGAGACGGTCGACGAGGTCGGTCGCTATATCGATCTCGGCTATCGCGCGATCCGCGCCCAGTCGGGCATTCCCGGTCTGGCGCTTTCCTACGGCGTCGGCCGGGGGAAGGACTATTATGAGCCCGCCGATGCGGCGCTGCCGACCGAGACGGTCTGGGACACGCGCAAATATCTGAATTTCATCCCGAAATTGTTCGACCGGCTGCGCGAGCGCTATGGCTTCGAGCATCGCCTGCTGCACGACGTCCACCACCGCCTGACCCCGATCGAGGCGGGGCGGCTGGGCAAGGCGCTGGAGCCGCACGACCTGTTCTGGCTGGAGGATGCCACCCCGGCCGAGAATCAGGACGCCTTCCGCCTGATCCGCCAGCACACCACCACCCCGTTGGCGGTGGGCGAGATCTTCAACACGATCTGGGACTGCAAGGACCTGATCCAGAACCAGCTGATCGACTATATCCGCGCCTCGGTGGTGCGGGCCGGCGGCATCACCCATCTGCGCCGGATCGCCGATTTCGCCGCGCTCCACCAGGTGCGCACCGGCTCGCATGGCGCGACCGACCTTTCGCCCGTCACCATGGGTGCGGCGCTGCATTTCGACACTTGGGTGCCCAATTTCGGGATCCAGGAATATATGCGGCACACCCCCGAGGCCGACCTGGTCTTCCCGCACGCCTATCATTTCGAGGATGGCTATCTGCATCCGGGTGATGCGCCGGGCCATGGCGTCGACATCGACGAGGCGCTGGCGGCCAAATATCCCTATTCGCCGGCCTCGCTGCCGGTCGCCCGTCTCGAAGACGGGACGATGTGGAACTGGTGACGATGCGGATCGCGGCGATCGGCGAGGGGATGGTCGAGCTTGCCCGCTTTCCGGACGGCGGCTGGCGCACGGCCTATGGCGGCGATGCGCTCAACACCGCCGTCCATCTGGCGCGGATGGGATGCGACACCGCCTTCCTGTCCGCGCTGGGCCCCGATCCGCTGAGCGCGCATCTGCGCGAGGCGTGGCGCGCCGAGGGGCTGGACGTCGCGCATGTGCTCCACCATCCGACCCGGCCGGTCGGCATCTACGCGATCGAGACCGCGGCGGATGGGGAGCGGAGCTTCGCCTATTGGCGGAGCGCCAGCGCCGCGCGCGACATGTTCGGCTTGCCCGAAATGGCGGCCGCGATCGAGGCGCTGCGCGGCGTCGATCTCCTCTATCTCAGCCTGATCACGCTCGCGATCCTGCCCGTCGAGGCGCGGCGGAAGCTCTTCCGCCTGTGCCGCGACGTCCGCAGCCGGGGTGGCCTGGTCGCGTTCGACAGCAATTATCGGCCGGCGCTGTGGGGCAATGTCGCCAAGGCGCATGAGGCCGTGCGGCAGATGGCGGCGCTCACCGATATCGCGTTGCCGACCCTCGATGACGAGCGGCTGCTGTTCGGTGATCGATCGACTGAGGCGGTGGTCGACCGCTGGCAGGGCTGGGGCGTTGGCGAGGTGGTCGTCAAGCTCGGTGCCGAGGGCTGCGTCGTCGCCCATGGTGCCGAGCGAATCGATGTTCCGGCCTGCTTCGTTCCGGTCCCCGTCGACACCAGCGGCGCGGGGGATGCGTTCAATGCCGGCTATCTCGCCGCACGCGCGTCCGGCGATTTCGCGGCGGCCGCCGGCGCGGGGCACCGACTCGCGGCCTGGGTGGTCGCCCGACGCGGGGCCTTGCCGGCGCAGGAGGCTGTTTCGACCGGCGACGGGGTGGCTGGGCCGGATGCCGTGGCGCCATCTGCAATGGCTTCCGATCATTCGCCCCTGTCGCTCTAACCGATTTATAATGTTCGAAGAATTCTGACGGTTCCGGTCGGCGTCATGGGGGTGATGACGACCTTTCCTTCGGCCCCGTCATCGACCATTGGCTGTCTTGACGCGCGTTTGTAATCGTTTACAACTTGCAGGGTCGCAAAAGGGTTATTTCGCGGCAAAAAGGGGAATTGGAAAACCAATCGCAAAAATTGGTCAGTCAATATTGGTTTGACTGTATGTCCAATTTATGATGGCTTGGTAAGGTGCATCGGGCGGGCAATTAGCCTCGAAGAAAAAAGGGAGGTCATGGAAATGGGTCACCAAGGGATTGACGGGGGGCGCATGTCTCTCGGTCTGCAGTCGTCGCGTCGGCGTATGTCGGCGCTAGTGCCTTCGCTGGTCGCGCTCGTCGCGGCTTTCACCGTCTCGCCGGCTTATGCGCAGGAAGCTCCTGCCGCCAATGAAGCGGTCGACGGTATCGGCGACATCGTCGTCACCGCCGAGAAGCGGACGAGCGTCGCGCAGAAGACTGCGATCTCGATGTCGGTTCTGGGGACCGACCAGCTCGTCAAGAATGCGGTGACCAACGTTTCCGATCTCGCCTCGGTCGCGCCGAGCCTCTCGATCGCCCGCAACAACAACAACACCGTCATCGTCATCCGCGGCGTGTCGAGCCGCGACGTCACCCAGGTCGGTGACCCGGCGGTCTCGCTCAGCATCGACGGGTTCAACCTGCAGCGCGCCAGCGGCCTCGACGGCGTGATGTTCGATCTCGAGCGCGTCGAAGTGCTGCGCGGCCCGCAGGGTACGCTGCTCGGCCGCAACGCCACCGGCGGCGCCGTCAACATCATCACCGCCAAGCCGGTCGATCGCTTCGCCGCCTATGTGAGCGGCGAGCTCGGCAATTTCCGGATGTACGGCACCTCGGGCATGATCAACATCCCGGTCGCCGAGGGCTTCGCGGTGCGCGCCGCCTTCCAGACCCGCGATCGCGACGGCTATCGCGACAACGCCCCGGCCAAGGACGCCGACGACCAGCACAGCCGCGCCGCGCGCCTGAGCATGTTGTTCAACCCCACCTCGCGCCTCAAGGTCCTGCTGACCGGCGAATATGTCGAGGACAACAACAACGGCCCCGCGATCAACGGCATGCCGCTGCAGTTCTACAATGCGTCGAACGTGCCGGCTGGCTTCATCGTCGGCGACATCAATTTCTCGAAGCCCGACCGCTCGGGCGCGAATGACGGCTTCGCGATGCCGCCGGGCGGCGATCTGAAGTACAAGATCTGGAACGTCCGCTCGCAGATCGACTATAATTTCGACTTCGCGACCCTGACCTATCAGGGCGGCTATCGCCACATGGACTATGCCCGAACCGGCATCCTGGGCGGCGCCGGCCGCCAGGCGAACTACGCCTTCATCCAGACCGAGGACCTGCCCTCCTGGAACCACGAACTGCGCCTGTCGTCGAACGGCGACACCGCCTTCCGCTGGCAGTTCGGCGGCTTCTACTTCAAGGAAAAGAACAAGTTCTACAACGAGTTCGTCGACTTCCCCGGCGCTGCGTCGCTCTACGGCACGCCGGTTCGGCTTCAGCTCTTCTCGGATCCCGACATCGTCGCCCGCGCCCGCGCGGTCTTCGGCCAGGCCTCCTATGAGCTGATCCCGGGCCTGCGCATCGAAGCGGGTGCCCGCCACTCGCAGGACCGCAAATATCGCACGGCGACCACCATCTCGCAGAACATCGCCACCTATCTGGCCACCCGCTGCGACCTGACCAATAGCTGCGTCTATTCGACGGTGGTCGTCCCCCAGCTCTCGAAGAGCAAGAAGACGACCTATCACGCCGCGGTGAACTATCAGATCAGCCCGCAGCACCTGCTCTATGCGAAATATGACACCGGCTATAAGGCCGGCGGCTTCAGCCAGATCGAATATTTCCCCGAGACGGTGACGGCTTACGAGATCGGCGCGAAGAACCGCTTCTTCGACAACACGCTGCAGGTCAACGTGTCGGCCTATCTCTACGACTATTCGAACCAGCAGGTGAACCAGACGCAGATCGACCCGGCCACGGGCGGCGTGCGCAACGTGATCCTGAACGCCGGCAAGTCGCGCTACAAGGGTGTCGAAGCCGACATCCTGTGGCAGCCGACCCCGGAGGATCGCCTGTCGATCTACGGCGCCTACAACCATGGCCGCTATGTCGACTTCGCCACCTCGGCGAGCGGCCAGCTGCTGCGTCTCGCCCAGCTCGAAGGCGCGGCGGTTCCGATCACCGCCACCACCTTCAACTATCAGCTGGCGGGCAAGCGTCCGCCGCAGGCGCCCGACTGGTCGTTCAACGTCGGCTACGAGCATGACTTCGCGGCGTTCGGCGGCACGCTGACCCCGCGCCTGCAGACGCACTATGAGTCGAAGTCCTACTTCTCCTTCTACAATCTGGAGCTCGACAAGCAGGGCGGCTACCATAAGAGCGACTTCATCCTCAGCTTCACGCCCGAGGATAAGCGCTGGCTGCTCTCGGCCTATGTCCGCAACATCGAGGACAAGCTGATCCTGGCCAATGTCCAGTCGCCGCCGAGCACCACCTTCAACGCCTATCGCGAGCAGTACCAGGCACCCCGGACCTATGGTCTGACGGTGAAGTACAACTGGTAATGCCCCGGGGAGGCACGGGGCTCTCCTTCCTCGTGCCTCCCATCGAATTGGGATAGTATCTGTCTATGAGCGGCCCCTTTTCCCCAGCCACCCTCGGCCCGTGGAAAAGGGGCTGTTTCTTTCTGGCGGCAGCGGCGCTGGCCTTGGCGGGCCCGGTCGCGAGCGCCGCGCCGCGCGATGCGGCGCCGGGCGATGCGGCGGGCAGGGCGCGCCTGTTCGTGCTCACCGATGTGGGCGCCGATCCCGACGACGAACAGTCGCTGATCCGACTGCTGCTCTATTCGAACGATATCGAGATCGAGGGGCTGGCGGCGACCACCTCGAAATTCCTGCCCGATCGGGTCGAACCCGCGGTGATGGAAAGGCTCATTACGGCGTATGAGGCGGCGCGGCCCAATCTGATCCGCCACGACCGGCGCTACCCCAGCGCGAAGGCACTCCGTGCGATCGTGTCGAGCGGACCTGCCCAGTACGGCATGGCCTCGGTCGGCCCGGGGCTGTCGTCGCCGGCGGCCGAAGCGCTGATCCGGGCGCTCGAGCGCGCCGACGATCGCCCGCTCTGGGTGTCGATCTGGGGTGGCCCCAATGTGCTGGCGCAGGCGCTGTCGCTGATCCGCGAGCGCAAGACGCCGCAGGAGGCCGAGCGCCTCTATGCCAGGCTGCGCGTCCAGGCGATCTCCGACCAGGACGATAGCGGGCCCTGGATCCGCAGCCAGTTTCCGTCGGTCTGGTATCTCGTCTCGCCCAGCCCGGCCAATGCGACCTGGCGGGCGATGTCGAACGCCTTCGAAGGGACGAACCAGGAGGTCGTCTCACCCGAATGGATCGCCAGCAACATCCAGCAGGGCCATGGGTCGCTGGGCGCGGCCTATCCCGACACCGCTTATGGCACCGAAGGCGATACACCGGCCTTCCTCAACCTGATCCCCAACGGCCTCAACACGCCCGAGCGGCCCGACTGGGGCGGCTGGGGCGGGCGCTACGAACTCTACGAGCCCGAGCTTGGCCCGGTCGCCAAGGGCGCTGCGGCCCAGATCGATTTCCGGATCAGGGAAAGCCGGCCGATCTGGACCAACGCGGTCGATCGCTATCCGCCGCCGCAGCCCGGCCGCCATCCGGTGGTGAAGGGGCCGGCGGTCGAGGATAATTATGTCACCCTGTGGCGGTGGCGCGAGGAGGTGCAGAGGGACTTCGCCGGGCGCATGGCCTGGGCCACCCGCGCGCCGGGCGAGGCCAACCACCCTCCGGTCGCCCATGCCGCAGGGGGCGACCTGATCGAGGTGCGCTCGGGCGAGAGTTTCGCGCTCGACGCGCGCGGTTCCTCCGATCCCGACGGGGATTCGCTGAGCTATGTCTGGTTCCAATATCCGGAAGCCGGCAGCTTCAAGGATGTGGTCAGCTTCGGCAGCCGTGCGCACAACCTGCAATATATCCCCGACATGGTGGCCCCCACCGTGGCGGCGCCCGCGACGATCCACTTCATCCTCCGGGTCACCGACAAGGGGACGCCGCCGCTGACCAGCTATCGGCGCGTGATCGTCCGGGTCGTGCCGCGCTGATACCGGAGCGCTGGTCGAGAGGCGAAGGGCTATTCCCTGAATTTCGCCAGCATGTCGGAAAAGGTCAGCCGGGTGTCGATGCGCGTATAGACCCGCATCGGGCGCCCCTTCGGGTTGGGCGCATAGCTGCCGTCCGGACGCAGCAGGGGCGTGGGCAGGCGTTCATAGCTCGACGAGGACGGGTCTGCCTGAAACGCCGCCTGGAGCGCGGTGAGGGTGACGAGCGGACTGTCGCCCATGATATAGGTGTCGCCCAGCGCATTGCGGTGTTTCTGGGGCCCTTCGGCGATCCGCCGGGCGAGCCGGTCGAGCTCTCCCCTCAGATATCCTCCGAGGCGGCCGCTGCCCTTGGCCATCTGGTCGAGCTCGGCGAAGCTCATCAGCATCTGGCGATAGGCGTCGCGCGGGACCTGCCAGATCTCGATGGCGGATTCGTTGAAGATGATCTCCGCCGCCATCGGGTCGATCGCGAAATTATATTCGCGCGGCGTCGATCCGGGCGGAGGCAAGGCAAGACCCGGATGTTCGCTCCCGCCGATCCAGATCAATATGATCCTCGATGCGATGGCGGGCTCGCGCAGGAAGGCCAGGGCGAGATCGGTCAGCCCCCCGCCGGCCGCATAATAAAGGGGCTGCGCGGGCGATGCCCGCATCACCGTGTCGACGATCGCCGCGGCGGCGCTGCCGTCGGCTGGTGCGGTCCGGTTCGCCATGGCGGTTTCCGATCCGGCCACGACCCGATAGTGGCCGGATCGCTTCAGCAGGCGCAGCAATTCGCCAGCTTTGGCGGCCGCATTGGCGGCTTGCCGGTCACTGGGATCGAAGAAGCTGCCCGGCTGGATGTGCGAGCCGACGATCAGGGGGATATCCGCCGAAGCGCTGAGCAACTGATGGGCGAGCTGGAAAAGCCCGTCGGGATCGCCGGAAAAGTCGTTGTCGACGATGACGCTCATCCTGGGAGCGATGGGTGTCATCGCTGCGAGCGGGGAGAGTGCTGCCGTCGACGAGCAGGCAATGGCCGTCTTCAGAAGAGTGCGCCGGTCGATCATCGCGGATTGCCTTCAGGAAGGATGACGGGATGGGGTCGGTCGTCGATGAGCGGCGCAGCAAGTGAATTCACACTGGACCTCGGCGGCAGAGAAAATGTAAACGGTTACATGTGCCTTTTGGCATAGGCTGTCAAACCGGAACCGGGAAACCGCTTTTGAGCACGACTCTTCTTCTTGCATTGGCCATTGGTGCGCCCGCGGTCGAGTCCCGTTCCGTCGATTGCGCGCCGGCGGTCGCAGCCTTTCTGAAGCAGGCCGATGGGGCGCTCGGCTACAGGGTAAAGATCGACCAGCAGCGCGTGATGGGGCGCGACGAGGCTTCCTCGCGGCGCATCGCCCAGCTCGTCGCCTCGGGCGAGAAGCGGGCGACGGTCGCCCGGCTGGCGGAGTTCGCGGATCACCGGCCGCCCGGGATCGGGCAGACCGTGCTGGCGACCGACGCGCAGGGCTGCCCTAGCTTCCTCTATCGGGTGGTGGCGACGCAGACCGTGCCCCTGTCCGCGATCGCATCCTGGCATCTGATGGCCGAGAGCCCGGCGCTTCGCGATCTCGCCACCTGGCGCAGCGCGCATCTCAAGGTCTGGGCGCCCGCGCTCTCGGGTCTGTCGGACCGCGAGGTCGAGGCTCTGCCGCTGGTCTGGCAACGCTTCGAACTCCTCTATCCGAAGGCCCGGCGATGACCTTAGCCAGCGAGAAGCTCCTGTTGTTCGGGGCGACGGGAGACCTGTCGCAGCGGATG
>CAUTRN010000003.1:0-258013 GCA_963540925.1 uncultured Sphingomonadaceae bacterium
TCCTGTCCTCAAAATTAGGATAGAAGGCGTCCAGAAATCTAGGGGCTACTCACACCTCATGTTCGTCGGTGAGGCTGATGTCGGAGCGGTCGGGGCTGAAACCTTTCTTGTCATCGGACATCATGGTCTCCTTTCCCGGTCAACGCTCGACGATTCCAACGGGTTTCAACGTTCATGGCTGCTTGGCCAGAGTGTCGGGGGGCGGATCGCGGCGCAGGGCATGAGGGCGGCATGACAGACCATCGGCTACCCATTGGTCGGAAAGCGATGGCGCGAACCGCGATGCTCGCTCAGGCCAAGACAATCCGGCAGGAGCGCCGCCCGCCGCCCGCTCGCGAGGCCAGGTGTCTGCTGCGAAGTCATTGTCAATGCAAATGCCCCAACGGACGGATGGGGATTAGACGAAAGCAGGCTGCTCTAGCGCCTCGGTGATTGGCCGAGCGAGACGACACTGATGCAAAATGATTCGGGAGGCCTCCCCTCAAATTGACCGTTTCGTTCTCCTCAGCAGTCCATCAAGTCCTGGATCGCCCTGGCGACATTATGAGTAGTGTAGGGCTTCTGGACGACCGGTACCGCGCGGTGCTCCATGGGAAGACTGGCCTGCTCGCCATAGCCCGAGGCGAAAAAGAAGGGGATGCCGAGCTCGCGTAACCGGTCTGCGACGCCGAAACTGGTCTGGTCTCCAAGGTTGATGTCGAGGATTGCGAAATCGATTTTTGCCTGATCGAGCAGGTCATGTGCTGCCTCAGGCGTGGAGGCCGTGGTCACGGTGGCACCGAAACGGTCGAGAATATCCTCGGCGTCGAGTGCGATGATCAGGCTGTCCTCGACCAATAGCACCGATTTGCGTCCGGCGAGCTGAGGGGCGATGACCTGTTGGCTAGAGGCCGTCGAACGTGGCAGTCGAACCTCCGGCGTGCTGCTGTTGCGCGGTTCGGAGACATGGCGCGCCGGGATGTGAAACTCAGCCCGGACGCCCTCGGGCGCGTAATCGATCGCGGCCTTGCCACCAAGATCATACGGCACGGAGCGACTGATGATCGTGGTGCCGAAGCCCTTTCGTCGGGGCGGGCTGACCTTGGGGCCGCCGCTCTCCTGCCAAACAAAGACGAGGTCGCCCGCCTCGTCGCGTGACCAACTGATTTCGACCTCGCCGCTAGCTGAGAGACTGCCATATTTCGTTGAGTTGGTGACGAGTTCGTGGACGACCAGCGCCATCGTTGAATAGGCTTGGGGATTGAGCAGGACAGGTTGGCCGCTCGACAGAATAGCGTTTTCGCGGCTGGCTGCGAACGCAGCCGCTTCCGCCTCGATCAATGCATCGAGAGGCGCCGGTCCCCAATGGTCGTCAGTAATCTGGTTGTGCGCACGCGCGAGCGCGTGGATGCGTCCATCGACCAACCGGACAAAATCGCGAACTTCCGGATTGTCGGGTTGCGATTGCCGGATCAGCCCCCGAATGACGCCGAGGATGTTCCGAACCCGGTGGTTGAGTTCCGCGATCAGCATCTCCTGGCGCGCGGTCGACTGCCGACGCTCTGCCGCCGCCTCGTCCGCAAGGCGGAGCACGACCTCGATCAAGGTCGCCCGCAGGGTTTCGGCGACACGCAGCTCGGAGGTCGTGAAGGGCTCGGCTCTACCGACCACGGTTTCCTGCCATTCGGCGAAGCTTTCGCGCGGGGTCAGCCGCGGCCCGTTCGGGCCATATTCCACCGGCTTATGTGGATCGCCCGCCCAGCGAACCGCCTGTTTGAGTTCCTTCCGGAAAAGCATCACATAATCGCGGGGCGAGCGTGAGATGGGAATGGCGAGCAGTCCTGCCGCGCGGTCAGCGAAGACATCTGCCCGTTCTATCAATGATCCGATCCGGTCGGTCGTATAGACTCGGCCTGCGGCGAGACCGTTCAATGCGCGAACGATTCGACGGAAGTCCTCCGTCGGTGGTGTGATGCCCGAAAAGGCATAATTCCCGTTGATCCAGACCCCCACGCCATCAGCAGGTATGGCGCTCGTCAGAATATCCCCCAGCCAGTCGGGATCTTGCAGCAGGGTTTCATCCGAAGCCACCGCCCCCAGCAGCTGGTCCGAAATGTCGCGGGCGCGGCGCTCATAGTCGGCAATGAGGCGGCGTTCTCGGCTTTCGAGCCGCATGGCGAACATCTCGGCGAAGAGTTCGCAGACCGAGCGTCGTTCAAAGGTTGGCGCACGAGGCGTGTAATTGTGGCAGGCAAATAGCCCCCAAAGCTGATCATCGACGATGATCGAGATGGAAAGTGATGCTGCGACCCCCATATTCTTAAGATACTCGATATGGATAGGCGAAACCGACCGCAGGATCGAGAGCGACAGATCGAGACGCTTGCCAGTCGCGTCGATCTCGGGAATGATCGGAATAGAGCCGGCGTTGACGTCCCGGATGACGCGCACCAGGTTACGCTTGTAAAGGTCGCGCGCTTGGCGCGGAATGTCGCTTGCGGGATAGTTGAGGCCCAGGAAACTTCCAATCCCTGTCTTGGCCGCTTCCGCCACCACCGCGCCGGCGCCGCTCTCGGCAAATTTGTAGACCATCACCCGATCATAGCCGAGAAGAGCGCGGACTTGGCGGGCGCCCTCGCGGTAAAAGGCAGTTAGGTCCTTGGTGCGGTCCAAGCGGCCCATCATTGCGCGCACGGCATTGGTGGAATCTCCGGTGGCTCGGGTGCCGGGTTCCGCCTCGATGATAATCTGGCCGGCCGAGAGGTGGATCGCAATGTCGTAGAGCTGGCCCGACGTCCCAATCTCCCGGCCGAAAATGCGTTCGACCATGTCGGGAGCGGTCAGGAAGCCAATCTTGTTGCGCAGTTCGTGCAACAAGTGCGCCGTGATATAATCGGGAAGCGGACAGCCGATCAGGTCTGCGGGGTCATGGCCAAGTAGGTCGCGTATGTTCTTCGAGACCCGGGCAATGATCCAGTCGGTACTGCAGGCGATTAGGAAACCGGGAGGCTGAATGGCTCCTAAAAGATGAATAGCTTCACGATCGCAGTTGGTCAGGTCGACCTTGTCAAAATCCGCCACGCTGTCTCCGGCCGTTTCCGTGGAACTCGCGACACCTCTTCTCGAGCTGTCAACGAAAGTAAACGCGACGGATGATATAGGGTTGCGACACGGATGATCGCGTTGCGAAAGGCGCGGTCGGCTGGTCCCCCCTCCTCCGAAAGCTTCCATCCTACGAGGATCTGGCGTCGACAGGCGCCAAGCGCACCCCTGGCCGGGTCAAGGTTCGATGGTCAGGGTGCGCGCGGTCAAGGTGGAAGGCGAGGTTGCGAAGCTGGCGATTGCGTTCAGTCGCTCGTCGACCCCGTGAGATTGGTTGATGATCAAGAGACCGATGCTTCACGGGTCGCCCCGCGGACCGAGTTCAATTGCGGTGGCAGACGGCGGACTCTCGGAATTCAACCCTTAGGCTTAGTCGTTGCGGGCTATCCCGGCCGAATGTCTCCCTCGGCCATCGATGGTCTGCGACCGGCTATTACTGCCCTTGCGAATGTTGAGGGCGAAGGCGCTTTTGCCCCGACCGGTGGCTGCGTTCGACCGCGCGACACAGGATCGCGTCGGCCGCAGAATGGGGACGGTTTTTGCGATCTTTTCCAGAGTTCGGTCGCTCTTTTTCTGCGCACACCGGTTTTCTACGCATCCAAATAGATCGCCGAGCATTGTGCGTCGCAACGAACACCCCTGTTCCGGGAGTCATCTTGAGCCTTCTCCCCGACCGCCTGGATGGCGGCACCCCCTATCCGCTCGGCGCCACCTTCGACGGTCTGGGCGTCAATTTCGCGATCTTTTCCGCGCATGCCGAGCGAATTGAACTTTGCCTGTTCGAGCCCAGCGGTCGTCGCGAGATCGCGCGTTTGCCGCTACCTGAGTGCACCGATGAGGTCTGGCATGGATATTTGCCCAATGCGCGACCGGGCCTGCTCTACGGATATCGGGCTCATGGACCCTTCCAGCCAGACGAAGGCCATCGCTTCAACCCTCACAAGCTGCTGCTAGATCCCTATGCCCGGCGGCTGCACGGCACCCTGAAGTGGAGCGACGCCCTGCACGCCTATCCGCTGCGCGGAAGGCGCGCGGATCTGGGCCTCGACAAGCGCGACAGTGCACCCGCGATGCCGAAGGCCGTGGTCACACATGACATCTTCGATTGGTCCCGCGATATCCGGCCCAATACACCCTGGTCGGAAACCGTCATCTATGAGGCCCATGCGAAGGGGCTGACGAAGCTTTTGCAGGAAGCACCGCCGCCAGAGCGCGGGACCTTCGCCGCACTCGCCCATCCCAAGGTGATCGATCATCTCAAGCGGCTCGGGGTGACCGCGCTCGAACTGCTGCCCATCCACGCCTTCACGCAGGATCGCTTCCTACGGGAACGGGGTCTGCGCAACTATTGGGGATATAACAGCCTGAATTTCTTCACGCCCGAGCCCAGTTATTTCGCTGGCGATACTCAGGACGAATTCCGCGTGGCGGTGCGCCGGCTCCACGCCGCAGGAATCGAAGTGATCCTGGACGTCGTGTTCAATCACAGCTGCGAGGGTAGCGAGCTGGGGCCAACGCTGTGCTGGCGCGGCATAGACAATGCGACCTATTATCGCCTCGTCCCTGACAATCGCCGTTACTGCCTGAACGACACCGGCACGGGCAACACCTTCAACCTGACCCATGCGCGGGTCATCCAGATGGTGGCGGACTCGCTGCGCTATTGGGCGACGTCCTACGGCGTCGACGGCTTCCGCTTCGACCTCGGGCTGACGCTCGGCCGCACCGATCATGGTTTCGATCCCAATGCCGGTCTGTTCGACGTGCTCCGCCAGGATCCGGTCCTCGGCCGGCTCAAGCTGATTGCTGAACCTTGGGACGTCGGCATGGGCGGCTATCAGCTCGGCAATTTTCCGCCGGGTTTCGCCGAGTGGAACGACCAGTATCGCGACACGGTGCGCCGCTACTGGCGCGGCGATCCGGCTCAGCGCGGCGATCTCGCCGCCCGGCTGTCGGGCTCCGGCGACCTGTTCGACCGGCGTGCGCGGCGGCCTTGGGCGAGCGTCAACTTCCTGACAAGCCATGACGGCTACACCCTGGCCGATCTCGTTTCCTACGAGCAGCGACATAACGAAGCCAATGGCGAGGAAAACCGCGACGGCCACGACAATAATCTGTCGCGCAACTGGGGTGCCGAGGGACCGACCGACGACGAAGCGATTGTCGCGACCCGCGACACCGTTCGCCGTTCAATGCTGCTCACCCTGCTCGCGTCGCTCGGCACGCCGATGCTGGTCTCGGGCGATGAGTTCGGACGCAGCCAGGGCGGCAACAACAATGCCTATTGCCAGGACAACGAGATCAGCTGGATCGACTGGTCGCTGCTGGACAGTGAGGTCGGGGCCACGTTGTTCGCCTTCACGGCGCGGCTCATCGACCTGCGCAAGCGCTATCAGGTGCTGCGCGCGCCCGTCTTTCTCTACGGTCAGGATTCGCCGGGCCATGGCATCAATGATGTCGAATGGTGGGACGAGCGCGGCCAGCAGCTCTCCGCCGAAGATTGGCACAATCCAGAAGGACGAGCCTTGTCGATGCGGCGGGCGATCCGGCTCGACGATGGCCGGGTAGAGGCGATCAATCTGCTCCTCAATGCCAGTGAAGATCCGATCCACTTTCAGCTGCCCGGACATTTCGCCGAACGCCGTCTGCTCGTCGACAGCTCCCGACCGCTCGATGCCGATGTGGAACTGGCGGACAGCTACAACCTGGCGCCGCACAGCGCGGCGCTGATCCGCTCGGTCTCCGAGTTCGCCGACGGATGACACTGTGGGGGCCACGCCGGCTGGGCTCGGGGTTATGGCGTTTCGCCTTGTGGGCCCCAGCCCAGCAACGGCCCATGCTGGAGATCGAGGGTCGACCATCGATGCCGCTGACGATGGCCGCTGATGGCTTTTTCCATGTGGACGCGGATGCTGCGCCCGGCAACCGCTATCGCTTTCGGCTGGACGACGGGCTGGCGGTTCCCGATCCGGCATCGCGCGCGCAAAGCGGCGGGGTCCATGGCTGGAGTGTCGTCGTCGGGCAGGACTATCCCTGGCGCCATGCGAACTGGCGCGGTCGCCCTTGGGAAGCGGCGATCATCCAGGAGCTTCATGTCGGCGTGCTCGGCGGTTTTTCGGGCGTGGCCGACCAGCTCGACCGCATCGCGGGCCTCGGCATTACCGCGATCGAGCTGATGCCGGTCGGTGCCTTCGGCGGCAACCGCAATTGGGGGTATGACGGCGTTCTGCCCTTTGCGCCGGCTGAGAGCTATGGCCGACCGGACGAGCTTCGCGCGCTCGTCGACCGGGCCCACGGGCTGGGTCTGATGGTGCTGCTCGACGTGGTCTATAATCATTTCGGGCCCGACGGGAATTATTTGGGAGCCTATGCGCCAGGCTTCTTTCATAGCGACGTCGATACGCCTTGGGGCGGCGCCGTTGCCGTCGACGAGCCGGCGGTCGCGGCTTATTTCCTCGAAAATGCGCTGATGTGGCTCGAAGATTTTCGCTTCGACGGGCTGCGCTTCGACGCGGTCCATGCGATCCGCAACCCGGTCTTTCTCGACCGGCTGGCCGAGGATATTCGCCGGCGGATCGGATCCGACCGGCACGTCCATCTCGTCCTCGAAAATGAGCATAATGACGCCGCCAGGCTTTCACCTGGCTGTTATGACGCGCAGTGGAACGACGATTTCCACAATGTCCTTCATGTCCTGCTGACCGGCGAGACGAGCGCCTATTATCAGGACTTCGCCGAGCAGGCGGCGGAAAAGCTGGCACGCTGTCTGGCGGAGGGGTTCATCTACCAGGGCGAGCCATCGCCAAACCACGATGGCGCCCCGCGCGGCAGCAAGAGCGTGCATCTCCCGCCGACTGCCTTTGTGAGCTTCCTGCAGAACCACGATCAGATCGGCAATCGTGCGCTGGGCGAGCGGCTGACGATGTTGACGGATCCCGGACGGCTGCGGGCGGCCACGGCGCTGCTGCTTCTCTGTCCGCAAATCCCTTTGCTGTTCATGGGAGACGAGGTCGGATCGACCAGGCCCTTCCTGTTCTTCACTGATTTCCACGACGAGCTGGCTGATGCGGTGCGCGAGGGCCGACGTCGTGAATTCGCCAAGTTCGACGCGTTCAGCGACGAGGCAGCGCGAGCGCGCATTCCCGACCCCAATTCGGCCGCGACCTTCGCCGCGTCGCGACCGCAGTCCGGTGCCGATGCCGACGCATGGGAACAGCTTTACCGCACCCTCATCGACCTGCGTTCGCGTCTCATCGTGCCCCGGCTGAAGGGGGCGGTCACGGCCGGCGCGCAGGCGCTGGGCGACGGGGCGGTCACCGCTGCCTGGCGGATGGGGGATGGGGCGCTTCTTTCGATCGCGATCGCGCTGGAAGAGGCGCCACGCCGGCTTCCCGACCTGCCGGGCGAGGCCATCTTCGAGGAGGAGGGGCGGTTTATCGCCCGGCTGGCCGCCCCATGAACCCGCTTCATGCCTTGGCGGCCGCTATTGACGTGGAGCGGACGTGGCGCGACGCCGAGGGGCGCGACCAGATCGTTGCCGATGAACCCTTGGCTGCCATCCTCGGAGCTCTCGGCTATCCCGCTTATGGCGACCGGGCGATACGGGCCAGCTTGCGGCAGCGAGCCGAAGAGCGGCTCGCCCCGCCGGTCTTTCTCTCGGCCGATATCGGCGTCCCGCTATCCTTGCCGTCGTCGCTTTCACAGGCCGTCCAGGCGGAGCTGGCGCTTGAGGAGGGCGGGGTACGTCTTCTGCCTATCGAGAAGGGCGTCCTGCCAGCGATCAGAGAACCCGGCTATCATCGGCTGGTCGTGGCGGGGCGCGAGATCACCCTGGCCGTCGCGCCGCTCGCCTGTCCATCGCCGGCCGACCTGGCGGGCGGAAAACGTCCATGGGGCCCCGCCGTCCAGATCCCCTCGTTGCGGGGCGACGTACCGGGAGCCTATGGCGACCTTGCCGATCTGGCCGGCGCCGTGTCTCTCTTCGCCGCGCGTGGTGCCGACACGGTGGCGGTCAGCCCCCTCCATGCCCTGCTGCCGGGGCGCGGCGAACGCTTCAGTCCCTATGCGCCATCGAGCCGACTCTTCCTCAATGGCGCGCTGGCCGATCCTGCCCTCGCAGGATGCCAGATCGTCCCGCCCAGCGAGGCTTCCGCCCTCATCGACTGGCCGGCGGCGCTGCCCCAGCGGCTCGCCACGCTGCGCCGATGCTTTGCCGCGGCGCCCGCCGACCTGCGTCGACAGGCACTGGACTGGGCCGAGCAACAGGGCCCGGCGCTGGCACGCCATGCGCTGTTCGACGCGCTCGCCGTCCAGCATCACGGCAATGGCCCGGGGTGGCGGTACTGGCCGCGCGAATATCGCCGGCCCGACAACCCAGCCGTTGCCCGCTTCGCCAGCGAGCAGGCGGAAGAGCTGGAATTCCACCTCTTCGTCCAATGGCTGGCCGATCGCTCCTTGGAGGCGGTACGGATGGCGGCCGCAGCGGAGGATATGGCGATCGGCCTGATCACCGATCTGGCCGTCGGCATTGACCCTTGCGGCAGCGACGGCTGGGCGATGCGCGACGCCCTGCTGACGGAGCTGACCATCGGCGCGCCGCCCGATCCGCTGGGGCCCGACGGTCAGAATTGGGGCCTCACCAGCTTCTCGCCGAACGGCCTCGCCGCAACCGGTTTCGCGCCCTGGATCGCGATGCTGCGCAACGCGCTCCGCCACGCCGGTGGGGTGCGGATCGACCACGCCTTCGGCCTGGCCCGCTTGTGGGTCGTGCCCGAAGGGGGCAGCGCGACGGACGGCGCCTATCTAACCTATCCCTTGACCGATCTGCTCCGGCTGATCGCGCTGGAGGCGCACCGCGCCGGGGCGATCGTGGTCGGCGAGGATCTGGGCACCCGTCCGCCGGGCTTCGCCGAAGCGGCGGGCGACAAAGGAATTCTCGGGATGCGTGTGCTGTGGTTCGAGCGTGGCGCCGACGGTTGTTTCGCTTCGCCGGGGGCTTTCGCGCCAGGCGCCGTGGCGATGACCGGAACGCACGACACCGCCACCATCGCGGGCTGGTGGCGCGGCCGCGATATTGACTGGAATCGGCGGCTCGGGCGCGGCACCGACTGGACGGAGGCCGAAAAGACGCGCGAGAGCGATCGCACCCTGCTGTGGTCGGCGATCGGCGGTGGCACGTCCGAACCGATCGCCGACGCGCCGCAAGCCGTGGTCGACGCGGCGGTCACCCATATCGCGCAGGTCGATGCCGATCTGGTGATCGTGCCGCTCGAGGATCTGCTCGCGCTGGAAGAACAGCCGAACCTTCCCGGCACGATCGACGAGCATCCCAATTGGCGCCGGCGGCTGCCCGGACCGCTTGTCCGTCTGCTCGACGAGCCGGCCACGGCGCGCCGAATAGCCAGGCTTGCGGAAGGGCGCCGCGCATGATCCCGCACGCCACCTATCGGCTTCAGTTTCACGCTGGCTTCACCTTTGCCGATGCCGAGGCGATCATCTCCTATCTGGCCGATCTCGGCATCAGCCATGTCTATGCGTCCCCGATCACCGCGGCGGCCGAGGGATCGATGCACGGCTATGATGTGATCGACCCGACCCGCGTCAATCCGGAGCTGGGCGGCGAAGCAGGCCTCGTCCGTTTCGTCGACGCGCTCAAGGCTGCGGCTCTGGGTCTGATCATCGACATCGTGCCCAATCATATGGGCGTGGCCGGCGACGCGAATGGCTGGTGGATGGACGTTCTCGAAAAAGGCCGGGCCAGCAGCTACGCGCCGGTCTTCGATATCGACTGGCGCGAGAAAATCGCTCTCCCTGTCCTCGGCAGCCCGCTCGACGAGGCGATCGCCGGGGGCGCCATCAGGCTGGTCGAGCGGGAAGGGCGCAAGCGCCTCCAGCTCTACGAAGGTGCCATCTATCCGCTGCGATCCGATGATCCCGTTCATGGCGAGGATCGGACCGACTTCGATGCGTCAGCGCTCGCCGCGCTGGTCGAGCGTCAGCATTATCGACTGCTCTATTGGCGTGCGGCGAACGATAGCCTGAACTGGCGCCGCTTTTTCTCGATCAACGAGCTGGCCGGCGTCAGGGTCGAAGACCCCGCCGTGTTCGAACTCACCCATCGTCTGTATTTCGACCTGTTCGCACGGGGGCTGATCGACGGTGTGCGGATCGACCATGTCGACGGCCTGAGCGATCCCGCCGGCTATTGCAGGGAACTGCGCGCACGCTTCGAAGCGATCGCACCCGAGCGACCCGCCTATGTGATTGTGGAGAAGATTCTGGCGGCCGACGAACCGCTCGCGACCGACTGGGCGATCGACGGCACCAGCGGTTATGATTTCATGCGCGAGGCTTCCGAATTGTTGCATGAGCCAACGGGTCTGGCTCCGATGGCGCGACTATGGGCCGAGATCAGCGGGCGAGGCCCATTTTTCGGTCCGGAAGCGGTGGACGCCCGCCGCGAGCTGCTCGCCTGGCAATTCGAGGGCCAGCTGGCGGCATCCATCGCCGCCTTTCAGGCGCTCGCACAGGCCGAGGGCCGAGACTGGATTACGGAGGGCATGCTGCGTCGGGCGATCGAACGGCTGCTCTGGGTCTTT
Organism: uncultured Sphingomonadaceae bacterium; assembly: GCA_963540925.1. Classification (GTDB taxonomy): domain Bacteria; phylum Pseudomonadota; class Alphaproteobacteria; order Sphingomonadales; family Sphingomonadaceae; genus Rhizorhabdus. The sequence goes on from CAUTRN010000003.1 coordinate 10,680, forward strand.
CCGGTCTATCGGACCTATGGCGACGGCAGCTCGGCCCCTGTCGGCGACAGCGCCATCCGCGACGCCGCCCGCCGGGCGGCGCTGCCGCTGATGCCGCCCGGCGAGGCGCCTATCCTCGACCTGGTGCTCGGGTGGCTCGGGGGATCGGGCAGGGCACAGCCCGCTCTCGCGGCCGACGCCGTGCGCCGTTTTCAGCAGCTGTCCGCCCCGATCGCCGCCAAGGGGGTGGAAGATACCGCCTTCTATCGCCATGGCGCCCTGCTCTCGGCCAACGACGTCGGCTTTGAGCCGGCCCGTTTCGGATCGAGCATAGCGGCCTTTCATCACGCCATGTGCGATCGCGCGGCGCATCATCCCCATGCCATGCTCACCACCGCGACCCATGATCACAAGCGCGGCGAGGACGCCCGCGCGCGCCTCGCTGTCCTGAGCGCCGTCCCCGAACTGTGGCAGGCGCATGTGCGCCGCTGGCTGGAGATGGCGGCGCGGCTCGGGGCGGATATCGATACCGCCGACCAGTATATCTTCTTCCAGGCGCTGGTCGGCGCCTGGGACGGGCAGCCCGATATTGTCGAGCGGATGCTGGTCTGGCAGCGCAAGGCCCTGCGCGAGGCCAAGCTCCGCTCGGCGTGGGAAGCGCCCGACGAACGCTATGAGCGACGCTGTCTCGATCTGATCGAGACGCTGTTGACCGGGAAGGGGGAGGGAGCCTTCCTCAGGGATTTCCGCGCCTTCATGACAAGGATCGAAGCGCCTGCCCTTGCCAACAGCCTGGCACAGACCGCGCTCCGTTACCTGGTGCCGGGTGTACCGGATCTATATCAGGGCTGCGAGCTGCCCGACGTCTCGATGGTCGATCCCGACAATCGCCGTCCCGTCAACTTCGCCCAACGCCAGGCACTGCTCGCAGGTGACTCCGACGTTCCAGCCCCCAAGCTGCGCCTGATCGCCGACCTCCTCGCACTCCGGCGCCGAAATGCCGTTATCCGAAATGGCGGCTACCAACCGCTTATGGTCAGCGGTCTCCGCGCAGGCAATGTCGTCGCCTTCGAGCGCGTCAACGGCGAGAACCGGGTGCTCTGTGCGGTGGCAATCCGGCTCGCCCCCTCTCTGGCGGGACGCGATAGAGTGATGATCGATCCCTCATGGTGGCAGGACACCGTCATCGGCAGTGGTGCCGCAGCGGTGAGCGCGCAGCACCTGTTTGCCGAAGGCATCGTTACGGTTCGTGGTGAAAATTGATCGGAACATTCCTGATACCCGCGGAACTTGGCGCAATCTCAGGATGTTATGCCTTCGATCCGCCGGTCGATCCGCGCTTCACGGAAAGAAGACTTCGCCATGCTCGAAACGCTGTCCCAGCACGCAGTTTCCTTCCGGGTCCGCTGCAACGCGCACCGCGAGGATAATGCGCATCGCAAGATCCGGATGACGATCGAGGATTATCTTCGCAACCGCCGGCGCCTGGGCGAAGCGCTCGAGTTCGCTTATCCGACCGCGCTGCGCGAGTGCCTGGCATCCGATGAACTCTGGGAAATTCAACTGACGCTTCTCGACGGTTCCAAGCTGCATGTAGCGGGACCCAGCCTGACCAGCTGCATAGGCGGCATCAACGCGCGGCTGGCTGACCAGCCGAGCCTCGCAGCCTGATCGGGGAGGCCGGTGATGCGCAACGGATCGCTCCGCGTCGCCCGGCCCATCGAGACCATCGCGCCGACCGCCCAGGGCGATCAGCGGCCTTTCCTGCTTTGGGGCGAGGACGACGACGGCGCATTCCCGGTCATCGGTTCACGGTGGGTGCGTGAGCGCTGGGCCGGCGCTGCCCCGATCGAACCATCGACCGCCGATCAGTTCCGTGGGGTCGAACGGCTGATGCTGCGCGAAGCCGATCGCCGCCGTCATGAGGGCTCATTCGATCGGGAACATCCGATGAGGCTGGAGGGTGACGCCTTTCCGTATAGCCACTAGGGGGCTTCGGCACGCAGCGGATCGTTGCGCCAGCGACCTGGAATAGACATCACGATCGGTGGGGATGAAGGGGAGGCCGCGGCGATCACGACCGGTTCGTCGAGATGAACAGCCCTGCCTTCGACTGGCCGATGCTTCGCCCTCCTCCGGCAGGAATATGCCTCATAACCCGCAAACCTCGGGATTGCGGATGGGCCTTGAGGGATCGTCAGATCCCACAGTGGCAGGTCGACTCCTTGCGCACGTCGTCAGTCAGAGCTGCGAAAGCGCAGCACCTAGCGATTGTAAGGCAGTGGTCCAAATTGTCGCCGCCAGCCGGCCGTAACGGGCTGCGCGCGATGGCGCAGCCCGTTATAACTGGTCCGCGACGGTCTCAGAACGCGAAGACGACGCCCGCCATCGGACGAATGCTGTCGAAATCATAGGTTTCGGCCTGAAGCCGAATGCGCGGACCGGCTTCGCCGAGAAGGCCGGTCAGCCCGATATCCTTGGGACCGACTTCGACGCCGACACCATACATCCAGTCCTTCTGGTCGGAGAAGCCGCGGCGGCCGTTGACCCACTGATAGCCGGTCGATGCGTAGATCATCCCGCTCTGTCCGGCGCGCATCCCGAAGCGACCGCGAACGCCATATTCCCAGTCGATGTCCCTGAACCCTTTGGCGGCATTGCCTTCGACGCCTACGAAGACGGGCCCAAAGGGAATGTTGACGCCAGCGACACCTTCGATGAGCGCGCCGTTCGGTTTGCCGCGCGCACCAACGGTACCGAATTCGCTGCGCTTGTCGAAGGTATGATAGCCGCCGAGAACGCCGACATAAGGTTCGAAGCTGGCGGCGGGTTCGCTGCCATCGGGCGACGTCTCCTGAGCGATGCCGGCCGAGGAGATCGACGCCGCGAACGCTGCTGCGATGAGGGCAAATTTCATGCGAACAAAACTCCACTAGAAGCTCGCACGGAAGGTCTGTTCCGAGCGGGGCTGACTGAAACCTGCGGGAACTTCTCGGGTTGCGAACAGAGGAGAAGTAATGAATTCAGTGACATATTCGCCACAGTGCGATGCCGGCCGTATACGGATAAAGCGTCTGACATAATCAGGGCCACCGGTTGAACGGCCGGGCGCGCGACGGTTACGAACGGCGCCTGCGAGGCGGCCACCTTGGCAGGCGTCAAAATGCTGCAAGTGCGCGCCGGTTGCCGGACAGCTCCCATCGACGTTGGGGTACATCGGCGCCTGGGAAGCGGCCGAGTACCGCTTCGGCCCGTCCGCCAGCGAGCAGCCGACCTAAGGGCCGTCCTGACGAGTGGCGGCCTATCACGGCGACGTAGCCGCGTTTCCCCGCTCCAGCCAGTGTCGAAGTCAAAGCGTGCTGGTCGGCTCGGTCTCAGCTTTCATCGCCTCGGCCATGATGACGAGCGCATCGTGACTTCGCTGGTCGTCGACAGCCTTCACCAAGTCAGATGGGATCCAGAGCCTTTAGTCGCGCACATGGGCGTCGGCCGCGGTAAACGGCACGCAGACGTCGGGCGACACCGGCAGGAACAACCGATCGATCCTCAGCTTGGGAGCAGGGCGGCCAGGTCGGTGCCGTGGAATCCCGAAATCGGGGTCCGACGATCTCTTCCTGTCGCTAGGCCGATGAAATGCTCTTCATCCCTCACCGAGGCTTTTGCGAGTCGTTCGCGGATCGCTATTAACCTGCATTAAATCTATGATTTTATTGGTGATCTGGCGCCGAAACTAAAGGAACCCACGGGCTTGTCGCGGGGTTGGGCGAAGACTTTTCCGAAAAGGAGAATGATGTGAGCGACCGCCCTGACCGCGACGATGCACCTTTGTCGACCTCCAAGCGTGGCGAGGCCGTCGACGAGGCCGCGGTCCTGCTCGTTGAGCTGAAAGGCGACACGCTGGTGGGTCGCACCGTCACGATCAATCGGCCGCGCGCAGAGCTCTATGCCTATTGGCGCGACTTCGCCAACCTTCCGAGCTTCATGGACAATATCGTGTCGGTAGAGGTCCGCGATGAAAACCTGTCGCATTGGGTGGTGAAGGCGCCTGGCGGCAAGACCGTCGAGTGGGATGCCGTCATTACCGAGGAGTTCGAAGGCGAGACGATCGCCTGGGCCTCCGTCGAGGGCGCCGACGTGCCGAACAGCGGCCGCATCGACTTTCAGGATGAGCCTGGTGGGCGCGGGACGCAGGTGACCGCCACGATCCTGTACGATCCGCCCGGTGGCGTCGTTGGCAAGCTTGTCGCTAAACTTTTCCAGCGCGAGCCTGCCATCCAGGCACGGCGCGATTTGCGTCGTTTCAAGCAACTCATGGAGACGGGTGAGATCGCGACGGCGTCATGGACGAGGAAGCAACTTGAGGAGGAGAAGGCCTGATGCGCGCGCTCACCTGGCACGGCAAGCATGACGTGCGCGTCGACACGGTTGATGATCCGGAGATCCTCAACCCGCGCGATGCGATCATCAAGATCACCTCGACGGCGATCTGCGGTTCCGATCTGCACCTCTATGATGGCTACATCCCGACGATGCAGAAGGGTGACATCCTCGGCCATGAGTTCATGGGCGAGGTCGTCGAGACCGGGCCTAAATCGACGCTCAGGAAAGGTCAGCGCGTCGTCGTGCCGTTTACGATCGCGTGCGGGAGCTGCTTTCACTGCTCGAAGCACCAATATTCCGCGTGCGACAACGGCAATCCCGCCGACAATCAGGATATCGCCATGGAGCTGTATGGGCAGCCGATGTCCGGCCTGTTCGGCTACAGCCACATGACCGGCGGCTATGCCGGCGGCCAGGCCGAATATGTCCGTGTGCCCTTTTCCGACGTTGGACCAATCATTGTCCCGGATGGCGTCGATGACGATAAGGTGCTCTTCCTGTCCGACATTCTGCCCACGGGGTGGATGGCGGCCGAAAACGCCCAGATCGAGCCGGGCGATACGGTGGCCGTCTGGGGCTGCGGACCGGTCGGGCTGTTCGCGGTCCAGTCGGCCTTTCTGATGGGGGCCGAGCGCGTCATCGCGATCGACCATTTCCCGCATCGCCTCGAATTGGCGAAGAGGTTCGGTGCGGTCACGATCAACTTCGAAGAGACCAAGACCTATGAGGCGCTGATGGAGCTGACCGGCGGAATTGGTCCGGATGCGGTTATCGACAGCGTCGGTCTTGAGGCTCACGGCTTCTTCGTCGACAATGTGGTCGACCAGATCAAGAAGTCGACCTTCCTCGGCACCGATCGGATCCATTCGATCCGCCAGGCCATCGTCGCCTGTCGCAAGGGCGGCCGGGTTTCGATGCCTGCGGTCTATGGCGGCATCGTCGACAAATTCCCGCTCGGAGCCTTCATGGAGAAGGGCCTGACCCTCAAGACGGGGCAGACGCATGTACAGCATTATATGCCGGCGCTCCTCAATGCGATCATGGAAGACAAGATCGATACGACCTTCCTGATCAGCCACCGATTGCCGCTGGAGCAGGCGCCTGACGGCTACAGGATGTTCCACGACAACCAGAATGAAGTGACCAAGGTCGTGCTCAAGCCCGACATGGCCATCGCTGCCGAATAGGAGACTGACATGGCCGAAAAGTTCGCGATCATCACCGGCGCATCGACCGGCATCGGCTTCGAGCTCGCCAATCTCGCGGCGAAAAATGGCTATGACCTGCTGATCGTGGCCGACGAGACGCTGATCGTCGCCGCCGCCGACGATCTGCGGTCACGGGGCGCATCTGTCGAAGCGCTCGAGGCAGATCTTGCCACCATCGAAGGGGTCGATCAGCTGCTCGCGGCAGCGAAGGGCAGGACCATCGACCTGCTTTGCGCCAATGCCGGCCGAGGGCTCGGGCATGCTTTTCTCGATCAGGACGTCGCCGAGTGGCGTCGCGTGATCGACACCAATGTGACCGGCACGGTCTATCTGCTCCAGCAGGTGCTGAGGGACATGGTCGCGCGTGATGCGGGCAAGGTGCTTGTCACGGGTTCGATCGCCGGCTTTATCCCCGGCACGTTCAATGCGGTCTATAACGGCACCAAGGCGTTCGTCGACAATTTCACCGATGCAATCCGCAATGAAATCAAGCATGCCAAGGGCGTCACCCTGACCACCCTGTTGCCGGGGCCCGTCGAAACCGAGTTCTTCGACCGCGCCGACATGCTCGATACGTCGGTCGGCGCCAACCCCAGGAAGAGCGATCCGGTCGATGTCGCCACCGATGGCTGGGATGCGCTGATGGATGGCAAGGCGAGCGTGGTGTCTGGCTGGAAAAACAAGATCCAGCAGGCGATGGCCAACGTTACGCCCGCCGGCATCCTGGCCGAGCAGCACCGTAAAATGGCGGAACCCGGCAGCGCCAGTCCGGAGGCGCTGGCGAGAGCCGAGCGGGCGGATCACTGATGGAAGCGCGGACGATCGGGCGGGTAATTGGTGCCGCTAGCCTCACCTTCGGCATCACCGATATCGTGATGGGCGGTACCTTCGGACGCGGCATCGGCGCGGGTGAAAAGGCCGGCGGGGTCCTTTTCCGGGCGGTTGGCGCGCGGGAGATCGCGACCGGTGTCGCCGGGCTGGTCTGGCCGAAGGACAGTGGCCCGATATGGACGCGTTTCGCGGCAGACCTGGTCGATCTGGCATCGCTGGGGGTGATCATTGCCCGGCCGAACCCCAGACGCCGCATGGCGATCACGGCGTTTGCCATCGTGGCTGGCGTGACGCTTCTGGATCTGCTCGGGGCCCGGGCGGTCGACGCAAAGAACGGCTGATATCCGCAAGGAAATCGAGGGGGACGAGGAGACCTACCATGCCCCGTGGCGACAAGAGCAGTTACACCGACAAACAGAAGCGCAAGGCCGAACATATCGAGCAGGGCTATGAAGACCGCGGGACCGGCAAGAAGGAGGCCGAGCGCCGCGCTTGGGCCACGGTAAACAAGGAGTCGGGCGGCGGTACAAAGTCCGGGTCCGGTAGAGGGAAGGCCGAGAATCACGCGTCTTCGAGCAAGGGCGGCCGCACGTCCGGGGCGGGCCAGAGCCACGAGAAGCGCTCGGCCGCTGCCAAGAAGGGCTGGGAGACGCGCCGCAGGAAAGCCGCCTGAGCCCATCGCGAGGCTGATTACAGGAGATCCCATGACCGACATCATCTTCGTGCACGGAATGTTTCAGAACCCGAAAAGCTGGGAGAAGTGGACGAGCTTCTTTCGCTCTAAGGGCTATGATTGCGCCGTGCCCGCCTGGCCGCTGCATGAGGGCGAACCGGCAACGCTTCGTGCCCAACCGCCCGCTGGCTTGGGTGACCTCGCCCTCAAGGATGTGATCGCGTCGATCGAAGCCGAAGTGCAGCGGCGTGATCGCCCCGTCATGATCGGTCACTCGGTGGGCGGGCTCATCACGCAGATTATGACCGCCAAGGGACTGTTGTCCGCCGGCGTCGCGATCGACTCGGTGGCTCCCAACGGAATGATCGACCTCGACTGGGGGTTCATCAAGAACAGCGCGGTCATCGCCAACCCGATGAGGGGTGATGAGCCGGTGCTGATGGATGCCAAGACGTTTCACGGCGCCTTTGCCAATACACTCAGCGAGCAGGAAGCTGCGCAAGAGTTCGAGGCCACGGCCACCCACGACAGCCGCAATGTGCTGAGAGATTGCATGGGCTCGGATGGGAAGATCGACCTGGATGCACCGCACACCCCCCTCCTGCTCATCGGGGGTGAAGAGGATCACATCATCCCCTCGCATCTCACCGAGAAGAATTTCAAGGGGTACACCGATCCGGGAAGCGTCACCGAGTTCCTGTCCTTCGCCGGCCGCAGCCATTATATCTGCAATGAAGCCGGGTGGCGGGAGGTCGCAGAGGCTGAGCTTCAATTCATCGAGCGCAACGGTGTCTCAGCGGGCAGGATGCCCAGCCCGCAGGCCGCTATCTGAGCCAAGCGAGGTGCGGCCCTGATGCGGCGGCGTCCTGTAGGGGTTGCCCATAGCGGCGGGTAGGATGGCGCGATGTGCCAGGAGGCCGCCCATGGCCGGACCTGTCTCCGCATGATTGCTTCTGCGTGCTGAGCTCCGGAAGCCGTAGCCGGTATCAATCTGATCCATGGCGCTCCGGAGACTCGCTCGTCTTCAAGCGCTGCGGATCGGGTGATCGTGCCGATCGGCGGAAAACGTCCCGCGATTGTCGAGGTTCAAAGATCGACGAAGGAAGACGACATGGCTGACGACACGAAGCGTGGCCCGCACATTGCCGCCCGGCTCAATGTGAAGGAAAATTGCGAGGTCACCCGCTGGACGGGAAAGTTCGGTGCTTCCGGGCAGCGGCTTCGCGATGCCATTTCAAGGGTGAGCGTGGATTCCGGCACCGTTAAGTGCGAGCTGCGCGGATGAGCGAGCCGCCAAAGCCCGTCCGCCGGCGCCGTGAGAAAGCCGTGCTGATCATCGGCACGATCATCCTTCTGATGATGATTGTCGTCTTCGTTGGCCGGACCTTCTGGCATAGTGAGGAACTGCAGGAAGATCAGGCCACTGGCGCGAATTCGGCTACCGAACATACCCAGCCGCTCAACCGGGATTGACGAGGGCTGGCATGGGTACGGAAGCTCCCAGATCGCAGGTCGAGGCTGGTCTTAGGCTGCACTCTGGGTGTTGCAGGCATCACGCTTCTCCCGTCACGCTCGATGATCGTCGGCAGTCTGGAAGGTTTTCCGAGCCCTCAGCGTCATAAGCCCGCAACATGATCCGCGGCAGGGAGCGTCGTGCCGCCTTGGGGCGTTGTGTCATCACCACGCCAGCCCTGAAAGAGGTGATGCAACGCGACGCGTCCAGTATCTCCGCCGAATATCAGCCGAAAGGCAGCGCGCTGAATCCGAGCGACACGCTCGACATATCTCGAGAGCCCGAACGCGATCCCGAGGCTGACGTTGTGATTAAACGACCGGAAACGCCTGAGCCGACGAGACGGGCGGCCCGCTGAGCAGGGATGGGCTTGCCGGCAAGAAATGACGACCTTCGAGGCGAAAGATCTTTCAAGGAGAGTGACATGGAAGCGGATAGTGGCGGCGCGCTCTGGAGCGTGATCACGATTGCGGGTCCGATCATCCTGGCCCTGGTCCTGGCCTTTGCGATCCTGCGGAACCGGCGCTCGCGCGCCGAGAAGCTGCGGAGCGAACAGGCTGTACGGGACCAGCATGATGCTGAACGTCGATCGGAAGGCCTCCCCCCGAAGACCACTCCGGTCTCTTCCGAGAAGAACTAGTCTGCGAGGCGGAGCGACTCCGAGCCGGGAAGCGGGCACGTCCCGCTTGGCCAAGGAGCGTGATCTCGTCCGATCGCTCCCATGGAGGCGCTTCTCGTCGACGGTCACCCAATCCTCCGCCGGGCTGGTTTTACCAGCCAACACGGGATGATTTTCGGGCGATCATCGAGAGCGGGACGCCGCCGTCGAGACCGGGTCGAAATCCGGAAAGCCGCCCGGCCGCTATTTCCTCGGAATTCTCGCAGAGATCGCCGCGATCGCCGAAAAACTCGTCTGATCCTCGACGGGAAGCGGGTCGTTGCGAGGGGGGGCGGATATCCCTCGATGCGCCTCAGGCCAGGCTCCATCCTGCTGCTACGCGGATTGCAAGCTGTCAGCCTCAACACCGGCACAGCTTGTGACTTCAGACTGTCTGGCCTTGGAGCGCGATGATCTCAGCCTCGAGCCGCTGGTAAACCATTGCGATGCGGCGGAGAAGCTCCATAGGAATATCCACAGTCCTTCGCTTTCGTTATCGCCCTCGTCAGGGACCGGGATTGCGCGGCCAATGGTGGCAACGAGTCGGCGGTCGCTTGACGGCGTGATCGTGTAGTCCAGCGAGGGGGGCTTATTGGTTCGGCGAACGAGCGATGCGCAAGATCAAGCAGGTTCGCACCGCATATTGCGTCATCGGCCGTCATGGAGACCAAGGGCGGCTCGGTTGCGCCCGTCATCCTGGCGAAAACGTAGTGGGCTCACGACGGCGGCGATGGGTTTCCCGGAAGGGCCCCGACTGGCCCGAGTCGTGGGAATCTGAAGAACACCAACGACTATGTCTGCTCCGGCCGGCCCTGATGGCGGACCTCATGTACGACCAGGTCTCCACCGGGCGATTTCGCCATGGCACCAAGACGCTGCGGTGGCGTTCAGGCAAGCCGCGCGGCAATGCACATTCGAGCAGCCGGTAGGCGAGATAAACCCCGCGAACACTTCGACCTGACCCGCCGCTGACGGTTTATCAAAGCAAAAAGAAAGCGGGAACTGAGCTCCCGCTTTCCTTGATGGGCGATCAGCGCTGCTGGTCGCGGTCCTGGTCCCCGCGGTCCTGGTCGATCCGGTCGCTCTCCTGGCTTCGGTCGCGCTGCTGATCATCGGCGTCCTGCCGATCACGCTGCTGGTTCTGCTGGCGGTCGATCGAGCCCTCGCGCTGCTGCTCCTGACGGTTCCGGTCGGCCCCTTGACCTCCGGCGCTACCTTGGCCCGAGCCCATCTGATTGCTAAGGTCGCGGCTCTGGTCATTCTGGTTCATGTTGCATCTCCTAAAGGCGGCCCGGTCTGTCACGAGCCTGATACGAGAACGAGTGATCGATCCTCGACGTTCCGCGCTTGTGATCCGCCGCCAGGAAAAAGTCGTTTTGTATCAATTGCTTGATCTGCATCAAGTGGAGCGGTTCTGGGCAGCGATCCCGGGAACCCTGCGCGGGGCGGTCGGTTGAAGCCTTCCTAGCGGAACAGGCAGCGACCTCGATGATCCACCATATCTCTGTCGGGTCCAACGATATCGGGCGGGCCGAACCCTTCTACACCGCAGTCCTTGCGGTCGTTGGATGGCGCCTGATCGACCGGGACGCAACAAGCCTCGACTATGGAACGAGCACCGTTCAGCTGTCGGTCGAGACCCCTGTCGACGGTAACTGCGCAACGCCCGGTAACGGGGTGCATATCGCCTTTGCTGCACAGGGCCGCGCCGAAGTCGATCGCTTTCATGAGATCGCCTTGCAAATGGGCGGCGTCTGCGCCGGAAAACCGGGCATCCGCTCCGCGTATGACAGGGACTATTACGGCGCATTTGTACGCGATCCTGATGGCAACAAGCTCGAGGCGGTCACCTTCTCAGCCGAATAATATTGGCAGCGGTGCTCAAGAGTGTTTTCGTGGTCGCCGCCGCGGGCCATCAGCCCACTGCAGAATGAACCTGCCGTCGGCGGGCACCGTGAAGTCGATCCTGTCGTCAGCGGATCTCGAGCGCTCGATGTCCGTCCCCGCGATTGTCGTCAATCGAACCTCGGGCAGCTTTCGACGAGGCCGTCTCACAATCGACAGGTTGGCGGGGTAATTGGGACCGCCGTTGAGCTGGATGGTCATCGCCGTGTCGGCCGTCCGCTCGCTTGTGTGGAGGAACTGATTGCAGAACAGCAGAAAGGGCGCTTCCGCTACGAAATGATGGGAGCGGGTGGCAAAGATAAACGCGGCACCCGCCCCGTAGATTTCCTGTCCGACCTGCCCGGCGGGCTGGCCATCTCCATAGAGATCCTCAAGGGGAAAAGAGAGCTTGGGGTCGATGTGGCCGTTGCGGCTTTCGCTCGCCAATATCCCCTTGGGAAGCGCATCCGGATAGTAGAACCAGGCTCGGCTGAGCGCATATCTGCAATATTCACTGACCAAAATCCGTGCCGCTGGTTCGAGGTCGGGCCCGCCATCGCGCAGATAGGATTCAAACGCCGTGAAGCTGTCGAAGCATTCGTAGATCGCCATGTAAGGCGCATCCTGCAGGCAAGTGACCCCGAGGAAATTGCTGTAATGCCGCGCGGCCTTGATCTGTGATTCCCAAATCTCGGAGTTGTGGAAGAAGCTCGCCAGATAGACATAGCTTTGGGCGAGATGGTCCGCTTCGCCGGTGATACGCCACAGGCGCATGCAGGCGGCGGCGCCCCAGGCCGTCAGGTTGGCTTGGTAATTGAGGTTGAAACGCATGCCCTTGGCAGCGTCGACCGCGCGGCGTGCCTCATCGAGAAAGCGCTTTTCGTCGGTGATCTGGAAGCATTGAAGCATGAGGAAGGCATAAAGGCCTCCAACATCGGTTTGCCCGCGATCGTCGTTCGCCGTCGCTGTGATCACCGAAAAATCGGTCACCTTGTACTGGATTGGCCAAGCGTAGCGGAAATGGTGCGCCACCCTGATCGCATAGTCGATGGACCGAAGGAGCAGGGACTTCGCGCCGGCGTCGCCGGCCACGGCGAGACGCCCCAGATTGAGGAGGGGATGATAGAGATACCAGCTGTCGACCGCCTCGGCATCCTTGTCTTGGCCCACATTCGGCAGGTAGCGCCGCAGGGTTTTCAGGCGAGCATCATAAAATTTGCCGATCCCGGCCCTGATCTGCTTCGCGAGAGGAATTTCCGTGCCTTGCCAGCTGCCATAGTCGTGGATCGCCGCGAGCAGCGACATCTGGACCATCGCGTCAGGATATTCACTGTCGGTGTAGGGATGGAAATAGAGATGCCCGAAATGCCGAACATGGGCCTACCTGGACGACTGGAGGTCCTTGAGGGTTCGCGCGGCCCGACCCGGCCAATCGCGATATTCGACATCGGGACGCTCGATCGCGTCGTAAGCTGAACCCAGCATCTGAAGGAAGACGCGCCCCATCATCAGCTCGTCGCCGATCGGCGTGTCGCGGATGACGATCACGGCGTCGGAAATCGTCACGCTTTCGTCGGCGGGCAAGGCGTTCACGGGTGGCATCCCACCGTGGGGCGGTGATGGCGGAAGGAAGCCAAGCTCCGGCCACTCGCCGCCGACAGCGCCATCCGGCTTGGTGTCGGTGAGCTCGAAATAGCGATTGAGCGCGGTGAGATTCTGAAAATAGAGGATGGTGCCGAAGGCGGGCTCATCGACATGGAAGAAGAGCAGGCCCGCGTTGATGCCGCGCTGCGCGGCTTCCACCTTGCCTTGGGCGGCCAGTTCATCCCCGGCATCGAGCGGATAGATGTCGCGAGGCAGGAAGGGTAGCAGCAGGGGTTGGGTGGGTGTCAGGTCCACCGTCATACGCAGCCTGTGAAGATCGCGTTCGGTCGTCCGAAAGCGCACAAGATGACGGCCCAATGCGCTCCGCAGTTCGACGCCCACCGCGTCCTCGTCAGGGGTCGTCACAAGGCGTGCCTCGGCCCCTGGCGCATAGGCGGCCCTGATCGCGATCCCGCCGCGCTCGGGCCGTCTCAAGACAGCCCAGAGCGAGTCTCTGCCTTGCGCAACCTCGACATCGATGTCGCCGAGGCGAAATACGGCGATGCGGGTCATGCTGCCCGCCGACAGTTCCTCCCGGAGACCGAGCGCGAAAGAGCTCAGCCCTTTAGCGACGCCTCCGACCGCACCTCGTCCCTGTCCCGCACGAACGCTTTTATGCTGTGGCATTTCGCGCGCTTCAGCGTGTTGCAGGATCGCGTGGTTCGATCTGGCTATTGTCCGGGGCTGTGCCGGGCGTGAAGCTCAATCGCGTCCTGTCGACCGGCACGACCATCGCTGGTTTGCCAACCTTCTTTTCGCTCGGAATGCCCGCCTGGTCCTGCCGCCTATTGCGGGCGGGGAGCAGAAGGCCGGCGGTTGAGAGGGCGAAGGCGGTAGGACAGGAACGCATATCCAACTCCCGGCGGTTGCGGCGGACCACTAATGCATAGGGAGCAGGCATCGTTTCCGCAGCCGGAGGGCAATCGTCATCACATAGATCAATTCCGGCACCCCGGATGCAGGATCAGCGTAGCCCGGGTATCGCCCGCCACCATGGTCCTGTCAGCCTGACCCAGGCCGGCGCGGATCGAGCGCATCTATGCCGGAGGGCAGCAGCCAAGCGCTTCGGGGACTGGCCCGGCGACAAATTGTCGCCGGGCTGTCGCTGGCTCAAGCGGCCGGTGCGATCGCCAAGTCAGCTCGCCACTGGGCGATCTGATCCTCGACCACACGCCTTTGTCGCTGGAGAGGAACATCCTCGTGATCGACGGCAGCGCCGTCTCCCCTGGCTGTGATCGAGCTGTCCAGCCGAGCGCGTTCACGCTCAAGATATTCGAGGAAGCGGTTCGACATGGCCGGTTCCGTCACGGATCGAGTGATTTCAGCGCGGAGAGGACATCGTCCACCGGCACGGCGCGATCCCCGTTGGGCGATCTGCGCAGCTGGGGCGCGTCGCGGATCGCTGAGCGGTCTGAAGCCCAGGACGCCAGGATGGCGCGCTTGACCTCCGGCTCCATCGTTGGATGCTTGGCAATGTCAAACGGGTGTCGGAAATGGGAGAGGGACATGGCTGGCCTCCTTTCTTCCAGTCGCTCCTTCCATTTGGCGATGGCCGCCGCGCCTCATTTTGGAACGCCCTTCCGTTCCGTCAAGATGGACCCAAGCCGCTGATCTGGGGCGACGAAAAAAATTTAATGCTCTCTCCGTCACCTCTTGAACGGGCTGTGGCCCTAACTACCTCGCTCGCCGCCGGGTGCCGTCAGGACCCGCTCCAACGAGAGGGCGTCGGCTCTTTCCGGCGCTTCTCATGCTCAGATTGCTCAGAAGAGGATTTGATATGAGGACAAATTTTGACTTTTCGCCCTATCGTCGGTCGACCATCGGTTTCGACCGGCTGTTCGATCTTCTGGAAAGCGGGGGGCGAATTGACGCAAGCGACGGCTATCCGCCCTTCGACCTCGAGAAACTGGACGAGGACAGCTATCGGATCACTCTGGCGGTGGCGGGATTTCGATCCGATGAGATCGAAATCACCGCGCAACAGAACCAGCTGCTGGTCGCCGGCAAGAAGACGCCCGACGAGGGGGAGCAGGACCGATATATTCATCGTGGGATTGCGGCTCGCTCGTTCGAGCGCCGTTTCCAGCTTGCAGACTTCATCGAGGTGGGCAATGCGACCTTCCATGACGGCTTGCTCAGCATCGGCCTCAAGCGGGTCGTTCCGGAGGCTATGAAACCCCGGCACATCGAGATCGAGGCGCCGGCCAATGATCGGGGGCTGTTGTCCAAGCTGGCGAAGCTCGGCGAGGCCTGACCTTGAGCGTCGGCGGCGACCACCGCCGCCGGCGATTTTGCATCACCATGAGATAGTCGATGAGCCGGATGAGGATCTCGGAAAAACTCGATCATTTCGAGTCCAGGGCCGCATAGGCACAACTGGCTGCCGAGCGTGCCACCTCATCCGAGGCTCGTTGTTGCCATCTCGCCTTGTCGCTTGCGCCTGAGCGCGCGGCCGAACGTGAAGGGCTGCGCCCCGGCAAGCTGAGCAGATCGCTACAGAGGAACTCTCATGACGGAATTTCGACTTTATCCGACCGGTGATCGATCCCAGCCGGCCGCAAGGGGCAGCTTCGATGACGGATTCGCCGCCGAGCAGTGGGCCCGGTCCTGGGCCGCCGACAGCGGTTGGGGCGAAGAATATGATGTCGAGGCCGCCGATTGCTCCTATTCGGCTCGTTTGTTCCGCACGGCCGGGGGGCAATGGTATATCATGAGGCGCTGACGAACATCTGGAAGCGGCGGACGGCAGCTGCGTCCAACCCCCCTCGATCCATCAAGGGCGCGATCGCCATGATCGGCAGACTGGGGTCTGGGTTCTAGGATGCCCATGGGCGACGCCTATCTCCTGGATTTTGCCACGGATGTTGTTCGTGAAGCTGGATCCTCAAGGGCATGGCCGGCATCGTCACATAGCTCCTCCAGGCCCGGAACATCCTGCTGATCGCCGGCAGGGACCAGGGGCTGGATGCCGGCTGCTATGGCGTCGGGGTGCGCACGCCGCACCTCGACGCGCTGGCGCGGCGCGGGACCCGCTTCGCGCGGGCGCACGCCGCCGTGTCCTTGTGCAGTCCCAGGCGATCGGTCCTCCCCACCGGCCCCTATGCGCACCAGAACGGCATGTGTGGGCTTGCTCATTCGGGGCACAACCAGTCGCTGGTCGACGGCGTCGTCACCCTGCCGGCGCTGCTCGGAAAGGCCGGCTACACCACCGCGCTGATCGGCAGGAAATATGTCCGCCCGGACAGCGCTTTCCCTATGATGCAGAGCTGGCGCCGGAGCGGTCGGGCATCCGCGACGTGGCCTTGCTGGCCAACGAGACCGAGCGCTTCATCCGCGCGGCCGGCACGACGCCCTTCTTCGTCACGGTCGCCTATAGCGGTGCCCCCATCAAAAGCCCGGGCGGCCGGGCTGAACGAGCGCCGGCATACGCCCGATCATCGGTGGTTCGGGCGCAATTCGCAGGCGGCCGGTAGGTATCGCACCTCCAGAAGCGAGCTGTTCGGATCATGCTGGCGAAAAGCTCCCTAGCACCCGCCTAGCCGTGCTCGGCTTGGGACGTCAGTTTGTCCTGCCGATCGGCCGTTGGCGGGACGAAGCCCACCTGCGCGAGGCGCCAGGCCCGATCGTCCTCCTCAGGCCAATAGTGGCGCGGATGGCGGGTTTCGCGCGGCGGATGGGCGTCATGGACCTCGGCGCGGATAAGCCGGCCGGTTTCGCGCAGCCGGATCGTCGCATCGGGAAACTCGGATTGGAGCCGCGCGCCAACCGCAGGCGCCTCGGGGGAGAGCTCGGCGCTCGACAGGTCGCGCGGATGTCCATCGACCAGCTCGGCGGTCGCCGAACGGAGCGCCTTCACCCCGTCATTGATGACGTCAACCGAGATCAGCGCGGCAGCCATCGAGTCCGCGCACCACCACCCCAGTCCGAGCCCGATCACGCCGGCAAGACCGGCGGCACCCGTCAGCCAGTTGGCCTTGTTCATCAGTGCATCGGTATGAAGAAGCTTGTCGTTGAGCTCTTCGGCAAGCGGCAGCTCCTTGCGCCCGATGATCATCGGCGGAACGAGCGAGTAGAGCTGGGCCGCGAGCATCAGCCAGCCCAGCCAAACGCTGTGACCGAACAGCATGACCGAGCCGACAGTGGCATGCTCCCGGGCGGCGAGCGCCATCACCGCATTGTAAAGGAGGAGCGCGCCGACCGCGGTGAGCGCGACCGCGGCGACCAAGAAGCCGAGGCCGTTGACCCGCTCGAAACCAAAGGGGAAGCGCTCGGAGCGCCGGCCCTTCATTTCCATATGCGCCGCGACAAGGAACATGATCGGGGGAACGAGCCCCAGCGTGTCCTCGACCCAGGCCGTCTTCATCGTCTCGGACTGGCCGAGCACCAGCCCCATCGCGACGATGATCGTCGAGGTCCAGAAGATGTTCCAATATTCGAGCCGGATCGCCCGACGCATCGTGTCGCGCAGTTCGTCGGGCAGACTGTTGTCGCTCATTGGTCGGCGCCTCCCGAGGCCACCTGGCGGCTCGCATCCTCGACACGCATGATCCAGCGATTCTCGCCATTCGTCATCGCCGCCTTCAGCTCGATCGGATGGTCGTCGTTTCCGCTCCTCGCGAGCGGCGGGCCAAAAGCGACATCGGTCGCCCACGGGCTGTCCCGGTCGAACGGGCCGATCAGAAGATCGAGCCGGCCGTCCTCTATGCCGGCCAAGCCCGGCTCGGTTGCGGTAGCGGAGCGTTGAGGGCGGGCGCCGGTCTCGCGCGCGAGGATGGCGATCAGCCGGTCGGCGGAGCCCATCTGCTCGGCCGTCATCCTGGTCAAGCCGACGCGGATGACACTGGTCGCGTGGATATGGTCGAGCGTGCTTTCCGGATCGCGCGGAATGGCACCGCATCCGGCGAGAGCCAGCAGGAGAACGAGCGGAAGCGCGCAGCGGGTCGCCAAGGGCGGGCTCAGGCCCCGAGTGAACGGGCCGTGGCGTCGGCCCAGCTCTTGCCCGCGTCGCCGCCCCAAAGCAGCCAGGCGATGAAGCCCGCCGATTGATCCTTGTCCGAATTCCATTGGTGGGTCGCGGTGTCCTTGTCGACCGCATGACGCGCAAAGAAGCTGTGCATCGCCTTGACGTCGGCTTCGCTGACGGCGCGGCGTTCGGCCAGCTGATGGGCGCGATCGACCCCGACCTGTGTGCCGCCCCGTTCGAACTTTTCGCGTAATCTGAGGCCACGGCGCGCCGCCGAGGCCATCCGGAGGGTGGGGATAAAACTTTTCGCCATGCTTTACATCCGGGAACATCGGGCCGGCGCGAGGCCGGCCCGAAAAGACAACGCGGCTTACTCGGGCAGGCCGAAATTCTTCGGTTTGCCGAAGTCAGCGGCACCGCCCTGCGCGCCCATTCCGCCCGAATGGCTGGCGTCAGCATCGTCGACCGCGGTCGCCATGGCGCGCCGGCGGCGGATTTCGTTGCGCTGAGCCTCCGTCAGGGACGTATCGTCGATCCCGTCCTCGGCCGGGCCACCGGCGGCGGCACCCGCTTCCGAGGCGCGATTGGCAAAAGCATCATTGTTGGCCATCATCTCTCTCCTTGTCGCAAAGAAACGACAGGGACCCGCCGCCGTTCCGTGCCGCGAAAAAGGTCCCTTGCCTTCGCGACATCGCCGGCCGCGGAGCATGCTGGCGGCCGTCGCCTAGGGCATCGAGGGCCGACGGACACACGCCGACCTCGCCAATGGTGCGCCTCCCCGACCTCCGCTCAAGCCGCTCCGCCGCGAAACAAGCTGCCCCCATCATGGCATCGCTTCACGCCCCGACATCCGGCGCGATCGTCCCGGTCATTCGAGCGCCACGCACGCGATCGCTCCGCCCCCTTGTCGTCTCACCGACCGGGCTGGCCGGGCCTCAGCGCAACTGGCTGTCCTTGCTGCCGCGGCGGTTGATCGCGCTGTGAACGACATAGGAGCGATCGCGTTCGCTCTGGCAGGCGATGCACGTCCGCACGCCGGGCAAGGCGGCGCGGCGCTTTTCCGGAATGTCATCGCCACAGCTTTCGCACTCCTCGAGGCTGTCGCCATTGGGCAGCCGTGCGCGGGCCTGTGCCAGCGCATCGCTGATGCTGTCGTCGATCTGGTTCTGAACGGCGCCATCGGGCGCCCAGCCATTAGCCATGCGTCGTCTCGTCTGTCACTGTGGAAGTGCCAAGAAGATGTGGGGTTCTTCTCGAGATTTACCAGAGCGCCGGAGGCCTTGGCTCACAGCTCCGGATAGTGTGAACCCAGAGCAGCGGCGCTCACTATCTCGATTCCGTTGCCCATCTCCTGAAGATCGCGGGCCAGCCTGAACTGCGCGTCATATCGAATATAGCCAAACGGCTCATCGGCGATCACGACCAACATGGTCGCCGTCTTGCCGACCGCGGCCATGACCCTGCCGCCCAGCGCGGCAATCCGATGGGCAAGGGCGCCATTGCGCGGCTCCCCCAGGATGGCAATCCGCTGCCCGACGAGCGGCCCCGCCGGAGCGGCTTTGGGGGCGGGGGGCTGTTTGCCGCGGGCGGGGCCGAGCCAGCCTTCGAGCGGAATGCCCGTCTCTTCTATCGCCCGTGTCACGATCAGACCGGCGGCGCGGGCATCGCTCAGCGCGTCATGATGCTTGAGCCGGATACCGAGATGCTTGGAAACGACATTCAACCGATGGCTGGGAAGTTCGGGCCAGACCCGCTTGGCCACGCGGACGCTGTCGAGCCAGGTGGCGCCGATCTCGATGCGATCGTGGATCCGGCAGGCGGCGGTGAGCGCACCCTTGTCGAAATTGCTGTGCGCGACCGTCACCCGCCCAGCCAGATGTCGATCGATCACCTCGTGGAGATCGCCGAAGCACGGCTTTCCGGCGACATGATCAGCGGTGATGCCGTGAATGCGCGTGTTGAACCCGCTGAAATAGTCCTGCGGGTCGATCAGCGTCTCATATTCGAAGGCAACTGTACCGCCGCGAAACCCGACGATACCGATCTGGCAGATGCTGCTGACCCGGCCGCAGGCGGTCTCGACATCGACCGCGACGAAGTCGAGCGAGGCGTTCGGGATAGCGGGCGCGGTGGCATTTGGGCTGGATAAGGCTTCAGCGGGCGTGGAGTGGAACATAACGAGATCATATCTATGATCACACAAGCTTCCAAGTCTATTGACGCAGGGCTCTCCGTTACCTCCGGCACGATGTTTCGCCGATGGTAGAGTCTTGGAAATTGCCAGATAAAGCTCGGGCCACGCTCAAGTTATAGGTCAGATGCTCATGCTCTCGGATGATCCGCTATCGTCGGGATGAAGGCGCGAAGGTGGCCGAGACCGAAAATGTCCCGGCGAGGTCGCGTCCAGATGTCATGCGCGAGCGGTGGCCTCGGCAGCTCGAGCCTTCGGATGCCGGCGATATGACCGCCGACCATCGCGGCAGGAGAGCGATTTCGATAGCCTGTCGACATTAGCGCCCCTGATTTTGCGGTGGTTCGATGGCAGGAGCGATATCCCCATCGTCGATGCTGCCACCCCGACAAACCTCGGGACCAAACTGAACGCGGACGACGGCGTTCTGAGCGATCTGGGAAGGCGGATGCGGCTATTGCTTCGGCGGTCTCGCTTTCCTCGAACTGGCACGCGCCGGCACGCCGCTCGCTGCGGTCGCAAGCTTTCACAGTTGGTTAACAAGAGGCGCCCGCCCCTTGGGCATCGCCGACCAGGCCGAGACGGGCTCGCCTGTACTACAGAGCTTTATTCCGATGGACTGGCCAGCAGTCCGGTCAGCGCCGTCTGCGCGTGCTGGTTGGCCAGTTCATGCAGGTCGGGCGGCGATCCTCCGGTCGGACCGAAAATCTCACGAAAGAGGGCGCCGGCCAGCATCGGACCCATGATCGAGAAAGCCTGGAGATAGGGATCGCCCGACCGGACCTCGCCGCGCGCCTGGGCGCGGGCTAGGGCGGCGGTCAGCAGGCCAAGCACTTTCGAGACGACCTCGTCATGCCAGGTGCGGGCGAGTTCGGGAAAGACCCGCGCCTCGGCGATCAGCAGGCGCATGATCTGGGGCAGCCGCGTCTCCGCCGCGCTCGCGACACCGTCGAGCAGGGTCGGCAGCAGGCTCTTCAGCGGCTGGTCGAGGTCGACCGAGAGCTGGTTCAGAAGCCCGAGATGAGAGGCGAGCACGCTCTGCGCGACCGCGCGGAACAGGTCCGGCTTGGTCGGGAAATAAACGAACAGCGTGCCCTTCGCCACGCCCGCACGGCGCGCGACGTCCTCCATCTTGGTGGCGCCATAGCCATGTTCGCCGAACAGCGTGATCGCCGCCTCGACGATCTCGCTCGGCCGCGCTTCCTTGCGGCGTTGTCGCCGGGGGCGAGCGCCGCCGCCATCCTGCCGATCCTCGTTCGCTGTGGTCATGTCTCTCGTTCCGATGCGGACCCGATATCGTGCCATTCGCCTCCGCGCACCATCAAACATACTATTGACTACAGGGTCAATAAAGCGCATCTGCCCGGCATGGCCGCCCCGCGACTCCACAGCCTTGCTCTCCTGCTGCTGCTCGGCGGCTGCACGGTCGGACCGTCCTACCGGGCGCCCGAGATGCCGCTGCCGCCCAGTTTCGCGACGGGCGCCTCGCCGGCGATGCCGGATGCGGCCGCCTGGTGGCGGGGCTTCCATGATCCGGTACTCGATGATCTCATCGCCCGGGCCGGCCGCGACAATCTCGACGTCAAGCAGGCTGCCGCTCGCGTTCGCCAGGCCAGGGCGCAGGAAGCCGCCACCCGCTCGCAGGGTGGCCCCAGCCTGAATGCCAATGCCCAGGGCGGCTATACGAAGCTCAGCAAGAACTCGCTGCCGGCAGGGCTTTCCAATCTCGGCAATCTCAATCCCGGTGCGTCATCGGGTGGCGGCTCCGGCCTCGGCCTGCCCGGCGAGGGTTTCGCGACCTTCCAGGCCGGGTTCGATGCCTCGTGGGAGCTGGACCTGTTCGGTGGGCAGCGCCGCGCCAACGAGGCTGCCAGCGCGCGCACCGAGGCGGCGGTCTGGTCGCAGCGCGACGCCGAGGTGATGCTCGCCGCCGAGGTCGCCAACCAATATCAGCAATATCGCGCGCTCCAGCGCCGCCTCGCCATCACCGACGCAACCCTGGCGTCCGAGCGCGAACTGCTCGATCTCGTCCGCGTGCGCACCGCCAAGGGCCTGGTCACCACGCTCGACGCGCGGCGCCAGGAGCGCGACGTCGAGCAATATGCCGAGCAACGTGCCGATCTCGCCGCTCAGGCGGACGCCCATGTCCATGCGCTCGGCACCCTGCTCGGCCTGGCGCCCACCGCGCTGGCGACCACATTGGCCCCGGCCGCCAGTGCTCCCGAAACCATCGACGTGCCGCCGGGCCTGCCTTCCGACCTGCTGCAGCGTCGGCCCGACCTGCGCGCCGCCGAGCGCCGGCTGGCCGCCGCCACCGCCGATATCGGCGTCGCCACCGCCGATCTCTATCCGAAGTTCAGCCTCACCGGTGCGCTCCAGCTCGCCTCGCGCTCGCTCTCCACTGCGATCGAGAGCGACAGCCTCCTCGCCAACGGCTCCGGCCGCCTCAGCTTGCCGCTGCTCGGCAGCGGCGCCAGTCGCGCGACGGTGCGACTGCGTGAAGCCCAGCGGGACGAGGCGCTGCTCGCCTGGAAGGGGGCGGTGCTGACGGCTCTCCGCGATGTCGAGGACAGCCTCACCCGGCTCGATGCCGATCGCCAGCGCGCCGCGCGTCTGCGCGCGGCGACCCTCGCGGCGCAGGACGCGGCGGACACCGTGGCGGTGCGCTATCGCAATGGCCTGATCAGCTTCCTCGACGTGCTGGAGGCGCGCCAGTCGCTGTTTTCGGCCCAGGACGCGCAGGCGCAGGCCGAGGCCGCCGCGGCGCAGGATGTGGTGGCGCTCTACAAGGCGCTGGGCGGCGGCTGGGACGATCGCCGCACGCAGGATCATGATGAGGAGCAAGGCGCGAATGGCCGAGGCCGCTGACACGTCCAATGGCGGGCGCCGCCGCCTGCCGCTGCCCGCGATCGTCGCGGGTGCGGTGGTGGTGATCGCTGTCGTCCTCTGGCTGCTGTTTCGTCCGCACGGCCGCCCCGCCGAGCTGTTCACCGGCTATGTGGTGAGCGACGACATCTACATGGCGTCGCCGGTCGCGGGAACGCTCACCGGAGTGGCGGTGAAGCGCGGCCAGCGCGTGGCGGCGGGCGATGCCCTGTTCCGGGTCGATCCCACCGTGCGCGAGGCCGAGGCCGAGCGGGCCCGCGCCGTCATCGCCGCCAATGCCGCCCAGGTCGAGCAGCAACAGGCCGGTCTCGCCCGCGCCCGCGCCGATCTCGCGGCGGCGCAGGCCGAGGCCGATCGCTATGGTGCCGAGCTCCGCCGCATGAGCGCCGCGCAGGCCGAGAAGCAGGGCGCCGTCGCTCCGCTCGACCTCGACCACGCCCGCGCGTCCCATGATGCGGCGCTCCGCAAGCGCGACTCCGCCCGCACCCAGCTCGGCTCGGCCGAGGCCGCCATCGCCGCCGCGCGCGCCCAGCTTCGGCAGGCGCAGGCGGGGCTCACCTCGGCCCGGCGCGAACTGGCCGACCTGTCGCCCCCGGCGCCCGCCGCCGGCCGCATCGAGGACGTAATGTTCAAGCCGGGCGAGAGCGTCTCGGCCAATGTTCCCATCGTCTCGATCATCCCCGACGGGCAGGTGAAGGTGCGCTTCTACATCCCCCAGGCGCTCGTGAATGCCTATAAGCCCGGCCGCCGCGTGGCGATCGGCTGCGACGGCTGCGCCGAGGGGATGACCGCGGTGGTCGAGTTCGTCGCCTCCGAGCCCGAATATACCCCGCCGGTGATCTACAGCCTCGATGCTCGCCAGAAACTGGTTTTCCTGGTCGAGGCGTTGCCGTCCAATCCGCGCCTGCTGATCCCCGGCCAGCCGATGGGCGTGGCCGCCACCGCCGATCTGCTGCGCGAAAGATGAGCGCCGCGATCGACGTCCAGGGGCTCAACAAGAGCTTCGGCGACAAGCCGGTGGTCCGCGACGTGTCGATCCGCGTCGAGGAGGGAAGGATCACAGGCTTCCTCGGCCCCAACGGCGCGGGCAAGACCACCACCCTGCGCCTGCTCTGCGGACTGCTCACCCCGGACAGCGGGGAAGGGGAGGTGCTTGGGCTCGACTTCCGCACCCAGACCGACCGGATCAAGCGCCAGACCGGCTATATGACCCAGCGTTTCTCGCTCTACGAGGACATGACGATCGCCGAGAATCTGGAGTTCATCGCGCGCGTCTACGAACTGGACGAGCAGCGCGACCGGGTGAATGGTGCGCTCCGGCGGCTCGGCCTGCAGGATCGTCGCGGCCAGCTGGCCGGCGCCTTGTCCGGCGGCTGGAAGCAGCGTCTCGCGCTCGCCGCCGCCACCTTGCACGAACCCCGGCTGTTGTTGCTCGACGAGCCCACCGCCGGTGTCGATCCCAAGGCGCGCCGCGAATTCTGGGACGAGATCCACGCGCTGGCCGACGGCGGCCTCACCGTGCTCGTCTCCACCCATTATATGGACGAGGCGGAACGCTGCCATGACATCGGCTATATCCTTTTCGGCCGATTGATCGCGCGCGGCACCGCCGAGGAGATCATCGCCAACTCCGGCCTCGTCACCTTTCGGGGCGAGGGGGCCGAGATCGGCCGCATCGCTGCCGAGCTGGAGAAGCAGGCGGGTGTGCTCAGCGCTTCGGCCTTCGGTGCCGCCGTCCATGTCAGCGGCGTGGACAAGGACGCGCTCGACCGCGCCATCGCGCCTTACCGCCGCGATCTTTTCCGCTGGCAGGAGGTGAGTCCGTCGCTGGAGGACGTCTTCATCCAGCTGATGGGCCGCGCCCAGGACGACCGCTACGCATGAGCAAGCGCCTCTCTCTCGCGCGCATCGGCGCCGTGATGTTCAAGGAGTTCACCCAGCTCCGCCGCGATCGCATCACCTATGCGATGATCCTGATCATGCCGCTGATGCAGCTCTTGATGTTCGGCTATGCGATCAACACCGATCCGCGCCACATGCCCGCCGCAGTCGTCTCGCACGATCAGGGGCGTATCGCCGACGCGGTGGTCGCGACCCTGGAGCGGACCAGCTATGTCGACGTCAAATATCTGCCGTCATCCGAAGCGGAGATGGACCGGCTGATCCGCCGTGGCGACGTCTCGCTCGCGCTCACCATCCCGCCCGATTTCAGCCAGCGCGTGCTGAAGGGCGACCGCGCGCAGATCCTGGCGGAGGTCGACGCGACCGATCCGGTGTCGGCCGGCGGCGTCTCGGCGGCGGTGGCGGCACTCCCCTCGACCGCGCTGCGCCAGGAACTGAAGGGGGCCGCTGCCCCGCGCGGCGGCCAGGCCGGGCAACCCAACGCCCCCTTCGAGGTGATCGTCCACCGCCTCTACAATCCGGAAGGGATCACCTCGTTCAACATCGTTCCCGGCCTGCTGGCGATCATCCTGTCGATGACCCTGGTGATGATGACGGCGATGGCGGTGACGCGCGAGGTGGAGCGCGGAACGATGGAAAGCCTGCTCTCGACGCCGGCGACGGCGTTCGAGGTGATGGTCGGCAAGCTCATGCCCTATGTGGCGGTGGGGATCGTCCAGACCCTGATCGTCCTCATCCTCTCGCGCGTGCTGTTCGCGGTGCCGATGGCGCAGACCCCGGCGAGCTGGTTCGCGCTGTCGGTGGGCATCCTCCTGTTCATCACCGGCAATCTCGCGCTCGGCTATCTGATCTCCACGCTGGTGCGCAGCCAGCTCCAGGCGATGCAGATCTCGATGTTCTACATGATGCCGTCGCTGTTTTTCTCGGGCTTCATGTTCCCCTTCGCCGGCCTTCCCCGCTGGGCGCAGATCATCGGCGAGGTGATGCCCATCACCCACTTCATCCGCATCATCCGTGGAACCCTGCTGAAGGCGCAGGTGCTGGGCGACATGGGACCCGACCTGTTCGCGCTGGCAGCCTTCGTGGTGGCGGTGGCGGCGCTGACCGTTGCCCGCTCGCGGACGACGCTGGATTGACGATACTTTCGGCCCCGTAAACTGATCGCAGGAAGAGGTCGCGGGGCGATAGCCATCCGATCACTGGGACGGGAAGAGCATAGGATTGACATCGGCCAATGTCCGCTTTCGCCCTTCGATATCAGCCAGGCTATGTCAGGATCACGCTACCCGATAGCGGACATTCGTCCAGATTAACCAATCGTCCGCGCCAGTCGCCCTTAACGCATCGCGGTTGGGCCAATCGCAGATAGCTTGGCGACCCGGTGTCAGCAACAATCCCTCGCTGCTCGACATCACGCCGGGTCGGGGCGACTGGATAACGAGGAGTAGGGCCTTCGAAATCCTCGCTTCCTGCAGCGCCACTGGTCGATCACGGGCTGCTGCCTCAGCGACAAAGCTCGGGGCAACCGGAAGCCGAACGACCTGGCATTCTCAAAATGTCTGGCGATGGCCAACCAACCGTCTACATGCGGTTTCGCCAGTCCCAGATTTCGCGTGTCTCAGGTGTAGCGGGCTCGACGATCACCACCTCGCTCGTTCGAAACGGACCATGTGCACGCTTGGCGGTTGGCCGATCCTCACGCAAACACCAGATGCCCGCTTTGGTTTTGCGGACGATCCGCCGGCGTATGCCATCCGGCGGGATCCTAACAACAGCCCCGATCTGGAATGGCAAAGCGATTTCTCCCCATGAAAATGCTTCTATAAGACTTAGCAGGAACGCGCCTTCTGCAAATATGCACTTGTAGACAAAGGGTTTAATATTGCAGATTTCTACGGTATTTTGCGTGGCGGTCGCGGCATTATCACAGCAACCGAGCTCTAAGCTTTCCTAGTCGCCCCTATCTGTACCCCAGCAATCGGCCAGCGAAGCGGCTCACCGCGACGGACAGCAGTTGCCGGCGGCCGTACGATTGTTTCAGTCTATAACATAGAGGTCTGAGGTAACCTCGCGATGACAGCATAAGACTAAGGACCCATCGCCGGGAGCACAGGATTAGCCTTGTTGAAAGCACTATTCTGCGTGACTGGCGAGGATTGTGGGTGCGAAGCTTTGATACACGTCAGATAAAATTGAGCATCTCTAGTGACGGTCGAAGCCGGATGGTGAATTCCCCGTATGAACGATTCGGTTATCATTCACGGATAGCTAAAGCACTCGATGCTCGGCGAGACCGTCCCAGTCAATTATTTTTAACTTGTGATTGGCAAGGTAAATAAGTCCATTCTTGCGAAGTTGCTGCAATATTCGATTGACATGGATCGGCGTCAAGCCAGCCAATTCTGCGAGTTCGGCCTGTGTAAGCGGGAAATCGACACCAAGGTCGTCGGTCATCGCCGCGACGCTGGTCCTTCGCCAGTAATCAGTGAGAATGTCCGCAAGTCTGTTGATCGCCCTGCCGCTGCTCAGATTTACGATCCTGCGGATCAGGCGCCGCTCCATCTCGTTTCGATAGAGCTCTATCGCCTCATCGATGCTAGAAAACTCCCTCGCCAGTTCAGTTAGCTGGGAGGTTGCAACAATCTTGCACTTGCAATCGGGGCCTCGCTCCGCTTGCACGCTCTCCCACTCCTCCGAATGAGGTCGGAGAAACAACATGTCGCCTGGAAGCAGGATATCAACGATCTGTCGGGCCCCACTCGATGCATGAACAGCACGAAACAATAGTCCTTTCGTGCAAATCAATGTGATTGGAAACTCCGTTGGGAGCATGAGCCGCTCATGGCGGCTCGCTCGCACAATTGGCCCTGGCAAATCGTCGAGGCGGACCTTTCCAGTGGGGATAAATCGACGAACGTAAGGAGTTTGTTAATGAGGTGCTGGCTCACGTGTGCGGCCCCTTGGCGATTTGTGCTTCATACAATTTTTTTGCTCCTGAGTTCCTTCAATTTTGGCTGAAAACTGTCCAATTCCGATGGAATGGCTGGCGTCCCCTATCGTTTACCCGGGAATGAGCAACCACAACATATTGCAACACCGCTGAAGCGAAGACTGCCGTTCGATGACGGCCGGCGACCGATTGTCGCAGGAGAAACTTCGCGCGGCGCGATCGATATCCAGATCAGACGCATTCTAAGCGGCTGGCGGGCCACTCGGGGCATTGCGCGGGCTCTTTGAACCGGCAAGCAAAGAAACAGGGTCCGCAAGACCTGTACGCAGGCGCCGCATGCGCTTCAGCGGGGCCTCAGCGTGCCGGTTCATGGCCTCAGCCAGTCGCCCTCCCATGTCAGATGCGAGGCATGGTCGAGCGCCGAGCAGGCCATTAGGTTGATTAACGAACAGTTTTGCGCTGGACCATGTTCACCATCGCCAGCAGCACCGCCGCGCCTACGAATGCAATGACGAGGCCCGTCGCAGAGAAGGACTGCACCGATCCTCGCACGCCCAGGAGGGGGCCTGACAGGGCGTTGCCGACCACCGAGCCGATGCAGCCGACGATGTTCCAATATATTCCCGTCGACGCGTTGCGGTTCATGACAATACTCGCAAGCCAGCCAGCAATACCTCCGACAATGAGCGCAATGATCCACCCCATGGCAAGATCCTCCCTTCAGCGAACTGGACATGAGACGCCCGGGCCGCGGCGATGTTTCCTGGCATCCCAGCCGAAGGGCGTTCGATCGCCGGATCCCCCCAATAAATGCAAGCGAGCATCGCGCGGCCATCGCAACGTTGGCGATCTCAAGCCATACGTCATGGCGCATGATGGCGCTTTCCCGGCATCGCACCGACGCTGCCGATTGCGTCGCGCAACCTGCCCATGAATCGGACGCGTACTGCGTCTGCTTTTCCCTATCGCCGCATTGGAGACAGACTTGTATCTCCTGGCTGCGCAAGGACGCTACGGCCGAGTTCTAAGCATTATATGGGGGGGCATCAATGCCGGCGCGCTGCCAGTTGTCGTGTCGGCCGCATGGCACTCGATTGATATTCGCGGGCATGAACTTCCTTGCGCCTGCAGAGGGGGCGGGTGGAGGCAGGACGCTGGGGTTGGTCGCCGTAACGGCGCCGTCAGCGCCTTTTCGATGGAGTATCCGAAGCAGCGAGCGGCTTGCCAAGGATAAGTCATGTGCAGAAACGCTGCGTTCCTTCAACCATGAAGTAGAGTCGAGGCTAGGCCCTGAACGGGCGGCTGCAGACCTCGTTGACACGAAAAAACTTATTCAAATGGCTCTCGCACGGCGATGTCGATCATGCGACGCCATTGTTCTGCTCCCCGCTGAATTTCTGCCGAGTTTCCAAAGCTTGAACCCCCGGTAAAGGCCGCCAACTGCATTTCGATTGTAGGTTCTCGCATCTCTTGTATCAACAGGCGAGCGACCAGAACCCAATTTTCCCAGTCGGCCTCTTCCGGCGAACCTGCCGTTGCCGCAAGCAATCGGCTCACCCGCTCGACCATTGTCATCTCAGCGCTCAAACAGAATTCACCATCGGTTAGTGTGTGGGGCGCCCGAATGCGCGACCTGTCGGCGGCCTCTAACGCCGCAGCGGCCGGTGGGTTTCTTTTGATCCGGATCGACCAGTTGAAGTTTAATACTAGAAAGAAACGAAAGTATCTGAATCAGTCTCTCCGCGGTTAACGTGCGATTTGCCGCTATAGTAATGCGAAGTTTTGAGCTGGCATTATCGCATTCGATCGCACGCATCCCGATGCTGACGCGCGCTGCGAGACGCATTTGGCGAACGTTGCGGACTTTGGTTATGATCATTGAAGGAAAAAACTACCCTCGGTAGCCGGGCTTGGCAAATATGTGGAGCAGCTACCAGCTTGCCGAAGCCGATGGGGATCGAGGGAAGTGCGTGATGCGATGGTCAGCTTCGTGATAAGTCGCTGCGGGCGCGTCTGCCTTAAGACTTTGTGTCCTTCGATTACTCAGCGGCATACTGCCACATGTGACGGTCGGGACAGTTTGCGCTGGTGCTGCCATATTCGCGACAGCGGATGTCGTCGCTGGCTTGCCGTTGATTGGCGCGCCAGTCGCCTGCCTGCTTGGCCGCACACAAGCCTCTAGCACCGTTCGAGCTGTCTATGGCAGGAGTACTCGGCCGCGTCCGGCGGCGGCCAGCCTCGCGCTTCCTTTTACACGAAATTTTCCCCGGAGCGAGCGGCTATCGTCGGACTGGTTTCGGCAATGGGAGGTATGGGTTCCAGGTTCAGTTTCATTTACGGCGACCCCGGTTCGACCATCGCAGTAGCCCATTATGCGGAGTCCTGAATCCATCTCCTGGGGATAGTGGGCCGAATGGGATCAGGCGCGAAGTTTTCCGGAGGACGGGTTTTCTCAATGGCTGAACAGTGTACGGTGGCTCCCTCATCCCGTATAGTCACCCGATCCCTTGGTGCTGAATCTACCCTCGATGCGCTAAGGAGCATTGCTGTGAAGATCAGATTTTTAAGTGAGCCGCTTCATGTTTTTCAGCTATAAAAGGCCAATGATTAAGCTTGCTAAAAAATTAACCATTAAGTTAAAAAGTATTTCTCCTATGGTGATATGCGACCATTGTGTCTCAGTGGCGATCGGTGTCGCGGAAGCGGACGTAATGGAAATTACGGATATGTTAGGTTTTACGCGAGATTTTAGGAAATTCGAAGCGAATTGCTCAGTTTGCGATGTGCAGCGTCAGGTCACGCAAGCAATTTTCAAAAAGAGCTCGGCGTCATGGTTGCGGGGCCAAGAGGATTTTTAAGAATCCTTGCGTCATTTAAAATTTTTTGAGACTTGATTTGGATTACTATAAGATTGGTCTGAGGGAGTTCTGAGATTGCGATATTTCCCCGTGGGCTTGGAGGTTTTTTTATTTTCTAAATACTGTAGGCACTAAAATCCTCTTCTCTGTGTAACCTGCATAGTTAATAATCAAATTTTTGGTCTTTCCTCGTCTTTCGCTGCAAAAGTTCATTGATCGATAGCTGCCTGTCACAACAGCACTGACAGCCTCGAAAGATTTTCTAGGGCAAGAAAATTGCCTGCTCGTCGCGAGTGGCCAGACGGCTGCTCGCGTTTGTCGGAACGGAGTGAGGCCTGTGCGTCAGCCGAGGGATACATCAATAGCGGCGGTACCGTAATATTTCGCTACCCGGTCGGCATAGGCCTGGCCGAAGTCGGGCGGATTATTCGCCCAGCTTGGTCCCCCTTCCAACAGTCGACGGTCGATCGTCACCACATAGTGATCTGCCGTGGGATCATAATGGAGGAGATCGAAGGGGAGTGGATAGAAGCTTTTTCCAAGACCCAGAAAACCGCCGATGCTCAGAACGGCAAAAACCGCTCCGCCGGTGCGCTTGTTAATCATCAAGCTGTGCAGCGATCCTAATGCATCGCCATCACGCGACCTGACCTTGGTTCCGTCCACCCGGTTGGATGCGAAGAGGATGTTGATCTGAGGGTTGGAACCAACCGTTTCGGAGGCGTCAGTCATGCTCGTCCTTTCCATGATTAACGTGCAAACGCTCGGATTTTACGGCGGCTCCCGGATGACATTCTGCAAAGCACCAGGGTGCCACCTGACAGACAGCTTCGAATGCCAGCCAGCGAATGCGGCGCCTTAGAATATGGTCGCCGCTCAATCATTATTATCTTCGGATGCTGGCAAGGCCCGGAAGCAGCTGACGAGCCGAAGGGACCGTCTGTCAGATGAGGATCGCCACGTCCAGTGCTCAGCGCAGATGGGGTGTCGTGGGCTCCGCTGCTACCTGCCCCATGATTTTTCATGACCACGATCAGCGTGGACGGCCATTCGAGCGGTGAAGGCTCGATTCCGAAGTGGCCCCTCTTGCTGCTCCGGCCAACACAGCAGACCACGGATCCGCCGGATGCGAGCGCCAATTACAAGCAGCGTCGCCCCTTTCCATTCAGCCCCCGCTATCCAGGCCGCGCCCGAGGACGCGGGTCAGGCGAGCCGAGAAGGCGCGTGGAGCGACAGGTAGTTCGCCATCGGCGATGCGGGCCTTGTCAAGCAACAGATGCGCGGCATCCTCGCGCAGATCATCCTGCCCGGTATCGAGCCCGCTCAGCTTCTCAATCAGCGCATGGCGCGGGTTGATTTCGAGCACCGGGCGCGCCGCGCTGTCGAGACGACCCGCGCCGGCGAGCAGCTTCTCGAGATGGCGATCCATCGCGTCGTCGGGTGCGACCAGACAGACTGCGCTCTCGGTCAGGCGGTCGGACGGCCGGACATCGGACACTGCATCGCCGAGGACTGACTTCACATAGTCGATGAACCCCGTGACCGCCGGGGAGGCCTCGGCCACCGGGGCCTCCCCTTCGGCTAGCGGGATCAGCCCCAGCTCGGCCAAGCCCTGCGTCACTGACTTGAAGGGCTTGCCCTCAAAGTCGATGCCGGCCGTCACCCAGAAACTGTCGACCTGGTCGGTCAGCAGCAACACCTCGATGCCGCGGGCGCGGAAACCCTCAAGCTGTGGCGAAGAGGCAAGCCGCTCGAGATCAGGGCCGGTCGCATAATAGATCGCTGTCTGGTTCTCCTTGAAGCCCGCGACATAATCCTTGAGCGAGCGCCACGCGCCGACGCTCGACGTGCTGCGGAAGCGCGCAAGGCCGAGCAGGCTCTCCCGCCGCGCATAATCTTCGTAGAGACCTTCCTTGAGAACGGCGCCGAAATTGTCCCAGATGCCGAGGTAGCGGACGGCATCGTTGGTCGCGAGCTTGTCGAGTTCGGACAGGATCCGGCTCGACACGCCCTTCTGGATCGCGGCAAGCGCCGGGCTCTCCTGGATCATCTCGCGTGAGACATTGAGAGGCAGATCGTTGGAATCGACCAGCCCCCGAACGAAGCGAAGATAGCGGGGAAGAATCTGGGCCTCATCGGTTATGAATACTCGGCGGACATAGAGCTTCATCCGTCCGGCCCGATCGGGATCGAACAGGTCGAACGGCTTGGTCTCAGGAATGAAGGCAAGCACCGTATATTCTTGCCGTCCCTCAGCGCGATAGTGAAGCGTGACCGTCGGCGCGTCGAACTGGCCGGCCGCAGTGCGATAGAAGTCCTGATATTCCTCGGTGCTGATCTCCGCCTTCGGGCGGGTCCAGAGCGCAGCGCCGTC
This sequence comes from uncultured Sphingomonadaceae bacterium, assembly GCA_963540925.1. GTDB lineage: Bacteria > Pseudomonadota > Alphaproteobacteria > Sphingomonadales > Sphingomonadaceae > Rhizorhabdus. Next base: position 43,574 of record CAUTRN010000003.1, read on the forward strand.
GGCGATCTGCTTAGGCTCGGCGTCGGGCTTCTCCTTCAGCAGGATCGCCACCGGGACATGGCCCGATTGCGCCTTGATCGTGCGCTCGACGGTAAAGCGCTCGGTATAGGCGGCGGCGTTCTCCTTGAGATGGAGAAGCACGCGGGTTCCGCGTGCCGGCGCATCGGCGATGTCGGCGGCCTGGATCGTATAGGTGCCGAGACCATCGGACGACCAGTGCGACGCGCTGTCGGTGCCGGCCCGGCGTGAGGTGACGTCGACGCGATCGGCGACCATGAATGCCGCATAGAAGCCGACGCCGAACTGACCTATCAGCTGGCTGTCCTCGGCATCTTTCGCGCCGGCAATCCGCTCCATGAACGCCTTCGTCCCCGAGCGCGCGATCGTGCCCAGCGCTTCCCCCAGCTCGGCTTCGGTCATGCCGATGCCATTGTCCTCGATCGTCAGCTGCCGCGCTTCAGCGTCAAGCGTAACCGTGATCCGGGGCTGGCCATCATCGCCGAGCAGCGCAGGGTCGCTCAATCCCTCGTAGCGCAACTTTTCGCAGGCATCGGCGGCGTTGGAGATGAGCTCGCGCAGGAAAACATGTTTGTCCGAATAGACTGAGTGCACCATGAGGTGCAGCAATTTGGCGACATCGGCTTCGAACGAACGGGTCTCGGGGGCGGTGTCGATCGTGGTCGTCATGGCGAAACTCTCTCATCTCCCTGGCTATTCACCGTGCCGGGAGATGGAGGAGCGATCGACCGGTTTCAAGCTCCCGGGTCGCCTTAGACCTCGGCCGATCTGGGCGTACCATCGATCCGGGCAAACACTCTCGTCGGGTTTATGGGAGACCCGATGCCCGGATCGTCCGCCCGTCGGCGTTATCATGACCCGATCTCGCCGAGCATCGAGATCAAGGCGCAAGGCTGCCGCCGTATCCAGGGACTTCTTCATTCGCCTTGGCCACGGTTGCGCCAGCCAGGAGGACCAAGGAGGACCGCAAGCTGAGTTCCGCAGGGGGCCTTCCAGTCAGGAATGGCAGCGAACGACGATGAGGCGATCGCCTGGGCATAACCGGTTCGACCCGTGCTGGACCCTGCGACGTGATGGGCGATCGGTGTCGCGGCTCCGGAGATGCGGCGCGACAAGCCATTCGGACGGAGAAAGAGCTTTGCTGTCGCCGGCGAACCAGGGCTCTGCGACCGAGACAAACCGGGACTGCGTGGGCGATGGACAGGGCGTATCGATCTGGACAGCCATCGTAGTTACCCACCGAGCATGACCGTCACTGGATGGATATGATGCTGTCGACCGCGCGCCACTCGGTAGGCCCGATCAGATGATCATGAACGATGCGCACCGAGTGAAGGGCGGCCTCGATCTCCCGTCGCCATAGGTCGAGGAACTCGAACAGCACGGGGAAGTCGGGCGCCAGATCATATTCCTGCCAGATGAAGAGTTGGAGCAGCGACGGTGCATCAGGCCGGTAGTAATGGATCTCTGCCGTGGTCAGCCCATAGCCCTCCAACTGGGCGATGAAGGATCGATCCGGCATGTCAGTGGAGTGTCGGCCTGCCGCGGCCAGGTGCACCCGCCGCGTTTGCGACATTCAGCATCAGGACAAGCCGACGGCTGCTGTCCGCAGACTGCCGGGGCAACGGCGCGGTGTCAGCAGAGCTGGCCTCGGCGAGGCGTTCGCGCGCGCGCAAGACCTCCGGTTCATGATGGGGGCCGCAGGCTCGTTGCGAGAGCTGGAAAAGTCGATAAAATCGCTGCGACACGCGGACCTCCTATTCTATTGTCGCCGTTCATTTGCGGAATCCCATCCGCCGTGCGGTAAAATCTGGTCACGGCTCAAGGTTCGTCAAGAGGCTGTTTTGGCACTCTGATACATCGACTGCCAAAAAATTTCGGTCCGCCTCTTGACCGCGAAAATCGGCTTTCCTAGCTGTGCGGCACCTGTCGTTCTGATGAACGACAGGCACGCTACAATCTGTTTTGCATTGGAGGTTATGCATGCATTTCCATCCCCTGCACGACCGTGTGGTCGTTCGCCGCATCGAAGCCGAGGAGAAGACCTCGGGCGGCATCATCATCCCGGACACCGCCAAGGAAAAGCCGCAGGAAGGCGAAATCGTCGCCGTCGGGCCGGGCGCCCGCGACCAGAGCGGCGCGCTCGTCGAGCTGTCGGTTAAGGCCGGCGATCGCATCCTCTTCGGCAAATGGTCGGGAATCGAAGTCAAGATCGACGGCGAGGACCTGCTCATCATGAAGGAGAGCGACATTCTCGGCGTGATCGACACGGTCGTTCCGCTCAAGCAGGCGGCCTGATTGGCGGCTCTCATCCCTCGAACCTCAGGAAGGACATAGAAAGGAGTAGGCAGCGATGGCTGCAAAGGAAGTGAAGTTTGCGTCGGACGCACGGGACCGCATGCTGCGCGGCGTGGACACGCTGGCCAACGCGGTCAAGGTGACGCTCGGCCCGAAAGGGCGCAACGTCGTGATCGAAAAGAGCTTCGGGGCGCCGCGCATCACCAAGGATGGCGTTACCGTCGCAAAGGAAATCGAACTCGCCGACAAGTTCGAGAATATGGGCGCGCAGATGCTCCGCGAAGTTGCCAACAAGCAGAACGACAAGGCCGGCGACGGCACGACGACCGCGACCGTCCTTGCTCAGGCGATCGTACGCGAGGGCGCCAAGGCTGTCGCCGCCGGCATGAACCCGATGGACCTGAAGCGTGGCATCGACATCGCGGTCAACGGCGTGGTGAAGGACCTCGAAGCCCATGCCAGGAAGGTGAGCGCCAATAGCGAGATTGCACAGGTCGCGACCATTTCGGCCAACGGCGATGAAGAGGTTGGTCGCATTCTCGCCGAGGCGATGGAGAAGGTCGGCAACGAAGGTGTGATCACCGTCGAAGAGGCAAAGAGCCTTGCGACCGAGCTCGAGACGGTCGAGGGCATGCAGTTCGACCGGGGCTATCTGTCGCCCTATTTCATCACCAACGCCGAAAAGCTCAAGGTCGAGCTGGACGACCCCTACATTCTCATCCACGAAAAGAAGCTTTCGAACCTGCAGGCATTGGTGCCGCTGCTCGAGAAGGTCGTCCAGTCCGGTCGACCGCTGCTTATCATCGCCGAGGATGTCGAGGGCGAGGCGCTGGCGACCCTGGTGGTCAACAAGCTGCGCGGCGGCCTCAAGGTCGCGGCCGTCAAGGCGCCTGGCTTTGGCGATCGCCGCAAGGCGATGCTTGAAGACATCGCGATCCTCACCGGCGGTGAGGTGGTCAGCGAGGAGCTCGGCACCAAGCTTGAAAATGTCACCATCGACATGCTTGGCCGGGCAAAGAAGGTCACGATCGACAAGGACAACACGACGATCATCGATGGTATCGGCACCAAGGCTGACATCGATGGTCGGGTGGCGCAGATCCGACAGCAGATTGAGACCACCACCAGCGACTATGATCGCGAAAAGCTCCAGGAGCGGCTGGCCAAGCTGGCCGGCGGCGTCGCGGTAATCCGCGTCGGGGGGGCGACCGAAATCGAGGTCAAGGAGAAGAAGGACCGTGTTGACGACGCGCTCCATGCCACCCGGGCCGCGGTTGAAGAAGGCATCCTGCCGGGCGGCGGCGTCTCGCTGCTGCGCGCGCTAAAGGCCCTCGACGGGCTCAAGGCCGCGAATGACGACCAGCAATCAGGCATCGACATCGTGCGCCGCGCGCTCCGCGCGCCCGCGCGCCAGATCGCCGAAAATGCTGGCGAGGATGGCGCCTGGATCGTTGGCAAGCTGCTGGAGTCCACCGACTATAATTGGGGCTTCAACGCGGCGACCGGCGAGCATCAGGACCTCGTGCAGGCCGGTGTGATCGACCCGGCCAAGGTCGTCCGCACCGCGCTGCAGGACGCGGCGTCGGTTGCCTCGCTCCTCATCACGACCGAAGCCCTGGTCGCCGAGGTGCCCAAGGACGAGAAGGCCCCGGCGATGCCGGCAATGGACTATTGATCGACCGAGGGGCGCGGCCTTTGCCGCGCCCCAGACGTTTCAGAACGCTCAGGGCCACGGGATTCCGCATGTTTGCTTCACTGGTGCCGGCATCTTGATCTCGCTCGGATCGACGTGCTTCGCCTTCTGCAACGGCTGGGGGTTCGTGCGTGGATGGCGTGGGCATCGTTTTGATTTGGAAAGCGTTAGAACCGTGCGCTGATGTCCTCTATATCAGCCGGGCGTAAATTTCGGGAATGGGCACCGATCATGAAGCGCAGCCGCATATTTCTTGTCGAGGACGAGCCTCTCGTTCGGATGATTGTCGCTGAACAGCTGGAAGACGCGGGCTATGAGATCGCGACAGCCGATAACGGCCTATCGGCAATCCGCGAGTTTCAACGGTCGGCGCAATCTTTCGACGCGCTCGTGACGGACGTCCGGATGGGCAGCGGACCAGATGGATGGCAGGTGGCGAAGGTCGCGCGAGGGCTCAAAAGCAGCCTTCCGGTGATTTATATGACGGGCGACAGCGCATCGGCCGCCGTCTCACACGCCGTGCCGGAAGGCATGGTTCTGCGGAAGCCGTACCATAGAAATGAACTGCTTGCGGCATTAGATTTGCTCCTCCTTGACGAGGGGGAACTCGGCGAAGGGGATCGTCTGCACGTTGGTGCCGATGGCGACGACGGCTCGCTCTGGAGCTGGATCTATATAAGCCAAAGCCTGCTGAGTGCCGGGCAGAACAATGCCATCATTGCACAGATTGTTGAATCCTCGCGCCGCAACAACCGCATATTGGATATCTCGGGCGCTTTGATGCTCGCAGATCGGACCTTTGCTCAGGTGATCGAGGGCCCGCGCGGAAATATCGACACGCTGCGAAAGAGGATTCTCGCGGATGATCGGCATCGTGACATAAAGACCCTGTGGCACGGTTCTGTCAGCGAGCGGCGCTTTGCCGGCTGGACGCTTGCCTATGCGCAATCATCGCATTTCTATAACTCCGTGATGTCAGAAATAAGACGTCGGGCAAATGACCCAGCATCAAGCCCGACGATCGTCCGGCTCATGTCGCGCCTGGCCGAAGGGGAAATGAGCAGCCAGACGAACTTCGTTCGCTGAGCTTTTATATTCTGTCCGCAATCCGCTCCACGTCACGGTGCGATCACCGATGCGTGTCCTACGCATAGTGCTGCTGCGGGCATGACCAGCGCCCGAACTGCAGGCTTCGCAGATGCCATAGCCTTACTCGCCGTCAGCGGGATGTTTACGAGCTTCGCCAGGGCGGGGCCGCCTCATCCCGTCGAAGATCAGGGCTTGCGGCGGGCATGCGCGGCTGACGTCAGTCCGTCAGGTTAGACCCGGGGTCGCCTAGCAAGATAACCCCGGCGGCGCGCAGCCGCGCCATCAGTTCCGCGGCATCCGGAAAGGCGGCTTTCGGCTCCTCTTGGCGCTCGGCATGGGTACCTTGCTCCGCGTGCCCATAGACCAGATCGAGATAATAGCCGGCCAATTCATAATGCGCCTTCACCACATCCTCATTAGCGCTCTGCTGGGCCAAGGCCAGCTCGGCTTCGGCACGTTGATAATAATAATCCCGATCGGATTCGCTCATCGTCATGAATCGGTTGCTTCGAAGGCCTTTTGGACGGACTTGCCATAAGATGGATTAGGTTCAACGCGCTCGAAAGACGCTCGCGTCGGGTGGTGGCATTTGCAAGGCCTCTTCATCGAAGGCCTATCGCGCCGCTGTTAGTGGACGGCCGGGGGGGGCCTTCGTCCGACGATGCAGGTTCTGGTTGCCCTGGTGCGTCGTGATCGACATTGCCACCGCGGATCCGCGCTCATTGCCGCCTCAAAGGATTTTCTCGCATGCCGAGACAGAGGATGACGGTTTCGAGCGCTCATTTGGTCTGATCGACGTCGTAGACCTGAACCCCGTCGATCCCGGCTGTCTCGCGGAGGGCCGCATCGTTGCCGCCCGGATAAGGCGCGTCGCCGAAGAACAACATCTTGTCTTTAGAGAAGCCCGAAAGCTCGGCAAGCCGCTCCATGCGATAGGCCGTGTCGATGCCCGCGCGAGTGGCGTCGATCGACGTCGCGCCGCCGACGCGGACCGACATCGGGCAGGCGTGGCCGGAGATCGGCCTCGATCCTGCGACGCTCTTCCTGTTTCGGGTCCCGGACTTCCTTTGGGTGGATCGGCGTTTCCCGGCCCAATGCCGAGACGGTGAACTGGCTGCCACGGTCCTCGATCTGCTCGCCAGACACCGCCCGGCGTTGGTCCGAGCCGGTCGATGGCCGCGCGCAATTCGCTGATGATGTGCGCGCGCTCTGCATCCGCGAAGAAATCGGCGAACTTCGCGACCCCACCATCATGACAATCTGTCGACGATGGCTGGGAGGTAGGACGTCACTGGAAATTCCAAGATCAGCTGATGCAGACTAGGATATTTCAGGCCTTTTAGGGCGCCGTTGATGGGGAGGGGAGCGGTCAAGGCCTGCACGGACGAGTCATAACGCGCGCGTCCCTGCGGACCGCCGATTGGTCTGACATCGAAGGAGGTGCGGAATGGCAGGAGGATTGCAACCGCGATGCGGCCGAACCGTTACCAATTGTCAGCACAAGGAGATGGAAGATGGCGGATATTCGGTATGAGCAGGAACCTCGCGGCAATCGCATGATGGTGGGCATCATTGTCGCCGCGCTGATCGTCCTTGCGGTGGTGGCGGCCTTTGCGTTCGGTCTGGTCGGGGTCAAGCAAACGCGCGAAGCGGAAGCGCCCAAAGTCAGTGTCGAGGGTGGGCAGGCACCGGCGTTTGACGTCGACACGGCCAAGGTCGATGTCGGCACCAAGGCGACCACGGTCGATGTGCCTAAGGTCAAGGTCGACACGTCGCGCGAAACTGTCAAGGTGCCGACGGTCGACATCCAGAAGGCGAACTGAGCGGTCGACGGCGGCGGGATGTTCCGCCGCCGCTTCGATAGGGGGGCTGCTGAGACCATCCCGGTTTGAGCTTCGGCACGGCTGGTTCCGGTTGGCTTCGTCAGCATCGGGAATGTCGACCCAAGGAGAAGACGTTACAAACAGCTCACAGGGCGATATCAGCGGTCTTTGCCGGCACCGGGGCTAGCGAAACAGAAGCGGCCTGCGCCGATAATCGCTCTGGTTCGATGGCCATCTTGAGGCCGATCAGCGAGCCGCCTGCCTGGCATGGTGCGCGAGGCTGACCTGCATCAGCGGGAATTGCGAGAAAGGGAGCCGCCCCGGCCGGGAGCTAAGCGGCGGGGCAGGCGTCTGTAGCCCGCCCTTCATGGCCCCGGCGGAGATAGTCCGCATGTCAGCGGTTCCGCCTCTGACCGCCCATGATTTCACAACCCTGCGATCCTGCTGTCAGGGCCGGTGGACTATCCCATGTAGCGCGATTTCCGGTCGAAGCTTGAGCCAGTGCTTGCCACCAATCCCGAGGCGGGCGCAGCCATGTCGCACTGGACGCTGGGCGGTGATCCCGAGGCTGCAAGGACGCTGGGCGAAGACATCCACTTCCACAGAGATCTGGTGCCGCCGCTTCGCCTTTCTGGAGAAGGCAGCGATCTACTCGGCCCGCACGACCTTCATGTCCTTCTTTGCGGCCGAGAGCCGATATCGGAGCCGGGGCCTGCGGCTGATGGTCCACGAGCGCAAGCTCTCGACGACCGGGGGCATCGAACGACCGCTCACCACCTGCCTCGCCACCGTGCCGGCGACGCTTCATGAGATTGAAAGCGCGAACGAAATCAAGAATGAGGGATTCGAGACCCTCATCCGCGGAAGTCGGGTGATCATCGAGCAAGTGCTCCAGAAGGCGGCGAACAATTGGCATATCGAGGCAAATGAAGCGGCCGCCGTCGGACTCGTGACCGCCATCATCTGATGGTAATCTCAGTCCGGCCGGGCGTCAGTCCGATCCTGCACGGGGTAATCTTCAGGTGTCACCGTACCGACGGCCGGCCGGTCCTCGACCTTTTCTTGGGGCTTGCCACCCGGGGTGCGCGGATCGGGATCCTCGAAATTAGGCAGCGCATCGCCAGCGGGACCACGTCGCTGCAGAGCGTCGGTCGGCTTGGCGTCAGGGTCGAGGCCGCTGTCAGGATTCTTTTGATCGTTGCTCATGATCATTCTCCTCAACAGTCACATCCTATCCGGTCTGATCACGCGGCGTCGTCACAGGCTCGGCGGCCGGCAGCCCTCGCCTGGCGCACTATGGCGGAGAGCAGCACGAGCACAACGGCGGACATTCGCGCCTGACAGGGAGGCGCGGCGTTTTACTGCCCGACGCGGCAGCCGGCGACGAGCCGCTCGGGGATACGACCCTCGAACAGCTTCAGCAGGCGCTTCGGACCGATGCGACGCCGACAGCATGTATCAGTGCCCCAATGGTCGGCGCGCCGTCAGGCGCGCGGCCATCCGATCATTGCCTTGCCCCCGGGCAAGAGACCAGGCGCTGTTGTGGGCCGCATCGACCGCGAGCGGGTCGGCACCGGCGGCAAGCAGACGGTCGACGATGCCGCTCTGCCCGACCAGCGCCGCCATCATCAGCGCGGTTTGCCCGACCTTGTTGGAGGCGTTGGGATCAGCCCCTGCGATCAACAAGCGGTCGACGAAGGCGCCATAGCCCTTGAAGGCCACGCCCATCAGCGCCGTGTTGCCGCGGGCGCCATCCGGCGCATCCACCTTCGCCCCGCGCTTCAGCAGTTCCTCCGTGGCGGCGGCATGGCCGTTGTAGGTCGCGAGGATGAGAGGGGTGTAGCCTCGGCTATCCCGCGCCTCGATGTCGGCGCCGGCCTGGAGGAGCGCGGGGAGAACATCGATACGGCCCAGCCGAGCCGCATCGAACAACAATTCCTGCAGGCGTTCGCGCGACGGCAAAGGGGGCGGGGCGGCATCGTCATTCGCGGCCGCGACGAGACTCTCACTTGGCATCGAGGTCGACCTCCAGTTCGCGGGGCCAGAAGCGGAGCTGTCCGATCGCATCCACGAAGGCCGCGGCATCCTGGCCCGAGCCCAGTGCGAAGCAGGCGTCGTCGAGCAGGTCGGCGATCCCGGCGTTCACGAAGATCGGCTCCGCCGCCTGGGTCAGACCGATATATTTGCAGTGGCCGAAGGCATCGCGAACGAAGTCCTGGGTTGCGGCGTCGGAGGCCAAGAGTGCCGCGCCTTCGTCGCCGACGACCACCGCAACGGCGTCGAAGAGCACCGACGGGCCGCCGTCGATCTTGTGCTTGGCGGCGACCTTCGCTCCGTCGGACAGCGTGACACCGCCGATCTTCGGCGCGATGACCTCATAAAGTGCCTCGGCCTTTTCGAGCGCCGCGACCAGGCCCTTGAACAGCTTGGCATCAGCGCCATCGCTCAGGAGGATTCCAAGCTTGCGGCCCTTGAAGCTGGCCGGGCCGTTCTTGAGGATACTGAGCTTGTCCGAAGCGGCCAGATTCTGAACCGTCGGGCGCGCGGCGCTTGCCGGGGCGGGCAGGGCGGCGAGGCCCAGGCCGTCGGCGACAGTCGCTGCGAGATCCGCGTCGATATTGAGCAGGTGCGATACCATCCGGGCGCGTATGTCAGGGCGCTCGACCTTGCTCAGTTCGAACACGAGCGCGTCGCCGATATGCTTCTGTTCGATCGGCAGCTGGCTGACGAAGAACTGGCGGGCCTGGCTATAATGGTCCGCAAAGCTTTCGGGGCGGATGCGGAGCTTGGGACCATCCTCCTGAGCAGCGAGGCTCGTGAAGCCCCGCACCGGGTCCTCGCGAGGCCCGCCGATCTCGGGGCCCCAGCTGTTGGGCTCGTAATTGACGCGGCCGCGCGGATTGGCGATCGCCATATGCCCGTCCTGCTGGAAGTTCGCGACGGGGCATTTCGCGGCATTGATCGGGATATGGGTGAAGTTCGGGCCGCCCAGGCGCTTCAGCTGGGTGTCGAGATAGGAGAAGTTACGACCCTGGAGCAGCGGGTCGTTGGTAAAGTCGATGCCAGGGACGATATTCTGGGTGCAGAAGGCGACCTGCTCGGTTTCGGCGAAGAAATTGTCGACGACGCGGTCGAGGACGAGCCGACCGATGATGCGAACGGGAAGAACCTCCTCGGGAATGATCTTGGTCGCATCGAGGATATCGAACTCGAAACTGTCGGCGAAGGCCTGATCGAACAACTGGACACCAAGCTCCCACTCGGGGAAGTCCCCGCCGTTGATCGCATCCCAAAGATCGCGGCGGTGAAAATCGGGATCGGCACCGTTGATCTTGACCGCTTCGTTCCACAGGACCGACTGCAGGCCCTGCTTGGGCTTCCAGTGAAATTTCACGAAGGTCGATTGGCCTTCTGCCGAGACGAGGCGGAAGGTATGAACGCCGAAGCCTTCCATGGTGCGGTACGAGCGCGGGATCGCGCGATCGGACATGATCCACATCACCATGTGCATCGACTCCGGGGTCAGGCTGATGAAGTCCCAGAAATTGTCATGCGCGGTCTGCGCCTGGGGGAAGGCGCGGTCGGGCTCGGGCTTGGCAGCGTGGATCAGATCGGGAAATTTGATCGCGTCCTGGATGAAGAAGACCGGGATGTTGTTGCCGACCAGGTCCCAGTTGCCTTCCTGCGTGTAGAGCTTGACCGCGAAACCACGCACGTCGCGGGCGAGATCGAACGAGCCCTTCGAGCCCGCGACGGTCGAGAACCGCACAAAGGCCGGGGTACGCTCGCCAACCCTCTGGAAAATGTCCGCGCGGCTGACGTCGGCCAGGCTGTCGGTCAGCTCGAAAAAGCCATGGGCGCCATAGCCACGGGCATGGACGACGCGCTCGGGAATTCGCTCATGATCGAAATGGAAAATCTTCTCGCGGAAATGCGGGTCTTCGAGCAGGACCGGCCCGCGCGCACCATATTTCAGGCTGTTCTGGTCGTCGGCGATCGGCATGCCTTGCGCCGAGGTCAGTGTCGCCACGCCATCGCCTGCGATCTGGTGAACCTCGCCGCCAGCAGCCTGCGGCTCCGCGAAACTCTCCGAGACCTCGGTCGAGGCCGGGGCTTTGGACGCCTTTTTCGGTGTCTCAGGCGACGCCTTAGGCGGCTCGCTCTTGGTCTTGGCAGCGGTCGTCGAAGCGGGCTTGCGAGCCATGGGGCATGTCCTTGTGTGAAATGAGCGCCTACTGGCGCGGAAGAAGAGGAGAGGTCAGCGCGTGACCGGGTCGCGCGGTTCGATGGTGCTGTTGTCCGGCGCCGCACCAGGGGTCGAACTCAAGGGCGTCTTGTCAATCGGCTCGACCATCGCGGCATTGCCGACCTTGGCCTCGCTGCTGTTCGGCCCGGCCTCGGCCTGGCGCATGTTGCAGCTGGCGAGCGACACTCCGGCCGCAAGGAGGAGACAAGGCGTGAAGAGGCGCATAGCTGGCTTCCGGACGAAGGTGTCGGCTGATGCTGGCATAATGTCCGGGCCGGTGCATCGTTGCAGGACCGCGACGGATACTGATGTGCATCAGGCGGGTTCTCTTTCGATCGATGCACATCGCGACTGAAGCGGACGCGGTTCGCGGCTATTCTGCCCGCATCGGCGTGAGAGATCCCAGGTAGGACGCCGACGGACAGCAACGGGAAGCTGCCGCCTACAACGGGAGCTGGCTCATGGATGCAGAAGATCAGCGTGCCTATTTGGCGCATCGCGAACAGCAGGAGATCACCAAGGCGGCGGCTTGCGAGGACAATGCCGTCGCCAGAGCCCATCTCGAGATGGCATCGCTCTATCGGGAGCGCATCGAAGCGATGAAATCGCCATCTCCAGGTGTGGACGCGGGCAGGTTCGCACCGCCGCTGACCGGAAAAGCTGATGGCCGTCCGCTCGGGGAGCTTCGGGACGGGTGAAATGGCTCCGGCGTGGCGCCACCTCTCGGCCCTGCTGATGCACATCAGTGCGTTTGCCAGGGCAGGAACCCGTGACGGCTTCGGGCGCTTCCACGGGATGAACGAACAGGTGCCCGATGAAGCTCGATAGCATGTCCCAAGGCGAACGCCCTGATCTTGGCGTGCGGTCCTTCCGATGCAGTGTGCGCAGTGAAACCGACATTCTGACCGAGGTGCTCCTGTGCCGGCCAGCCTTCCTCGCGCCGGTCGCTTGCTGTTCAGTGACCCGGGAATCCTTGCGCGACGGCTTCGCGACGTCGGTCCCGGCGGCTCTCGCTCAACATGATGCCCTGCACGCCGCGCTCGAGCGCCAAGGGGTGAGCTGCCATTTTCTCGACCCAGATTCGACAATGCCCGACCTGTGCTTCACCCGCGATGCGCTGGTCACCACGCCCTGGGGCGTGCTCGGCCTCCGTCCCGCCGCCAGGCATCGTCGCGCGGAAACCAAACTTGCGCTGGACCAGCTCAGTCGACTTGGCGCGACGATCGCCGGAAGTGTCTGTCAGGGCACGGTGGAAGGCGGCGATATCGCCATCGTCCGTGAAGGCCTTGTCCTGATCGGCTGCTCGGGCGAGCGGACCGATTCCGTGGGGGCCGAGGACGTCGTCCGCTTCTTCCGCGAAAAGGGGTGGGAGGCGATCGTCTATCCTTTCGATCCGCATTTCCTCCACCTCGACACCCAGTTCGCGATGGTCGGCGAAAATCTCGCGCTCGCCTGCGTCGACGTCCTGTCCGATCATTTTCTCGCGCAAGTGTCGAGCCATGGCATCGAAACGATCGCGGTGACCTACAAGGAGGCGCGCGGCCTTGGCTGCAACATGCTGGCCCTTGGCGGACGCCGACTGATTGCGTCTGCGAACAACGACCGCGTCGTCGACGCCTTGCGGGAACGGGACTATGCCGTCGAGACACTCGACCTCGACCAGTTCACCCGTTGTGGTGGCGGCGTCCATTGTCTGACGATGCCGCTCCTTCGAACGCAGGCCTGAGCCATGTCGTGATCGAAGGCCTGACGTCACCGATCGCGCCAATGGAGGCGAAGCTCGTCGAGGAGTTTCCCGACCAGGCCGGCTGGCAATATGAACCGAAATGGGATGGCTTTCGCGCGGTCGCCGTGCGCGACGGTGCTAATGTCGCGCTCTGGTCGAAGTCGGGCAAACCGCTAGGACGCTATTTTCCGGAGATCCTCGCGCTCCTCGCCGCCACGGGGGCCAGGCACTTCATCGTCGATGGAGAGATTATCCTGCCGCTCGGCGACAGCCTGTCTTTCGATGCGCTCCAGCAGCGCCTTCACCCGGCCGAGAGCCGGATCTCCAGATTGTCGGTCGCGACACCGGCACAGCTGATGCTCTTTGATTGCCTCGCGCTGGCGCGCGAGACGCTGGCCGACCGCCCGCTGGCCGACCGCCCGCTGGTCGCGCGCCGCGCCGCGCTCGAGCGCTTCCATGCCGAAGAGGGTGGCCCGTCGCTGCTGCTGTCACCGTGCAGCGGGTCGCTCGACATAGCCAAGGCCTGGCTGGAGGGAAGCGGTGGCGCACTCGACGGGGTCGTCGCCAAGCGTCTCGGCGACCCCTATCGATCGGGAGAGCGGGCAATGCTCAAGGTCAAGGTCCATCGCTCGGCAGATTGCGTGGTCGGGGGCCTGCGCCGAAGCGAGGATGGGAGCATCGCCTCTCTGCTGCTCGGTCTGTATGACAGCGACGGCAAGCTCAACCATGTCGGCTTCACCTCTGGGATCAAGGGAGCCGACCAGGCCGATCTGGCGTCGCGGATCGCACCGCATCTTGGCGGCGACGGCTTCACCGGCAAGGCGCCGGGCGGACCGAGCCGCTGGAACGACGGTAAGGAGAAGGCCTGGGAACCGCTCGCGCCCGATCTGGTCGTCGAGGTCCTCTATGATCAGGTGACGGGCGACCGTTTCCGCCACGGCACGCGCATCCTGAGGTGGCGCCCTGACAAATCCCCGGCGCAGTGCACGATGGACCAACTGATCCATGAGGTGCGCCCCGCCGAGCTCGCGGGGCTTGTCTAGCGGGCCGGTTCGAGCAGGGCGGTGGTGGCCGGATCGGCACCGCCGCCCCAGCGGTCGAGCGCGGCCTCGAACAATGCGCTGCCGTTTGCTGCCGTGAACAGAGTCAGGAAAGAACGAAGCTTGATCGCGTCGATCTCGCCGAACGGTTGGTCGACCCTAATGCCAGGCAGATCGTGCAACGCCCCGACGCAGGCGCGCAGACGATCTCCGAGCACGGGTTGGGCGCGATAGGCGCGCGCCCCTGCGAGCGAGAAAATCTCATATTGCCGTGCGATGGGCTTCGACCGAGCCCGGCAAGCTGCGGAAAGACGAGCCACATCCAGTGACCGCGCTTCGCGCCGCGGCGTATCTCGCCCAGCGCTGCCTCGTAGGTCCTGGCAAGGGCCGTGACGAAGCGCTCCAGACCATGCTGATCGCGAGCAGCGCCGTCCTGGTTCTCGGTCATTCGGCAGGCTGCAGCTTGCGATGCGCAAGCCGTTCGCCCGCCAAACCTTTTTGGGAAGCCGTGGTCCGGCCGGCGATCCTGAACACCGCAAGATCTGCGGTGACATTGCCGAGCGTGCGCAAGATGTCGGGGATCGTCTCGACCGCGAGGAGCAGCGGCAGCAGCGTGAGCGGCACACCCATGGCAAGGCACACGGGACCGATCGTTGCAAAGAAGGAGACCTGCGCGGGCAGGCCGACCGCTGCGAGGCTGACCGGCACCGCCACCAGCGCACCGAGCAGGGCGGTGGCGGGTCCCGGCGGCACGCCGTGAAGATGGCCGAGATAGATCGCGACAGCGACATTGGCGGCTGCGCTCGCCGCGCGGAAGAGCGAGACAGCCAGCGGCAGCACGATCGCGGCACTGCTTCCGGGCACCTGCAGGCTGGGGGCGCCTGCGATCATCGCGGGAAGCGACGCTAGCGAACTTTGGGTGCTGAGCGCGACGATCTGGGCGGGAAGGGCCGCGCGGGCAAAGCCGAGCGGCGACATCCGGCCGGCAAGGATCGCGGCACCATAAGCCAGCAGGGTCGCGAGCAGGGAGGCGCCCGCGGCGAGCAGGACATAGTCCGAAGCTGGGCCTCGATGCGCACGACGGCAAGCCCGAAAAAGAGAGCGAAGACGACCAGGGGCACCATCGCACCGTCGGCGGCCGCCTTGATCGGATTGGCCGGTATCAACCCGGCCAGCCAGTCCCCCGCAGCGGCCAAGGGGGGCGGGGCGGTGGCGGCCTGCAGGGTCATCGCTTGCGGGGGGGCCGGGTAAAGTGAGAGCGCGACACTCGTCGCCGCACTGGCAAGCAGGCAGGCCCGACCAGCAGGATCGCGAACCAGAGAACCGCGCGGGTCGCAACGCCGCTGCCCGCGGCGCTCTCGGCTGCGCTGGCGACGCCGGTCACCAGAAGACCGAACACCAGTGGTACGATCGTCATCGTCAGGGCGTCGAGCCAGAGCCTTCCGGTCGGGTCCGCGACGGCCAGCAGCGTGGGCAACAGGGCCGCGCCGCTCCGGCCGAGCAGCGCGCCCGCGATGAGACCGAGGGCGAGCGCCGCCAGGGTCAGGCGCGACAAGCGCGTCAGGCTACGCCCTCGAGGCCTTTGGCTCAGCCCCACAAATGGCCGCGATATCGCTCGAAGCAGGCCTGTCCGCAGCGCAGGCGGATCAGCGCGCCCTCCGCGATAGCGGTTGCGCGCGCCGGATCCTCCTCAACCGCCGGCCGCAGCGCCTCGCGGTTCCAGTCGGCGCTATGCTTGATGTCGAGGACAGCATGAAGATCGAAGTAGCGCCGCTCCCTGTCCGACAGCCCGATCCGGCGCAGACCCTTGGCGACACAGGCCGAGCGGCCGGGCGCCGTCAGCTCGATCACCCCGAGAGCGCCGACCGACTGCCAAGCATAGCGCCGGCTCGTCGCCATCGCCGTCATCGCGTTGGCGAGCGCTAGGCTTTCCCAGACCGTCGTTTCGATGGCGGGGAATACCGCGAGCGTTTCGACGAGGGCATCGAGCATCGGCCCATGCACGCCCCGGATATTGCCGCGGCCCATCTCGTCCCAGTAATTGCGCGCGAGTTCGAGCTTGGGTCTCGTCGGCAGCTTGACCTGGGTGAGGGCAACGAGGTCGTCGAACCCGGCCTCGCTAGCGGCTTCCTGCTCGAAGAACCAGATCAGTTCGTCACGCGTCGCCTGCTCGGCGAGCCACGGGAAGAGCGGATCGCCCTGGCCCGGACCACTTGCCTTGAGACCCTCGAACCAGGCGATGAAACCATCGGCGTCGGTCGGGACAGCCGCCGCTTCGTCCAATATCTCGGCCCGCAAGGCTTCGAGGAAGCCGCCTTCGAGACGCTGCATGCGCTGGTCACGCTCGAGCGTCTCGGCCCAGGCATCGCTGGGGAAGGCGGGCGCGAGACGCTCCCGGTTCCAATGGGCGAGCCTCCGCTGGAAGCTGTCGGTCAGAAACTGCGAGGTTGCGGCCGGTCGTCGAGGTGCAAGCTGTGAAGGCCTGGGGGCACGGGAGGCCATGGGTCATCCTTTCTTCTCGTTGCGTTGGAAATGCTCAGGCGCCGCGGAGGTTTCGCCCGGCTGCGAAAACTGATCTGCAGCAGTAACCTTTGTTAAGTATCAGGAAGGAAAAGTAATTTTGCCGAATTGTGGGAGCAGGCGCGTCGTTCAGGCGTTAGGTGGTCGTTCAGGCGTTAGGCGAAGGCCGACGGCGGTGCCGTGGCACCGTTCCCACAGCGCGATCTCGGAGGAGATGATGTACACCGACCGTTTTCTAAAGCGCCGACGCCACGCGGCGCTGGATGACGAGGAACGCGCCTGTCTCGACGCAGCGATCTCAGGCGTCCGGCAAGTGCCCGGGCGCGAGATCATCGTTCGAAAGCAAACACGGCTGACCGAAAGCACGCTCCTTGTCGACGGCTTCATGTGCCGATATCGCGACGATCGCAACGGCCTGCGCCAGCTCGTGGCGGTCCATGTGCCAGGCGACTTCGTCGACCTCCATGCTTATCCGCTGCAGACGCTCGACCATGACGTCGCGTCGCTTACCCGAGTGACGATCGCGACCGTCCCGCATAGTGCGCTCGATCAGCTTCTGGAAGATCGTCCGTCGATGGCGCGCAAGCTGTGGTATGCGACCCTGCTCGACGCGGCGATGCACCGCGCCTGGCTGTTCCGCCTCGGGCGGCTCGACGCCGGCGGAAAGATCGCCCATTTCCTGTGCGAGACCGACGCGCGGCTCCAGGCGGTGGGCCTGAGCGACGGGAAGACCTTCGATCTTGGCATCACACAGACCGATCTTTCGGAAATCTGCGGCCTGACCAGCGTCCACATCAACCGCGTCATGCGCGGCTTGCGGGAGGAGGGGATCATGACCTTCCGCTCTTCGACCGTCGAAATCCATGATCCGATACGATTGCGGCGTCGCGGCCAATTCGATCCTTATTATCTCTATCTCGACGACGATACGCTCGCCGGCGCGATCACCATGAGCGCGGCATGACGGTTCTACAGGCGGTGCGACCGCCCGGCCTCGATGGATCGGACATGGCGTTGCTCAACTTGCTCATCATGCTGCGAGCGAAGGGCTATCGCTTCGTTACCCCGACGCCCGCCAGCCACCAGCGGGTCATTGCCCGGCCCCAACGGCAGCAGGCCCGGACGCTGCGCGATATCCTGGGCTGGAGCCTCCCCTTCGATGCGACGCCCCCCGACCCGGAAATCCTCGCGGCGCTCGCGGCAGCGGACATGGTCGAACGCCATGGTCATGCATGGCGGGCCCGAGTCCGCGTGTCGACGGTGCACGGCGACCTCTTCCTCCACTCCGCCTATCCGACCAGCGATGAGCAGGCTGTCTTCCTCGGTCCGGACAGCTACCGCTTCGCTGACCTGATCCACGATGAGCTCGGGCGCGCACGCCCGCGCAAGGGCGCCCATATCGTCGATATCGGGACAGGCGCGGGGGTCGGCGCGATCGTCGCGGCCCGCATCTGCCCCACCGCCCGGGTGTCGATGACCGACATCAACCGCCACGCCCTGCGCCTTGCGCGGGTCAATGCCGTCGCCGCTGGAGTTGCAGCGGAGGTCCATCTGGGGGGCGATCTGGGCCGCACAGGCGATCCGATTGACGTCGCGCTCGCCAATCCCCCTTATCTTGTCGATGCGGCCGGCCGCGCCTATCGCGACGGCGGCGGAATGCATGGTAGCGAAGTCGCGCTCGACATGGCGCGCATGGCAGTCGAGCGTCTTGCGCCCGGGGGGCGCCTGATCCTCTATTCCGGCAGCGCAATCATCGACGGCGAGGATCCCCTGCGAGCGGCGTTGACGGATCTCGCGGCCAGGACCGGCTGTTCCATCCGGTACCGCGAACTCGATCCCGATGTGTTCGGCGAGGAGCTCGATCACGCGGCCTATGCCGATGTGGAGCGGATCGCAGCTGTCGCGGCGGTGCTCGAGCGATCGGTTTCGGAATGAGCGAGCCCTTCCTTTATCGCGATGGGGCGGTCGCGCTATGTGGCGAGCTCTACCCACCCAGCGGCCCCGCCAATGGACGTGCGATCCTTGTCGCGCACGAGGCCGATGGCATTGGAGGCAATGTCCGTCGTCGCTGCGCAATGCTCGCCGACCGGGGCTATATTGCTGCGGCTGCCGATCTCCATGGCGGCGGCCGGGTGCTCGAAGATCATGAGATCGGACCAGCAATGGAGCGGTTCAAAGCTTGTCCGGATCTGCTGCGCGGCCGCATCGGTGCCGGGATCGAGGCGTTGCAGGCCGCGACGGGGATCGCGCCCGAGCGGACCGGCGCGATCGGCTATTGTTTTGGCGGGCTCGCGGTGCTCGAACTGGCGCGGAGCGGCGCACCTCTCCGCGCCGTCGCCAGCTTCCATGGCTTGCTGACCACGGCCGCGCCCGCGAAGGCAGGGGATATCGCGGCACGGATAATGGCCTGCACCGGTGCCCGCGACCCGCTCGTACCCCCCGAGGATGTGGCGTCCTTCCAAGCCGAGATGGCCCGCACCGGTGCAGACTGGCAGTTGATCGTTTACGGCCGCGCGCTGCACAGCTTCACCAATCCAGCCGTCGATGGCCTATGTGACCCGCGCATGGCCTATGACCCGATTGCGGACCGGCAAAGCTGGTCGGCGCTCCACGCCTTCCTCGAGGATGCCTTTGCCTGACCCTCCCGTCGGAACGCCGGGGCGGCATGGCCGTACCAATGCCATAACGGATCTCGGCCGGTCTCGGCCTCGGTCCGGCCACGCGCGGCGCACCGCCCGAACCGGGGCGGCGGAAGGCGCTCGAGGTTCCCGTCGGCACCATTCTTCATGATGTGGATCAGCGCCGCCGAGGCCTTCGCCCATCGAGGGGAACGAGTAGCGCGGCGCCGGGTTGAATCGGCCTTCCGGACGTGAAGGATCGTCGCCAATGCCCCGTGTCGCACCGTCCGCCACCCCCCGTCGCAAGCCGGGCGCACGCGCAGCTGCTCCCGCAAGCGGGGCCGAGGCCCGTCTTGCCCGCTACCGCCAGAAGCGTGATTTCACGCTGACCGCCGAGCCCTCGGGCGCGACCCTGCCGACCGGCGGTAACGGCTTCGTCGTCCAGAAGCACGCCGCGACCCGACTTCACTATGATTTCCGGCTCGAACTGGACGGCACCCTGAAGAGCTGGGCGGTGACACGCGGCCCGAGCCTCAATCCCGACGACGAGCGCCTGGCCGTTCGGACCGAGGATCATCCACTGGATTATGCCCGGTTCGAGGGGACGATCCCGAAAGGCCAATATGGCGGCGGCACCGTCATGCTCTGGGACAATGGCACCTGGGAACCGGTGCCGGGCAAGGAGCCGGCAAAGACGCTGGAGGAGGGGCATCTCCACTTTTTTCTCCACGGCCGGCGGATGAAGGGCGAGTGGCTGATGATCCGGCTCAAACCCCGCGGCAAGGAGAGGGGCGAGAACTGGCTTTTGCGCAAGATCGACGACGAGCATGCCGGTGGGTCGGACGATCTCGTTTCGACCCATCTGACGGGCATCGAAAGCGGGCTGACGATGGAGGAGATAGCCGCCGGGGTGAAACCCAAAGTCGCGGCGAAGACGGGCAGGGGGACGGTGGCGATGACGTCGGCGGGGGGGCGGCCCGCAGGAAAAGCGGCAAAACCTCCTGCTTCGACGAAGGGAAAGGTGGGGACGTCGGCTGAAGCGCTATCCCCGCCACCGTTTCAGCCCGTTCAGCTTGCCACCCTCGTCGACACCGTTCCCGCCGGCGATCGCTGGCTCCACGAAATGAAATATGACGGCTATCGGACGCTGATTGCGATCGGTGGCGGCGAAGGGCGCGCCTATACCCGCTCGGGGCTCGACTGGTCGGACAGGTTCGCAGGCCTGATCGCCGAGGCCGCGGCGCTCGACTGCCGATCGGCGCTCATCGACGGCGAGGCCGTCGTCGTCGACGAGCAGGGCAAGAGCAGCTTCCAGGCGCTTCAGGCGGCGCTCAAGGGCGACCCGTCGGCGGTCATCTATTATGCCTTCGACCTGCTCTCGCTCGACGGCGAGGACCTGACGGGCCTGCCGTTGACGACCCGCAAGGCCAAGCTCGAGGCGCTGCTCGGCACGGCCGCGCAGGGCGATCAGACGCGGATCCGCTATTCCGATCATATCGTGGGACAGGGTGAAAAGCTTCTTGGTTCCTTCTGCGAAGCGGGCCTCGAGGGGGTGATCTCGAAACGGGTCGACGCCAAATATGCGGGCAGCCGCTCGGGGACCTGGCTCAAGACGAAATGCATCCGCCGACAGGAGTTCGTCATCGTCGGTTGGACGCCGTCGGACAAGCAGCGCGGCTTCCGGTCACTGCTGCTCGGTGTCAACCGCGACGGACATCTGACCTATGCCGGCAAGGTCGGGACCGGGTTCACCGCAGACGAGATCGAGCGGCTGATGGCCGTGATGGCGCCGCTCGAACAGAAAGCGCCGACGGTCGCCGCGCCGCGCGCGGCGGTCCGCGGCGCGCATTGGGTGGCGCCCAGGCTCGTTTGCGAAATCGCCTATATCGAGTTCACCGACGAGGGCGTGCTGCGACATCCCTCCTACCTCGGATTACGCGAGGACAAGAAGCCCGAAGCCGTCGTCGTCGAGACTGAGGCGCCGGTCAATTCCGCGATCGCAGCGCCTGGGACGAGCGTCGACGTCGCCATCTCCAACCGCGAGCGCGTGATTTTCCCAGAGTCGAAGATCACGAAGGGCGCGCTGGCCGACTATTATGCCACCGTGGCCGGCATCATGTTGCCCTGGGTGGGGAGCCGCCCGGTCAGCCTGGTGCGCTGCCCGCAGGGCCGCGCAAAGAAGTGCTTCTTCCAGAAGCATGACGCTGGCACGTTCGGGGAGCATATCAGGCATGTCGGGATTCGCGAGAAGGACGGCCATGAGGAGCCCTATCTCTTCGTCGACGATGCCGAAGGCCTGCTGACCTGCGTCCAGATGGGGACGATCGAGTTTCATGGCTGGGGCGCTCGGATCGAGGATGTCGAGAAGGCCGACCGGCTCGTCTTCGATCTCGATCCCGATGAGGGCCTCGACTTCGAAGCAGTGCGGATCGCGGCCTTCGAGTTTCGCGAGCTGTTGGCCGAGATCGGGCTGGAGACCTTCCCGATGCTGACCGGCGGCAAGGGCGTCCATGTCGTCGCGCCGTTGACCCCCCAGGCCGAATGGCCCGCCGTTAAGGATTTCGTCCACCGCTTCGCGCAGGCGGTGGCGCAGGCGCACCCCGAGCGCTTCACCGCAGCCCTGGCCAAGGCCCAGCGCAAGGGACGGATCTTCGTCGATTATCTGCGCAACCAGCGTGGCGCGACCGCCGTCATGCCCTATGCGGTGCGCGCGCGGGAGAAGGCGCCGGTCGCGGTACCCATAAGCTGGAAGGAACTCGAGACGATCGATGGGCCTGCCCATTGGCATGTCGGCGACGCGGCCGAACTGGTCGAGCGCGCCGGCTCGCAGGCGCTCGCGGGCTGGGGCCGTGCCGACCAGGTGCTCCCCGACGTCTGAGACCTGCGCGAAATTTCCTGTTCGCCCCGCCAGTGTCGCCAAGGCCACGCAACAAGCCCTGCTTTCGCTCGTTTTTTAGCAAGCATAATCAGAAGCTTGCGACCTGCTTAGAGGATTGCCCCCTGTGACATCGCATGATCATGCGTGAGGAGGAGCGCGCGCGCCCGAGCTTCGAAGGCGATCCCCCGGTCGCCGTGACGCGCGGGGCGCTTCGCGATCGGCGTGAGCTGGCGCTCGTGGCGATCGAGCGGACACGGATGCCGATGGTGGTGACCGACGCCCGTACGCCGGACGCGCCGATCATCCTCGCCAACCAGGCCTTTCTGGATCTGACGGGCTATGAAGCGAAGGAGGTGATCGGCAGCAACTGCCGATTCCTCCAGGGACCAGAGACAGATCAGCGGGCGGTTGTCGCGATTCGCGCGCACCTGGCTGCGAACGAGGAGGTCGAGATCGAGCTGCTCAACTACCGCAAGGACGGCTCGACCTTCTGGAACCAGCTCGCCATCAGTCCAATCCATGACGAGGCGGGGGAGACGATCTACCATTTCGCCTCGCAGAAGGATGTCTCGGCGCGGCGGCGCGCCGAAGAGCGCGAACATGCCGAGCGCTTGCTGCTGATGGAGGTCGACCACCGAGCGATGAACGCGCTCGCGCTCGTCCAGAGTTTCGTGCGCCTTGGCCGCGCCGACGATGTCCAGGCCTATGCGACCGCGGTCCAGCTGCGGGTCGTTGCGCTCGCCCGGGCCCATCGGCTGTTGGCTCAAAATGGCTGGAAAGGTGCGCCGCTCGGCGAGCTGGTCGCGCTGCAGACCCCAGATATCGTAGCTGCCCGGATCGCGGCCGCGGGCCCATCGCTGGAGCTCGCCGCGCGGACGGTGCAGCCGCTCGCGCTCGCGCTCCATGAGCTGATGACGAACGCGCTGGCGCATGGTGCGCTCGCCTCGGCAGCCGGCTCCGTCGAGATAAGTTGGGCGATCGAGGACAGCCAAACCCTGTTGCGCTGGGGCGAACATGGGCCGGTTGCCGCGCCAGCCAACGGCCGATCATCGCCCAATGGGCTTGGCCTTGCCCTGGTGCGGGGTGTCGTCGAGCGACAACTGGGTGGCAGGCTTCAGCTCGATTGGCGCGAGAGCGGGCTCGACGCACAGCTGAGTTTTCCGACCAAGAGATCGCTCCGAGCCGCGAACGATGGTCGGCCAAGTGCCTTTCACACGCCCCCGGCCCGGCGATGAAAATCGCGACCTATAATGTGA
This sequence comes from uncultured Sphingomonadaceae bacterium, assembly GCA_963540925.1. Classification (GTDB taxonomy): domain Bacteria; phylum Pseudomonadota; class Alphaproteobacteria; order Sphingomonadales; family Sphingomonadaceae; genus Rhizorhabdus. Next base: position 66,779 of record CAUTRN010000003.1, read on the forward strand.
ACGGGATCAACGGGCGGCTGCCGGTCCTGTTGCGCTGGCTCGGTGAGAGCCAGCCCGACGTGGTCTGTCTCCAGGAGCTGAAAGCGCCGCAGGATAGGTTTCCGCAGCGCGCGATCGAGGATGCCGGCTATGGCGCCATCTGGCACGGACAGAAAAGCTGGAACGGGGTCGCGATCCTGGCACGAGGGTGTGATCCGATCGAGACGCGCCGGGGACTGCCGGCCGACCCGGATGGGACCCAGAGCCGCTATATCGAAGCGGCGGTGAACGGCGTGCTCGTCGGCGGCCTTTATCTGCCGAACGGCAATCCCCGGCCGGGACCCAAGTTCGAGTATAAGCTCGCCTGGCTCGCAGCCCTGACCGAGCTCATGGCGGACCTCTATCGGACCAAGGCTCCGGTCGTGATCGCCGGAGATTATAACGTCATGCCTACCGAGAAGGGCGTCTACAAGCCTGAACGCTGGCTCGACGACGCCCTGTTCGCGCCGGAAGTGCGCCAGGCCTATGCCGGCCTCCTGGCGCAGGGATGGGTCGATGCGCTGCGCAAGATCCACCCTCAGGAGGTGATCTACACCTTCTTCGACTATTTTCGGAACGCCTATGCCCGCAATGCCGGGCTCCGGATCGACCATCTGCTCCTCAACCGGCCCGCGGCGAAGCGGCTCGACGACGCGCAGGTCGATCTCCATGTGCGCGGTTGGGAGAAGACCAGCGATCACTGTCCCGTGTGGGTGCGGCTCAAGCCCGCCTGATCGAAATCCTGATTGTGGTGGGGACAGCCCGGCGCGCGCTCCCTCATAGGCAACAGCGCGCAGTTCCGCGGCACCGAACCGGGCCGGTCGGCATTCGCCTGGTCCCACGACCGGCACCAGCGCGGCCGACCCTGGCGTCAGGTCCGCAGCATGTAGAAAGCCAGTAGCGCGACGAACGCAAAGATCACGAGAACGAGCCCCCAGCCCAATGCGTAGCGGGTGGTGTGGGCGCTGGCACCGGCCCGCGCTTCTTCGGTCGACAGAACGACGGGCTCATCGGCACGGTGGCCCGCTCTGCTGTGGTCGTCGGTCATCGTCAGGCATCCCGGAAGGAGGAGCCGGCCGCCCGTCCTGGGCGACGGGCAGGAGATCACATCGCCGCGAGGCGCTTCACCTCGGCACGATGATGCTCGACAATCGGGACGGCCGCCGCCGCGACCTTCTTCAGAGCCGGCACGTCGCCATGCGTGGCATAGCCCCGATGGAGCGCGAGCGCTTCGGTGTGCGCCGTCACCTGCTGGTCTAGATAGACCGTCTCCCGGTCCGACGCGGGCGCCGCGCGGAGATCGGCGATCATCCTGGCCTGGTCTGGCGTGAGCTCTGGCGGCATCGGGGTCATCCCGGAGGCCTGCGCGGCAGTGGTCACCTGCATCGTCGTCTTGGTGTGATCGCTCACCATCATCTGGGCGAACTGGCGCACCTTGGGGTTCTTCGCGTCCTTGAGGACGATCTGGCTCGACGTCTTCTCGTAGAGGTCGCCGGCACCGGCCGCGGCGACATAGGCCGCCGCCTTGGTGATGCCGGGCATGGCAGCACGGGTCGGTGCGGTGGCCGCGGCATCATGGGCGCCATGGGCCATTTGCGCGGCGGCGGGCACCGCCATCAGGATCATGCCGGCGCCAAGGCCAGCTTTCAGCATAGTCGTCATTCGTCTCTCCTGTTGAGCTCGCATGAGGGGCGAGCGGCCCTATTCGGCGGCTACCGCCTCGAAGGAGATATTGTCGGCGGCGAGGGCGCGGTTGATCTGCTCGCGATGGCGCCGATAGGTCGTGAGCGCCTGGGCGACGACCTGGTCCATGTTATAATAACGATAGGTTGCGAGCCGGCCGACGAAGAGGACGTCGGGACAGGCGGTCGCCAGCGCCTCATAGCGCTTGAACAGCGCCTGATTTTCAGGCCGGGGGATCGGGTAATAGGGATCTCCCTCGGCCTGCGGCACCTCATAGCTGATGCTGGTCCTGTCGCAGATCTGGCCGGTCAGATGCTTATATTCGGTGATCCGTGTGTAGGGGACGGTCTCGCCGGGAAAGTTGACGACAGCGACCGGCTGATACTGGTCGACGTCGAGCGTCTCATGGTGGAAGGCGAGCGAGCGATAGGGGAGCTTCCCGTGGACATGATCGAAATATTCGTCGATCGGCCCGGTGAAGACCAGCCTGTCGAAGCTCACAGTGTCGCGGACATCGGCAAACTCGACGCCGAGCCGCAGGGTGATGTTCGGATGATCGAGCATCGCCTCGAACATCTTCGTGTAGCCTTCCGCCGGCATGGCCTGGAAGCTGTCGGTGAAGTAGCGGTCATCGGTGTTGGTACGGGTCGGCACGCGCGCTGTGACCGACCGGTCGAGTTCGCTCGGGTCCATGCCCCATTGCTTGCGCGTATAGCCGCGGAAGAAGGTCTCGTAGAGCTCGCGGCCGACCTTCGACACCACGACATCGGCCGAGGTGACGATCGGCTCGACCGGTTCCGCCCGCGCGTCGAGAAAGGCCTGCGCCTGCTCGTCGCTCGTCAGGGTCAGACCATATAGCTGGTTGAGCGTCGTCCGGTTGATCGGCATCGGCACTCTCATGCCGTCGATATCGGCGAGCACACGGTGCTCATAGCGACGCCAGTCGGTGAAGCGCGACAGATAGTCGACCACCATGTCGCTGTTGGTATGAAAGATGTGTGGGCCGTAGCGGTGAACGAGGATTCCCGCCGCATCCTCATGATCATAGGCATTGCCTGCGACATGGGGCCGGCGGTCGACGACGAGCACGGTCTTGCCCGCGTCGGCGGCCAACCGCTCGGCCATGACGGCGCCGGCAAAGCCCGCGCCGACGACGAGATAGTCATAATGAGGAAGCCCGATCGATCCGCCGATGACATGGGGCGGCTGACACTCGGCCACGACCGGCGCGCCGGAGCGCGACCGCGCTTCGATCCTGGCGGTCACGGCTTCATCGATCAACGCGCGCATAGCCTCGGCGACCGCGTGCCAGCTCTGGCCCGCGAGCGCCTCGTCCGCTGCTTCGCGCCAGGCAAGCCCCGCCACATTGCTGCGGACGAGCGCGCGTTCGCATGCTGCGAGGAAAGCCGCGGGCCCATCGGCGATCTCCACCGCATCGAGCGCACCATAATGGCGCTCGACATCGACGATCGGCGTGGAAACCACGGGCAGGCCGGCCGCCAGATATTCCGGGGTCTTGGTCGGCGAGATGAAGCGCGTCGACTCGTTGATCGCGAACGGCATCAGCGCTACGTCCCAGTCCGCGGCATAGGCCGGCAGCAGGTCATAGGATTTGGGACCGAGCCAGGCGATGTTGTCCCGCTGGGGGAGCTGTGCCGGGTCGATCTTCACCACGGGGCCGAGCATCACGAAGGTCCAGTCGGGCCGGGCGGCCGCGAGCGCGTCAAGCAGCTCGATGTCCATCCGCTCGTCGATCACGCCGTAGAAACCGAGCTTCGGGCCGGTGAGGCGCCCCTGGTCGACGGGCGCATCGACGATGTCGCGGGCTCGTGCGAAATGGGCGACATCGACGCTGGAAGGGAAGGGGTGGACCGACGGGTGGGCGTCGCGCTTGGCCTCGTAAAGACTGTACCCGCCGGTGAAGACGAGGTCGGCGGTGGCAAAGAGTTCGCGCTCAAGGCCGGCGAGCTCTGGCGGAGCAAACCGGAAATTGGCGAGCTCGTCCATGCAGTCGTAAATGGTGCAGTCGGCCTCGAGATGTCGCGAAAAGGCCAGCATCATCGGCGTGTAGTACCAGCGGAGCAGTGGCCGCGAGATGTCGGCCAGCTGGCGGTCGAGCAATGCCCGCAGCGCCTCGTTCGCCGCTTCGGCGGACAGGCCGCGGGGCAGGCGCGGCGTCGCCACGGTGATGAAGGGAGCGACCGGGGTCAGATCGAGGCCGATGTCGCCGTCCTCGCTGTCGATCGGTTCTTCCCAGAAGAGGACGGGATTGTCCGCGGCGAACAGCGACATCAGATGTTGCGGGCGCTGGAAGACGAAGGCCCAGCGCAGATGCGAGAAACAGAGCCACATGTGGGGCGGACTTTCCTTGAACAGAGGGGTCGAGCGCGAACGCGTCGGGCAGGAAACGCCTCGCAACGGCATTCATCCCGCGTTCAGCCTGAGAACTGATCTGCATCACGGCGATTGCCCCCCGCCGGCCCCAGAGACGGCGTAGAGCCAAAATGCGGGCGTCTGGCCCCGCCGGCGAGGCCGTTACTCTTTGCGCAAACTTCCGTCAGATCATTTCCCTCCCCTGGCGCTCTGGGGCGGGGTGGAGTGCACTCTGAACCGTGTCGGCGATGGCTTTTCCGACCAGGGCGTCGCGTCGGGTCATGTCGATCGCTTATCCGACCTGGACGCCTTCGCCGACCTTGGCCTGCGGACGTTGCGCGTCGCGATCCTGTGGGAGCAGGTCTCGCCCGACGACCCCGACATCTGCGACTGGACGACCTCCGATGCACGCATCGCGCGCCTGCAGGCCCTCGGCATCGCGCCGATCGCGGGCCTCGTTCACCATGGCAGCGGCCCTGGCTATACCGACCTGCTCGACGATGGCTTCGCGCCCGGACTCGCCGCCTTTGCCGCCAGGGTCGCCGCGCGATACCCGCACATTCGCGACTGGACCCCGGTCAACGAGCCCCTGACCACTGCGCGCTTTTCGGGGCTCTATGGCCATTGGTATCCGCATGCTCGCGACGAGCGGAGCTTCTGGAAGGCGCTCCTCAACCAGATCGACGGCACGATCGGGGCCATGGCGGCCATCCGCTCGATCATTTCCGATGCTCGCCTCGTGCAGACCGACGATCTCGGCCGGACCTATGCTACGCCGCCGCTGGAAGCGCAGGCCGCCTTCGACAATGAAAGGCGTTGGACCGGATGGGATCTGCTGTGCGGTCGGCTCATCCCTGGTCATGCGCTTTGGGACAGGCTCTGCGCGTTCGGTTTCGAAACGCGGTTGCGCGCGATCGCCGCCACGCCCTGTCCACCCGACATTGTCGGGATCAACCATTATCTGACAAGCGACCGCTTCCTAGATCACGAGATCGACCGGTATCCCGTCGCCGCCCACGGACAGTGCAGCTTCGGGCCGGTCGCCGACGTCGAGGCGGTCCGCGTCATGGCGTCCTCGGCGGCAGGACTGAGGGGCGCGGCACGCGAAGCCTGGGCGCGATACGGCTTACCGATCGCCTTCACCGAGATCCACCTCGGTTGCACGCGCGAGGAGCAAATGCGCTGGCTTGCCGAAGCATGGGAGGCTGCCTATGAACTCCGCTGCGAGGAGGTGGCGATCATCGCGGTGACGGCCTGGAGCCTGCTCGGCGCTCATGACTGGGCGAGCCTCCTGACCCGCCGCGAGGGCCTGTATGAAAGCGGCATCTTCGACGTGAGCAGAGGCGTTCTCCGGCCGACGGCGCTCGCCGGGCTCATCCGCGACCTCAGCGCCGGACGCGCAGCGTCGCATCCGCTGCTCGCCCAGCCAGGATGGTGGCGGCGCGATGGGCGGCTTGATTTCCCGCCGCGCGAGATCGCGGCGGATCCTCGCCAGCGGGTTCACAGTTCAGCGCACATGGCTGCTGTGGCTGCTGTGGCTGCCGTCGGCGAGGCGCCCGTCCTCATTCTCGGAGCGACGGGCACCCTCGGCCAGGCCTTTGCCGGCGCCTGTCGTTTGCGTGCCATTCCGCATCGGCTGACCTCGCGCGCGGAGCTCTCGCTCGACGACAGCGACAGCATTGCCCGCGCGCTCGACACCCGCCGGCCCTGGGCGGTGATCAACGCAACGGGATGGGTCCGGGTCGACGACGCCGAAGAGCAACGCGCCGGTTGCTTCGCCGCCAATCATCACGGCGTGGTGGCGCTCGCCGACGCCTGCGCCGAGCGCGGCATCCCGCTTACCAGCTTTTCGAGCGACCTCGTGTTCGACGGGCGGCGCGACGGACCCTATGTCGAAGGCGACCCGGTCGCCCCGCTCGGCGTCTATGGCGCGTCGAAAGCCGCGGCTGACAAAGCCCTGCTTGACCGGGGCGGCGGGGTTCTCGTGATCCGTACCGCGTCCTTCTTTTCACCGTTCGATCCCCATAATTTCGCAGCGGCGGTCGTCGCCTCACTGCGCGCCGGTCGGCCGTTCCAGGCCGTCGAGGACTGCATCACGTCGCCGACCTACGTCCCCGACCTCGTCCGGATCACGCTCGACCTGATGATCGACGGCGAGGTCGGGCTCTGGCACCTTGTGAATGAAGGCGCTACCAGCTGGTCGGCGTTCGGTCGGGACATCGCGATCGCATGCGGCCTGGATCCGCGACTGATCATCCCCATGCCGCAGGCGGCCATGGGCTGGGCGGCGCAACGGCCCGCACGGGCCGCATTGGCGAGCGCTCGCAGCGGGCTGATGCCAACGCTCCCGGACGCGGTTGCGCGCTTTGCCGCGCACGTCTGAGGGATCGGATCAGGGCCGTCCCGGCATCCCCGGTTTGGGATCGGCCGCGTCCGGTCCTGAGCGCTGCTGCTGCTCGGCCTGAGCGGCCGCGTCGATCAGGCTGCGGCCGGTTCCAGCTGCGGCCTGCGCTGTCATGGTTATGGCAAGGCCAGCGGGACCGTCGAGGATGACCAACCCTTCCTCGGCGACGGCAATAGCAGGGTCGCTCAGCGGCTTGGGGACCGCGCTATCGTCGGTCACCGACCGAGCGCCTGAGGGGATTGGCGTCCTTCTGGCTGCATGGCGAAGGGTAGGCACTGCATGGCATCATCCTTTGGGACCGAAAGGAGGATAGCTCGGTCAGCTAGCTCAACGAAGCGGAGGTCGGGGCCGTTGCCGAACCACCGGCCTTATTCGTGATGACCTGCATCAATATCCGTTCGCATGGCGGTGTTTTTGCACACCAAATGCACCGTAGGGTGCATGGATGTCGCCTGCTCGGCCACACACACCCGCAATCCACGTCCCGCTATGCGCATCTCGGTGACGAGCATGTGCTGGATGCCGCCGAACAGATCGGAGCTGCGATCGAGCGGATGCTCCACTGACGCAGCCGGCCGCCGTCAGGAGGGGGCAGTCGCGATCGTCAGCGTGTAACGCGCATAGCGGCGCTCGCCTGTACGCCTCAGTGCGCCGAGCTCCACCAGTTCCGCGAGATCACGTGTGGCGGTCGCAGACGTGGTATCGGTGATCGTCCGATACCTATGGGCGCTCAGGCCGCCGGTGAAGCCGTCCGGCCCCTCCGCCATCATGCGGATAAGTGCTTTTTCCTGCCGTGCATTGATCTGGCCGCGCAGACGGTCGAGCAGGCGTGTCTTCTCGATCAGGAAGCGGACGCGATCGATCGTGCGCGCCTGCGCCTTCAGCACCATGTCGCCGAACCAGCCCATCCAGGCGTCGATCTGGTTCGACTGGCTGCCACGGTGCAACTCCGCATAATAGCCCTTCTTGTGCCGGTTGATGGTCGCGGCGAGCGCCGTCAGCGTTGGTGCCTCCAGGCTCTGTGCCAGCGCCTTCTCCGCGATAGCGCGACCGAGCCGCCCGTTGCCGTCTTCGAACGGATGGATCGTTTCGAACCACAGATGCGCGATGGCGGCCCGCGTGATCGCCGGCAGGGGCGCGTCCCCCTTGGGCGCGCTCTCGTTGAACCAGGCAACGAACCGCGCCATCTCGGCCGGCACGCGATCGGATGGCGGTGCCTCGAAATGGACGCGCGGCGCATGGAGCGCGCCCGAAACGATCTGCATGGGATCGGCATGGGTGCGAAAAGCCCCCATGTCAACGACGTCCCGTCGCCCGTTCATCAGCATCGCGTGCCAGTTGAACAGGATCTGATCGGTCAGCGGCTCGGCATAGCGACGGAATAGATCGGCCATCAATTCGGCTGCTCCGGCTTCCGCTGGATTCGACCGCCGCTTGTCCGCCGCAAAGCCAAGCTTGCGCGCGATCGACGACTGGACGCTAACGCGATCCAGCACCTCGCCCTCGATCGCCGAACTATCGACCATCTCCTGCGAAATCAGGTCGATCACCAGCCCTTGACGGGTTTCCCCGTCGAGGTGATGCATCGACCCGATGACGACTCCAGCGCCCTTCAGGAAGCGTGCTTCAGCGTCGGCCAGACGCACGGGGTCAAAGGTGAAGTGCGGCCAATCGGAGAGCTGCCAGTTCCATAGCATGATCGATGAAGCGCCTTTCTATCGATCATTTTAATGTCGTTTTGCGATTTATGGAAGGGGCGCTATTGATCGATAGTGCGCATGGATTTCCAAGCCGCTGCCAGTGTCGTTCCTCGCAAAGTTCTCGATGAGCTCTGTAGGCTATCCTCGCTTGTCTCGCGCGTTGTCCGCGATCGCGTCTTCCGCCGGATCGTTTGCGCGACTATGATGAGCGCTGTGCGGTCACCGGGGCGAACACCGTCGGCTTCACGCGCCGCCCTTCGCGCGATCCTCGGGCAAGCGCGCGTTCTGGTTGCGGCCTTCGAGGCCGGCAGCCTGAACCTTGGAAGGTCGGACTGGGTCTTCACTCGCGCAGTGAGGCCGGAACCTTGCCACCATTTTCGGCGAGCTTGCGCATCACCGCCCTGTGAAGCGCTATATTCTGCTCGGCGCTTCCGTCCGCTCCTGCATGGACCCCGAGCTCCTGTCCCAACTCCTTGCGCGCCGCGAGACTCGAATCGAGGTCGAGCAGCGTCAGAAGATCGACGATCGAGACACGCCAGTTGCTGGGCTTGCCCTTGGCGGCGGCCAGCTGGGACAGCACCGCTTCGACGTCAACCGACGCCGCGGCCGGTGCCGCGATAGGCTGCGAGGCCTGCGTGGCGATGGGCGCTGCGGCCGGCCGGGCGGTTGGCATCGGCGCGGTGGCCGGCTTGGGGGGCGGTTCGGGGGCGGGCGTGTCACCATGGCCGAAGATCTTGCCGAGGATATTGCCGAAAATGCTCATGGAAATCTCCTGCTAATGATGAAGCCAAACGAGCTGCGCGCGCGAGATATCCTTCGGAAGTATCTGAATCATCGGAACTCTTGGTGAGCGTCGCCGAGCGCCAAAAGGCCCGCCGGGGGGGGGTGCCGGGCGGGCCTTCGAATAGGGAGACCGCTGAGCGGGGGGATGCCGCGGCCTCGGAGATGAGAACCATCGCCAGGCGCTGGGGTTCCGGGCAAGGGTCTTGTTTTCGGCCGCTACGCGTTCTTGCGGAGCCAGGCCCCGTACCGACGGAGCAAGGCAAAGGGTAAAGCGTCCCGTCTCTGCTCCAAAAGGCGGGACGGGACGCTCCAGACGGTCGCGGGCCGCCCCCGAATGACGATGCGCAGGCCGCGTCCGCTGGCGACGCCGGTCAGGCCGGCCCGGGGCCCGGAAATTTGCGGCCCGCAATATCCCCGCCGGAGCGGTCCGAACCGAGGGTCGGCCTCAGCAATGCGACGATCCTGACAAGAAGGGGGCCATCATCCACTGCGCTCCAGGGCCGCCCATTGTCCTTCGTCATCGCAATCCCGCAATCGGCGCAGTGGCTAAATTCGAACCCCTCGCGCCGCGCTGCAAAAGCGGCGACGGGCCAGTGACGGCCTAGAAAGCAAGACATGGTCATCGAAGACAAGCGTTTGGAAAGGCGGGATGTTCCTGTGGGCAACGCGGGTGGGTCCGCCTTCTCTCGTCAGGCCAGCTTGAACCCCTCCTTGTTCGCGAGCGCCGTCACCGCCGCGTTTTTGGCCTCGCCCAATGTGGCGTGGAGCGGCGGGAAGATCGCATCCTCCTCCTCGCGGATATGGGCCTCGAGATCGGCGCGAAAGGCGGCGATCTTGACGAGAAATTCGGGCGTGGCAGGATCGAGCGCATCGAGATCATAGAGATGCTGCTTAACATAGCCGTGATCATGGTTGAGCTTGTCGGCATCGGCCTTGTCACCCCAGTCACGAAGCGCGGGGTAGATCACATTCTCTTCTGAGAACGCATGTTTCGCCAGGGCATGGGTCAGCTGAACGAGCAGCAATGACCGCTTGGCAGGTTCGGTGTCGCTGGTCCTCTCGATCGCATCGAACAGCCCGAGCGCCATCTTATGTTCGAGGCGGACCGCCTCAAGCCAATCGCCGGCCATAACGCTTGGCGCTTGGACGACGACCTTGCGGCCAAGATTGATGGCAAGGCCGGTGGCGAGGCCTGCGGCCGCCGCGCCGAGCACGACCGCAGTCCGGCTTTTCGCGGCGCTCGTCGTTGCGCCTCGCGCTTTGCCGGCACTCCGGCCTATGACCGTCGCGGCGGCGGCAAGCCGCTTGCGGGCGACGGCCGATGAGCGCCGCGCCGCTGACAGCGCTGCCGTCGCCTGCCCGGTCATCGACCCGGGGGCGGCCGCAATCTCGTCGCCCAACGATGTGACGGCCGCCGTGGCGCGGCGGCGCACCGCCTGGCCCGCTGTCACGACCGGGGCGACCGCAGCTTCGACGGCTGGCGTCACCGAGCTGGTGAGCTTTTCGATCGTCGTGGGCGCCGGTCGGCTCGCCTTGGTGCCGCTGCGCGCCGAGGCGCTCTTCGGGGACGTCGCTTCGTCCTTCGCCATGCGACCGGCTTCGCTGCTTCGGCCAGCGGCGCTGCGGGTCGGGGATCGCGGTGCCTTCCTCGGAGCCGAACCGGTGCGGGCCTCGGCGGCCGCATCGAGTTTTTCCCGGTCATTGCCAATCTCGGCGATGAGTGCGCGAGCGGCCTTCTGCGTGAGCCCATGTTTCTCTGCGAAGTAGGCGACCTCATAAGGCTCGCCCGCAGCAACCCGACTGCGGTCGGCCGAAGCTTGCTGATCGATATCGTCGGCCATGAAAATGCTCCTCGTCGTGCCGGGGTTTGCGTCGCGCTCAAGCCTGGCGCCACCGTCGGGCGATCTCACGCGGCTGGTCGTCGTCCTTGTCTATCGTCGCACCTGGCGCACGTGCGGCTGCACCGACGGCGACGCTTCAGTCAAAATCTTCCTCGCCGATCACGATGGGCGCATCCCGCGCAGCACCGGCGGAGAGCCGTGCGGTGACGGCGATCTTGATCTCGTCGAGATGCTGGTCGATCAGCTCCGACGCCGTCTGCGGGCCGGTGTCGCCGCCCCACCAGAACAGCAGCGCGTCGGCACTGACGATCACAGCCTGGCGGTGCGTGTCGAAATCGATGTCGATGGGCTGCGGCGAAAACTCCCGCAAGCTCGCCAGGTCGTTGCCGTGACTGGCCAACATCCGTCGCCCCTGCGGCAGATGCGGCATTCCGGCCGCTGCGCCTTGCGGATCCTGGAAGGCGGTCACCGGCTTATACCGCTGGACGGAGAAGCGCCGCGGGGGCTCTGGTGTCTGTGCGGGTCGTGTGACGCACCGCCGTCGCCCGCTGGATCGCTATCATCGCCTACCGCGCCGTTGCTAGAGCGCGCCCAGCGAGTGCCGCGATCGTCCGGCGAGGACAGCTCACCATCTTCAGACTGGTTCAAAATTCTGGTGGTCATCGCCGGCTCCTGGCCGTCCGGCAGAAGCCGGCATGGTCGCCCCCGGAAACGGGCGCTTGCGGTGCGTCGTTCCGCGCGCTGCTTGAAACTGTTGCAGGTTAGGACGATTCCCGGCGACCCCGTGCCGGCAAAGCCATGATCGCCACGGGTGGCTCAGCGCCGTGATCCGCGAAGCGTCTGGAGCACACCGATCACCGAAACGCCGAGAAAGGCGGCGCTCGTCCAGGCGCGCGCGCGGGCAAAGCTCCTCGCTTTGTCGTCGAGCGGGGCACCGCCGGAGAAATATTCGCGGAGGGCATCGGTGAGGCTGGTCTTGCGCGTGCCGGGTGGCGGTCGTCCGGGTCTGAATCTCGGCGGGATCGGACATCGGCAAATCCTAGAACGGAGGGGTATGAACGGCCGACGCGTCGCCTGGATTCGATGTCCAGACTTTTTGGCGCCATGGCCGGGTGATCCGGCGCGAGGCGCCCACTGCCCGCATCCTGGTGCTGACCACCTATCCGGGCGACGCGCAGGTGGTGCGCGCGATCCAGGCCGGGGCCGCCGGCTTGGGGGAAGGGAGAGTTAGCGGCCCTTTCCGGCCTTCGTCTCGCGCAGTGCGCGTGCCTGTTCATCGAGCCGGTCAGCGGCGAGATCGGCCTCGCGGCGCAGCTGCTCGCCCTGGCGTTCCAGTGCGTCGGCGCGGGCGTCATTGGCACGGGCATCGGCACGCGCTAAGCGGTCCTGCGCCTCGCCAAGCCGCTCTTGCGGACCTTCGCCGGACAGGTTGAGCCCCGCGGCGGCGGCCGCGGTCCGATCAGCTTCACGCCCGGCTTTCTCGTTCGGCCCATCGCAGGCGGCCAGCGCGCTCAGGGCGACCAGCACAGTCGGGACGATGATCGCTCTGTGAACAGTGTCCGGCATCGTCGAGGTCCTGGCATTTGGAAGTCGGGCGGGGCCGACCATGAGAGGCAGGAGCGGGGGCCGAAGCCCCCGCCCGATATCAGAAACGCTCGAGCGAATGCTTGAGGTCGCGCATCTCGTCATGGCCTTCCTTCACCGAGACATAGGCGTCCTCGATGACCGCTCGGACCGCCGGCGACAGCTCGGTGTCGCGGATCGCGTCCTCGAACTTCGCCTTGATGTGATCTTCGCCGGCTTCGACCTCGTTGATGATCGCCTTGTCATCCTTGTCCGTGACGGCGGCCTTCAGATTGAGGAACATGCGGTGGGCGCCGGCGAGGACAGTGCCATCGTCCTCAGGCTTACCGCCAAGGCTCGTGACCTCCTGCTGGAGCCGCGTTACGATCTGCCGGCGTTCGCCGGCACGGCTCGTGAAGAGCGCGCCATATCGGTCAGTGTCGCTGTCCTTGGCGGCCTCCGTATAGCCGTCGACGCTGTCGATCGTGGTGGCGATCAGGCTGTTGAGCGTCGAAATGTCGTGGGCGTTTGTATCGGACATGAGGGTTCCTGTCGAACGAGGGGACCCCGCCACGGTGCGGTGGGTCGGTGTTACAAACGCGCGTCCCGATCATAAGTCGCAGCCGCCCGTCACCACCCATCACATGCTGATCTGCATCAGCACGATTGCTCCGGTCGCGCCAGGACCGACCGATGCACTTGGTGGACGGGGTTTCTATATCGGCCCGGCATGAGGGGCGCCGACCCTCCGGCGGCAACCGAGCAACGAGGGTGACATGGCGTTTCAGATCAAGCGAAAGGGTCCCGGCCACGCGGACCTCTACACTGAAGACAAATTCGTCGATGCGATCCGCCTTGCGAGTGCGTTGATCCGCGAACGCGCGCCGAAGACGCGGACCTCCGTCACCAATCTCAAGACAGGCGATACGCTCCGCGAAGACGAGATCGAGGAGGCGGCGCTATCGCTTCCGCCGAAGAGGCGCGACGCGATGCCCGCCTGATATTGTCTACGTGTCGCTCCTGCTTCCCGACGCCGCAACGGGATGGGGCGAGAGCTGACGGCCTCAGCGTGGGCGGGGCCGGGTGAGACGGCGGGCGTTGGCCGTGACAGTTCGATGGACCGGCCGCACCGCGCTGCTGGCTGCCTAAGCGATGCTCGCCATGGTGCGCGACACATAGGCAGCGTTGCGCGATGCGAGCGTCGACCATTCGGCGAATGTCGGGGTGCGGCCCTCGAGCATCAAGGCGCCGACATACTGCGCCTCCGTCCAGAGGGCGGCATTCACGGGCAACCATTCACCGGCCACGGCAACGCCGGCCTTGCCGAACGCTTCGAGTTTTCCGGGAGGATACGACCGATCTCGACCTGATCGTCCCCGCGCGGGGAGTGATCATCGCCCGTTTCACGATCGCTGTACGAGCAGCGATCACCGACGGCGCTGCCGCCCAGTTCTCCCGCAGCGGCGGCGCCGTGCGTCCCATCAATATCGCCGTATCGGCTACCGCGACCATGTCATGAAAGGATCCAACATCCTCTGCCTTCTCCGGGAATGCTGCTTGAACGCGCCAAGGGGCCTCAAAGCCGCTGTCATTCCGCGTGCGACACGCACGACGGGGACCAGCTTGTCCAGATAAAGGGCGGAGAGAAGAGGCACGCGCTCACCGTCCGCTCGCGCTTAACCCGCTAGGACGCGCACATATATCTCCATGCCCGCTGCGTCGTCCCGGGTGCCCAGATAGCCGCCGGTCACAGGCATGATCTGGCCGTTATGGCGCGCGACGGCGACCGGGATCAGATGGGCGTCGCCAATGCGCTGATGGGTGGGATCGAAGGTAATCCAGCCCGCGCCCGGCAGATAGATTTCCGCCCAGGCGTGGGTGGATCCCGGGTCGCCAGCGAGCTGATCGGGATCGTGGAGATAACCCGACACCGCCCGGCCGGCGAACCCCAGATGGCGTGCGGCGTCGATGAACAGCACTGCGATGTCGCGGCATGATCCACTCGCGAGCGCAAGCGTCTGGGCGGGCGACTGGGTGCCTTCCTCATCGCGCGTGCGATAGGCGACCGCCGGGAGGATGCCGGCGTTGAGGTCCTTGAGCAAGGCGAGCGTGTCGGTCGGGCGGGATGCGACGAAACCGCGCGCCCAGGCCGAAACCGTCGCGGCATCGGCATCGTGGCGTGGTTCGAGCAGCGCTCCGAGATCGGTTCGATCCTCTGGCGAATAGGCGAATGGATAATGGTGCGCGGCGACGGCGATCGTGAAAACCGGATATGCCGGAGCATCCAGCTCGACCGTCGTGCGAACCGACAGGCGCAGGTCGTCGGTAGGCGCTGCAAAGCTGACCGTCGCGATGCGATTGGCGAAGACATCGTCGGTCCAGTCGATTGTGGCGCCCGGACCGGCATCTATCGCCAGATCGAGAAGGCGCAGCTCATGACTACCGCGGGGGGTGACGAGCAGCCGGTGGGCCTGAAGGCTCACCGGGCGGTGGAAGCGGTACCGGGTGTGGTGGATGATCGAAAGGCGCATCGGCGTCTAACGTCCGGCAACCGCCCCTGGCCCCGGCGCGTTGCCAAGCTTCTCTGGAGGAGACCCATGATGTCCGACGACTATGATCATGGCCGGCGTGACGGGCTGCGCTTGGCGTTGTCCCTCCTCGCTGCCGAGGAGGCCAAATGGGCCGCCTTGCTGGGCGAAAGCCGGTCGTGGCGAACCAACCAGACCCGCGAGATCCGCCACAAGACCCTCCAGGTCGCGCAAAGCCGTCTGCGGACCGCGCTCCATCGGCTGACGCCGCGTGACAGCGACCTCGCGTCCGCGGAACTGACCGCGGCGCTTGACAAGATCGGACTCTGATGCCGGTCGGCAAGCCGGGGGCGACGGATCGCAAACGGCCGCTGGACCGCGCTCCGTCCGCGGGTCGCGGCCCCCGGGTTCGGCGGGACTTCGTAACCTGCAAGGGGTCGGCGTCTTCCTGCAACGAAGACGCCGCGATGAGCGCGCGCCGGACGGGCGTCCTGTCTACAGAAGACTGCTGATTTTCGCGCCGAGCGTGTCGAGCGAGAAGGGCTTGGTGATCATCGCCATCCTGTCCCCGACGAACGTTGAGCCGATGGCAGCATCGGCATCATAACCGGTAATGAAGAGGATCGGCAGTTCGGGCTTGGTCGTGCGGGCCCGGTCCGCCAGTTCACGTCCGGTCAGGCCCGGCAGCCCGATGTCCGAGATCAGCAGATCGACACTGTGCTCCGAGGCGAGATAGGCGGCCGCATCAAGCGCGTCGGCGAACTCGATCGCCTCATAGCCGAGCTCGGCGAGGACTTCACGGATCACCGATCGGACGGCTTCATCGTCCTCGACCACGACCACGCGCTGTCCCTGACCCGATGGGGCCCCTGCGCGATCCTCACCCTCCGCCGCCGGCGCGCCGTCGCTCGTCGGCAGATAGAGCTTCATCACCGTTCCGCGGCCGGGCTGGCTGTCGATGCCGACCTGCCCACCGCTCTGCCGGATGAACCCATAGACCATCGAAAGGCCCAGGCCGGTGCCCTGGCCCAACGGCTTGGTCGTGAAAAACGGGTCGAAGACCTTCTCGACGACACTGGCCGGCATGCCGGTGCCGGTATCGGAGACCGATATCAGCACCAGCGGGCCATCCCCTGACAGCTCCGCGAGATCCCCGGCGGCATCGGCATCGACCAGCTCCGTCCGGATGTCGAGCCGGCCCCCCTCCGGCATCGCGTCGCGGGCGTTGATGACGAGGTTGAGGATCGCACTTTCCAACTGGTGCGGATCGATGACCACCGCCGGGAGCCCCTCGGCAAGATCGAGCCCGAGCTCGACGCGCTCGTTGATCGCCCGGTTGATGAGATCGTCCATCGCGCCGACCAGGGCATTGATGTCGACGGCCCTGGCATCGAGCGACTGTCGTCTCGAGAAGGCCAGCAGGCGATGCGTGAGCGCCGCCGCCCGGCTCGCCGAGGTCGACGCCGTCTCGATATATCGCTCGAGCTTGTCATGCTCGCCCATCGCGATGCGACGCTTCATCAGGTCGAGCGATCCGATGACCCCGGTCAGCATGTTGTTGAAGTCATGGGCAATGCCCCCGGTCAGTTGCCCGACGGCTTCCATCTTCTGGCTCTGCCGCAACGAGGCCTCGACCCGCTCGCGCTCGAGCGTCTCCGCGCGCAGCTGGGCGAGCGCGCTGTGCAGCTCGGCCGTGCGCTGCTGGACCTGCGCTTCGAGGTCGTTGGCGGCGTCGGCCAGCGCGCGGCTGGTGCGCTCCAGCGCGTCGCGCTGATCCTGGATCTGACGGCGCTGCTCGTGAAGCGCGAAGAAGACATTCGCCTTGCCGCGCAGGATGTCGGGCTCGATCGGCTTCTGGATGAAGTCGACCGCGCCCGCCTCATAGCCCCGGAAGCGCCGGTTGAGATCACTGGTGCCGGCGGTGAGGAAAATGATCGGGATATGGCGCGCGCGTTCGTTGCCGCGCATGAACTCGGCGAGCTCGAACCCGTCCATGCCCGGCATTTGGACGTCGAGAAGCGCCAGCGCGACATCGTTGCGCAGCAGCAGTTCGAGGGCCTCCTCGCCCGAGCGCGCCCGCAGGAACGCCAGCCCGTCGCGCCGGAGGAGCGCCTCAAGCGAGAGGAGATTCTCCTCGAGATCGTCGACGATCAGGAAGTTGATCGGTGGGGCCGGGGGGCTCATGCCGCGCCCCATGCGCCAAGCCGCCGGGCGATCACGTCGAGCGTCGCGATCTCGGCGTCGGGGCACCGCGTGAGCGCGGCGAGCGGCATGGCTGCGGCGAAGGCTTCCGCCGGATCCTGCACCAGCGCCACCCCGCCGGCGCGTGCTATCGCCCCCAGACCCTGGGCGCCATCCTCATTGGCCCCGGTCAATATGATCCCGGCCAGGCTCTCGCCATAGCTGTCCGCAGCGCTCTCGAACAATACGTCGATCGAGGGCCTCGAATACAGCACCGGATTGTCGACCGAGAGCGAGAGCGACCGGTCCTCCTCCACGAGCATGTGATAATCGGAGGGCGCGAAATAGATATGACCAGGCAGGATCGGCTCCTTGTCCTCGGCATCCTTGACCCGGAGCCGGCATTTCGATCGGAACAGGGTCGCCAGCTCCGAGCGGTCCGCCGGGACATGGACCACGATCAGAATCGGCAGCGCAAAAGTCGCCGGGAGGTCCGACAGGAGCCGTGACAGCGCCTGGACCGCGCCCGCCGACGCACCGATCGCGACCGCCTCGATCGTGGATCCGGTCATGCGGCTCGCCTCTGGTAGATTTTCTCCTCGCGATCGAACTCGTCGAAGGCCGTGAAATGCTCCGAGAACCGCAGATTCTCCTTCGACCCCAGGCCGAGAAAGCCCTTGCGCGCAAGCGAATCGTGGAACAGGCCGATCGCCCGATCCTGGAGCGCCCGGTCGAAATAGATCATCACGTTGCGGCAGGAGATGAAGTGCATCTCGCCGAACACAGCATCGGTGACGAGGCTGTGATCGGAGAAGACGACGCGATTCCGCAGGCTCTTGTCGAACGCCGCGCGGCCATAGGCGGCGGTATAATAGTCCGACAGCGAGGTACGGCCCCCCGAACGCTGATGGTTCTCGGTGAAGCCCTTGATCCGATCGAGCGCATAGATGCCGCTGGCGGCGGCCTCGAGCGCCAGCGGGTTGATGTCGGTCGCATAGAAGATGGTGCGATCGAGCAGCCCCTCTTCCCGAAACAGGATGGCGAAGGAATGGAGCTCCTCGCCCGCGCTGCAGCCGGCGATCCAGATCTTGAGCGAGGGATAGGTCCGCAGATGCGGCACCACCGTCTCGCGGACCGCCCGGAAATAGCTCGGATCGCGAAACATCTCGCTGACCTGGACGGTGAGATAGTCGAGCAGCCGCGGGAGGAGGGCGGGGTCGCGCAGCACCGCGTCCTGGAGCAGCGAGAAACTCTCGAAACCGAGCTGCTGGCGTGCCTGTCGCAGCCGCCGCTTGATCGACGCCTGGGCATAATGCCGGAAGTCATAATGGTAGCGCCGGTAGAGCGCCTCCAGCAGGAGATGGATCTCGATATCTTCGACCGCGTCGTGCATCGTCGCTTACCGGGGCATCCAGACGCGCACGAGCGAGAGCAGCCGGTCGACGTCGATCGGCTTCGACATATAATCATTGGCACCCGCCGCCAGGCAGCGTTCCTGGTCGTCGGGCATCGCCTTTGCGGTCAACATGATGATCGGAAGCTTGGCAAAGCGCGGATCGAGCCGGATCGTCCTGGTGGCGTCGAGGCCGTCCATGACCGGCATCATGACGTCCATGAGGACAAGGTCGATCGTGGGACCATCGCCGTCGCCCTGGCGGGTGAGCAGGTCGACCGCCTCCTCGCCGTTGCGCGCGATCTCGACGATCGCGCCCCGCGGCTCGAGGATGTTGCTGAGCGAATAGACGTTGCGCACGTCATCTTCGACGATGAGGATCCGGCGTCCCTCCAGCACGGCGTCGCGGTTGCGGGCGGCGTGGATCATCTTCTGCTGCTCGACCGGCAGGTCGGCGACCACCTGGTGGAGGAAGAGCGACACCTCGTCGAGCAGCCGCTCGGGCGACTTGGCCCCCTTGATGATGATCGAACTGGAATAGCGGCGCAGCGTCTGCTCTTCCTGCGCGCTGAGGTCGTGGCCGGTGTAGACGATCACCGGCGGGAAAGCATAATCGCCTTCCGCGCTCAGCGTTTCGAGCAGCGAGAAGCCGGACGCGTCGGGCAACGACAGGTCAAGGATCATGCAGTCGAACGTCTGCTCTTTCAGCAGGGCAAGGCATTCGCCAGCGCTGCGCGCCCCGATCGTCTCGACCTCGCTCGACTTGAGGAGCTTGCTGACTGCGGCGAGTTGGACGGCGTCGTCCTCGACGATCAGGACTCGGCGCATCGTCCGGGTGAGCTGGCTCTCAAGGGCCTCGAGCGCCTGGACGATCTCCTCGCGCTTCACCGGCTTGACCAGATAGCCCATCGCGCCGAGCGAGAGCGCCGTCTGCGCGTGATCGGCCGCGGACACGACATGGATGGGGATGTGGCGGGTCACGTCGTCGCGCTTGAGCCGGTCCAGAACGGCAAGACCCGACTGATCGGGCAGGCCGACGTCGAGGACGATCGCGCTCGGGCGGAAGCGCTGGGCGAGCTCGAGCGCCTCCTCGGCGGTGCCAGCGACCAAGCTCTGGAACCCCGCGTCGCGCGACAGGTCCCGGACGATCGCGGCAAAGGCCTCGTCGTCCTCGACGACGAGGAGAACCCGACGCGACGGTTCGAGATGATCGCGGTCATCCGCGACCTCGAACGAGCGCATCGTGGCGCGCGCCGCTGCGCCTGGGCCGGCGGGAAGGGCCGGCGTCGACGCCGGCACCTGCCTGGGCTCGACGGCAGCCGGGTCGAAATCGAGCGGCAGCGTCACGGTGAAGGTGCTGCCCTTGCCTGGCTCGCTCGCCAGGGTGATCGCGCCGCCCAAGAGTCGGGCGAGCTCGCGCGAGATCGAAAGGCCGAGCCCGGTGCCGCCATAGCGCCGGTTGATCGCGCCGTCGGCCTGGCGGAAAGCCTCGAAGATTGCCGCATGCTGTTCGGGCGAGATGCCGATCCCTGTGTCGGACACCGCCAGACGCACCGTGGCCGCATCGCCAAGCTCGACGAGCAGCCTGACCTCGCCGCTGCTGGTGAACTTGAACGCGTTCGAAAGGAGGTTCTTGAGAATCTGCTCGAGCCGCTGCCGATCCGAGGTGAAGCGCGGCGGGACCGTCTCGGCGATCTCGATCGCGAAGCCGAGCGCTCGCTCGCTGGCCACCGGATCGAAGGTCCGGTGCAAGTCGGCCGCAAGACGCTGGAAAGCGACGGGTTCCGGGCGGATTTCGATGTGGCCGGCCTCGATCTTCGACAGGTCGAGGATGTCGTTGATGAGGGTAAGCAGGTCGTTGCCAGAGGACTCGATCGTCTTGGCGAACTGCACCTGCTCGGGCGACAGGTTGCTGTCCGGGTTGTCGCCCAGCAGCTTCGACAGGATCAGCAGCGAATTGAGCGGTGTGCGCAGCTCGTGCGACATGTTGGCCAGGAAGTCGGACTTGTACTGGCTGGCCTGCTCGAGTTCCTGCGCCTTGAGCTCGATCGAGGCCGCGGAACGGGCGAGGTTGTCGCGCTGCGTCTCGAGCAGCTGCGCCTGCTCTTCGAGCTGCGAATTGGTCTGCTCGAGCTCGACCTGCTGCTGCTCGAGGCGAACCTGCTGCTCTTTGAGCGCGCGGCCCTGCTCCTCGAGCTCCTCGTTGGAGACGCGCAGTTCCTCGCTCTGGACCTGGAGCTCCTCCGACTGGCGCTGCGTTTCCTCGAGCAGGTTCTGCAGCTCGGTGCGATAGCGGGCTGACCGGAGCGCGACGCCCACGGTCGCGGCGACCTGCTCGAGAAGCAGCCGGGCCGGGGCGTCGACCGGCTGAAGGAAGCCGAACTCGACAACGGCGTTGACGATCCCGTCCGCAGTGAACGGCGCGATCAGAAGATGGCGCGGGGCGTGGCGACCGAACGCCGATCCGAAGCTGATATAGCCGTCGGGGACATCGTCGAGGACCAGGATCCGCTCCTCCGCCGCGGCGCGGCCCAGCAGGCCCTCGCGCAGGGTGAAATGCACCGGAACCTCGGCTTCGCCCGGAACGCCGAGCTGGGCGGCCCGCTCGAAATTGCCGCCATGACCCTTGAACAATATGCCGGCCTGCGCGCCGAGATAGGGCGCGAGGAAATCGAGGATGCTGTCGCCGAGCTGCTGGACGGTCTTGTCGCCCAGCATCGCCTCGGAGAGGCCGACCTGCCCCCGGGTGAGCCATTCCTGGCGACGTCGGGCGAGCGCCGCCCGGTGGAGCAGGACACCGACGATCAAGGTCAGCACCATACCGAGGACAGCGGCTAGCACGCCGCTGATGGTGGCGGTCCGTGCCGCCGCGTCCATCTCGGCGAGGCGGAGCGTGCGCAGGCGCGTCTCCTCGCGACCCATCACGTCGAGCTGGGCGCGGATCGCGTCCATCTCGAGCTTGCCACGATCGGTCGAAACGACCGCAAGCGCGGCCGCCGAACCCTGCGTCCGGCGAAGATCGATCGTCTCGCGAAGTTCCGCAAGCTTGGCACCCACATGGGGGCGAAGCTGCGAAAGGTTGAGTTGCTGGGTTCGATTGTCCGATGTCAGCGCGGCGATCCGCTTGAGCTGCGCGTCGATCTGCGAGCGCGCCGCCTGGTAGGGCTGGAGATATTTCTCATTGCCGGTGAGCAGGAATCCACGCTGTCCGGTCTCGGCGTCCTGCGTGGCCGACAGCAGCGCATCAAGGGCAACGATGACCTCGTGCGAGTGCACGATCCTGTCATTGTCGGCCTTGATGACCTGGAGGTTCGAATAAGAGAGGCCGCCGGTGATCACAAAGAAGACCAGCGCGATGCCTACGCCGATCAGCGTGCCGCTCGCTGATCCGGTCACGCTGCCGCCGGTCGGCCTGTTCAGCCTTGCCATGCCGATCAACCTTCTGCGCGGTGGCCAGGCGCGGCCGGCATGCACAGGGCCAGGCTTGTCACCCACAGGGATGGCCGCTCGCCAAGATTCCACATTTTAAACCGGCCCCCTCGATCGCTTCCACATCATGCACGCAGGCCCCGTCATCAGTCCATGACCGACGCCAACCTGCCCTTCGAGCCGGCTTGATGGAGAACCCCCGCGCCCTAAACGCCGTAAGGATCTTTCGGTTCCCCAAAATCCCAAAAACTAAAGCCATTATCTTTCCCGCCTAGCGACAGAGCCGAGTCCGGGGAAACCATGTCAGGCCGCCCGCCGCTAGAGGCCTGCAGCGCGGCTTCGACGGCGGGCAGGAACGACCTGGCGATCAGCTCCGTGCCCGCGGCATTCGGGTGGACGCGATCGCGCAGGATCAAGGCCGGATTGCCGAGGACGTCGGGCGGTAGAAATGGTGCCACCGCCGTCCCGTGGCGCTGGGGGGCAGGGGATAGATCGCCTAGCTGCGCTCGCCAAGGTGCCCAGAAAGCGTAGCGCGTCCATCTGGGGGAGAAGGACCGGCAGGCCGCAGCGGGTCAGTTCGGCCAGGATCGCGTCCAGATTAGAGCGGATCGTCTCGAGCGGAACAGCGCACAGGAGATCGTTGGCACCGAGCTCGACGATGACGAGGTCGGGGTGGGCGGTGCCGCGCGAGCGCGCTCGACGTCGTGTCGCCGCACATGCCGGCGTTGACGACGCTGGCCGTGGGATAGGTTCGCTGCAGAAGCGTTTCGAGCTGGCCGGCGAAACTTTGCGATCGGGTGAGACCAAAACCTTGGGTGAGGCTGTCGCCGAAGGCGAAAAGACGGGGTTTCATGACAGACGGATATAGGAGGAAAATGCGGACTTTCCCTGCTGCCACCTCAAGATTTCTCGCCCTTCTGGGGCTGGACGGGCCCTCGGATGCGGGTGCTGCGTTTGTGCCGGATGACCGACACGCTGTCAGCAACCTTGCCGGAAGATGTCGAACGGCTGATCAGGCGGTGCCTGCGCGGCGCGGCCGATCGCAAGCTCACGCTGACGACGGCGGAGAGCTGCACCGGGGGATTGCTGAGTTCGGTGCTGACCGACATCGATGGCCTAGGCCATGTCTTCGACCGGGGCTTCGTCGTCTACACCGATGCCGCCAAGCGCGAGCTGCTCGGGGTGCCCGCTGAGACCCTCGAGCGCGAGGGGGCCGTCTCAAAGCCGGTCGCGGTGGCGATGGCCGGAGGCGCTCTCGATCGGTCGGAAGGATCGGTCGCGATCGCGGTCACGGGCTTTGCCGGTCCCGCGGGCCCTGGCGACGAGCCTGGGCTCGTCCATTTCGCCTGCGGCCGGCGCGGCGGCAAGATCGTTCACCGCGAAGAGCATTTCGGCCCGCTAGAGCGCGGGCCCGCGCGCATCGCCTGCCTGCGGGTCGCGCTCGCGATGCTGTGCGAGGCGCTTGACCGGCCCTGATGAGGCGGGCTCATCCTGTCGGGCTGGCGCGGCCTCGGCCTTGGCACCGTCGAGGCCGTCGACACCAGCGGCTTCGCCCGCCGGGATGTCCGCCACGGTGTCGGTCCCACTACGCCCCAGCTGCCGAGCGGCTTTTCCGGTCCTTCGGTGGTGTCTCGGGCCGTCTGATGTTCGAACTCGGAATGGGGTTCGGCGCCGATGAGCAGGACATAGGCCGACAGATGGAGCCAGGTCAGCATCTCGATGATCGCACTCGCCGATCCCTAGGTTGCGCCATAATTGGCATAGCGCGCGGCATAGACCCCGATGCCGGGCGAAATCGCGGCCCAGAGGACCGTGGTCGCGATCTATCCGGGCTCAGCCAGATCCATTTGGCATCGGTGCGGTCGGGTCCGAAGCGATAGAGGGTCGCGGCCGCCGCCGCACAGGCGACCCCGACCATGACGATCGACGGCACCCGCCGGGCGACCGCCAGCGCCGGCCGCGCGACAGGCAATAGTATGCGAAGCTCGCCGACGAGGGCCGCGAGGCCGACAGCGAGGACGAGCGCCCCGACACCGGCCGCCGTCATCACCGGCGTAAGCAGATTGACCCGCACGAAGCCGCGTCGGTCTGCTCCTCATAAGCGATGCCTCGCCGCTTGCGGCTGAGGAATCGAGAGGGCCCGGGCGGCGGGGGAATCACGTGGCGGTAAAATGATCGCGCTTGCGTGGAATCGCATGTCCGCATTGCGACGCCCCGGCCCACGCGCGTAGCAGCAAACGGCAGATCTATCTTTCCAGGATGATCTTCCACAGGTGCTCGGACGAACAGGAGCGCGGCCATCGCTTCGTCGCGCAGCCGTCACATCCTACGCGATCACCCCCAGCACGCGGCCGAAAAACCAGGTCGCGATCAGGGAATCTCTGACCCCGCAGGCGATCATGTCGATGAACAGATTAAATGCCGCCCGCCCCCAGCCAACGACGTGGAGAGCGGCGTCACACAGTCGGGGTCGCTCGCTCCCCAAAACTGGCGCCGCGCCGAGATGGCCTGTAATGGATGCCGGCCTGGGAACCGAAAAGCAGGCTCAACAGCTTGTTCTCGCAGCCCGACGTTCTAGAACGCCGCAGCTTATGCAAGCGTCGTAGCCGGAGAAAATGAAATGACGTCATCGGATCCGAGCACCCCCCATCTTGGCGAAGCCGTCATCTCCGATGGCGGTATCATCGAATGGGATGAGATTGCGCGGGACGTTTCCCCGGACGGCCGCCGCGCGATCGCATTTTTTCAAGATGCCGATGCCCGGGTCAAATATCAGCTGCTATCTTGGCAGAAATATCATGTGCCTACTTTTGAGGACCGGACAGCCCCTATTGAGGGCGGCTATTGGGTTGGCGACGACTCAGCGATATTTTTCAGC
Organism: uncultured Sphingomonadaceae bacterium; assembly: GCA_963540925.1. GTDB lineage: Bacteria > Pseudomonadota > Alphaproteobacteria > Sphingomonadales > Sphingomonadaceae > Rhizorhabdus. The sequence goes on from CAUTRN010000003.1 coordinate 91,553, forward strand.
TTTGTAGAGGCTCGTGCCTCGGCACGACGAGAGGCCTATTGGGTCGTTCCGAAAATGTGATCGCGACAAATCTCGCCGATGGAACGAGTTAATTCGATTCTGGCCGAGGATGCCCCTTTTCAAAATGCTGCATGACGTCGTCGAGACTACGACAGTCAACCCACACTCCGCAGGCCGGGCATTCGATTAAATATTCGGGAATCTTATCATCCGGCTTTAACGCCACGAATGTCCCGTCATTTAAATAATAGCCAACCACTTTCATGAGCGCGCCCCCGCTACGTCGCGGACCTTCCTAGCCTCTTATGGTCGATCTACAAGGGCGCTCCAAGGATATCTACTTACGGCGCGGCGAAAGATCCGAGAGCCGCGAGCATTTTCCAGTCTAGGATCGACGCGCGGCCCGACCTCACATCTACCAATTGCTCGCGTCGAAGGCTCTGCAGGACTCGGTTGATGTGGACGGCGGTCATCCCCAAGATCTCTCCCATCTGGGTCTGGTTGAGGGGTAGCGGAAAACCATCCCGAGTGCCGGATCCGGCGCGCTCATTTCGCGTCGCCATCTCGCAAAGGAAATAGGCGAGCCGCGGCTTGGCCGCTAATCTGGAGACGATGGCCAGTCGCTTGGAAAGCAGGTCACTCGTGTGCCGTTCCATCTGAAGAAAGGTCCGTGCCAATGTCGGAGAACCGCAGACAATACGTGCAAGTAGCGCACAAGGGACGAGAGAAAGTTCGACCGGAGAGCAGGTTTCGTATCGGGCGGGTGCTGAACCCGCGAACGGCAAGCCGACGATCTGCCCCCGCAGGAAAAGCGACGTGATTGCTCGCTGACCTTTCGCCAGGTCCTCGGTGCGTCCGACGATGCCACTCAGGATAAGGTAGCAAAATGCGTCGCCGAGATCATTTTGATCCAGAAGCGATCCGGATTTATAGATGCGGGGCATGGCTGGCACGCTCAGCATCACACCCTCGTCACCTGATGTGATATGGCCATATTGACGAAGATGATTAATGAAAATCTGCATCGTCGACAGCCCCGGCCGATCACGGGCTGGATTGCGGTTGGCCGAAAAAAAGTCTCTCAAGCGGCCCTCAGTTCGTGCGCGCGGCGGCGATATTGCTCAGCCAGTCGCAGGTGAATGCGGGCCGCGATGGGATCCGCTAGCTCGGTAGCTTTCCTTTCTTCCTGCTCGGCGCGCCGAATGAAATAATCTAGGTCAGCAACCTGACTTCCCGCCATATTTTCCTCTATCTGATGGTCGCGTCGCCACCTTGCAGCGAGCTCGATCGCGATCTCGGTGGCCACGGGAGCGTCAACCACAAGCCCCAGATAAAGATCGTAAAGCTCGACATCGGAAAAGGCCGACATCCGCGCGAGCCGGCTAGTCACCCCTTTGAAGCGACAGGGTCCATCGACCGTGGATATGTGCGCTCCTCTTCGATGCTTCCATCCAGATGCTGGATCTTCACCGTAGCCGGGCTCGCTGCGCCAAAGCGCGCGGCCGCATGATGCACCGCGTCCTGTTTGGTCAGGAACCTCTGTGTGGCGCGCTTGGCGCTATCGCGTTTCAGAAGCCAGCGTCTCTTAAGCTCGCTGTCGGCTTCGTGGAAAATCGTGTAAGTCGCGAGCTTCTTTGTCATTTCTCTTCCCAAACTTGGTGCAATGGCTCCAACCTCAGTGCGACGAACCGGTTCCCCTTCCTAACACATGTCAGCTCGAAAAACGTGCCGCAGCTCGAGCACCTCGATCGCGGGCATCGCAGGATGCTGCCACCCATCGATCAAGGAGGGCGATGCGTCCTCTCCCGTGAAAGTCAAAGCGTACAACCGAAAAGCTGCGGGATGCTCGCCACTTCCATGACCTTGACGCAGCGGATCACTGCCTTGTCCCCCTTTGAAACCGCCATCCCGTCGCGCTCTCTAGGGCTGCCCCGTCCGGCGACCTGCGCGGTCAGGGCTTGCGGGCGAAGCGATAGCTCGTCTGCTCAAATCCCAGGTCGCGAAGGAAGCGGTGGCTGTTGCGGATTTCGATGTCGCTGACGACTTCGATAAGGACAGCGCCCGCATGCCGCATCCGCTCGACGGCCTCGGCCAGCAGCGCCCGACCGGCCCCGGTGCGCCGCTGGTCCTCGGCCACGACGATGAGGCTGATCCGGCCGATCGGGCCGCGATGGAGGGTCGGGATGACGCTCCAGGCGACGACACCGATCACGCCGCCGCGCTCGGCGATCCGGATATCGGCGCCACGCTTGGCGAGCATCGCGGCGACGCGACGCGGATCGGGAGTGCCCGGCACGAGAGCCAGAAGATCGGCCACTGCCACCGCGTCCTCCCTGGCTGGTCGGCGGATGGCCAGTGTTGGCGGCGGCGACGCGCGGACCGGTTCCCGCGGCGTCGGTCGAACGGCCCGATCGCCGGATTGGGCATGGTCCCCGTCGCTGCGGCGCGCGCGGCGCACGTCTTTGGACGGGCGGGCGGGGCGAACCGCCGGGGCAGGCTCTTCGATCCGCCGGCGCAGGCGCTTTCGAGGGCGAAGCACGGACGGTGTTGCGGCCTCGTCGGCGATCGGCTTGGGGCGCTTTGACGGCTGTCTGGTCGGGCTGGCCTCCACCGACGCCGCCCAGGTCGACGCGACGCCCTCGCGCAGGAAGGCCGCCACATCGGCCGCCGTCGACATGAGCCGCCGAGGAGCAGCGGGATCCTGCCCGAAGACCGGGGCGCCCTGGGCATCGATCAGGCCATATTTGCCATGATCGGCTTTGCCGGGCGTCTTCACGCGCGACTTGACCAGGCGAAAGCCGCGATGGCGCGCGGCTTCGCGAAGATCTTCGTCGCTGGGTGCCGTGGCCATGTCCTTGCGCCTTCCCCCAGCTCAATGCGTGGCCGGGCCTTTCGTTGCAAGCGCGCGAGCGCCAGCAGGAGCGGTCGCGCGGAAGGGGGAAGGGATGTCGGGCAGCGCGGAGGCGGGCCTATGTTCCAAAGCTCGGGAGAAGGGCCGGAAGAGGCTCGGAGAGCCGCACGAGACGTGAGGGGCGGAGTGGCGGTCGCAGCATCGGGCCCGCGACGGCGATGCCGATCAGCCCTCGGGCGTATCCACCGACCGGAGGCGGGGCCGGCCTCGCGGCAGCCGGGTCACACGCGACCCGCTGTCCTCTGTGCCATCCCTGCCCGCGACGCCATCGTCATCCATGGGGGCGGAGAAGCGCGGGCCTGGGTTCTGCGCCGTGGGCAGACGGCCGACCACCACCGGCCGGGTGCGCTGGCCGTTCAGAAAGATGACGAGGACCTCGTCGCCAATCTCGGGGACGTTGTCGGGCGCGGCGGTGTAATAGGGCTGAAGCACGGGCGCCCACGGCTGGAAACTGACGTCGCCGCTGCTCGGAAAAATCAGCTGGACGCGGCCCAGTCCTTCGGGATCGTCGACCTTCCACACCAGGGCGCTGTGAGCCGCTTCCATCGATCGTCTCCTTCCTGGGGGCGTCGGCCGCCGCGACCGGACCTGGCCGCGCGGCGTGACTGCCGCCTGTTGTGCGCTGGCAACGCCGAGCCGGCACGCCACCCTGGCGGGGGCCTTTCCGCCATGACGGCGCTCGACCGGGAACGCTTCCAACAGTCATTCTGCCGGATGGGGTCATCGCGCTCATCCCGAACGGATAGCGTTCTCCCCCGCTATAGCAGGAAAGATGGTTCGGATGCGACGGGTTTGCCCGCTCGCGTGACCCAGCGCTCGGACGTCCGCTCCGTCTCGATCAGCTTGTTGGGAAGCGGCGCGCCCGGAAGGCGAGGGCGTCGTCGACACTGCCATAAGTCATTGGTCATAGTCCTGCGGGTGCAGCAGCACCGGCATGCGGTCACGCACCGGGCGGATCGCCTCGTGCAGTCGGTCATCATCCCGGAGTAGACGGGCTTCACCCGTCGGTGATCCGGCAGCCCTCCGCCCAGGCGAAGATCGGCTGATCCCGGCCAGTGAACCATGTCCGCGTCTTGGCGCCCTTCGGGCCTTCCGCCTCCGCGAAATGGGTGACCGGGATCAGGCAGCCATTGCGGCTGGCGACGAGGCCCTTCCACATCGGCTTGATGAGGTCGGCGATATTGTTGACCGGCTTGGGCTTGGCCGTCGGAGGCACACCCTTGAGGCGCAGCGGAAAGCCCCGGGCCACCGATCAGAGGATAGGCGTGCCTCCGCTTCGCGCGGCACCATGCAAGGATAGCGGGGATAGACCTGCTCGGGCGCATTCGTCTGGGTCGGGTCGGCAACCCCGAAATGCGCCGCGACCTCGATTGCGCTTTCTGACGGTGCAAAGATTGCGCATCTGCGAGGCCAGCAGATCGCACGAGCGCTCGTAACGCACCGCATCGAGCGGGCGCTGGGGCGCGAATCTTCCCCGCTGCTGAAAAACAGCAGTCCCAAAGATGGGAAACGCTCAAGCCGGCGCGGGAAGGAATGGGATGCTGTCGGCTGTGCCCGGCGGTCTTCGCCCTCCATCCGCCCAAGGCGCACCCCCCACAGGGAAGCTCATCCGACATTTTTTGTCAGGCTATCCCGGGGGTAAGCGCGAGCATCCAATATATTTGATCCAAATCCCCACCCTATCGACCTGTGTCGTTGACGGACCGACAAATCGCAGATTGGATCATGGTGTTGCTTTGGAACGATAAACAACAAATGTGGGAGATGGCAAACCATGAAAGCTGGACTCTGTCTGGCCAACGCTGATGGCCATATCGTCGATGTCGATCATCGCTTCTGCGATCTGCTCGGTTGCGACCGCGCAGTGTTTGTCGGACGACATCCGCTCGAGCTCACCCATCACGAGGACAGGCACCGAAATGCGGTCGCGCTCGAGCGCCTCACGCTCACCGACCAGCCCTTCGTCATACGCAAGCGTTACGTTTTCCCGGACGGTCGCGCGCAATGGGTCGAAAATTGCGTGCGCGTGCTGCGCGACGGCGCAGTGCTCCGGCTGCTCGCCGAGATGCGGCCCCAGGCGCCGATCGAACCCCCAGCCGACGACCTGTATCGCGCGGATTCGATCTTCTCCGCGCTCGAGCGCCTGTCGGACGCCTCACTCCGCCATGGCGCGCGCCGATGGCATGACGGCGGCCTCGCCTGGGACAAATAAACCAGACGTCCGGCAGTCAACGCCCGACATATCGTATCGACCTCGGCCGTTGATCGGGTTGCCCGCGACGAAGGCGGCGACATCCACCCGGTACAGAGGCGCCGCGGATCTGGTTGCGGCGCCCCCGTCGCGTCAGCGGCTACCGCTGACCGGTGCATCGGCGCCGGTCTTGGGGTGGTCGTCCTCGGGCCGCGGCGGGGTGCCGCCTCCTCCGACCGGGTCACTGTCGAAATCCTCGGCTCCGCCCGCGCCGCCGGCTCCCGCGCCGCTCCCCACCACGACGCCGCTCCCCGACCGGGGCGCGCGCCTGCCGCGATTTTCCTCCGCGCTGCGCCCAGTCGCCCTGACGGGCGGGTCGCTCCCGTCGGGGGCGGGCGTCTCGTCGCCGGTATATCCCGTTTGCAGGCTTGGATTGGCATAGGGATCTTTCGTCATGCACTGGTCCTTTGCTTCGGGGCGTTCAGCTCGTGCGAGCCTTCAGGGGCGGTTGCCGGGGCTCTGTGCCGCGCCCGCTGCCGACATCGCGTTCTGGGACTGGGCGCTGACATTATCTTCCGGACTGTCCCGCATCGCATCGGCCGCGTTCTCGAGGCTGGCTGCGGCGGCCGGATCGCTCTGCGCGGCGGCATTGTCGAGCGCGTCGGCGGTATTCTCCGCAGGGCTTTGCTGGCAAGCGGCAAGGGTGACCAGCAGGGTAAGGACAAGGGCGGCTTTCATGACAATATATCCTCGCGGGGGCACATGGGGGCAACGGGTGCGAGCGCGCGCATGTTCCGACCGGGAGGTAGCCTTCGGCCGGGACTGATGTGCATCATGACGATTGGCGGCCCTGCGCCTGCGCCGACCCGAAACGGTCGGAACGGGCGATGGCGGGAGTGGTTGGTGGGCCAGTCACAGGAGAGTTTCATGACTGACGCCGCCAAGACCGACGCTCCCGTCGCAACCGAGCGGATATTCGAGCGCGACACCGCAGTTACCGGCGCCCCGCCCGGGAAGGATGATGAGATCGACACGCCCGCGCCCGCCGGTGACGGGGACCCCGCCGAGGGCGGAAACGATGTCCCACCGCCGACCGATGGCTCACCGCAGGGGTGAGGAGGATGGTTTTAGACTATCGGAAAGCGAGCTTCGGGCTCGGGCTATTCTCGATCGAGCTCGGCGCGGCCGAACTACTTGCCGCCCGCAAGATCACACGGGCGCTCGACTTGCCCGGCCAGAAGAGCGTTGTGCGGGGTTTCGGCGTTCGTGAGATCGCCGCTGGCGTCGGCCTGCTCCAGGCGCCCGGCCATTCGGCGCGCCTGTGGAACAGGGTGGCCGGCGACGGCGTGGATCTCGGCGCGCTCTCGCTCGCGGCGGGCAAGGCGCCGCGCGCAAAAATGGTATGGGGTGCGATCGCCTTTGTCATGGGCGTGGCCGTGCTTGACATCGTCGTCGCGCGAGGCCTTGACCGCGCGACCGGCAAGACGCCTCGCGACCGCTTGGATCCTGGAACGGCCATGGCGGTGACCGCTTGAGCGACGACCCTATCGACCCGGGGGACGTCGTTCCGCCCGGCACGGCTGCCACCGGCGAGGCGGTCTGGCCGGGATGTTCACTTAGCGGTGAGGAAGATGATGCGGGCTATGTGCATGGCGCCGGCACGGGCAAGATCATCGAAGGGATGGGCGGCGGGTGAACAGGCCGACGGCACCGGGAGGGCCGGCCGACCTGGTCCGGCAGGCGCTTGTCACCCGCGTCGTTGGTTTGTTCAACGACCGCGCGCGGGGCGAAGCGCCGGTGGTGCGGTCGCCCGACGCGCTGTTCCCGCCGAGCTCGGTCCTATGGCGCGTGCATGGCGATGTCACCACGATGATGATCGGCGGGGTGACGGCGCTGCTCCTCCAGATGCTCCACCCGGCCGCTCTCGCGGGGGTCTGGGAACACAGCAATTTCCGCCATGACATGCTCGGCCGCCTGCGCCGCACCGCCCGGTTCATCGCGCTCACCACCTATGGCGAACGGTCGCTGGCGCAAGGGGCCATCGCGCGTGTCCGGGACATTCACGGGCAGGTCGCGGGCGTCCTGCCCGGCGGCAGTGCCTACCGCGCCGATGATCCTGGCCTGCTCGCCTGGGTTCATGTCGCCGAGGCGACCTGCTTCCTCGATGCCTGGGTCGCCTATGGCGAGCCGGCGATGTCGGAACTCGACCAGGATATCTATTTTGGCGAAAGCGCGGTGGTCGCCCGCGCGCTCGGCGCGGATCCCGTTCCGGTCAGTCGCGGCCAAGCAGACGCTCTGCTCGCAACCTATCGGCCCAGGCTTGCCGTCGACCATCGGACGCGCGAGGTTCGTCGTCTGATCCTTAACCCGAAACCCGCGAGTCTTGCCGACCTGCCGGTGCAGGCGCTGCTGATGAAGGCGGCGATCGACCTGCTGCCTCCCTGGGCGCGCGCGATGCACGGCCTGTCCGGTTCGGGGCTCGCCAAGCCGCTTGTCCATGGCGGCGCAGCGGCCGTGGCCAGAACGCTGCGATGGGCCTTCGGCGCCGGAACCATGAACAAAGCGCGGTCGGGGCTAGCGGCGAGGGCTAAGCATTCACCATGATGGACCTCTTGCAGCGGTGCTGCCTCCTGAGGGCTTTTCCCCTCTCGTTATGAGGGGCCTCGCTTGCGAGCGCACACGGGATGATGCCGAAGCCGACATCCGTTCGGCGGTTGTGCCCAATCCGTCGACATTCGAACCTCCATGCCATTCAAAATATTCGCTCATCTCCGCGTAACGATAGGGTGACTGACCGTGCGCGGATCCGGTCGGGCCTTCGGATCGGAGCCGCTCAAATCTTGGGCAGCCGAGCCGCGGGCAGGGCAAACGGATGGCACATGAGAGGACGTCCCGGACCATGCTCAGGCGGTGCCGTGGAGGGCGTGCTTGAGCTGGCGCATTGCGTCGTGCCCGGCCTGCACCGAGCCTTGGACGCGGGCAATCACGGCGCGGGTGGCCGAAGAAATGTCACTGTCCCGGACCGCGTCCTCAAACTTGGCCTTGATATGATCTTCGCCGCGCTCGACCTCGTCGACCACCGCGACCTCGCCGCCGCCGAGCGTCTGGCGCAGGTTGACGAAGAGCCGGTGCGCCGCGGCGAGCAAGGTGCCGTCGTCGGGCGAGGTGCCGCCCAGCGTCGCGACCTGCTCCTGCAGGACTGCGGCGGCGGCGCGGCGCTCCGAGCTGCGCGCCGCGAAGGTCTCGGCGAAGCGCGAGCTGTCCTTGGCGGCCTCGGCATAGCCGTCGGCACTGTCGAGCGTCGCCTCGATCAGGCTGTTGAGCATGCGGATATCATAGTCGGTGCTGGACATGGTTCGGTCCCTGGTTCGAGTATGGTCGGCAGGGAAACGCGCCATCGCCGCACAAGGGCGCAGTTTGTGCGCGCGTAATCGGCATGATCGACGTTAGGGATGCACCGGTCGCGCCGACGCAGGGGACGACCGCTTCGCGCTCTCTGTAGGTCCTTCGACAAGAATAGCCGCGCGCCTGCGAGCGCTTATTAGCTTTGCGTCGACAGCCTCAATCGGCCGGCTCTCGTTCAAGTCAGACCACTTGCCACAAAAGTGCGATGCCGCCGCAGAACACAAGAATGACGGCGGCGGAATCATAGCCCATGCGCAAGACGGTCTTGTTGCGATGCTCAAGCAGGCCTACCAGGAATATACCTGTCAGAGTGGCTCCCAGAAGAGCCGATATCATTTCGAAACGGTCCAGCTGGGCTATCACGGCCCCTTTCTTGTAAACAATATCTGCCAGCAGCAGCAGCGACAAGTTTACGAAATTGGTGCCCAGAACCTGGCCAAAAGCCATCTCGTAGCGACGCAGTTTCAGCGATGCGATGATCGAGCTAAGCTCCGGCATCGATGTGGCGAAGCCGATCAGCAGAAAGCCGACCAGCCCGCTGCCAAGGCCGGTCTGCTGGGCCAAGGCGTCGCCGGTTTGCGACAGCGCATAGCCCGCAACGAAGATAGCTAGCCCCGCCAGCACGGCCTGCGCGGAAAGCTGGCGCAAGGATGCTGAGCCGCTTGCTTCAGGCTCCGGGGGCTGACTCTTGCCAGCCTCTTCCAGCACCCAGGGGGAGCGGGCATCATGCCCTGCGGCCAGCAGGAAGAATGCGATGCTGAGGGTGCAGATCAGGATGCTGCCCAGACCAATCGTACCCACAACGGGGATATCGCCGACGACGATGGCCAACGCGACGGCGATCAGGACGAGCATGCACAGGGTGCCCATCATCATCGTCGATGGCTTGGCGACCACCGATGTGACGGCGTCGCGGCCCACAAGGGCGTCGGCTACTGCCAGGAGAACGATGTTGATAGCCGCGCTGCCGAGCAGGTTATTGATCGCGAGCGGTGGATTGCCCATCGCAGACGCTGTCACGACATTGGCGACTTCGGGCAAGGAGGTGATGCCGCCGAGGAAAAGCATGCCGACGAGAGCATGGCTCATGCCGGTCCGCGAGGCGATCTCGTCGAGACTATGTGCCAGGCGGCCGCCGCCCCACCAGACCAAGACGGCGGCGGTCAGGAAGATCGCGATGTTCATCCAAAGCGGATAGCTCGCGGCATCGGCAAGGGGCATTGCATTCTCCGTGGACCGGCGAAGGCAGGCGCCAGAACCGGTCCAACGTCACGCGGCAGGCGCGGGTCCGTTTCAAATTATTGCTGCCTTGCCGAAGGCTGGTTTAGCCTGCCTGACCCCATCGGCATCTTCCGGACAGCACTTTCCTCCCGTCCTGTACTTAGGCTCGCCGGCCTTTCATGGCCGCGCGAAGTCCGCAGTGGCTTAGTGCCCGGACGGGCGGCTGACGCCCGTCCGCCGCAAACTCGTTCCTTGTCTGCTCCTCGTTGGCCCGTCCATAGTACAGGCTCTATAAAAGGATATCGCGGCACAGCTGGGTGTGATCAAATGCGATTGTTCGACATCCCAGTCACTGCTTTGCCGACGGGTGGACCCAAGCAGCAGGGTCATCGCTGCTTTCCACAGGCGGCGTTACGTCACCCTCCTCGTCGGGGCCGAACCATTCTTCCGACGGCTCGGGTTGTGCCTGAGGGATGGGCAGAGGGTGTTTGCGGGCGCGCGCGATCGGTAACTTGTCCTCGATTGCAGCTTCTTCTCGACCCAGGCGGCGTGCGATCATGGTGAGCGGCGTACCCGCTGCGTCCAGGCTCTGCAGCAAAGCCAAGTCGGCATCGGTCCAGTCCGCGTCTCTCGTCATGGCATCCTCCGAGGCTAGATTACAGGATCAACGGTTCGGTGGGATGAAGGGATCCAGACGAGTTGAGCTGGCGCTCGAGCATCAACATGCTGCGGCCGCCGAGTGGGAAATCTCCCCATGAGACGGGTGGTTTCGGCCGGACCTCATGGCCCGGCGGAAAGGGCAGGGGGCGGTCCGTGCATGACGGAAGAAGCTGACGGTGCGGACAGAGCATGCTTGCCGTCAGCACTCGGGAAACAACCGGGAACGCGGGATCGCAGTCGTTATCATCGGACGTCGGCGAAATGGTGGGAACGGCAATAATCACGCCAGCGTTTTTTCAACGTGCTTCCGAGCACTCGAAGGAGATAATGCCATGGATGAGAATAATCAGAGCCATCAGGCGGGTGCTGATGGAGAAGATCGCCAGCAGGCCGGGATCGAGCGCCAGGATCAGCAGCAAGAAGGCTCGATCGATCGCCAGCAGAATCAGCAGCGTGATCATCGCCGAGACGATCGCGCGCGCGAGGACAATCCGGGTCTGGAAGAGTCCAATCGGATCGATCTCGACGATGAGGGGCGGCGCGATCAGCAAGCCTGAAGGCCACGAGGGGGAGCCTCACCGGCTCCCCGATCGGGGTGATCGCCATTTCCGCGAAAAACATCTTATGGGCTGATAATATCAGATATCGAGACGGGAAGACGAACGTAGCGATACGAGAACGACCAGGCTCGCTGTAACGGCGAGGCCGATCAGGATGGGCTCCAGCCGCACGCTTTTGGTAGCTTCTTTTACGGACTCCAGTCCTGCCGTCGCGGACTGGCGGATGAGCCTGGCAGGATGGAGATGATCCTTCAGCTCCGCCACATGATGGCTGATCCGCTCGCGGATGGTCGCGATGTCCGCTTCGAGGCGGGCCACCTCTCTCTCCGCACTCCTCACGCCCCTGTTTCCGAAGTCAGAGCATCAGCTTGTGCTTTGGGGCTCCTCGGAATGGCCACCCAGCTCAGCAGACCGCCGATCGCCGCGATACAGGCGCCCGTTACGAGTAGCGCCGCCCAGGTCGGCAACCACAACGCGACGACGCCGGCGAGCCCGAGGACGAAGACAATGGCGCCCAGCATCATCAAAAACGCTCCGGCGACAATATGTGTCGCCACATTCCTAAGGCCGGACAGTTTTTGAGCGAAGCGTGCCTCGATCAAATCAATTTCGCAGCGCAACAGCAGTCGCAGATCCTTGGCGAAATCCCTGAATGTGTCGCTGATGGTGCGTTCGCTCGATGGCGGGACCGCAACAGGAGCCGGAGATTTGGCAGCTCTCCGGAGAGCCTCCGCTTGCGATTCCGAAGCATTGCCAACCAATATCCGCCCTTCCAGGTAAACCAACCGCCCTCGCGTGACGGCTTAACGCGCAAGTTGCGGTCACGACGCAAAAGGTCGGGCGAATTCCGTACCTTCTCGATTCCCCGGGGGGACACAAGACATGACAGCAGCGTTGGAGGACCTGCAGGTCAAGGAGAGCGATATGAGCACGAACATCACGGGCATCTTCGATACGCGCCGTGCCGCTGAGATGGCCGTCGAGCGCCTCGTCCAGGAATTCAAGGTCGAGCGAACCGATATCTTTGTTGCCCCGGAAGGCGAGCAGAACACGGCCGGGGTCGAGCCCGCCGGCTCCGATCGTGCGAGCGCCGATCCGACGCCGGAAGCCCGCAACGACGGCGCCCACGCCGGGAGGATAACCGTGTCGGTGGATCTCAACGATGAAGCGCTGACGGGCAGGATTCGGGGGGCAATCGAAGAATTCAACGGTCGCGCCGATGTTGCCAGCTGACCCTTCCACCGACCAGTTGCGTCTCCTCGTCGCCGGCAAGGCAGACTTGATGGTGTTGGTCCTGACCAGCTCCACCGCATGTTCGTGCGATCCGACACCATGGCGGTGACGACCATGGCGTCGGCAAGCGCGCCCGATGACAAAGTCTGCGCGCTTATCCGGCCGCTGGTCGCGGAATGGGCGGCTGCACCCTTGGACGATGATGCCTTCCCACGGCAGCGCGTTGCGGCCCTTCGCAGGGTCGGCGCGCTAAACGCCTTTGCCACTGTGGCGGATGTGTCGGATCTTCTGGAAACCCTGCGTCTCATTGGTGGCGTCGATCTCGCGCTGGGGCGAATCTACGAGGGACATGTGAACGCCGTGCAGCTCATCACCGCTTATGGGGACGCTGCGCAGAAAACGGCGTTGGCGTCCGACATGGCTGCCGGTCGGCTTTTCGGGGTATGGAACACGGAGCCGGCACCGGGGGTAAGCCTTGTGGCCATCGGCGAGCAGCGCTGGCGGCTCGAGGGGGCAAAAACCTTCGCAACAGGGGCTGGCGAGCTCGACCGTGCGCTGATCACCGCTCGTGATGCGTCGGGTGCAAAGCAGATGGTTCGCGTCGATGTCGGCTGCTGTCCAGCCCGCGCTGACAACCGGCATTGGCAGGTGCGTGGGATGCGAGGGACGCTCAGCGGCACGTTCGATTTTGCCGGGTTGGAGGTCGGCCCGGCGGCGTTGGTCGGCGGTCCCGACGATTATGAGCGCGAGCCACTCTTCAGCGCCGGTGCCTGGCGTTTCACGGTCGTCCAACTGGGGGCGATCGAGGCATTGCTCCGATATTGGCGTGACCATTTGATCGCGGCGGGCAAGGATCAGGATTCGGTCCAGCGGGCGCGGTTCGCCGCCTGTGCCGTTCAGACGCGCAGCGCCGGGCTTTGGGTCAGGCGTGCGGCGGTCGAAGCCGAGGCAGGGGGCCGGGATTGCATCCCCTTGGTGTTGATGACGCGCGGCGTCGTGGAAGAGGCAGCGCTCGCCGCGATGGAGGCGGCTGCCCGGGCGGTGGGAACAGCCTCCTTCTTCTCCGGTCACCCGATCGACCGAATCACGCGTGATCTGGGGCTTTATCTTCGCCAACCGGCGCCCGACCAGGCCAGAGATCGCGCCGCGGCCGCGTGGATCGCGCGCGATGGCTGGGGCGAAGACAGGTGGTGGTAAGGGGCGGACGGTCCTGGGGGCGTCTCGCGCTACGGGCGCAGAGCGTTCGCCATGACGTGAACAGCCTGAGCAAGCCGGTCCTGATCCTGGCACCCCATCCCGACGATGAAAGCCTCGGGGTAGGAAGCCTGTTGACGATGCGCGCGCAGCGTGGAGCGTCTGACATCGTCGTCTTCCTGACCGATGGCGCGGGATCGCATGTCGGCGTCCCGGGGTGGTCATCGGGCCGGGTGGGGCGCCTTCGTGCCGCCGAAGCCCGAGCGGCGCTGGCGATGCTCGGCGTGAAGTCGCAGCCCGTTTTCCTGAATTGGCCGGATTCATTGCCTGCCTCGCCGGATATGCCGCTGTTCTGCGACACCGCCGCCCGGCTGATCGCACTTTGCCGACGCCATCGCATCGGGACGATCCTCACCACTTGGGCGGGCGAGCCCCATTGCGACCATGAAGCCGCTGCGGCGCTCGGCAAAGTGGTGGCGAAGGCGTGTAACATCCCCCGGCTCGACTATCTCATTTGGGGATGGACGCGGCCCGATTTCGAGGCTGCCAGCGCCCGCAGACGGGTGCTCTCGATCGACGTGGCGGCGGGGCGCCCGCGTCAACGGCGCGCGATCAGCTGTCACCGCAGTCAGCGGGGCGGGCGGATCACCGGCGGCGGCACCTGCTTCCGCTTGCCCCGAGCCATACTGGCCCTGGGCGGCAAGCCCCGGCTGATCCTTTTGAAAGACGGACCTGGCCATGCGGCGTGAGCGATCGATCGAACCCGGTTATTTTGAGGACCTCTATCGGAGACACCCAGATCCATGGGGCTTCGAAACCAGCGCATATGAACATGCCAAATATGGCGAGACGCTGGGGGCGCTTCCGGCGGCGCGCTTTGTCCGAGCGCTCGAGGTCGGCTGTGCCAATGGAGTTTTGACCGAGCGCCTCGCGCGGCAGTGTGCCGAGCTCATCGCCGTCGATGTTTCACCGACGGCGCTCGCGGCGGCAGCAAAGCGATGTGGCTCGCTACCGAATGTCCAGTTTTTCTGCAGGCGACTTCCCGACGAGGCCCCCGATGGTCTCTTCGATCTCGTCCTTCTGTCCGAAATAATATACTACTGGGACAGCAGGGATCTTGGCAGGCTTGCCGCGTGGCTGCCGCAAGCGATCACCTCAGGCGGCCACATCCTCCTCGTCCATTGGACCGGCGAGACCGATTATCCCAAGACCGGCGACGGCGCCGTCAACGAGCTTCGGGCTCTGCTGGGCGATGCCGTAAGCGTCGTTCGAGCGGACACCCATAACGCTTACCGTCTCGATTTGTGGCGTCGCGCCTGAACTGGCTCGCCGCTGCGCGATGAGGCGTTGGGCGTCGGCGAGCGCCGAGGGCAGGGTGCGGAAGGTAAGCCGGTTCGACAGGTTGCCAGTGCTTTCCAGGGCCGCGTCCAGTTTATAGATTTCGTGGACGGGATCATCTTCGGACTGATGCATCCAGCCTGCAAGAGTGTCGGCCATTCCTCCTTGCGCTCGCCCTTGGATCCGGCATGAGGTGAAAACGCAGACGTCGCGCGGATGACGGACCCGGGCCCCTACCGCGCGGAGATGATCGAAAAGAGCCCTGTCTTCGGCGAAAGGCGGCGTAGGCGCTCCGCCGATGCGGCGATAGGCACCAACGGTCAGGGCCATGCTGGCGCCTCCTTCATAATAATGACGCGGCCAGGGATCGTCTGGATCGGCCGCTTCGGAGCGCAGCCAATCGAGAGCCGTCTGATAGCGGGTGATGAGGTTGACACGCCGGCGGGCGACAGCGCTGAGGGCAACGCGCTCATGCGCCGCTATCAAAGCCTTGCCCGCCACCGCATCATAGCCGGAACATAGATATGCGGCGTTGCGCGATATCCAGTCGAGATCGACCTCGGTGTCGGCATCGGTCGACAGCAACAGGTCAGCGGGGTCGCACAGATGCTCGATGGCCGCGTCAAAGGCCAGACGTCGGGCCCAACCGACATGAGCATTGCCAGGCAGTAGCGAGACCAGGCGGCAGTCGACACGGATATTGCGCAGCGTCATGCCTTGCACGATATCCAGACTTGCATCGTTACAGCCATTAAGCAGCAGCACGACGACTGTCCGACCCGGATAGCGGGATGCGGCCATGTCCAGGGCGGCTAAACAGGCGCCCAGGCGGGTAGCCTCATTCCTGACCGGGATGGCTACCGCCGCATCTGGCAAGCAATCCCGACAACCAAAGCTCCGCCAGCGCGATCTTTCTCCCTTGGCGCTTGGCGGTCGGGTGATCGGTTTCCAGTGGGGAAGATGGGGTTGCAGGCTGGGGATTTTGGTTCTTTTCATCTGTCGCTCACCGGGTCGGGAGCAACACATTGTTTACTCTCAAGGACTGGGAGGACGCCATCATCATCAAGGATTATCCACATATTGCCCTGTTCGTCAGAATGACGCCTCTCATATCGGCTGATGATGTCTGAACAGGATTAACGCCTCCCAGTTCCAGTGAAAACTATGATAACTAACTTGTGTTAGTCGGCAATAATTTCACACTTTCAACTTTATATTTTTCAAGTCCACTTTTGTGAAATATTCATGCCACCGTGAAAGTATTTCGCGTTTTGATGGCGCCGCGTAGCTTTGCGCTCGGTGACCTATAGCATGGATGCTGGAGAATGGCGGGGGGATCCCCCCGCCATCTGGTCAGGAACGCTGCAGCGAATGCTTCAGGTCGCGCATTTCGTCATGACCTTGCTTCACGGACGTGTAGGCGCTCTCGATCGTGGCACGGGCGGCGGGCGATAGCTTGTTGTCCTTCAGCGCGTCCTCATACTTCATCTTGATGTGATCTTCGCCGGCCTCGACCTCGTTGACGATGGCCTTGTCGTCCTTGCCGGTGATGGCGGCTTTGAGGTTGAGGAAGACGCGATGTGCGCCGGCCAACGCCGTACCGTCATCTTCGGGGGTGCCGCCCAGGGCGCGGACTTGTTGCTGCAGGGCCGATACAGCCTGTCGGCGCTCCTGGGCACGGGCGATGAACAGCGTGTTATACCGACCGTCGTCACTGTCCTTAGCCGCTTCATTATACCCATCGGCGCTATCGATGGTAGTCGCGATCAGACTGTTGAGGATCGAAATATCATGGTTGGTATCGGACATGAGGGCCTCCTGTCGTGTCTGTTGAAGTACGCGAAGACGCGTGCCGTCAGAAACGCAGGGGGTGGGACGAAGTCGCACTGTCCAAAGGAAAATTCGGTCAGATGACGCGCTTCGCCGGACTGAATGCCAGACCATTGCTCTGCATCCGCGTCCAGCGGTCTACCTGCCGATCACGACCACGACAGCCGGGGAGCCGTCAGAAGGTCGTCTCTAAAATCTCGCGAAGGCGCCTGCTACCCGGCCGTGCCGACAGTCGGCAAGCCACGCCGAGCCTCTCGACGCCGCGCAGCGCAGCGCAGCGCAGCGAGCAATTGTCGCGACTGCAGCATTGGAAGTACCAGCCGGAAAGACGAGCTCTTCATAGGCGGCTCGTCCTTCGCGATTTCTCGGCGGCGTTCGCTTTGATGGTCCAGATCGCTCTGGAAGCCGAGAAGGCGGATCATCATCCCGAATGGACGAACGTCTACAACCGCATCGACATCTGGCTGACCACGCAGGACACAGGCGGTGTCTCGGTGCGCGACGTCGAACTGGCGCATGTTATCGACCGGCTGGCCGAATCGATTGGCCGACCTTTCGTCGTTGCGGGATGTTGACATCGCCGACCGATGCGACAGCCCGGTCGCCATTGCTTTTGTGCATATTTGAATGACGCTGAAAGATCAGCAAAGTGGGCCTTGAGGAAGATTAGCTCTCTGCGAAGATGCTACCGCGAGAAGGCGAAGGCGTTCGCTTGATTCCGGTCATTCGGCGGCAGCGACCCCTGGATCGTCAGGCTTGAACATCCCATTTCGCGGGCGGGTAACCTACAGAAATCTCACCGCGCCTGTGGCCTTAAGACGCGGCTTTTCGTACCGTAAGTCTTAATTTCCCTTACGGAAAAAGACGTTGTGCGAAATGTGCAGATGCCACAATCAGATGCCGATGCAGCTATCGAGCGACAGGGTGTTGGCTTACAATATTGTGCGGCGTCTTAAGGCAGATGAATCAAAATTCCTGACAGATTATTATGGGCATCTCGATACCCCTCCATGCCACCGCCACGGAAACGCGCGGTTTCGCGCTTGCCTTTGCGGGGTTTTGCAAGCCGTTGGATCGAATCGATGTTGACCTCGCAACGCGCTGCCGGTCGTTCAGGCTAGGAAAGACACCTCCGGGTTTCGAGGCGCAAATGGCTGGAAGGGAGAGGACGGCGCAAACCGCCAATAGAGGGGAGCCCGCCACAGCAGCTTATTAGCGCGACCTCAGCTCGCCCGCCGTGCGGGAAGGTCGACGCATCAGTCCCATCGCACCGTTAATCATGTCCCCAGTCCTGGATCAGTTCCGCAGATCGGACGATCGATGGCCAGGCCGTATCGAACTCCAGGCACGCGGGCCTCTTTACGACCGCGCAGAGGTCGACGCTATCGTCGGCAGCTTCTTCTGGCGATAATGGAATCCGTCCGTTCATGATCTGGCGCACGGCGCCGAACAGCCGTGGCTGATTGACGAACGTAGCCCCGCTCAGCAGACCGTCCCGGAAATTGAATACCGAGAAGCGTCCGCTGGCCGGGTCGCCTCGGAGGACGCTCTGATCCTTCGCATCGGTGATCCCGACGGATTGGATGCGATAGCCATATTGATCCGACCAGACCCAGGGTATCTGCGAGTAAGGCAGGGATTTGCCGGCCAGAGTAGCACCCGCGGTTCGACCTTGCTCGACGGCATTGTGCACCGTTTCCAGTCGCATTCGTCCGCCTCCCCAGCCCGGATGGTTGGTGCAGTCGCCGGCGGCGACGATCCGGGGATCACTGGTGCGGGCCAGTTCGTCAACGACGATCCCATTGTCGCAGACGAGGCCAGCCGCTTCCGCCAGTTGGGTGTTCGGGACGGCTCCAATGCCCACGATCGCGAGATCCGCGTCGAACCGTCGGCCATCACGACAAACGACGGCGCAGCCTTGATCGTGCGATTGGATGTCCAGGACATCGCAATTGAAGGCGAAGTCGACACCGTTGCGCCGGTGCTGATCCTGTAGGAAACTCGCCAGAGCATCTCCCGCCAATCTGGGGAGGAGGCGTTCGCCCTGTGCCAGAAGAACAACCTCGAGCTCATGCGCGACGAGGACCGCTGCCGCCTCCAGGCCAATGAAGCCCGCCCCGACGATCGCGACCTTGCGCGCTTCCGCGAGCCTGGTTCGCAGTCGGTCGACATCCTCGAGCGTGCGCACATAGAAGATGCGGTCGTCACCAGCAGCGCAGGAAGGGAGGCGGCGAGCTTGGCAGCCAGTGGCGAGAGCCAGCCGGTCGAAACCAAGGATTTCGTCACTGTCGAGATGCACCGTCGCACGATCGCGATCGATATGGATGGCACGGCGGCCCAGCCGCACATCGATGTCCAGATGAGGGTAGAAATGTGCCGGCCGATAGAGAAGCCAGTCGCGATCGCGGCCGCCGCTCAGATATTGCTTGGAGAGAGGCGGTCGCTGATAGGGCAGGCAGGCTTCGTCGCTGACAAGGACGATAGGCCCGGTGAAGCCTTCCTGACGGGCGACCTCGATGATTTGCGCGGCAGCCTGGCCGCCACCGACGACGACCAGCCGCTCCTTCGTTTCGGGATTGGTCATGGTTGCAGATAATAGATCTGGGGCTGCGCGCCGCTGGCCTCGTCCAACACCTTGTGCTCCCGTGTCGCCAGAAGCCGCGACACCGATGACTGGGGATCCGACAGGTCTCCCGAATGGATCGCGCGGGTCGGACAAACGAGCGCACAGCTGGGCTTCAGGCCGTCGTCGAGCCGATGCGCGCACATCGTGCATTTGTCGGCCGTCCCATCGACCGCGTCGAACGAGATCGCGTCGTACGGGCATGCCTCGCCGCAGCGCTGGCATCCAATGCACTTGTCGGCGTCGAGCATCACGAGACCGTCCTCGTCGCGGCGCCACAAGGTATAGGTCGGGCAGACCTTGACGCAGGGCGCATCGACGCAGTGGTGACACATCGTCGGCAGCCAATATTGCTGCAGCTGCGGGAACTGGCCGGCGGGGCGCTCGAAGGTGGACCGGCGGTGGGTGTCGAGAACCGCGATGCGCGCCTGCCCCTGGGGCACCCCATTTTCGACCTTGCAGCCGATCACGCAGGTGTCGCACCCGATGCAGCGCTTGAGGTCGATGACGAACGCCATTTGGCGGCTCATGGCAGTATCTCCTTACGGACGTCGCACATCACGTCCCAGACGGGATAGTTGGTCTCCATGATGCGGGTCTGGACCGGACTGTCGGGAATGTGTCCGAGATCAGATGGATGGCCTTCGGGAAAATGACGATTCCACCAGCCCTGGGGCATGGCGAGCGTGCCCGGGGGCACGCCTTCCGAGATCATCGCACGGGTCACGAACCGGCCGCGGTCGTTGAAGACGGCAACCCGGTCGCCATCTGCAATATCGCGCGCGGCAGCGTCCGCAGGCGCTATCTCTATCCTCGGTTCGGGCAGCTGCTCGGCGATGAGCGGCAGGACCAGATGCTGGCTATGCGTCGAATGGACATGCTTGTAGGTGATGAAGTGTAGAGGCAACCTCTTGGCGGTGTCCCGTCGCCCGCTTTCCGCCTGGTCCTTGTACACGAGGGTCGCCTCGCCGAGGTCGGCGAATTGCTCCTGGTAGATTTCGATACGGCCCGATGGCGTGTCGAATTTGAGATCGCGGAAGGGGGTGTAGGGGCGTTCCACCGGAACGCGCGCAACCCCATCGCGACGCAGGACCTCCCAGTCGACGGCGCGCAGGCGCGGATCGGAATGGCTCTGGATGATCTCGCGGCAGCTGGTCTCGGGATCGACGTTCCAGACCTGTCCGAGCTGAAGGCGGTCGCAGATGCCACCGAAGATGTCGACGTCGTTGCGGCTTTCCCCGACCGGCGGGACCGCGCGTCGACGGAGCTGGACAAACCAGTTCTCCGCCCCTCCCACCAGGTCCCAGTCATCCTCATAATAGGACACGCAGGGCAGGACGACATCAGCATAGCCGGCAACGTCTGTCATCAATTGCTCATTGACCACGAACAGGTCGAGCTGCGGCAGGGCCTCGT
Source organism: uncultured Sphingomonadaceae bacterium (assembly GCA_963540925.1). Lineage (GTDB taxonomy): Bacteria > Pseudomonadota > Alphaproteobacteria > Sphingomonadales > Sphingomonadaceae > Rhizorhabdus. Next base: position 112,135 of record CAUTRN010000003.1, read on the forward strand.
TGACGAAGCGTTTCAGCAGAGGGCTCTGTGATCCGAAATTGTAGCTCGACATCCACAAGGTCTTGATCGGGTAGGGAGCCCCCGAAGCGATGGCCTCGACCATGCGGGTTCCGGGCAGACTGTGGCCGACCCGTCCGCCGGGCGTCAGCCAGTCCTTGTTCGGGTCCAGCAGGAGCAGCATGTTCGGGCCATCGTTGATCGTGATGCCAGCATAGGGTTTGCCAATGTTCCCGCACAGCGTGGCAAGCGTCGCCCAGGCCCGTATCACGCTATGGCCTTGGGAATAGCGCTGTGGCCCATAACCGAGCCACATCCAGGCGGGTTCGGTCGTCGCATAGTCGCGCGCGACCCGACGAATCTGGTCCGGCGCGACGCCGCAGATCGAAGCGGCATGTTCAGGCGTGAAGCGCTCCCAATGTTGCCAGCTCAGGTCAAAGGCCGTCGCGCAGGCGATCCTCTCGTCGTCCACGAAGATGTCGCATCGCTTTCGAAGGGCCGGCCGGCTTGCCGCCGCCTCCGAGGTGACGCTGCCAATGGTGTCGTCCCAGACAAGCGGCGCGCCCTCGGCGTCCCGCATCACGGCGCCGGTGTCTAGCCGGACGAGAAAGGTGGCGTTGCTGTGGGCGAGCATATAGGGCTCGTCCATCAGTCCCTCGGTGATCACCACATGGATCATGCCGAGAGCCAAGGCGACATCGGTGCCCGGGCGAGGCGCCACCCATTCGTCAGCTTTGGCCGCCGACCGCGAAAAGCGAGGGTCGACCATGGTGAATTTGAGCCCCTGTTCCATGGCATCGAACAGGAAGTGCATCTCGCTGTGGCCGGTATCGGCCATATTCTTGCCGACGCTCAGCAGATAGCGCGCGCCCGAGATTTCCGAGACGTCATTCCCACAGAAATAGCGGCCCAGCATCGCGTGGAGGGCGAGATAGGCTGCGGAATCAGCCGTCAGTCCCAGTTTGGAGAAATAGGTGCCGCCAAGGACGTTGGCCATGCGCCGCCCCGAGGTCGACGCGCGGACGGCGTAATTCCCGGTCATGCTGATCCAGGCATTGGATCGCCAGCCATGAGCCTCGGCGGCTGGAAGCATGCGGGTGAGGATATAGTCATAGGCCTCGTCCCAGCTGGCGCGCCGCCAGCGGCCTTCGCCTCTCTCCCCGACGCGGATCATCGGATGGGTCAGGCGGTCGGGATGATGAAGGCGCTCCGTTGCCATCGCGATGCCACGCAGGCAGATGCGTTCGAAGCCGGGGTCCGGGAAAGAAGCGGGTTCCAGCTTGAAGATGCGATCCTCGCGCACATGCGCGTTGACGCCGCAGGTGCCAAGGCAGTTGGGAGAACAGACCGTGCGGACGATCCTGTCCGCCACAGGCGGTGGCGTTCTCGGTTTTCGGACACCGCTGCCGCTCATCATCTCTCTCCTCGGCGAGTCTTCTGCTCGTTACATACTTCCGAGTATCATCATGTTTGATCGTCGGCAAGTCGTCTCCCTGGGGCGGGACCGACGACGGTATCGTGAGGGAATGGAAAAGGCTTTGCAGCCAAGCGGTGTCAGGACGTCGCGCCGAGGCCCCGCAGGATGAAGGTCACGATCGCCTCGGTAAGCCGGGCGCGTTCGGACTTGTCCGGATCGGGACGGGGACGATACCACATGATCATCCAGTTGAGCGTGCCGAGCAGTGATTTCACAGCCAGCCGGGGGTCGCCCGCGGCGAAGAGGCCGCTGTCCATGCCGTCGGTTACCACCCGGACGAACAATTCCTCATATTCGTCGTACATTTCGACGAGGCGACTGAGCATCGCCCTGTCCTCGGGAGTGGTACTTCCGACGATGCGCATCTCCAATCCGAGCAGCGTGGCTCTCTGATAGGCCGGATAGTCCATCACGGATTCGATGCGCTGTTCGGCCATCGACCGAAGCCGTTCGATGGCATTGTCCCCGCTGGAAGCCATCGGCCGCGCCGCGGTGAGGTTCATCTCGATCGTGTGCTGGTGGACCGCGAAGAACAGCTCGCTCTTGTTCCTGAAATTATAGTAAATCAGACCTTTCGTGCAGCCGAGCAGGCGCGCGATGTCGTCAATCGACGTCGCGGCATAGCCCTTGGTCATAAAGGCTTGAGCGGCGGCCTCGATGATATGGCTCCGGCGGTCTTCGGCGGTCGCCGTCGAGCGGGCCGGCGGCGTTCTTTTGCTGGTCGGTTTTCTACCCACGATCTTGTCTGCGTTCACCACCCTGTCGGCTTCCTAATGCAGCAGGCGCGGGGCGGGGTAAAGTGGCGGTCTTTCGCGGGTCCGGCTTGCCGCCCGGTGCGGGGAGAGCGCGGCCACGGAGTTGCCACGTCTCCCCGCAGGATGATCTAGATCGGCAAGTCGATCGATAAAAATATTGTAAAATCAGCATGTTAAAAGATCCGCTTTGCTCTGGAGACGAATCGCTTGCGCGAATCATAATACTACGTAGTATGATGACAACAACGAAGACGGGGAGAGGCATGGAGATCGCGGGCCGGACTATTGTCGTGACGGGGGCTGCCACCGGCATCGGGGAAGCGCTGGCTCGGCGCTTCGCCGAGGGGCAGGCGGGGCTGGTGATCGTGGCGGATCTCGACGGCGATGGTGCTCGTCGCGTTGCGGACGGGATCGTTGCCTCGGGGGGCGTGGCGGTCGCGCGCCAGAGCGATGTGGCGTCCGAGGCCGGCGTCCAAGCCTTGGTGTCCTATGCGCTCGAAACATCGGGTCGGATCGACATCTTCTGCTCCAATGCCGGCGTTATCGTCACCGGCGGTCCGGAGGCGGTCGATGGCGAGTGGTCCAAAGCCATGTCGGTCAACCTCATGGCGCATGTCTGGGCTGCGCGGGCGGCGCTTCCTGCCATGCTCGAGCGCGGCGAGGGCTATTTCGTGAACAATTGTTCGGCGGCGGGGCTTCTCACGAGCCTCGGTGCGGCGCCCTATGCGGTGAGCAAGCATGCAGCGGTGGGTTTCGCCGAGTGGCTCGCGATCACTTATGGCGACCGCGGTATCAGGGTCAGCGCGCTATGCCCGCAGGCCGTGCGGACGAACATGCTGTTCGGTGCCGGAAGCGGCGAGGCCGAAAGCGCGGTCAAATCGGCGGGTCGGATCGTCGAACCGGCCGATGTCGCCGAGCAGGCCGTCGAGGCCATCCGGGACGAGCGGTTCATGGTGTTCACCCATGCGGAGACCGAAGGGTTCTTCCAGCGCAAGGCCGGTGATTACGAGCGATGGATCGCCGGCATGCGCGGCGCCCTGGCGCGCTCGACCAGCTGATTTCCGAGGGTTGAAGCAAAGCGGCCCGGGGCGAGCGCCTCGGCCGCGGCAGAGGATAAGAACATGAAATATCACCTGATGCAGACGGGGGTTGTTGGCCGCCGTCACGAGATTGAGCAGGGCATGGCGGGGCAGCGCCCGGAGCTGTACCAGCGGTTCCTGGACGAGGTGCGTGGCTATGTGGAGCTGGGCGACGAGCTGGGCTTTTACGGTTATTGCCAGCCGGAGCACCATCTTCAGATCGAGGGTTTTGAGGCGAACAACCATCCGGGGATGTTCAGCCTGTTCGTGGGCCAGCATGCCAAGCGGATGAAGGCGGGGATCATGGGTTACACCATGACGACGCATAATCCGGTGCGTGTCGCCGAGGAGATCGCGACGCTCGACCATATGCTGCAGGGTCGGCTCTATTGCGGGTTCACGCGTGGCTATCATGCGCGCTGGGTGGACAGCTTCGCGGCCAAGGAAGGGGTGAGCGCGACGACGCCGGACAATGTGAAGGCGCGCGACGAGCAGGACGCGCGCAACCGCTCGCTGTTCGAGGAGGGGGTGCGGGTCGTCAAGAAGGCGTGGACCAGCGACGTGTTCAGCCACAAGGGCGAGAATTGGCAGTTCCCGCCGGAGGGCGGATCGACCGGCCATCCGGCCTATGCGAAATATGGCAAGGGCCAGGACGAGCACGGCATCGTGCGCGAGATCGGGATCGCGCCGCGCTGCTACCAGGATCCGCATCCGCCGATCTATGGCGGCTTCGCGGCCTCGATGCGCACGGTCGACTTCTGGGCGCAGGAAGAGGGCAAGATGATCGTGCTCTCGGACAATCTCGATTTCTGCGAGCAGCTCAACAACCGTTATATCCAGACCGCCGAGAAGCATGGCCGCACCTGCACCGGCGCCGACGCCTCGGCTTGGGGTGGCTTTCTGATGCTCACCGACGACAAGGATCGGGCCGAGTATCTGATGAAGGAGCATATGTGGTTCTGGGACGAGTGGTTCATCCCGCTCGGCCAGCGGCCCCCCAACGTCCTGATCGGTTCCGCCGACGAGATCGCCGACAAGATCGGTCGCGCCCATGACCGCCTCGGCTTCAACGAACTCTTCCTCATGTTCGGCCAGGGCCATCTCGAACCCGAGGCCAATCAGGAGGAACTCGAAAAGTTCATCAGCAAGGTCGCACCCAGATTCTCGAAGAAGAATGATGAGGGTGTGTTCGAATAAGATCGAATACTTCGAAGTTATCGGTTGGAGAACGGCAAGAAGATACGTAATTCATAGAAGGAGGGGAGAATGAAGGGTTTTTATCTTATGTCCGTCGCGGCAATCGCGCTCGCGGCGGGGACGGCTCATGCCGAGCAGACTGCGCCGGAGGGGAGCGTCCCCGCCGCCGCGAACGACGGTGGCGGCCAGATCGAAGACATCATCGTCACCGGGCGCAAGAAGGCGCAGGGAGAGCTGCTCCAGAATGTGCCGATCGCGATCTCCGCGCTCTCGGGCGACCAGATCGAAAACAGCAAGTCCCGGACGCTCACCGGGCTCGCGGCCAACATTCCGAATGTGAGCATGGATGACGTGGGTACCATCAAGGGCTCAGCCGTCTTCTCGGTCCGCGGCCTCGGCCTCAACAGCTCGATTCCAACCCTCGAGCCCACTACCGGCGTCTTCTACGACGGTATCTACATGGGCACGAGCCAGGGCATTCTGATCGACCTGTTCGATCTCGATGGTATCGAAATCCTGCGAGGCCCCCAAGGCACGCTCTTCGGCAAGAATGTGACGGGCGGCGCGGTCATCATCCGCAGCCGCGCGCCGAGCGACAAGTTCGAGGTGAGCGCCCGCGCTTCGATCGAGAGCGGACCGCAATATAAGGCGGCCGGCAGCGTCTCGGGCCCGATCGCGCCGGGGCTCAGTGCGCGGCTGTCGGTCCTGTACGACAAGGATGAGGGCTGGTTCGAGAATTCCTTCGATCATCGCGAATATGGTGCAAGCCGTACCGTTCTGGTGCGCCCATCGCTGCGCTGGGCGCCCGACGGAGATTTCGACACTGTCCTGCGCTACGAACATGGCGATATCGAGGGTGACGGCAGCGCCTATCAGAATCTGGCCTTCGATGACCGGACCGGTTTCAGCTTCTCGAACAATTACGGCCGCGGCATCAATAAGCTCCGCTGGGACCAACTGACATCGGAATCCAACCTGAGCGTAGGGTTTGGTGACGGCGTCATCACCAACATCGCCGGCTATCGGAAGCTCTACAACAACACTGGTGCGGACGCCGACGGCACCCCTATCGACGGTCTGCACGCGCGTTACAAGGAGCGCTTCAAGCAGTTCAGCAACGAGCTTCGCTATGCCGGGCGCTTCGGGGATTTCGTCGACCTCACCGTCGGCGCTTATTATTTCCACGCTGACCTGAACTATTTTGAGGAGCGGCGCCTTCGTCCGCTCGGCTTTGCGGCGCGTGGCTTTGGTGGCCAGCAGAAGCAGAACACCTACGCCCTTTTCGCGCAGGGCGACTTCGATCTCACCGACGCGCTCGAGCTGACCTTGGGCGCCCGCTATTCGATCGACAAGAAGAATGCCGACATCGCCTTGTTCAGCGGGACGACCAGTACCTGTAATTTCGATGCGGAGACCTGCACGTTCGACCGGCCTGACCAGAAGGGCAAGTGGAACAATTTCACCCCCAAGATCGGCCTGCAATACAAGGTCTCGAATGCCGCCCAGCTTTATGCATCGGCCACGCGGGCTTATCGCGCGGGTGGCTTCAACGTCCGTGTGACCAGCCCGCTGCAGAATCTGCGGTTCAACCAGGAGCGGACCACGGCGTTCGAAGTGGGGGGGAAGGCCGACCTGTTCGATCGGCGCGTTCGCACCAATCTCGCGGTCTTCTACAATAAGATCGACGACCTGATCCGCGACGTCAACGTCCCCACCGGGACGGGCGCTGTCGTGCAGGATTCGCGGAACACCGCCGACGTGACGATCTGGGGCCTGGAGTTCGAGACGCAGGTGCAGGTCTCGCGAGACCTTCGACTGAACGGCTTCCTCGGCTATCAGCATGCCGACTACAAGAAGATCCGCTTCAGTCTGATCGATCTTCCCGGCGAGGTCCCGGGCACGATCAACGCCGCCGACTATGCGCTGACGGTTCCGCGCCTTGTCCCCTGGTCCTGGGGCGTCGGAGCGGACTATTCGCACGAGTTCGAGACCGGTTTCACGGCCTCGAGCCGGATCAGCTACAGCCGCAAGAACTCCTCCTATGCGAGCGACGACAACAGGCTGAAGCTGCTTTCGCTCGACACGATCGATGCCAGCGCCAGCCTCACGCTGCCGAACAAGGCGGTGACCTTCACCGTCTATGGGCGCAATCTTCTCAACAGCGCCTATCAGGGCTTCCTGGTCGCCCTCCCGGCATCTGTGGTGCCGCCGGTGCCCGCTGGCCGCTCGCCGGCGCTGGCGGCGATGAGCGAAGGGCGCACCATCGGCATCGAGATGAGCGTGAAATTCTGAACAAAGGGGAACGTGCCGCGACCTGCGCGGCACGTTCCAGGAGATGGGTTGATGACGACGATCGTGAGCGCCCAAAGGCTGGCAGAAGCGCCTCTCACGCTGGCGCCCGAAAGCTTTGCCAATCGTACTGTGATCGTGTCCGGCGGGGGCAGCGGGATCGGTAAAGCGGTGGCCTGGGCGTTTGCCAGGCTCGGCGCGCGCGTTGCCATCTGCGGACGCTCGGCCGAGCGTCTGGCAGCGGCGGTGGCCGAACTGGCGGCCTACGGCCACGAGGTGCTGCCGATCGCCGCGAACATCCGGGAAGAGGATGCCATCGCCGGGTTGTTCGATCAGGTCGAGCAGCGGCTGGGCTTGGTCGATGTGCTCGTCAACAACGCCGGTGGCCAGTTTCCACAGGCCGCGATCGATTTCAGCGCAAAGGGCTGGCGTGCCGTGGTCGACACCAATCTGACCGGGACATGGCTGATGATGCAGCGCGCTGCCAGGTCATGGCGCGCCGCCGGCCGCGGTGGCGTGATCGTCAATGTCGCCGCCGCCGTCGAACGGGGCGTCCCCGGTATTGCTCACACCGGTGCGGCCCGCGCTGGGGTCATCAATCTCGCGAGGACCGTGGCGGTGGAATGGGCTCCGCTCGGTATCCGCGTCAACTCGGTGGCGCCGGGCGCGATCGATTCGGGTGGTCTCGCGGTCTATGGCGAGGCGGTCAAGGCGACCATGCAGCGCTCCAATCCGCTGAAGGCGTTCGGCGACCCCTGGGATTTGGCGCAGATCGTCGCCTTTCTGGCGTCCGACGCGGCCCGGTTCATGACCGGGTCGACGGTTACGGTTGACGGTGGCGGTGCGCTCTGGGGCGACATGTTCGCCCATGGCCGGCCTTCCTATTTCGATGAGGAGCCAGTTCCGGTCTCCCACGCTCCCAGCAACTGACCATGAAGGATTCCCGGTAATGGATCGCGCAACCCAGCAGCGGCTGTTCGATGAAATCAATGGCTATTTCGACACGGGGTCGACCAGCCTGGCACCAGCGGAAATGCGCCGGGATGGCGCGGCCTATTATGATCCGGCGCGGCTGGCTGACGAACGTGCGCTGCTGCGTCGATATCCCCAGATCGTCGGGCACGGGTCGCAGCTTGCCAATCCCGGTGATTTCATCGCGCACGCCGATACCGGTGTACCGATCATCGTCTCTCGGCAGGACGATGGGTCGTTGAAAGCGTTCCTCAATGTGTGCCGGCATCGGGGCGCCGAGGTCTGCGCCGACGCCCATGGGCATCAAAAGCAGTTCACCTGTCCCTATCATGCCTGGACCTTCCGGAATGACGGACGCCTGCTCAGTGTGCCGCGCGAGGCGTTTCCCAATCTCGATCGCAAGCAATATGGTCTGATCGAACTTCCAGTCGAAGAACGCCATGGCCTGATATGGGTGACGGCCACGCCTGGCCTCGACATCGATATCCAGACCTTCCTGGGCCCGCTCGACGCCGAGCTCGCCAGTTATGGGATGCAGGATTTCGTCGTCGAACGGGACACCGTGTTGACGCCGGACATCAATTGGAAGTTCGTGATCGACGGGTTCCTCGAGGTCTATCATTTCGCCAAGCTGCACGCGAACAGCATTGCGCCGTGGTTCTATGGGACGCATTCGCCATTCGAAGGCATCGATATGCACGGCCGTCTGGTCGGCGTTCGCAAATCGTTCGATGATCTACGTGGAAAAGAGCTGGGTGACTCCGGCTTGCTTCCACATGTTGCGGTCAACTACCTCATCTTTCCGAACACCGTCGGGGTTTGGCAGGGCGACCATTTCGAGTTCTGGACCGCCTATCCCGGCAACACGCCCGGACATTGCAAGGTACGCCTGCAGTCGATCACGCAGAAGTCGATGCGAGGGGATGCCTATCAATCCCGCTGGGACAATAATTGGAAGATCCTCATCAACACGGTTGTGAGTGAGGACTGGGCGGTATCCGAGACAGTGCAACGCTGCGCGCCGTTTCTGGGCGATGAACGCTTTGTCTTCGGCCGCAACGAACCGGGCATGCAGCATTTCCATGCCGTTCTCGACGCCGCGCTCAATGCTCAGCGCTCCTGAAGTGACCCGCTCGACGGTCAGCACAGCAAGGAAGGATTCCATGTCCCAGGAGATCGCTTCTCTCGAAGATATCGTGCGCGTGCATGGACGCGATCGCGGTGATCAGCCGATCTGCACCTATGATGGTCGCTCGCTCAGCTATGCCGAGATGGATCGACGCTCGAGCCGAATAGCCAATGCGTTGCTCGCCGCGGGAATGCGCGTCGATGATCGCGTGGCCTTCATCGGAAAGAACAGCTGTGCCTTTTTCGAGGTGCTGTTCGGCGTCCGCAAGGCCGGTGGCATCCTGGTGCCCGTGAACTGGCGCCTTTCGGCGGAGGAAATGGGCTATATCCTCGACAATTCCTATTCCGATATCGTCTTTGTCGAACGCGCATATCAGCCGGGACTGGCGCGCGTCATAGCGGCGTGGAAGGTCCAGCCGAAGCTGATTGTTCTCGCCGACGGGGAATTGCCGGAAAGCTGGCTGGCCGCGCACGGTGATGCGGACCCGGGCGGGCGATCCTCGCCCGAGGATATCGCCCTGCAACTCTATACCTCAGGAACGACCGGAAGGCCCAAAGGAGCGATGCTGATGAATCGCAGCATCGTCGCCTTCATCGATGCCGCCCGTGGCATCTTCGGTCTTGACCCGGATGCGCGTCACCTCAACTGCCTGCCGCTGTTCCATGTCGGTGGCATCAACTGGGCGCTGCAGGCGATGGCGCAGGGCGCGCATTGCATCGGTTTCCGTGATTTCGATCCGGTCCGGACCCTGCGGGCGATCGGTGAGGAGCGAGCGACCCATCTGATGACCGTGCCAGCGGTCATTCAGATGTTGGTCGATAATGACGGGGTGAACCAGGGCAATTACGCGTCCCTTCGCGCAATCGTTTATGGCGGCTCGACGATCCCGGAACGGGTGATCCGCGACGCGGTCAGGATTTTCGGTTGTGGCTTCTACGGCATGTACGGTGCGACCGAACTGAGTTTCGGCAACACGCTGCTCACGCCCGAGGAGCATGATTTCGAGCGCTACCCTGATCTTGTGACGTCCTGCGGGCGACCGTTCGATGGTAGTTCCGCCAAGATTATCGATCCCGCCACCGGCGCCGAGCTTCCCGAGGGGGAGGTCGGCGAAGTTTGGATATTCTCGCCGCAACGGGCCAAGGGCTATTGGAACCGGCCCGAGGCCACGGCGGACGTTTTTCTCGCCGATGGTTGGTATCGGACGGGAGATGTCGGGGCGTTGCGAGGGGGCTATCTCCACCTCAGCGATCGGCTCAACGACATGATCGTGTCCGGCGGAGAGAATGTCTATCCGGCGGAGGTCGAGCGAGTGCTGCACGAGCATCCCGGTGTTGCGGAGGCGTCAGCCTTCGGGGTTCCCGATGCGCAATGGGGCGAGAGCGTCGCGGCGGCGGTCGTGGCTCGTCCCGAAGCGCCGTTCGATGAGGCGGAACTGATCGCTTTCGTCCGGCAGCGGCTGGCCCATTACAAATGCCCCAAGCATATCATCCAGCGCACGGAGCTCCCTCGGACCGCTTCGGGCAAGGTCCAGCGGCATGTGCTTCGCGAGCCCTTCTGGGCTGGGAGCGAGCGTCGGATCAATTAGCGAAGGGGGCATCGATGCTCGACAGATTGCTTGCCCAGCGCGCCAAGGCCCAGCCGGAGCGTATATTCGTCAGGTTCGACGACGGGGCCGCTCTTGGCTATGGCGCGTTCGATCTCGCCGCCACCCGCATCGCCGCCGGTTTACAGGCGCTGGGCCTGCGCCCGGGCGAACGGGTCGCCACCATGTTGTTCAATGGCCCTGCTTATCTCGAGGCCTGGGCCGCGCTGTGTCGCGCGGGTCTCGTCGAGGTTCCGCTCAGTCCAGCGCTTCGCGGTGACGGCTTGGCCAACCAGTTGCTCCGTTCCCAGGCGCGCGCGATCATCATTGATTCGGCCGTGGCCGAGATCGTCATGGCGCTTCCCCGGCCGTTGCCCGACTTGCGTTTCGTGATCGTGGCAGGGGAGGGCGGCGAGACCTTCCCGAGCGACGCGTCCTGGCATGCGCTCGAAGCCCTGCGCCTCACCGACACGGCGCGCTTCCGGTCGGTCGCGACCCATGAGGCCGATATCAGCGGCATCATGTTCACCTCGGGCACGACCGGGCCGCCCAAGGGCGTAACGCAGCCCCACTCGGCGGGGCTTCAGCTGGCGCGCGATACCGTTGACCTCATGGGCTATGGTGCCGACGATGTCCTCTTCACCGCTTTCCCGCTGACGCACGTGAATGCGAAATATGCGACGATCATGGCCGCGATGATGGCGGATGCCAGCGCGGTCCTGCATCGGCGATTCACAGCTTCCGGTTTCTGGAACATTTGCAGGCGCGAGGGGGTGACTGCATTCAACTTCATGGGCGCCGTGCTGATGATGCTGGCCAAGCAGCCGCCCGATGCGCTCGATCGCAAGCACAAGGTCCGGATGGCGCTTGGCGCCCTCGTCCCGCCGGGGCTTCATCGGTTGTTCGCCGAGCGGTTCGGCGTCGAGCTTATCGAGGTTTATGGATCCACCGAACTCGGTATCGCGGCTTCGACCGGCGGCCTGGAGGTGCCCGAAGGGTCCTTCGGTCGCGCTCGGCCGCATTATGAAATGCAGGTGCAAGACGATGACGGACAGGCCTGCGGCCCCGGCTGCGCCGGCGAACTGGTCGTCCGCCCGCGGCGGCGCGGTGTCATGTTCCGCGATTATCATGAGATGCCCGAAGCGACACTGGCCGCGTTCAGGGATCTCTGGTTCCACACCGGTGACCGGGCGCGGACGGATGATGCCGGCAATTTCTACTTCGTTGACCGGCTGAGCGATTCGATCCGCCGGCGTGGGGAGAATATCTCCTCATGGGAGGTCGAGCAGGTGGTGGGAGCCATTGAGGGCGTGGCCGAGGTTGCTGCTGTCGGCGTACCGTCGGATTTGTCCGAGGAAGAGGTGATGGTCTTCCTCGTCCCCCGATCCGAAGCCACCCTGTCATTCCCGGCGATCATCGCGCATTGTGCCGCGCATCTTCCGGCCTACGCTGTCCCGCGCTTCCTGCGGACGATCGAGGCCCTGCCGAAAAACGCCTCGCAGCGTGTTGTGAAGGCCAGCCTGCGCGCGGCCGGGGTCGACGCCGAAACCTGGGACCGGACGAAGGGGCTGGAGGCATGACATTCGACAAGAGCACGCTATCCAGTACCGAGAATGTCCTGGTCGAGCGGATTGGCGGGACGATGCTTGTCACCATCAACCGGCCCGATCGCGCAAACGCGATCGACATCGCGACCTCACGAGCCGTCGATGCCGCTGTCACCGAGGCGGAAGCGGACGAGCGGATCCAGGCGATCGTGATCACGGGGGCAGGCGACCGTGCCTTCTGCGCCGGCATGGACTTGAAGGAAGCGGCGGCGGTCGGGGCAGGCAAGGTCCTCCTGCCGGGGAGCGGCCTGGCCGGGATCAGCCAGAGGCGCTCCACCAAACCGATGATCGCAGCCGTAAACGGGGCCGCGATCGGCGGCGGCTTCGAAATCATGCTCGCCTGCGACATCGTCGTCGCTCATGAGGACGCCATATTCGGGCTTCCTGAAGTGAAGCGCGGGCTCTTCGCTTTTGCCGGAGGGGTTCAGCGCCTGGCCCAGCGCCTGGCGCGATCGGTCGCCCTGGAATTGATTCTTCTGGGTGACGCGCTGCCGGCCCGACGGCTGTATGAGCTTGGCGTCATTTCGTTTCTCGTGCCGCCCGAGAAGGTTGTTCCTCATGCCCTGGAGGTTGCGGAAAGGATCGGGCGCAACAGTCCGGCCGCGATTTCGGCGGCCCGGGACCTTTACGAATTCTCCGCGATCGCCAGCTTGCCCGACGCGTTCGGCTATGGGCTGGCCAAAGGTAAGCAGAGCTTGTCCGGCGGCGAGGCGGTCGAGGGCATTGGCGCCTTTTCCGAGAAGCGGGTCCCGCGCTTCGATCTATCCTGACCGGTCATGATGTCGGCGGCAGCAAGCCCACCCCTCGACACGCCAATGCGCATATGTCTCGCGAAACTGGCTTCTGCTGATGCTGTCGCCGTCGGATCCGCGCGGGCGCGCCGGCGCGGATCCCCTTCGATCGAGCCGCCGTCGGGGGCCGGCCAGCGTGGCCGATATCATATCGAGTTCAGCGGACTCAGCGTCTGACCGAAGCAGTTTATGCTGAGCTGGGTGGGGTCCATGAACTCGATGAGTTCGTCAACCTTTCCGTCCCTCACTCGGAACACGAACGCATAGTGCTTCTGGCGATAGGTGCCATATTTGCCCGGTCCCTCGCCATGGCCCAGGGCGACACCCCGCTCGCCCTCGGCGATAATGGCGGTGCAATTGACGTCGGGCAGGCCGGCGAAGCCTTGCTGGAGCAGTGGCATGAGATCCGCCTTGACCCCGTCGGGACCGACGAAGGTCTTCGATACCGGCGTATCGCCGATGATCGTATAGGTGCCTTCAGCGGAAAACATGTCGAACGCGCCTTCAAAGTCGCCATCCTTCATTTTCTGCATGTAGGTGCTGATCACCTCTCGGGTCGACATCCTGCGTCCTCCTTCATTCTAATCGGAAACCTTCATAGCCATTGCGGGCCGACTGCCAGCACAGCTCCAGAAATCGGGGTAGCCCGCCCGCATAATAGAGGGGTTCGGACTCCTTCCCGGGAATGTTCGTGCCAAACCACCAGCTATGCGTGCGGGGGAGCAAGGTCGCCCGCGCGGCGTTGGTCACTTCGTCCAGCCAGATCTGTTCGGAGTCGGGTGTCGCCTCGATCCGCTGGTGGCCGGCGCGGCGCATATGATCGATACAGGCGACCACCCACTCTCCTTGATATTCGGCGGTGGAGGGGCCGTTGGTCCAGGCCGCTGGCGACTGGGGGCCGTAAATGAAGAACAGATTGGGAAAACCGGCGCTGCATGTCCCAAGCGCGGTGCGGAAGCCTTCGGCCCAATGTTCGGCGAGAGACTGCCCGTCCACCCCGCGGATGTCGATGGCCGCCGGGCCGCCGGTTACTGCGTCGAATCCCGTGCCGAACAGCAGCATGTCGAGCTCGATCGGTCCATCGGTGGTCTCGATGCCGCTCGGTGTTACGCGGAGAATGGGGGTCTGCTTCAGGTCGACCAGATCGACGTTAGGCTGGTTGAAGGCTTCGAAATACCATTGCTCCAGCGGCATGCGTTTCGTGCCATAAAGGATCGGGGCGGCGGCGGGCGCCAGCTTTTCGGCGACGGCGGGATTGCGGACGCGGGCATGGACCTGCTCGCGCCAATAGCGATAGGCCTCGTTGCTGGCCTCGTCCTCAAGGATCAGCTCGCGGAAGCTGCCGAGCCAGGGTCGAAAGGCCCCGACCGTCCAGCGATCCTTATAATGGTCGCGACGTTGCTCGGGCGTCAGGTCATGCCATGAGCGGGTGTCGAACTCATAGTCGAAGCCGGCAAAGGTCTTCGGGCGAATGTCGAACATCGCCTGGTAATCGGCCTTCATGGCCGCTTGCTCCTCAGGGCTCAGCTTGCGCTGCCGCAGCGGCAAGGCCAGCGCTGGCGTGCGCTGGAACAGAGTCAGATGGCGGGCCTTGAGGCTCGCTTGTTCGGTCAGCTGGACTCCACTGGCGCCCGTCCCGATGATCCCGACCCGGCGATCAGTGAAATCGACATCCTCCTGGGGCCAGCGTCCGGCATGCGCAACGAGGCCCTGGAAGCTTTCCAGCCCTTCGAGCTCGGGAATATGGGGCTTGGATGCGAAACCCGTGCAGATGATCAGGAAGCGGGTCCTGACGCAGTTGCCGTCATCGGTCGTGACCTGCCATTGGTTCGAGGCCGCATCGAAGCGAGCCCTCTCGATCTTGACGCCGAGCCGGCAATCCTTGGACAGCTCGAGCCGTTCATCGACATATTGGAAATAGGCCCGGATCTCGTTCCAAGCCGGGAACATCTCGCTGTAGGTCCAATCGCGCCAAAGGTCTTCGCGGGAAAACTGGTATAGCGGGCAGGTCGTGTCGACCCGGGCGCCAGGATAGCGGTTCCAGTACCAGATCCCACCGAGTTGCGGCGCCATGTCGTATAATTTGGCGTTGAACCCGCGTTCCCGCAAATGGATGAGCTGGTACACGCCCGCGAAGCCGCCGCCGATGATGAGGGCGTCCAATTCCTCGTGGATTTCGGCTGTTTTGGCCTGGTCGGTCTGCACGTCCTGCACGGAAGTCTCCTGGTCTCGATCGTCGAAGGGCGGGTTCAGCGGTGGTTCGCGGCGAGGCCGAGCTTGGGCGCGAGCCAATCGGCGATACGGTCGAGCGCATCATCGGCTTCGGGAGCGAAGCCGGCCATGAGCTGAAAGCAGTGCTGCATCTCGGGAAAGATATCGAGGCGGACATCGACGCCGGCCGCCCGTGCAGATTCCGCGGGCCGGACGCTGTCGTCGAGCACCGCTTCATGGCCGCCGACCTGGATGTAGATCGGCGGATAGCCCGCGTAATCGATGCGCAGAGGATTGGCCAAGGGATCCTGGGGATCGCCATCGCCCACGAAAAGGCGACCGATCGCTTCGGACATGGCGCGGGTGACCAGAACATCCTTGTCGCGATTGCTCTCGTAGCTCTCGCCCGAAGTGTCGCTTCCGGCCCAGGGCGACATGGATATAGTAGCGCCTGGGCGCGGCAGTCCGGCAGTCCGGATGCCGGCGACGGTGGTCAGGGCGAGCGCGCCGCCGGCGGAATCTCCGAGCAATGCAATATGCTGTGGCATGATCGCCTGCTGGTCGATTAGCCAGCGATAGGCAGCGACCATGTCATTGACGGGTGCCGGATGCGAGCTTTCGGGGCAGAGGGCATAGTCCACCGCGAGCGCTCGGCAACCGAGGCGCTTCGCCACATGTGCGAACATCTTGCGGTGCGTGTAGATCGAGCCCGCGACATAGCCGCCGCCATGGGCGCAGAGGAGCACGCGGTCGGTCGTGGCACCCTTCGGGGTGATCCACATGCCCAGCGTACCCGCGATGTCGACCTCGACATAATCGACACCGCCAGGCTCTGCGGTGACGTCCCCCCAATGCGAGAACATGCGCCGCATCTCGTCGACGGGCATGTCCGGTGCTTCGGCCTGGCGTCGCGCCCACAAGCGGTAGAGATCGCTCAGGGCATCGGATTGCTTACTGGCCATGGGTGCCTTCCTCGGTTGCAGGAGCCTGTGGGAGAAGCGGGTCAGCCACGCGGAGACCCCGCCACATAAAGAGTCTGGCCGGTGACGAAGCCCGACCGGGGATCGGCGAAGAAGGATACGGCATTGGCGATGTCGTCGGGATCGCCGGGCCGCCCGACATCGATCGACGGCAGCATCGCTTCGGTCATTTCGTCGAGCGACATCCGCATGCTGCGCGCGACTTCGCGGTTCATGTCGGTGACGATATAGCCAGGCGCAACGACATTGGCGGTGACGCCATGGCGGCCGAGCTCGATGGCCAGGGTGCGCGTCATCCCGATCACCCCGGCTTTCGCGGCTGAGTAGTTGCTTTCTCCCATGGCTCCCAGCGCGGCGATGCTCGCAAGGTTCACGATGCGGCCGAACCCGGCGGCGCGCATATGGGGCAGGGCCTCCCGGCACATCAGGAATGTGCCGCGCAGATTGACATCGATTACCGATGTCCAGTCGTCGAGCGACGTCTTGGCGAGCGTGCGGGGCCGGATGATCCCGGCATTGTTGACCAGCACCGTCGGCGCCCCCAATCCCGTGGCGACGTTGGCGAGGCATCGCCGTACCGCATTCTCGTCCGCGACATCAGCGGAGAGGGGCAGGGCGCGACGTCCCCGCGCGATGACGGCATCGACCGTCTCGACACAGGCGGCACGGTCGAGGTCCACCACCGCCACGTCATGACCGTCTTCGGCCAGGCGTGCCGCGATCGCGGCTCCCAATCCCCGCGCTGCGCCGGTGACGATGGCGACCCGGGGAATATCTTCGCGCGAGACGCTCATGACGGGGCGAGTCCCGGCACGACCTCATGCTGGAACAGGGTCAGGGAACGCTCTTCGGTTTCTTTCTCGCCGGTCGCGTCATATTTGGCCATCAGCAGCGTGCCGAAGCCGCCGACCATGTCGCGAAGCTCGTCGACCCGGGCTCGAACAGTCTCGGGGCTGCCGACGATGAAGTGATGGTCGACGAGCCATTCATAGTCGACATCGTCGCCGTCCCTGGTGGCGTCGTTTCTCAGATAAGGTATCCATCCGGCCTGCTTCGCCAGGGCGATGGTCTTTCCCCAGAATGTGCGGGCCGAGGAGCGCAGCGCCCATGCGCGGGCTTCGCGATCCGTTTCGGCGACAAAGATATCCCGAGCAATGGTCCAATTGGCGCGATCGGGGATGATTCCCGTCTCGGACGCGCCCGCCATATAGGCATCCCAATGGCTGGTCAGGTGCCTGGCGCCGAGCAGGATGCTGTTCATGCGAAAGCCGTGGCGGCCGGCGAGCTTGGCGGTGCTGCTCGATGGAGACACCGCGGATATCGCAACCGGCGGATGCGGGCGTTGATAGGGATGGAGATGGGGATGGCCGAGGGGCGGGACCGGACCGCTGTTGCGCACCTTCCAGAAGGTCCCTTCATGGGTCCATTCATGACCGACATGCCGGGTCCAGAGCCGGACGAGGATGTCGACGGCCTCGGCGAACATCTCGCGATGGGTGCTGGTCCCGGCATCGAGTCCGACAAGGTCCAGGTCGACCGGCGAAATCCCGGCTGCGAGCCCGCAGACATAGCGGCCGCGCGCCATATGATCGAGCTGCATCACCCGGAAGGCGAGCGACGCCGGATGATAATAGGGTATGACATAGCCACCCGAGCACAGGGTGATCCGCTCGGTTCTCTGGATCGCCTGGGCTATCACCAGATCGTGCGCCGGGACCGGCTCCCATGGGTCGGTCAGATGCTCGCCATACCAGGCCTCGTCGAACCCCAGCCGATCAAGGAGCGCCGTGGTATCGAGAATCTGGGCGATGACCTCGCCCAGCGGGAGGGCCGGGGTTGCAGGAAAAGCGGGCTGGAAGAACATTCCGGTGCGCATCACGATCTCCAACAAGGGCTAGCGAAGGATCAGCCGGCTGGCCGGATTGCGCGGAAAAATTGCCGGATGTCGCGAACCAGCCCATCGGGTTCTTCCATCGGGGCAAAGTGGCCTCCGCCGCTCAGGGCGTTCCAGCTTGTCAGGTTGACAGTCCGCTCGAGCCACGCTCGTGGCGGGAGCAGGATCTCGCCCGGCATGTGCAAGAAGCCGGTCGGTGCATCGACGAGCCGCGACCGCGTGTGGAGCGGCGCCCAGAGATCGTGCGCGGCCTCATAATAATAGCGCAGCGAGGTACCGATCGACTGGGTGACCCAGTAGATCATGATCGTGTCGATCAACTCGCGCTTGGAGAAGCGTGCCTCGACGTCGCCGCCACAATCGCTCCAGCTGCGCCGTTTCTCGAGAATCCAGGCGAGCAGGCCGGCCGGAGAGTCGTTCAGTCCATGGGCGAGACTCATCGGCTTTGTCGTGTGGACGCCGATATAGCCGCTCTCGAGGTTGAAGAAGCGTTCGTTCTTCTCGCGCATGCGTTGCTCGTCGGGACCATAATCCTCGGTGGGGATCATCCCCCCGTCGAACATGTCGAGCGGCACGGCGAGATGGACATGCATGCCGGTGATGCGGTCGGGATGTTTATGGGCGAGATGCATCGAAAGCATCGCCCCCCAGTCGCCCCCCTGTGTGGCAAAGCGCTCATAACCGAGCGCGGCCATCAGCTTGACCCAGAGGTCGACCGTGTTGTGGAAATGCACGCCAGGCTTGCGGAGCGGGGTCGAGAAGCCGAACCCTGGGAGTGACGGGACGACGACGTCGAACGCGTCGGCAGGGTCGCCGCCATGGGCGCCCGGATCAGCGAGGGGGGCGATGACCTTCCGGAAATCCCAGAAGGTCCAGGGCCAGCCATGGTTGAGGATGATCGGGTGAGGGGCAGGGCCCTTGCCCTTCACATGGATGAAGTGGATCGGGACCTCGTCGATGACGGTGCGGAAGTTCGGATAGGCATTGATCTCGCGTTCCGTGGCGCGCCAGTCATAGTCGTCGCGCCAATAATCGACCAATTCGCGCAAATAGGCGCCGTTAACGCCGTATCGCCAGTCATCATTGGCGAAATCCTCGGCAAGACGCGTATGAGCCAATCGGCGCTGGAGGTCGTCGAGGACCGGCTGGGGCACCTCTGGTTCAAACCGTTCGATCTGCATGTCCATCCTCGTGTCAGTCCGCGGCACGGTCTTGCTGGGCCATCGGCCGGTCGTGAGCGCCACGGCTGGGAGGGGAGGCGTGCGAAGCACCGCCCCTCCGCCCAGTTTCAGAAGCGGACCGTGAGATCCACGCCATAGGTTCGCGGGGCGCCCGGGGCGTTCAGAACGGAGCCGAAGGCATCGGTGGTATCGGCACCGAACACGGCGTAATATTTGTCGAAGAGGTTCTTGCCCCACAAAGATACCGTGAAGCGATCGGCAACATAGCTCAGGCGGCCGTTGACGAGAGCATAGCCCTTTTGCCGCATATAGGCGTTCGCCCCTGGCTGGAGCAGCGCTCCACCGAACCCCGGTTGCCGTCCGGAAAAGGGGTCGAAGAAGAAGCGGCTGAGATATTGCACCTCGCCGTTCAAGACGACGCTGCCACTGTCGCGCTTGAGGAGGGTGAGGTCGCCGCCGGCATTGATCGTGTATTTCGAGGCATAGGGCAGCGGCCCGCCGCCGATGTCGACGCCGCTCAGAAATTGGTTCTTCTTATATTTGCTGTCCAGATAGCCGATGGAGCCGCGCACGGTGAGCATGTCGATCGGTCGTGCCAGCAGCTCCAGTTCCGCGCCCTTGATGGAGGCATTGAGGCTGCGCAGGAAGCCCACTGCGCCGATGACCTCGTTCACCTGCTGGTTCTTGTAATCGTAGAAGAAGATCGCGCCGTTGAGCTGCAACTTGTTCTGGAGAAAACGGGTCTTGAAACCCCCTTCCACCGCATCCAGCCGTTCCGCCGGCAGGAAGTAGATCTGCGAAGCCGCCGAATATGCGAACCCATTATAGGTTCCCGAGCGATAGCCGCGACTGAAGCTCAGATAGGTACGGACCTCGTTCGTCCACTGATAGTTGGCGATCACGCGACCGGAGAAATTGCCCTTCTTGGTCGTGAAATTGATGTTCTGATAGGCCGGAAACAGCACCGGACCCGGCACATCCTGCACGAAATTGGAAAAGGCGTTGAGGAACTGGAGCTTGTCCCGGCTGTAGCGCGCTCCGACGGTCACGTCGAAGCTGTCGGTGAGACTATAAGTGCCCTCCCCATAGACGGCGATCGACTGGCGGCGCTGGAAATAGCCATATTGCGCGTTCAGCGATGTCGCGGGCAGCGCCGGATTGGCACCGCCGGGATTGAATGTCGCGGCCGATGTGGCGTCGGGGTAAATATTATAGACTAGGATGTTATTCAGGGCGTCGGACGTGTCCTTCCCATAATAGGCGCCCAGCACGCCATGGAAGCGGCTGCCGTCATAATTGACGCGCAAATCCTGACTGAAGTCGGTCAGCTTGCTCGTGTAGCGGGCGTCGAACAGCGAGTCCGGCGATCCGTCATTATCGAGGCGAAAATTGAACTTGGCGCCGCTGTAGCCGGTCACGGAGGTCAGCGTGACGTCTCCGGACTTCCAGTTGATGTTGGCCGAGCCGCCGATGGTCCTCACGAAAAAACGATCGAGCGAATCCAGTTCGAACTCATTGTTCCGCAGGCCGCGCTGCTCCCGGCTGTAGCCGAAGAAATTGGTTCCCGGAACGCCACCGATCAAACCTTCGGCGATCAGGGGCGCGCCGATCGGATTGTCGCGCGAATAATAGAGCTTGAGCGAGATCGACAGCTCGTCGGTGGGCTGGAGCCGCAGCGTGGCCCGGGCGCCCATATTGTTCGACGTCGAATAGCGCCGGACATTGTTGAACGACGTAGCGGGGGTGATTTCCTTGAAAAATCCGTCACCCTTGGCGTAGGTCATCGCGAGCCGAAGGCCCACCTTGTCCTCGACCGGCGTGACTTCGAGGGCGCCTTCGGCCTTTTTGCGGTCGTAATTGCCGTAACCGACCTGGACATAGCCGTTGCTTCCCTGGAGCTTGGGCTGGCGCGTGAACATGTTGATCGCGCCACCGGTGGTGTTCCGGCCGAACAGCGTGCCCTGCGGTCCGCGCAGGACCTCGACCCGGTCGAGATCGTAGAGCTGCAGGCCGTGGGTGATGCGATAGGCCTGGTAGACTTCGTCGACATAGACGCCCACCGGCGACGCGGTGTTGGTGTTGAACTCGTTGGCCACGCCGACGCCGCGCAGGCTGAAGTTGGGCTGGGTGTCCCCATATTGCGAGTTGATGTTCAGGCTCGGGACGGTCCGGACCAGATCGGAGGTCTGCGATATCCCGCGCGAGGCCAGCTGTGCGGAGCCGACGGCCGAGACGCTCAGCGGTACATCCTGGAGATTCTCGGCGCGGCGGGTCGCCGTGACCACGATCTCCTCCAGGCCGGACACCGCGGTGCTGGACGGATCTCTCTGATCAGCGGGAATGCTCTGGGCAAAGGCCTGTCCGGCGATGCCGCAAGCGGTCGTGGCCAGCAGCGTCCACACAGGACGCAAACCCTTTCTATGGCGCATTTCAGTCCTCCTCCTCTTTTATTGGTGAAATTAATTGCGCGAAGGTATCGTTGAGTCAACGGTATTGTGGAAAAAACAGCGAAAACTGTTTTGGACAATTACTGAAAGAAATATCGCCTTTTTTCAATATATTGCTGTCTTGATCGGCAATTGAAACTGTCGACCGCTTTCCTCGGCGAACGCGCGATGCACGGTTTTTGTCCGCAGAAACTTCCGAATCCTCGGACGATTCGTAGCGTGTTTCAGCCAAGAGGGTGGAAAGGGAAGCGTCGTTCGGCTGAAAATAGACCGAAATTTCGAGACAATAACTTGGACTCGAAGGGGATGATATTTTTTATCCAACCCATATCTGAGGATTTCTACGATACCGTTTAAAATGAGATGCCGGGCCTGCGCCATTGAGGCTGCGGGGTGGGCGGCGGCGGGCGAGGTCATGCCGGCGAGGCGAGTTGTTGCGGAGCCGCGGCCATCGTCGGTCGGTCGTCTGCGGTGTCCTTGTCGCGCAGCTCTCGTCCTGGGGGGGGCGGCGAGCCGGTGGGCGTCGCCACGTGTATCCCCGGCGGCATCGCCGCCCGCCGTCGCCGCTCCGGTGGCCGGGGCGTCGAGCGGCGAGGCGGCCTCTTCGGTCAGGCGGCGGGGCGATACTTCTCGAGGATCGCCGGCGTCGTCGTCACGAAGTTGTTATGATCCACCAGCAAATGCTGGTTGAGCGCGTGCATGTCCAGCATGCACCGGCCGAGAGGGTGAGGGCGGCGCAGCGGTACGGATCCGCCCCAGAAATAGGCGAACTCGGTCGCGTTCATCGCCATCTTGTGGATGAACGTGCAGACTTGGCGGAAGCGACCCTTCTGATAATCGTTGAGCGGCACTCCCCGCTCGGCCGAGCGGATGCCGTCTTCGATTGTCTCGGAGAGCAGGGCGCGTGACGAGCATAGTCCCGCCTCGTGCAACCCGAAGTCGTGGAGAAACAGCTGCTGCTCGCCGATCGGCGCTGCATTGGGTCGCGTCTTCTTCGAATCGGCGACCTTCACGATCTCTTCGAGCGCTCGCTTGCCGACGCCAAGCGCAATGGCGGCGTGATAGAGCATTGCCAGCGAGAAGAAGTCCATGCGGTCGCTCGCGGTGCCCCGCAGGGGCCTGAAATCGGAGGCATCAAACGTATAGCTGTCGGGGACGAACTGCTCGGAAACGCGATAGTCGACGCTGCCTGTGCCGCACAGGCCCAGGACGTCCCAGTTTCCCTGAAATTCGACCGAGGCAGCGGGAACGAAGCCACAGATCTGGGCACCATTGCCATCCTGGATGAACGCACCCGCGGCAATCCAGTCGGCATGCGGGGTCCCGCTGCCGAAACGATATTGGCCGTGAATGCGATAGCCGCCCGGCTGCCGGAGGGCATGGCCGACCGGATTGGCCATGCCCGCGACGAGCTGCATATTGTTCGGGTCGCCGTACAGCGCGCGCACGGCATCTTCGCCGCAGCCGATGGCGGTGTAGCCGACATAGCCCGCGATCGCCATGAAGGCCCAGCCGGTCGACCCGTCGGCGCGCGCAAGCTCTTCCAGAACGTCGAGCCGGGCGTGCAGGTCGAGGCCGCCGCCGTTCAGCTCCTTGGGCACGTTCATCCAGAACAATCGGGTATCCCGAAACGCCTGGACGACCGTGTCGGTCATCTTGGTGCGCTCTTCGGTAAGGTCGGCCTGTTGCTCGATCAAGGGGCCCAGGGCCTTCGCGGATGCCAGGGCATCCTCCACCGCGTCGGACCTGTCTTCGAAGCCGGTCGCGCTCTTGGCCAATGCAGTCATCATTTTCTCCTCAACCCCCGGGCATTCGCTGCCCGACGCATCCGTGACGCCCCGAGCGGCCTCTTCCGCCAGGAGATCAGTGGCTGGTTGTCCAGCCTTTGGATCAAGATTTCCACGATTGCGTGAACTGGTCAAGGGCAGTTTGGGCGCATAAAGGTCAAATTCGCAGGACCTGAGGATATTTTTTCCACGATATAGTTGACATCGGGAAATCCTGGCGCGTAGCCCGATCGTCGGCAGGAAAGGGCTTGGCGATGAAAGATCGAGCTCACCTCCTCCTCCGGTCGGCGCATTTCTTTCGAACGAAGGCGATCGGAGGGAGCGTGTCTGGAATCGATGGAAAAGGAGCGCATGAGATGGCGGGAAGGCTGAATGGAAAAGTGGCGATCGTGACCGGCGCGGGCTCTGGAATGGGGACGGCAATGGTCGAGCTGTTCTGCTCGGAAGGCGCGCGGGTGGTGGCCGCCGACATATCGGGCAGGCAAAATGAGGTCGCTGCCGGTCGATATGGCAATATTTGCCTGCCCTTTCAGGGCGATGTCTCCAAATCGGCGGATGTCCAGGCGATGATCGCCCTCGCCGTCGACAGCTTCGGCCGGCTCGATATCCTGTGCAACAACGCCGGCGTGCAGGGGGCGCTAGCGGAAACGGGAGAGCATGACGAAGAGGATTTCGACTTCGCGATAGCCGTCAATCTGCGTGGGGTTTTCCTCGGTATGCGCTACGCTATCCCGCATATGCTCAAGACCGGCGGTGGTTCGATCGTCAACACGGCGTCGATGGCCGCGATCACGGCTTTCCCGCAGATGCCCGGCTACACCGCGTCAAAGGGCGGCGTGGCGGCGCTGACCCGGGTGACGGCGGCCGAATATGCTTCGCGCAACATCCGGGTCAACGCCATTGCGCCCGGCGCCATCGACACGGGAATGACGCAGGCTCTGCCGACCGATTATCTTGACGGTGCGGTCAAGGCGACGCTGATGGGACGGATCGGCACTCCCATGGAGATCGCCAACACAGCTCTGTTTCTCGCAAGCGATGAAGCTTCCTTCATCACCGGGGTGATGATCCCGGTGGATGGCGGATATACTGTTGTCTGACGATATTCCCGCCGGCGACTCCGCGGTCGCCGGTGGGGTTTGGATCAGCGCTTGAGGATCGTCACCCCGCAATGACCCCATGCGCCAAAAACCTGGGCCAGGCCGGTGCGAACATCCTCCTGCTGGCGCGCATCGGCTTCACCGCGTAGCTGTTTCACGATCTCGTAAATCTGGCCATAATGGGATGCCCCAAGTGGCTCGCCCTTGGCCTGGAGGCCGCCGCTCGTGTTGACTGGCAGGCGCCCGCCAAGGCTGCTCGCGCCGGATTCGACGAAATGTCCTCCTTCGCCCAGCTCGCAGAATCCAAGCTGTTCATAATAGTCGATCTCGGAGAAGGCGTCATTGTCCTGAACCTCGGCGACGTCGATGTCGCCGGGACCGATTCCCGCTTTTTCATAGGCCGCCCGCGCGGTCATCGCATAGACGCTTGGATGTCCAGCCTCGGTCGCGCAGAACGAACTGGCGTTGAGCAGCGGATAGCGCGATACGCGATGCACGCAGGCCGCGACCTCGATCGGCTTCGAGCTATAGCGATGCGCGATCTTGTCGCTGACGACGATCGCCGCCCCGGCGCCGTCCACCGGCGAGCAGAGCATGAACAGGCGGAGCGGGTCGGTGACCATCGGCGAGGCGAGAATCTCGTCCACCGACATCTCCTTCCGGAAGAAGGCCTTGGGATTGAGCAAGCCGTTGCGCTTGGCCTTCGCGGCGACCAGGGCGATCTGTCGATCGGTCGTGCCATGGTCGTGCATGTGGCGCCGGGCGTTCAACGCCCAATATTGCGGGTTCTGAGTGAGGCCCAGCTTGATCTGCCAGTCATCGTACAGGACCTGCGGGGGCATGAAGCCCTTGCCGATCTTCTCGACGCCGAAGGCGAGGGCGATGTCGACGATCCCGGCTTCGACCATCATCACCGCCTGCTGAAGTCCCGCGACCGCGGCCCCGCAGGCCCCCTCCACGTCGGGACAGCTGATGCCTGTCCGGCCCATCACTTCCATCACCCGCGCGCCCGTCGCCGACGGCAGATAGACCCTTGAACAAAAGGCTTGTTGGATCTCGGTGAAGTCCATGTCCGCGTCGGCGAGCGCCTCTTCGATCGCCTGGGCACCGAGATGGGTGAAATGCGTCGTCGGATGGCGGCCGAAGGGCGTCATACCCACGCCGACGATCATCGCCTTGGTCATCGTGCCTCTCCATCCGGCAGAAAGTCGAACGCGACGACATCGTTGCCACTGTCGTCGCTCCAGCCGATCCAGCAGTCGAGCCGAACCGGCATACCGATCGAGATATCTTCCGGAGCGCAGCGTACCGCGGCCAGGATACGAGGACCCTTTTCGTCGAGATCGATCCAGGCGATCGGTCGCGGTGTCCAAGGCTCCGGCAGCGCATGTGGAGGCGGTGGAGGATAGCGCTGGACGGTGTAGGTGAAGACCCGGCCCGTCGAGGCGAAGGCCATGTGCGCCAGATCGGCGCTCGCGCAATTCTCGCAGCGGTGCCGTTCACCGAACAGCGCGATGCCGCAGGCGTTGCAGCGGCTGCCTGCCAGCCGCACCTGGGGCAGGTCGGCGAGATCGCCTGTCAGGAAATTGGCCCGCAGCGCGACGCGCTGCGGGCGGGCGTCGGACCCAGCCTCCATGGACGGCCTCCTAGAGCGAGAGAATGTCGCGGATTTCACGGAAATAGAGCGAGCCGTCAGTCACATCCTCGACCGTCACCTCATGGCGGACATAGCGGCGGCCACGCTTCTCATATTTCTCGATGGCCCGAGCCGAGATGCGGACCGTGGCGCCGACGAGGATGGGCTTGAAGATCTCGGAATCATGGAAGGTGTGGATCGAACCGATCGCGAAGGGTTTCCTGTGGTCGAACTGCACGGACAGGACGAAGTGCGAGACGAGCAGCGGCGGAACGATCGCTGCCCCAAAGGGGGATTCACCCGGAATTGTCCAGGTGTTCATCTTCCAGCCTTCATACCAGGGATTATAATCCTCGACCGCATCGGCATAGAGGATGACCAGCTCGGGCGAGATATGCAGCTCGCGCGACAGGACGTCGCCGACCGAGACCATGTCCCAATAGGTCTGGGAGCCGGCCTCGAGGCCAGCGATGAAGGCGCGGGTCTGCGCGATCTGGATGTCCGACGCTGGCGCAAGCCCATCGATCTTGGGGGTAGTCTGTGTCATGTTCATCTCCCGCTCGCGGTTCAGTCGACGTCGACTTCGACCCAGCCGACGGTCTTCTTCTCGCCGGCCTCGTTCTGCGCCCAGACGTCGACCACGAAGCGATAGCCATCACCCTTCGGCAGCTTGTCCCGGACGATGCCGTGCGTGGTGATCAGCTCGTCGGCGAGGGTGGACGCGATATATTTGCAGACGACCCGAGCGCCGGTGAACATGCGTTCGCCGAAGTGGTTGACGCACATCTCGGCGATATAGGCCGATGACATCTCGCCGGTCTGGATCGGGGCCGCCAGACCGGTTGCGGCGGCGTAGGTCGGGTCCCAATGATTGGGGTTGAACCGGCCCCACAGTCGCGAACCCATCAGCTGGATCGCCGCTTTTTTGCGGACGCTCTGCAGCTCGTATCCGATCGGCGTGTCGCGGGTGACCCGATATGGCGCGTTGGCCTCGGCCCTCCTCAGGCTATCGCTCATTATCTCCCTCCTCGCGGTTCCGCGCTACCGTCGCGCGGTGGTGTCGGGGTCCGGTGTACGGGCGGCGCATCGCTTGTCAACGATATCGTGGAATTATTTTCCACGAGTATGTGAAATTCCAACAGGTCCCGTTGGGCAACGGGCGGCCTTCCCGAAAAGGCCAGTGGCTATTCGGGTCGCAGGAGCGGGGAAAGGGGGGGGCTAGCGCGCCGAGGCAGCGCTTCTAATAGGGCGTTTCGAGGCCCGACAGGAGCATGTCCGCGAAGATGTTGGCGACTTCGCCCGCGCGCACTTCGCCGCGTTCGGGGCGATACCAACGATGCGTCCAGTTCAGCGAGCCGAGGATGCCATAGGCCACGATCTTCGCCGGACCGATCCGTCGGAAGCTGCC
Organism: uncultured Sphingomonadaceae bacterium; assembly: GCA_963540925.1. Taxonomy (GTDB): domain Bacteria; phylum Pseudomonadota; class Alphaproteobacteria; order Sphingomonadales; family Sphingomonadaceae; genus Rhizorhabdus. The sequence continues at coordinate 139,657 of CAUTRN010000003.1, forward strand.
GTCCTCGAACCCTTGCTCGATGATGTCGATCACCGCCTGCTCGATCTCGCGGTTCAAGTTGCGCATCGTCGCTGACCATTCCGAGCGTTGATCGGTCACTTGCCGCAGATCCTCGCGGATATAGATGTAGAGCATCGGATAATGGTCATGATATCCGTTCATCATCGCGAGGATGAACTCACGCATCTTGCGGCGCGGCGTCATCTGGCTGTCTGCGATGCGACGCGACATCGCGTAATTGCCCTCGAGCACCGTGCGGACGATATCGTCGAACAACTGCTCCTTGGACGAGAAATAATAATAGAGCGTGGCCCGATCGACGCCGAGCTCGGCGGCGACCGCGCTCAGGCTGGCGGCATTGTAGCCGAGGCGATGGAACACCCGGACGGCGGCTTCGGTGATTTCCTGGCGACGGTTCTGATAGGACGCCGTCGAGTCCTTGCTCGCCGCCTTGCGGCGCATGCCGATAACCGTGGGTTCCTTGCTCACCGCCGCTCCTCGCTGTTGCCGGCCAGTCTAGGCGTTCGGCCAATTCTTGGCCATAGCCTTCCGATCGGCGCTGGCCCCGCTGCTCGCGCTATCCGCGCGGAGCGCCCGCGACATAGAGGATCTGGCCAGTGACGAAGGACGAGCGTTCGTCCGCGAAGAAGGCCACGGCCTGGGCGATGTCCTCGGGCGCACCCGGACGACCGACATGGATGGTCTTCAGCATCTCGGTCACCATGTCGTCGAACGGCATGCCCACGCGTTCGGCGACCTCGCGGGTCATATCGGTCACGACGAAGCCGGGGGCCACCGCGTTAGAGGTGATCCCGTAGGGCCCCAACTCGATCGCCAGCGTCCGGGTAATACCCTGAACCCCAGCCTTGGCCGCCGAATAATTGGCTTCCCCGCGCGAACCCAGCGCAGCGATGCTCGACAAGTTGACGATACGACCCCAGCCGGCGGCCCGCATCGCTGGCGCCACGGCGCGACACATCAGGAAGACCGACCGCAGATTGACGTTGAGCACGAGGTCCCAATCCTCGGTTGGCATCTTTGTCAGGGTCCGATCGCGCAATATGCCAGCATTGTTCACCAGCACCAGTGGGGCGCCGAGCACGTCGCCAACCTCTGCCACGGCCGCCGTCACGGCGGCTTCGTCGCTGACGTCCGCCGCCACCGCATGGGTGCGCCGTCCGAGCGACGTCACTGCCGCCATGGTCTCGGCGCAGGCTTCGCGATCGAGATCGAGGATCGCCACGTCATGGCCGTCTTCGGCCAGGCGTAGGGCGATAGCGGCGCCGATGCCACGCGCGGCGCCGGTCACGATCGCGACCTTTCGCTCGGACGGCGGGGCCGGAGCGATCATGCCAGACCCAGGAGGTTGGTCGCCTTCTCGGCGAGAAGGAATTTGCGGGCGCGACCCGAGGCGGTCGTGGGAATGTCGGCCTCCGTGACCATGAGGATATATTTGGGAACCTTGAAGCGGGCGAGCCGGTCGGCCGCGAGGCGCGTCAACTCCTCCGGTTGCACCGAGGATCCGGCGCGCGCGACGACGAACGCCGCGCCGACTTCGCCCATGCGCGGGTCGGGCACCGGGACGATATGCGCCTGCAGAACGTCGGGATGGGTGGTGAGGAGGTCCTCGATCTCGGTCGGCAGCACCTGCTCGCCCCCGCAACGGTAGGATTCCTTGCTGCGCCCGGCGAGCGTGATGTAGCCATCGGCGTCGATCCGGCCGAGATCTCCGGTTTTGAGCCAGCCGTCGGCGTCGAAGGCCAGGGCGGTCGCCTCCGGTTTGCGGTAATAGCCTTGGGTCACGCCAGGCCCCCTGGCCTCCAATTCGCCGACCGCGCCTTCGGGCAGGATCTCGCCGGTGGCGGCATCGACGACCCGGTAGACGACCAGGCGGCGGCCCAATGACGGGTCGCCGGCGATCCCGACGTCGCGCTGCCGGCCATTGGTGGTGAGAAGTCGTTCGTCGGGATCGTCAGGTCGCGTGACCGTCGTGGAGGCGGTGGTTTCGGTCATTCCATAGCCGGTGGTGATCTCGGCGATGCCGAGCACGTCGCGGATGGCCTGCCATATCCGCTCGGGCGCGCGGCCCCCCGAGGCGAGGGTCGCGCGTAGCGAGGACAGGTCGTAGCTGCCGGATTGGGCGGCATCGAGAACCGCCAGGGTCATCGTCGGGATGAGCAGGATGTCCGAGGGCTGGTGCCGGCGGATGGCGTTCAGCGTGGCGATCGGATCGAAACGAAGCTGTGGAATGATCGCGCCACCGACGAACAGCGTCGCGAGCAGTCCCTCGCCATAGCCGAACACATGGTACATCGGCAGTGAGAAGAGAATCCGGCGGCCATCCTCGAAAGCGCGCGCATAAGCGCTTCCATAGGCGGTGCGCAGGAGCATGTCGTGCGAGAGCTGGACGCCTTTGGGCGAGCCGGTTGTTCCGGACGTATAGATTATGTCGGCGACTGCGGTCGCGTCGGTCGAAGGGGCTGTGAGAATAGCGGTGTCGGGATGCTCGAGCAGGGCAAAGGATTTGACGTCGGGCCTGTCGTCCAACGATCCTCCCGTTGGGAACACGACGATATCCCGAAGCTTGGGCAGGGTCTCGCCGCCGCCGCCGCTCGCCCACCCGGGCGCAATCTCGTCGAGCGCCCGCAGGTAATCATTGTCCCGAAAGCGGTCCATCGTGACGAGAAGAACCGAGTCCGACTGTTCGATCAGATAACGCAGTTCGTCGCGCCGGTTGAGGATGTTGATCGGAACCGCGATCGCCCCGATCCGCGCAATGGCGAATTTCAGTGCCACGAATTCGGGATAATTGGCGAGGATCACCGATATGTTCTCCCCGGCCCGCACGCCCAGCCGCTGCAGCCCGGTGGCGATCCGGTCCGACCAGGCGAGCATCTCGGAATAGGTCCAGTTCCGTTCGTCGGTGATGACGAAGGGGCGATCGGGGAACTCGGCTGCCGCGTTTGCCAGCGCGCCATATAAGGTGCGGGGGATCCAGCTGGGATGACGTGCCTCGAGGGCAGCCTGGCGCTCGTTGATGGTGAGATCGAAACCGGTCATCACGACACCCTCAGCTTGATATGCAACGGGATAGCCTGGCACACTGCCATCGTTCCCCGATCCCTGACTAGAGTTTGACGCTGAGCTGGAGCGCGAGCTCTCGGCCGCGGGCGACCACGCCGCGCTGCTCACCGATCGCGCCCGGCACGCCGGTTCCGCCGGTGCGATCGGCGGCATAAAGCAGATAATATTTGTTGGTCAGGTTGCGGCCGACGAGCGAGACCCTCCAGCGATCGTCATCCGCGCCCAGGCTTGCGCTGGCGTTGAGGCGCCACAGGCTTTTCTGATAGGTTGAGGGCGCCATCGTCTCGGCGGCGTAATAGCCATCCGAATAAAAGGCGTCTCCGGACAGGCCGATCCGCTTGTCACCGAGCGGCAGGTTGATCTCGAACCCGGCGTTGCCCGACCATTCGGGCGCTCGCGCGGGAGCGCGCCCGCCGAAATCCTGCTGAAGGGTGAGCGCGGTGGCGTTGACGAACGAGCAGTTCGGCGGGGCGACCGCGGTGGCGCGCGTTGTTCCGGTCGGGAAGGCATAGCCATAGCACTGGCCGACGAAATCACTGAAGCGATTGTGGACCCATGCGACAGCGCCATGCAGCGACACGATCGACGAGGCGCGGAAATTCGCCTCGAGTTCGGCGCCATGCTGCTTCACCCGGCCGGCATTGTTGATCGTGTAGGCGATTCGGGCCGGGTCATAGGTGTTCACCTGCAGGTTCGAGAAGCGATAGCGGAACACAGCTGCGCTCAGTCGCAGCCGATTGTCGAGGAACAGCCCTTTTGCTCCGGCCTCGAAGCCCTTTGCCTTCTCCGACTCGAAGTCGAAGTCGCCGATCCGGGTTGTCGTCTGGAACGGATTGGTGACCGCGAAGCCGCCCGACTTGAAGCCGGTCCGATAGGCAATGAACAGCGTGCGGTTGGTCTCGGGGCGCCAGGTGAGGGTCGCTTCGGGCGAGACGTTGCTGTCCTTGAAGCGACCTTTGAGGACACCCGGTTCGTCGGAACCGGGATAGATCGTCGTCAGGTTGTTGAAACTGCCGATGCCATAAAGATTGCGCTTGTTGAGGCGCTTGCGCTCCTGCGTGTAGCGCGCGCCGCCGGCGAGCTCGATGGTGTCGCTCACCTTAAAGAGGCCCTGCGCGAAACCCGACAATGTCCGGCCCGTCTGCCGGCTCAGATCCTCATAGGTGACGAAGCGGTTGGCGGCAGCGTTGTACGAGCCGTCGTTGAGCTTGGTATCGTTGGTGTCCCGCAGCAGCGTCGACTGATAATAGAGGCCCGCCATGAAGTTGAACGGTCCGCTGAAATCGCTGGTCAGGCGAAGTTCCTCGCTGATTGCGCGGTTCCGCTGGATATTGGTGAAGGCGAGCTGGGAATAGGTCGTCTGGTCCAGACCTGACAGAAAATGATATCGTAGATAGCTATAGCCGGTGGTCGAATTGAGGGCGAGCTGGCCAAACTTGGCTTCCAGGTCGAGCGACGTGACGAAGGCCGACAGCCTGCCGAACGCTTTGCCTGTTTGGTTGGCGTTGTGCATCGTTGCCGCGATGGCCGGCGGGAGATCGCCGACCGTCGTCCGGTTGTCCACCTTGCACTCCGCATTGGGGTCGGCGACCCCGTACATGCGGGGATTGGCACCGGTGCAGGGGCCGATGTTCTGGGTTGCGACCCCCGGGCCATCGTCGCGGCCTCGGGCGCCGAAGACCTTGAGGCGTGCGGTGACGTCGGGTGCGATTTCGCCCTTGAGGGTCAATCGGCCGAGAAGTTCGCTGTCGCCGGGGCGGCGGGTCGCGGTCCCGGGAAGCTGGGCGGCGCCCGCCGGAGCACCGGTCGCCGGATTATAGAAGGGATTGGCGATCGATCCCGCGGTGTTGCGAAGCCAGCCGTCGAGATAGCGGTAGCGAACGGCCAGCCGGGCACCCCAATTGTCCCCCAGCGGTACCGACAGCGCGGCATCGGTGGTCGATTCATCGCCCACGAACTCGTAGCTCTGGCGGGCGACCAGTTCGACATGGTCTGCGGGGTCGGCGGTCTTGATGGAGATGACGCCGGCCGTGTTGTTCTTGCCGAACAGCAGGGCCTGTGGTCCCTTCAGCACCTCGACCTGATCGATGTCGAAGAAGCCCAGCTGCGCGATCCGTCCATCGCTCGTCTGCACGCCGTCGATCGCGACCGAGACCGCCTGCTCGAAGCCGGCCTGGTTGGCGGGCGAGCTGATGCCGCGGATCGCGATCGACCCGCCGCCATTGGATTTGTAGGCGCCGACAATCACCGTCGGCGTCAATTCGGCGATCTTGGTGAGATCGTTGGCGTTGTTCCGCGTGATCGCGGCCGATCCGACCACGGAGACCACGACCGGCACATTGTTCAGCGTTTCCGAGCGACGGCGGGCGGTCACGACGATATCCTGCGTTGCAATGTCGGCCGTGGCGGCCGAGGCCGTGCCTGCCTCTTGGGCAGCGTCCTGCGCATATGCCCCGTCGACGCCGCACAGCGCGATCGCGCAGCTGCTGTAGAAAATCCACTTTCCCGCCTGCATCTGGTCCTCCCTGGATTCCAATTTCGGAGCTTCAAGAGCTCGGGCTCGTGCCCCGGATGGCGCGATGTACTGCCCGGTTTTGCTTTTCGTCAATGGTGGTGTGGAAATATGTCGATGCGCAGGCCTGGTCGTTGGTCTTTCCGCGGCCGGAATCGCTCCCTCGGACGGGTCTCCTTGCGCCAATTCGCGCGTGAATTCGCTGCTCGTGCAATGGTGGATTTCAATCAAATATCTGTTTTATTTATGTAAATTTGTGGATCGGTGATTTTCGCATCGGTGCTTCTCATGCGGAGCGGGCTTCTCTCGACGTTGTGAGGGGCATTGAAAATATTCCACGATTATGTTGACCGTCAAACGGGCCTTGTGGCACAGGTCGCCTATTCGAAGATCGAGGGGCTGATGGCTGAGCAGGTTGATGCAGTAATCGTCGGGGCGGGGTTTTGCGGGCTGCGCGCGCTACAGACCTTGCGAGGCATGGGTCTGTCGACGGTCGTTCTCGAAGCTTCCGACGAAATCGGCGGGGTGTGGAATTTCAATCGCTATCCGGGTGCGCGCTGCGACGTCGAAAGCTACGATTACAGCTATCGCTTCTCGCCGGAGCTTGAGCAGGATTGGCGCTGGAGCGAGCGCTACGCGACCCAGCCCGAGATCCTCGCCTATATCAACCACGCCGCTGACCGCTTCGACTGGCGGAAGGACATCCTGTTCAGCGCGCGGGTCGTCGCGGCCGACTATGACGAGCGCACCGCCCGCTGGTCGGTGGCGGTGGATGACGGGCGGTCGTGGAGCGCCCAATATCTCATCTTGGCGATGGGGCAGCTTTCCGATCCGAAATGGACCGAATATCCGGGACAGGATCGTTTTTCGGGGAGGGTCATCTATAGTGCCAACTGGCCGCGCGAGGCGGTCGATCTCGCAGACAAGCGCGTTGCGATCATCGGCACTGGGTCATCGGGCGTCCAGATGACGCCGATCGTCGCGCGCCAGGCCGCGCATCTGACCGTGTTTCAGCGCACCGCCAACTTTTCGATTCCGGCGGCCAATGCGCCAGTTTCCGATGAGGAGGATCGCGAGGTCAAAGCCGGCTATGCGCAGCGGCGCGAAGCCGCCAGAAACTCTCCCAGCGGCCTCGGCTTCGTCCCCAATGGCAAGTCCGCGCTGGAGGTCTCGCCCGAGGAGCGGGAGGCTGCCTTCGAGGCGGCCTGGAATCGGCTCGGCTTCGGGTTTGCCCTGACCTACAAGGACATATTGCTCGATGAGGAGTCCAACGCGACGGCCTCGGAGTTCATCCGCCGGAAAATCGCCGAGCAGGTGGTCGATCCGGTGGTTCGCGACAAGCTGACGCCCAAGGGGTTTCCGTTCGGAACACGCCGACCCTCGGTCGACAGTGGCTATTTTCCGACATTCAACCGCGAGAACGTCGAGCTGGTCGATATCGCCGAGACGCCGATCACGGGGTTCAGCGAGACCGGGGTGCAGACCACGGAAGCCGAGTATCCGTTCGACGTGGTGATCTACGCGACGGGCTTCGACGTTTTCACCGGTTCCTTGCTCAAGCCGGAAATCCGGGGACGAGACGGACTGTCCTTGCGACAGAAATGGGCCGCCGGTCCGACCAGCTTCCTGGGCATAGGCGTTCATGGCTTTCCGAACATGTTCATCATGGTCGGTCCCGGCAGCCCCTCTTTGCTGAGCAACGTGCTGCTGTCGGCGGAGGAGCAGATCGACTGGCTGGCCGACCTCATCGGCTATTGCCGCGACGGCGGCATCAACGAGATCGAGGCGACCGCCGACGCCGAGAGCGATTGGGTGGCGCACGTCAACGAAAGGGCCAAAGAGACGCTCTACATGCGAACGCCGTCTTATTATATGGGCGCGGAAATGTCGAATAAGCCGCGCATCTTCATGCCCTATTCGGGCGGGGTGCGCGGATATCGCCGGATTTTGGGCAATGTGGCGAAGGACGGCTATCGCGGTTTTGCCCTGCGTCTCGCGCAGCGCGCAGAGGCCTGACGGTCGCATGAGCGGCGGAATTTCGTCCGAGCTCCGTCCGCTTGTCGACGACCCGCGCATGGCCATGCGGCCGCCGCCGCCACATGTTCCGATCGCCAAATTTCGTGCGGCTGCCGACGGCTTTCTGGCGTCGGCGCAGGGCCCGGCCCTGGCGGCCGTCTGCGATTACACAATCAGTAGCGCCGCAGGCCTTCGCTTCTACCGGCCGTCCGCCAACCGCGGCCTTCCGGTGGTCGTTTTCATCCATGGCGGCGGCTTCGTTTTCGGCGGGCTGGAGACGCACGACGCCCTTTGCCGCCGGCTGGCGGTCGCCACCGGGGTAGCGGTCGCCTCGGTCCGCTATCGCCTGGCCCCGGAAGCTGCCTTTCCGGACCCTCTCGACGACTGCTGCGATGTCGTTCATTGGCTGCATCGCCATGCGGCCAAGCTCGATATCGATGAGGGCCGGCTGGCCCTCGTGGGCGACAGCGCCGGGGGGCAGCTGGCAACCGCCGCCGCCCTGCTGTTGTCTCAGCAGGGCGTCGCCATGCGCCATCTCGGGCTTTTCTATCCCCTGATCGACCCCAGTTGCTCCAGCACGTCGATGACTGCCTTCGATGGCCTGATGCTCACGCGCGGCTTCTTGCGCTGGTGCTGGGAAGTTTATCGCTCCAAGGCTGCAGAGGCGAATCCTCTGTTCGACCTGAGAAGGGCCGATCTGGGGAGGCTTCCACCGGTTACCCTGGTGACGGCCGAGTTCGATCCCCTGCGCGATGAGGGGGAGATGCTTGCCGATGGCCTGCGCGCGGCTGGCGTGCCGGTAGCGGCGCGGTGCTATCCGGGCATGATCCACGGTTTCGCCGGGCTTCCGCTGGCGATTCCGCAGGCCAACGAAGCGATCGGGTTGATGGCCGGAAATCTTCGCGCGGCCCTGACCGCATAGGCGGCGCGGGCCCGGGCCTCCGATCTTGGCCGTTCAGTCGAAGGGAAAGGCGATGGCGACGTTCGTGCTGGTTCATGGCGCCTTTCACGGTCCATGGTGTTGGGACCGGGTCACGCCCTTGCTGAGAGCCATGGGGCATCATGTGGTCTGCCCTGATCTTTCGGTTCCGGTATCGCCGGCACCGGCTGACTGGCTCGACCATTGGACCGCACTGGTGACGATGGCGATCAAGACCTGTGACGAGCCAGTGGTACTGGTGGGCCACAGTCGGAGTGGCATCATCATCAGTCAGGTTGCGGAGCGAGTGCCGGACAGCATAGCGGGCCTCGTCTTCCTTTGCGCGATCGTTGCCCTGGATGGCGAGAGCATGGAAGACGTCCGGCGAAATCTCGGCTTCTCCGGCCCGCCCGCCGTCCGGGTTCGGCGCATCGAGGGCTCCCCCGGCCTGACGGCCGATCCCGCCTCCGTCGCAGCGGCGATCTACAGCCTGTCTAGTGAGGCGGACAAGGACCTCGCGCTGTCCCTCCTCACGCCGGAGCCGAGCGAGGCCTTCCGCATCATGCCGAGGTTGACCTCGTCCGGCTTCGACCGTGTCCCGCGCATCTACATCCAATGCCGTGCGGACCAGGCCATCCCGCCGGATCTGCAGCGGCGGATGTGCGAGCGTCTGTCCTGGACGCAAATCCTCATGCTCGACAGCGACCATGCTCCCTATTTCTCCAAAGCGGGCATGCTCTCCGGTCTTTTCGACGATATGGCGGGACTCTTGTCCGTCGGGACGGTGCGGCGCGGGTAAGCGAGGTCGGACGGTCGAACCGCCGTCACGAGGAATGGACGTGAAGCCCGATTTACCGGACGGGCACGGTGGTTCGCCAAGCCGGGAAGCGACGTCGAGCCCCTTGCTGCGGGCGATAGCCTAAAGGCCTGGAAGGCTCCGCGCGCGTCGTAGCGAGCGCCGTCGTCGTTCGGCCGGAAACGGCCCCGGACTCGTTGATTGGCACGCCGCGCCATCGGTCGGCACGCATTGCCCTTGAGTCATATTCCACGTTGCCGTTGATTGGCGCTCGCCCGTCGAAAAGGGACAGGCTGGTTCGCCTCGACGCCACCAGTCCCGTCGCCTGCGAAACCGACGGGAGCCGAAGAATTATATGGCTGCCAAAATGGCGGCAAAATCGGGAGGGGAGCGAAATGAACAGCAAGAATCTGTGCGTCCTGTGCGCGTCGTCCATATTGGCGATGGGGGCATCGGACGTCGCCTGGGCGCGAAGCGCTGCGGCGTCGGGAGATCAGCCTGCGGCCAGCAGCGATGGCTCGGCCGAACCGTCGACCGTCGGCATCGGTGAGATCGTCGTCACCGCGCGGCGGCGCGAGGAAAAGCTTCAGGACGTGCCGATCGCGATCAGCGCGATCGGTGGCCAGGACCTCGCCAAGCGCGGTGTCTATACGACCGAAGACCTGATGGGCTCGATCCCCAATGTCCAGATCGGGTCTTTCGTCGGGGGGCAGGCTACGCCGAACATCACGCTGCGCGGCATTGGCGTGGGCAACGAGTTCAACGCGACCGCGAACTCGCCGATCGGCGTCTATATCGACGAAGATTATCAGGCGTTCCGGCCAGCGCATGGCCAACAGCTTTTCGACCTCGACCGTCTCGAAGTGGTGAAGGGCCCTCAGGGTACTCTGTACGGACGCAACACCACCGGCGGAGCCATCAATTTCATCAGCAAGACGCCATCGCTGAAGGAAGCGACCGGCTATGCCACCGCCCGATATGGCAATTATGACGCCTATACGATCGAGGGGGCAGCTGAAGTCACCCTCGTCTCCGACATCCTGGGGATTCGCCTGTCGGGGACGATGTCGAAGGCCGATGGCTATATCAAGAACCGCACGCCCGCCAATGCGGGCCTGACCAACAAGGATTTCGGGTCGACCGACAGCAAGGCGTTCCGCGCGATCATCCGGTTCAAACCCAGCGACGACCTCGATTTCGTGCTCAAGGCCTATTGGGGCAAGTCCGACCCGATTGGCGTGCCGCCGATCGTTCGGTCGATCCTGCCCACCGGCGCGGACGCCAGCGGCTATTCGCGCGCCGGGCTCGACAATGACGAAGCTCAGGCCAACACGCTCGGCAAGTTCATCAACAAGACCCGAGGCGTCACGCTTCGAGGGACGTGGAGCTTGGGGAACGCCGAGATCATATCGGTTACCGGCTATAACCGCAGCTTCTACAACGCCAACACCGACTGTGATGGCGGCATCAACAGCATTTGCGCCAACGTCTTCCAGTCGCGTGCCAAGCAGTTCAACGAGGATTTGAGGATCAATCTCGACCTCGATCGCCTGAACCTGATCCTGGGCGGCTATTATGGCTGGCAGAACATCAACACCAACAACAATGAGCGCTATTTCGGGTTCATCGATGACTTCTTCCCGGGCCTGCCGTTCAATCCGCCGATCGGCACCCCCGAGGCGATCGCCGGCGGGTTGTTCAATCCCGCCAACCCGATCACGGGGATCTACGCCAACCAGCATTTCATCCAGGTTTCGAAATCCAAGGCTCTCTACGGGGAAGGAACCTATGAGATCACCGATGCGCTCTCGCTGACGGTGGGTGCGCGCTATACGAAGGACAGCATCGTCTACAAGGACGCGCTCACCACCTTCGAGGATGCCAGAGGCGTGATCCGCGCGAGCGTCATCCCCTTCTCCTATCCGTTCAATCCCACGATCACGCCGTTCAGGGATTCGCGGAGCTCCAAGAAGCTCACCGGTCGCGCGATCCTCGATTACAAGATCGCTCCGCAGGCCCATGTTTTCTTCAGCTATGGCAAGGGCTATCGGGCCGGCACCTATAATGGCTTCGCCTATCAGAGCGTCAGCCAGATCTATTTCGTCAAGCCCGAGACGATCGATGCCTATGAGCTGGGATTCAAGTCGCGCTTGGCCGATGGCCGGATTCAGCTGAACGGCTCGATCTTCAACTATGATTATAAGAACCAGCAGCTGCAGGAGATCGTCGGCTCGGTCGGGTTCCTGCGCGCGCTCGACGGTCGGGTTCGCGGTGCCGAGCTCGAGGCGATCGCGCAGCCCGTCGACGACCTTCGCGTGAGTGCGTCGCTCGGCCTTCTCGACTCCAAATATAGCCGCAACGCCAAATCGGTGATCGGCGGCGTCCAGGTCGGCGGCAACGACTGGCCCTTCGCGCCGAAGATGACGTTCAACGTCAATGCCGACTGGACCTTCGCCCGGCTCGCCGGTGGAGCGCTGACGTTCGTGCCCGAGGCCCAATATGCCTCTCGCTATTTCTTCGAAGTGACGAATGATCCTCGTCTGAAGCAGCCTTCCTACTGGCTGTTCAACGCGCGACTGACCTTTGCGTCGGATACCGGTTTCTCGGTGTCTGCCTTTGGCAAGAATCTGAGCAACAAATTCTATACGCCATGGGGTGCCAATACGCAGGATTTCGGCGTCAATTACTATATCCGCGCGCAGCCGCGAACCTACGGCCTCGAGGCCTCTTACCGCTTCTGAGCCGAGCCCGCCGGTGGCCGATACGGGCCACCGGCGGACCATCTTCAAGGACCTTCCTGACGGCGAGCATGACCATGGCGGATCTTTCGACGGACGAAACGGAGGTGTTCCGGCGGATCTGCCCGTTGTGCGAGGCGCATTGCGGGACGCTGGTGACCGCGGAGCCCGCCACGCAAACGATCGTCGGCGTGCGCGGCGACCCTGATGATCCGTTCAGTCGCGGCTATATCTGCCCGAAGGCCTATTCCATGAAGGAGCTCCACCATGATCCGGATGTGATCCGGACGCCAATGATCCGTCGCGACGGGCGCCTCGAGCCGGCGAGCTGGACCGAGGCGCTCGATTTCGCTGCGGCCCGGCTTAAGGAAATCCAGGCCTGTCATGGGGCGGATTCGATCGGTTTCTACATCGGCAACCCGACCGCTCACCATCCGGGGCTGTTGCTCTACAGTCCGCTGCTGCTCGAGGCGCTGGGCACCCGCCAGGTCTATTGCGCGGGCAGCGTCGACCACATCACCAAGGTGCTGTCATCGCTCCTGATGTTCGGGGACTGTTCGGTGATGACCGTCCCGGACATCGACCGGACCGATCTTTTCGTCGTGCAGGGCGGCAATCCCGCCATTTCCAACGGGAGTCTGATGACGGCGCCCGGCATGCCGAACCGGATCAAGGCTGTGCGGAAACGGGGCGGCAAGGTGATCGTCATCGATCCGCGCCGCACAGAGACCGCCGAGCTGGCGGATCTTCATATTCCCATCCGTCCGGGCACCGATGCCTTCTTCCTGTTCGGGATAATATGCCATCTGTTCGAGGCGAACCTGGTCGATCTCGGCCACGCCGCCGATTTCGCGCGGGGGCTCGATATGGTCCGGTCGCTCGCGCGCGACTTCTCCCCGGCGACCGTCGCACCGCTATGCGGCGTTCCCGCCGAGACGATCCGGGAGGTCGCGGAGACCTTCGCTGCCGCGCCGAGCGCGGTCTGGTACGGACGCACGGGAACCTGCACCCAGCGCTTCGGCACGCTTTGCTGCTGGCTGCAGGATCTGATCAACATCCTGACGCGCAATCTGGATCGTCCCGGCGGCGCCATGTTTCCCGTCGGTATCGTTCCGCCCGTGCTTTATGCCGATCGTTTCGAGGGCGAGGTCGCCCCATTCGGTCGCTGGGGCACGCGGGTGGCCAATCTCCCCGAGCTGTCGGGGGTCTTGCCGACAGCCGCCATCGCCGATGAGATCCTGACCCCTGGGGAGGGCCAGGTGCGGGCCTTCATCACGATGGCGGGCAATCCCGTCCTGTCGCATCCCAATGGCAACCGGCTGCACGAGGCGCTGGGCTCGCTCGACTTCATGCTGTCCCTGGACATCTACCTCAACGAGACGACGCGCCACGCCGATGTGATCCTGCCGAGCCCGCCCGAAGCGACCCACAGCAATTTCCATTTCTTCTACATGCCCTTCATGGTCCGCAAGATCGCCAAATGGACGCCGCCGATTTTCGACACGGCGCCCGGGCAGCCGCACGACTGGGAAATCTTCGTCGGCCTCGTGGCGAGGTTGCGCGGTCTCAGCGAAGCCGAGGTCGAGCGTGCCTATGTCGAAAGCTGGCTCACGCGGTTCCTCGCTTCCGGGCAGCATCCCCGTTGTGCGGAGATCGGCCCGGACCGGGCCTGGAGCGGGCTTGGAGACGAGGGGGGCCCCGACCGGATCTTCGACCTGCTCGTCCGGACCGGCCCGCATGGCGATGCGTTCGGGCTCGATCCGGCCGGTCTGTCCGTTGCCCGTATCGCCGAGACCCCTGAAGGGCTCGATCTGGGGCCGATGACGCGGCAGCTACCCGGACTGCTGGCGACACCCGATCGTCTGATCGACCTCGCTCCGGCACCGATCGTCGCCGATATCGAACGGTTGCGCGAGGCCGCAGCCGAGGCTGGCCAGCCTGGCATGCTGTTGATGATCGGCCGGCGTCACATGCGGTCGAACAATAGCTGGATGCACAATCTCAACGTGCTCGTGAAGGGAAAGGATCGCTGCACGATGATGATCCATCCCATCGACGCCGCCGCGCGCGATCTGGGCGAGGGTGACATTGCGGCCGTGTCCAGCGGGCTGGGGGTCGTGCATCTCCCCGTCGAGGTCACCGAGACCATCATGGCGGGCGTCATCAGTATCCCGCACGGCTGGGGACATGCGCAGCCGCTGACCCGGATCGACATCGCCAACGGACATCCCGGGGCCAATGCCAACGCCCTGATCGATGAAAAGCTGTTCGATCGGCCATCGATCAACTCGGTCCTGAACGGCGTGCCCGTCCAGGTTTCTCGGGTGAAGGCTGATCGAGAGACGACCCCTGCCAGCTGACGCGGCGATTCGAGCGGAGGAAGAGATGCCCAAGGCTTTACGGTATATGCGGTTCTGTGCGTGGGGCGGCCCGATGCTGCTCGTCGCGCTGATTCTCTTCTGGGGCGTGCTCGGCCACAATATTCCCCCCTATTCCGCAGGAGGCGATCCCACGGAGATCGCCGAGCATTTCCGCGCCCACCAAGCGGCCGCGCGTGCCGGGATGATGCTCTCGATGGCGTTCAGCATCTTCTATCTGATCTGGGGGCTCGGCGTTACCAAGCTCATGGAGCGGATCGAGCGGGATACGAATATTCTCTCTCAGCTCCAGCTCTGGGGGGCGGGCTTCACCACATTGATCATCCTCCTGCCATGCGGGATCTGGCTGGCTGCGGCCTTTCGACCGGAAGAGCTCGATGCGAGCATCATCCAGCTCCTCTACGATCTCGGCTGGATCCTGTTCGATGCCACATTTGCCGTCACCGCGCTCCAACTTCTCGCGATGGGAATCTGTTTCCTCCTCGACGAGCGCCCTGTGCCGCTGATCCCGGCATGGGTGAGCTGGTACACGGTCTGGGTGGGGGCGATGTTGCCGCTTCTCTCGCTCGTCGCGGTGTTCAAGACCGGCCCCTTCTCGCGCAGTGGCCTCATCAACTACTGGATCGAGTTTCCCATCTTCTTCCTCTTCATGCTCCTGGTCTCGATCTATGTCCTGCGCGCCATCGATCGGCTCGAAAGCGAAGCGCCAGCGGAATCACCATGTTGACCCGTAACCTGTCGCTCGATGGCGCGCGCGTGGAACGGTGCGAGCCACCGCCGGGCATCATCGTCTTCATTGTCGCGGATATCGCCAGCTTCGCCCTGTTCTTCATCGTCTTCATGGCGGAACGGCTCGAGGCGGTGGCGATGTTCGAGACATCGGCGCGGATGCTCGATGTCGGACTGGGCCTAACCAACACATTGATCCTGATCACGAGCGGCTGGTTGGTGGCGCTGGCCAGCGCGAGCGCGAAGCGGGACAATAGGGCGTCGGCTCGCCGGCTGTTCGGACTGGCGGCCCTCGTCGGTGCCGGTTTCGCGATCATCAAGATGATCGAATATGGAGCTAAGCTCTCTCAGGGGATAGGCCCCGCCACCAACGCCTTCTTCACCTTCTACTTCGTGCTCACCGGGCTTCATTTTCTCCACTATCTGGTCGGCATGGCCCTGCTCGTCACGCTCGCCTCCGGCGGCTTGCGGCGTCTGCCAAATTACCCTGTCTGGCTGGAATCTATCGCGCTCTATTGGCACATGGTCGATGTCATCTGGGTGCTGCTCTTCCCGCTTCTCTATCTGCAGGGAAGGGGGTGACCCGACCATGGCCTTTGGACCACTGACTCTTGCACTGGGGGGCCTGATCGTCGCGACCTTGGCCAGCTTCGCCTCCTGGTCCGAGGCGGGGCTCACCCAGGGGGCCTTCATCGTCACGATGGCCCTGGCTGCGCTCAAGGGCCATGTCATCGCCGCCTGGTTCATGAGCCTCAGGACAGCGCCGCGCAGCTGGCTGTGGCTGTTCGATGCGATGCTGGCGGCCACGGTGCTGGCTACCTCCGCTCTGCACGTCGCGGCGGGCTGACATCGACGCTGCGAGCCGCCTGATCGACGACCCCGTTCGCTCGGCCTCCAATTCCCGCCGGAAAGAGCCGGCCATGGCTATTGCCCGTGGTGCGGCGTGCGCGGGCGTCCGCGCTCGATCGTGCGCGCCGGCTTGATCGTGTTTCCGCGTGGGCGTGAGGTTCTGCCGACCACCGGTCTTCCGAGGCAGGTCGGGTCAGCGCGCCCAGGGCCGTCCCCGTCCGGCATCGCGCTAGGGGATGTGCGCCGTTGAGGACAATTGCATCGGCTCGGTCCATGCCATCGCGAAGGCGGCTCGGACGGCGGTGACGTCCAGGCAAAAGAACAGCCGGCCGCATCGCGGCCGGCTGCAGTTGGAGAGGCTGGAGATCAGCGGAAGTTGAAACCGAGCGTCGCGCCGTAGGTCGCGGGTTTCGCCGCATATCGGACGATCACGTCCTGGGTGACGAACTGGTTCGACCAATAATATTGGTTGAAGATGTTGCGGCCCCACAGCGAGAAACTCCACCGGTCGTCGGCGGACTTCACCCCCGCCCGGAGGTCGACCGTGGTGAAGGCCTTGATCCGCGAGGAGGCGGGATTGCCGACGGTCGAGTTGGTCTTGCTGTTGTAGACGATGTTGGTCCCGACAAAGCCGGCGAGCGTATCGCCGACGGGGAAGTCGTAATTGGCTGCGGCCACGCCATACCATTTTGGCGAGAAGGGCAGCGCCGAGCCCGAGAAGTCACCGGTCACCCGGTCATTGTTGATACCGACGAAATTCTTGACCTTGGAGTCGATATAGGTAGCCCCGCCGCGCAAGGTGAGGCCGCGCGCGGGTGTCAGAACCATCTCGACTTCGGCGCCGTTGATCCGTGATTTCGGAATGTTGACGAGCTGTTCCAGCTGATTGAAGATCGGATCGATGATGATGCCGCGAACCTGCTTGTTCTTATAGTCATAGTGGAAAACAGCGCCGTTCAGCTGCAGGCGGCGATCGAGCAGCGACAGCTTGGCACCGAGCTCATAGGCCGTCACGGCCTCCTGCGTCACGGGCGCGAACTGCGCGGTGGTCGAAGCGGGCACCGTCGGGAAGCTCCCCGACTTGAACCCACGGGAAACCAGGCCGTAGACCAGCGTATCCCTGTTCGGCTTATAGTTGATGCCCGCGCGCCATGACGTGTTGTGCTGGTTCTGCTTGTCCTTGAACGGGACGCGGATCAGCTGGAAGGTCTGGGCGCTGAGGTTGAGACAGGTCGTTCCGTCGACGGGGCCGCCGGTCGTCCCGCCGAGCAGGTTGGAAAAGAAGCCGAAGGAAGCCTGCATGCCGATATCGCCGCGCATGCACGAGCTGAATCGGTTCTTCGATTCCGCATAGCGTGCGCCGGCCAGCAGCGAGAGCTGGTCGGTGATCTTATATTCCGCGTTCGCGAACACCGCACTGTCCCGGATGTTCTGGGTGATGGTCGTTGTCGACACCGCGATGAACGGGCCGCCTGGCAGGAGCGCGGTATTGGTCGAGTCCCCGGTCAGGATGTCATTGGCGCTGAGCACCTTGCTCTGGGCGTAGTTCGCGCCCAGCAACCAGTCGAGGCGGTCGGTCTTTCCCGCCAGCCGAAGCTCCTGATAGTAGCTTTTCACGCTGCCATTATCGTTGACGCCGGCGTTCTTCAGCGTCGTACCATCGCGATCGACCCCGAAATGCTCTTCATATTTGGAGAAGGCGCTCAACGACGAGAGGGTAATTTCGTCGCTGAGCTCATAGTCGCCACGCAACGAGAACTGGTAGAAATGGTCATTATGCTTGAGCGAGCGGTCGCTGTCCCAGTCGGCGGTGCGGGCGTTCTGGTTGGATAGCGGATAGTTGACGAAGGCCGCGACGCGATTGGCGACCTCGGTCGGATTCGCCGCGGAACTGGTCTGTTGCAATTTGGTGCCGACCAGCTGGGCGGCCTGGGTATCCCCCTCATCCCGCCAGCCATTGGCGCTGAACAGGATCGACAATTTGTCGGACGGCTTCCAGGCCGCCTGGAAACGGCCCTGATAGAATTTCTGCCGGCCGAGCGTGTCGTTGCGCGTCACACTCTTCTGCCACGAACCCGATTGCGTCGTGGCGGCCGAGGCGCGCACCTCCAGCGTGTCGCTGACCGGTCCGCTGATATAGGCCGAGCCCTCGAACGTCTGGAAACGCCCATAGGAGGCGTTGAACCCGGCCTCCAGATGGTCGGTCGGCTTGGCGGCGATATAGTTGATCGCGCCGCCCGTGGAGTTCTGACCGAACAGGAGGCCCTGCGGGCCCTTCAGGACTTCGACACGCTCCAGATCGAGCGTCGCGCCCTTGGTGAACACGCTGTAGGCGAGAGGAACCTGGTCGACATAGACGCTGACCGCGGGGCTGGCGCCGAGCGTATAGTCATTGAAGCCGACGCCGCGCAGGGTGAATACGGGCGTACCGTCCTGGCTCTTGGCAAACTGCAGGCCCGGCGTGATCTTGACCAAGTCGCCAGTGTCGCGAATGCCCGCCTGGGCCAGTTGCTGCGCGGTGGCGGCGGTGATTGAAAGGCCGACATCGTTGACGGATTGGCGGCGTTTCTGTGCCGTCACGATGATCTCGGCGACGTCGTAGCCGGAGCCGCTTTCCGCCGCTGGCGAGGGGGCCTCGGTGGAGGCGCCCGATTGCGCCGATGCGGCGGTCGCCAAGGCGATCGTCGACACGACGGACACGAACAAAAACTGGGTGGACTTCACGTTATTCCCCTCCCGAACAGGGCCCCGCATCGAGGCTCTCAAACGACCCAGCCTAGATGCGGGAAGCCACCTGCAGACGACAGGGCCGGCCGTGCCAGCTTGCGGCGATACGCGCCATGTCGCCATTTTTCCCCATATTGGGTGTCTTGGCGAGGCGATGAAGGTTGCGTTCGACCGCTTGTCGCGCACGTGACGACGGAGCCGGGGTGGGATGCAGTGCGCCCAGGTCGTCGGGGCGTTCGGGCAGATGCTCCGCGATCGGCGCCGGACCGGCTAAGATGGTCGCGGCAGGCGACGCGATCCCATGAAGAACGGCCTTCCGCCTGGCAAACGAGTTTGAGCGTGAACCAACTCGCCGAGCGCGCCACCGTCGACCGGCCATAGCGATCGGAGGCGGGTGAACGATCGGCCCGGGCTGGGAGCAGGCAAGGCGCGTTGTTCCGGCGTCCGCCTCCGTTCGGCATCGCCTGGATCAGGAAAAGGGGGGAGGTCACCGCCGATCGCGGACATCCGGTGGCCGCGATCGGGGTTCCTGCAGCCGGCGATCAGACCGCGACCGCCTCGGGACGTGTGGAAGGCGCCTCGGCCCGTTCGAATTTGGCGAGAACCTGTTCCTCGAGCACCTGCACCTTCTCGACATTGGCATGCTTGACATGGCCATAGCCGCGGATTTGCGCGGGCAGGCTGGCGAGTTCGAGCGCGGCGGCGAGGTTGGTCGGAGTGAGCCTGTCGGCCACCATCGCCATACGCGCTTCAAAGCTGTCAATCAGCCCGCGCTCCATCCGCCGTTCCTCGGTATAGCCGAAGATGTCGAAGGGCGTGCCGCGCAGCCGCTTGAGTTTCGCCAGCACGGTGAAGGCATGGCCGACCCAGGGGCCGAACTCGCGCTTCCTCAGGTGCCCGGTCGCCGGGTCGCGCTTGGAAAAGAGCGGCGGCGCAAGATTGTAGCGAAGCTTCGCGCCATCCTCGAAGCTTTCCTTGAGCTGCCGCTTGAACGACGGGTCGGCGTGCAGGCGCGCCACTTCATACTCGTCCTTATAGGCCATGAGCTTGGCGAAGTTGCGCGCCACCATCACTGCGAGCTTCTCGCTGCCTGGCGCGATCCGGGTCTCGGCTGCGGCCACATGGCGCACCAGCCGCCGAAAGCGCTCGGCATAGGCCGCGTCCTGATAGTCCGTCAGCAGTCTCGATCGATGCTCGATGATATCGGCGAGCGCCGTCAGTGGCTGATGCTCGATCTCGGGCAGTGTCTGGGCAACGAGCCTGGCGATCCGGTCGGGATCGACGGCCTGGAGCCGGCCGAGCGCGAACGCCGACTTGTTGAACGGGATCGCGACGCCGTTGATCTCGACCGCGCGTTCGATCGCTTCCGGGGAGACCGGCAGCAGGCCGCGCTGCGAGGCATAGCCGAGCAGGAAGAGATTGGCCGCGATCGTGTCGCCGAGCAGGGCGAGCCCAAGGCCGGTCGCGTCGACGCCATCGAGGTCGGTCGACAGCTTGCGCAGGCGATGGATGATCAGCCCCTGATCGAGCGTCAGATCGGGATTGCGCTGGAAGGCCGGGGTCGGCGTGATCCGCGCATTGACGACCGTCCGCGTCCGCTCGGACGAGAGCGTGATCACCGGCTCCTTCGCGAGGGCGGCGACCGCGTCGAAGGCAAGGGCGAGATCGGCTTCGGCTGTGCCGAGCTTTTGGGCGCCGAGGTCCGAGCGATCGGCGGCGATCCGGACATGGCTGTAGACCGCGCCATTCTTCTGGCTGAGCCCGGTCATGTCGAACACCGAGGCCGCCTTGCCTTCGAGATGGGCCGCCATGCCGAGCAGCGCGCCGACCGTGACGACGCCGGTGCCGCCGATGCCGGAGATCATGATATTGTAGGCACCATCGGTGTTTGTAGCGACCGCGGGGGCGGGAAGGGCGAAGTCGCCTTCTCCGGAGAGATCGGCTTTTTTCGGCTTGCGTGGCTCGGCGTCGAGGACGGTCACGAAGCTCGGGCAGAAGCCTTTGACGCAGCTATAGTCCTTGTTGCAGTTCGATTGATCGATCTGGCGCTTGCGGCCGAGTTCGGTCTCGAGCGGCCATAGGCTGACGCAGTTCGACTGGACCGAGCAGTCGCCGCAGCCCTCGCACACCGCGGAATTGATGAACATGCGCTTGGCCGGATTGGGGAACTTGCCCCGCTTGCGCCGTCGCCGCTTCTCGGCCGCGCAGGTCTGCTCATAGACGATGACGGTGACGCCGGTGACCTCGCGAAGGTCCTTCTGGACAGTGTCATAGTCGTCGCGATGATGGACGGTGACGCCGTCGCCGAGGCCACTGTCCCTGTCGTAGAGTTCCGGACGATCGGTCACGACGACGCAGCGTTCGACGCCCTCGGCGAGCACCTGGCGGGTGATGTCGCCGGGCGTCATCGGGCCGTCGACCGCCTGGCCGCCGGTCATCGCAACCGCATCGTTGAACAGGATTTTGAAGGTCATGTTGACCTTCGCCGCGATCGCGCCCCGGATCGCGAGCAATCCGGAATGATAATAGGTGCCGTCCCCCATATTCTGGAAGATGTGCGGCATGTCGCTGAAATAGGCCTGGCTGTACCAATGGGCGCCTTCGCCGCCCATCTGGGTGTTCGGCAGCATTTCGGGCCCCGAATACATCGCCATCGCATGGCAGCCGATGCCGCCGGCGGCGATGCTGCCCTCGGGAAAGCGCGTGCCGGTGTTGTGCGGGCAGCCCGAACAGAAATAGGGCGTGCGGACGGCATCGCTGGGCTTGAGCGCTGCGACGGTTTCCAGTTGGCGTGCAAGCCGCTCGGCGCGAGCCGCGAGCTCGGCGGTGGAAGCATCGAGCCGCCGCAACCGTTCAGCGATCACGATGGCCAGCTGGATTGGTTCGAGTTGCACATCCGACGGAATCATGAAGACCCCGTCTTCATCGAGCTTGCCGACGATGCGCGGGGCATCGGCCTTGCCGTAGAGGAGGGCCTTGGCCTGGTTCTCCGTGTGCGGATCCTTCTCCTCGACGAAGAGCAGTTCGGCCTGGCCGGCAGCAAATTCTGCGAGCCCGATCTCCTCCACCGGATACATGCAGCCGAGTTTGTAGACGGACAGGCCGATCGCTTGCGCCAGCCGATCGTCGATCTCCAGCAGCTTCAGCGCCTGGAGGACGTCCTGCACGGCCTTGCCGGTCGAAACGATGCCGAGCCGCCGCCTGGGGCTGTCGACGAGCACCCGGTCGATCCCGTTGGCACGGACGAATTTGCCGACCAGCGGCCAGCGGTATCGCTTGGCTACGATTTCCGACTGCAGCCGGTCGATATGGGTGGGGTAATTGTGGAAGCCGTTGGGGGGCGCCGGTCCTCGGTCGGGTTCGACCGGGCCATTGTCGCCGACCGCGATGTCGACCGTCATCGACTGCTCGAGCACCTCGTTGCAGACCTTGAAGCCCGTGAACAGCCCCGTGTAGCGGGACATGGCGAAGCCGAGCAGGCCCAGGTCGATGACATCCTGGACGTTGGACGGCGCCAGGATCGGCATGCCGACATGCATCAGCGCCATTTCGCTCTGATGCGCGACGGTCGATGACTTGCCTGAATGGTCGTCGCCGGCGACAATGAGCACACCGCCGCGCGGATGCGTACCCGCGATATTGCCATGTTTGAACGCATCGCCCGACCGGTCGACCCCCGGGCCCTTGCCATACCAGATGGCGAAGACCCCATCGCGATTGGCTTGCGGAACGCCGGCCAGCATCTGGGTGCCCCAGACCGCGGTGGCGGCAAGATCCTCGTTGACCGCCGGCTGAAACAGGATGTCATGCGAGGCGAGCAACTTCTTCGCCCGCCAGAGTTCCTGATCGTAGGAGGTCAGCGGCGAACCCCGATAGCCCGAGATGAAGCCGGCGGTGTTCAGGCCGGCCCGGTGATCGCGTTCGCTCTGCAGCATCGGCACGCGAACGAGCGCGTGGATGCCGGTCATCATCACCGTCCCGGCCTCGACCGTATATTTGTCGTCGAGCGATACGTCACGCATGATTGGCGGCCTGTTCTAGGGCATCCCGTGGCTGAGGCTCGCGATAGGCGGCCTTCTTCAGCTCGAGATAGGATTGGAAGGCGGGGGCGAAGGTGGCGAGCACGGTGCGCGTGGCCTCGCGTTGGCTCATCATTTCGTACCAGTCGGTTAGGCCCGGCACGTCGTCGAGCAGCCGCCACCCATAGACGAAGTCGGTCAGCCGGCGGGCGATGTCGAACGTGTAGAAGGCGAAGAGGTCGGCGAGGCTGAGTCGCTCACCCGCGAGGAAAGGCTGGAACCGCGCGAGCCGCGCGAGGGCGCGCAGGGCTCGCTCGAGCCTGGGGCGCGTCTGTTCGAAGGCGAGGTCGGAATTGACGCCGCCCATGAACACGCCGGGAAACAGCTGACGCATCTCGGCTTCGACATAGACCTGGACGATGTTGATGATCTGCCGGACGCGGGCGCGCTCGAACGGGTCGCTCGGCAGGAGCGAGGGACCCGATACGGTCTCCTCGATATATTCGAGCATCGCGACGGTTTCCGCGAGGTCGCCTTCGGGCGTTTCCAGAAACGGAATCTTCCCCATGGGGCTGCGCGCGAGGAAGGCATCGTCCTGGGCGGCTACCGTGATCGCGATTTCGAACGGCTGCCCCTTTTCGATCAACGCAGCGTGGATCGCATTGTGATAGTTGCTGACCGGATAGCCGTGCAGGCGAAGGGTCATAGCGACACCAGCACGTCGTCGCCGTCGCGAGCGACCGGATAGCGGGTCAGGAACAGATCGGGATCCTCCTCGCACGCCCCTGTCCGAAGATCGAAGGCCCAGCCGTGCCAGGGGCAGGTGAGGGTCTGCCCGCTGATCTCGCCCTGGTGGAGTGGCCCCTGCGCATGCGGGCAGCGTGCCGCCGTCGCGACCGGTTCGCCTTCCACCAGGAAGACCAATATCTTCTGGCCATCGACTGTCGCGCGGAGGGGCTTCCCCGTCGCGAGGTCCGACATCGTTCCTACCTTCTGCATCCCGCTTCCCATTGCTGACCCTTTCCGGGCTTTCCGAGCCCTAATGCCGATCGCCGGACATGGGGATGGCCGGCGAAGCCATCATTGGGCAAAACGTGCCGCGTGGACATGAATTGCCAACAAGGCCGTTGACGACGGCCCTGAAATGCGATCCACCAAGCGAGCAAAAGGAGACAAGATGTCCCTGCTGGCCCTGGAGAGGTTGTGATGACTCTGTTGGAGGAGCCGCGGTCCGCGCTGACCGGGTGGGTGCTGGCGATCATTCGCGCGATGCGGGCCGACGGCATCGATGCCGACACGGTGCTCGACGAGATCGGCATGGACCCGACCCTTCTCGAGGGGGGCTACAGCCGCTATTCGCAAGCGGAAGTGAGCCAGCTCTGGAAACGGGCGATCGCGCTCACCGGTGACCCGCATTTCGGTTTCAAGGTGGCCGGCGAGGTTCGTCCCGCGACCTTTCATGTAGTGGGCTATTCGATGAGCTGCAGCTCGACCTTGTCGAGGGCCCTCCACCGCTTTGCCTTCTATTGCCGGCTGATCTCGGACTCGGCGACCGCCACGATCACCGAGACCAACAATCAGGTTGTGCTCGAATTCCACTTCGACACCGGCGGAGCACCTCCCATCTACCAGACGGTGGATACGGTCGTCGCCAGCGTCCTGTCCTATATGCGCTGGATCGCCAACGAGCCGATCATGCCGGTGGAGGTGCGATTGGCGCACCAGGCGCCTCCCGCGAGCGACGTCCATTGGCGCTTCTTCGGATGTCCGGTCCGGTTCGACGAGGCCCAGACCTGCCTGCTGTTCGAAAAGGATCAGCTCGAGCGGCGTATCCTGTCCTCGGACGAGGAACTGGCCTCGCTGCTCGACGGGGTGGCGAACCGCTATCTCGAAAAGCGAATGGCGGGACGGTTCGCGGTGCGCGTCCGCGACCTCATGATCGCGCAGCTGCCGCATGAGGTTCCCTCCAAGAAGGAAACCGCGCGCATGCTGGGCATGACCGAGCGCACGCTGTTGCGGCGACTGAAGGACGAAGGCACGACGTTCGCCGATGTCTTGCGCCAGCTGCGCGAGGAGCTCGCCTTTCAATATCTCCGGCGCGGAATGTGCCTGAGCGAGGTGGCCTATCAGCTGGGCTTCTCCGACAATGGCACATTCTCGCGCGCCTTCAAGCAATGGACCGGCCGGCGGCCCAGCACGATCGCGCCGGGATCCGAGACCGAACCGCCGCGCCAGGCCGCCTGAGCGATCAGTTCTGGATATAGGCGACCTGGGTGTGGGTATATTCGTACATGCCATGCTTGCCGTCGGCGCCGCCGATGCCCGACCGTCGGACGCCGGCGTGGAAACCCTGGATGGCTTCGAAATTCTCGCGGTTCACATAGGTCTCGCCGAAGCGGAGCTCGGCGATGGCCCTCATGGCCGACGAAAGGCTCGAGGTGAAGATCGAGGAGGTGAGGCCATAGTCGCTGGCGTTGGCGAGCGCGATGCCTTCATCGAGGCTCTCGATTTCATTGACGACGACGACCGGTCCGAAAATCTCGCGCTGCATGATATCCATGTCCGGGGTGGTCCCGGCGAGGACGGTCGGACGGTAATGGAAACCCTCGCCATCGGCGGTCGATCCGCCAGCCAGCACGGCGGCCCCGAGTGATCGCGCATTGTCGACGAGTCCACTGATGCGCTCGACCGCAGCGCGGTTGATCAGGGGGCCCATCTCGACCGGGCTGTTCCCGAAGGGATCGCCCTGGCTGATCGAACCGACCGCGGCAGCCAGCTTGTCGCGGAATTCGTCAGCGACCGCGCGGTGGACATAGACACGCTCGGCGCAGTTGCAGGCCTGGCCGGAATTGATCGACTTGGACGCCTTGAGCGTTGCCACCGCGAGATCGATATTGGCATCGTCCAGAATGATTGCCGGGGCCTTGCCCCCGAGCTCGAGACTGACCTTGGTGACGTTGCGGGCCGCGGAGGCCATGATGGCCGAGCCGGCCGCCGAGCTGCCGGTGAAGCTGATCATGTCGACCGAGCGATTGGCGACAAGGGCTTCGCCGGTCGACGCTCCGCGGCCGCAGACGAGGTTGAACACCCCGGCGGGAAGGTCGGTCTCGGCGACCAGCCGGGCGAAGGCCGCAGCGCCGAACGGGGTTTCCTCCGAGGGCTTCACGACGATGCTGTTGCCGGTGATCAAGGCCGGGGCGAGCTTCCGAGCGATCATGAAGAAGGGGAAGTTCCACGGCAGGATTCCCGCCACGACGCCCAATGGGCGGCGGAACAGCAGCATCGTCTCGCCTGGCCGGTCGGAATTGATGATTTCGCCTTCGATCCGTCGGCCCCATTCGGACATATAGTCGAGATATTCGGCGGTCAGCCCGATCTCCAGCTGCGCGAGCGGGAGCACCTTTCCCTGTTCGAGCGCGGTGATCTGGGCGAGCCGGGGCAGATGCTCACGGAGCTTCGCCGCGATGGCGCGCAGCGCCAGGGCTCGTCCGTGCGCGGGCAGCGCCGCCCAGGCCGGTTGCGCCGCGGCTGCGGCCGAAACGGCCTCGCCTACGATAGCGGCGTCGGCGTCGGGTACCTGGCCGAGCACGGCGCCGGTGGCGGGGTTTAGGACGTCGATCGTGCCGTCGGCCGGCACGAACCGGCCTCCCACATAATGGTCGAAGCGAAGATCGGGTTCGAGCAGCAGGTCGGTCATCGTGTTGTCCACTTTCTGGAGGCGATGGGCTCGCCGGATTTTCCCTGCAGGAAGGAGGGGGCGTCGCCGGACAGGCGGATATGATCGCGACTGACCTCGTCGAGGGTGCTCGCGCCGATGAGGCCGAGGGTGCGTTCGGTTTCGGCACGCAGCAGTTCGAGCATCCGCTCGACCCCCCGCTGACCCTCGACGGCGAGCGCGTAGAGATAGGGGCGGCCCGTCATGCAGGCGCGAGCGCCGAGCGCGAGCGCCTTGACGATATGCGCGCCGCGGCGAATGCCGCCATCGAGGATCACCTCGAGCCGGTCGCCCACCGCGTCGACCATGTCCGCCAGCAGGTCGACCGTTGCCGGAACGCCGTCGAGCTGCCGCCCGCCATGGTTCGAGAGGATCACGGCGGTCGCGCCGACCGATCCCGCGATCCGGGCATCCTCGACCGCCTGAAGCCCCTTGATCGCGAAGGGGCCGCCCCAGTGCGCGGCGATCCGCTCGACCGCTTTCCAGGTGATGTTACGCTCCATCCGTGCCCCGAAATAAGCGGCGAGGGTGGAAAGGTCGCTACCGCTGTCGCCGCCGATATTGGGCAGGCTGAAGCGCGACCCGGTGATGTAATTCCAGCACCAGCGCGGCCGCATCGCGAACTCGACCAGCCCTCGGGCCGAGAGGCGCGGCGGTATGGTCAGGCCGGTTCGCAGGTCGCGCTCGCGATTGCCCGCGACGATGGTGTCAACGGTCAGGCAGAGCGCGTCGAAGCCGGCCGCCTTGCAACGATCGATGATCTCGAAGTTCAGCGCTTCGTCGTTGAGCAGATAGAGTTGGAAGACCTTGGGCCCGGTGCAGGCGCCGGCCACGGTCTCGACGCTTGCCGTCGCCATCGTCGAGAGGCTGTAGCCGACCCCCGCGCTCGCCGCTGCGCGGGCGACCGCCACCTCGCCAGCCGGGTGGAACAGCCGGGTCATTCCGGTCGGCGCGAGGATGAGCGGCCAAGCCAGTTCGCATCCCAACACGGTCCGCCGCATCTCGATCCGACGGATGTCGCGCAGGAAATTGGGCACGAGCTCAAAGCGGGCGAAGGCGGTCGTGTTCGCCTCCTTGGTCTGCTCGTCGTCCGCCCCGCCATCGATATAATGGTAGAGTGGCCCGGGGAGACTGGCCCGTGCCCGCCGCTTGAAATCGGCATAGTTATAGCAATCGCCGGCTCGAGCCATGCTCGTCGGGCCTCCCCTATCCGCCGGCATGGCCGACGTGATCGTCTTGAAATGGCGTCCGTCCGGTTCGGAGAAGGGCGTCAGGCGACCTTGAACCGAACCGGCAATGTGTGCGGGCCGCGCGCGAAATAGGAATCGATCCAGTGCACGTCGTCCGAGACGGGTTCGAGGATCTCGAACCGGCTGAAGGCGGTCTCGAGGGCCGAGCGGGCTTCCATGCGGCTCAGATAGTTGCCGAGGCAGAAATGCGGTCCCTGACCGAAGGAGAGCAGGGGGACGTCGACCTTCCGATCGATGTCGAAAACCTCCGGGTTGGTGAATTTGCTTTCGTCGCGGTTGCCCGACGCCAGGATCGGCATGATCGCTGAGCCAGCCGGAATCTTGACGCCGCCCAGCTCGGTGTCGACCGTCGTGTGACGGAAGATGATCTGCACAGGCGGGTTGTAGCGCAACACTTCCTCGATGAGCGGGGCGATCAGTCCGTGGTCGGCGTGCACGCGGGCCTGCACCTCGGGGTGCCGCTTCAATTCGATCAGCACCGTGCCGAGGAGATTGGTCGTGGTCTCGACGCCTCCGATCAGCAGCAGGATCGCCATCGACAGGATCTGGTTCCGGGTGAGCTTCTGTCCATCGACCTCGGTCTGGATCAGCGTCGACAGCATGTCGTCGCCCAGATTCTGCATGCGCTCGTCGAGCAGGTCCTCGAAGAATTGACGCATCTTGTCCGAGCTCGCGCGGATCTCCGCGAGACGCTCGGGGCCGTAGGCGGCGCGGTTGGCGGCGGCGAGAACGTCGTCGACCCAATATTTGAACTCGGCCCGGCGCTCGATCGGAACGCCGAGCACCTCGGCTATGACGGTGACCGGGTAGAGCGCGGTGAACTCGCGCGCCCAATCGAAGACGCCCTCCTTGCCGTGCCGCTCGATGATATCGTCGATGAGCAGGTTCGAGATATGATAGGTCCGCTCCTTGAGCTGGTTGACCTTGCTCGGCACGAACGCCTTGTTCGCCAGCTTGCGGAGCTGGACATGGCCGGGCGGGTCCATCGAGATCATCGGCGCCTCTTCGGGCACGGGATCATATTCGCCGAGCAGCAGCGGCCAGAACTGCGCCGAGCTGAAGGTGCGACCGTCCTTCAGCAGCGCGTCGATCTCGTCATAGCCCGCGACGCCATAGGCGTGAAGGCTCGGGAGCCACTTGACCGGCTCATGCTTTCGCAGCTCGACATAATAAGGATAGGGTTCGTGCTTCACCGCCGGATCGAGCGGGTCGTAGACCAGCTTGTCGTCCTGCCCCGGAGTGCGCAAAGGCGTCGCAGTCATCTTCCATCCGTCTCCACAAGCCGCCCTGAATCGCGGCCGGTGCCACGGCGGTTCGAACGCCCTTCTGCGCTTGTTCGGTGGTATCCCCAATGGCGGTTCGTGCCAGTCGACGGCGAAGAGTGCCATCCTTGGGCACAATGGCACGAACGGCCCTGCGCTGGCCCAATCGGCTGTGGCGTCGATGCGTGGTCTGGCGCACGATGCTCCCGATGGAAGCGCCAGACGGCGCACGAGGTTCCAAGGAGAGACCCGATATGCATATCCTCTACGCGCAGCTGGTGACGGACGCCCATCTCACCCCCGAGCAAATGGGCAGGGTGCATGGCCTGCGGACGGGCGGCGCGCTGTCGATCTCCGCGGATGTCCACGAGCCGGCCGGCGGCGCGCGCGAGCATAAGGGTTTCGGCGCCGCGCAGGACTGGGTCACCGCTTTCTTCACGAAGGGTGCGGAAGAGGTGCTGGGCTATTATGCCGACGATTTCGTCTGGGAAGACATCGAGTTCATGCAGACGATCACAACGAAGGAGGAGCTCTACAAGGCCTTCATCGTGTTCAATAATTCCGGTCCCGATTCGGCCTTCGGGGTGCACAAGTTCGAAGTGCTCACTTATGATGGCGGACCGGCCGGAGCGTCGCGCGGCGTCAAGCGCCAGGGCGGCGTGCCCGACGATTGGAAGGGGGGTCCCGAAGGCGAATATCATCGCTTTGCCGACAACATCTTCCTCGGTGCCGATCTCGACTATGACGAGTGGGGCTATATGCAGTGGGTCTGGAAGGCGACCCACAACAGCGATTTCTTCGGGATTCCGGCGGCCGGCAAGACGACCGTCACGCGGGGCACCACGACCCAGATGTACAAGAATGGCAAGATCGTTCGCTGTCGCACCCACTGGAACTTCCGCGAGTTCGCGATGCAGCTCGGCGTTATCCCCTATCCGGATAATGCCTGGCGCAACAATCCCGGCCTGAACGACCGCTAGTCGCCGTCATGCGCTATTCCCTGCTGGGCCGCAGCGGCCTGCGCGTCTCGAAGCTCGCGCTCGGAACGATGACCTTCGGCCCCGGCGCCGAGTGGTCGCGTTCGGAGGCGGAGTGCCGCCCGGTGTTCGACGCTTTCGTCGAGGCGGGCGGCAATTTCATCGACACCGCGAACATGTATACGGGGGGCGAGAGCGAACGCATCGTCGGGCGTCTCGTCCAGAGCGACCGCGAGCGGTTCGTGATCGCCACCAAATATGCCAATGCCGTCCCCGGCAGCGGCAATCCCAACGCGGCCGGCATGCATCGCAAGAGCCTCGTGCAGTCGATCGATGCCAGCCTGCAGCGACTGGGGGTCGATTATATCGACCTCTATTTCGCGCATTGGTGGGACTTCACCCTTCCGGTCGAGGAGGTGCAGCGGGCGCTTGACGACGCGGTACGCGCGGGCAAGATCCTTCATATCGGTCTGTCCGATGTTCCGGCCTGGGTGGTCTCGCGCGCTCAGGCTTTCCACGATTTGCGCGGGCTGGCGCCGATCGCCTGCATGCAGCTGGAATATAGCCTCGTCCAGCGCTCGATTGAGCGCGAGCATCTGCCGCTCGCCCGGGCGCACGACGTCGGGGTGATGGCCTGGTCGCCGCTTGCGGGAGGGATATTGAGCGGCAAATATACGGGCGGTGCCAGCGCCCAGGGTGCGCGCCGCATGGACTCGATGCAGCTTCAGCAGCTCGATGCGCGCAACCGGGCGATCGCGGTCGCCGTCGATAGCGTCGCCGCGGAACTTGGCGCGAAGCCGGCGCAGGTCGCGCTCGCCTGGGTCCTGGCGCGCGACGTCATTCCGATCGTCGGGGCAACCCGACCGGAACAGATGCTCGAGAATATCGCTGCGGCGTCGCTCGACATTCCCGAGGCGGCGATGGCGCGGCTCGATGCGGCCAGCGCGATCGATCTCGGCCATCCTTATGCGATGCTGGACTGGGAGCTGCCGATGAGTCTGGGCTATGCAGGGATGTTCGACAGCATCGACATCCCGCATTTTCCCAACCGGTTGCGGGACTGATCCGTGGTCGCGCTCATCGTCTGCATCAAGCGGCGGCCGGATTTCACGGTCGAGGCGTTCAGGCACTATTGGCGTGACGTCCATGCGCCGCTGCTCCTGTCCTGCACCGATTTCGCGCGGCATGTCGAAAGCTATGTCCAATATCATCCGGTGGACGGCGGATCGCCTGTCGCCGCGATGTTCGGCGTCGGCGGCGACTATGACGGCGTCGCGGTGCTGACCTTTCGCGACGAAGCGGCCATTGCCAGGGCCTTTGCCGAGCCCCGCTATCTGGAACTGGTGCGTCCCGATGAATATCGCTTCATCGATGTCGATCGGTGCCTGCCCGTCGTCGCCGATGCGGTGGTGATCCAGGCGTCTGGACCCATGGCTGCCATGCGCTAAACACGGCCGATGTCCGTTTCTCCGCCCCGTTCCGCCATGGCCGGCTGGCTATGCCTTCTCGTCGCGATGCTCGAAGGCTTTGATCTGCAGGTCGCCGGTATTGCCGCGCCTACGCTCAAGCCGGCGTTGGGGCTCGAGCCTGCCGCGCTGGGCTGGTTCTTCAGCGCGAGCACGATCGGCCTGCTCTTCGGCGCGCTGGCTGGCGGCCGTCTTTCGGATCGATATGGGCGCGCGCGCGTGCTCGCCTGGTCGGTCGCCGGTTTCGGACTGGGGTCTTTGCTGACGGCAGCGGCGGGCGACGCTGGCTGGTTGATCGCCGCTCGCGGTTTCACCGGGCTCGGGCTCGGCGGCGCGCTGCCAAATCTGCTGGCGCTGACCGCCGAAAATGCGGCGCCGGGGCGAGAACGGCGGGCCGTGGCCCTGCTCTATTGCGGGGTGCCGGTCGGGGGCGCAGCGGTGAGCCTGGCCGGCGCGGCCGTCGGTCCGCAATGGTGGATCCTGTTCGTGATCGGCGGCATTGCGCCGCTTGCGCTGGCCGGATGGATCTACCGGGTCCTGCCGCCGGACAGTGAGCGGGATGGTCAGCGTGACAGTCTGCCGATCGGGGATGCGCTATTCGGTGACGGGCGTCTCTTGCCGACGCTCCTGCTGTGGGTGAGCTTTTTCGCAACCCTGATCATTCTCTATCTCGTGCTCAATTGGCTGCCGAGCTTTCTGATCGATCTCGGGCTTGGCGCAGGCACGGCGTTCCTCGCCCAGCTGGCCTTCAATATCGGCGGGATCGTGGTGTGCGCCTCGGTGGCGGCGATGCTGGATGGGCGGCGCGGCTGGCTGGTGGCGCTCGGTGCCTTTTCCGCCATTCCGCTGCTTCTGCTTGCCACCGCGCGCGTGGATAGCGGTGGCTCGGCCATTTTCCTTGCCTTTGTCCTGGGTGGTGCGGTGCTCGTGACGCAATCCCATCTCTACGCGCTGGCGCCCGGTCTTTATCCGGAAGCTGGCCGCGGCACCGGCGTCGGTGGCGCGGTGGCCGCCGGTCGGTTCGGGTCGATAGCCGGGCCCCTGCTCGGCGCTTATCTGCTCGCGGCCGGTGACGGTACCGGCGCCGTGCTGCGCGGGATCGTGCCGGTGGCCGTCATCGCCGGGACCGCGGCCATAGCGCTCTCGTTGCTCGTTTCCCGTCCCTCGAAGCAGGCGGTTCGGCAATGAGCGCCGGTTCTTCCGATCGGGTACGACTGGAGATCGCGGACGGCGTCGCCGAAGTTTGGCTCAACCGTCCGGCCAAGCGGAATGCGCTCGACCTGGCGATGTTCGAGGCGATCGCGGGCACCATCGATCGCCTCGCCTCGATCGCGGATCTGCGCGCCGTCCTGCTGACTGGCGAGGGGCCCGCCTTCTGCGCCGGTATCGACCTGATGGCGGTCGACCAGATCGCCGCGGTCGATCTGTTATCGCGCACCCATGGCCCCGCCAACATCTTCCAATATTGCGCCTGGGGATGGCGGGCGCTCGCGGTGCCGGTGATTGCGGTGATTTCCGGACAGGCCTTCGGCGGTGGTCTCCAGATCGCACTGGGCGCCGACATCCGCCTTGCGGCGCCCGATGCGCGACTGTCGGTGATGGAAAGCCGGTGGGGGCTGATTCCCGATATGGCCGGCACCGTGTTGCTGCCCCACCTGGTGCGAGACGACCTGATCCGCGACCTGACCTATGGTGCCCGCATCGTCGGCGCGGAGGAGGCGACGGCGATCGGCCTGTGCACGCGGGTCTGCGCCGACGCTCTCGCCGATGGCCGCGCTCTGGCACGCGCCATCGCGGGGCAGAGCCCCGAGGCGGTTCGCGCCGCCAAGCGGCTGCTGGCGATCTCGCCCGACGAACTCGAGCGCCGTCTCCTCGCGGAGTCGGTCGAGCAGCAAGCCCTGCTGCGGTCGGCTTGGCATTTGGCGCTGTTGTCGCGCCGAGAGGGCTGAGGGCGCCTCCCGCCGAGCTTCCACTTTGTCCCGAATGGCCATCGGACGGCGCGTAGGGGCGTGGCCGAATCATATGTCGACGTCTCAAAGACCCGCAAGCGGATCAACATGCGGGGACGATATGGAGATTGGACATCTGACGCCGGCGGTGGTGACCGGCGGCGCATCCGGGCTCGGCGAAGCGGTCGCGCGCCGGCTGTCGGCGCTGGGGGCGAAGGTCGCGATCTTCGATCGCGACAAGGCACGTGGCGAACAGGTCGCCGCGGAGTTTGACGGGGTTTTCTGCGAGGTCGACGTCTGTTCGGACGACTCGGTCGATGCAGGTTTCGCCAAGGCGCGGGCCGTGCACGGCCAGGAGCGCATCCTGATCAACTGCGCGGGGATCGCCAACGGCTTCAAGACCGCGGGCTTCAGCAAGAAGAGCGGCCAGATCGAGCCTTTTCCGATGCGCGAGTTCGAACGAGCGGTCCAGATCAACCTGATTGGAACCTTCCGATGCGTGTCGCGATCCGCCGCCGGCATGCTGACGGTGGATCCGCTCGAAGGTGGCGACCGCGGGGCCATCGTCAATACCGCGAGTGTCGCCGCGCAGGATGGCCAGATCGGGCAGGCGGCCTATGCCGCGTCCAAGGCCGGCGTCCTTGGGATGACCTTGCCGATCGCCCGCGACCTGATGGGCGATGCCATTCGGATCAACACGATCCTGCCCGGAATTTTCGCAACACCGATGATGCGCGGATTGCCCGAGAATGTTCAGGAGGCCCTCGCAGCCACGGTGCCCTATCCCAAGCGCCTGGGCGCACCCGAGGAATATGCCGACCTCGCCATCCACCTGATCGGCAATGGCTACATCAACGGCGAGCATGTCCGCCTTGATGGCGCCATCCGCATGGCCCCGCGCTGATCCGGCTGGAGAAATCGATGACCGCCTATATTTTCGACGCCGTGCGGACGCCGCGCGGGAAGGGGCGTCCCGACGGCGCTCTCCACGAGATCACCGCCTTGTCGCTGGCCGCCCAAATGTTGCAAGCCGTGCGGGATCGCAACGGTCTCGACACCGCGCTGGTCGACGACGTCATCCTGGGATGCGTGATGCCGGTCGGCGAGCAGGGCAGCGACATAGCTCGGGTGGCAGCGATCGTGGCGGGCTATGACGAGCGCACGGCGGGGGTCCAGATCAACCGCTTCTGCGCGTCGGGTCTCGAGGCTTGCAATATCGCGGCCGCCAAGGTGATCGCCGGCGAAGCGCGCTTCGCGATCGGCGGCGGCGTCGAGTCGATGTCGCGGGTTCCGCTCGCGGCCGACGGCGGGGCGATGCTGGTCGATCCCTCCTTCGCCTTCGAACATCATTATGCGCCGCAGGGCATCGGTGCCGATATGATCGCGACGCTCGACGGCTATAGCCGCGAGGACGTCGATGCCTATGCGGTTGAGAGCCAGCAACGCGCTGCGCGGGCCTGGGAGGAGGGGCGTTTCGCGAACGCCATCGTGCCGGTGCGCGACCAGGCCGGAATGACTCGGCTCGACCGGGACGAGCATATGCGACCGGCCACTTCGCTCGCCTCGCTGGCGACGCTCAAGCCAGCCTTCGTCAAGGCGGCGGAGGCTGGCTATGCCGAGGCCGCGCGGCGGCGCTATCCTGCCATCGAGCAGCTGAATCACGTGCATCATGGCGGCAATGCCTCGGGGATCGTCGACGGCGCGGCTGCGGTGCTCATCGGATCGAAGGAGGCCGGCGAAGCGGCCGGACTGCGCCCTCGCGCCCGGATATTGGGCGGCGCGTCGATCGGCTCGGAGCCGACGATCATGCTGACGGGCCCGGCGCTCGTCACCCAGAAGCTGCTGGGCCGTCTCGGCATGACGACCGCCGATATCGATCTCTTCGAACTCAACGAGGCCTTCGCGGCCGTGGTGCTTCGCTATTTGCGGGCGCTCGATCTCGATCCGGCGAAGGTGAACGTGAATGGCGGGGCGATCGCCATGGGGCATCCGCTCGGAGCGACCGGCGCGATGATCCTCGGTACCGCCCTCGACGAGCTCGAGCGAAGCGGCAAGGCAACCGCATTGGCCAATTTGTGCGTCGGGGCCGGGATGGGCACCGCCATGGTCATCGAACGGGTCTAGGAGAATGACGATGGAGACCTTCACCATCGAGGTGGATGCCGACGGTATCGCGATCGTGACCTTCGACGTGCCGGGGCGCAAGATGAACACGCTGACCCTCGTTGCGCAGCGCGAGGTCGGCGAACTCGCCGCGCGGATCGCCGGCGACGAACGGATTCGCGGCGCGGTCATCCGGTCGGGCAAGTCGAGCGGCTTCTGTGCGGGTGCGGATCTCGCTGACATGCTGGGAGAGATCAGCAGCTGGCGGGAGGCCGCCGCCGAGGCCGATCTCCAGCGCGCCCTGGATGCCGCGAGCCTGTTCAGCCGGGGGCTGCGGAGCCTCGAGACCTGCGGCAAGCCCGTTGCTGTCGCGGTCGAGGGGCTCGCGCTCGGCGGGGGCCTGGAGTTCGTCCTCGCCTGTCATCACCGCGTCGCCGTGGACGATCCGGCGCTGCTGCTCTCGCTGCCGGAAGCGGGGCTGGGGCTGATGCCGGGAGCCGGTGCCACCCAACGGCTTCCCAGACTTCTCGGCATCAATGCGGCCTTGCCCTATCTGCTCGACAACAAGGCGCTCGTGCCGGAGGTCGCGCTCGAAGGGGGTGTTCTGCACGCCGTGGCGCCGGCGGGGCAGGTGGTCGAGGCTGCCCGGCAATGGGTGCTTCGCGGCACTGGAGATATCGTCCCTTGGGATCGCAAGGAGTTCCGCCTCCCGTTCGGCGGGCCCCATGACCGCGCCGGCCCGGGCTTCTCTATCGCGGTGGCGGCGCGACAGGCCGCAGCCGGTGATCGCTATCCGGCGATCGGCAATATCCTGCGCGCCGTCTATGAGGGCAGCCAGGTTCCCATCGATGCCGCCCTTCGCATCGAATCGCGATATTTCCTCAACACGGCGAGATCGGCACAGGCCCAGGTCATGATCCGGACCTTCTTCACGGCGAAGCAGGCACTGGCCCGGTTGGCCGATCGCGAACCGATGGAGGCGCTGGCGGCGTTCGTCGTCGCGGCCGGTCAGGCGGAGATCGAGGCGTTGCTCGGCGAGGGGATCGCGCCCGCGGTCGTGCGCGCGAAGGCGACCGACGCGGGTCTGGGTGTCGAGCTGATCGAGAGGCGGCCGACACCGCCGGGCGAGCCGGATCTGGATGCGATCGAGCGGCGCCTGCTCTATACGCAGGCGATCGCCGCGGCCGATGGCCTTGATCGTGGCCTCGCGAGCGATCCCCGGCAGATTGACGCTGACGCCATCCGCCGGGGCTTTCCCCGCTGGACCGGCGGGCCGCTCTCGTTCATCGATCTGGAGGGCCCCAAGGCGTTTCTCGAGCGTGCCGGAGCCCTGGCGATCGCTCATCCCGGACGTTTCCAGCTGTCCGAGCGGCTGCGCGATCAGCTTGTCCGCGGCGAGAGCCCCTATGAAGGCGCCTGGGCGCACTGATCGAGCGACGAGAGGCCGGACGGCCTTGGAATGGCCTCGGCGAGCGGCGGGCGCGCCTGGCGGCGCGGCCCGCCGCTCCGGGCGACCTTCAAGCCGTGACGGAACGCTTCGTCTCGACGGGCTCCGATCCGCCGACGAGCGGAATGCGCTCGATCACCGACAGGCCGAAGCCCTCCAGGGCGGCGGGCTTGGCGACGCTGGAGGTCAGCAGCCGCATCTCACGGACGCCCAGGTCGCGCAGGATCTGGGCGCCGATGCCATAGTCCCGATAGCCATGGGTATCGGCATAGGCCTTGCGGTTGCCTTTCACTCGCTCGGAATGGAAGCCGGATGGGGATCCCGCACGAACACCGCGACGGCGGGGCCATCATGCGCGGCGAGCGCGCGAAGCGCGATGGGGACATAGTCGCGATGCGCCTCGCGCCAGCCCAGTATGTCCGCGGTCAGGTCGAGCTGATGCACGCGCACCAGCGTCGGTGTCCTGTCGTTGACCGCCCCGCGGACGAGCGCGACATGCTCGGCGCCATCGAGGAGGTTGCGGTAGACGACGATGCGGAAGTCGCCATACCAGCTGCTGAAGGGGGCCTCGGCCACGCGCTCGACGAGCGATTCCGACCGTCGGCGATAGGCGATCAGATCTGCGATGGTGCCGATCCGCATCTCGTGCCGGCGGGCAAACTCGATCAGTTCCGGCAGCCTCGCCATCGAGCCATCGTCGTTCATGATCTCGCAGATCACGCCGCCCGG
This sequence comes from uncultured Sphingomonadaceae bacterium, assembly GCA_963540925.1. Taxonomy (GTDB): domain Bacteria; phylum Pseudomonadota; class Alphaproteobacteria; order Sphingomonadales; family Sphingomonadaceae; genus Rhizorhabdus. Next base: position 177,322 of record CAUTRN010000003.1, read on the forward strand.
GCTAAGGCCGGCGAGGCGCGAGATGTCGACAGCCGCCTCGGTGTGCCCGGCGCGGACCAGTACCCCGCCCTCCCGCGCCACCAGGGGAAACACATGGCCCGGGGAGACGATATCGTCGGCGCCTTTCGACGGATCGATCGCCACCGCGATCGTATGGGCGCGATCCTGCGCGGAGATGCCGGTGGTCACCCCCTCGCGGGCCTCGATCGAGACGGTGAAGGCGGTGCCGTGACCGGCCTCGTTGCGGTCGGTCATCGGCCGCAGCGCGAGATGGCGCGCCCGCTCGGCGGAGAGCGCCAGGCAGATCAGGCCGCGAGCGTGCGTCGCCATGAAGTTGACCGCGCGCGGCGTCGCGAACTGCGCGGGGATGATGACGTCCCCCTCATTCTCGCGGTCGGGTGCGTCGACGAGGATATAGGGAAGTCCATTGCGGGCATCCTCGATGATCGCTTCGATATCGGCGATCTCGGTCATCGTTCGAACTCCTTGTCATGCGGTGCGCCCGGCACCGGGGGATCGTCCATCGCGACGCCGTCGGTGAAGTCGCGCACATAGCCGAGCGTGCCGTGCGCGGTGGCGAAGCGCTCGCCCGAATAGGCCCAGCACATCCCCTCCATGCTGGTGGCTTGCGCGAGCGGCACCGGCGGCGCCTGGTCGATGATATGTTCGCGGCCGCGCGCGACGAAGATGCCCCGCTGGAGCATGGTCGCCGCGATCAGCGCCTCGTCGGTGAAGACGGTTTCGGCCCAGCGCGCGAAACCCTGCATCAGCGGCTTGCCCGCCAGATCGGCGGGGGCGATGATGGTCCGGTCCGTCATGCGCCAGCGATGCTGTATCGCGCCGTCGCGGGCGATGCTGATCCACACCGGCGCATCGCGCTGATCGGGAATCTCGATGTCCCAGACGGCGGAGCGTTCCGCATGGATCATCGCCCAAAGCGCGAGGTCGCGGAGGTGCGTGCAGTTCGCCACGGCTGGAAGTCGCCGGAGATGGTCGCCCGCGGGGCCGTCGATCGGTTGACCGATCAGGGCCTGCAGTCCGGGCGTGGCACCGGAGCAGACCGTCGTCGGCGCTCGCTGGAAGCCCGCGTCGATCGTGGCGATCCGGCGATCGGCATGGCCGAGGACGAGCCAATAGGCATGATGCGTATCGGCGACCTGCGCGCGAATGATGCCGGGACCCGCGGTGAAGCGCAGTCGCCGTCGATAGACCCCGTTGCCGAAGGTGGGATCGGCCCGGAAATGCGCGAGGGTTTTGACCGTCATCGCGCGACCACCATGGCCAATTGCGGGTCAACCGATGTGTTGACTTGTCTTGACGCGGCTAGGTTGCGATATCCCGCGCAGACAGAGGGCGGGTGAGGACGAACATGGCCAAGGACAGCAATATCTCGCGGCGCCGGAATTCGGCGCAGGCAGACGGCAGCGCCGACTACGCCGCCAAGCGAGAGGAACTCGTCAGGATCGCCGCCACGCTGTTCAAGGAACAGGGCTATCAGTCCACCCGCCTCATCGACATCGCCCGCGCTGCGGGCCTCGATCGCGCCACGGTCTATTATTATGTCGGCAGCAAGGAGGAGCTGTTCCGCGAGGCAGTCGAAGGCGTTCTCGATATCAACCTGGCCGAGGCGCGGCGCCTGCTCGCCGACGTGTCGCTCGGCTGGGTCGAGCGGCTCCATGCCATCTATATCCGCCTGATGGTCTCCTATGAGGAGAATTACCCGGCGACCTTCGTCTATATTCAGGAGCAGATGCACCAGGTCGGGAACGAGGAGACGGTCTGGGCGCTCGAGATCATGAAGAAGACCAGGGCCTTCGACGAGCTGCTGATCCGTTTCATTCGCGAATCGATCGCCGCCGGCGACCTGCGCGGCGACGTGCCGCCCCGCCTGGTCGAAAACGCGCTGTTCGGCATGCTGAACTGGACCCATCGCTGGTTCACGCCCGACGGCGGCATGACGGGTCGTGAGGTGGCGGAGGCCTTCTGGTCGATCTTTATCGACGGGATGAAGCTGGGCGGTCAACGCGAGACGGCCTAGGCGAGCCGTTCGCGCAGGGCACGCTTGTCGATCTTCGTGGCCGACATCGGCCAGTCATCGGCAAGCATGAAATGGATGGCGCGCGGTACCTTGTAGCTGGCGATCCTGCCCCGGCAGTGGGCGATCAGGCTTTCCTCGTCGGCGACCTGGCCGGGATAGAGTTCGATGAAGGCGACGGGGACCTCGTCGAGGCGCGGGTCGGGGCGACCGACCACTTCGGCGGTCTTGACCGCCGGATGCGTGGAGAGAAAGGCTTCGACTTCGATCGCGGCGACATTCTCGCCGCCGACCTTGAGCATGTCCTTGCAGCGTCCCCCGAAGACGAGGCTGCCGCCGGGAAGCCGCGTATAGAGATCGCCGGTGCGCAACCATCCATCGCCATCAAGTGCCTCGGCGGTCTTCTCCGGTGCGGCCCAATAGCCGTCCATCACATTATAGCCGCGCACGAGGATCTCGCCCATGGTTCCGTCGGGGAGGTCCGCGCCACTGGCGGGATCGACGATACGCACTTCCACGCCGGGGGTTGTCGACATCGTCTAATGGCCGCTGCCGCCTTAATATCAGTCAAACTATGTACGGATCGCGCCCTCCGATAGCGGTCGTTTGTTCAGGTAGCCGATCGCCTGTATCGGCTTCAGCCTCCCGTCACCACGCTGCATTCTTAATGAAATTCGTTTGGGCTAATCGCAGGTGGCTTACCGGCCGGGTGTCAGCGACAATTCCTCGGTGCTCGACATCACGCCGAGCAGGGTAACCTCGTCATAGCCTTCGGCGCAGATATAGGCATGGCCCATGCCGGAATCGATGTAGAGCGACTGGCCTTCTTCCAGGCGAACGGGATCATAGAATTCGGTGTGCACGATCAGGGCGCCCTTCACCACATAGATGAACTCCTCGCCCGGGTGGCGGACCAACTCGCCGAAATCGTCGACCGACTGGACGTGCACGCGGGTGATGACCGGCACCATCCGCTTGTTGCGAAGCTCGGTGCAGACATAATGATATTCATAGTTGGGCGTGTCGACGCGAACCGCCGTCTCCATCGTGCCCAGACTGCGGCGGCCCAGGATCGGCGCCCGGCTGACGTCCTTCTCCTCCTCGGCGAAGAGGTCGGCCATCCGGATGTTCAGCCGCTCACCCAGCTTCTGGAGCTTGTCATAGGTCAGCGACAGGCGGCCATGCTCAATTTTCGAGAGCGTCGACATCGGGATGCCGCTGCGCTGGCTCATCTCCTTGAGCGTCCAGCCATTGCGCGTGCGCAGTTTGGTCAGGACGGCCCCCAGAGTTTTCTCGTCGCTCGACATCCTCAATTTCCGGTCAAATTGTCCTGATTAGGATAGTCCTAACCCATCACCAAGCGACTGCCTACCGCTAAATTAGCCATATGAGGAACACGTATTCGTCCGTGGATCAGCGATTTCTGGGGAATTTAGATTATGGGCGACGAGCGGACCACCTCTAAAAATTCGGCTCGAAATGTCCTAATCAGAAATAAATTTCTATAATGAGATTTCTCTGTCACAAACGATGCAGTTCGAGTCGAAGTGAAAGATCCAGCGTGGATTTCGAAACCGATATCATCGTGATTGGCGCAGGAATGGCGGGGGCCGGCGTCGCCGCCGAACTCTCGACCAATCGTCGGGTTTTGCTTCTTGAGCAGGAGGCGCAGCCCGGTTATCACGCGACCGGCCGTTCGGCCGCGCTGCATTCGGAAGTCTATGGCAATGCCTGCATCCGCGCGCTGACCCGGTCGAGCCGCGATTTTTTCCTTGCCGGCGCGGACGGCCAGAGCTTCGCTCATCCGCGGGGCTGCGTGCACATCGCCCGGGCCGATCAGGTCGACCTGCTCGAGGCCTTTGCCGCGCAGGCGACCGTGGGGCCCTTCGTCACGCGCATCACCGGCGACGACCTGCGCGAGCGCATTTCGCTGCTCAGGCCGGGCCACATCGTCGCCGCGCTCGAGGAGCATTGCGCCTTCGATCTCGACGTCGCCGCGATCCAACAGCATTTCCTGAAGCGCCATCGCGCCAATGGTGGCGTGCTGCATTGCTCGACGACCGTCGACGTGATCGAGCGGAGTGGGGGCAACTGGCTGGTGTCGGCCGGTGGGCAGAGCTTTCGGGCGCCGATCCTCGTCGACGCGGCCGGGGCCTGGGGCGATCGCATCGCGCTCCTCGCCGGATTGCGCCCCGTCGGCCTGCAACCCAAGCGGCGCAGCGCGCTCACTGTCGACACGCCCGAGGGTGTCGATCCCTCGCGCTGGCCGGCGGCCATCGACATCGCCGAAGAATATTATTTCAAGCCCGAAGCGGGGCGCATTCTGATCTCACCGGCCGACGAGACGCTGTCCGAGCCCTGCGACGCCTCGCCCGAGGAACTCGATCTCGCGGTGGCGGTGGATCGGGCTCAGCAGGCGCTCGACCTGCCGGTGCGCCGTATCACCCATAGCTGGGCCGGTCTGCGCACCTTCGCCCCCGACAAGACGCCCGTGGTCGGCTTCGCTCCCGACGCGCCGGGGTTTTTCTGGCTCGTCGGCCAGGGCGGCTACGGCATCCAGACATCGCCCGCGCTGTCGCGCCTCGCGGCGGAACTGGTCCGCGGCCATGGCGTGCCGGCGGACCTGCAGGACCAGGGCGTCAGCGCATCGGATCTCGCGCCGACCCGCTTCGCCACGGAATCCGTCACCTAAAACACAATCGCTCAGGGAAGCCCGACACAAAAAGGGGAACATCGATGATTGCGCAACCTGCCCGTAAAGTCCGCTTTCTCGCGATCAGCACGATCGCCTTTCTCGCTGCCTCGGCCCCCGCGCATGCGCAGGATGGCGCCGCGAAGCCGGGCGAGGACGTCACGCTCGGCGAAATCGTCGTCACCGCGCAGAAGCGCAGCGAAAGGCTGATCGAGACGCCGCAGTCGGTGACGGCGCTGGGCGCCGAGGATCTTTCCAAGCTCGTCGCCACCCAGTTCACCGATTTCGCCAACATCGTTCCCGGCCTGCAATTCACGACGCAGGGCGCTGGCACCTCGCAGATCAGCCTGCGCGGCGTGACGACGGGTGCGGACGTCGGGCCGACCGTCGGCATCTATGTCGACGACGTGCCCTATGGTTCCAGCTCGGCCTTTGCCAATGGTGTCCGCAGGGCGCTCGATGTCGGGCTGTTCGACCTCGACCGGATCGAGGTGCTGCGCGGTCCGCAGGGGACACTCTATGGCGCCAGCTCGATGGGCGGCGTGCTCAAATATGTGATGCGCACGCCGTCGCTCACCGAGATGAGCGGCAATGCGCAGCTCGGCCTTTCCGACACCGGCCATGGAGGCACCAGCTATGACGGTTCGGCCACCCTCAACGCGCCGCTCGTGCAGGACAAGGTCGCCGTCCGTGCGAGCGGCTATTATTCGCGCGACGGCGGGTTCAGTGACAATGTCGCGACCGGTCAGAAGGATGTCGACCGCGGCAAGGTCTATGGCGGCAGGGTCGAACTTTATGCCAAGCCCACCGAGGACTTCACCGTCCGCCTGACCGGCTTCGCGCAGAACATCCGGCGCGATGGCACCGGCTATTCCTCCTATACGCTGGCCGGGGACAGGGTAACCGGCGCGCTCGACCAGTCGCATCCGCTGGCCGAGCCGTTCCGCAACGATTTCCGGCTCGTCAGCGGAACGCTCGCTTATGATTTCGGCGGCGCGACCTTGAGCTCGATCAGCAGCTACCAGTCGAATAAGGCCTTCCAGACCACCGACGGATCGGCGGTCTATGCACCGCTGCTCAACCTGCTCTTCGGCATTCCGGCGCAGGCGGCCGGCATCGACGAGCTTGCACGCACCGGGAAGTTCACCCAGGAAGTCCGGCTGGCGTCGGAGAGCGGCAAGCCGATCGAATGGCTCGTCGGCGGCTTCTACACACGGGAGAAGAGCTTGCTGCGCCAGTTCGGTAACGTCTATGGCGCAGGGCTCGTCGCGCTGCCGGTCAACCTTGCCGATGCGCGTCTTCGCAGCACCTATCGCGAATATGCGCTGTTCGGCGACATCACCTGGCATCTCACCGACGCGTTCGACCTGACTGGCGGCGTCCGCTACGCGCACAACAAGCAGGCGTTCGAGCAGAATGCCTCCGGCCTGCTCGTCACCTCGGGCCCGCGTCGCACCTCGGGCGAGGGCGTCACCACCTATCTCGCCAATGCGCGCTATCGGTTCAGCAAGCACGCCACCGTCTATGCGCGCTTCGCCACCGGTTACCGGCCCGGCGGCCCCAACTTCCTGGTGATCGATCCGTCGACCGGCCTGCCGGGCGCGCCCGACACCTATGCCTCGGACTCGCTCGACAGCTACGAGATCGGCTTCAAGGCGGAGACCGCAGACCGCAGCTTCGGCATCGATCTGTCGGCCTTCTACATCGACTGGAAGAATATCCAGCTGCTCAGCCAGGTGGCGGGTGTGTCGACCTATCTCAACGCCGGCGGCGCCCACATCAAGGGCAGCGAACTGACCCTTACCGCGCGTCCCAGCCGCCGCTGGCTGTTCACCGGCGCCTTCGCCTATAATGACGGCTATGTCGCCCAGGCCAATCCCGCGCTCGGAGCCCGCAAGGGCGAGCGCCTGCCCAACACGCCGCACCTGACCGCGGCGCTGAACGCCGACTACCGGCTGATCGACAGCGCTCTCCAGCCCCGGATCGGCGCCACCCTGCGCTATGTGTCGGATCGCGAGGCGAGCTTCGATGCCAATGCCGGCGTGCCGCAATATCACTTGCCGGCCTACACGTCGGTCGATGTCCGAGCAGGGTTCACGGTCGGCCCGGTCGAGGCCCAGCTCTATGTTCGCAACGTCTTCGACGTCCGCGGGCAGCTCAGCGCGCAGACGATATTGTCGAGCTTTGGCGGCCCGGCGCAGGTGACCATGCTGCGGCCGCGGACGATCGGCCTGAAGCTGACGAGCGGCTTCTGATCGGCGAGGCCGCGGCTGGCCCTGCCGCCGCGGCCCGACCACCATCTTCCGAGGGCAACCAGTGATCGGTGACATCGACCCTTCGCGCTACCCGGACTTGCGACGGGCCCGCCGCGCTCAAGCCCTGCTCGTCGCCATCGCCTTCTTCACGGCGATGGACATCTATGTGATCTCGCTGCTGGTCGAGCCGATCAAGCATGAGCTGAACCTGTCCGACGTCCAGGTCGGCCTGGCCAACACCACCGTACTCTACGCGGCCTATGCCATGTTCTGCCTCCCGATGGGGTTGCTGGCCGATCGGATCAGCCGGGCCCGGATGCTGCTGGTGGCCATGCTGCTCTGGTGCACGGGACTGGCCGTCACCGCCCTCTCGAACGGCCTGGGTCTGCTCATCGCCAGCAAGGCGATCCTCGGGATCGCCAACGCCATTACCCTGCCTGCGGCGATGTCGCTTATCGCCGACTATTTCGCTCCCCGCCATCGGGCGACGGCAACCAGCAGCTATGCGATCGGACAGGGGCTGGGGCAGGGCGGCGCGATCATCGTTGGCGGCCTCGGCCTCGGCGCACTGGCCACGGCCGCCGCCAGCCCACCCGGCCTGCCATGGGGCCTGAGCGCCTGGCGCACGCTGTCCCTTGCCTTCGCCTGTGGCGGAATGCTGCTCATTCCCTTGCTGACCCTGCTGCGCGAGCCGCCGCGCATGGAGGTTCGCGAACGGGGAGAGGGCACGCTGAAGGAGCTCTGGGCCTTTCGCGGCTTCCTGCTGCCGCTGCTCGCGGGGACGATGTTCCTGTCGGGCATGTCAACCGGCATATTAAGCTGGATCCCGCCAGCGCTCACCCGCATCTACGGGCAGCAGCCCGCGGATTTCGCCGGCTGGTTAGGCGCGGTGTCGCTCGGCGCGAGCGTCACCGGCCTGCTGGCGGGCGGCAAGCTCGCCGATCATCTTCTCCTCCGGGGCGAACGGGCTGCGATCACCCGGCCGGCCGCCGTCGCCGCGCTGCTCTGCGTGCCGGCTTCCTTTCTGGCGATGATGCCTGGGCTGGTCGGCTTCGCGATCGCGGCGGTGATCTTCATCATCGCCTATGCGATAGCGATCTCGATCCCCGTGATCGCGATCAACTTCCGCATTCCCAACGAGTTGCGGGGTCTGGTGATGGGGTTGTACGTGGTCACCGTGTCGCTGGCGGGGGCCATATCCGGTCCGCTGGTCGCGCTGGTGAGCGGCTGGCTGGGGGGCGAGGCCCGGCTGGGCGAGAGCATGGCGCTGGTCGGCGCGCCCTTCGCGTTCGTCGCCTCGATCTGCCTCTGGTGGACGGCGCGGGGCGCTGTCGGGGGCAAGGAAACCTCCCCCGCGCTCGCGCCGGCCGGTCCGGCGCGTCGCTGATCAATCCTGTTCCGTGTCGATGGAGAAGAGATGATGTCCGAACGATCGGTAATCGCAACGCTGGACGAGGCCAAGGTGGACGCGATCTTCGCGGCGATCGACCAGGGCCACCAGCCCGGCGTCGCGGTGGCGGTGGCGATCGACGGTACGCCAGTCTATCGCAAGGGCTTCGGCCTTGCCCATATGGAGCTGCCGGTGGTGCTGAGCCCGTCGATGCGGATGCGGATCGGCTCGACCACCAAGCATTTCGCGGCCCTCGCCTATATGCTGCTGTGCGAGGATGGCCACGCCGGCATCGACGATCCGATCGGCGGATATGTGCCGGGGCTGCACTCGGTGAGCCGCGACGTCACGATGCGCCAGGTGATGGGGCATATCAGCGGGATCCGCGACGTGATGGCGGTGACCCTGTTGCTGCAGGGCCATGCCGCCCCGGCCAGCGATGTCGAGCTCATCGATTTTTATCGCACGATCGACGATGTCGATTTCGCGCCGGGCACGAACTGGAGCTACAATAACGGCGGCTACATGCTGCTCACGGCCGCGATCGAGGCGATTGCGGGGCAAACGCTCGACGATCTGCTCCGCGAGCGGATCTTCGCGCCGGTGGGAATGCACGACACGTTGATGCGCCGCTGGGATGACGGCTTCGTCCCCAACAGCGCGACCCTGCATTTCCGCCGGCCCGACGGACGGTTTACCCGAGACTATATGGCGATGGAGGTGAGCGGCGCCGGCGGCCTCGTCTCGACGATGGACGATATGCTGCGCTGGCTGAAGCATATGGACGCCCCCATCGTCGGTTCGGCCGAGACCTGGCGGGTGATGCGCGCGCCGCAGATGCTCGCGAACGGCACCTCCTGCGGCTACGGCCTGGGCCTGATCACCATGCCCTATCGCGGCCTGACCACGCTGTCCCATGGTGGCGGCGTGCTCGCCGGCAATTCGCAGATGATCAAGGTTCCCGCGGCCGGGCTCGACATCTCGATCGCCAGCAATCGTGCCGACGTGAACGCAGCGCTGCTGGCCAACCAGATCATCGACACCTGCGTCGAGGGGCTCGATCCGCTGCCCGAGAGCAAGCCGATCGAACGGCGGACGGGGGTCTATGTCTCGCCGAGCGATGGCCGCATCGCCGAGCTCAGCGAAGCCGGCGAGTTGCAGTTCGTCGCGCTCGACGGCGGCGCGCCACTGCCGATGAGCGCCGACGCCGATGGCGTCCTGCAGCTTCCCGATATCATGGCCTTCTTCCAGCAGAGCCTGGCCTTCGAAGGGGCGTCGCTGCGCTTCACCGAGTTCGGCCATTCGATCGACTTCGAGCCCCTGGATGTCGCCCAAGGGGCGAAGCTGGACGGGCGCACCGGCCTTTACCGGTCCAGCATCCCGGGGACGCAGGTGGAGATCGAGGATCGGGAGGGCGGCCCCATCCTCGAGGCGCAGGGACCGCAGGGCAGCACGCGCTACCGGCTCGAGCCGTTCAGCGACACGATCTGGAAGGCTGTCAGCCTGGGACCGATCTCGGCGCTCGGCGCGATCCTGACCTTCGCCGACGAGGGGGGCTCGCTGTCGCTGACGGTGGGCCGCATGCGGGCGCTGCACTTCCAGCGCGTCCAGGAGCCCGAGGCATGACGACGGCGCGCGGCGCGCCGCTCCGCATCTATGTGGCGGGTCTCTCGCATGAGACCAACAGCTTCTCGCCGCTACCGACCAGCCTGCGCAATTTCGAGAGCGACGTCTGCTACCGGCCTGGCGGCGACGCCGGTCGTACGGCGGCGCTCGCCTTTCCCGGCTATGGCGATGCCATTGCCGTCGCGAACGCGCGCGGCTTCACCGTGGTCGAGGGGCCATGCTTCTGGACCCAGCCCTCGGGCCCCGTGACCCGGGCCCTTTACGAGCGACTGCGTGGCGAGATCCTCGACGGGCTGCGTGCGGCAGGACCGATCGACATCGTCCTGCTCAACCTGCATGGCGCGATGGTCGCCCAGGGAATCGACGATTGCGAAGGTGATCTGCTCCAGCATGTCCGCGACCTGGTCGGCCATGACATGCCGGTGGGGGCACTGCTCGATCTCCACGGCAATGTCTCCCCGACGATGATTGGGAGTGGCGCGATCATCGTCGGCGTGAAGGAATATCCGCATATCGACTATCGCCCGCGCGCCGAGGAACTGGTCACCATCCTCACCGCGATGGCGACGGACATGGTGCGGCCGCGCACCACCTGGCGCTCGATCCCGATACTCAGCCTGCAGGGCACGACCGAGGAGCCGCTGCGCAGCCTCGTCGCCCGGCTTTCGGCCTATGAACAGCGTGACGACATTCTCTCCGTGACACTGATGCACGGCTTTCCCTGGTCGGACTGGGAGCGGACGGGGGCTTCGGTCCTGGTCGTGTCGGCAGGCGGAGAGGATGGGGCGGCGGAGGCCATTGCCGACGAGGTGGCCGCGCGTTTCGTGGAAAATCTCGAAGCGGCGCCCGCTCAGCGCCTCGACGTCGGCGAGGCCGTCCGCGAGGCGCTGGCTACGCCTCGCGGACCAGGCCCGGTGGTGATCGCCGACAGCTCGGACAATCCCGGCGGCGGGGCGGCCTGCGACAGCAGCTTCCTGTTGCGTGAACTGCTCGACCAGCGGGTGGAGGGCGCCGCAGTCGGCATGATCTGGGATCCGCAGGCCGCGATCATCGCCGCCGATGCCGGTGTCGGCGCGCGGCTCGACCTGCGGGTCGGGGGCAAGGTCGGGCCGCTTTCGGGCGATCCGGTCGACCTGGCCGGCGCCGAGGTGCTGGCCGTCCGCGACGACGTCCGCCAGCGCGTGTTCTGCGAGGTGGCGAGTGATCCGCTGGGCCTGGCGGTGTGGCTGCGGGTCAGTGGTGTTGAGATCGTGGTCAATTCGATCCGCCAGCAGGTCTTCTCGCCGGAATGCTTCACCGGGCTGGGGATCGACCTGGCCAAGCTGGATCTGGTGGTGGTGAAGTCCAGCCAGCATTTTCGCGCGAGGTTCGATCCGATCGCCCGGCGGACCATCTATTGCAATGCGCCCGGCTCGCTCAGCGTCAACCTCGCCGATCTTCCTTATCGCCATCTGCGGCTGAAGCCGGGCAATGGTGCTTTCCATATCGACCGTCCGGTCGAGTGGGCCGGCTTTCCCGGCCCCCGCCCCGTCTGAGGAGTTCTCCATGTCCATGCCCGTCCTCCCACTCTCCAAGGCGCGCCGCGCCGCGGATTTCCTGTTCGTCTCGGGCCAGCTCGCGTTGCGCGACGGGAAGATCGTCGGGGCCGACGTTGCCGAGCAGACCGACCTGGTAATCGATGCGATCGTCGAGCAGCTCACCGTTTTCGGTGCCTCGATCGAGATGGTGGTGAAGACCAATGTCTGGCTGACCCGCACCGAGGATTTCCCCACCTTCAACGCGGCCTATGCCAAGCGCTTCGGCGAGCCCTATCCCGCACGCTCGACAGTGATCAGCGTGCTCGCGCTGCCGGGGGCGCTGATCGAGATCGACGCCATAGCCTATTTGGGGTGAGTCTCTTCGATAGGGCCTATCGCGCAGGGGCGCGTCAAAATCGTTGATGCGCGCGCAGCGAATGATCTCTCGAACGCGAATGCGACCCACGGCTCGTAATTAGCGCGCCTAAGATGTCGGCTCCCGCCTTTAATAGCGGACGGGCGGTTGCCAGCTTGGGGCTGCCTCATATTTGCCGTTCGTTCATTCGCCAAGCAGCAGGTTATAAAGAACCGACATATTCATCGAGCTTCGCGCCAATCGCGCTTCATGTCGGCCCATCGGTTGGTCTCCTGACGATCCTCGCCTTCAGGAGGCAATCTATCGAGCAGCCAGAAGTCGAACCACCGCAGGTTGCGACGATAGATGTTCAGACGATGCGCGGGATGCCGTTTGATATGCCGCTCGTCCGGGAAGACATAGACGTCGACGGGGACCTTGGCGGCGCGCAGCGCCCGCACGGCTTCGAGAGAAGGCGTAAACTCACGATCAGCCGCTTGAATGAGGATGGGGAAGGCAACGCGGCCGGCATTGCGGGACAGCGATATCTGCGACCACATGTCCGAACCCTCTTCCGGCGAAGCCGGCCAGCCACCGCGCTCATGATAATGCTGGATCGCGGTGCCCAGGAGCCAGGTCTGCGAGGGTTCCCAGCAGCAGTTGCTGACCGATGCGGCCTTGAACAGGCTGCTGTGCAGAGCGGCATATTGGGTGGTGGTGGAGCCATCGCTGAGCCCGGTGATGCCGATCCTGCCGGCGTCGACCAGACCGGCCTTTATGAGCCCGGAGACCTTGGTTTCGATCGAGGACAATATGCTGCGCCGGGCGAGGAAGCCCTCATTCTCGCGTCTTTGCCTGTCGAGCAATGAAAGCCCCTTTACCGCGAAAGGAGGCGACGGGCGCTGGATGCTGAGAACCAGATAGCCGGCTCGGGCAAATAGCTGGATCGGATATTCGTCGCCTGTGCCCCCGCGCAGGAAGCCGCGGCTCTCATATTGGGTGACGATCAACGGATAGCGGCGGCCCGGCTGAAACGCTGGCGGATAGACGAGATCGCCGAAGCTCTGGACGCCCATTGCGTTCGTCCATTGCAGCCGCTCGACCTTGCCCATGGTGAGCGATCGAAAATCGGGATTTGGCTCGAAAAGGCTGCTGCTGGTGCCATTCTGCAGGTTGATCCTGTCAATGGATCGCGGCCGGGTCGAGCCCTCCCGCATGCAGGCGACATCATCGCCAATGGCCTGGCATCCGGTGAGAATGTCATTGGTCTGGAACAGGCGGACGGGTTTCTCCTGGCCGCCCTTCCATTCGTAAATGGCCGTGACGCTCCGGCTCCAGCCTTCCCGGCGCAAATAGCGGATGCGGCCCGATCGCGTGAACCACGGCTGGCCTTCGACATCCGTGCAGCCGTCGCCGGGGCAGAACAGCTCTCGGGAGCCGGTCGCCGTGCGAACCCGCCGCGAGCCCTTGCCATCGGTGCCGATATCCGTCGTCGTGCCGCCCTCGCGCCGGTCGGCCGGCCCGGCAGCCGAGAATGTGGCGATATCCCGCTCCGTCGCGGGCCTGGCGGCGCCCCCGCCCAGATCCACCTCGTGAAAGCTGTAGGCTGCCGCGCCGCGGGGATAAGGGACTGTCGAATCAAAAGGAAAATAGCGGTTGTCGAGGTGATAGCCCCGCAGCGACTCCGCTTTCAGTTCCGCCTTTGACGGGCCGTCCTCACGCTTCTTGTAGACGAGGCCACTGCCGTCGACGGTGAAACGGAAATCCACGATATCGTCGTCCGCGGCCGTGACGACGCGGCTAAGGTGCTGCGCATCCCACAGCCACAATTGGAGCCGGTCCTCGACGAGCTTCAGGAAGGCCACGCGCTGGCCGTCGGGAGACCAGCGGGGGGTGATCACCTTGGTCACCCCCGAAGGAAATCCGTGCGTCCCGTGGAAATTGTCATATTGCCAGAAGGCGACGTCGCGACCGGCGTCGATGAGCGAAGCCTGTCCCTTTGCGCTCACGATATAGATGCCCGAACAATAGCTGTTGGACGCGGTGTCGGCGCGTCGAACGGCGACCGCGAGCCGCGACTGGTCGGGCGACAGGGTGAAAACCGGATCGTCTTCCATCCCGCCGTTCGAACCGATGTCGAGCGTTTCTATGAGATCGGTCGCTTCGACCGCTCGAGCGGTCGCGCCGGGTCTGCGCAGCTGGAGGACCCGTGCACAGTCCGGATCCGCAGCCGCGATTGGCGGCGCGGCCATGGCCGCGCCCGCCAGGCTCATCGCCAGGGCAATGACCATCACCAGGCCTTGGAAATGGTCAGGCTGAGAACGCGTCCGTTCGCCGGATAGTTCGTGGCGTCATAATTGGGAAAGCCGACATCGGTCGTCCGGATCAGCGAGGGCTTGGCATTCAGGAGATTCTGGGCGGCGAGCAGAAAGGACCAGCCGGCCCAGAGGCCGTCCCCTTCGGGCCTCCAGGCCAAGGTCGCGTCCACGGAATGGAAGGCCTTCACCCTGTAGGTCGGGATGGTCCGTTCGTCCTTGTTGCCGCCGATATAGCTATAGGACAGCATCGTGTTGACCGTGCCGCGTTTCCAGCTGGCGCTGGCGCGTCCGCGCCAATGCGGCGGCCGGAATATCATGCCTGCCTGCTCAAAGACGGGTTGGCCGGCGCTTAGCTGCTGATCGCTCTCAAGATAGCTCGCGTTCGCCTCGAGGTCGAAGTCGTTGCTGCCCCGCGAAAAGGCATAGGCAATCGAGCCGTCCACGCCTTTGATGTGCTGCCGGGCAACGTTCTGGTAGCCGGTGTAGACGATCGCAGCCAGATTCGCCGGATCATAGGCGGTGGTAGACAGGTTCTGCACTCCCAGTGGCAGATTGGCGGTTGCGTCCAGGACCTGTTGCAGCGTCGGGTTCAGAAGGATCAGGTCGGCATATTCCGGCCTGAAGGCCTGCGAGCTCGAGACGATGGGGTAGGTGACCCGGTTCCTGTACCGGACATCGAAGAAGCTCGCCTCGAGGCTGAGGCCAGCGATGCCCGACGGTTTGAACTGGGCAGTGAGAGTGAACGTCCTGGCCTTTTCGGGTTCGAGAGCCCCTCTGCTTCCGCTGATCTGTAACACATTTCTGCTGGTCGGGGGTGCGGGAAGATAGCGGGTTGGCGCATATAGCGTCCCTTGCGAGGCGATGTTCAGCTGGCTGAGCGTCGGGGCCTTGAACGACCTTCCCCAGCTGCCTTTGAGCGTCAGATCGGCGACCGGCTGGTATGAAATGCCGAATTTGGGGGTCGCAAGGCTGCCGATCCGCTCGATGCGCTCGTACCGGACAGCACCTGTGAGTTGAAGCGAACGGATGAGCGGCATGGCATTCCCGTCACCGATCACGGGCAGGAACATTTCGCCATAGGCGAATTTGGCCGTCCGGGAGTCGGTATAACTCTGGATGGCGAAGGTGGTGGTCGGGGTGGTCCGGATGATCGACGTTCTGAGGCCGCTGGACCGCAAACCCGCGCCAAGGGCAACGCGCGCATCGCCGCCGGGGAGGGTGATCACGGCCCCTTCGGCGTTGACCTCGGCCGACCAGAGGTCGTTCTTGTAGCGGACCTCGTTGACGAACAAGCGGCTGCCGCCGGAAAAGACTGCGACGCTGGCGCCAGTGTCGCTGATGGCCCGCGTGGCGCGTGCTGCCACTTCCCAACCTGCGCCAAGCTGGATGGTGAGCGATGGGCTCACCGACCAGTTCTGGACATCGGGCGTGGCGGTGGAGCCGGACTGGATATTCGTGCCGGGGCCATTGGGAAGCGAGAAGCTGGTTTTGCGTTCGTTATAATGGGCATCCAGCTCGAACTCCACGGCATCGCCGATCGCCTGGTGGCCCGCGAGGGCGGCGCTCCACTGCCGGTTCGCGGGGAGAAGCGTCAGTTCGGGATTCACGGCGCCACGGGTATAGGAGCGCTGACCGGCGGTGATGTCGGTCGCCTTGTAGAAATCGCCGGCGACCATGACGCCGCCGCCAGTCCATCGGCGGCCGGTCACCGCGCTATATTGCTGCTGGAACGCTCCCCCGTCGGTGGCGCCACCGATCCGGACACGGGTCTCCAGGCCGTCGAATTCGCGCCGCAGGATGATATTGGCAACGCCGCCGACCGCGTCCGAGCCGTACAATGCCGACGATCCGTCGGCGATGACTTCGATCCGTTCGACGGCGACCAGCGGAATGGCGGTAATGTCGATGCCTTGGCTCGCCCCGTCATAGGCGACGCGGTGGCCGTTGAGCAGGGTCAGCGTGGCATCGGGGCCCAGGCCCCTCAGGTTGAGGACGGACGAAGAGGTGAGATTCTCGGAACCATTCTGGCGAGCGGACACGACACCAGGATTCTGGCCCCCGGTATAGTTTTGCGGGATGCTGCGTGCGAACGCGCCAAGATCGCTATAGCCGAGCTCGGTGATCTTCTCGCGGGACGCCGATATCACCGGCGATGTCGGCTTGGCGCCACGGATCCGGCTGCCCGTGACGACGATGTCGGTGCTCCCGTTTTCCACATTTGCGCTTCCGGAAACGTCCTCGCCCTCCTGCATCGACAAGACCCGCTGGTTGCGCACGACGGCGACGGAAGACCCGCTGCCGGCCTGCGATCGGAACCCCGAACCGGTGAGAAGGGCTTCCAGCGCGGCCTCCGGCGTGGCCGAGCCCTGGAAACCACGCGACATGGCGCCTCGCACGTCCTCTGACCGGTAGATGATAGGGCGGCCGGATTGACGGCCATAGGCATCGAGCGCGGCCTTCAGCGAGCCGGCCGGGATATCGAATTGCCGCTGCTGGGCCTGCGCCGGGGCCGCCATCGCGCTCATGCAGACAGTGGCGGCCAGGGCCGCGACGACGCTGTTAGTCCTCATATTCCAAAACCCCCTAAGCGGCCGCCCTTCGCGTGTCCGTCTGGGGGTTAAGACAAGCTACCGTCGCCGGACTGTAATGTTCAGTTGGAAATTTTTATCTCGGCAACGGTCTCGGTCACCCGAAGGCCGTAGGCGTCTTGGAGCAACTTCGCGAACTCGCGCGGCTTGTCGGCGGGGAACGCGCCGCCGATCCGCATTGCGGCAGTCTCGCTGTCGGCGATGACCATTGGTTTCGCGTTGTAGCGGTTGAACTCGGCCGCCACCTCCGAGAGGCGTGTCTGGTCGAAGGCCAGCGTGCCCGTGCGCCAGGACAGGGCGCTTTCCACGCGATGTTCGGACCGTGCCGTGACCAGGGTCGCATTGCCGCGGGCTATGGCGATGTCGCCGCCGGTAATGATCGACGAACGGACCTCCCTGGCCCCCGAAATCTCGTCCACGCGAACCCGGCCTTCGAGGACGGAGATGATCACGCGATCGCTATCCCGCCGCACCGAGAATTTGGTGCCGAGCACCGTCACCTGTCGATTTCCCGCATGAACGATGAAAGGTTGCCCTTCGCGATGGCGGACCTCGAAAAAGGCCTCGCCCTTGTCGAGCCAGACCTCCCGCTTCCCGCCGGTGACCGTCGTTCGGAGGACGGATGCGGTGTTGAGCTGGATGCGGCTGCCATCGGCCAGGTCCACCGTCTCACGGCCGCCGACCTCGGTCTTGTAAGCCTGGGCGGCGAATTGCGAAGGGGAGCTCGCGATATACCCCGTGCCCGCGATTGCGATGAGGCTCGCGGCGATCGCGGCCGGCAGCCACCAGCGCGGTGCGCGCGATGGCGCACCGTCCTGCGGAACTCCATGCCCGAGCGCACGGATGCGATCGGCTTCGCGCCAGCTATGCTTCAGCCGCCAATAGGCCGCGCGGTTGCCATCGGCTTCGTCGAGCCAGGCGTCAAGCGCGGCTTGGTCGGCCTGGGACCAGGGCCCATCCTCCTGCGCGATGATATAGGCGGCCGCGCGATCGCCGGCGTCCTGGGCGCGGCTCATGCCTTGTCGCCCCTGCTGCGTTTGCGATCGAATTTGGGCCGCACGATCTTGCCGCTTCCGCCGAGCACGAAGTCGGCGAGCGCCCTCATGCCCATCATGACCTGATGGTGCACGGCATCCTTGCCGATGCCGAGCTTCTCCGCTGTTTCCTGGACATTGAGCCCGTCGATCTTGCGCAGCCTCACGATCTCGCGCACCCGCGGCGGCAGCTGTTCCAATCCCTCGGACACGCGACGTAGCTCGTCACGTGCGGTCAATGTCCGTTCGGCCTCGAACATGTCCACGTCGCGCTCGACGGTCTCGAGATCGGCGACGAGGTCGAACGACACGATCCTCGCGCGCTTGGCCTGGTTGATGAGATGGTTGCGCGCGATCGTGAACAGATAGTGTCGGGTGCTCGTCGGCAGACCCTTCCGCCCCCCCGCGATCGCCAGTTCGTACACGTCGTGCCTGAGATCGATCACGTCGTCCTCAACTCTCCAGTTCCGCCGGATATAGAGCGTGAGGGATTGTTCGAGAGGGAGTACCTCTCGGCAGAACCAATCCTCCAGGGCTCGGTCATCCACCATCTGTCCGGTCGGGTTCTTCCTTGCGCGTACGATCCTGTCTATCCGCAAGGACAAGCGACGGGCTGATAACTGTAATGCGAATTCGTCGCGGCACGTAGATTTTTCCGCAACAGCCTTGGTGCTGCTTTTGAAAGCGGCGCAATCCCTCACGGCCGCGCGAGGCGATGGCAACTTTCGCCTTAGAGTCGGACGTTCCAACGCATGTCGGTTTGCCCCGAAAGCGGACGATCATGCTGTCTGGAATAAAATCACTTTGCCGCGCGACGACTGGCTCTGAGTTATCGCAGTTCGAAATAGCCTAGCCCCAGGATCGCGTCCCGCGCCGGCTCCGCCACCTGATAGGAGGGTTCGAAGGGCTTCAGCGCGAGGGTCGGGAAACCATCGGCATCGAACCGCAGCACGCCGATCCGGCGATAGCCGGCGCGAGGCGTCTCGCCCGGCAAGGGAGTCCATTTCTCGACCCAGTCATCCCCAGTTTTGCGCGGCTCCCGGCTGTCAGTCGTCGCTAGCGTGCCCAGCTTCGGATGGGTGTAGAGATCGGCATAGTCGACCGCGACCGGGGCGGCGCCCGCCCCCGACGCAACGATCACCGCCTTCCACCGGCCCGGGCTGGGCCGATCGACGATCACCCGCTGGCTGGCTCCGGGCTGATTGCCGCGCCGGGCGATCCAGCAATGGCCGGTGGTGCAGTCGAACAGATGCAGCTCGACATCGCCGGCCGCCGCGCCGGCCGGCCGGATTTCGGCCGCCAGCAGCGGCTGGCCGGGCTCGACCTCGATGTCGAAGCTCCTGGTCTCGCCGGGCGCGACGGCCACCCGCTCGGACCGACGGCCACCCAGCGCGCCCGACGGCACACCGCCGACGAAGGCACCCAGCCGGTTGTGGAGACGCACCTCGCCGGGGTGGAGCGCGATGTCGGCGCCCAGCACCGTCGCCGTCACCTCCACCATCGAGTCCGGCAGGCCCTTCGCGCCGTCCACGGTCCAGTCGAACACCTTATAGTCCTGGTTCTCGTGCAGCAGCACTTCCCAAACCCCCGGCGTCGGCGCCTCCACCGACAGGGTCGCCGTCCCCTCCATCTCCGACGTCTGGGCGAAGGGGTCGTAATTCTCCATCTTGCCGCCCGGTTCGAACAACATCAGCCGCGCCCGATGCGAGGCCTTGATGGTGACCGAGAAGGCGCCCGTGCCTTCGGGAACACGGAAGTAGAGCTGGCGGCGGCCCGGCCGCTGCAGCGCCACCTTGTCGGTCCAGCGATAACCGTCCTTCGCCTCGAACGCGATCGGCACGACAATGGTCGCCGGGATCGCCACCGCGAAGCCCGGCTCGCCCGGCCGCGAGAGGCGCGCGATCGCGCTGTAGACGCGGGGGCCCTGCACCGCGATGTCGACCTTCAACGGCACCGCCTTGCCCAGCGGCAGGGTGAGGTGGCGGGCGCTGGCGAAGGCGCCGTCCGCCCCCTGCCAGTCCACGTCGAAGCGCAGCGGCCCCTTCGGTCCCGAGCGCCGCGTGAGCCAGATCGTCCGGTTGCCCCGCTCGCCCGCGCTCCACCCCTCGCGCTCGAACAGGCCCGGGCCGATGTTCGGCCGCGCCAGGCCCGCGCTGATCACAGTCTTCACCGGCGCCGCCACCTCGATCGCATAGTCGCCGGCCGGGCTGCCCGCGCCGCCCATCAGGGTCCATGCCCGCTCGATATCCAGGAAGCCGCGCCCCTGCTTGTTCGCGGGAAGCCCCGCGTCGAAATCTGCGCCGTCGCGCAGCGCCTTGTGCACCGTCGGGGCATCATGGCGCAGCCCGCTCAGCTTGGCCGCCCCCACCAGCAGCGCGGTCGCGCCCGCCGCGACGGGGGTCGCGCAGGAGGTACCGGCACAGATGGTATAGCCGGCAGGCAGGCGGTACACGCCCGGATAGAGGTTCAGGCCCGCGCTCCAGCGGAGCCCGGAATCCAGCGACACCGGGCTGGCTGGTGACAGCAGGTCGGGCTTCAGCGCACCCTCACCCGAAGGGCCTTCGGCTCCCACCACATGCAGGCCGCGCTCGCGCGCACCCCGCCAGCCATAGCTGGCCTTCAGGCTTGCCGCGCTGTCCGACGCCCCGATCGACAGGACATTCGCCGGGTTCGACATGTCCGCGGCCTGCGACATCGCCGGCACGTTGAAGGCCGTGATCACGGTCGGCTTGGGATAGCGGTCGGCGAGGCGCGAGATCGCCAGCGCGACCAGCGACCGCCCGTCCTTGGGCGAATAGGGGCCGAGCAACGAGGTGTGCCCCTCGATCAGGACGACGTCGACGCGCGGATCCAGATAGGCGATGGCGATGCCCCGCACATAGGCGGCGGTCGACGCGCCATCCATCGCCGCGATCGACAGCAACTGGGCGCCCGGCGCCACCCCGTCGATCCGTCCCTTCGTGCCACGGCTGGCCGCCGCCGCCCCCGCCACCATCGTGCTGTGCGAGCCCAGCCCGAAATTGAGGCTCAGCCGCTCCCCGATCTTCTCGACGCCATAGCCGATCGTCTCGCGGGCCTCGGTCGCGGGATCGTCGGCGCCGAAGACGCCGATCTGGCCCGATGTCGCATAGGTCCGGACGCCGGTCTCGTCCGCGAAATCGCCATCACCGTCGCTATCGATCCCCAGCGTCTCGTCGGCGTCCGACCAGAGCAGATCGAAGCTCAACGCGGCCGAGGCGTCCGCCGCCGGCACCTTCCCGGACGGCACCGCCCGCCCCAGCGCGGCCAGCATGCATTTGCCCAGCCAGCTATCGCGGGGCACCGACAGGCTGGCCATCCGATAGGCCCCGGCGCGCGGCACGGTGAAGCGCCGCTCCCCGACGATCAGCGCGCCATCGCGGCTCTCCACCACGGGGCCGAGCAGACTCGACCAGCCCTCCCCCGCCGGAGCCGCCGACGGATCGAGCGAGGCCGCCGTGGCCGGCGCCCGCACGATCCCCGCGAATTTGGCGATCGGCTTGCCCGTCGCGTCCAGCGCGGTCTGCATCTCGGGCAGCAGGAAATCGGGGAAGGTCTCGACCTGCCCGATCACCACGCCGCGCCCGTCGAAGCGCGGGTCGCGCGCCTGGAAGGCGGTGCCGTTCATGTCGCGCAGGACCGAATAGGCCTGGTCCAGCGGCCTGGCTGGCAAGGTGGGCGCGTCGGCGGACGGCGGCGCAGCGGCGGCAGCTCCCTCCCCGCCGCCAGACTCCTTGCCAGACGGCAGCGCGAAACTCTGCTCGGCATCCTTGTCGTTCATATTGTCGACGGCCGCCGCCTCCAGCGCGGGATCGCGCAGGAAGGTGACGACCTTGTCGGACGGCAGCACCGCGGTCAGATAATCGATCGCGTCCAGCCGATAGTCGACCCTGCCGCCGAGCTTCGCCACCGCCTCCGCCAGTTCGCCGATCCGCCCGGCGCGGGCGGCAGCGGCGATCACCAGCACCGGTTCGCCATTCGCCGCATCCACGGCCAGCCGCGCGGCATCGCCCTTGCTGAGCCTGAAGGCCTCGACGGACGGCGCGGCCGCCGGCTGGGCCAGGGCCGATGGGGCGCCGATCAGCAGCCATGCCGCCATCGCCGTCGAGCCCAGCAGGCCACCCGCACGTCGTCCCAGATCCTGATATCGCATTGCCGTACCGCCCCCTGAAGGATGTTTCAGGAAAGGATGGTCGGCGGCGGGATTTCCGTTCGCCCGGCACGAAGAAACTCAGTTCCGGGTCAGCACGATCTCGTCGGGGCCGGCGCGCACCCGGGCGTCCAATATGGTCGCGGCGGCGCGCGCGAAGGCGTCGGGCTCATTGGTCCGGAAACGGCCGACGAACTTTGCCGAGGCAAGGCCGGGATCGTCGATCCGCACCTGCACCACATTATAGCGGTTGAACTCGGCCGCCGCCGCGCCCAGCGTGTCGCCGTCGAAGATCAGCTGGCCCGATCGCCACGAAAGGCTGCGCTCGATGTCGCCGCGATCCTCGGCCACCGGATCGGGGCCGCCCTCATTGCTGACGAAGGTCCGCGCGCCGGCCGAGACGAGCCGCCGATTGGCTTCGTCGCCGGTGCTCCACACCTCCACCTTGCCCTCGGTCACCCGCACATCGGCGCCGGTCGCGGTGCGGCGCACCGAGAAGGCGGTGCCTACCGCGCGCACCCGCACGTCGCCGGCCTCGACCACGAAGGGGCGCTGGCGATCATGCGCGACCTGGAACCAGGCCTCGCCCTCGGCCAGGTCGATCCGTCGCAGTTCGGGCCGCAGGTCGACGTCCAGCCGCGAGCCGGTGTTGACCGCCGCCATCGATCCGTCCTTCAGCGGCACCCGCCGGATCTCACCGACCGCCGTCCGGATCTCCTCGATCGCGGCGAGGCGCCGATATTCCACGCCGGCCAGGATCGCCACGAGCGAGGCCGCGAGCGCCCCTCCGCCGGTCAGCATGTGCCGGCGGCTGAGCCAGTGGCGCCCCTCCTTGACGGGCGCAGGCCCGGCGGCAGCGTCTTCCCCCGCATCGCCACGCCCGCCCGCCAGCACGCTGGCGCGATCGAGCATCGCCCAGGCGCTCTGCGCACGGAAATAGGCGCCCTGCCGACGATCGTCGCCGGCAAGCCATGCCTCCAGTTCGGCCTGCGTCGCCGGGTCGTCGCCGACCCGGTCGATCCGGGCGACCCAGTCGGCTGCGGCCTCGGAGACCGCCTTAGCTGTCTCGCGCTCGTTCATTGCTTTCCAAACCCAACAAGGCCTGTTCGGCCGCGTTGTCCTCTCGTTCGATGGCGCGCAGGATCAGTTTCAATCCTTTCGCGACATCATTTTCCACAATATGTTCGGGCAGCCCCATCGCCACCGCCACCTCACGCTGCGACAGGCCATCCACCTTGCGCAGCTGGAAGATCCGCCGGCAGCGCTCGGGCAGCGCGTCGATCAGCGCCCGCACCCGGGCCAGCTCGCGCCGGCCGCCGGCGATGCGCTCGGGCGACGGCTCCTCCCCGAAGACGGGCAGGCTGTCGATTTCCGCCAGCGCCTCGATCTGCACCACGCGCGACCGCCGGATCCGCTCGACCACCAGCATTCGCGCTGTGGTGAACAGATAGGCGCGACCCGAGCGGATATGACTGACGTCGTCGAGCCGCGAAATCCGGCAATAGGCCTCCTGGATCACATCCTCGACATCGTCATGGGCCAGCGATCGCCGCAGCCGCGCGCGCAGCGCGGCCTCATGGGGAAGCACCTCGCTCCCCACCCAGGTCATGATCTTCAGGCGCTCGCCCGAACCCATCCACCGCACCCATAAAGCAAGGCCCGAAAGCCTCCATTCGACATCAGGATGCACGGCCGCGCGCTTTCCGTTCGATGCCTCGATATTTTTTCGCGTGGCCGCAAATTTTCACAAAACCGAACGGAAGCGGGGATGTCGCGCATCCTTCCCCGAGGGACTACGATAAGCTCCGGGGGGTATATGACGATTTTTCGAGACGTTCGGCACGGATTCTTCATGACGGCAGCGGTCTGCGCGGTGGCGAGCGCATCGCCCGCGCTGGCCCAGGAAAAGACCTTCAACATTCCCGCACAGTCGGTATCGAGCGGCCTGCCCGAGCTGGCGCGCCAGGCCGATGTCCAGATCCTGCTGTCCGAAGCGGCATCGCGCGGCAAATCGATCAAGGCGGTGCGCGGCACGATGACCGTGGAGGAGGCGCTGCGCCGGGCGCTGGCAGGCACCGGGCTCGGTGTCACCTCCAGCGACGGGCGCACCTTCATCGTCGCGCCGGACCGGACGAAACTGTCGGCGGCGGATGATGCGGGCGGCAGCGACATCGTCGTCACCGGATCGCTGGTGCGCGGCGCGATCACCGCCAGCCCGACGATCGTCACCAGCCAGCAGAGCATCCGCGACAGCGGGCGGGCGACCCTGGCCGAGGCCATTCGGGACATCCCGCAGAATTTCGGCGGCGGCCAGAATCCCGGCATCGGCTTCAACGTCCCCGAATCCTCGGGCGCGGATTCGGGCGGCAGCGGCTCCGCGGTCAATCTGCGCGGCCTGGGCAGCGATGCCACGCTGACGCTGCTCAACGGCCGCCGGATCGCCTATAATGGCGGGCTGCAGGCGGTCGACGTCTCGCTGATCCCGCTGGGGGCGGTGGACCGGCTGGAGGTGGTGGCCGAGGGGTCCTCGGCCCTGTACGGCTCCGACGCGGTGGGCGGTGTCGTCAACATCATCCTGAAGCCCGACATGGACCATATCGAGACGCGCATGCGGCTCGGCGGATCGACCGATGGCGGCAATTTCCAGCAGCAATATTCGGTCACCGGCGGCACGCGCTGGGGCTCGGGCGGCTTCATCGCCGCGCTCGAATATAACCGCGCCAGCCCGATCGAATTCTCCGATCGCGACTATACCCGCACGGTGTCGCCCGGCCTGCGGCTGTTCCCGTCGATCAACAACAGGAACGCCCTGTTCAGCCTGCACCAGGAACTGAACGAGACGATCAGCTTCAAGCTGGACTCGCTGTATAATTACCGCCGCAGCAAGTTCATCTATTCCTATAACGCGACCGGCGACCGCAGCATCAGCAGAGCCACCCGCTCCTCGAGCGATCGCGCCTACACCATCGCGCCCACCGTCCAGTTCACCCTCGGCGACTGGCAGGCCTTCGCGCTCGCGACCTATTCGCGCGACAAGGTCATCATCGATCTGGATTTCCTGACGGGCACGACGCCCAGCGGCAACAGCCATGCCGACTATGACAATGTCACCAAGTCGGCCGAAGTCTCGGCCAACGGCCCGCTGTTCGCGCTGCTCGGCGGTTCGGCCAAGCTGGCGGTGGGGGCCGGCTATTCGCGCGTGTTGCTCGACAGTTTTCGCGGCGTCGGCAACGCCACCAATTTCGGCCATACCCGCAACAGCCACTATGCCTTTGGCGAGTTCGTCGCGCCGCTCGCGTCACCCGAACTCGACATAAAGGGCCTCTACCGGCTGCAAGTCTCCGCCGCGCTGCGCTACGAGAATTACCAGGACACCGGTTCGATCGCGACGCCGAAGCTGGGCATCGTCTACGCGCCGATCGACGCGCTCGACATCAAGGGCAGCTGGGGTAAATCCTTTCGCGCGCCCACCCTCTACCAGCGCTATTCCGCGCTCAACGCCCTGGCCCGTCGGCCCTCGGTCCTGGGCGGCCCGGGCTACCCCGCCGACTCCTTCGTGCTCTACACCCAGGGGCGCAGCGAGGATCTGAAGCCCGAGCGGGCGACGACCTGGTCGATCACCGCCGATCTTCACCCGCCCAGCATCCCCGGCCTGACCTTCACGATCGACTATTTCAACGTCCGCTACATCAACCGCATCGTCACGCCGATCCTGCTCACCGCCAATGCGCTCAGCGATCCAGCCTATTCGGCCTATGTCACCCTGTCGCCGTCCGCCGCGCAGATCGCCGATATCATCGCGAGCGCCACCTCCTTCAGCAACAACACCGGCGCGGACTTCGACCCAGCCAAGGTCGTCGCGATCGTCGACAACAGCAACGTCAATGCCGGGCGCCAATGGGCCAACGGGTTCGACGCGCTGCTCGCCTACAGTTTCGATATCAGCGCAGGTCAGACCGTCAGCCTGACCGGCAATGTCTCCTATCTCGACAGCCGCCGCCGGATCAGCGCCGATCAGCCCGAGGCCCAGCTCGCCGGCATCATCTTCAACCCGCCCCACTGGCGCGGCCGCGCGACCCTGGGCTGGAGCAACGAGCATCTGAGCATTCAGGGGGCGGCCAGCCATAACGGGTCGCTCAGCGACGCGCGCCGCACCCCGGCGACGCGGGTCAAGTCACAGACGACCTTTGACATGACGGCACGCTATTCGGTGCCCGACGATATCGGCGGGCTGCTGAAAGGCCTGAGCCTGGGCGTCACCGCCCAGAACATCTTCAACGTCGCGCCGCCGCGCATCACATCCAACGCGGTCTACGAGCAGCCCTACGACTCCACCAACTACCAGCCGATCGGCCGCTTCGTCGCGATCGACATCACTAAGCGCTGGTAGGTCGGCGAAGGCTGCTGTCACAGTTGGCGGCAGCCTTCGCCGACATTTCGGACATTCGGATCAAGTTCGAGACAGCACAAAAGCGGTCGTTTGTTCACTTGACGGGACACTCACCCTTTATGGATG
This sequence comes from uncultured Sphingomonadaceae bacterium, assembly GCA_963540925.1. Lineage (GTDB taxonomy): Bacteria > Pseudomonadota > Alphaproteobacteria > Sphingomonadales > Sphingomonadaceae > Rhizorhabdus. Next base: position 203,816 of record CAUTRN010000003.1, read on the forward strand.
CTAAGGACTTTCGCCGCCCAGGCATTCTCCTTACCTAGGAGATGGTGGTCGAACCATGCGAGATTGCCCGCATAAACGGCCTGCCGATGAGCCGGCTGCCAGAGGATGTGATATTCGTTGGGGTAGACGAATATCTCCAGCGGCTTGCCCTGCCGCTGGAAAGCCGCCTCTGCTTCTAGGGCCATCTGGAACTCCCGATCTCCCTTCTGGATCATGATGGGCGCATCGATCTTGGGAGCGAGCTCGGCGAGGGCATAATCCTCCCGCTTGCCGAGCTTGTCATAGGCAAACACCGGGAAGCCCGACAGGTCGGCGGCCTCGCGCAGATGGGGGCCCAGCATGGGCTCGCGGATATAGGGTTCACCGCAACAGCCGGCGAAGGACACCGCTTTGAATTCCCCCCGAGCCGAAGCGCGAAGAAGGGCCTGAAGGCTAGTAGATACTCAGCCCTACTTCAACCGCGCGCCATTATGCGTCGATAAGTCGGGCTCCATTGCGGCGCATTACGCACCCAATAGGAGGGCTGCATCATCTTGACAGCGCCAAGCTCGCCGGTCGGATCGAAGCCGGGCATGGAGCGGATGTCGGCGGGTATGGGATGCCGGCGGGGGTCCAGCGCCGGTGGCACTCCGCGCTGCCGCGCGACCGCGATCAGAACCTCCGGTCTGAGCAGAATGTCGAGCATCTGATAGAGGGGCTCGGCGGGAGCGCCCTTGATCGCCGCTATGGCGGCGAAGCCGAGGAAGAGGCCGGGCGCCTGATAGGAGCCAATCGGCAGCTTCTGTTCCTGAAGCGCATGAATCCGCATCAGCCAGGCGTCAGACAGCCACCCCTCGCCCGTCGCAAACAACTGCATCTGCTCGGCCCCGGTGTGCCAATAGCGCGAGACCGATTTACGGCTTTCGCGGAGCTTGGCCCAGACCTGTTCGATGTCGGTGATCGCATTGGGATCCTGCCGGCTCTGCAGCGCGGCGTACCAGATGCGCTTGATCCAGTTATCCTCGCCCATGAGGACCTTGCCGAAGCGGGGATCGAGGAGAATGTCCACGCCTCGCTCGCGAACCTCGGCGTCATCGATATGGTCGCGGTTATAGCCGATCGTCAGCCCGGTCATCGTCAGAGGCACGCCGCGTAGTAGCCTGGCATCCAGCCGATAGGAGTCGACGGCCTTGGGGAGCAGGCCGACAAGCCGTGGAATCTTCGCGGCCTCGATTGGCATCAACAGGTTGCGCTGGTCGAAGCGCTGCGCATCGAATTCGCTGCCGCATTCCCAATAGCCGAAACCCTCCCGGCCCTCGGCTGCGATCCGCGTCAGCAACTCGTCGCTGTTGGCAAAGGAACCCTGGTCGACGCGGATGCCCGTGGCGGCGGTGAAGGGCTTGAACAGATTGTCCGCGAGCGATGCCTGGACGACACCGCCAAAGCCGTCGAAGCGCACGGCGGGCTGGCTCGACCCGCCCGAGCAGGCGGTCAGCAGGGGGCTGGCGAGCCCAGCGGCTAGCGCCGCACCGGCGATTGCCTGGAGGAAGCCGCGCCGGTCGATATCACCATTGCCATGGCGCTCGCGCAGCCGCGCATATCCGGCCTCAATATCCATGGATATCTCCCCCTGTATCAAGCAATTTCCAGCCGCCCTCGGCGATATGGAGCCGCACGTCGCTGCCAGGTTGGTGGAGCGTGCCCGCATGCGGCTGGACGATGACGACCTCGCCCCCGCAGGCGGCAAGCTGGTAACGGACCATCATTCCCAAATAATCGAACGCCATCACCCGGGCTGGCAGGCCGCCTGCGTACGGATCGCTGTCGATGCGGGCGGCCTCGCTGCGTAAGCAGAGCGTGGCTTCGCCCGTGACCGGCTGGTCGCTGCGCAGCCGGATTTCGGTGCCGCAGCCGAGCCGCAATTGCAGCTCGCCGCCCTTGCTGGAGACCACCGCCGCCGTAAGCTGGTTGAGTTCGCCAAAGAAGCGCGCCACGAAAGCCGATCGTGGCCGACGATAGATGTCCTCCGGCGATCCCTGCTGCTCGATCCGGCCGGCGTTCATCACGACGATATGATCGGAGAGCGACAGGGCCTCGGCTTGGTCATGCGTCACGAACAGGGTCGATATGCCTAGCTTGCGCTGCAGCCGCTTGATCTCGTTGCGCAGGTCTTCGCGCAGCGTGGCGTCGAGCGCCGACAGGGGCTCGTCGAACAACAGCAGGTCGGGCTCGATCACGATTGCGCGTGCGATCGCTACTCGCTGGCGCTGGCCGCCCGACAATTCCGATGGATAGCGCGCGCCCAAGTCGGGCAGGCGGACCGTCGCCAGGGCCCAGGCTACTCGCTCGGCCACCTCGCGCTTCGAAACGCCGCGCTGGACCAAGCCGAACGCGATATTCTGCGCGACCGTGCGGTGCGGGAACAACGCGTGGTCCTGGAAGACGACGCCGATGTCGCGGCGGTGGATGGGGATAGTGTGTATGGGCTTGCCGTCGAGCAGGATGTTGCCCCAACTCGGCACCTCGAAGCCCGCGATCATCCGGAGGGTCGTTGTCTTGCCGCAGCCCGAGGGGCCGAGCAGCGAGACGAAATTGCCGGGTTCGATCGTGAAGGATATCTCCTCGACCGCGACAGCCGGGCCATAATGTTTGCCGACTCCGCTCAGCTCGAGTTTTCGGCCCTTTCCCGTCATGCGCGTCCTCCGGTGATGCCCCGCCGGAAGGCCCGGGCCAGCAGCAGGCCCAGGCTGGGTGCAGCGATCGACAAGGCTGTCATCGTCGCGCCCAGCGCGTTGAGCCGCTGGTCGATCGAATATTGCAGCATGCCCATGATCTGCGTGGGCATGGTCTCGAGATTGGGCGGTCGCCAGAACAGGGTGGCGGTCACCTCATCGAAGGAGCTGATGAAGGCGAGCAGCGCCCCCGCCAGGATCGCCGGCCAAGCGAGCGGCAGCACGACGCGGAAGATCACCGATGCCCGCGAGGCGCCCAGGCTCTGCGCCGCCTCCTCCAGAGATCGGGGAACCGCGCGAAAACGGGGCAGGGTGGTGAGCACCACGAAGGGCAGCGTGATCGCCACATGGCCGGCGAGCAGCAGCCCGAAATTCTTCGAGAGGCCGACCGCGCGGAAGGCGAGCAGCAAGCCGACGCCCAGGATCAGGTGGGGTACCAGCACCGGCAAGGTTAGCGCAAGCTGGATGCCGTTGCGCGCCGGGAGCGGCAGTCGCGCGATCGCATAGGCGGCCGCCGCGCCCAGCGAGCCCGATATCAGGGCGGTGGCACCACCCAGCTTGAAGGAGGTCATGAAGGCGGCGACGATGGTGGGGTCGTCCGCCAGTTCGGCGAACCAGCGCAGGGTGAACCCCGTCATCGGCAGCCCGCCATATTCGGACTGGTTGAAGGCAAGCAGGACGACGATCGCGACGGGCGCCAGCAGGTAGAGATAGACCAGAGCGGTGAAGCCGCCGAGCAGGTGGCGGAGCCAGGCGGGTGGAGCCATCAACCGCGCCCCCGGACGAGATGGCCGAGCCCCGCGAAGCGGCCGTAGATCGCCACCAGCAGGCCGAGCAGCAGGATCACCACCGTGGCCAGAGCGGCACCGAGCGGCCAATTCTGCTGGCCGACGATCTCTTCATAGATAATCCTCGACACATAGGTGCCGTTCTTGCCGCCCAGGAGCAGCGGGGTGATGTAGGCTCCCGTCGACAGGATGAAGCCGAGCACGCATGCCCCGAGCAGCGAGGGCAGGGCGAGTGGAAAGGTTACGGTGCGAAACGCATTCCAGGGCGACGCCCCCAGGCTGCGGGCCGCAGCGACCAGCGTGGAATCCACCATGCTCAGGCCGAGATAGGCGTTGAGCAAGATGATGGGCAGCAGATATTGGACCATACCCAGAGCGACAGTGCCGTCGCTGTAAAGCATGTCCAGAGGGGCCGAGACGAGGCCGCTCTTGATCAGCAACAGATTGATCGGCCCGTTGCGGCCGAGCACCGGCATCCAGGCCATCGTCCGCACCACATAGCTGATCCACGAGGGCAGCAGCAGGAGCAACAGCAGCCCTCCCCGCCGGGCGGGCGGCTGGATCGTCAGGTAGAAGGCGCAAGGATAGGCGACCAGCGCGGTCAGCAGGGTCGCGCCGGTCGCAAAAAACAGGGTGCGGCCGATAATCCACCAGTAGAAACCGTCCGCGAAGAGCTGGTGCCAACTGGCCAGCGAGAAATTCCGGTCGATGCCGCCGTCTGGTGCGATCGACCAGAAGGAGAAGAGCAGCATCGCGACCAGCGGCACCAGCACGAACAGGAGGACGCAGAGCGTGGCCGGGGCGGCCAGCGCGAGGGCGATAAGGCGGTTTGTCCTATCTTCAGCCGCCACGGACGAGTTTTTCCAGCGTGGCGAGGGGCAGGACGTCGCCGCATTTCTGGGCAATGTCGAACAGATTGGCCTCATGCGGCCCAAGGGCGCGGTCGCCGACGCAATCCTCGATCACCAACGGCGTGAAGCCGTCGGCCATGGCGTCGATCACGCTTGCGCGGATGCAGCCGCTGGTGGTGCAGCCGCCTATGACGAGGCTGTCGATCCGCCGGGCGGACAGCCAGGAGGCCAGGTCGGTGCCGCGAAAGGCCGATGGCAGTCGCTTGCGCACGACGAGTTCGCCGGGGCGCGGCGCCAGGCCGGAGACAAACTGGCCGATCGGCGCGGTTTCGGTCAGCCGCGACATCCCGGGCACTTTGCGGGAGAAGATATTGCCGTCCGCGCCATCGTCGGCGAACACGATCCGGGCATGGGCCACCGGCCAGCTCGCCTCGCGGGCGAGCGCCAGCAAGTCGATGGCGCGATAGGCTGCGGTCGCGATGTTGCCGCCGCCGAACACGTCCGGGTCGACGAAGCCCTCGACGAAATCGACCAGCAGCAGCGCTGGCCTGGCCCCCAGCCCCAGCGGCGTGCCGAAACTCTGACGGCGATAGACGGCCTCCGCCCGGTCGGGCTCGCTGGCGCTCATCGCGTCACCCGCTGATCCTCGGGGATCACGTCGCCATCGATGGTCATCGGTTCGCCGTCGAGCGACAGTGAGCAGCGACGCAGCGGTATGTCCATGTGGCACGGCGTGTCGCGCGTGCCTCCCGCTTCGACATTGGCGCCGGTCGAGAAGAGGAAATTGCCGCGGAAGGATCGGGCGTCCATCCCCAGCGTCGCTTCCCGATCATACAGGCCCAGGGCCGTCCATTGCGCACGGGGCTGGAGGCCCCAGCCGATATGCGACATGGCATAGACCTCGGGATCGTCGAAGGACGCCATATAGTCGGCCAGGAACTCGGCATCGAAACCGCCCTCGATCGAACGGACATAGCCGCTCTCGATCGTTAGGATGATCGGCGCCTGCACATAGCTCTTGAACGGCAGGATGATGTCGCCGCGATCGATGACGATCCGGCCCTCTGCCGTTTGCTCGTTCGGCCAAGTCGCAAGGAAGCCACTCGGCCAATGGTCCCAGCGGCCAGGCTCATCGACGTAGCCATATTCGGTGAGCACTGGGAAGTCGCCGACGTCGCAGCGGAAGTCGGTGCCTGCGGCCGAGGTGACGGTCATCCTGCGCGCGGCTTTCAGGCGATCGGTCGCCGCCAGCACGCGGCGGCGATCCTCGGCGGTGGGGATCATCCGCACCAGCACTTCGGGCGGCTCCACCGCGAGGAGGATGCGGGTGCCAGATTCGAGGATCTCGCCCTGCTCCGGGGAGAAGAGCAGTAGCATCAGATCGATTACCATGTCGCTATTCTTGAGAGCGGCCATGGCGGCGCTGTTCCCGGTCAGGGGGGTGCGGCCCATATAGGCGGTCTTGTCACGGCTCAGCGAGAGTTCCGCGTTGACGGGCGGAAGAACAAGGGTCGTCACCATCGCGCCCAGTTCCTGCGCGGCTCGGATCGCACAGGCCGTGTTCTGCCTGTGGCTGTCCTCGCTGGTGAGAACGGACAGTTGTTGACCAGGCCCCACATTGGAGAGCCGCAGCACTTCGCGCCAAGCGCCAGTCAGTTGCGTATCACTTACGGCCAAGGCCGATCCCCCGATTGACAAATAATTAAACGACTATATAAATGATGTCATCGGAGACGTCAATTCCCGTCCGACGGCCAGCCCGGTCGTCGCGATGCTTCAAGGGGGCTTCTAACTTTGCGAATCGCCATCATCGGAGCCGGTATCGGTGGGCTCGCGACGGCTGCCGCGCTGATCCAGCGGGGCTTCGAGATCAACGTTTACGAACAGGCCGACAGTCTGGGAGAGGTGGGCGCTGGAATTCAGATGACCCCCAACGCCGCCAAGGTGCTTCGCGCCCTGGGGTTGCAGGCGGGGCTCGATCGCGCCGCCTTCCGTCCGGAGGCGATCTTCGGGCTCAACTGGCGGACCGGGCGTCAGGCCTTCACGACGCCGCTGCTCGGCTATTGCGATCGCGTCTATGGCGCCGACTATTATCAGATCCATCGCGCCGACCTGCACGATATGCTTCGATCGCTGTTGCCGGCGGAGAATATCCATCTGTCGCACCGGTGCCTGCGCGTCGACCAGAACGATCGGGCCGCGGTGGTCCATTTCGAGAATGGCGTCTCGGTCGAGGCCGATCTTGTGGTCGGTGCGGACGGCATCAAGTCGGTAATCCGCCGGCAGCTTTTCGAGGATGCGGAGCCGGCCTACACTGGCAATATGTGCTGGCGCGCGGTGGTGCCGCTCGATCCGCCGGACTTCAAGCTGGTGCTGCCCGGGTCGTCCATGTGGTTCGGTCCGCGCGGCCATGTCGTCACCTATTATGTGCGCGGCGGTACGGCGGTGAACATCGTCGCGGTCCACGAGACGAAGAATTGGGAGGCCGAGTCCTGGACCACGCCGAGTTCGCGCGAGGAGTTGTGTGCGACCTATGCGGGCTGGCACCCGCGGCTGCGCGAATTGCTTGGGCGGACCGACGCCGTATTCAAATGGGGCCTGTTCGATCGCGACCCGATGGCCGGATGGACGGTGGGGCGGGTGACTCTGCTCGGCGATGCGGCGCATCCGATGCTGCCTTTCCTGTCTCAGGGGGCCGCAATGGCGATTGAGGATGGCTATGTGCTGGCGCGTGCGCTCTCCGAAGTGTCCGGCGATCTGGCCGCCAAGCTTGCGGCCTATGAGGCTGATCGGCTGCCGCGGACCCGCCGTGTCCAGCTGGGCGCGCGAGAACGCGCCCGCAGCTATCATGAGCCGTCCCGGCTGGGTCAGCTCTGGCGCGACTTCATGCATTGGGTGCGTGCGCTGCGCGATCCGCATGCGTCGGGCTTGCAGGCCGACTGGATCTACGCGTACGACGCGACGACCGTACCGTTAGGTGTGCGATAATCCGTCCTTGAAGAGAATCTTGTGAAGAGCAGCATGGCGACGAAGCTCGAAGGCAAGCCGGCGAAGCCGCGCAAGAAGCGCCCCAGCCCGGGGCGGCCCGAAGGGCCCAGCTTCGTGCGCGAGCATATCCTTGACGCCGCCGAGGAGAAATTCGCCGATTATGGTTTCGCCGGCACGTCGTTGCGCGACATCTGCAACCAGGCGAACGTCACCCAGGCACTGGTAAACTATTATTTCGGATCGAAGAACGGCCTCTTCGTTGAGGTCTATCTGCGACGCGGCCGGGTCGTCTCCGAGCAGCGGCTTGCCCACCTGGCCGAGGTTCGCGCCAAGGGGGATGCCGTCAGCGTCACCGAGATCCTGCACGGCTATCTCTCGCCCGCTTTCGAAATGCGCAAGTCGCCCGGAGGGCGCTCCTTCATCCGGTTGCAGGCGCGCCTCCATACCGAGCCGATGGAATTCGCCTACGACATCCGCCGCCAAACCTATGACGACAGCACGCGGGCCTATGCCGAGTTGCTCGCCCAGCGTCTGCCGCATCTGTCGATGCGGACCGTCTACTGGCGGCTGATCCAGACGATCGGTGCCTATCTCTACATCATTTCGGATGCCCACCGCATCGAGGAGATCAGCGCGGGGGCTGCGGCCGGCAGCGATGACGTCATGGCGCTCAACCAGCTTGTGGGCTTTGCGGCGGGAGGGTTTGCCGCTCCTGACATCTGATAGCCGGGTGCGCCGCCCCAGCTCGAAACAAATTGCGTTTGCACAAATATTTATATATATGTTTAATTATATGAGGTTGGCGGTTATGCGCATTTTCCGGATAGGCCAGATCGTGCCGAGTTCGAACGTGACGATGGAAACCGAGATTCCCGCGATGCTGACGGCCCGACAGCTCGTGCGTCCCGAACGCTTCACCTTTCATTCCGCGCGGATGCGAATGAAAACGGTGGTGAAGGAAGAATTGGTGGCGATGGACGCGGAGTCCGACCGCTGCGCCGTCGAGCTGAGCGATGCGCGGGTCGACGTGCTGGGTTATGCCTGTCTGGTCGCGATCATGGCGATGGGACCGGGCTACCATCGCCAGTCGCAGGGGCGGCTCTCTGCCGCCACCGAGGCCAATGGTGGCGCGGCGCCGGTGATCACCAGCGCGGGCGCGCTCGTCGATGCGCTGAAGCTAATGAACGCGCGCCGGATCGCGCTGGTCGCACCCTATATGAAGCCGCTGACCCGTACCGTGGTGGATTATATTTCCGCCGAGGGGATCGATGTGATCGATTGGCGCGCGCTGGAGATTCACGACAATCTCGACGTCGCCCGGCATGATCCGGCGCGGCTGCCCGCCATCGTCAGCTCGATGAAGACCGACGAGGCCGATGTAATCGTTACCTCGGCCTGCGTGCAGATGCCGTCATTGTCGGCGGTTCCGACGATCGAGGCGCTCACTGGCAAGCCGGTCGTCACCGCGGCGATCGCCACCACTTTCGCGATGCTCCAGGCGCTGGAGCTGGAGCCGATCGTACCCGGTGCCGGCGCGTTGCTTTCGGGCGCTTATGGTGGGCGGGTATGAGCCGCTTGGTCCACGGCGGCAATGTCCGCGTGAACGGCATTCGCCAGCATTATCTGCGCTATGGCGGCGAAGGGCGGCCACTGATCCTAATCCCCGGCATCACAAGTCCGGCGATCACCTGGGCCTTCGTCGCCGAGGCTTTGGCCGAACATAACGATGTCTACGTCCTCGACGTGCGCGGCCGGGGTCTGTCCGATGCCGGGCCGGACCTGTCCTATGATCTCGACAGTTATGCCGCCGACGTTGCAGGCTTCGCCGAGGCCATCGGCCTCGCCGGCTACGACGTGGTCGGGCATTCGATGGGCGCGCGGATCGGCATCAGGCTGGCGCGGTCCGGCGCTTCCGGTCTCCGGCGCCTGGTGCTGATCGATCCTCCCGCCACGGGGCCGGGACGGCGTTCCTATCCCGCGCCTCTGTCCTGGTACGTCGATTCGATCCGAATCTGCCGCGAAGGCGCCGATTGGGAAGCGCTGCTGCCCTTCTCGCCGACCTGGAGCGAGGCGCAGCTTCGGTTGCGCGCGGAATGGCTACACACATGCGACGAACGCGCCGTGATCGAAACCTATGAGTGTTTCCACAGCGAGGACATCCACGGCGATCTTGGCCTGATCGATGTGCCCGCGCTGCTGATGGTCGCCGAAAAAGGTGTCATTAACGCCGAGGAACTGGCGGAATTCGCCGCGCGCGCGCCGACGATGGAGATCGTTACCGTGGCAGGTGCTGGCCATATGATTCCCTGGGACGACGAGGCCGGCTTCTTCGCCGCCTTCGGATGCTTCCTGGACCACCCCTTCACACCTTATGTTCCCCATCGCGATGGAAAGGATTGCGCATGACCCCCGTCCATGAAGCCCAGATCGATCACCCCAGTGCCTGGACCGCGGCGGGGGTGGGGGGGCGCGATGGCCTCACCTACCGGCTGACCGATACACAGCTTGCCGCTATCGACGAATTGCTGGCCGTCACTGCCCATCTCGCCCCGCAGGAGGTGACCCGAGAGCAGTTCAGCCATCCCGAACTCGACGCCTGGCTCGCCGCTACCTTCGAGCTGATCCAAGACGGCCGGGGTGCGATCATCATCAGCGGCATCACCCGCGAGCGCTATTCGGACGAGCAGATGGAACGGATCTATTGGGGCTTCGGCACCCATTGGGGCATCGCTGCCGTCCAGAGCGCGTTGGGCGACAAGCTCGGCCGGGTCACCTTCACGCCGATCGGCCCAGACAATCCCACCGGCCGCGCCTATCGCAGCAACGAGGAACTTTATCTCCACACCGACAATTACGAGATCGTCGGCCTGATGTGTCTGCAAAAGGCGGCCACGGGCGGCTACAGCCGTCTCGCCAGCTCGATCGCGGTCCATAATGAGATCGCCGAGAAGCGGCCAGACCTGCTGCCCGCGCTCTACGAGGGCTATTATTATGCCAGCCGTGAGGCGGCGGCGACCGACAAGCCGGTCACTGACTACAAGATCCCGGTCTATTGCAATGTCGATGGGGTGGTGAGCTGCCGCTACACACGCGAGTTCATCTACCGCGCCGGTACCTCGCTGGGTGGGCTGCCCGTCGATCTCAAGGAGGCGCTCGATTATATGAACGAGATCGCCGACCGCGACGACATGCGGTTGCATTTTACACTCGAGCCGGGCGAGATCATGATCATCAACAACTATACCACCCTGCATTCGCGGACCAATTTCGCAGATAGTCCGGACCGGAAGCGCAACCTGTTGCGCCTATGGCTCGACGTGCAAGGTGGTCGTGAGGTGATCGAACCCTTCTTGTCCTCGGCCAAGGCGTATCAGGCGAAACCCGCCGCAGCCTGATTCGGTTCGTCCGCCCCGTCGATGGACGGGGCGGACGGCCGTCATTACAGCTTGAGGAGGCTCCACTCGCGTGAATAGGGAACGCCGCTTATTCGGTAGCCGCGCTCGCGGCCGGTTACGATATTGTCGCTCCAGTTGAAGCCATAGCCGCTCTTGGGATCGTAGAGCCCTGGCTCTTGCGACATCACCATATTTTCGCGCAGCACCGTCTGGTCTCCCAGGGCTATATAGGGCGGGCCATGGCCTTCGGTGTTCTGACCGTGGGCCGGGCGATGATAGATATGGTCCTGCATTCCCTCGTCGATCTGGTAGCGGAAGATGGCAGCCGCGATGTCGGCGCAGACGGCACCGTCCTTCTGCATGTCGCGCTGGATATCGCAGCTGTGGCGGCTGACCTCCCACATTTTCTCCTTGGCAGGATCGAAACGGCCTCCCGCGTCGGCGGTCAGGAACATGCGATAGGCCTCGCCGCCGCAACCGCCGAGCCGGGGCACGATGACCAGCTGGATCGGCATGTCGCGGCCGATCTTGCGATAATAGGGCTGGTTGGGATGGGCGTAGCCTGTGACCCGTCCGGCCCGGCATTTGATCACCGCGAAGCTGGCGACGCCGTGATTGGGGGCACCATCGGCCAAGTCCATGCCGCCATAGAGCTCGTCGAGCAGCCAAAGTTCGGTCGCGGTGGAAACCTCCAAGTCTGTCAGGTCGGTGCCATAGGTCAGCAGGTAATCGCGGGCGAAGGCGTGTGCCCGGTCCGAGATCTGGTAGCAGCGGCTCCACAGCGCCAGCTCCTCGGGCGTCTTGATCATGCGCAGGGCGCGTAGTTCGGGGGAGATATTCTTGAACCTGATCCCCGGCAGCAGCTTCGCGGCGATCTTCGCCTCCGACGGATAGAGTTCGCCATCGATGCCGATCGTGTTGCCCTGGATGCCATGCGTGCGGATACCCTCCAGCATGAAGGCGAACAGGTCGACCGGTGGTCCGGTCTTCACCACCCCCAGATTGGGGAAGGCACCATCGGCATGGGGATAGTCGAAATAGCTGAGGCCGCCGCCATACCACCAAGACCGGACGAGGTCGCGGTCGATGGAGGGATAGAAATACCAGGGTGCCTCGTCGTCCGCCTTCATAAACATCGCCTGAGGGCGTTCCGTGCTGACGTGCCAGTAGCCGGTCAGATAAGCCGAACTGTTGGCGTTGCGCACCAGGAAGGAACGGATGCCCCGTTGCCCCAGCATAGCCTTGAGGCGGGCTACCTGGCGCCTGTTCCACTCCAGCGGCAGCCGGTCTGCCGCGGAAGGCGGCGGCGGTGCATCGCCCTGGCCATAGGCGGGCGGGCGGAGCAGCGCGGCACTGGTGGTCTTGCCGCTCTTGATTCGGCGCGTCCAGCTCTCGGCCGAAGGTTGCATTGCGGCCACCTTGTCGATGCGTCCCAAATAGCCCGCGCCGGCCACGCCCAGCAGGGTGGTGGCAATTGCCTGTCGTCTTCCAACGGATTGAAAAGCCATGGTTCTACGTCCCTTTCCGGCGCCGCCGACATCAAAGTGAAATATCGTTGACGACCCCTGGGCAATGATTTATATGGTCGTTTAATTATTTGTCAAAACCTAGCCGTGGGACGGGCCTTTCCGCCCCGATGCGAGACCGCAAAGGCCGGCGGCGAAATAGTGAGACATGTGGGGAAAACCGGACGGGCGTCCGCTTCGCAGGGCGGGATGATCTTTCGATGACGATTATGATCAGAGGGGCTGATATGACCAAGTTAATCTGTGGTTCGCGGAATATGGCGAAAGCGCCGGTTCTGGCCTTGCGGGGACTTCTTCTGGCGACGGCGTTCCTGCCCGCGGCGGTGCTCGCGCAGAGCGCCGATGCGACAGACGGCGGCGACATCGTCGTCACCGCGCTGAAGCGCGATACCAAGCTTCAGGATACGCCGATCGCGATCACCGCGACCACCGGCGAGGGGCTGGCCAAAGCCGGTATCACCGACTTCAGCCAGCTCACGCGCACAGCGCCCAGTCTGACGATCGTCGACGCCGGCGCCGGCGCTCGTCGTGTCCTCATCCGCGGCATCCAGGCGGCAGGCGAGCCGACCGTCGGTGTTTATTATGACGAGACACCCGTCGCGGGCTCGGTTTCGACATCGAACGATGCTGCCGCACGCACGCCGGACCTCCGGCTGTTCGACGTTTCGCAGGTCGAGGTGCTGCGCGGTCCTCAAGGCACGTTGTTCGGGTCGGGGTCGATGGGCGGTACGCTGCGCATTCTCTACAATAAGCCGACCACGAAAGAGGTTCAGTCCGCGATCGACGTGCAGGGCTATTCAACGCACGGCGGAGGGCCGGGCGTCGATCTCAACGGCATGATCAACCTGCCGGTCACCGACACGCTCGCGGTCCGCGCCGTCGGCTACTTCACCCGTGCTGACGGATATGTGGACAATGTTCGCTATGGCCGCAACAATGTGAACGATACGCGCAACTATGGCGGTCGCCTGATGGCGCGCTTCGAGCCCGTCGAAGGCTTTTCGATCGGCGCCAATTTCTATTTTCAGAATATGAAGGGCTACAATCCCCGCTGGTATGCCGACCTGGGTGCCTACAAGACCGATGCGCGCTCTGAGTCCTACAACACCGACAAGCTGCGTGTGTATAATCTGACCGCCCAGTATGATTTCGGTCCGGCCACGGTCACGGCGGTGAGTTCATATTTTGATCGCCAGTATACGCAGGCGACCGACGTCAGCGAGAATTTCCTCGGCCGCGACACCGCCGCGGGCTGCAAGACTTATCTGACGAAGACACGCGATTGCACCACGACTGAGCTGTCGGGCTATCTCACGGACACGCGGGCGCTGTTCAATTCGAGTCTCTACATCCCGCAGAATCTCACGGACTGGACCAACGAATTGCGCGTCGCGTCGAACGGTGAGGGCCGACTGCAATGGACGGCTGGCCTGTTCTACGATCGCCGCAAGACCACGGTAATCAGCCAGAACCGCCTCTCCGATCCGGCGACCGGGCTGTTCTACGAGGATCCGCAAATCAAATATCAGCGGACGGTCGGCGATAAGCTGACGCAGAAGGCGGTGTTCGGCGAAGCGTCTTACGAGGCTCTCGATGGACTGACGCTGACCGCTGGCGCGCGCTACTTCAAATATAGCAAACGGGTCAGTGGCCGGTACGACATTCCGCAGATCCATTACAGCACCCCGACCGCCCCGACCCAGGACGTGTTCAACCGCTCGTCCGAAGATGGCACCATCCTGAAGTTCAACGCGTCCTACAAATTCGCGCCGAACGTCATGGGCTATGTCCAGGCTGGCCAAGGCTTCCGACCCGGTGGCGTCAATCAGGTGATATCTCAGCTCCCGGCTGAGTTCCAAGGCTTCAAGTCGGACAGTCTTTGGAACTATGAAGCGGGCTTGAAGACCCAGCCGCTCCGCTGGCTGACGATCAATGGTGCAATCTACCAGATCGACTGGAAGGATATTCAGGTCACTGGCCGCTATGCTGGCCAATCCTTCTCTTTCATCAGCAATGCTGGCGCCGCTCGTATCCGCGGTGGCGAACTTGAGGTCACCGTCACCCCGACGCGAGTGCTGACCCTGCAAGGCTCGTTCAGCTATAACGACGCCAAGCTGACTGAGGACCAGGCGACGGATTTCGTCACGGGTGCTGGCAAGGCGGGCAATCGCCTCGCTTACATTCCGAAGGTCACGGCCGCTGCCGGTGGGGAATATGCATTCCCGCTGTCCTTCTTGGACGGCTATAGCGGCATGATCCGCGGCGATATCGCCTATCAGGGTTCGTCCTACAGCGAGATCAACGGTGCGAACGTCTATTATCGCAAGGTCGATGACTATACGGTCGTCAATATGCGAGCCGGTGTCGAATGGGACGATGACAAGTCTGGCATGTATGTCTTCGTGAACAATGTGTTCGACAAGGTCGCGGTGAACACCGTGCTGGCAGCCGCCAGCACAGCGAACCGGACAACGGTCTACGCCTTGCCGCCGCGCACCATCGGGCTGCAGTTCCGCAAGCGCTTTTGATCCGTGACGTGCCGCGGCAGGGAGTGGGGAATGACGACGACTGACGATACACCCGGCCGCGGCGCCCAATGGTACACGCTGGCGATGCTCACGCTCGTGATGTTCGTGAGCTATGTGGACCGCTTCATCCTTTCCGTGCTGGTTCAGCCGATCAAGGCCGAGCTGCACCTGAACGACAGCGAGATCGGCTTGCTGACCGGCTTCGCCTTCTCGGCCTTCTACGCGACCTTCGGCCTGCCGATGGCGCGCTGGGCGGACCGGGGGGCGCGGCGGACGGTCATCGTCGTCTCGCTGTCGGTCTGGAGTGTGATGACCGCGCTATGCGGTGTGGCGCAGAATTTCTGGCAGCTTCTCCTCGCCCGCTTCGGTGTGGGGGCGGGGGAGGCGGGCGGCGTGCCCGCTTCGCATTCGATCATCGCCGATCTTTTCCCAGCCACCTTCCGCGCCACTGCGCTGGCGCTGTTCAGCGCGGGCGGCTCCACCGGCATGATGCTGGGTTTCACCATCGGCGCCTGGCTGGAGGATGGCTTCGGTTGGCGCGCGGCGTTCATGCTGGTGGGGGCGCCCGGGCTGCTGCTCGCTCTCGTCTTCATGCTCACGGTTCGGGAGCCACGGCAAGGTTCCCGTCATGAGCCGTCCGTCGCGGCCGGCGACAGTTGGGTCGACGCGCTGCGCGATCTTTGGTCGAACCTTGCCTTCCGGCATCTCCTGTTCGCGCACGCTGCCGCTGTGTTCCTTAGCTACGGGCAGACCAACTGGATGCCCGCCTTCTTCGAACGCAGTTTCGGGGCATCGCGGCTCGAGCTCGGCTCGATGCTGGCGATGACGCGTGGCGTCGGCATGTTCGCCGGTCTGCTCGTCGGTGGCTTCATTGCCGACAGGCTGGCGCGCGGTGGCATGAGGGGGCCGACCAAGCTGATCATCTGGAGCCGTGTCGGTCTCTTCATTCCGGCCGCGGGCGTCTATGTCGTGGATCAGGCATCGATCGCCTACATGCTGTCGGCCGCCAGCGGTTTCTTCGCGATGGTCGCGGTGGGGCCCGAATTGTCGATCATGATGACGATCGTGCCGGCCGGTCGCCGCGCGACCGCATCGGCGGCAACGCTGTTCAGTTCCTCCTTCATCGGCATGGGCGGCGGGCCGCTCGTCGTCGGCATGCTGAGCGACCTGTTCGCGGCTTCGCAGGGCGCGGAATCGCTCCGGGTCGCGCTGTTGATCGTCACGATCTTTGGCACCCTCTGGGGCCTGTACCACTATATCATGGCCGCCCGCAGCCTCGGGCGCTGCACGGCTGGAGCGGCGCCCGTCGCGGCGGCGGAACCCGCCTGATCCTCCTCCTTATCCTTCGGAGCCTTTCATGACCGACACGGTGGCACGCTACATCAACAATCCCGGACCAAAGGTTCCGGTAAACGGTCTGGGCGCAGCGTGCAGCACCGACAATGCGATCGTCACCGAGACGATCCTCGCGGTGCTCGCTGACGGGGGCAATGCGGCCGATGCGGCGATCGCGGGATCGATGGTGCAGGCGGCGGTGCAGCCGTTCATGACCAACCACACCGGCACCGTCACCTTCCTCTACTACCATGCCGAAACCGGCGAGTTTCATCAGCTCGACAGCACTGGCACCCTTCCGGCCCGCCTGCCGCTGTGTCGCCCGGTGCCACAGATCACCACCACCTGGCAGGGCAAGAATCCGCCGGCCTGCTGCATCCCCGGCTTTATGCCCGGGATGAAGGCTATCCATCAGAAATTCGGCACGATGGGATGGGATCGGCTGTGCCTCGATGCGATCCGCTGGGCGGAGGAGGGGCATCCGGTCTCCACCTTCGAATATGGCGTCACCAGCTCGGGCCAGGATTTCCTGACTTATTTCCCGGAGGGGCGCGACCTGTTCATGCCGGGGGGCTTCTACGTGCCAGTCGGCGAGCGTTTCGCCAACAAGCCGCTGGCCGAGACCCTGCGGGGCGTCGCCGCTGAGGGGCCCGACTTCATGATCTCGGGCGACTGGGCGAAGGCCTTCGTCGCCAAGGGCAACGAGCTGGGGTGGGGGATCACCCTCGACCATATGATCGATGCCACGCCGCCGCGCTGGATCGAGCCGATGCGTTTCGCCTATCGCGGGCACGAGATCGTCAGCCTGGCCGCGCCGCAGCAGCAGGGCGTCTATCTGGCGATGGTGCTCGGTATCCTCGATCATCTCGGTATCGCTGATGTCGAGCCGGGTTCAGCCGAGCATCTCTTCTACATGTCGCACGCTATGCGCTACGCGCTGTGGCATTGCGGCTATCTGGGCGATCCGACGGTGAGCCCCTATGCGGTCGGCCAATTCGCCGATCCGGCCTTCCATGCCGCCGCCGCGCGGATGATCAAGGGGCTCATTCCCTCGCGCGATCTGAGCGATCATGTTCGCCTCACCAGCAAGCCCGGCATGCCGGGGCCCGGCATCTACACCATCTCTTCCGCACCCGGCCGGCCGAGCGCCGCGCAGCCGGTGAAGGAACCGACTGGAAGCTGCGAGCTGGCCATTGTCGATGCCCAAGGCAACTGGGTGCAGATGATGAACACCATGCAGTCGGGCGGCATCCCCGCGATGGTGCTGGGCGGCGTGCCGATGATCGGCACCCATGTCTCCTTCGCCGGTATCTCCGGCATCATCGACGTGAAGCTCACCGAAAATGCCCGCCAACGTAGCGTGATGGGCAATACTATGATCCTGAAGGATGGCCGCCCGATCCTGTCGCTGGGCTCGCCCGGCAATGTTCGTTTCACCGTGCCGCAGGTGATCAGCTATCTGCTCGACTTCGGCTATGAGCCTTATGCGGCCGCCGATGCGCCGCGGATGAACCCGTTTGGCGAGGACGGGTCGATCACGATCGAGGACCGGGTGAGCCCGGAAACGGTGCGCGCTTTGGCCCGCTGGGGTGTCGATACCCGCGCGCTGCCCGCCTATGACTATCATATGGGCTCCTACCAGATGTGCTTCCGCGATCCGCTGAGCGGCCGGATCGGTGCCACCGCCGATCCGCGCCGCTGCGGTGTCGCGGATGGCCTGCCCTGATCGCTCCAACGGCCTAAACCCACCTTCCTTTCCGGAGTAACGACCATGAAGCCGTTCGCTGCTTCCTGGCGCGCGCTTGCGCTCGCCCTTCTCGCATTCGCCACCCCGCTTTGCGCCGCGGTCGAGACTCCGCCGCCGCCGGTGCCGGCCGAGCGTCCCTATATGATCGACTGGGACAGCCGCATTCCGATGCGCGACGGTGTTACCCTATCGGCGCGGATCTATCGGCCGATGCACCAGCAGGGGAAGCTGCCGGTGATCCTCTCGGTCACCCCCTATAATGTCGATCGCTTCCATGATGTCGGCGTCTATTTCGCCCAGCATGGCTATATCTTCGCTTCCGTTGACTCGCGCGGCCGCGGCAATTCGGACGGCGCGTTCGTACCCTGGTTCCGCGAGGCGGAGGATGGCTATGATTTGGTCGAATGGCTGGCGAAGCAGCCCTGGTCGAATGGCCATATCGGCTCGTGGGGCGGCTCTTATGGTGGCAAGAACCAGTGGGCCTGGGCAGCGCTGAAGCCTCCGCACCTCAGTTCGATCGTCCCCGCCTCGTCGGGGCTGGTCGGCTATGACGTCGGCCTTTACCGGAACATCGGCCAACCGGGCCAGGCGATCTTCATGGCGATGGTCCACGGCCGCACGATGAACGGCAACCTTACCGGTGACCGCAACTACTGGTTCGGGGCGCTCAACGAACTGCATCGCGGCACCATGTCCTTCCGGGATTTCGCGACGTCGATCGGTGTGCCAGGCGACTTCATCGCCGAGGGGCCGAAGCATCCGACGCCTGATCCCTATTGGGAGGCAGCCGGCCCCAAGCCCGACGAATGGGCGAGTATCCGGATTCCTGTCCTTTCGATCACCGGCATGTATGATGACGCCCAGCTCGGCACGCTCGAATTCCGCCGCCGCCATCTCGCCGCGGTCGACGCCGAAACCGCCCGGCAGGAGTATCTGGTGATGGGGCCGTGGCAGCATAGCGGTACCCGTATCCCGGTCCGAGAAGTGGGCGGCATCGATTTCGGTGCGGAGAGCGTGATCGACGTGAAGGGTCTGCACGTCGCCTGGTTCAACTGGGTGATGGAAGGCGGTCCGCGCCCCGAATTCCTTAAGGATCGCTTCGTCTATTATATTACCGGCTCGAACCGCTGGGCATCGGCGCCAGACCTGGAAGCCGCGACCCGATCGAGCGAGACCGTCTATCTCTCGTCGCCCATGACCAGCGCCGGCTCGATCGCGCAGGCCGGCCAGTTGGCGGCCTGGCCCGGAGCCAAGACCTATGACGAATATGTCGACGATCCCGCCGCCCCGGGGTTCGCTCAGAGCTATGCGGCGCAGGAAGCTGCGGGCCCGCACTGGCTGACCGACGCCGGCCCCACTCAGCGAATCGATGGGGACGGTTTGATCTTCGAGACCGCGCCCTTCACCGCCGGACGCGATCTGGTGGGGCGGCCCCGGCTAAAGCTGTGGGTGTCGATGGATGCGCCCGACGCCGACATCCGCGCCGAACTGTTCGAGGTGAAGCCCGACGGTTCGGTGATCTACCTGACCGAGGACCGCATCCGGGCGCGCTACCGCAGCAGCGAAACCAGGGCGGAACTGATGGTGCCCGGCAAGTCCGCGTTGCTCGACTTCGATCGTTTCTACTGGGTCGGTCGCACCATAGCGCCCGGGAACCGGCTGCGTCTCGTCCTCTCGCCGGTCGGCAGGAGCCTCTACAATGAGCGCAATCGCAACAGTGGGGGCGAGGTGGCAGCGGAGACCGCCAAGGACAACCGGGTCGCCCACATCCGTGTCTGGATGGGGGCGAGGGGGAGCACGCTCACGCTACCATTCGGACCCTAAGGTTAGCGGGAAAGCCGGTAGAAGCGTGCTTGCCTTGCTAGTCCGAGTCAAAGTGAGCGATCGGTCGCGCCTTGGCTTGAACCAAGATACCCTACGGCAAGGTTGTGGCAGGCGTGTGTTAAGAGACGGAACTTGAAAAGCGAACCAGCCAGACAAGCTGGTCTGTTTTCGCCGACAAAGCGGACGTCGCCGAGTCGGAGATACACACCTGAAAGCGGACCGTCGGCTATGGGCCGGCGGGGTTGTATGATCACCGGCCGCTTTGGGGTGGATAGCAGTCATTCCAACAATCTGCTGATCGGCCCGAACTTGAGACCGAAGAGCAAGCCGACGCCCAGACATAGGGCAGAAATCGGTGCAAGCGCTGTTATGGCAATCACCAGCCCAAAACCAATACCGAAGCAGGGCGAAGAGCTATCGCGTGAGAGACACCCTGCCTCAACACCAGCGATAACGAGCAAGGCTGGCATTAGAAGTGTTAGCAATGCGAACAGCCCAGATCGCAGCCACAGTCGACCGACCCTCGATAGCCAATAGCCTGCGACCACCAACCCCAATGCCGACGCGACGTAGTGGTCTAGCAACGTCTGGAAGATCGTGAAGGAAATCATTTTCCAACTATCTCATGCGCGTGCAAATGTCCGCAATCGGGTCGTTTCCGGACAGGCAGCATTTCGCTCGCGTCAGACCGATTGAGCGTAAACTCACCTTTGGCCATTCCGGCCATGGGAGAGATATCATGGGCATATCCGACCTAGATCCTGGCGCTCGTGAACGGCGGCCGTGGAATGCGGGCATCCTCGTCGGTGCGAAGCGCCCACTCAAGCCGCGCGATGTGTGGGCGATCCGCTTCTTCCTGGATGAGCATCGACGCAAACGCGATCGAGCGTTGTTCGATCTGGCGATCGACAGCAAACTGCGCGGCTGTGACATTGTGAGGATGAGGATCGGCGACCTGTTGGTCGCGGGCGGCATTCGGAACCGTGCAACGATCATCCAGCAGAAAACCGGGCGACCGGTTCAATTCGAACTGATGGCGGACGCTCGGGCGAGCTTGCTCGCCTGGCTCGAGCGTCGCGGCGGATCGAACCACGACTTCGTTTTTCCCAGCCGAGCCGACTATCTCGGCCACCTAAGCACCCGACAATACGCTCGGCTTGTCGATGAGTGGGTCATGGCAATCGGCCTCAATGTGCACGAATATGGAACGCATTCGCTGCGCCGGACCAAGGCTTCGATGATCTACAAAGCGACGGGCAATCTCCGCGCCGTGCAAATCCTGCTTGGCCATACCAAGATCGAAAACACGGTTCGATATCTGGGTGTCGATATTGACGATGCTCTAACACTTTCAGAGCGAACAGAAATCTGACGCGGGCGGCCGCTCGTCAGGCGCGAGGGGCCGAACCGCGGGGCACTTTTCGCCTTTAAAAGCGGACGTTCCGCGGCTCATAATGGACACTCGAAAGTGGACGGTGGGTTGCCGGGTGTGCGACCGCGCGACTAACAACGGCTATGGGGCGGAAAGCGGATGTCCAAGCCCCGCCAGCGGACACACCATGGGCTATCAGTCTGCCGGGAAAGATTTCTCTACGCACAGGAGCCAATAGGAGACCGGGTCGCGATTAGCCTCGGTCAGGAGGAGCAAGAATGTAGGACGCCGCTAGTCCGATTAGAACACCGAAGGTTGTCCAGCCCCATCTTCTCGCTCGAAAGTCCCCCACGATTTTGACGGCGAAGTAGACGAACATCAGAATAGCTACCAATCCGGCGACCCAAGCGGCTTCAATCATTTTAGAATCTCCCCGCCCCCGTTCATGAGTAGCCATCCTGCCTGATATGCCGGCCCGCGATCTCTGCAATCGGGTCGGACGCTGTCGTTGCGTCCGAAGCTGAACAAGATGGCCTGCTGCCGGTTTGATGGACACCGAGATAAGGTGTTTTCATCAAACCGACAGCAGGCCGGTCGCTACACGAGAACCCAATCCGTGGTGTCTGCCCACACGCCGGGATCGAACACCGACGATCCTGGAGACGCCAGCGCTCCAGCACGACCCGAGAGATTTTCGTAATCACCGATCAAGCCGTTATCGACGATATTGCTCGATGGATAGGAACCCCAATCATGAGGGTCCGGCACAGATCCAAAGGTGATTCCAAAATCGCCGTTCGTGAAATCGTTGATGTAAATGGTCTCATTGTTCGGGAGAATGATCGCCGCTGCCGATTGCGCTTCCATCCGAATGTAGATGGTGCCGTGCGAATCCAGGAAGCCGCCGATCTCTGCAATTCCGCTTCCGTCATTGTACCGCTCGATAACGGTAAAATCTCCACCGGCGAGTATATAGCCATTGAAAGTCAGGCGATCGTCGGGATCGCCTCCTTCGATTGTATATTCCCAATACGCCCCGGACGGTGGTGGTGTGCCGTTGGGTTCAAAAACAAACCAGTCGTTGCCGCTTCCTCCCGTTGCGGTGGTGCCATCTCTCATGATGAGAATATCGTCACCATCGCCGCCGTCGAGAAAGTCTTGGCCCGACCCGCCGATGAGCAGGTCTGATCCGGAGCCACCTGCGAGAGTGTCATCGCCGGCTTCGCCCAGCAAGAAATCGGCGCCGCTATTCCCTTCGATGACGTCGTCGCCTTCGCCGCCATAGACAGCGTCATTCCCTCCGCCGCCCTTGATCGTATCGTCGCCCCATAGGCCGAATAGCAGATCATGGCGTTGTCGGCTTTGGCGCTATGATCGATATTGTCGCCGGAGATGTCGCCATATCGCATTTCGTCGATAGGACGATCGAGCGTGTAGTTGCGATCCAGATCCCAATCTGCGGCGGAAGCGAAATCAGCGCTGACTTGGCCCATATAGGAGGCTCTGACATCCTCAGCCCACCCCATGTCGACGGCAATAGCGTTTTGAAAGACAACCTGTGGGCCGTCAAAGTCATAGCCGTTGCCATTCATGATGGTATTGGAGGCTTCGGTATCAGGATCACCCATGCCGCTAATTCCGTGGAACAGCTCATGAGCAATCGTCAAGGATGCGTTGGTCTGCACCACAGTGCCTTCGTCATTGAAGAGAAGACTGGTGTCGAGATCATTCATCCGGAAATAATAGATATTCACCTGTCCCGCGCCATCGGGAACGACAACGTTTCCACCTACACCGGAGTATCCGGCCATGTCGCCCAGGATGTTCAGTGTAAGCCCACCCAAGCTGTCGCCGCCCAATAGGAAGGCATCCATCGTCGCCGCGAATGTTGGGGAGTTGGTATACAGGCTCTGCATTCTGCTCAGAAAATCAGCCTGATCAGAGGTTGACATCGCCGTCATTCCTGTCGCCGACCAACTTTCGGTCCCATCGTAAAAGTGAATGGCAGCCGCCAGCGCGGTCCAGGTCATATGTTCCACTCCTGAATAATGCTGTTGTTATCAACAGGATATGGTCAAATGGATTTGATGGTGATATCGTAGAATTCCGTACACCCATTGGAATTGTCCGAATTGGGATGTATTTATTTTCATCACTTTTGCCTGGCGATTTATTAGCTGTCGGAAATTTTCTAAGGAGGTGATGATGATGCTTTCGCTCGCGGCTCTCTTGGCTGCTTCTTCTGCGTCGAGTGCGGATTTGTATGGTGCTTTCAGCGCAGCTGCCGCCCGTTGCTCTGTTGATATCCATAAATATTATCCGCCCATCCAAGGCACCCTCGCGGGGATAAATGTCGAGACCAAGACGGTGGTGATCCAGAACAATCAGCAGGCTGACCGTCGGGACTGTCTTGCGGATTGGGCGCGGCAAAACGGGTTGGCAGTCTTCCTGAGAAATTAATGCCGTTGGGCCTTTAGCGCTGTTCTGGTTGGTCAGCCTCGGCGACATGCCTTTGGCGACAGTGCATCCGACGACAATAGATGATCGGTCATCACGCGCATCGGTCAATAATGCCGGATTTTAGGATATGGCGAGAAGAGCCCTTGCGGATAGGCCTCGTAGAAGGTGTTCGTGAGAAGCGCCCATTGTGGAATGAGCCCTGCTTCAAGGGCAGCGGTCCCGAAGTTCATTTCAACCGCAGCGGGCGTGACGGATCATTGCGGCCGATAATGTTTAACTAAAGTTCGGCCAGCGCCGCATACAGATCCGGCTTGCGAGTCGGCTCCCGCCGTCATCTCGGACGTTCGCTTGCTGCCATCGAACTCCCTAGAGCGGACGGTCCGCTCTAAGCCCGAGTTAGCTAGGCCTGCGCCAGCTGTCGTGTAATTTTAAGACTTGTCGCTTTTGGCTGGTCGGACGAAAATGCTGCAACTCTTTGCCCGTCGGGAAGGGGAATTTCGGTCCTTCGACTACGCGCACCTGTATATCTGTCGAGCGCTGGCGCCATCTTCATCCCCGATCCGGATAGGTCTTGGTCGATCGGCTCGACCAACCGGCTTGCACTGGAACAGTCCGCACGTAACATTGAGCGGTGGCAGCGGGGAGGCTGCCGTAGGGGGAAGCGACTGCACTCATGCGTTTCATCGAACGGACGGACATTGCCGTCCCGGACATACTGCTGTCTCGCGGTGCGCTAGCGTATCGCCGGGAGATTCAAGCCTATCTCGATACAGGCCGCTTCGATACTCGGCCCGTCGAGCCGCCTTCGGCCATCCTCCAGGACAAAGGCCTTTTGTTCGGGCTTGAGGCGTTGTCGGCCGGTACCTGCGCCTATTGCGAAATGCCGACCCGAGCGCTCGAGGGCGCCGTCGAGCATTTCCGGCCCATCGGCGGCGCCGAGCGATTGGATGGAAAAATCGATTTCCGCCATTATAGTTGGCTCGCGATCGACTGGGACAATCTCTACCTGATCTGTCAGGCCTGCAGCCGTTCCAAGGCCAATCGTTTTCCGGTCCGACATGTGGGCCAAATCGGTGACGGCGTTGAGGTCCTGAACGCCTCGGAGGGCATGCTCCTCCTTGATCCCTGTTTCGACCGGCCGGCCCATCATCTGTTCGTCGGGCGAGATGGCGAACTGCGCGGCCTGACCGAGCGCGGCGAAAGCACGATTGACCTCTTGCGACTGAACCGCCCCGAGCTTGTACGATCGAGGGTAGAGGTCGTTCGGACGGTGGAGAATCTGGTCGACCGGCAGGGGTATCCTGATGCCGCTTCGATTGCCGAGCATCTCTTTGCCGGCCAAAACGGATTTGCGGGGATCGCCTTGATCGCGCTCCTCCAAATGCTTCCCGAACGACATGCGCTCCAGGTGCTGAGGGATCGTCCGATCGACTCAGCGCTGATCGCGCAAGTCGATCGCTATGCGCGGTCCGGGGAGATTGCTCGCGGCCTGCGAAAGCCACGGATGCCGAGGCCGCCGCGGAAGAAGCGCCCACCAACGCGGCCCGAACAGGCCCGTTATGTGCGTAGCGTCAGCATCAGTAATTTCCGCGGCATCACCTCCGCGATCGTCGCCTTTCCGGAACGGGGAAAGCATGGTCCCGCAAAAGTCGGTTCACTCGTCGTCCTCGGCGAGAACGGGGTCGGCAAGAGCTCGCTGCTTCAAGCCTTGGCGCTGGGGGCGATGGGACCGGAGAAGGTCACGGAACTCGACCTGCGACCCGACTGGTGCCTGCGCGATGGAGCCGATCATGGCGAGATTGTCGTCAGCTTCTTCGATAGCGACGAGGAGAATGCCCTCCGCTTCTCGCGTCGTTCGCGCTATTTCGAGGGGCAGGAAGCTGTGCCCACCGTCGTGCTCGGCTACGGCGCCTATCGCCTTCCGGCCCGAGGAGCGGTGGCCGCGGACAAGACCAGCTACGACTATAGGGTGCATTCCCTGTTTGACGAGCGCAAGCTCGTCAACGGTCCCTTCGGGCTCCACCAACATTTCCGCCGCCGCGGTTATCTCGATCATGACCGTGCCGACGATGCCATGCGCACGCTCAACTCCTTACTCCTCGGAGAAGCCCGGGCGAGCGTCGCCGCGCGCTCGGAACTTTGGATAGAGGATCGAGGGCGCCGGCAGCGACTGGGCGAACTCAGCTCCGGATATCGCAGCCTGGTGACGATCGCATCCGACATCATGGACGTGCTGTATCAGCTCTGGGAAGCCACGACCTCGGGCCAGGCCCTGGTGTTGATCGACGAGATAGACGCCCATCTCCACCCCGAATGGCGTCTCAAGATCGTCGATGCGCTGCGAGCGGCCTTTCCAGCGACGCAGTTCCTCATGACCACGCATGACCCTTTGGTGTTGCGCGGCTTGTCGCGGGAGGAGGTGCTGGTGATGACACGCGACGAGGAGGGGATGGTCGGGGTCGATGCTCCGCGTGTCCCCGACCTAGAGGGGCTCAGCGTCGACCAGCTATTGACCTCCCAGCTATTCGGTCTCGAGACGACGATGGACGCGCAACTGGCTCAGGATCTTAGCCGATATTATAGCCTTGCTTCGAAGCAGAATCCGTCGTCGGCGGAGATCGACGAACGCGTCACGTTGCAGATGAGGCTGTCGGATCGGCAACCGTCGGGAGCAACCCGCCGGGAGCGCTTAATGTACGCCGTGATCGATCGGTTTCTGGCGAGGCCCGACGCCGACCGATCGGTCGATGGATGGGACGAGGACGCCGTGAGCGCGCTGCTGGCCGAGATCGACGATGCCGAGCAAGAGGCCTTGGATGATGATCTACCGCCCGCGTAATTTGCGTGCGATGCCGGCAAGTCTCTTGCCGGCGGCACCCGCCAAGGTCGCTGAGGCGGCGGCCGCCGCCGCTTGGTATGCGCAACGTCCGCTGCCCCGCGCTAATCATGCCTTCTCGGTCTATTCCTCGGTAGACATCAAGGCGACCCTTAACGCCTTGTTCGGACACAAATGCGCCTATTGCGAGGGCACGACCGGCGGGGTCATGCCAATCGACATCGAGCATTATCGCCCCAAGGGCGAGATCGTGACGCGGGATGGCCGCGTCCTGCGCCCGGGCTATTGGTGGCTTGCGGCCGACTGGGACAATCTGCTGCCGTCATGCATCGACTGCAATCGGAGCCGATGGCACAAAATCGGCTCCGCCGGTGCCCAGAAGTATGGCAAGGAGAACCTCTTTCCGCTCGCGGATGGCAGTGTCTATGCCCAGAATGCCGCACAGCTGGCGGCCGAAATGCCGCTTCTCATCAATCCAGCCAGCGAAGATCCCGCACGTCATCTGACGTTCGTGCCCGAACCGATAGCCGGTGCCGTTTCCCCGGAGGGAACGCTCGCGCGACGATGGGTCGCAGCGCCGTTGCTCCTGGCTGACGGTACCGAGGACGCGCGTGGCCGAGAAACAATCCGTATCTGCGGTTTGAACAAGCCTGAAGTCGTCCAGCAGCGCAATGACAGGCTGAAGGAATTGGCCAACCTCCTTCGCGGCGTGGAGGAGCGCTGGTTCGACGCGCTGAAGGAACCCGATCCGGCCCGCCGCGCTAGGGTCATGGCGCGGGTACGTACCGATTTGCGAGAGGCAATCGACACTCATCTGCGGTGGAACCGGCGCTTTGCGGGCGCTTGTCGGGCTATGTTTAAGGCTTGGCGACAGGGCTTGATCGAGAAGGCGAGGGCGGCCGGAATGGTCATTCCTCTTTGAGGAGGCGGACCGGCCCATGGGCGATTTGAGAACCAACTACCGCGTGCCACTATCTGGGAATCCGAATGCTGATACCAGGGCCTGAGCGAAGTTCATCCACTATGGATTTATACGGTGCAGACGCTTGCCAATCGCGCGCGAGGCTTGTCGAATGACCAGGGAAATCGGGGGACTGGATGAGCGACGATTCGATTGCCGAGATCGGTCAGGCGTTAGGGCGTCAAGTCGCGCTCTACTATGAAGCTCTCGGGTATCGCGTCACGCGCGATGTCAAGATCGCCGGGTATAAAGTCGACTTGCTCGCCAGCAAATATCTCGCCGGGGCGGGCGACGTGCGGATCACAGTCACAGTCCAGCCTTCGCTTAACCGGCTCGACGAGGACGAGGTCGAGCAGTTCGTGAAGGCCGCCCAGGTCATCCTTGCATCAGGGGAATACACGAAGTCCGTGTTGGTCACCGACCATTCCTTCTCGGACGACGTCCGCAGACTTATCAGCAAGCTGAATTCGATCGAAGCAGTTACGATCGATGATCTTCAGACCAATCTGTTCAACAGTACGGAATCATTGCTCCGATCGCTGCACGACTATGAGGCGAAACCGATCTCGAAGGCCTATTATCCGCTAAAAGTGACCGTGCGGGGCACCGTCCACGAAGACGCCATTCCTTTCCTTCAGCAATGGGCGCGGGAGCAGAGCGCTCTGGCCGTTCTGATCGGCGATTTCGGTTCCGGAAAGAGCACGATCATGGATCGGCTTTTCTACCTGGCGGCGAAGGCCAGAACGGTTTCGAAGATCGCGCTATTCCCGGTTCTGATTAAGCTCAACAATATGCGGCGCTACGGGGACTTGTGGCAGTTCATCGAGGCATCGCTGCGCGACACGCAATATCTCACGCCCCCCAAGGCCGTCTTCCTCGAGGAAATAGACCAAGGCAGGCTGCTGATTCTGCTCGATGGCTTCGACGAAATCTACAGCGGAGCGACTGTCCTCGATCGCGCCCGGTACATGGATTTCCTCTCGCCCCTGATCAAATCGCGGTCTCCGGTTGTCCTGTCGACGCGCGCGACCTTCTTCGAGTCTATCGATGAGTTAATCGTTCTGGCCAACAAGATGGCTCGGAAAGCCAACGTGATCGACGACCTTCCGTCCTTCGGGATCGACCATGCGAAGCTCGGTGAGATTTTCCGCTCAAGCGTTTCCGCCGAATTCAACAAGAAGGATTTCACTCTCATCGCGATTAACCAGCTCGACCGAAAGACGATCCGAGCCGCTATCGCAAGGTATGAAGAAGGTATCCGTGATTCCCTCGGGATGGACCTTGACGAGTTCGAGGAGCGCCTCTTCGATATTTACGATCTTGAAGACCTGATGACTAGGCCCCTGCTCTTGGATCTGATTCTCGCTACGATCGCGTCGGGCGCGATCGATATCAAGAGTAAGAAATCTGTGAGCGCGGCAACTCTATACGATATCTACACGCAGCAGGCGGCTAATCGCGACAAGGATCGGACGGCCCCCGGACAGTTCCTTAGCCGCGATGCGAGGCTGGCCGCCTGCCGCATCATCGCCAGCGCGATGCTCGCCAAGGGCGAGATCCTGCTGACTGCCAGCGAAGTCATTGACTGCGTGGTCAAGACGCTACGGGAAAATATTGAAGGTTGGGTCTATGTCCATGATTCAAAGGACGTTGTCTCCGCCATCACCGACATAACGACCTGCTCCTTCTTGCAGTTCGCCGATGACGGATCCTTTTCATTCACTCACAAATCCTTCTACGAATTTTTCGTGGCTCAGAGTTTCTACAGGAAGTCAAAGGCATCGATCGCAGATTTCCTAGGCTGCTACGACAGCAATGTGAGCCGGGAGGTAATCTATTTTATTTCCAGCTATATGCGCGACAAGCCCCAATTCATGGCGTTGATCGGGGAGGCTCTCCAGGATGCAAAACCGGGAGAGGAGCTTAACTTCCTATATTCGCTCGTTTTCGCCTCGGGCGATCTGATGGAGAAATTCGCGGTCGCGGATGGCGCCATCATGAATACCGAATTGATCAAAGCCGACGTCAGAGATGCGAAGTTCGAGCGGCTCAGCATGACGTCGTGCCTCATCCGCCGCGTCACGGGTGCTCGCTGGCACTTCAAGAACGTTACGCTCATCGCGTCCACCGTCATGGATACGCAATTGGAGCACTGCGATCTCGATATTCTCTGCAGCGGCTTCGTCATGAATCGCAGTACGATCGTAGACTCCAAGGTTATGATCCGCGCGGGTGATGTCACCGCCGACGACCTCGTTCTCGCCAACACGACCTTTGTGCTTCATGGCGAGATGATCGCGAAGAATTGCGGCATTAATCACAGAAGCATCGTCAAACTCGGCACGGAGGCGAGCGTCCTATGGGACGGTGCCGCGATCGAGAACACGGACCTGATGTTCGACTCGCTCCGGCAATCCTATCGTGAGAGCTCCACGCTCTCTCTTACACGCTGTCGTCTCTTCGGGTTGCGGGTGAGCGTAAATGATCTGTTCGGAGGGCCCGAGGAAGGAAGGACCTCAATCAGCCTTGTGGAGTGCGCGGGGATTATCGTCGTTGCCGGGAGGGATCTGAGCAAGCATCCCAAGATGACGCGGTTGATCGAGCAGAATCCTGACCTTCATGTGATCACCTTTCGCGCGGTGCTCGAACTCGAGGCCAAGATCTTCAGCTTTCATCTCCTGCGTGCCAGCGACGAAGAGGCCGATGACAGCGATCGGCTGGCCAGCGAGCAATACGTCGCCAATCGCTACTTCCGGGATGTCGACCGGCATCGCTCCGACCCGTCCGTGACGACCGGCCCACTCAATCTAGTCGAGGTAAAATCCAGCTTGATGCGATATCTTGGCGATCGGGGTACGAGCATCCGCAATCTGCCGAAGATCCTCGTCGATTTCGTGGATCTCCCGTTGAGCCTTTAGCACATAACTGGCGAAATCGCCGTAAATCGCGGCAGCTTCGCGCCTCATGTCGGACGTTCAGCGGTCCGAGGACGGTACCGAAACTACCGCTGGTTCAGGCAAGGAATGGATGGCAGCTATTGGGTGTGATCCCGTCAAGCGGTATCGCTGTTAGTCGCTTTTTAGTAACGGATATTTGCGCTTGGCGCTGGTCTCGATACTAATGCGACGGTCAAAGTCGCCGAAGGGGGGAGGCAAAAGGTTTGGACGAGCCGACACGGCAGTTTCGAGATGCGCTGCGCCTGCTGTTCATATTGACGCATGGCGGTGAGGACGTTGGAAGCCCCGCGCCAGTTCCCGAGGCCATCCGCGTGGTCTCGTCGCAGAAGCGCCTTCAGAAGATGGATTTCTGGGTGCGCAACCCAGACCATCTGGCACACGCTCTGCTTGATTCTTACGAGATCGACGGAGACGTCACGTGGCTCAAGAGTGCAAAGGATATTCTCGATACCGAGGAGCCAGAGATTCGCCGTGACGCGATGGCGAAATATCTTTGGGGTGCATATGAGCCGATCGACACCGGGTTAGCACCGCTGGTGAGCTACGGGCTGGTGCAGACCAGCCGTCATCCGCAAACACGTCGGCGCAGTTTTTTTCTTCTTCATCGTGGCGCCGAAGTGGCGGACCGGATGGCGGGAGAGCTTGAGGAAGCGCGATGGTACGTCGATCGCGCACGGCTTGTTGGAAAATTATGTGCAGGCCGGACGGGCGAGGACTTGGCACGCATGCAATATCAACGTCCGGAATATGCCAATGCACCGAACGGCGAGACCATCGCGTCGATCGCAGTCGAGGTTCGAGCGCGCTTGGCATTGCTGGAGGGGCAATAAATGTCCGAAGAAGGAGCTGCGCCGCCGCCCATCCCGCCGTTTAAGGATGCTGTTGCCGACCGCGCAAAGACTACACGGGCGGTGGTCGATCTGGTCTTGGCCGATGTGGGCGCCGACGAAGAAAAATCCGTCCGGCGGGCCGACAATCTAGCCATTCGGAGACTCTCCTTCAGCGGCGAGAAGAAGGCTTCCGGCATTCAGGATGGGCGCTATTCGTTTTTGTGGGACGCGCTCGCGCCCGGACTTTGGGGGGTGCTCAGCGAGGGCGCTAATCAGATCGGTAAGTCAACCGTACTTGAGGTGATGCTTTGGGCGTTGCGAGGTCGGACCCGATCTTTGAAACCGGAAGTGCGGGCGTGGATCGACGAGGTCGAACTCGAGTTCACGATTGGCGCTGAGGTCTATTGCGTCAGCTTCAGCGATTTTGATGCGATCCCTCGGGGGAAACTCGTCATGTCGGTGCCCGGTCCGGTCAGGACGCTCGATACCTTTGAAGGTGACGAGGCTTTCGAATCTCTAATGGGCGACTTGATGATGCGGCGGTTTGCGTTGCAGCCCATTCCGAACGTCAGCCATACCGGCGATGAGGCGACGCAGTATGTCCATGCTTGGACCGCGTATGTCGCTTCCATGTTCATCGAAGGATCGCATCCCGCGATCCTCGGCGACGTGACCGTTGGTGCTCTCTGGTGGCGAATGCTCCACCTCTTTGTCGGCATGCCATACGCAGCGGCCCATATGGCATTGCGCAACGCCATCACTCTTGGCCAAGCGCAGCGAGACAATGCTGTTACCGCTCGCTCCGTCCAACAGAACTACGCTGCAGACATTCGTCGTCTCGAAGGGGAGCTCAGGCGCGTCGAGACCGCTTTGAAGGGGATAAGCGCCGAGATTGTGAGTTCACGAGAACTCGATGACATGACCATGGAAAGCGCGACCCTGACCCGAGAGGTTACGGAACTGCAGGCGAAACTCGCGTCAGCACAATTAGGCTCGAGTTCCTTGAAGGCTCAGAAAGATGAAGCCCGCGCTGTGGTGCGGCGGCTCAGCGAGGGCGCCGCATCCCGGCGTGTGTTTGCCGGGTTGAGTCCGGTCTGCTGCCCGCGTTGTGCCAGTTCTTTTGACGTAGCCCGCACTGAGGTGGAGGAGACGGAAGGCCGATGCGCGGTTTGCGATCGAACGACTCTCGGTGATGACGAAGCCGCGCTGCAAGATGCGATGGCTGCTGCAAATGAACGCGTGCGCCAATTGACAGACGCCGAGATCGACGCGAACGGAGTTTTAAAAGCTTTGAATGCGGCGCTCGTTAACGCACAAAACCGTCGTGCCGCGTCCGCAGCCAAGATCAGATCCATGGAAGTAAGAACGAAGGAACTACGCCGCCGCCGTGAGTTGGATGATTCGGCGCTCAGGCTCAACGGTGCGCTTGAACAACTTCGTAAGCTGAACGCACAGACTAAAGCACACGACAAGCCCGATGAAGAGCGGGCGACAGTGTTAAAGGCTGCCGAGGTTATTGCCGAAGCGAGGATGAAAGCGGCAAGCGCCGAGCTTTTTGCCGAACTTGAAGGGGAGGTAGTCTCGATCGCCAACCGTTTCGGATTTCGCGGCCTTCAGGAAATTGCGATCCGGGGCAACGGGATTACCCTCACGGTGTCGGGCATTCAGAGTGGTTACGGAAAACAGACTGCCGGCCAGCGCCTTCGCCTCCGTATCGCGCTCATCATTGCGATGATGCGGATGGCCCATCGCAGTGGCTTTGGTCATCATCCTGGTCTGCTTTTCATAGACTCACCAGGAAGTGAGGAGCTGAGCGATGCCGATCTCGTTGCCATGATGCATGAGATTGGGGAGGTTGCGAAGGAGACTCCAAACCTGCAAATTTTCGTGGCGTCGGCCCGGGGTGATCTTCTTGGATCTGCTTTCGATCCGAAGAATCTGCGGCTCCCAGATGCGTCGGGAACCATCTTTTGATTACAAGCTCGCGAAGCGGCGTGGACAATGACGGCGCTCGCTGAACGGCTGGCCGTCGCGCCATCTCCGACTCTCGCAGATCTGGGCGGCCTTGATGTTGTCTTAGCTCAAGGCCGAGCTGTCGCGGAGGGTATTTACGCAGATCGCTTAGTCGAAGCCATTGCGACGGGCGGTCAACCGCATTCGGTCGAATTAATGGATATCGCGATCAATGTGCTCGCGCGCAATCCCATACCAATTGTATTGGCTGCGGCCGCTCAACATTTGGCTTCTGCAGCGCTACAACCTGCCGAGGTCAAACGAGCGCAGCAAGTCTTGCTTTCGCGAGCGGAAAGGCGTGACACACACCTCCGTGCCGAATTGGCGTCCGAAGCCTTGGCGGGTGCGCTTTTGCTTGCACATCGCGATGGCGGCTCCCGTTTGGCCGTTGCCGCCTCGCTCGACGGTGTTGGCGCATCCGAAGAGCCGACACTTGTTCGGCGTGCTGCAAAACTCGCGGGAATGGCTTGGTTGTGGCGTCGGTCTGACGATCTGAAGGATATATTGCTCCGCTTGGCAACCAGTGATGATGCAGGCGAGCAAGCCCTGTATGAGTTGGCATTGATTGAGCTCGAAGATGCTCTCTGTCAATCGACAGTGGAAGCAATGCTGGACAAGCTGCGGCATGCCCTAACGGGCTTCTCTGCGGCACTGGCGAGCGATCCGGAGCTGATCGAAGCGGAAGCTGTGCTTCATGCGCTGAGCGCAGTCATACAGTTTTGTGATGCCGAGGATTCCAAGATGGTCGAGCGCTCGATCGCCGCTGCGTGCCGCGCGGCGACCGACCGGGCACTCGAGCTTGACACTTCGTCCTTACGGCTATGGTTACGGAGCGGCGTGGCAGCCGAGATCGCGTGGGTGGAACTCGCTGCCGCTTTACGGGATTTGTCCGACCGGCTTGAGGAGCGAAGTTGGTTGCGAGCGGTGCCAGTACTGCGACAACTGGGCGCGCTGCGCGAAGCGCTGTTGCCATTCGCCAGCCGGAGTGGCGATCAGCTGCGTCACGCAGTCACCCAGCGCATAGCCACCGGCATTGCTACACATGAAGGCTTGCGCGCCCACCTTCTTGCTTGGGAGAATGACCCGGCCAGTGAGGCAAACGATAAGGAACAGGCGCGCGACATATTGCGCGCTGTCGAAGAGGCTAGGCACCGCCCGGGAAATGATCCCGGGCTGACGGCCATGGCGGTGCCGCTCAGCCCGATTGATAATATCGAGACCGCCGCATCGTTGCTCGAAGCGCTGCGAGCGCTCGGGCTCGCCACGTCACTTACCGGTCTTTCCGAAAGGCTGTTCCTGGCGATTGCGGGAGAAATGGAAGCGCATCCAGACGTCCGTGGTGAGGTACGCGACGACGCCCGCATTCTTCTGGCGCATCTGATTCATTTTCTCGTTTATTGCCTCGAAGTCACGCCGAGTATGGCGAACGGCCTCTTTGATTTCCTTTTCGAACGTAGCGGTGATAAACCACTCGAGATTGAACTACAGCGTAGTCTTTGGACGTCATTGCGGCTGCAGCTCCACGGATTTCCCCAGCACTTGATCCTCCGTGAGGCGCCCGATATCGGCGCCGGACGTGCGGATATTGCGGTGGTCAGACCGACCTGGCGCCCGGTAATCGAGATCAAACGCGAGCTGGTGGACGCCTCGCGTAACGGCATCCGGAAGTATCTTGGCCAGGCGGCGAGCTATGCGCTTACCGGACCGCGGTTGAGCTTTCTGGTCGTGCTCGATCTATGCTCGCAACGCGAATGGACGCTTGCCCTCGAGGATAATTGTTGGGTCGAAAAAGTGGCTTCGCTCGGCGATTCTATTTCTCGCTTGGTAGTTGTCTTGCGAATTCCAGGAGCACGAAAGACGCCATCGAAAATTGCCACGCCTGGCGGCAGTGGTTCGAGGCCCGACTCTGATCGTTCGCGAAAACAATCAGATTCGAGCGCTGGAGGGCTTGGGTCCTGATATATGGGTGGCGCTACTCATCGCCTCAAGGGCGCCTGTCACTAAACGGCCCAGCCCAGCCATCCGATAGCGATCGATAGCATTATGGCGAACGGCAGCTTTTCGAGGATTGCCTCCAAGAGCCGCCAGTCCGCAAACGGCCCCATGGTGGTTATTCACCGGTGGGTCCTATGGCGTCTGCTTTTGCCCAATTGCCCGCCAAAAGCTGACTGTCCGGAACGTCCGACATAGCCGACATTCACCCTTCCTATCTGAAGTCCCGTGGTTTGACCTTGATGCCCTCGGTTGGCTGGCCCGGGACGATGCCGGAGCCGAGCCGCAGATCGGGAATATAGATTTCGCGCGGTGTGCGCCCCAGCGGACGATTTTCCGGATTGCGCGGATCGGGAGCAGCCGGGCTACGCGCAACATCGCCACGGGCGGTCCGATAGATGTCGGAGACATTGGGGCGGCTTCCCACGCTGGCCAGCAGCGGCGACAGATCATCGAGATGCTGGGCAATGATGTGGATGACCTCACCCTCGCGCTGGACTTGGCCGCGCACGCCCAACATCGACGCGCTCAGTACGGTGCGGCGATTAGCCTCGAACACCTGGGTCCAGACGACGAGATTGGCGACGTCGGTCTCGTCCTCAAGAGTTATGAACATCACCCCTTTGGCCGACCCTGGCTTCTGACGGACGAGCACAATCCCTGCTAGCTCGATCCAGCGGCCATCCTTGATCGACCGAAGCGCATCGCAACTGATCATCTTCCGGGCGCGCAGTTCATCGCGCAGGAAGGCGACGGGGTGGGCGCGCAGTGACAGACCCGACGCGCGGTAATCCTCGACCACTTGGGCGCCTTCGGTCATCGGGGCCAGTTCGACATCGGGCTCGATGGCCTCGGCAAGGAGCTTGCTGGCCCGCGCGTCGGCGGCCGCGAACAGCGGCAGTGCCTCCTGGCCTAGCCCCTTGACGGCCCACAGGCCCGCGCGGCGAGATAAGGCCAGAGATTCGAACCCGTCGGCATCACCTATGCGATCGAGGGCATCGCGGCCAACACCGGCGCGTTGCTGAATCTCTTCAGCCGAGCTATAGGGAATATCACCCCGCGCGGCGACGATCGCCGCAGCGTCAGCATTGGCGAGGCCCCGCACCATGTTGAACCCGAGCCGAACAGCGAGGTAGCACCCGCCGGTAGGTTCGAGCGTGCAGTCCCAGCGGCTGTGGTTGACGTCGACCGGGCGGATCTCGACGCCATGCTGTCGCGCATCGCGGACGATCTGGGCCGGCGCGTAGAAGCCCATGGGCTGTGCGTTGAGAAGCGCGGCGCAGAAAGCGTCCGGATGGTGGCATTTTACCCACGACGAGGCATAGGCAATGAGCGCGAAGGACGCCGCGTGGCTCTCCGGGAAGCCGTAGCTGCCGAAGCCCTCGATTTGGCTGAACGTTTTCTGAGCGAAGTCTCGGTCATATCCGCGCGCGGTCATCCCATCGATCAGCTTGTCCTTGAAATGACTGACACCTCCGGTCAGTTTGAAGGTCGCCATCGCGCGGCGCAGAAGGTCGGCCTCGGAAGGTGTGAAGCCGGCACATTCGATCGCTACCCGCATCGCCTGCTCCTGGAACAGCGGCACGCCCAGCGTCTTCTCGAGGACCCGGCGAAGCTCGGGGGTAGGGTAGGTGACCGGTTCCTCGCCATTGCGCCGACGGCGATAGGGATGGACCATATCGCCCTGGATGGGGCCCGGGCGGACGATCGCGACCTGGATCACCAGATCGTAGAAGGTCCGCGGTGCCATCAGCGGGATCGACGCCATCTGGGCGCGGCTCTCGATCTGGAAGACGCCGAGCGTGTCGGCCCGGCGGATCATCGCA
This sequence comes from uncultured Sphingomonadaceae bacterium, assembly GCA_963540925.1. Lineage (GTDB taxonomy): Bacteria > Pseudomonadota > Alphaproteobacteria > Sphingomonadales > Sphingomonadaceae > Rhizorhabdus. The sequence goes on from CAUTRN010000003.1 coordinate 240,756, forward strand.
TAGGTGGCCGGATCCTCGGCCGGGATCGTCGCGAGGTCGAGGACGACGCCCTTGTCGTTCGCGAGGAACTCGAAGGCCCGGCGCATGCAGCTCAGCATGCCGAGCGCCAGCACATCGACCTTCATGAAACCGAGCAGGTCGATATCGTCCTTGTCCCATTCGATGACCTGGCGGTCCTCCATCGCCGCCGGCTCGATCGGGACCAGCTCGTCGAGCCGGTCGCGGGTCAGCACGAAGCCGCCGGGATGCTGCGAGAGATGGCGTGGCGTGTTAATCAGCTGGCGCGCGAGATCGAGCGTGAGCGCCAGGCGTCGGTCGCCCATGTCGAGATTGAGCTCCTCGGCGTGGCGTTCCTCGACACCCTCGCGGCTCCAGCCCCAGACCGAGGAGGCGAGGCCGGCGGTCATGTCTTCGGACAGCCCAAGCGCCTTCCCAACCTCGCGGACGGCACCTCGGGCGCGATAGCGGGTAACGACCGCGGTCAGCGCGCTGTGGTTGCGGCCATAGGTCTCATAAATCCATTGGATCATATCCTCGCGGCGCTCATGCTCGAAGTCGACGTCGATGTCGGGTGGCTCGCGCCGTTCGGCCGAGACGAAGCGCTCGAAGAGAAGCTCGGATCGCACCGGATCGATCGAGGTGATCCCCAGCACATAGCAGACCGCGCTGTTGGCCGCCGAACCTCGCCCCTGGCAAAGGATTTCGCGGCGTCGCGCTTCGGCGACGATCGCATGGACCGTCAGGAAATAGGGCGCATAGTCGAGCTCGGCGATCAACCGCAGCTCATGCCCAAGCTGCGCCCTAACCTTGTCGTCGACGCCGTCGGGATAGCGGGCTGGGGCCTTCTCCCAGGTCATCCGCTCGAGCTCCTGCTGGGGTGTCCGTCCCGGCACTTGGATTTCATCGGGATATTGATAGCGCAGTTGCTCGAAGCTGAAGCCGCAGCGATCGGCGATCTCAACCGTGCGCGATACCGGCGAAACATCCTTCAGATAGCGTTGGAAGAGCCGCGCCATCTCCTGCGCGGTCTTGAGATGGCGATCGGCGTACCGCTCGCGGCGGCTCCCGAGCTGGTCGATGGTGCATTTCTCGCGGATGCAGGTGACCACGTCCTGGAGGAGCCTGCGGTCCGGCGAATGGTAGAGGACATCGCCGGTCGCGACGGTCGGAACGCTCGCCGCAGCCGCCAGCGCCGCGAGATCCCGCAGACGGATCGCATCGCGGGGGCGGCGACGGATGGTGAGCGCCATATAGGTACGGTCGCCGAAGATGGTGCGGGTGCCGGCCAGCGAAGCCTCGGTGGCGGCATTCGCGCGATCGGGCACGAGTATCGCGATCAGGCCATCGCTCCACTCCTCGACGTCGCTCCAGTCGAGATGGCAGGCACCCTTGCCGGCCCGGGCCTTGCCGACACTCAGCAGGCGGCACATCCGGCCATAAGCGGCACGGTCGGTCGGATAGAGCAGCAGGGCAGTCCCGTCGGCCAGATCCACCCGGCAGCCGGGGATGGCGCGCACGCCCGTCGTGCGCTCGCCATCCCAGGCGCGCACGAGCCCCGCCACCGAATGGCGATCGACGACGCCGAGGGCCGGCAGCCCCAGCAGGGCGGCCGCCGCGAACAGCTCCTCCGGGCTCGATGCGCCGCGCAGGAAGCTGAAATGGGTGGTGACCTGCAGCTCGACATAGGCCGGATCGCCGGAGCTCATCGTGCCCGCTCAGCCAAAGGCGCCATGGAGAAACCAACGCATCGACCCGGTCGCGGCACTCTCGCCATCGCCGAGCCGGAACAGCCAATATCGGCCACCGCTCTCGGTCTCGACCTGGTAATAGTCGCGCACGGCGAACGGCTGCTCGGCTTCGATGCCCATCTCGCGCCACCATTCGCCATGGAGGCGTTCGGGACCATCGGCCTGGGTCACGCGAAACCGCTTGCCCCGCCATCGAAACATCGCGGGCGGATGATCGGGGAGCATCGCTGTCACATCGACCGGCTCCGGGGGATTGAGCATCCGGCAGGGACGGGGAAGGTCGTCCTCCCAGGCCTGGCCGTCCCCCACCGACAGTGCGGCTCGCGCGACCGCCGAACGCTCTGGCATCACGCTGGGAAACGGCCCGACCCGATAGAGGCTGCGCTGCCCGAACCGGTTGGCGAGCGCATCGACCAGCCCGGTCAGATCAGGCGATCGGTGTCGGCCAGTAGCGAGATTTGCGAGCTCGCCGCGCTGGCTTGGCGCCATCGGTTCGACGAGCGGACAGATCAAGGTCATTGCCTCGACCCCGAGGCCGGGGTCGATCGCCTCGATCCGCGCGCGCAGCAATTTGGCGAGATGGTCGGGATCGCGCGATGGTGTCGCTGTGCCGATCCGGATCGCCTGAATCTGACCATCGACCCGATGGAAATGGCAATCGAGCCGACGGGCGCCGCGGCCGCTCGCGCCGAGCTGATGGACGATGTCACGCGCAAGATCGCCGATGACCTGTGCGAAGGCTTCGGCGGTCGCGATCGGCTCCATGAAGCCGCGGCGGCTGCGCGGAAGCGCCTCCGGGAAGATCGGGTCGATAGGTTCCGGCATATACCCCAGCGCCTGATCGAGGCGGCGATGGAGCGTTCGGCCGAACCTCTTGGCGAGCGGAGCTCGTGGCGTGCCGATCAACTGCTCGATCCGCTCGAAGCCGAGCTTGCGCAAGCCATCGACGATATCGCCCCCAAGCCGCAGTGCCGCGATCGGGAGCAGCGCGATCGCTTTGAGGTGATCGCCTGGTTCGATGGTCACCGGCCGTCCGGCGGGCACATGGCGCGCAACGGCGTGGGCGCAGCCGGCCGTGTCGGCGACCGCGATCTGCACCGTGAGACCGAAGCCGCTGATGCGCCGGTGCAAGTCCTTGAGCAGCGCGCGCTCGGTGTCGAACAGCTGGGCGCAGCCGGTAATGTCGAGCCAGATGCCGTCGGGAGGATCGGGCGCGACGATCGGCGCATAGCGTTGGCCAGCCCAGAGCGCGATCTTGGCCAGACCATCGAGATCGGCCTGAGGATCCGCGTCGAACACCTCGAGCTGGCCAGCGAAGCTGCGCGCCTGGGTCACGGTCATGCCCGGCTTGATCCCCAGCGCACGCGCCTGGGCATCAGTCGCCGCGATCACGCGGCGGCCATGCTCGGCGATAGCGGTGGCGGCAGGCGCCGTGCCGTCAGGCTGCGATGTTTTGCGCTTCCTGCGCAGCCGGTCGATCGACCAGTGCGGCAGGAAGAGCGATACGACCCTGCGCATCGCAGCCCTCCACGATCCAGCTGCGGGGTTCGGCTCCACGCGCGCGTTCAAGTTGGACCTCCCAGCGCGGTCGGGCCAGGCTCGGGATGTCGAGGCGCTCGCTCGGTGCGGACTTGATCCGCCAGCGCGTGACGGCGGCGCTGCCGTGGGCGCTGGCATCAAGCCTCGAGGCGCGCCGGAAAAGGAGCGCTGTAACTCCAGAGGCTTCGGCGGAAAGCTGGAGACGCTTCGAAGCGGTGGTCGAGCATTTGCGGACCTCGCCGACCACGCCCGCGATCCCTTCATGGCGCAGCGCTTCCTCCATCGCGAGCAGGACATGCGCGTCGGCGCCTGCCTCGACATGGATCAGACGGTCAGGATGCAGACCGGCGAGATGGAGTGCCGGAGCGAAAAGATCGCGCCAGCCCAGGCACCAGATTACAGGCCCATCCAGGCGCGCCAGCAATCCGGCGATGAAGATCGTCGCCGCGGCATCGTCGGTCAGTTCGGGACTGCCGGCTACTTCATGCAAGGCTCCGCCGGCGATCCCGCCACCGGGAAGATGGCGATCAATCGCAGCAATACCGAACGACAGGGTGTCGTGTCGGCTGCTGTGCCCCTCGATTGCAGCGATGCGGGCGCGCAGATCGTCGATGGTTGAGGCGGAAGACATAGCGGCATGAAGACTCAGGGATTGCAATCGTTCCCTTTATGTTCCGTTTGCCGATCGGGAAGTCAAGGCGAGGTCCGAAACGACCCTCGCCCTTGGCGGCGATTTCGATACGGAACGCGGTCTTTCCTAACGGAAATATATTTTAGAGACCACGGGGCAGGGGCTACCTGCTGACCTCCTCAATGATGTTAGAAGGTCCTCAACCTAGGAGCCGACTGGCGCCGTCCTAGGCAGATCAGACCCATTTTTGCCCTCCAGTTCGGCGAGGCGCGCGGTGCAGACCTCATGCACGAACTGGCCGAGCTCTTCGACCCTCGCACTAAGCCAGACCAGTTCTTCCTCCGAAATCCGGTAATGCTTCGAGTAGCGCGCTTTGACGTAGGCATCCTTGAGCTTCTCAAATCGCGCTCGATTCCGCGCGGTATCGCGCGGCCAAGCGTCGAAGAGGCGCGGAGCGGCGCGTTCGGCCTGGGTTCGGAGGAAGCTCAGATTATGGACGTGCGGCGTGTAGAAGGTGAGGACGAGGAGCGTACAGTGGTAAAGACGCTCAGTAGTCTGGTGTAAGTCGAAGGCCGCATCCTTTAGATAGCCCCTGCCAATATCGAACTTGGCGATTTCAAAGCGGCTCATCGCGGCGGGAAGCCACTCGTCGAAATACTCCCGAGCCATCGTCAGCGCGCCTTTCGGCGTCTTGGGCTTAGGCTGATGGAGCTCACTGTCGTCAGACTGATAGAGCGCCACGCCGTCCCGTGCGATGTCCATGAAGAAGTAGCGACCGTGCGCTAGCCCATCATTCACCTCTTGGAGCGAGTGCACGATGAAGTTCACAGGCGTCTTCAAATTTCGGAGGATCGTCCGCTCTCGTTCCAGCCGTTCATCGGCCTTCTCCCAGTAAGCGACCCGGTCGGTCAGCTCCTTTTGGTTCACGATCACGAGCAGGTCGAAATCGGACTGATAGCCTTTCGCCGTATGGGGCTCGTCGACCCAACCACCGCGAGCATAGGACCCGAACAGAATGACTTTCAATATCCGCCCGAGCTTGCGCTTCCCGGTGGCGTCACCGTTCGCATCGCCGAACTCCTCGAACAGGATGTGGACGATCCGCTCGAGTTCGCGCTGTTTGGCTGGGGGAAGATCGAGATCGGTGCGCATTGTCTGAAGAATCGCCGCAAATGACGTAAACGCCAAGCTTTTTCTCGTCGAGAATAGAGGAAGTCGCTATCGATTCCCAAGGTCCACGGCCGATGCTGTCGATATGGACACCGACGTTGAAAAGAATGCTCACCAGGGGACGGAATGCCTCAACGAAATCTTCGGATTGCCCCTCTGAGACACCGCCGACCGAAATCTCGTCGCCGGGGTTGGATGGTCAAGGTTGTTATTCCGCTGCTCGCACTTGGTGGCCTCGCGATTGGCAAGGTCTTGATTGGGGATCAGGCCAGCCAACAAGCTACCGTCCAGGGATGCCGGATTACCGATGGCGATACGATCCGGTGCGGTGACGAGCGCATCCGGCTGCTCGGGATCGATGCCCCGGAGATGCCCGGGCATTGCCGCCCCGGCCGGCGTTGTGCGGTGGGGGATCCTATCGCGTCGAAGGGCAGCCTGGAAAGCGCTGCAGGATACAGCCTGACCATCAACCGTGTAGGCTCTGACCGATATGGTCGGACGTTGGCGATGATGAGCGGACCGCAGGGCGACCTGTCCTGTTGGCAGCTGTCGAATGGGCAGGCCGAATATCGCCGGGATTGGGATGATGGCCTTCGCGTTGCTCGGACCTGTCCGGGCGCGATCTGGTGATCCGGCAGCGCCAGAGGCCAGGTGGCCGGGACATACGCGGCGGCTAAAGGGAAAGCGGGATGGAGAGGGAGCGGAACTGTCAGCCAGTGCAATCTCTGGCTGCACCGTCGAGTCCAATCTGCTATTCTCGAAGCCTGAAAGGAGGACGCCGTGGATCAGGAACCCGACGCCGCCGAACCCTTCGAAGAGGTCCAGCACGACGAGGTTGAGATCCGGTCGATTTCCGACTGGATCTGGAAGCCGTGGTACGCAAAGCTCTGGTGGGCGCTGATCCCGATCTACTGGCTCGGTGCCTTCTGGGCGCGATCCTTGCCGGTCTTGGATGTCTTCTATTCATCCGCGCTTGCGGGGTTCATCAACGTCTTCATGGTCCCGCCCACGGCGTTGATCGTGTTGGCCGCAGGATTTCTTCGCCAATGGACGGGGCAGATTGATTGGTCTTCGATGGAGCCGTCCGATCATGATTCATTTGGGCGATCTGATCGCGGTCCAACTGGGCTTCCGAGAATTATCGATCCCATAGATCCGCGATCAGGAGGCTACTGGATCGGCAACCCGGAAAATCCGTTGAATCCGGCCTACCCACATTCTCATCGCCACCATCGCTAGCGACGTTTGAATTCGCCGTCCCCGTCGAACGGGCCATTCGCTAGGTCGGTTGAGAGACGCCCGGTCTTTAGAATTGCAGTCTGTTCGATCGAGGTCAGCGGAGCCGTCAGGTCTACGACACCACTGCCGGCGTCGGCTTGTCCCAGATAGCGATTGCGTAACCCGTCTCCACCGAGAATTTGCTGGCTGAATTCTGCAGCGAATGCCGTTTCCGGCGACTTGCTGGTGGAAGCGGCACGTTCTGCCAACGCCAGCGCGCTCCTCACATCGTGGTTCATTACATCGATCGTCGCGCTGACATTCTCGCTCGTGATTCCCAGATCTGAACTGCTGATTTGAAGGCTGCCACTGGTAGATCCGTGACCGAAGCCGGGTTCCCGCTTCGGATTGGTCGAGGATCTTCGGCCTCCGGCAGAGACGTCACCACCAACCTGTCCTTCCACCGTTGTGCCCATCTGGTTCTGATCTTGTGCTGACCGGGAGATCGACCGCTGCCATCCGGTCTGCGCCATGATCGCCTGGACGTCGCGCTGGAGTGTGTCGGCGACCTGGGGCTTGAGGCGCCAATGGCCCTGGCGATCCATCTCAAAGCCGCCTTTCAGCCAGTTGGCCATGGCCTGCTGGCCTTCGGGGCCACCGCCGAGGAAATGCTCGATCGTGTCGGGACCGGCCTGCTTGCCGGCCTCGAAGCGCGTGCTGGTGTCGTTCCGGGCCGAGCGGTCGAAATTTGTGCCGCTGGAGACGAGCAGGTCGTTGTCGGCGAAGCTGAAGCGGGCGGTGCCACCATTGGCGATCGCGCCATGCTGACTATCGTTGATCAGTCCGGCCCTGTGAAGCTGTCCTGCGGCCTGGGGGGTGAGGTTGAGCGCGAGGTCGCCATTCTGGTCCATCGCAAGCTGCTTGCGGGTGAGGCTCACGCCGTTGGCGCGCAGCAGCGATTGCATGCGGGTCAGCCGTTCCTGGTCGACAATGCGGGTGGTCCTCGTGTTGCGGGCGCGATCGGCGACCGCGGTGGGGCCGCCATCGGCGAGATCGAGCTGGTTGCCGGCGGTGGCGCTGAGCGTCTCGATGAAGCTGTCGAGCCGGGCGGCTTCGCGGGTGCTGCTGCCGGCGGCCGCCGCGCCCTCGGCATAGCCGATATTGCCGCTCTGCTGGCGCTGCTCGCCGATGCGGGCCGCGGCGCGCGTACCGTCAGCGCCGATCTCGCGCTGGGCATCGAGTTTCCCTGAGCGCTCGGCAAAATCATAACCGGCGGCATCGCGGGTCCGGGCATAGACGCTGGTGCCCTCCCTGCGCGCTTCGGCGCTGGCACCATCGGCGGTGCCGACCTGGCTCGCGGCATTGTAGCGTTCGAGCGCCCGCTCGACCTGGGCCTCGTTGCGCCCGGTGGCATGGGCGAGCTGGCTGATCGCGGTCGATCGGGCCTCGCCACTGAGCGCGTTGATGAAGGCGGTGCGGCGGCTCATCTCCTCGGCGGGCAGGCCGAGCATTTTTGCCGCTTGCCGGTCACCGGCATTGCGACCGCTGCGCCAGGCCTGTTCGGTGGCGCTGCTGGCGCGTTCGGATGAGGTGACGTCGGCGCCGGCGAAGTCTCGACGCCCCTCCATCGCGCCGACCTGAATCTGGGCCGCGGTCAGGTCGTTGCGCAGCATCTGCTCCTGGTCGAAGGCATTGGCGCTGAGCTTGGCGAAGGTCGGGTCGGCCGAGGCGTCGGCGATCACGCCGCTGGCCTTGAGTTCGGCGTCGGCTTTGGAATAGCCGGCGCGCTCGAAGTGGCGGGTCGCCCCCTGCATCATCATGCCATAGGCGCGGGTGTCGCCGAAGGCGCGCCACTGGACGAGGTTTTGCGCGAAGGATGCAAAGGCTTTCTCGCCGGCGGCGCCCTCGCCGAAATAACCGGTACCCAGACGACGTAGCGCGTCCTTCTCGGCAAAGTCGTGGATCGCGCCGGTCGCGGCATTGGCGCGCACCGTACGCGCCACGGCAGGGTCGCTCGGATCGCTGCCCGCCAACGCGGGGGTGAGGCTTCCGAGCTGGCGCGCGCCGTCGATGCCGCCATAGCCGAGGGCGGGGGTGCCGGCGGCACCGGGCGACGCCCCTGTCAGCGCGCTGGCCTCGCCGAAGCTGCGGGTCGCCGCGAAGCTCGACCGGTCGCCGAAATCGCCGAAGCTGGCGGCAGCTCTCGCCCGGGTCGTGGTGCCGCGCGCCGAGCCCTGCGCCTCGAGCGCGGAGGCGCGGCCTTCGCTGGTCAGGATGCCGCCACCGGCGGCGCTCGCCTGGGACTGGAGAACCGAGGCGCTGCCGGTGACGGCGTCGAAGACGCTGCCCGAAAAGCGGAACACAGTAAAGACGAAGGCGGCGGCGAGCCCGGCGGCCGCGGTGCGGAAGGTGCCGAACACCGCTAGCGCCTTGACCGCCGAAGAGGGCGCCATCAGCCAGGCATTGGCGGCGACGCCATTGCTCCGCATCTCGGCGAGCACCGCCGACGCCCGGCCGAGGGTGAGCTGGTAGATGCCCGCGTCGATCACGCCCCAGAGCGCCGTGAACACGAACAGCCCGAGCGCGAAGCTTGCGACCCTCAGGTTGATCGGGGTCAGGATGAAGAGCAGCGCTACCGGCACCATGAACAACATGATTCCGAACACCGTCGCGCGGATCGTCGGCATCCACTCATTGGCAACCGACAGGGTGGCGAGGCTGCTCGAGATCGCGGCGCGGTTCGCCATCACCCGAGCAGCGGTAGCAGGGCTGTCCTCGAACAGCACATCGCCGACGCTGGTGCCCAGGAGGACATGGGTGAGGAAGGCCTGCGCCGACAACGGGCGGTCCATCATCATCTGGCCGAGTTCGCCGAGTTGGCTCTTGCAGTGCTGGAGCTGGGACGCCTGCGAGACGTCGAAGCCGGTCCGTGCGCAGACCTGACTAGCATAGCCATCGAACAGCGCCGGGTCGGCGAGGCGATCGGCGATATGCGCCCAGGCCGCCTCGCAGCTCACCGTCGTGCCACCCTTGTCGGCGGCGGTGTATACGGTCGAATAGGTGGCTGGGCCCGCCATTGCCTGGAAGGCCGCGGGCAGATCGGTCGTGGTGCGGAACAGCTTGTCGTCGTCGATGCCATAAGCGGGCGACACCCGCGCGACCGGATAGCATTGGCGAACATAGTCCTTGATCGTGGCGTCGAGGAAGGCGTCGGTCATCGGCCCGCGGGGACTGACCGCATTCAGGAACAGGTCGAAGGCGTGGCCGCCGGCGCCGAACTCGATCTTGGCGTTGGGATCGAGCGTGTTGTCGTCGACCGTCTCGACCAGCGCGCGCTCCATGAGGTTGGTGGTGCCGGCAACGAGCACGAGGAGGTTCGGAACACCACCGACAGGCTGATAGGCGTTTCTCACCCGATCATAGACATGGACGGTGCCGGTGGTGGCGACGAGCCCGACGAACAGGCCCACGCCCACCAGGATCTGGAAACCGAACGACACCAGCCCCATGCCGGAGCCGCGCACGCTGGCCAGCACCGCGCCCAGCGCGATCCCGACCACCGCGACGATCAGGACCAAGGTCTCATAGCGGGGGTCGGAGAAGATCAGCGAGACCAGGCGGAAGGCATCGACCGTCTCGGCGAAGCCGTCATAGCTGTGGAAGCTCGTGTCGATCGCGAGCGCCGGCGCCGGCAGCAGGGCGGCGGCCAGCAGAGCGAGGCGGGGAAGGGCTCGGCTTGCCATGGTTCGTGGCCCGTCAGGGGTTGCGGCGCGCGGCGGCGCCGGCGGCATCTCGGGCATCCCGGTCACGCTGGCGGATCAGTCCAGCATAGTTCGCCGACAGGTTCGCCTGATCGAGCGCCGCCATATAGGATTGGCGCATCTGCGCGCGCTGGCGCAGCACCTCGTCGCGCAGGTCGCGCAGCTGCTCGACGCCCTTGGCGAGGATCCGGGTCTGGCAGATATTGGCGCTGGCGCCATCGGCCGCGCCGGCGCTGCTGGCACCGCGTTCGGCATTGGTCAGCGCGAAGTCAATCGTCCGGGTGAGGTCGTCGAGCATCTGATAGGCGAGGGTGAGCGCCACAAGCTCGTCGGTGTCGCCGATCACGCTGTCGACCACACCCTCGCGCACGCCCCATTCGAGCATGCGGTAGACCGGAAGCGTCCGGACATTGGCGACGAACTGCTTCTCCTCGGCCGTAAGAGATCCGCGGCCGCGGATCTTCTCGGCGATCGCCTCCATCCTCTCGCGCGCCAGGATCAGCGCGCCGCGCCCGTTGCCGTCGAGGCCGCAGTCGCTGGCGGTCGCCGGGATGTTGAGCGCCCGCCGCTGGACGCGGCCGGCGAGAAAATCCTGCGGACTGTCGCTATCCTGCGCGGGGCAGGCCGGGATCGCCGAGAAGAGTGGCACCTTGTCGGCCGGGTCCCACCGCATATAAACGTCGCCGACCCTGGCGCGCATGACGCCCGCCCAGTCGCCCGCACCGACCCGCGACGCGGCATGGGCGAGCAGCGAGCCGGTGCGGAAGATGTCCGTCACCTCCGCCGGGCAGTTGGCGAGCGCGTCCTTCAGGTCCTCGGTAGGGTTGTTGGCGTTGGCCTGGATCTTCTCGCGACTGTTCTGGTAGCTCTTGGCGAAGCCGGCCTTCACGGATTTGTAGCCGGTCATCTCCTCGATGATCCCGCTCATATTGTCTTCGCCGCGCGCGATCTGGACGGCACGGTTGGCCAAGCGGCAGTCATTGACCTGGATCGAGTTCAGATAATTGGTCGCCGCCTCCATCTTCGAGATGATGTTCCCCATCTTCTCGTCGAGCGTCTCGAGCAGATACTGGAACGCGACCGCGGGCGCTGCCTGCAGGATGCTTTCGAGTTTCTGGACCAGATAATCGGGATCGAGGAACGACATGCCGCCCAGAAACATGTCGATCCCGCCGCACCCCGCCTTCACCTTGGGCAGGGTTAGCGACATCAGATAGTCGTTGTGGACGTCGATCCGCCCGGACATGCCGCCGGCGGTGATATAGCCGCGGGTCTGGTCTGAGAAGCTGCCCGGCGCGGTATAGGTGGCGTTGTCGAACCAGCTCTCGGCCCAACTTTGCGCCGCGGCGGGGGCGGCCGCGCCGGCGATCCCGAGCAGGCCGACAAGGCTGATCAGCCGAAGGCGGGGCAAGCGCATAGGATTTCCTCGCGGCGGGAACCGTCCGGTGCGGACAGGGCTGTGATGCGCGTCTCGATGGAGAGCGGCAACCGAGGGGGCACTTCATTGCCGATCTGGGACGGATGATGACCAGCGGTGCCCGAAAATGCTCGGCACAGCGGATGGGCCCGGAGCAGCCTGTGGCTATTGCGAGGGCGGCCAGCCTACGCCCCGTCGTGTGCAGGCCGTAGGCGAAATTCGCCTCGGTCGTTCACACCGCTGCGGTGAGCTTTTCCAGCTTCGCCATGAAGAAGCGCTCGCTCCACAATTCGAGCGATTTGACTTCACCGGGGCGCAGGAACCGCCGCACATCCTCGGCCGCCGCTTTCCAGTCGATCCTTGCGATCGCGGTGGCGAGCGCGTCCTTCAACCAGGGCAGATCGACGGCGATGCTCTCGTCGCCCGCCCAGGGCCCGGCCTGGATCAGGGCGGCGCGCAGCAGCGGGAGATTGGGCATGATCTCCTTGCCGACATACCAGGAGAAATCATACCAGTCCCTGCCCTTCAGGAAGCCGCGACACAGCAGCGCATGGATCTTGAGCGCGAAATTGGACGACAGGTCCTGATGGCGCACTTCATGATCGGCCGGGAAGGCGAGATAGGTGGCATCCTCTCCCGAGCCCTCGGGCGGATTGACGTCGATCTCCAGCTTGATGCGGATCGTCCGGGGCTTGCCGGCCCCGGCAAACGACAGATCCAGCTGGCTCGCGATCGAATCATTCTTGAGCAGCGCCTGGCGGATCGCGCCGTCCATCCTGGGCTTGGGCAAGGCGTCGAGTTTCAGCCCGAACTGTTCGAACACCTCGACCAGCAGCTTGAGATAGGGCGACCAGTCGAAATCCGGGTCGGGCGTGCGGAGCACGAAGTCGAGATCCTCCGAAAAACGCGGCAGACCATGGAGAATGCGTAGCGACGTGCCGCCCTGGAACAGCGCAACCTCGAAGAAGTCGCCGCGCCAGAGCGCGTAGAGCGCTATCTCCTGGAGGATTTCCTTGACGGCATTCTCCTCCTCGAGCGCATTGGCCGCTTCGTAGCGACGCAGTTTTTCGCCGATGATATCAATCATGGCTGGAGGTTTCCCGGTTCATGGTCACGGCTTTCTCGAGGGACAGGAGGAAGGCGTTTGCCGCCTTGTGCTTGTAGACGGACGTGAGCTTGGCGAAATCCTTCCGCCTCAGCGACGCGAGCTCACTCTCGTCGATCCGCATGCCCTGGAGGAGCCAGTCCATGCCGCTCCAGCTCTCCTTGCGCAGAGCGACGAGATCCATCAGCGCGCGAAGCGGCTGCGCGACAAAGGCGGTCAGCTTTCCCATTTCCACCCGATCGACCGCGGTCAGGAAGTGATAATCAGCGATTGCCAAAGGATGGAAATCGAATGTGCCGAAGCCAGCTGTCTCATATCGTAGCGTCTTGCGACCGGGCGAAACGCTGGCTGTGGTGAAGACGGCCTCGGGAATCCACCCGTGCCAGGCCAGCGCACTTTCGAACGAGACATAGCTGCCAGCTACGAGGCTCTGGGCAACGGCGAAGGGATGAATCGCCGTGGTGCGAAAGCGTTGCCCCAAGACATAAGTACCGCGCTTGACCCGAAGCAACGATCCGTCCTTGAGCGCGCGGTTGACCAGCCCATAGCGACGCGCGTCCCCGCCACCGAGCAACCGCCCGAGCTGGCGTTCGTTCAGAATGCGATCGGCGAGGCCAGCCTTCGCGATCTTTTCCACCACCGGTGACATGAAATTCCTGATACTTCCAAAATATGAAAGTTTCCAGAATTTTTTAGTAAACCGATGCGGGAGCTGTTTTCGACGCTGCGCCGCTTGCCCTGCGCAACTCCTTATGCCTCGATGGTCCGCGACAAGAGGCGGGGCGCATGAGCGGCTTGTGCGGCATCACGGACGTCTCCTCGGTGGTCGCCCGACAATGCCTGTGAACTTGGCCATTGCGCGGACGCCGACCGCGGGGCGAACCCCGCCCAGCATCTTGCTCGCGAGATAGACGTTGCGGGCGAGATTGGGCGCGAGGTCGGTGCCGACCGCGACCGGTACCATGCGGTCGGGCGCGTCGACCGACCGAACCCAGGCGACCGGGTGTCCAACCCACGGCAGGCCGAAGCGGCCTGAGCGGAGCATTGCGGAGTTTTGCGGGATGGTGCGGATCTGCCAGCCATAGCGCGCGCGCAGTTCGTTGAGCCGCGCCCAGAGATCGTCGCAGGGCAGGCAGCCTGGCGCCGTCGACATCTCGACGACATAGACCTGGGCACCGCCGCGCAGCGTCTCGGTGAAGTCGGGCGGGTAGTCGCGCGTGCGCGGTACGCGCGCCAGCCACCCACGCATCGCCCGTTCGTCGGCGACCGGATGGATCGCCGCGCGCAAGGCATCGTCGCGCGACGGAATCTGCGGCGCATAGGGCGTGGGCGCTGCAACCAGGATGCCGAAGGGTACCCCGATCGCGACCCCGAAGCCGGCGAGGATGAGGCGGCTCATGGCCGGTCGCTTTCGGCAGCCGCCGAATCCGAGATCATGGTCGCGGGATCGCTCGCGGCGACCGGGCCTCCGGACAGTGCGTCGAAGAAGCCGCCATCCTCGCCGGGGCCGGTCATGAACTGTTCGGGGCGGATATCTCCGGCCAGCAGGCGCACCGCCTGATAGGCCATCTGGGCGAGATTGGGATAGGCCTCGACCCCGCTCGCGATCACCATATGCTGCGGACTGCCGCGGCGTATGAGCATCGTCGTCGGAGTGATCTCGACCCCGAGCCGCCGGGCGATGTCGGGTCGCCGGTCGATATCGACCTGGCTGACCTGCCAGCCATAGTCGTCCTGGAAGCGCTGGACGATCGGCCACTGCACCCGGCAATAGCCGCAACTCGACCGGCTGAGCATGACCAGCGCGAAGTCGCGAGCCTGGCCGCGCAGGTAGGTGCGTCGCAGTGCGTCCTGTTGAGCACCCCGCTCAGCACGCGCATCGCCGACCAGCGGATTGGCCGAACGGCTGTTGAGCTCGGGATGCTGGAGCATCGCGAGCTGGGTGATCCCGGCAAAGGCGCGCGCTTTCCGCCTCGCGAAATCCTCGAGCCGCCAGAAGTCGGCGACCGCGTCGACCGTCAGCACGGTCGCCGCATAGTCGCGCTGGGCGATGATCAGGTCGCGGATTCGTGGCGGAGTCCAGGTCGCCAGCTCGGTCATGGGCGGGATTGCCGGTTTGACGACATTCGCCGGGGTCGGGTCGACTTCGCCGGATGGTTCAGGCTTGCGTGGCGCCTGATACCACCAATAGCCTTGCTTGGCCGTAGGCGCTGCCGTCGCCGGTCGCGCCGACTCCGCGCGAGCTGCGGTCGCGATCACCATCGCGATCGCGGCGAGCGCAGCCGGGTAGGGGGGCGTCACATCAGCCTCCGCATCCGAGTGAGGCGCGCGAGCGGCACCAACCCGAAATAGCGGCTGTCGAAGCTGTCTGGATTGCTCGAGCCCACGAAGGCGAGACCGGGCGGCACGACGCCGTCGCGCCAGGCGAAATGGTCGAGCCGCTGGTGATGGCGGCCGACCGGCTTGGTGCGTGCAAGCCAATGGCCGTTGCAGCCGAAAACCGCGTCGGTCGCCCCCGGCAGCATGATCGAGGGCTGCTCGACCGCGTGGAGTCGGTCGCCGGGCAGGCACAGCGCATATTTGGTGACGTTGACTGGCCGGGGGCCGGCGAGCGGGTGCGCCAGGGTGAACATCACATAGTCGCCGCGGTGGATCGGTCCGGGATCCGGGGCGACCGCCCAGGCTTCGATCGAAGGGCTCATGACGATGGTGACCTGCGGTACGGCCCAGCGACCGAGCAGGGCGAGGGGCAGGGTGATCGCCATGGCACCGAGCAGGCGGCGAGCGCGAGCGGGGTGGCCGTCGACCGCCCCGCCGAGCGCGATCGCAGCCTCGCGCGGGAGTCGAACGAGCCCGGTGGCGAGCCGCCTAGCGGCGCTGAAGGCGAGCCTGAGCATCGCGCACCTCCTTCGACCCGCCCAGGCGGGCATATCCCTCGAGCAGGCCCGACAGCGCCGCATCGCCATAGACCAAAGGTCCCGCCGGGACCGGTGCCTGGTCGTCGCGCTCGCAATAGGCCTGGGCGGGATCGCCGGGCACCATCGCCAGCGCCGGCACCCGGGTGATGCCGTGGCGACGGAAGGCGATCGGATCGACCAGGATCGGCACGTCGCGCATCGCGCACCCGTCGCCGGTGCAGCCGGGATCGACCTTCAGTATGTCCGCCGACAGCCGCGCCATCGGCGCGACCCGCTTCAGGCCACCGGGCAGGCCCCGAAAGGCCATCGCCCCGCCGGCACGGGCGAGGTCGGCGGCATAGGTCTGCAACACCGCCACCGGCATCGTCGACGAGACGAACAGCAGAGGCGCCAGGCCGGCCTTTGGGACACTGGCGTGGGGCGCGCCGCCGGCGAGCGCCGCGATATCGGGCGCGGTCAGCCCGAGCGCCGGGCCGAGCTGCTGCGCCATCGCCGCCTGCTGGGCCTCGAGCGCGGCGCGGGCGGCGGCCTGGGCAGCACGGGCGCGGCGCTCGATCGCCGGCTGCGGCGTCCGGCGCCTGATCCCGTCGAAGGCCCGACGCCGATCGGCATCGCCGGCGGCGGGGAGGGCGGGAGGCTTGATCGGTGGGGCATCGCCCTTGCGGGCGGCGATGGCTCCCTGGAGCCGCACGACCGCTTCGTCGCCAACGGCAGCAGCGGGACCACCGACCGGAGGCTTCGGTGGTGGTGGTGGCGCCGTTGGCTGGGCGGCGGCGATCGCGGCGATCGCGCCCAGTGCCAGCGCCGGAGCCCTGCGGGCGCTACTGGCCCACGTTGCGCAGATAGGCATCGACATGCTCCTTCATATCGGTCTGGATGAGGGTCTGGCCGCGGGCCTCGACCTCGGAGTAATATTCGCTCAGGTCGATCCTGCTGAAGTCGAGCGCCTGGAACTCCTCGGGCGTGAAGCCGCGGCAGATCGGGTGCTTGACCGGGCCCCAGCCGATGCCGGCGAAGCTTTTCAGCTGCGGGCGGCCCTGCTCCTGCAGGATCCGGCCGAGCTTGGTGTTGAAGCAGCAATGGCTCTTGGCGTCCTGGATGCAGACGCCGAGGATCGAGGTAGCGCAATAGGTGCCGACCTCGTGGCACATCCCCGAGCCGCGCTGCATGCCGGTCTCCATATCCTGCTGGTCGCAGCCCTGGAGCAGCACCTCGATCATGAAGTTGACCGCGAGGCTGATCGCGATCGAGGTCGGATCGATCCCGACGACGATCGCATTGGCGCCAGCGCTTGCCGCGGCGCCGGCGGTGGCGCCGGCCTGATAGGCGGCGTAAGCGGCCTTCATGCCGGTGAAGACCTGGCGGGCGACCGCGATCTTGGTCGACAGCGAGGTGATCGACGAGCCCATGCCGTCGCGGATGATCTCCCCCCGGTCCTTGCAGCAATTGGAGAGGCTGGTCTTCGCTCCGGGCGGGCGGCAGCGCAGCGCCCGGCCGGCGAAGATCTCGATCGTGCCGAGGCAATCGCCATCGGCATCGATCCCGCCATTGGCAGGCGCGCCGGGGTCGTCGATCACGGGCTCATTGACCTCGACGGGCGGGGGATCGGTCGGTGGCGGGTCCGTCGTCGGCGGCGTGCCGGGGTCGGGCTGGCCCGGCCCCGGGTCTCCGGGCGGGGGCTCACTTGGCGGCGGGTCGCTGGCTGTCTCTTATACACATCTCCGAGCCCACGAGACTACGCTGCATCTCGT
>CAUTRN010000004.1:0-256715 GCA_963540925.1 uncultured Sphingomonadaceae bacterium
TACACGCGTAAGATCGTCGGCAGCGTCAGATGTGTATAAGAGACAGCCCAAGAACCTATCCTGGATGGAAGATCGGGCGGGCGCGCGGGCCGGTACCGCCTTCGAGGGGACTTCCACCTCGCTCGATCAAGCTTTAAGGGCTGATCTTCCATGTCCGATCCGCGCATCATCGCCATCGATCTCGACGAGAAGACGATCATCTGGCGTAACGCCGATGTGGAGCAGGAGCGGCGCGTCGCGATCTTCGACCTGCTCGAGGGCAATCATTTCAAGCCCGAGCGCGCCTACCCGCAGGATTATGCCGGCCCCTACAAGGTCAAGCTCCGGGTCGAGGAAGGGCGCCTCGCGATCGACATCAACGCCGAGAGCGGCGATCTGCTGGAAACGCTGATCCTGGGACTCGGCAGCTTCCGCCGCCCGATCAAGGATTATTTCGCGATCTGCGACAGCTATTTCCAGGCGATCCGCACCTCGACCGCGCAGCAGATCGAGACGGTCGACATGGCCCGGCGCGGCATCCACAACGATGCCGCCCAGCTGCTCAAGGATCGCCTCGAAGGAAAGATCGACGTGGATTTCGACACCGCCCGCCGCCTGTTCACCCTGATCTGCGTGCTGCACATCCGTGGCTGAGCCGGTCGACATGCGCGAAGTGGCTGGCCGCGTCCTGATCGACGCCGCGCGCGAGGCCGCCGCCAACGCCCATGCGCCCTATTCGCGCTTCGGCGTGGGCGCCACGGTGCTGCTCGCCGACGGCCGGATGATCACCGGCGCCAATTTCGAGAATGCCAGCTACGGCCTGTCGCTGTGCGCCGAGACGGTGGCGCTCGCCACCACCAACGCCCAGGGCCATTTCCGCGACGTGGTCGCGATCGGCGTCACCGGCGGCGCGCTGGCGAAGGACGGCACGATCAGCGGCTCATCGCTGGTCACCCCCTGCGGCCGCTGCCGCCAGATCATCAACGAGGCGGCCCAGCTGTCGGGCCGCGACATCGACATTCATTGCGGTTCGGCCGATGGCCGCGCCTATGCCCATTTCCGGGCCTCCGAGCTGTTGCCGCACGCCTTCGGGCCGGCCGACCTCGGCATCGATTAAAGGGAGACGCACGCTTCATGTCGATCATGTCGGACATCTGGATCCGCGAGCAGGCGACGAAGCACGGGATGATCGAGCCCTTCGTCGAGGCGCAGCGCCGCGACGGCTGCATCAGCTATGGCCTGTCCTCCTATGGTTATGACGCGCGGGTCGCGCCCGAGTTCAAGATTTTCACCAATGTCGACTCGGCGACGGTCGACCCCAAGAATTTCGCCGCGAACAGCTTCGTCGACCGCGAGACCGACGTCTGCGTGATCCCGCCGAACAGCTTCGCACTGGCCCGCACGGTCGAATATTTCCGGGTGCCGCGCGACGTGCTGGTGATCTGCCTTGGCAAATCCACCTATGCGCGTTGTGGGATCATCGTGAACGTCACCCCGCTGGAGCCGGGCTGGGAAGGCCATGTGACCCTGGAATTCTCGAACACCACGCCGCTCCCCGCCAAGATCTACGCGAACGAGGGCGCCTGCCAGTTCCTGTTCCTCCAGGGCAACGAGCCCTGCGAGACCAGCTACGCCGACCGCGCCGGCAAATATATGGGGCAGCAGGGCGTCACCCTGCCGAAGCTTTAAACCCTCTCCCTGCAGGGGGAGGGGTTTTTTACCGCCGCTTGCCGTTGTGCCGGATATTCCCCGGCCGGCCGCGCCGTCCCATGATCGGGCGTTTCGGACCCTTGCCGGTGCGGGGCCCGCGGAACGGCAGATGGCTCGCGCCCTCCTCCAGCTCGAAGCGCAGCGAGCCGTTGATCGGATTGGCCTCGACCAGCCGGAGCTTGAGCCTCATCCCCGAGGTATAGCGGTCGCCGCTCTGCTCGCCCTCCAGCGCATGCGCCGCCTCGTCATAATGAAAGCGCTCGGCGCCCAGGGTGGAGACCGGCACCAGCCCGTCGCCGCCGAGCCCCTCCACCGTCGCGAAGAAGCCGAAGGGCTGGACCCCGGTGATCCGGGTGTCGAGCAGTTCGCCCACCTTGGTCGACAGATAGGCCGCCACATAGCGGTCGATGGTATCGCGCTCGGCCTCCATCGCGCGGCGCTCGGCCTGGCTGATCAACTCGCCGATCGCCGTCATCCGCTCGCTTTCCTCGGGGGTCAGCGCGGTCTTGGCCGGAATGTCGTCGGTGCGGCCGGGGCCCACCAGCTTCGGCTTGCCCGCCTCCAGCTTGTAGGCGCCGACCAGCGAACGATGGACCAGCAGATCGGCATAGCGACGGATCGGGCTGGTGAAATGCGCATAGCTGCCCAGCGCCAGGCCGAAATGGCCGGTGTTCGCGGGCGCATAATAGGCCTGGGTCTGCGACCGTAGCACCTGCTCCATGATCTGCGGCTTGATCGTCTCGTCGTCGATCCGCTTGAGGATATGGTTGAAGGTGGCGGGGCGGACGACCTGGCCCAGCGCGAACTCCATGTCGAAGGTCGCCAGATAGTCCTTCAGCGCGACCAGCTTTTCGCGGCTCGGCGGCTCATGGTCGCGGTACATCACCGGCGCTTTCTTCGCCTCCAGCGCCTTGGCGGCGGCGACATTGGCGGCGATCATATAATCCTCGACCAGCCGGTGCGCGTCGAGCCGCTCGCGCGCGGCGACCGACAGGATGCGTCCCTTCTCGTCGAGCACCACCCGCCGCTCGGGCAGATCGAGGTCGAGCGGCTCGCGCTTGTCGCGCGCGGCGGCCAGTGCCTTCCAGCAGGCCCACAGCGGCTTCAGCGCGCTGTCGACCAGCGCCTGGTCCCACGTCCCCTCATGCGGGGTGCCGTCGATCGCCGCCTGCGCATCCTCATAAGCGATGTTCGCCGCGATGCGGACGACAGCGCGGGTGAAGCGCCAGTCCTTGAGCGTGCCGTCGGCCTTCACCGTCAGATGGCAGACCATCGCCGCGCGATCCTGCCCCTGCTTCAGCGAGCAGATGTCGGCCGACAGCGCCTCGGGCAGCATCGGCACCACCCGATCGGGGAAGTAGACACTGTTGCCGCGCTTCTTCGCCTCGCGGTCGAGCGCCGATCCGGGGCGGACGTAGAAGGAGACGTCGGCGATCGCGACGATCGCCTTGAAGCCGCCGGTATTGGCGGAATCGTCATCGGGCTCGGCCCAGATCGCATCGTCATGGTCGCGCGCATCGGCTGGGTCGATCGCGACGATCGGCAGGTCGCGCAGATCCTCGCGCCCTTCGCCCAGGTCGAGCTTGGGCACCAGCGTGGCTTCCTCCAGCACCGCTTCGGGAAAGACATCGGGAATGCCGAGCTTGTGGATCGCGACGAGGCTGAACGAGCGCGGCGCGAACGGATCGCCCAGCCGCTCGGTCACCCGCGCGGTGATGCGCGGCGGGCGGCCCGCCTTCTCGGCGAGCACCAGATCGCCGGCATCGGCATCGCCCGCGTCGGAAACCAGCGTATCGCGCTTCTCGCGCTTGTCGACCGGGCGCAGCCAGAGCCGGTCGCCCTCGCGATGGAGGATGCCCAGCATCAGCGCCTCGCCGCGCGCCAGCTTCTTCATCGGATGGGCGATCCAGCCCTTCCCCGCTTCCTCGGTGCGCGCGAGGATGCGGTCGCCCACGCCCAGCGCCGGCCCCTTGCGGCCGCGCAGTTCCTTGACGCGCAGCTGCGGCGGCGGGCCATTCTCGCCATGCCAGGTCTCGGGCACCGCCAGCGGCACGCCCTCGTCGGTGATGTCGGTGATGCGCAGCACCGTGACCTTGGGGATGCCGCCCATCTTGTGGAAGGCGCGGCCACGGGCGCTGTCGATCAGCCCCTCATCGGCCATGTCCTTGAGCAGCGCCTTGAGCGAGATCTTCTCCTGCCCCTGCAAGCCGAAGGCGCGCGCGATCTCGCGCTTGCCCGCGGGTACGTCGGACTTGGCGATGAAATCGAGGATCTGTTCGCGGCTCGGAAGGGCGGAGGGGGCTGGGCGTCGCATCGTCCACCCATAGGCCATTCGTCCTCCGCGGAGAAACGTGGATTTTTGACTGGCATCAAACGCTATTGCGATTGATTTGCACTAAGGATTGCGATAGCGGAAACAAACGACAGGGGACTCGTGAATTGACGATGCACGGTACGCTCGACAGGGACGCTGCGGGGAACAGTGAAGTGCTGTTCTACGCCGAGCCTTCCGTGTCCGCCGCTACGGCCGTCGAAGCGCCGGTCGAGCGCTGCACCTATGGCACCAGCGGCAAGCCCAACTGGGTGGCGATCGCCTCGATCGTGATGGTCCACCTCGTCAGCTTCTACGCGCTGGTGAAGCTCGACGTGATCCACATCGCGGAGAAGAAGAAGCCGCTGGTCGTGGAGCTGATCGCCGAGCCGCCGGCGCCGCCGCCCGAAAAGCCGCAGCCCGAGCCCGAGATCGTCCAGAAGATCGAGCCGACGATCGTCACCCCGGCGCCGATCGTCCAGACGCTTGCTCCGCCGCCGCCAATCGCGGTGACCAACACCCCGCCGCCGGTAAAGCCGGTCGCGGTGGCAGCCCCGCCCGCGCAGGGCCCGGTGACCGTCGGCAATCTCGACGAGCGGCTGCTGGACGGCAAGCCGCCGCGCTACCCGATGGAATCGCGCCGCAAGCATGAGCAGGGCACCGTGGTGCTGCGCATCATGATCGGCACCGATGGCCGGGTGCAGGAAATCTCGATCGCCGAGAGCAGCGGTTTCGCACGGCTCGACCAGGCGGCACTCCAGGCGGTGCGCACCTGGCGCTGGCAGCCCTTCGTCCGCGAGGGTCAGGCGGTCGAGGTGCGCGGCCTTTACTCGATGCCCTTCTCCCTTCAGGGCTGAACCACCATGATGATCGCTATTCCGGGCGTGCTCACGGGCCGCACGCTGGACCATGTCCGCACCCTCGTCACCGAGGCCGAATGGGTCGACGGCAACACCACCTCGGGCTATCAGTCGGCGCTCGCCAAGCGCAACCGACAGTTGCCCGAGGACAGCGAGGCGGCACGCGAGGCGGGCAACATCATCCTCGATGCGCTGGGCGCGACCCCGCTGTTCATCGCCGCCGCGCTGCCGCTCAAGGTCTTCCCGCCGCTGTTCAACCTCTATGCCGGCGGCGAGCGCTTCGACACCCATGTCGACAACGCCATCCGGCTGAAGCGCGGCACCGATTTCCGCATCCGTTCCGATCTGTCGGCCACGCTCTTCCTCAACGATCCGGAAAGCTATGACGGCGGCGAGCTGGTGGTGGAGGACAATCTCGGTACCCATCAGGTCAAGCTCGCGGCGGGGGACATGATCCTCTACCCGGCATCGAGCCTGCACCACGTAACCCCGGTCACGCGCGGCGAGCGGCTCTGCTCCTTCTTCTGGATCCAGAGCATGGTGCGCGACGATGGGGCCCGGCGCATATTGTTCGACCTCGACAGCTCGATCCAGGCCGTCGCCGGCGATCGCGGCCAGGACGATGCGGCGATCATCCGGCTGACGGGGGTGTACCACAATCTGCTGCGTAGGTGGGCCGAGGCGTGACGCAAGATCCTCCCTATCGCGCAGCGATGGGGAGGGGGACCATTTGCAGAGCAAATGGTGGAGGGGTCTTCCGACATCGAGGGTTTGGCGAAGGTGGTGAGGTGGGAAACCCCTCCACCACGGCCTTCGGCCGCGGTCCCCCTCCCCATCCTTCGGATAGGGAGGATCTTTTGGGGCTTACGCCGCGCGGTTGGCCCGCCGCTGCTTGTCGAGCTTCTTCAGCAGCATGTCGCGCTTCAGCTTCGACAGATGGTCGATGAACAGCACACCTTCGAGATGGTCCATCTCATGCTGCAGGCAGGTGGCGAGCAGGCCTTCGAGCTGCTCCTCATGCTTGGCGCCCTGCTCGTCGAGCCAGCGGGCGTGGATCACCGCGGGGCGCTCCACCTCGGCATATTGATCGGGGACCGACAGGCAGCCCTCATTATAGACCGAGACGTCCTCGGACGGATCGAACAGTTCGGGGTTGATGAAGACGCGCGGGTTGCGGATCGGCTTGCCCTCGGCGTCCTCTTCCTCTTGCAGGTCGATCACCAGCACGCGATGGGGCACACCCACCTGGATCGCGGCCAGGCCGATGCCGGGCGCGTCGTACATGGTCTCGAACATGTCGGCGATCAGCGCGCGCAGATCGTCGTCGACCGTCTCGACGGGCGTGGACTTGGTGCGCAGCCGCGGATCGGGCGCCTCTAGGATCGGACGAATAGCCATCGGCCTGAGCTAGGTATTTGGGGCCGAATCGTCAAGTTGGGGGAAATGCCTCCCCCACGTTCCACGAGATTTAGCCCTCTCCCACGGGCGGAATCCCTGCAAACTCCAAACGTCATCCCCGCGAAGGCGGGGATCCATAACCTCTGAAGCAGGAGACTCTCGCGGTTCGGAGGTTATGGATTCCCGCCTCCGCGGGAATGACGGGTTTTGGAGCGGGCCCACCTGCGGGAGAGGGAGGAAATCACTGCCCGGCGACGATCGCCGCGCCGATCGCGATGCCGGCCAGCGCCGCCAGTGCGCCATTGTCGCGGTCGCGATAATAGCGGTAGCGCGGCGGGCCATAGCCATAGCCGTAATAGCGCGGCGCATAATAGCCGCGCGGCCCGCGATCATAGCGATAGCCCCGATCCCAGCCGCCGCCCCAGCGATCGCCTCGCCAGCCACGATCCCAGCCCCGGTCGCCTCGCCAGCCGCGATCCCAACGCCCGTCGCCACGATGACCACGGTCCCAGCCGCCGCGATCGCCGCGCCAGTCGGGCCGCGCCTCGGCCGGCACCGATACCGCCAGCGCACTGCCCAGCGTCAGCGCAGCCACCAGCTTCGTGAAAAATGGTCGCATCACGCACTCCTCCACGTCTCTTCGGTCTGATCCGAGCTGGAGTCGGCTATGGGACAGGATGCTCGGGCGAAGCTGAACCCGACCCGAACGGGGATTGGTCAGGCGACCGGACGACGTGCCCGGAGCGCCTGGGCCAGCGTGCCCTCGTCGAGATAGTCGAGCTCGCCGCCCACCGGCAGGCCATGGGCGAGCTGAGTGAGCCGCACCGGCAGATTCTCCAGCCGGTCGGCGATATAATGGGCGGTGGTCTGCCCTTCGAGCGTGGCGTTCATCGCCAACACCACCTCGTCGATCCCGCCCGCCGCGACCCGGCCGATCAGCAGGTCGATCGACAGATCCTCGGGCCGCACCCCTTCGAGCGCCGACAGCCGCCCGCCCAGCACATGATAGCGGCCGGGGAACAGCCGCGACCGATCGAGCGCCCACAGATCGGCCACTTCCTCGACCACGCACAGCATGCGCTGGTCGCGCCGGCTGTCGGAGCAGATGCCGCACGGGTCGCTGGTGTCGACGTTGCCGCAGGTCTGGCAGGTGGTGAGCTTCTCGTTCACCGCCTCCAGCGCGCGGAGCAGCGGCGTCATCGCTCCCTCGCGCTTCTTGAGCAGGTGGAGCACCGCGCGCCGCGCCGAGCGCGGGCCCAATCCGGGGAGTTTCGCGAGCGCCTGGGTCAGCGTTTCTATCTCGGGCGATGCCATGGCCTACCGATATGGGCTTGCATCATCGGCTGGCAAGCGTTTCAGAGGGGCCATGCGTATCGCCTTCATGGGAACCCCCGATTTCGCCGTGCCGTCGCTCGACGCGCTGGTTGCCGCCGGTCACGACGTGGTGGCCGTCTATTGCCAGCCGCCCCGCCCCGCCGGGCGCGGCAAGGCGCTCCGCCCCTCGCCGGTACAGGCGCGGGCCGAGGCGCTGGGAATCGAGGTCCGCTATCCGCTCACCTTGCGCGACATCGAGGCGCAGGCCGCCTTCGCCGCGCTCGAGCTCGATGTCGCGGTGGTCGCCGCCTATGGGCTGATCCTGCCGCAGGCGATCCTCGACGCGCCGCGGCTCGGCTGCCTCAACGTCCACGCCTCGCTGCTGCCGCGCTGGCGCGGGGCCGCGCCGATCCACCGCGCGATCCTGGCGGGCGATCCTACCACCGGCGTCACCATCATGCAGATGGAGCGCGGGCTCGACACCGGGCCGATGCTGGCGACGGTCGAGACTCCGGTCGACCACAAGACCGGCGGCGAGCTGACCGCCGAGCTGGCCGCGAGCGGCGCCGCGCTGATGGTGAAGGTGCTCGCCGATCCGGCCGCCTATCCGCCCGTCGTCCAGCCCGAGGAGGGCGTCACCTACGCATCCAAGATCGACAAGGCCGAAACGCGCATCGCCTTTCGCGAGCATGCGGCCGGCGAGATCGAGCGGATGGCGCGCGCCTATAATCCGGCGCCGGGCGCCTGGTTCGAACATGAGGGCGAGCGCATCCGCATCCTCGCCTGCGAGATCGTCGACACCAACGGGCTCGCCGCGCCGGGCGAGGTGATCGACGACCAGCTCACCGTCGAATGCCTGCACGACGCGGTGCGCCCCACGCGGGTGCAGCGCGCCGGCAAGGGGGCGATGAGCACCGCCGAGCTGCTGCGCGGTTTCGCCATCCCCGCGGGCACCCATCTGGAATGACCCGCTTCCGCCTGACCGTCGAGTTCGACGGGCGTCCCTTCATGGGCTGGCAGCGCCAGGCGCACGGCCCCAGCGTCCAGCAGGCGATCGAGGAGGCGATCTTCGCCGTCACCGGCGAAACCGCGATCATCCATGCCGCCGGCCGCACCGACGCCGGCGTCCATGGCCGCGCGATGACCGCGCATGCCGACATCGCCAAGGAGATCGCCCCCTTCCGGCTGATGCAGGCGCTCAACGCCCGGCTGCGGCCCGCGCCGGTCGCGATCCTCGCCTGCGCCGAGGCGGCGGGCGACTGGCACGCCCGCTTCTCCTGTCTCGGCCGGCGCTATATCTATCGGATCGTCAACCGCCGCGCCCCGCTGACCATGGAAGCGGGGCTTGCCTGGCAGGTCGCGGCGCCGCTCGACGCGCAGGCGATGCACACGGCCGCCCAGCGGCTGATCGGCCTCCATGATTTCACCACCTTCCGCTCGGCGCATTGCCAGGCGGAAAGCCCGGTGAAGACGCTCGACCGGCTCGGCGTCCGCCGGATCGGCGACGTGATCGAGGTGGAGGCCGCCGCCCGCTCCTTCCTCCATCACCAGGTCCGCTCGATGGTCGGCTGCCTCGAACTGGTCGGCCGGGGCCGCTGGAGCGCCGACAACCTCGCCGATGCGCTGGCGGCGGCCGATCGCTCGCGGCTGGGTTTCAACGCCCCGCCCGACGGCCTCTATTTCATGGAAGCCACCTATCCGGCCGAGGAGAGCGCGGCGTGACGATGTTCCGATCCCTGCTGCTCGCGCCGATCGCCGCGACGATGCTGGTGTCCGCCGCACGGGCCGAGGCCCCCGCCCTCACCGAAGGGCTGCGCATCGAGGATATCGAGGTCGGCACCGGGGATGAGGCGCGTAAGGGCAAGACCGTCACCGTCCATTATACCGGCTGGCTCTACTCGCAGCCCGACGAGGCCCGCGGCAAGAAGGTCGATTCCTCGCATGGCGGCAAGCCCTTCACCTTCCGCCTGGGCGCGGGCGAGGCGATCAAGGGCTGGGACGAGGGCGTGCCCGGCATGAAGGCGGGCGGCGTGCGCGAGCTGATCATCCCGCCCAAGGCCGGCTACGGCGCGCGCCGCTCGGGGCCGGTCCCCGCCAATAGCTGGCTGATCTTCGAGATCGAGCTGATCGAGGTGAAATAGCCACTGCGGTAGACAGACATACCCAGGCGAACAGGAATATGTTTCGGAGGGTTAACGAGCGCCTAACCATGTTTTCCTAGCTTTTCCGCGGGCAATGACGCCCGTGAGGAACGGACATGGTATCCATTTCAGGCACCACGTCGCCGAAGGACTGGATGAAGCAACAACTTCAATCGGCCGTCTCGGCCGGCACGGTCAAGGCGACCGACCAGACGGCGCTGAGCAGCGCCCTCGACGACATCGACAGCGCGATGAAGGCCAGCGGCCCGCCCCAGCAGGGTAGCAGCCCGGCGGGGATGAAGGACAAGGTCGACTCGCTGATCGACAAGCAGGTCGCCGACGGCAAGCTGACCGACGAACAGGCCGAGGAACTGAAGACGCTGTTCCCCGAGGCAGCGCCCCAGGGGCCCGGTGGTCCGGGCGGCCCCGGCGGCCCCCCGCCCGGCCCTCCCCCAACCGACGAGAGCAGCTCGACCGAGGCGGCTGACGGCAGCTCGACGACCACGAGCACCGACGGCACCGACGCGACCGACCAGATGATCGAGGCGCTGAAGACCTTCCTGGAGAAGTTCGAGCAGGCGGTGAGCGCCAACAGCCCTTATGGTTCGGACGGCACCAGCACCGGATCGGGCCTGTCGAGCCTGTTGTTCGACGGCAACGCCTGACGCGTACGCCCCTGTCCGCAGTGGCCGGGCGGGGAGGCTGGTATGACCCAGCCGCCGACGGTGATCCAGACCGTCGCGCGCGTCCGGCAAGCCCGCGCACCCGCGCCCGCCATCCAAGGCGGCGGGCGCCTGATCGATCGGCCCGTTTCGTAACCGGCATTTTTCACAAGATTTCAGCGGGTCGCGCTGCGATCATGGCGGGCATGACAGACCTGCGACCCGACGGCAGCCCTGAGCTTGCCATCCGCCTGCGCCGCGCCGCCTTCAACCGCGCGCTCGCCGACGCCGATCTCGACGCGATCGGCCCGATCCTGAGCCCCAACACCGTCCTCGTCACCGGCAGCGACAGCGCCGTCCTCAGCGGGCGCAAGGCCCAGCTCATCACCTGGAAGCGCGAGTTCGCCTCGCCCCGCCGCACCGTCTACACCCGCACCCCCGAGACGATCCTCGCCTCCCCGGTCGAGCCGATCGCGATGGAGCATGGCCGCTGGGAGGGTATCGAGGCCGCCACCGGCCAGCCGCTCGCCTCGGGCAGCTACAGCGCCAAATGGCGTGAGACAGGCGCCGGCTGGATGATCGAGGCGGAGATCTACGTCACCCTCGGCTGATCATCACCGAGAAGCGACCGGTCGACCTCAGCGCTTGCGCGCCACCACCGCGATCTCGGCGGCATTGTCGGGGAACAGCTTGCCCAGCTTGTTGAGCCCGTCGGCCAGCGACACGCCAAGCGCATCGATCACCTGCGCCATCTGGCCGTTCGAGAAGGGCTTGAACATATAGCCGGAGAAGTGCGGGTCGCGGAAACCCGCCGCCTCGATCAGTGGCACCAGCGTCTCGCGGCTGTAGACCACCGGTTGCCCCAGCTCCACGTTACGTTCGGACAATTGGTCGGCGCTCTGCATCAGCCCCATCTCGACGGCGAGCAGCCGGTGGAAGGAGTTGGCATTGGGCACGCTGACGAACAGCAGCCCGCCGTCGCGCAGCAGGGCATGGGCGCCGCCCAGCATGGTTTCCGGATGGACCGTCTCATGCAGCAGGCCCGACAGCAGGATCGCGTCGAAGCCGCCGGGCGCCTGCGCCAGCAGGGCCTCGATCTGATCCTCCAGATAGCCGCGGATCAGCGCGAGCTTGTCGCAGGTCGCGATCCGTTGCTCGATCGGGTCGGCATAGGAGGAAGGCTCTACCACCACCCATTTGCGGATCGAGGAGGCCGGAAGGTCGAACCGGTCGATCAGCAGATCCGGGCCGCAGCCGACCTCCAGCACGGTGCCCGGCCGATGCTCGGCCAGGAATTCCAGGCAGCGCTCCTGCCGGCCCACGATCAGATGCGGCTCGAAGTCCATCCCCGCGAGATATTTCTGCGCATAATCCTCGGCGCCGATGAGCTTGGAAGCGTTGGAGGCGGCGTCATGCATGGTGGGGCTCTGCTGCAAAATGGGTCAAGGTCGCCTCGATCTCATGGATGATCGCGTCGAGGAAGGGAGCACCACCGGCGGATCGCCCCGCGAATAGCAGATTGGGGATGGACGCCGCCATGGCATCGCGCAACGCCGCCGCATCGCGCCCGAAGGGCCGCACCGGAACCGGCACGCTGTTGCGATAACGTTCGGTGCTGGCGTCGATGGCGCGGCTGCCGGCCGGCATGCCGCCGCACCGCACCAGCTCGGCCAGCGCCTCGGCGGCCAGATCGGACTGCCCCTCCCCGGTGACGAGATGCTCGAAGGTCAGCACATGCGCGCCGGCCGGAACATCGCCGATCGCATCATGGAAGATAGCGCGGAAGAAGCGGGCGTCCGGGTTGAAGTTCAAGCCATAATTGGCGCGATGCTCGGGTGCGCGATCGACCAGGACGTGCGAAATCGCCAGGTCGAGGAAGGGCGGTGGAGGACCGGCCCGGAAGCCGGTGGCCCCTGCCAGCAGCGAGGGCGCGATCGTGCACAGGACATGATCGACCTCCAGCCGGCGCCCGGATGTCAGCGCCAGCGCGGAGATGGCGTTGGTGCGGGCGTCGAACTCGGCCAGGCGCACCCGGTCCCCGAACAGGAAATCGACCCCGGCCTGTTGAAGGCTGCGTTGCAGCGCGACGGTCCAGGTCGAGATGCCGCCGGTGCGTGGGCGCAGGAAGCTGCGGCTCAGACCGGCCGGCAGATCGCAATGCCGTGCATGGGCGACCCGCCCTGCGAGATCTTCGTCGGCGAGCAGCCGCGCAGTCGCAACGGAATCGCCCAGGATCATCCGGCGCGGGATGAACCACTGCACCGCCTGCGGTTCGAGATCGGCCAGTTCCAGCCCGAACAGGCCCAGCGCGGCGTCGCGGATCGGCCCATGCGTCAAGGTCGGGCCATAGGTCCGCAGGCTGTGATCGAGCGCCGAGGCCGCGCGGTCCCCATCGTTCCGGGCCGCCCGCATCTCGGCGATCGCCTGGTCGAGGCGCGGGCCGAGCGTCGTGGCGTCGATGCAGCTATTCTCGGGATTGAAGCGATGCGCGGTGATCGCGCTTTCGCGCGGCCAGCCGTCGATGCGCACCCAGTCGAACGCAAAATCAGGCCGGTGGAAGATGAGCCGGTCGAGCCGCTCGTCCCCGGTCGCGACGGGCAGCCGCAACCCGGCATCAAGCGACAGCCTATGCTCGCCCAGCCGGACCTCGGTCGATTTCCAGAGACCGCCCGCGCTCGCGCCCGCGTCGACGACGGTGACGGCATGGCCGCGCGCATGGGCCAGCGCCGCCGCGACCAGCCCCGCGATCCCCGCGCCGATGATCGTCAGAGGACGGCTCACAGGAACCCCGCCTCGCCGCGCGCGAGCCGCGCGAGATCGACATCGAACTGCCAGTGAACCGTCACGCCCGAACCGAAGCCCAGCTTCTGCTTCAGCAGGCCGCTGTTGATCGAGAAGCCGTCGCCTTCGGTGTTGATGCCGAAGGAGAAGCCCCGCAGGCCGCGCGCGGCCGCATCCTCGACCAGGCTCGCCAGCAGGAAATCGACCGCGCCCAGCTTCCGGCCCTCCGCGGTCGACGCGATATATTGGGTGTGGATCGTGTGGGCGGTGTAGAACAGGCACCATGTCCCCGCGACGATGTCGCCATCGGGTCCCACCGCCAGCCACAGCTCATTCTCGCCGGCGAGCCGTTCGCGCAGCGCCAGCATCTCGTCCAGGCTGTGGACCGGGGCCTTGCCATGGCGCGATTCCAGATTGTCGCACAGCATCGCATGGAAGCGGCGCCAGTCCGCCTCGTCGGCCGCGCGCCGGACGGTAACGCCCTTCCGCCCGGCCGCCCGGAAGGACGCCCGGCGCTTGGGCGACAGGCCATGGTCATGGTCGAGCCGGATGAAGTTCCACAGGTCGCTGCGCCGCACCGAGCCCATGCGCATCATCAGACGCAGGTCGCTTTCGTCGAACTGCTCACCGAAGATCGCCGGGGCCGGCTTGTAGACCATCTGCCGAAAGCCGCGATCGAGCAGGATCTGCGCGAAGCCCGACAGGATCGCGGCACGGTCCTGCGGATCGATCCCGTCCTCGATCAGCCCGCCAAAGGTGCTGCCCGGATGCGAGACGACGACATCCCCCGCGCCCGGCGATCGCGCCAGCGGCAGGATCGCCGCCAGCCGCACGCCCGGATCGCTCCAGGCGCACAGGCTCTCGTCCTGGAAACGGTCGCCATGATAGCCGAGGAAACGGCGGCTGTGCATCACGGTGCCGCCGTGGCTCCGCGCGACGAGATCGTCCCACGGCCCTTCGAAGCGCGCTTCGTAAGGGGTGATGCTAAGCGGCATGGCTCAGGGCTGGATCGCCATCGAAAGCGGCCGCGATCGCCCGCAGCTGGTTCGCGATCGCCTGCCAGCCATTGGCGTCGAGCAGCCGGGCGCTGAGCAGCAGCCAATCCGGATAGCTTTCCTGGCCCAGCCAGTGGATCGACGGGCAGTCGCCCGGTTGCGCCGACAGGAGAGCAGGATCGCCAACGGCTACGTCCACGGGCGCTCCCGACAGCAGCCAATTCGTCCGCCGCAGCGCCACGTGCGGCACCAGCGACGCCTGCCCGATCAGGGCGGAGTAGAGGGCCTGGTTTCCGCGCACGGCGGCGATCAGCAGCAGCAGCGCCAGTTCACACGGATCGAGCAGGCCGATCGCATGATGATCCTTGCCGAACTCGCCATCTTCCTTGGGCGCACGGCGGGCGATCAGGGCGATCGCCTGGTCGAGATCGCCGTCGAGGATCGCGATCACCCCCAGCAGGAAATTGGGCTCGGCGAGATGATCGACCCACTGCCGGACCGTGAAGAGATCCCTCCGGGCCGCAGCCAGATCCTGCCCCAGCAGGATGGCGGCGCTGGCGGAATCGAGGATCGCGGACAGCGGCGTGGGTCCGAAGGACAGCCCGTCGATCGACGAGACACCCGCATCGGCGGCGACATTCCGGAAGCGCCCGAACCGGCCCATCTGCTGCGTCACCTCATGGCCTTCGCACAGGGCGCGAGTTTCGAACCAATCGACCAGATATGTCCAGTGCGCACGCGTATAGCAGCCGTGGATGAGATCGCGACCCGCCGTCCTGATCGCCTCGTAGAGGGCCGGATCGGCGGCGACATCGGCCATGCGCCGGTAGAGGCCCTCGCCTTCGCCCAGCAGGCAGTTCTGCATGTCGACGAAGCCCAGCGCCTTCACCACCTCGGAATCGGGGGCGACGAGGACGGCGCCCGCCGCCGGGATTTCGAGATGCTTGCGCACGACATAATCGAGCCGGGTCGTGTCGGCGACCGAGTAGTAGCTGGCCGAGAGCAGCCGCGCATATTTCTCGTTGCGCGCCTCGAACACGTTGCTCTGGCCGAGATAATAGCCGGGATGCGGATAGACCAGGGTCGGCAGATGGTGCTGGATCTCCTCGGTGATCCGGTGGCGCCACGGGTAGAAGTTCGGCGCCATATGCCCGCCGAAAATGGCGACGGGGATCGTCTTCTCCAGCCCGTAATCCCGGAAGATATCCTCGTCGATGAACAGCGGAATGACGAAGCAGTGGAGCTGCGCGAGCTCCGGCATCTGCTGCAGATGCTCGATCCCGCAGAAGACGGTGTCGATCGCGTAATCGTCGAGGATCTGGAAGGTGTAGGGGCGCATCGCGTCATGCGGATCGCAGTTGATGAACAGCGCCCGCGGCACATGCGGATAGGCCTTGGCGTTGGAGATCTTGACCGCGACCGGGCGGGCCGGCTGCACCGCGTCGAAAATGACGAAGTCGGGCCGGACCTGTTCATAGACCTCGGCGAAGTCGAAATCCTGCTCGATGACCGTCACGTCGCAATGGAGCGACAGCGCGTGGATCCACTCGTCATAGATCACCCGGACGAGCGGTGAGGCGTTGGGGTTGGCGAGCGGCCTGACGCACAGCGCGCGACGGCGGGGGCGGGCTTGGTCCATGGTCGCGGTCCTCAGAAGAAGTCGGCAATGGCGCGGATGACGTCATCCTGCTGGCGCATCGTCATCCCGGCGAACATCGGCAGGCTCAGGCCATGGCCGGCATAATCCTCGGTCACGGGGAAGCCGTGCGCGCTTTGCGGCAGATCGGCGAAGCAGGGCTGGCGGTGCAGCGGGATCGGATAGTGGCGGCCGGTCTGGATGCCCCGAGAGTCGAGATGCGCCTTCAGCGCCTCGCTGGCGGGCGTGCGGACGACGTAGAGATGGAAGACATGGTCGTGGTGCACGACCTGCGGCAAGGCGAGCGGCAGAGGCTTCAGCGCGTCGTTATAGCGTGCCGCGAGCGCCCGACGCTGGTCGGTCCACTGGTCGAGGAAGGGCAGCTTGTGCCCCAGCACCAGCCCCTGGATCCCGTCCATGCGGTAATTATAGCCGATCCGCTCATGCACATAACGCTGCGTCTGGCCATGCTCGCGCAGCGAGCGCAGCACCGCCGCATGCTCGGCGCTGGCGGCGACGACAAGGCCCCCCTCGCCCGCTCCGCCGAGATTCTTGCCGGGATAGAAGCTGAAGCAGCCGAAATCGCCCAAGGTGCCGATGGCGCGACCGTCATAGCGGGCACCGATCGCCTGGGCGGCGTCCTCGATCACGATCAGGCCATGCAGCTTCGCAAAGGCGAGCGTCGCGGCCATGTCGGCGGGCTGGCCATAGAGATGGACCGGGATGATCGCCTTGACGCCGGGCTCCATGCGCCGGGCGGCATCGGCCAGGTCGAGTGTGCCGGTCGCTTCCTGGACATCGCAGAAGATGGGGATGCCGCCGGCATAGATAACGCCCCATACGGTGCCGACGAAGGTGTTCGACGGCACCAGCACCTTGTCGCCCGCGCCGATCCCCGCCGCGAGGACGGCCAGATGCAGCGCCGCGCTGCCGCTGCTGACGGCGACGACATGGTCGGCGCCCAGATAATCGGCGACCTGGCGTTCGAAGCCCGTCACCCATTCGCCCAGGCAGAAGGCATTGGCCGCGAACAGCCGCTCCATGTCGGGCATCACCGCCTGGCGGATCTGATCCCACTGGCACGACAGGTCGACGAAAGGCACCACGACATCGGTCACGCGGCGAGCACCCTCGGGCCCAGCGAGGCGACCCGGCGGAAATTGGCGTCGAGCTTCGACTGCGCCATCTCCAGGGTGCGGACGATCGAATGGCCGAAATGCCCGTCGGTGCGGCAGGCTTCCTGGCCCAGGATGACCTTACGGAAATGCTCGACCACGTCGACCAGCGGCTCGGTGCCGGCCAGGCGCGGCGAGGTCACCGAACCGATGCGATAGCTGGGGAGCAGCTGCTGGCGCTCGTGCTGCGGCCGGACCTCGATGCCCGAATCATAGATCTTCACCGGTTCGTCGCGGTTGAGATCGTCCCACACCACCATCTGCTTGCTGCCGCCGATCGCGATGCGGCGCACCTTCACCGGCGACATCCAGCTCAGGTTGAGATGGGCGATCAGGTCGCCCGGATAGCGCAGGGTGAGATAAGCGATGTCGGCCGATCCGGGATTGATGTGCCGATAGCCCGACGCCTCGACGTCGAGCGGCTCCGAGCCGAACAGGAAGTTGATGATCGACAGGTCGTGCGGCGCCAGATCCCAGACCACGTTCACGTCGGGCTGGAACAGGCCGAGGTTCACGCGCTGCGAGTCGAAATAGGAGATTTTGCCGAGCGCGCCGGAATGGACGAGCCGGCCCAGCTCCAGCACGGCGGGATGAAACAGGAAGGTGTGATCGACCATCAGGATTCGGTTGCGCGCCTTGGCCCGCGCCACCAGGTCCCTGGCCTCGTCGGCGGAGGCGCACATCGGCTTTTCCACCATCACATGCTTGCCGGCCTCGAGCGCCGCGCGCGCCAGCTCATAATGGGTGGCGACCGGGGTGGCGATCACCACCGCATCGATCGAGCTGTCGTTGATCACGGCCCAGGGATCGTCGTGAACGGCGACCTGCGGGTGGGACGCGGCCAGCTCCTCGCGCAGCTTCGGCTGCAGGTCGACGACGCCGACGAGATTCAAACGGGGGTTGTTGGAAAGCACACGGAACAGGTTCCGGCCCCAATAGCCCATCCCAAACAAGGCCACGTTGAGCATATCGATCGTCGCCCATCCCAGACGTTGGCACGCCATCCTCGAAGCGTCGAATATGCGATTTTATGGTTAATAAAAGTTTATCGGCCGGGGTTTAGCCGATCGTCGAAGGCCCGGGAGCAGGGCTTGCCCCCGGACCTGACGATGGATGGATCGGCCGTTCACGCCGCCTTGGCGGCCACGGCCTTGGCCGAGCGCTGCTTGTTACGCACCCGGCGGATCGGCAGGCTGCGGCAGTGGCGCTTGAAATAGACGATCTCCAGCAAGGTCGGCCAGATCTCCAGCGCCGAGCGGATCAGCCCCACCTCATCGTCGACGATCCGGCTGACATTCTGCTGAAAGAAGTCGGGCTCGAAATCATAGAAGGTGCGCGACAGCCCTGCCGCGAACTGGCCCAGCG
The DNA here is from genome assembly GCA_963540925.1 of uncultured Sphingomonadaceae bacterium. GTDB lineage: Bacteria > Pseudomonadota > Alphaproteobacteria > Sphingomonadales > Sphingomonadaceae > Rhizorhabdus. The sequence continues at coordinate 18,328 of CAUTRN010000004.1, forward strand.
CCGCGCGCCGGTCGTCCGACCCCGCCCGCGCGATCGCCTCCACCACCCGCGCATGCAGCGCCCGCGCCTCGTCCAGGATGACCTGGCTGTCCTCCAGGGTGACGGTGCCCTCATAGTCGAAGGCGATCGACAGCTCGTCGGTCTTCTTCAGGCTGGTCCGGAACTTCTGCTTCAGCAGCTTGCAGATCGCCTCGTTGAACACCTCCGATGCCAGCGGGTTGCGCATATAGCTGTTCTTGATGTGGGTCTGCGCGCTGTCGACATGCGCCGCGACGAAGCCCGCCTGCTGGATCCACAGCCGGTAGATATAATCCTCGAAGCGCAGCCGGGTGGGGAAGAAGGGTGGCAGCCCGGTGCGATTGTCATAGCCCGCGACGCCGCAGTCCATCCGCCAGTTGAGGTTGGTGAGGCAGGGGCGGAAATTGACGAGCACATAGGTGTCGTTCAATCGCTCGGCATCCACCTCGTCGGGATCGTCGAGGAACATGTCGACGAAGTCGACCGCATCGATATCGTTGGTGCCGGTGCGATAGGTCTGCGCCATCTTCACCACCGCGTTGCGCGGCAGCTTGCCGGGCTGCAGCGTCAGCGCATTGTCGCGGGTGAAGCCCAGCGAATTGTTGTTCTCCAGGTCCATCGCGCTGTCGACCAGATGGTCGCCCTGGTCGTAATTGGCCGGCGCGTCGGCCACCGTCTTGCCCAATATGTCGCGGAACGACTGGAGGATATCGAACGACTTGGCGCAATGGCCGTTGGCGCCGCGCGGGATCAGCTTGCCGCGGCTCATCTCGGTCTCGGCCAGCGCCTCAGGGCTGTCCTCGATCAGCGCATAGGGGCGCATGTCGTCGTCGGCGCTGACCATCAGGTCGCCCAGGGTGTACATCAGGGTGAAGTTGCGGTTGCCGCCATAGCTGGGGCGGAACAGGTTGCGGACCAGCACGTCCAGCTTCCGGTCGCGCAGGCGGCGGCAGATATAGGAGACGAACTGCTCCTTCTCGGCCGGGCCGACATACCAGAGCTCGTTCTGGGTGCGGGTCGCCTCCAGCGCGGCATAATATTTGTCATGATTGGCGATCGAGCTGTCGTCGAAGACAATGATCGGCGCGCTCTGGCCGCTGCGGGTGAAATTCTCGTCATAGGCCTCCACCCTCTCGCCGACGTCGCGCAGGCGATAGGTGGGAATCACGAAATGCAGATCGGGTTCGGTCACGAACGTCCATCCTTTCGGGGTTGGGGATTGGGAGGGCAGACCGCCATGGCGAGCCAGGCCCGGCCGCCCGGCAGTGCGAAGACATCGCCGGCCATGATCAGGGGCAGCGCCCGATCACCGGTGCCCGGAGGCGCCGGGCCGTCGCTGGCGAGCAGCGCGCCCAGGGTCAGCAGCCCCAGGCCGAGCAGGCCGATCACCAGTTCGCCCGGCGCGGCGGCGACCGCGAGATAGGGTCCGCAGACCTGCCGATAGATCAGCGCCACGCATCCCGGAACCGCCAGCATCAGCGCCCAGGTCAGCCGCCAGCCATGGTCGGGCTCCGCCATCGCGCCTCAACGGGTCCTGAGCGTCAGGCGGCCGAGCAGGCGCGGCCTGGGTGGCACGGGCTTGTCCGAAGCCGGGCGGAGGGGCGGCCGGATGGCCGGTGTCGATATCTTGGGTTGGCGGGTCACAGGAGCCCCGAGCTACGCATCCCCGCATAGGCAATCGAGACGCCAAGCCGCGCATCGCCATAAGCTTCGCATATGGACCCGCGATCGGGTGCCCTCGCCTCCCCTTCCCCGGCCTCAGGCTGGGACTATGCCATAGTCCATGGCCCGGAGATCGGTGAGCAGGTCAGGCCCCGTCGGTTCCCAGCCCAGCACCTCGCGCGTCGTCCGGCTCGACGCCAGCATGTCGACCGCGGCGAACAGGGCGAACCAGCCGAAATGGCTCGCCGCCTCGGCGGGCGTCAACGACACCACCGGCAGGCCGAGGCCGGCGCCCACCACCTCCGCGATCGCGCGGGAAGAGATGCCCTCTTCGGCGACGGCATGATAGCGCGCGCCCGCTTCGGCGCGATCGATCGCCAGCGCATAGGCCCGGGCGACTTCGAGCACATGCGCGGCAGGCCAGCGATTGGCGCCCTCGCCGACATAGGCGACCTGGCCCGTCTCCCGCGCGATCGCGATATAGGGGGTGATCAGGCCCTGCTTGACCGTGTCGTGCACCTGCGGCAGCCGCATCACCGAGACGTTCACCCCTGCGTCCAGCAGTGCCTGTCCTGCTTGCTCGGAAGCAATGCGGGGATTGGGGTGATGCGGGTTCATCACATCCTCCCGCGCCGGCCCGCCGTCGCCCGGATCGCCCATGCCGGTGCCCGAGGTGATCAGCAGCGGGCGATCGCTGCCCTTCAACACCGATCCCAGCGCCGCGATCACCCGACTGTCCTTCTCGCAATTCTCCGCGAAGCGGGTGAAGTCATGATCGAAGCCGGCATGGATCACCGCGTCGGCATCGGCGGCTCCGGCGCGGATGCTGGCCAGATCCTCCAGCGTGCCCCGGTGCGCCTGCGCGCCCGCCGCGACGAGCGCCTCGGCCCCCGCCTCGGATCGCGTCAGGCCCAACACCTGGTGCCCGGCCGCCAGCAGTTCGGGGATGATGCGCGACCCGATGAAGCCGGTCGCACCTGTCAGGAAAATACGCATGATCGACACTCCGTCCTTGTCCGGAGGCGATATTGCCGGGCACGTCTTCCTATTAAAGTAGTGACTTTATCATGGTATAACTGCTACTCGCCTGCTCATGGCGACCGACATGGACAATCCCCTCGGCACCTTCCTGCGCGATCGCCGCCTGCGGCTCGATCCGGCCAGCTTCGGCTTTCCGATGGGGCGCCGCCGGACGCCGGGGCTTCGCCGCGAGGAGGTGGCCCAGCGCGCCAATATCAGCGCGACCTGGTATACCTGGCTGGAACAGGGGCGCGGCGGCGCCCCCTCCCCCGATGTGCTCGAACGGATCGCGTCGGGGATGATGCTCACCGAACCCGAGCGGGAGCATCTCCATATCCTCGCCTTCGGCCATCCCCCCGAAGCGCGCTATGGCCGGCCGCAGGGCATCTCGCCCCGGCTGCAGCGCGTGCTCGATGCGATCCCGATCAGCCCCGCGATCATCCGCACCGCGACCTGGGACGTCATGGGCTGGAACCGGCCCGCCGCCGCGATCCTCACCGACTATGCCACGCTGCCCCAACGCGAGCGGAACATCCTGCGGCTGATGTTCTCCGATTCCCGCGTGAAGGCCGCGCAGGAGGATTGGCGCAGCGTCGCGCGCTTCGTGGTCGGCACTTTCCGCGCCGACGCCGCCCGCGCCGGCGCCAGCAGCGAGATCAAGCAGCTGGTCGACGAATTGTCGCAGATGAGCCCCGAGTTCGAGGCGCTGTGGCGCGACAATGAGGTCGTCGGCCATGGTGACGGGGTGAAGCGCCTCCTCCATCCGGAGATCGGGCCGATCGAACTCGAATTCTCGACCTTCGCCGTCGAGGGGCGGCAGGACCTGATCATGATGATCTACAACCCCGCGACCGACGAGGTCGCTGAGCGGATAGGGGCCTTCCTGACGGCGCTCTAGGATATTGTTCTACCGCGATTTCCGAGCCGGCAGATGTTTCCGTCTGCCTGGAAATCGCCCTAGCTGATCAGCGCATTCGCCTTCACCACCAGCTCGACCTCGCGGGTCACGCCGAGCTTGCCGAAGATCGTCTTGATCTGCGCCTTGACGGTGTTGATCGTCGCCCCCCGCGCAAAGGCGATCTGCGCGCGCGACTGGCCGCGCACCAGCCGGAGCGCGATGTCGGCCTCGGCCGCGGTCAGGCCGAACAATTCGCGCAGCGCGGCGGCAAGCGCGGTGTCGGGCGCCTCGGGCAGGCGGACCACCAGCATCGCGCGTGGGCCGAAGCCGAAATTCCATTCGCGGGACGGTAGCGCGAACAGCTCGCACGGCACCGGCGCCTCGCCGCCGCCGCGCAGCCAGAAGCGCTCCGGCAGCGATGGCGGCGAAGGCGACAGCATCGTCGCCAGCGCGCGCTGGAGCAGGCGATGATCCTCGCCATTCCGCGCCCACAGCCGTCCGTCCACGAGGTTGAGCCGACCGTCGCGCATCATCCAATGCTCGGCCGCGCCGGTGATCGAACCGACCCCGCCGGTCGCGTCGAGCACGAAACCTATCGTCCCCAGGCTTTCCAATGCCCCACTGACCAGCGCCGCGCCGCGATGCTCGATCGAGCGCTGCAACCGGATCGCCGCCAGCGCATGCGGCGCCGCCTGCTCGAACAGCCGGCGATCGGCCTCGCCGGTCGGCCCATCGGCCTGCGAGCGCAGCGCCGCCAGCCCCATGAACAGCCCCTGTTCGGTCGCCAGCACCGCCTGGCAACCGAAGGGCACGTCGAAGCGCGACACATAGTCGTTGTAGATGTCGAAGCGCCGGCCGAAGCGGGCCTCGGCATAATGCGCCTCGCTCACCACCTCCATCACGTCGCCCGACACCGCGATCCGCCAGTTGCGCAACGGATCGCCGCCGCCGATCTCGACGAACTGGTCGACAAAGCCGTCCTCGGCGTCGGTCGTGTGGTTGAAGGGGATCAGCCCGGGCCCGCCCACCGCGATGAGCTGCATATGCGAGGAGCGGGTGCCGTCGGCCAGCCGCTTCAGGGCGCGATCCCAGCCGCCGACCTCGAACGGGGCCTGCCCGAACATGTCCGCGACGGAAGTCTCGCCCGATGCCTGCAAAGCCCTGCTACCCCGCATCCTTATGCTGAGCGGAAAAGCTAACCCATTGAATGATAGGGTTCAAGAATGCAGCATCGGCCTCAAGGCGTCATCTGCAGCCCGAGAAAACCCAGCGCTTCACCGATCGGAATGAACAGGTTCAGCATCGGCGCGCCATCGATCCCCAGATCGGTCAGCCCCACCACCTGCCCCTTGGCATCGACGATCGGCCCACCGCTATTGCCATGGGTCACCGCGACATCGCTCTGAATGAAGTTGTAGCCGTTGAACACCCGACTTGCCGAGACGATGCCCTTGGTCACGCTGTTCTGAAACTGCGCTCCGGTGGGCGCGCCGATGGCGTAGATATCCTCGCCGACTGTCACGGGCTGCGTGCGCAGCGGCAGCGACCTGCGGCCCCTGGCGTCGGTTTTGATGATCGCGACATCGCGCAGCTTATCGCTTCGGATGACCTCACCCACGGTCTCGCTGCCATCGGGCCCGCACTTTCACGTCGGAAATATCGCCAACCACATGATGGTTCGTGAGCACATAGCCCTCCGCACCAATCAGGAAGCCACTCCCCTCTGCACCAGCAGCCAAGATGAGTGCGGTCGACTCCACCGTGTCGGCGATCAGCTTCGACGGCGTTGCCCCCACCCGAATTTGCAACGGCACTAGGCCGGCAGGAGGCTTCCGCGCGACGGCTCTGTTGGCGGCGGGGTTGATGAAGGCGCTGGCGAATTGCTGGCTTCGCGCTAACTGGTTCACCGCATCGCCGAAAGCATCGATCACGATAGCCAGCGGGCCACCCCCTTCGAACTTTTCCCGCCTCGCGCTTCCCGTGGCCTTGAACGTCGCAACGATCCTGCGTTCGAATTGCGAGTAAATCTGCCACTCGACATCGACCGACGCCGAACCACGAGATTGCTGGCGCCTCTTCGTTACGTTCGGGTAGGCGAGGTCCATTTCGATATGATTGATGAGCCCGCCGACCAGAAACTCGGCCTGCTTGTCTTCAAGGCTTTCAAACATGTTGGAGGGATCGCCGACGACCGAGAAACCCCGTTCGCGCATCTGTTTGCGGAACTCGTCTTCGAACTGCTGATCCTGAATCTCAAGCGTACCGCTCCGCCAGAAGACGTCTTCGCTGTCACGGATCAGGCCCCCTTCTGAAAAGGATCCGATCTTCTCGCCTCGGGGGATTTTAACGATCAGCTTGGCCATCTGAATCGGTCGAAGTTGCTGGCTGTTCTGGCTATCAGCCTGTGACCGGACATCCTGACCGCTCACGGGGCTGGCCAAGACGGCCAGGATCACAATCGCCCCCATCATTCGTATCATCTGGCCCCCCTTAGCTATCCGACATCCCACCAGCTCAAAAAGAACAAATAAAGACCATTCTATCGGCTCCGTTCCCAACGCCGCCCAAGCTGGACGGTCAACGTTCCTCAAGGCGTCATCTGCAAGCCAAGGAAACCCAGCGCCTCACCGATCGGAATGAACAGGTTCAGCATCGGCGCGCCATCAATCCCCAGATCGGTCAGCCCCACCACCTGCCCCTTGGCATCGACGATCGGCCCACCGCTATTGCCATGGGTCACCGCGACATCGCTCTGAATGAAGTTGTAGCCGTTGAACACCCGACTTGCCGAGACGATGCCCTTGGTGACGGTGTTCTGGAATTTGGCGCCAGTGGGGGCACCAACCGCATAGACATCTTCGCCAACCGACACGGGCCGGTTGCGAAGCGACAACGGCTTGCGGCCCTTGGCATCGGTCTTGATCACCGCAATGTCCCGGCCCTTGTCGCTGCGGATCACTTCACCCAACAGTTCGGCACCGTCGGACCAGCGCACCTTTACATATTGGTTGTCGCCGACGACATGATGATTGGTCAGGACATAGCCGTCCGGACTGACGAGGAAGCCGCTGCCTTCACCGCCATTGGCAAAAACGACGACGGTCGATGCGACGACATCGGTGAGCGGCGTGTCGGCCATCGTGGATACGCTACGGACCTGAACGGGAACGAGGCCGGCCGGCGGCTGTCGTGCCACATTCATATCGCCCACGGGAGCGGCGAGCGACGCCATCACGCGATCATTGTGGACCAATTGGCGAACGGCATCGGCAAAGGCGTCGAACACCGGCGCGAAGGCCCCGCCCGCCGCGTTTTTCGTACGCGTCGCGGTACCGGTGGTCTTGATCGTCGCAACAACCCGGCGCTCAAGTTGCGAATATAACTGCCACTCGACGTCGATCGAAGCGGTGCCGCGAGACATTTCGAGATCGCCATAGCCACCAACACCGTTGGGATGGCACACGTTGAAATCCATCCGGTCGATCGCGCCACCGATCAGATAGTCCGCCGAATTCGCCTCCTTCTCGACGAACAACGGCGAGGGGTCTCCCACGACTCTAAAACCGGCGGCTTTCACCTCATCCCTGAACACGGCGTCGAATCGCTCATCCTCGATATCCTTGGTGCCCGTTTTCCAAGACAGCTTATATTTGAAGACACAAATGCCCCAGCCATGGACTCCGACGGGCGTTCCACGCTTGATCCTGGTGATCAGCTTGCTCAACTGAACCGAACGGGACTGGTTCAACGCCGTTACGGTAGGCGACGACGCAGTGGATTGTGCATCCGCCGGGTGCGCCGCCATCACGGCCCCCGCCATGAGGATGTGCGTCCATGCCGCCGCCCTTATCGTCATTTCAGTCCCCCCGAGTGCCATTCATTCTCAGCGAGATTGGGAACAAAGCAAGGACAAAAACATCGTTTCCGGACCTGGTCTCAACCGCCGCCCCTCAGCCCCTCCCCAGGCCGAACAGCCGCCCCAGCGAACGGTCGAGCATCAGCAGCTGCCACAGCAGCCGGCCATGGTCGCTCCGCCCGCTCTGATGTTCGCCGACGATCGCGACCAGCGTTGCGGGGTTGAACCAGCCGGTCTCGATCAGTGCCGACCCCTTGGCGATATGCTGCGCCTCGGCGGCGAGGGGCCCGCGAAACCAGGCGCCGATCGGGGTGACGAAGCCCATCTTGCGGCGGAACAATATGTCGTCGGGCAGATAGCGGCGCATCGCCTGCTTCATCAGCCATTTGCCGGTGCCCGAGCGCACCCGCATCCCCACCGGCAGGCGCGCGCCGAACTCGATCAGGCGATAGTCGAGCAGCGGCTCGCGCGCCTCCAGGCTCACCGCCATGCTGGTGCGATCGACCTTGGTCAGGATGTCGCCGGGCAGCCAGATCTTGAGGTCGGCATATTGGGCGCGGTCCAGCGCGTCGCGCGCGGGTGCCTCGCGCATCGCCTTCAGGTAACGGTCCTCGGCGCGATGGCCCTGAAGATCGCGCACCGCACGGTCGCTGTAGAGGCGGCTGCGCAGCGCCGGACGGGTCACCCCGATCGCGGCGGCATAGGCTTCCTCGTTCGACCAGCCCAGTTCCTGGAAGGTCGTCTTCGCGCGCAGATATTGGGGCGCCCAGTCGAGCTTGGGATAGACCCGGCCCAGGGTGCCGAACAGGTTGGCGCGCACCGACGCCGGCATCAGCCGCCGTACCCGCTGCTGGGCGTTGAAGAAGCTGTAGCGGCGATAACCGGCAAAGGCCTCGTCGGCGCCATCGCCCGACAGCGCCACCGTCACCGTCTCGCGCGCCAGTTCGGAAACGCGATAGGTGGGCAGCGCCGAGGCGTCGGCGAAGGGCTCGTCGAAGGCGTGAACCAGGGTGTCGATCAGCCCATAATCGTCAGCCGAGACGATCCGGCTGCGATGATCGGTGGCAAACAGCCGCGCCACCGCGGCGGCGTGTTTCGTCTCGTCATAATCGGGATGGTCGAAGCCGATCGAGCAGGTCTTCACCGCCTGCTTGCTGTTCTCGGCCATCAGCGCGACCACCGCGCTGCTATCGACCCCGCCCGACAGGAAGGCGCCCAGCGGCACGTCGGCCACCATCCGGTCGGTCACCGCGCTGCGCATCAGTTCGGTCAGCTGGTCGCCCAGCTTGGCCGCCGATCCCTTGGCGCGATCGGCGAAGCTGACGTCCCACCATTGCACCGGCGCGGGCAGCGGCATGCCGCGCTTCAGCATCAGATAATGACCCGCGGGCAGCTTCTTCACGCCGGCCAGGATGCTGGTGTCGTCGGGGACGTAGCCCAGCCCCAGATAATCATCGACCGCGCTGAAATCCGGCGCGCGGCGGAACAGCGGATGGGCGAGCAGCGCCTTCAGCTCCGACCCGAAGGCCAGGCTTCCGTCGGACAGCTCGGCATAATGGAGCGGCTTCACCCCCAGCCGGTCGCGCGCCAGGAACAGGCAGTTGCGCTCGGCATCATGGATCGCGAAGGCGAACATGCCGTTGAGCCGGCTCAGGCAGTCGGGGCCCCATTGCCGCCACGCCTCGACGATCACCTCGGTGTCGCTGCTCGTCCGGAAGTGGCGGCCGCGCGCCTCCAGCTCGGCGCGGACCTCGCGATAATTATAGACCTCGCCATTATAGCTGATCACCGCCTGGCCGTCGCCGCTCGCCATCGGCTGGGCACCGCCGGCCAAGTCGATGATCGACAGACGGCGATGGCCCAAGCCCACGCCGGGCGCGGTCCACACGTCAGAGCCATCGGGGCCGCGATGCGCGATCGCGTCGGTCATCAGGCGGACCCGCGCCGCCTCGACGGGCTTGGCGATCTGGAGATGGTAGAGGCCGGCAATCCCGCACATAGGCTCAGCCGATCCCGATCATCGCGTCGAGCGCGTGGAGCTGGCGTTCCCAGTCATAGCGCCCGATCACATGGGCGCGCGCCGCCTGTCCCATCACCTCACCCTCCTCGGGATGGGTGAGCAGATGGCTGACGGCATTGGCCATGTCATAGCCATGGGCGACCACCAGATGCTCGCCCGGAATTGCATCGATCCCCTCGAAGGCGGCGGGCGAGGCGACCACCGGGCGCGCCATCGCCATAGCCTCCAGCACCTTGTTCTGGATGCCACGGGCGATGTCGAGCGGCGCCACCACCACCGCGGCGGCGGCCAGCCAGGGGCGCACGTCGGGCACCTCGCCGGTGACGATCACATTCTTCAGCTTGGCCAGCTCCTGCACCTGCGGGGTCGGATCGCGCCCGACGATCGCGAACAGCGCCGTAGGGTGCTTGGCGCGGATCGCCGGAAAGGTGCGGCGGGCAAAGTAGTTCACGGCTTCCACATTGGGCCGATAGTCCATCTGCCCGGTGAAGACGAGCATCGGCGCCGCATGTCCGTCGATGCGCGGAAAGGAAGCCGGGTCGAAGCGCGCCCAGTCGATGCCATTGTCGACCGCGCGGACATGCGCGACCGACAGGCCCGCGCGCTGGCGGAACAAGGCCGCCTCCGCCTCGCTGACGAACAGGTTGATATCGGCCCAGCGGCCCACGCCATTCTCATAATCGGCCAGCAGACGCGCCTCGCGGCGGTGGACCCAGCCCATCGGCCCGCGCGTCGCCGCGCCATAGGCCGCGAATTTCTCCGAATCGATGTCGACGAAGTCCATGATGAAGCGGCGCCCCTCGCGGTCGTCAGGCACGAACTGCGCCATCTGCCCCGAATAGACGAAGATGGTGTCGATCGGCCTTTCGGTGAGCAGCTGGTCCACCATCCGCAGGATGCGCCGCGACCCGAAGGCCGCGATCGACACCGGCTCGCCCAGCGCCAGCGCCTCGATCCCGGCGCGCAGCCGCGACTTGCGCCGCACCTCGATGTGGAGCGAGGCGAGCATCGGCAGCAATTCCTTGGCCGCCTTGCGATCATGCTCATTGTCGACGAAGCCGAGCAGATGCACCGGCCGCTGCTTCGCCAGATGGCAGAGCATGTGGAAGCTTCGGATGCGGTCGCCGCGATCGGGGGGGAAAGGAATGCGATGGGCGAGAAACAGCAGCTCACCCATCAGCCGAGCCCTCGCGATATCCAGGGGCCGAGACAGTTGGCCAGCTTGAGCGGCAGCTTCTGCCACAGCGCCACCTGAAGCCGGTATTTGGGGCTCATCGGGTTGATCTGGCGCGGTGCCTGCCCGTCGGCTGCGCGCGCGACATAGGAGAGCGGCTCAGGCTCGAACCCCCAATTCTTCTTGAAGGCGAACGCCCCGGTGCCGAACTTCGAGCGGCCGAAGTCGAACGCCGTACAGCCGCGTCCGCGCGCGTGGAGCATCAGCGCATAATACATCATGTCGTTGGCGCGCCAGGTCCGCGCGGCACCGGTGCCGCCGCCCCAATAGGGCATCACCACGCCTTTGTGGTACAGGCTCAGCACGCTCGCCAGCGGCACGCCCTCGCGTCGCACGGTCAAGATGTCGGCGTCGCCGCCAAAGGCGTCGAGCATCGAATCGAACAGCGAGCGCGGGAACACCGGCGTGCCCAGATTATGCACGCTCTCGGCATAGACGGCATAATGATCGGCGCGGTCCTGCTCGTCGGTGCCGACCCGCACTTCCAGATCGAAGCCCAACGCCTTGCGCACCTCGGCGCGCTGCTTGCGCGGGATCGTCACCAGTTCGGCCTCGTCATCGGCAGCCAGCAGGCGGGCGAAGCCGGCATAGGTGCCCTGCTCCAGATGCCAGCCCTCGCCGCTCGGGAAGCTCCCCCCGCGCAGCTCCAGCGACGGGCAGCTCAGCCGGCCCGCCAGCGCCCAGCCGGCCTCGGCCAGCGCCTGCACCGTGGCGTCATCATCGGCGATCGCTCCGCCGCCCACCGCGAAACCGGCCGAGACCAGCGCGCGCCCGAAGATCGGCGAGTGCATCTCGCTGAGCGGCAGCACCCCACGGATTGCGCCGCCATGCTCGGCCAGCAGATACCAGGCGGGCTGGCCGCAGCCGCGCTCGACACCAAGGCTCCAGGCCGGGCGATGAAAGGCGCTGCCCTGCGGATGGGCCGCGACATAGGCGTCGATCGCCGCCGCCTCGCTCTCCAGATCGGCCCGGCGGACGGCGACCATGCGGTCAGGCCGCCTTCGCCGCTTCGGCGGCGGCCACGGCGTCGACCCGGTCCCAGCGGAACTCGCGGATCACCCGGTCGAGCTTGCCCGCCATCGCTCCCAGCCGGCTGTAATGGCGCAGCTTCGACTTGAGCGGAGCCTCCGCCACGCGGGGCTGGCCGGGGTCGATCTCCCAGGGGTGGAAATAGAAGATGGCGGGCCGGTCCTCGCCATTCACCTGGCGGATCGCCCAGCGCGAAAAGGCATAGGGGAACAGGCGGAAGAAGCCCCCGCCCCCGGCCGCGATCACCCGGCCACCCAGCCGCGCGGTCGTCACCGGCAGCTCGATCAGCGCGCTGCCGTCGACCGGGCGAAAGGCGAAACGCGGCGCTTCGGGCCAGCCATAGTGGTCGTGCACCACCGGGGCGACGCTCGACGAATAGGCATAGCCTTCCTCGGCCAGGATTTCGTGCGCCCAGGGGGTGCGCTGGTCGATCGAGAAGCTCGGCGCGCGATAGCCGGTCACCTTCTGCCCGCTCAGATCCTCCAGCACCGCACGCGCGCGGCGCAGGTCGGCGCGGAACTGCTCGGGCGCCATGGTGAAGACGCGGACATGGTCCCAGCCATGGCTGGCGATCTCATGCCCCGCATCGACGATCCGGCGGATCAGCGCAGGGTTGCGCTCGGCCACCCAGCCCAGCGTGAAGAAGGTGGCTTTCGAGCCGGTGCGGCCGAACAGCTCGATCACGGCATCGCTGTTGCGCTCGACCCGCGAGACGAGCCCGTCCCAATCCTCGCGACGGATGCTGTTCTCGAAGGCTCCGACCTGGAACCAGTCCTCGATATCGACCGACAGCCCGTTGACGGTCATCGGTCGGTCAGGCCGCATCCTGGTTGCCGCCACCCGATGGGGTCGGCGTGCCGGGCGACGGCGCATTGGCCAGCGGGTCGTTCTCGACCAGCTCGACCAGCATCGAAAGCGTCCGACGCAACAACACCTCCTGCTCCGCCAACCGTGCCTCCAGCTCGGCATTGCGCGCGGCATAATCGGCCACGATCTCCCAACCCGGCCCGGTGGGCCCGCCCGGGGACTGGGGTGCCGCCTGCGGTGCGGGCGCCGGTGCGGGCACAGGAGCCGGAGCGGGCGCGGCGATTGGCGGCGGCGCAAAACTGATCGGCTCGGGCGCCGGCGGCAGCTCGGGCTCGATCGGCGCAATCACGGGCGGCACGCTGAGCGGCGGCGGAGCCTGCGATATTGGCGGGGTCTGCGACATCGCCGGGGCCTGGGCCACCGCTTCGGGCGGAACGATACCGTCATAGCGCGGCGGCTGCTGAATCGCGGGCGGCGGAATATCGGCCTTCAGCGCGGCGAAGGGGTCAAGCGGCTCATCGTCCTCGGGCGGCGCATAGCTCGAATAGGAACGCGCGGCCGGCGGCGGCGAAGGTTCGACATAAGGCGCGGGCGCAGGGGCCGGTTGCGGCGGTTCCGGCAACGGCTCGGGCATCTGGGACACCACCGGCGGCGGGGCCGGCTCGACCTCGATGATCGGTGCGGGTGCGGGTGCAGGCTCGGGCACCGGAGCCGGTTCGAACGCGATGGGTTCGGGGGCGACCACCGGAGCCGCCACGGGCGCCGGCGCCGGGGTGTAGACCGGCTCGATCATGGGCGCGGGTGCCGGCATCGGCGCGGGTTCGGGCATCGCCATAGGAGCAGGCTGCGGGGCCGGCTCCGGCGCCGGTTGAGCGACGGGGGCCGGCGTGGGAACCGGCGGTGTGGCATAGCCCGACGGCGTCGGGGCGGGATCGGTATAGCTCGGCATCGCCTGGGCACGCGGCATCGGGCCCTCGGCGGGCATGATGCTCTCGCTCGCCAGGTCGGAGGCGACGTCCTCAACAACCTCGCCGTCGATGTCGATCAACCGCTCGATCGCGCCCTGCAGCATCACCCGGCCCGCCAGCATGTTGAGCCGGCGCGGAATGCCGCCCGACAGGCGATGGAAGGCCTGATAGGCGTCCTGGGTGAAGCGCGGCGTGCCCTTCCACCCGGCGCAGGCCAGGCGATGCATGATATAGGGCGCCACCTCGTCCCCGCCCATCGCGGTGAGGTGGTGGGTGGCGATGACCCGCTGGCGCAACTGCTCGAAGCGCGGCTGGGCCAGCGCCTCGCGGAACTCGGGCTGGCCGAGCAGGAAGATCTGGAGCAGCGCCTGCCCGCCATATTGGAAGTTGGAGAGCATGCGCAGCTCTTCCAGCGCCGAGATCGGCAGGTTCTGCGCCTCGTCGACGATCAGCAGGGTCCGCTTGCCGCCGCGCGCCTGCTCATGAAGGAAGCGCTCGATCCGGGCGAGCAGCTGCCCCTTGGCGGCGACGTCGGTGGCGACGCCCAGCGCCAGCGCGACGATGCGCAGGATGTCCTCGCCCTCGAGCTGGGTGGAGACGAGGTTGATCGCGGTCAGCCGCGACCGGTCGATCGTCGCCATCAGGCGGCCGACCAGCATGGTCTTGCCGGTGCCGACCTCGCCGGTGACGACGATGAAGCCTTCGCCCTGCGCCAGCCCGTAGCCCAGATAGGTCATCGCCTTTCGATGGGTCGAGCTTTCGAAATAGAAGCGCGGATCGGGCGTGAGCTGGAACGGCCGGTCGGTCAGGCCATAGGGATCATGGTCCAAAACGACCCTCCCTTGCCGAGATGAGGTTGCCGCGCATCTCAGAACCGATACTGCAGGCCAAGTTGAGCGCGTCCCGATACATCGGCGGGGATATTCTCCTGCTTCGAACCGTCAATCGCGACCGTCGCGTTGAACTGAATTCCTCGCCCGAACGACCGATAGTAACTGGTGTTGACCGAACCCGACATCGCGTCGGGCGCGCCGACCTGTCCATTCATAAAGTAGTTGCCCTGGAAAGAAAAGGAGATGCCCGACTCACGCGTCAACCGTCGGCTGACCGTCATGTTGCCGAAGAAGCTCTGGTCGACGACGCCGGCCAGCGAAACCGGGGAATTGGGATTGTCTATATAGGCGCGCCGCGAATAGCCGAACGCGCTGGTCAGCGTCGTCTGGCGCATCCGGTGGGTGAAGATCACATTGGCCGCGCGTTCGCGATAGGCGCTCGCGGCTGCCTGCCCCAGCGCGCCGTTGATGCACCGCCCCTCGCCCACCGCCTTGCCGAACAGGCAGTTCTGGTACGAGCTGTTCGGATCGTTCGACAGGCCCAGGTCCAGGCTGGGCGTGGTCGAGGCCAGGCCGTTCGACAGGCCCTGCGCGAAGCTCTCCACCCGGTCGGTGATGATCATCGTCAGGCCGGTGCGATCGCTCGGCCGCATCTCGACCAGACCGGTGAGCGAGAAGCCGCCATAGCGATAGCCCGCACGCGCCTCCATCCGGGTCCGCTGGCTCGGCCGCCAGATGATGCCGGCATCGCCGATCAGCCCTTCCATGTCATAGGTCAGCACGCGGGGGCTGGCCGGGTCGACCACGAAGCGGCCGCCCTTGCCCAGCACCGGCAGGCCCGTCAGCGGGTCGATCAGCGCGCTGCGCTCCGAGGTGCGGGTGCGTTCATAGCCGCCGCTGGTGACCAGCGCGACGCGGCTGTTGCCGATCGGCAGCTTGATCTCGCCGATCACGCTGTGCGCGCGGAAATGCTCGGCCAGATTGGTGGTGTTCTCATGGCGATATTCGCCGCTCAGCTTCCAGCTGAACGGCAGGCTGCCCTGGTCCATCGCCAGCGCCAGGGTGGCCTGCTGCCCCTTCGAGCTGTCGAAGCGGTCGGTGAGCGGGCTGCCCGCCGGCGCATCGCCGGTCTTGCCCACGTCGTTGGCGGTATAGGCATAGCGATAGCTGGCTTGCACGCCGAGGTCGCCCATCTGGTGCGCGAGCACGGGCTGGATATAGGCCGAATAGGTCTGGGTCAGATTCTGCTGGTTGCCGGCATTGGTCTGCGACGCCGAGCCGCTCGGGTCCACCCGGCTGCGGGTGATGATCGCCCCCGATTCCATGTTCAGCCATTCGTCGATCACATTCGCCTGCAGGCGCATCACGCCATTATGCTGGATATTCTCGTCGATCTTGCCGGCTTCGGGGATGCGGTAGGACAGGCGATAGGTGGCCGACAGCACGATCCGCCGGTTGGACACCTGCGTCAGCAGATTGCCCGACACCTCGGTATAGGTGACGTCGTCGGTGCCGCTGCCGCGCAGCTGCCCCTCGACGATCTGCTGTATGTTCATGAAGGCGGCATAGGTCGGACGTTCGGCATGCGCGGCGCCGCAAGCGGCTCCTCCCGCGAGGAGGCCCACCAAGGCTCGCGCTGTCCCCCTCGTCATCGCGGCGCTTCATATCCGTAATAGCTGCCGAAGCGACGGGCGTTGGGCGCGAAGCGTGCACCGTTGAGCAACAGCTGGATCTCCTCGCAGCCACCCAGCAGCAGCACCGCGTCGCGCAGCTCCGCCTCGGCGGTCTTGTCGGCGCGGACCACCAGCAGCACCTGGCCGACATGATAGGCCAGCACCGAGGCCGGCGACGCCGCCAGCGCCGGCGGGCTGTCGAACAGGATGATGCGGTTGGGCTTGGCCGACAGCCGCTCGATGATCAGCCGGGTGCGATCGGCGGCGATCAGCTCGGTCGCCTCATTGGTATATTTGCCCGAGGGCAGCACCGAGAGGTTGCCGACGTCGGTCTTGATGACGAGCGTCTCGACGTCGATGTCGGGATCGCCCAGCGCATCCATCAGCCCCACCGGCCCTTCGATGCCCAGGGTCGACAGCACGGTCGGCTTGGCGAAGTCGCCATCGATCAGCAGCACTTCGATGTCGCGTTCGTTCGCCATCGAGAGCGCGAGGTTGACCGCGCAGAAGGTCTTGCCCTCGTTCGCCTGCGCCGAGCAGATCAGGATGCGGCGGCCATTGGGCAGCGCGGTCGGCCCCACCGCGTTGAGCAGCAGGGTCCGCTTGACGATGCGGAACTCCTCGGCCAGCGCGGTGATCGCCGCGTCGGGCATCACGAAGCCCTGGTCGATCAGGTCGGCACGGTTCACCTTGGCGGTGCGATAGACGATCTCGGGCGCGGGCAGCGCCGCCGGCTCGCGATCGGGCGCGACGGCGGTGGCGGTCGGCGGAACCTCGGCCGGCGGTCCGCCACGCCCGCCCGCTCCGGCCAGCGGCACGGGCGGCGACGGGGCCGTGGTGGGCGGCAGCGCTTCGACGGTGGTGACGCCGATGCCCTTGTCGAGCGGTTCGAACGGCAGCGGCTCGGGCGGCGACGGGATCGCCTCCACCGTCGTCACGGGCACGTCGACCACGGGGGCCGGCGCACCGCTCTCGGGCATCACCACGCGGGCGCGCAGCACCGCCTCGAAATCATAGACCGATCCCGCGCGCTCGATCAGCGACCCGCGGCCGCGGCGCTTCTTGGTCGGGGGTGTCTTGTCGTCCTGGCCGTCCATCTGCTCAGGATACCATGATGCGTTTGACGAATTCGATCAGCATCAGCAGCAGGAACATGCCGGGCAAGCCGGCCGCCGCCGAACTGAACCACATCATCTGCTTGCGCCGAACCGCGCGGGTCTCCGACGTGATCACTTCCGAGATCGATCCGAGCACCGGCAGGCCGCTCGCCTTGGCGAGCTGCTGGGTGGTCGTATAGACATTGGCGAGCTGGCTCTTGGCGAAGGCCACGCCCGCCCCCAGGCCGATCCCCGCGATCAGCACGCCGGTCAGCAGCATCGTGCGGTTCGGCGCCGCCGGCTCGCGTGGCAGGGACGGCTGGTCGATCACCCGGAACTTGACGCCATCGGTCTTGCCGGTGGCGTCGGAGCGCAGCTTGGCGCCTTCGCGCTGGGCGAGCAGCTTGTTATACTGGTCCTTCAGCACATCATAATCCCGGTCCAGCCGGGCCTGGTCGACCTGCGCGCCCGGTGCGATCATCTGGCGCTGCTCGATCAGGTTCATCGCACCGGTCAGCTGGTCCTTGCGCGCCTGCAGCGCGGCGACATTGCCCTCGCGCTCGGCCTGCATCGAGCGGAGCGAGACATAGACCGGGTTGGGCGCCATCGGAATGTTGCGGGTGCCGCCGCGGGCCTTTTCGGCGCGAAGCTGGGCAAGCTGGGCGCGGGTCGCGATGACGTCGGGATGCTTCTCGGTCCAGCCGCGCGAGATCGCGTCGGACAGCTGGCCTTCGAGCGTCCCGATGCGCTGATCGAGCGAATCGACCCCGTTCACCGAACCCGCCGGAATCTGCGCCGGGGTCGCGGCGATCTGGCCGTTCATCGCCGCCAGCGAACCGCGTGCCTGCATCAGGCTCGATTCGAGGTTCATCAGCTCGTTGCGGACGCTGTCCATACGCTGCTCCAGCGAGCCGGTGCCGGGCAGCGAGCCCAGCGTATCCTGGCTGATCTGCGAGCGCTGCCGGTCGACATCGGCCAGCTCCTTGCCGCGCCGCGCCAGTTCCTGGTCCAGGAAGCGCAGCGCCTCCTCGTTGTTCACCTTGCTGCCGATCACATTCTCCTGGACGAAGATGTCGATCAGCTGCTGGGTGACGTTGCGGACGATATAGGCGGTCTGCTGCTCGGAAATGCCCTTCAGGCTGACCCGGGTGCGGATTTCCAGCAGGTCCTCGCCCTGGGCAGTGATCGCGATGCCGCTGCGCAGCGCCCCGATCAGCGACAGCGCCTCATAGGAGGTCAGCGGCCGCTCGCCGTTCGAGACGTTCTTCACGACCCGCTTCAGGATTTCGGTCGAGGTGAGCGACTGGCGGACCCGGTCAACATTCTTCTGCATGTCGCCTTCGGTGCCGTCGGCGAACAGCGACTTCACCTGCACCTGAACGCGCGCGCTGCTTTCATAGGACGCGGGAATCCGCATCACCATCACCCAGCCGAGCAGGCAGATGATCCAGGCGATCGCGAGGGCAAGCCAGCGCATACGCCAGATCGCGTACAGCGCTATCCTGATCTCGGTATAGATTGCTTCCATCGATCTAGTCGTCCGCCCCCACGGTCACCGACTCAGAAAATGCTTTCCGGAATGATGATCACATCACCCGGCTGCAATTTCACATTGGCCTTGATATCGCCGCGCTTGAGCAGGCTGTCGATCCGCAGCCGGAACTCCTGCTGCTTCTTGGTCGCCGGATCGAAACGGATCAGCTTCGCCCGGTTGCCCGCCGCGAACTCGGACAGACCGCCCACCGCGATCATCGCGTCGAGCAGGGTCATGTCCGCGCGGTACGACACCGTCGCGGGCTTCTCCGCCGCGCCGACGATGCGGATCTGCTGGGCGAAGGTGCCCGAGAAATTGTTGATGATCACCGAGACGATCGGATCGCTGATATAGGTCGACAGCGCGTCGCGGATATCGTCCGACAGCTTGGCCGGGGTCTTGCCCACCGCCACCATGTCGTTGATCAGCGGCAGAGTGATGCGGCCATCGGGGCGTACCTGCACATTGGCGCCCAGCTCCGGATTGCGCCAGACGAACACGGTGAGCGCATCGAGCGGCCCGATCGTATAGTCCTCGCCGGCCTGGCCGCCATCGGGAACGAAGGGCGCCGGCGGCAGCTCCTTCTCCTTCGCGGCCACGACTGGAACGGCGCCGAACAGCGCGACCGCCAGCAGCACCCCCGACCGCAATTTCATCCGCCCAACCAACGCCATCAGAACGACCTCCAGGGCAAATGCCCGGTACTGGGTACGCACCGCCCCACTAAACTAATCCGAAGTCCTTATGCTCCGCTGAACGAGAATTAGTTGCTCGCTTAGAATCACAGGATTTCGGTCCCGTCTATCGTTATTTCTCCCGCCGGTGGATGGCCAAGAAACCGCTCCGGGCTTGCACTGGCACCATAGGCACCCGCCAGGAACAGCGCCACGACATCCCCGACCTTCGCCTCGGGCAATCCCACCTGGTCTCCCAGGCGATCGATCGGGGTGCACAGGCACCCCACGACCGACACTTGCTCGACCATATCCGAATCCCTGACATTCGTCAAAGAAATCGGATAGTTACGACGCACCACCGTGCCGAAATTTCCGCTGGCCGCCAGCTGGTGGTGAAGCCCGCCGTCGACCACCAGAAAGGTCTCGCCATGGCTGGTTTTCCGGTCGACGATCCGGGTCAGATAGACCCCGCATTCCCCCACCAGCCAGCGCCCGAGCTCAATTGTAAATTCGGCATCGACAATAATCGAATCCACAGCGGAAAGCGCGCCGCGCAAAGCATCGCCCACCATCTTTTCGTCTAACGCCGCGTCATTGGCGAAATGCGGGATGCCGAAACCGCCGCCCAGATTGACGTGCGGCGGCGCCACACCGGCCTCCGCGCTCAGCCGCGCCGCCAGTGCCAGCGCCGAGCGCTGCGCGTCGATCAGCGCCTGCGGATCGAGCGCCTGCGACCCCGCGAAGATGTGGAGGCCACGATAATCGGCGCCGCCGTCCACCACCAGGCGGATCACCGCCGCCGCCCGCTCCGCATCGATGCCGAAGGGCTTGGCGCCGCCGCCCATCTTCATCCCCGAGCCCTTCAGCTCGAAATCGGGATTGACCCGCACCGCCAGCCGAGGGGTACGGCCGATGCCGCGCCCGATCGCCAGCGCGCGCTCGGCCTCGCTTTCGGATTCGAGGTTGATCGTGATCCCCGCCTCGATCGCCATCGCCAGTTCGCGATCGCGCTTGCCGGGCCCTGCGAAGCTGATCCGCCAGGCCGGCGCGCCCGCATCGAGCGCGAGTTGCGCCTCCCCGGCCGACGCCACGTCGATCCCGTCGACCAGCGCCGCCACCGCGCGCACCAGCGGCGGATGGGGATTGGCCTTCACCGCATAATGGAGCGACACGCCGGGGAAGGCGGCACGAAAGTGCGCGATCCGATCACGGACGATGGCGAGATCGTAGACGAACAGCGGCGTCTCGCCGCCCGCCGCCGCGATCCAGTCGTCGGCGCTGCGCCCGCCGATCATCAGCGCGCCGTCGCGGCGGACGAAATCGGGCGGGATCGGACCATGGGGTTTCATGCGGTCGGCTCCTTGGCGGCTTCGGCCTTCAGCGCGGCGCGATCGAGCTTGCCATTGGCGTTGCGCGGCAGCTCGTCGCGCCAGATCACGCGCGCGGGCTGCATGAAGCCCGGCAGGTTGCGCTTGAACCAGTCCGTCAGCATCGCCGCATGCCCCTCCCCGGCCGGCCGCGCATAGAGCAGGATCGCCTGGCCCAGCCGTTCGTCGGGCACGCCCAGCGCGACCGCCTCGACCGCGGCGCCGCTGGCGATCGCCGCTTCCTCGATCTCGGTGGGGCTGATGCGGTTGCCCGAACTCTTGATCATCTCGTCATCGCGCCCGACGAAGCGGAGCAGCCCCTCGCCGTCGCGCACCACCGTATCGCCCGACCAGACCGCGACGCCGCCATGGATCGAGGCCGCCGGCGCGGGCCGGAAGCGCAGCGCCGTGCGCTCGGTATCCTGCCAATAGCCCTGCGCCACCAGCGGCCCGGCATGGACCAGCTCGCCCGGCTCGTCCGCCGCGGCAACACTGCCGTCGGGCCGGACGACGAGAATCTCGGCGAAGGGGATCGCGCTGCCGATCGAGTCCGGATGGCGGTCGATCAGCGCGGGATCGAGATAGGTCGAGCGGAACGCCTCGGTCAGCCCGTACATCGAGAAGAGCCGCGCCGCCGGGAACAGCGCGCGCAACCGCCGGACCAGCGGCACGCTCATCCGGCCGCCGGTGTTAGTGAGCCGGCGGAGCGGCGCCACGCTCTCCTCGGGCCAGTCGATCTCGGCGAGCTGGATCCACAGCGGCGGCACCCCGGCCAGGGTGGTGATGCCATGTTTCCCCACCGCGCGGATCACGTCGCGCGGCATCAGATAGTCGAGCGGATGGACACAGCCGCCCGCCGCCCAGGTCGAGAGCAGCTGGTTCTGGCCATAATCGAAGCTGAGCGGCAGCACCGCCAGGGTGCGGTCGTCGGGCTCCAGCCCCAGATAATGAGCGACGCTGATCGCCCCGAGCCAGAGATTGGCGTGGCTCAGCATCACCCCCTTGGGCCGACCGGTCGAGCCCGAGGTGTAGAGGATCGCGACGAGATCGTCCGGATCGGCGCTCGACGGCGGCAGCGCCTCGTCGCCGCCCAGCAGTTCGGAAGCCGCGTCCTCCTCGACCAGCAGCGTGCAATCCGCCGGCCGGTCGCCCGGCTCCAGCGTCTCGGCGCGCCCGCGTCCAGCGATCAGCAGCTTCGCCCCGCTGTCCGCCAGGATATGCGCGACCTGGACATGTTTGAGCAGCGGGTTGACCGGCACATGGACGAGCCCCGCCCGCGCCGCCGCCAGCGGCAGCAGGCAGGCGAGCCGCTGCTTGGGCAGCCAGCTCGCCACCCGGTCGCCGGGCGCCAGCCCCCGCGCCCGCAACGCGGCCGCGAGCGTGCCGACCAGCCGGTCGAGCGTGGCGTGATCGATCGCGCCGCCCTTGTCGACGAGCGCCGGCGCATCGCGCGCGCCGATCAGCGCCAGATGGTCGAGCGGCTTCGGGGTCGGGTCGAGTGCGATGGCCATCGCGGCACAGCTAGGCGTTGTGCCAGCCGACGGCAACGGCGCAGAAAGCTACTCTCGCGAAAGCTTGTCGGCCCCCGTCGATCCGTCTAGGGAGCCGCGATTTCGAGAGTCTGCAGGGATGGTGCCCGTGAAGTCTGCCGAGTTCGACGATGCCGAGGCTGCGGTCCGGGCGGTATTGATCGATGTGCTCGCCCTCGATCCGGCGCGGGTCGCCGGCTTCACCAGCGACACCGCGCTGTTCGGCTCGTTGCCCGAACTCGATTCGATGGCCGTCGCCGGTCTGCTGACCGAGCTGGAGGACCGCCTCCACATCATCATCGACGATGACGAGGTCGACGGCGAGATGCTCGAAAGCTTCGGCGCGCTGGTCAGCTTCGTCCAGGCCAAGCTGGGCTGAGCCGAAAAAATAAGCCCCTCCCTGCAAGGGAGGGGGGAGGGGTGGGTCCAGTCCGGCGAGGGGCTCGATGCCCCTCGGCGGAGTTCTGCGGCACGATCGGAGTGGGCTCGCTCCGCTCGCCACCCACCCCCCAGCCCCTCCCTAGAAGGGAGGGGAGTTAAGCGGTCACGCCGCCACGTGCGCCCGCGCCTCGAAATCGGCCTCGGCCAGGAAGCGCTCGGCGTCGAGCGCGGCCATGCAGCCCATGCCGGCGGCGGTGACCGCCTGGCGATAGGTCTTGTCCGAGACGTCGCCCGCGCCGAACACGCCGGGCACATTGGTGCGGGTGCCGCCCTTCTCGACGACCAGATAGCCGTCCTCGTCCAGCTCCAGGTGACCCCGAAACAGCTCGGTCGCCGGGCTGTGGCCGATCGCGACGAAGCCGCCATCGACCGGGAGCTGCGAACTCTCGCCGGTCACCGTGTCCTTCAGGTCGATCGCGACCAGCCCGGCCGTGCCCTCGCCCGCCACGAAATGGTCGACCGCCTTGTTCCACAGCACCTTCACATTGGGGTGAGCGAACAGGCGATCCTGCAGGATCTTCTCGGCGCGCAGCGAATCGCGGCGGTGGATCAGGGTCACGTCCTGGCTGTGGTTGGTCAGGTACAGCGCCTCTTCGACCGCGGTGTTGCCGCCGCCGATCACCGCCACCTTCTTGCCGCGATAGAAGAAGCCGTCGCAGGTCGCGCAGGCCGACACGCCCTTGCCGCCCAGCTCATGCTCGCCCGGCACGCCGAGCCACTTGGCCTGGGCGCCGGTGGCGATCACCAGCGTATCGCAGACATAGAGGGTGCCGCCATCGCCGCGCAGGCGGAAGGGGCGCTCGGACAGGTCGACGTCGACGATCGTGTCCCACATCATCTGGGCGCCGACATGCTCGGCCTGGGCCTGCATCTCCTGCATCAGCCATGGGCCCTGGATCACGTCGCGGAAGCCCGGATAATTCTCGACATCGGTGGTGATGGTCAGCTGCCCGCCCGGCTGGATGCCCTGGACGACGATCGGCGCCAGGCCGGCACGCGCGCCATAGATGGCGGCCGACAGGCCGGCGGGGCCCGATCCCAGGATCAGCATGCGGGTGGAATGGGAAGCGGTCATGGGCGCATCGGCTCCGAAATGATTCCTATGTGAGTGATGGTCCAGATAGGGACCCCGCCCCCCTTTGGCAACCGCGCGGCCTTTACCGGGCCTTAGCTTGTGGCTGCTAGCCGATGGGCAATTTCTATGGGGTGCGAAAGACGGGGTTGGGACGATGGGGATCGGGCATTTCATCACGGCGCTGCTGCAAGGCGAAAGCGGCAAGGGCGCGATCAGATTCGCGCTCGGCACCTGCCTGGTCGCGCTGGCGGTGGCGATGTCCTCGCCCGCCTTCGAAGCCAATCCGCTGCTCAACGGCATGCTCCACGAGCTGCGCCAGCAGCTGCCGCACACGCTCGACAAGGCGCGCGAGGCGATGGGGCACTGAGCGCCGCCGCGCCCTGAAGATTACTGGCCAAATATGTCGACGCTGACATAAGCAGCAATGTGGCGGTGAAATAATCGCCGCCATGTACGAACCTGCCCCGGCCGAGATGACTCCTCCAGCTTCGCGTATCGCCCGCCGCCTGAGAATGCTGAACCGGCGCGAGCGCACCGTGGTGAAGCTGCTGCGCGAGGGTTCGGCGAACCTGCGCAACGGCATCCGCGGCCCCGGCACGCTCGAATGGTCCGACGAGGAACTGCGCCGGCTCGAGGATTTCTCGCGCGAAGTGGAAGGGCTTCATGTCCTGTCGCCCGAATCCCCCTTTCTGTCCGACGACGAATGGAGCCTGCTGCGCCTGCTGGCGCGCTTCCAATATCCGATGCGCTTCGATGAGCTCGTCCGGATCGACCAGACCGAGGACCGCGTGCTGATCCGCGCGGCCGGCATGCTCGCGGCGATCCTCGCCGACCGGGGCTTCCTGCTCGCCCGCCGGCGCTGACTCCCCATAAACGCTGAGCGTTCGCCGCACGCGCCAGGCACGTGCGGCTTTTCGGTCATTTCCCACGGAATTCGATCATTTCCCCGACAGAATATGTTTGACTCTGTTGATAATCGTTATCAATAGCGTCAACCCATTCTTAAGAAGCATTCTCAATAGGGGATATTAGAAAATGCCCAAGCCTAACGGCGCCGCGTCGATGACGACGGCCACCTCCTTCCTCGCGCTCGGTTGCGTCGGCTTCATCGCCTCCGCTCCCGCCATGGCGCAGGAGGCCAAGCCGGCCCAGACCGAGAAGAAGCTCGGCGGGATGAGCGTCACCGCCACCGCGATCGAGGAAGAAGGCTATAAGGCCGAGATCGTCGACAATCCCAAGGCGGTCGCGCCGCTGCTCGACACGCCGCGCTCGATCGTGGTGATCGACAAGCAGATCATCAAGGACACCGGCTCGGCCACCCTGGTCGACGCGCTGCGCACCGTCCCCGGCATCACCTTCGGCGCGGCCGAGGGCGGCAATCCGATCGGCGACCGCCCCTTCCTGCGCGGTTTCGATACCCAGGGCTCGACCTTCGTCGACGGCGTGCGCGACATCAGCGCGCAGAGCCGCGAAGTCTTCGCGGTCGAGCAGATCCAGGTCGTGCGCGGCTCGGACTCGTCGCTCGGCGGCCGCGGCGGCGCCGGCGGCTCGCTGAACATCGCCACCAAGCTGCCCCAGCGCGAGACCTTCGTCGCGGGCTCGGCGAGCTATGGCAATGCCGATTACAAGCGCATCACCGGCGACGTGAACGTCCGCATCTCCGACCTGATCGGCTTCCGCGTCGCCGCGATGTGGCATGACCAGGACGTCGCCGGCCGCGACGCGATCTGGCAGAAGCGCTGGGGCGTCGCCCCCTCGCTGACGATCGGCATGGAGAGCCCGACCAAGCTGATCCTGTCCTATTATCATCTCGATACCGACGAGCTGCCCGACAGCGGCATGCCCTATTTCTACACCATCGGTAACGCGCCCGGCACCGGCAACATCCTGTCCGAGCCGCTGGTCGGCACCGGCACGACGCGCGGCGGAACCACCGGCAAGGTCGATCGCAGCACCTTCTACGGCCTCAAGAGCCGCGACTTCCGCAAGAGCAAGGTCGATCAGTTCTCGATCCGCGCCGAGCATGATTTCGGCGACATCACCGTGCGCAACACCTCGCGCTACGGCCATGTGACGCAGGCCTATATCTTCACCCAGCCCGACGACCAGCAGGGCAATGTGTACGGCAACGCCGCGACCAACAGCGTCGTCAACGGCGTCACCCAGTTCACCAGCGGCGGCTATGTCTGGCGGCGCGCCAACACCCGCTTCAGCGAGACCGACACGCTCGCCAACCAGACCGACTGGTACGGCACCTTCGAGACCGCCGGGATCAAGCACAGCTTCTCGGCCGGCGCCGAGTACAGCTATGAGCGCGCCGAGCGCGGCGCCTATGTGCTCGCCACCGGTTCGACGCTGAGCCCGCGCTGCACCTCGGCCAGCCTGGCGCGCTATTATTGCACCAGCCTGTTCGATCCGAACCCGAACGATGCATGGGTGAACTACACCAGCGACACCAGCACGGTGCAGACCCCGATCACGCGCGGCCTGTCGGCCAGCCGGACGATCAACACCGCCTACACCAAGGCGCTCTACGCGTTCGACTCGATCACCCTGACCGAGCAGCTGATCCTGAACCTCAGCGCGCGCTTCGACCGCTTCACGTCGAAGTCGCAGCTGCCGGTGTCGGGCAACGCCCGGCCCACCGTCAGCCGCCACGACAGCCTGTTCAACTATTCGGCCGGCGCGGTGTTCAAGCCCACCGCCAACACCAGCCTCTACGCCTCCTACGCCACCTCGGCCTCGCCGCCGAACAGCCTGATCGGCGAAGGTTCGGAGACCAACGCCGTCATCAGCACCCAGGCGGCGACCGACGCGCTCAAGGTCGAGAAGACCAAGTCGCTCGAAGCCGGCGCCAAGGCCGAGCTGTTCGGCGGCGGCCTGTCGATCAACGGCGCGGTGTTCGAGACCAAGAGCACCAACGCCCGCGCCACCGGCCCGAGCGGTACTGTCGAGTTCATCGGCACCAAGCGGGCCCGCGGCTTCGAACTGGGCTTCAACGGCAACATCACCGATCAGTGGAGCGTGTTCGGCGGCTACAGCTATCTGGACGCCAAGATCACCGACGGCGGCTTCACCTCGCTGACCGCCGCGGCGGTGACCGGCCAGGCCGCCAAGACGGTGCTCGTCCCCTCGGTCAACAATGGCCGCCAGTTCCCGCAGACCGCGAAGCACAGCTTCACCCTGTGGACCGACTATAAGATCACCTCGGCGATCTCGGTCGGCGGTGGCGCCTTCTACACCAGCCGGGTCTATGGCGGCTATTCGGACAACCGCACCGCGACCCAGACCACCGCGGGCGTGGTGACCGTCAACCCGGCCACCAAGGTGCTGCTGCGCTCCATCCCGAGCTACTGGCGCTTCGACGCCCGCGCCGGCTGGAAGATCAACGACCAGCTCGACGTCTCGGTGAACGCCAACAACCTGACCAACAAGGTCTATTTCAACCAGGCCTATACCGCGCACTATGCCTCGATCGCTCCGGGCCGCACGGTGTTCGGCACGCTGAACTTCAAATATTGACGTTCAGAAGCTAGGCTTGCCCAGGATGGCCCGTCCCGAAAGGGGCGGGCCTTTCCCATTTTCAGGACCAGACAGCGTGACCGAACCCCTGACGATCGAAGCGATACTGGCGATGGACGCCGCCGAGATGCAGCGCCGCATGGCCGCCCCGCCCGAGGAGCGCGCGGCCTTCATCCGCGTGGCCGCCGAAGGCGGGGTCGCCGAGGCGCAGGCGGTCTACGGCCAGATGCTGCTCGACGGCATCGGCGTGGCGGCCGACCCGCAGGAGGCGGTGCGCTGGTTCGACCAGTCGGCACGCCAGGGCCATCTGATGGCAATCAACATGATGGGCCGGTGCTACGACCTCGGCTGGGGCGTGCCCGTCGACAAGGTGCGCGCCGCGCAATGGTTCAAGGTCGCGTGCGACCGGGATTTCGAGTGGGGCATCTATAATTACGCCACCGCGCTCGCGCTGGGCGCCGGCGTGGCCGAGGACAAGCCCGCCGCGCTGGCGCTGTTCCGCAAGGCGGCGGCGATGGGGAACGCCAAGGCGATCAACTATGTCGGCAGCTTCCACGAGGATGGCTGGGCGGTCGAGCGCGACATGGCCGAGGCCGCACGCTGCTATCGCCTCGCAGCAGAAGGCGGCGATTTCCGGGGCCGCTTCAACCATGCCCGCATGCTGATCGACGCCGGCCAGGTCGACGAGGCGCTGCCGTGGATCGCCCAGATCCCCGAAAACGCCACCGACGCCTTCATCGCGAAGGTGCGCGACTGGCTGGCGCGCTCGGACATCGCGGCGCTGCGCGACGCGGCGGCGGGGTTCGGGCGCACGGTCTGACCCCCCATCGTCGCTCCGGCGGAGGCCGCAGCCGCCACGGGTTCTTGCGGCAAGCTCTCCTCCACTTCGTGGCGGCCCCGGCCCCCGCCGGGGCGATGCAGGTGGGAGGCCCTCTATCCAACCTTCCCCGCCATGCTATCGAGGGCCATGATCCGGATCGATCGATCGCGCCTGGAAAAGGCCGCCTTCCCCGTGCGCATCTCGGTCGCGACGCGCTTCGACGATCTCGACATGCAGGGCCACATCAACAATGTCGCCTTCGCCTCGCTGATCCAGGAAGCGAACATCCTGTTCAATCGCGCGCATGTCTATCCGCAGTGCCCACCCGGCACGATGATCTTCGTCGGCGGCCTCTGCATCGATTATGTCGGGCAGATGCACTATCCCGAGCCGGTCGAAATCTCGACCGGGGTGCTCGAGATCAGCCGCTCGACCTATGTGTTCGGCCATCGGCTGGAACAGGGCGGCCGGGTCACCGGCTATTCGGAGGTGAACCTGATCCTCGGCACCAAGGAGGGCTCGATCCCGATCCCCGACGCCGCCCGCGCCGCGCTCGAAGCGGTGATGATCCAGCCGGCCTGAGCCGGCTCAGCGATCGCCCAGCAGCGCCGCGACATGCTCGCCGATCGCGAGCGACGCGGTGAGCCCAGGCGATTCGATCCCGAACAGGTTGATCAGCCCCGGCAGGCCATGATCGGCCTCGCCATCGATCCGGAAGTCGGCGTCGGGCTCGCCGGGTCCGACCAGCTTGGGCCTGATGCCGGCATAGCCCGGCACCAACCGATCGGCGTCGATCCCCGGCCATATTCGTTGCGCAGCGATAATGAAGCGGGTGCTACAATCGGGGTCGACCCGATAATCCTCGGTGTGGACCCACTCGACATCGGGCCCGAAGCGCGCCTGCCCGGCCAGGTCGAGGGTCAGGTGGGTGCCCAGGCCGCCAGGCACCGGTACCGGATAGATCAGCCGGCTGAACGGCACCCGCCCGCCATAGGTGAAGTAATTGCCCTTGGCATAATGGAGCGGCGGCACCATCGCCGGGTCCAGCGCATCGATCGACGCCGCCACCGCCTGCGCGCCGAGCCCGGCGGCGTTCGCCACCATCGCCGCCTCCACCCGCTCGCCCCCGGCATGGACGAGCCAGCCATCGGCCAGCCGCTCGATCCGGTCGACCCGAACATTGCGGGCCAGCATCGCGCCGTGATCCTCCGCCTCGCCCAGCAAGGCGAGCATCAGCCCATGCGCGTCGATGATCCCGCTCGACGGCGAATGGAGCGCCGCCACGCAATCGAGCGCGGGTTCCAGTGCCCGGACATCGGCCGCATCGAGGCGAACGAGATCGTCCACCCCGGCCCGCCTGCCCCGCCCGGCAATCGCCTCCAGCGCGGCGACCTCGCTCGCATCCGCCGCGAAGATCAGCTTGCCGCAGCGCCGGTGCGGCACGTGGCGCTCGGCGCAATAGGCGTAGAGCAGGTCGCGCCCGGCACGGCAGAAGCGCTCCTTGAGCGAGCCATGGGGATAATAGAGCCCGGCGTGGATCACCTCGCTGTTGCGCGAGGACAGACCCGTACCGAACGTCGCTTCCCTTTCGAGGATCAGCACCGATCGCCCGGCCCGCGCCAGGCTGCGCGCGACCGCGAGGCCGATCACCCCCGCCCCGATCACGATCGCGTCGAACCGCTCCATTTCAGGAGGCCCGCCGCGCCGCCGTCGTCAGGCGGCGGTCCGCCGGAACAGCCGGCCGAAACGGGCGCGGGCGGCCTTGTCGGCCTTTTCGTGACGCAGGTCGTCCGACGCGGCGCGCACCGCCGCGGTCGTCTCGCGCAGCCGCTCGGACAGATAGACGGCGAGCGCGCGGTAGAAGCGCGCGGCGAACACCGGCTCGCGATCGAAGCGGTCTAGGATCAGCTTGCGCGGGATCGCGAGCACCTCGGTCGGCTCCAGCGCGATCACCGACACCAGCGGCGAATGCCGCTCGACGAAGGACATCTCGCCCACCACA
Source organism: uncultured Sphingomonadaceae bacterium (assembly GCA_963540925.1). Lineage (GTDB taxonomy): Bacteria > Pseudomonadota > Alphaproteobacteria > Sphingomonadales > Sphingomonadaceae > Rhizorhabdus. The sequence goes on from CAUTRN010000004.1 coordinate 48,410, forward strand.
TCGCCCTGGTGCAGCTCGGCGACCCTGGTGCCGTCGTCGAGCGCGACTTCCAGCTCGCCCTTGGTGATGAAGAAGAGGTCGTTGACCGGCTTGCCCTTCACCACCAGCTTCTCGCCCGCTACCAGCGGCCGGAGCTTGCCCACCGACAACAGCCAGAGCATGTCGGCATCGCTGAGCCCGGCGGAGATGTAGCGGGCGTTTCGCATCATCGTCTGAGCACCCTTTCGCGAAGATAGGCCCCATAAGCACTCTTCCCGAAGCCATCGGCAAGCTTTTCCAGCTGCCCCGCGTCGATGAAGCCCTGATGGTAGGCCACCTCCTCCAGGCAGGCGATCTTGAAGCCCTGGCGCTTCTCCAGCGTGCGGACGAACTCGGCCGCCTCGATCAGGCTGTCGGGGGTGCCGGTGTCGAGCCAGGCATAGCCGCGCCCCATCAGCTCGACCGACAGCTTGCCCGCCGCCAGATAGGCCTTGTTGACGTCGGTGATCTCCAGCTCGCCGCGCGGCGAAGGCTTCAGCTCGCGGGCGATGCGGGTGACGTCGCTGTCGTAGAAATAGAGGCCGGTCACCGCCCAGTTCGAGCGTGGCTGCGCCGGCTTCTCCTCGATCGAAATGGCGCGCATGGCCGCGTCGAACTCGACCACGCCATAACGCTCCGGATCGGTGACATGATAGGCGAAGACGGTGGCGCCGCCGGGCCGCTCGACCGCCGAGCGGAACAGCTCGGTCGCGCCATGGCCATAATAGATATTATCGCCCAGGATCAGCGCGGAAGGATCGTTGCCCACGAAGTCGGCGCCGATGATATAGGCCTGGGCCAGCCCGTCGGGGCTCGGCTGCACAGCATAGCTGATGTCCATCCCCCACTGGCTGCCGTCGCCGAGCAGCGCCTGGAAGGAGGGGATGTCGCGCGGGGTGGAGATCAGCAGCACCTCGCGGATGCCGGCCAGCATCAGGGTCGACAGCGGATAATAGATCATCGGCTTGTCGTAGACGGGCAGCAACTGCTTCGACGTCACCATCGTCATCGGATGGAGCCGCGTGCCCGCGCCGCCGGCCAGGATGATGCCCTTCACTCTCTCACGCCCCCGTCTGGGCCACCGGCCCCACAAGCTCTTCGATGATGTCGCGGACGGCTACCCGCCAGTCGCGCGGTTCTATTCCATAATTGGCCGCGAGCTTCGCTGTCGAGAGGCGCGAATTGGCTGGCCGCTTGGCGGGGGTCGGATAGTCGGCGGTGGTGATCGCCTCCACCTCGGCCGCAGGGCCGCCGGCCGCTCCGCTCAGCGCGAAAATCTCGCGCGCCAGCTCGCACCAGCTCGCCTCGCCGACATTGACGAAATGATGGACGCCGAGCGGCGCCTGAGGATCGTCGATCAGCCGCAGCGCGATCGTCCGCAGGGTCGCGGCGATGTCGGCCGCCGAGGTCGGGCAGCCGCGCTGGTCGTCGACCACGCGCAGCTTCGGATTGGTCGCGCCGACCCGCAGCATCGTCTTGAGGAAATTGTTGCGATGCACCGAGAGCACCCAGGCGGTGCGCAGGATCACCGAGCGCGACTGGCCGGCGGCGACGGCGCGCTCCCCCTCCAGCTTCGACGCGCCATAGACGCCGAGCGGGGCGACCGGGTCGCTCTCGTCATACCAGCCGGCTTTCGACCCGTCGAAGACATAGTCGGTCGAGACATGGACCAGCGGCACCCCGGTATCGGCGAGCCAGCCGGGCGCCTCGCCATTGATCCGGAAGGCGAGGTCGCGCTCCTCCTCGGCCTTGTCGACGGCGGTATAGGCGGCGCAATTGATGATCGCGTCGAAGCGGTAGCTGTTGAGATAGGCGAACAGGCTGCGCTGGTCGGCGATGTCGCAGGTCTCGCGGGTCGGAAAATGGACAGTCATATCCGCCGGCCACGCCTGCCGCGCCAGTTCGAGCCCGACCTGCCCCTGCCCGCCCGTGACCAGGATGTGCCGGGTCACGCCTTGGCGAGCCCGAGACGGCCGGTGTCGTAGCGCCCGGCGAGGATGTCGCCCCACCATTCGCGATTGTCGAGATACCAGCGCACCGTCTGCTCGATCCCGGCCTCGAAACCGACTTGCGGCTCCCAGCCCAGTTCGTCGCGGATCTTGGCCGCGTCGATCGCATAGCGATGGTCGTGGCCGGGGCGATCGGTGACGAAGCTGATCTGCTCGGCATAGGCGCGGCCGTCGGCGCGCGGGGCGAGCCGGTCGAGCGTATCGCAGATCGCGCGGACCACCTCGATATTCTTGCGCTCCGCATTGCCGCCGACATTATAGGTCTGGCCGGGCACGCCGCGCTCGAACACGGTGCGCAGCGCCCGGGCATGATCCTCGACGAACAGCCAGTCGCGGACGTTGGAGCCGTCGCCATAGACGGGCAGCGCCTCGCCCGCGAGCGCGCGGATGATGATCAGCGGGATCAGCTTTTCGGGGAAATGATAGGGCCCGTAATTGTTCGAGCAGTTGGTGACGAGCACCGGCAGCCCATAGGTATGCCCCCAGGCGCGGACCAGATGGTCCGACCCCGCCTTCGACGCCGAATAGGGCGAGCGCGGATCATAGGCGGTGGTCTCGGTGAAATAGCCCTCCTCGCCCAGCGATCCGAACACCTCGTCGGTCGAGATATGGTGGAAGCGGAAGCCCGCCTGCCCATCCGCATCGAGCCCGCGCCAATAGGCGAGCGCTTCCGCCAGCATTGTATAGGTGCCGACCAGGTTCGTCTGGATGAAGGTGCCCGGCCCGTCGATCGAGCGATCGACATGACTCTCTGCGGCGAGATGGGCGATCACGTCGGGCCGGAAGTCGGCAAGCAGCTTCGCAACCAGCGCGCCGTCGCAGATATCGCCCTGGACGAAACGGTAGCGCGGATTGTTGCCGACCGGCGCGAGCGAGCTCAGCACCCCCGCATAGGTGAGCTTGTCGAGGTTAAGCACTTCATGGCCGGTCTCGCCGATCAGGTGGCGGATCAGTGCCGAGCCGATGAAGCCCGCCCCTCCGGTAACCAGGATACGCATGTCTATTCCAAATCCAGCGGCAGCAGCGGCCGCCCGTCATAGGCGAAGAGGCTAGTCCAATCGGCCAGATGGGGCAATGTGGTGTCCTTGGCCGACAGCACCGGCCCCTCGGGCGGCAGCGGCCAATCGATCGCGATGGTCGGGCAGTCCCAGCGGATGCCGCCGTCGGTTTCGGGCGCGTAGACGTCCGACACCTTATACTCGACCTCGGTATCGGGCTCGAGCGTGACGAAGGCATGGCCGAAGCCGACCGGGATATAGAGTTGGCGGCCATTGTCGCGCGACAGTTCGGCCACGACATGCTGCCCATAGGTCGGCGACCCGGCGCGCAGGTCCACCGCATAGTCCAGGATGCGCCCGCGCACGCAGCGGACCAGCTTGGCCTGGGCATGCGGCGGCGCCTGGAAATGGATGCCGCGGATCGTGCCGGTCTGGGCGGAAAAGCTGTGGTTGTCCTGGACGAATTCCTCCGTCACCCCCAGTTCATTCCAGCGCGGGCGATGATAGGTCTCGGCGAACCAGCCGCGATCGTCTCCGAAGCGGCGGGTGTGGATCAGCTTGACGGGCAAATGGACGCTCCAGATCTCGTTCGCAGCGCGGTTCGCAGGCGGGGACAAGGCTGTCCAGAGGCAATCGGCGGAACCTCGGCGATACCGAATTATTCACGCAGCATATATTGCAGCGCAGTACGTCCTCCTCTACCAATATGACTGGGCCTGGGATCAAAGTCTTTACCATTTATGACATTGATATTTCACAACAATTACATGACCTGCACATCCGTGACGCGCGAAGTTCGCTGAGATGGCAGTCCGTTTCCGCTTCCTGCGGCGCGCTAAGCGCCTGATAAAGCCCGCCTATGGGTCGACCACGGCGACCGAGCATGTCGCGCGCGGCGATGCCGCCCGCACGCACAAGGACTGGGCCGCCGCCGCCGCTGGCTATCGCGCCGCCGTCTCCGACCAGCCCCAGCTCGTGCCCATCTGGATCCAGCTGGGCCATGCCCTGAAGGAGCAGGGCGACCTGAGCGCGGCCGCCGAGGCCTATGGCGAAGCGGCCAAGCTGCGCCCCGACCTGGCCGAGGCCCATATGTTTCTGGGCCATATGTACAAGCAGCTCGGCCGCATCGACCTGTCGATCCTGAACTTCCTCAAGGCGCTCCACGCCGGAGAAACGGACTCGCGCCAGGGCGACGAACTGCTGGGCCTGCTCGCCCAGCGCGCCCACAAGGACCGCGGCGCACTGATCGCCCAGCTGCGCACCCTGTTCGAACAGCTTCCGCCGCGCGCCGGCGAAACGCCGCTGCTCGGCCAGATTCGCACCGTCATCACCCAGGACATGGCGGCGCCCGAGCCCCAGGCGCGGCGCCCGGATGCCGAGCCGCCGCTGGTGTTCGATATCTCCGACCTGATCAGCTATTATGCCAATGCGCGGCTGCCGACCGGCATCCAGCGGGTCCAGATCGAGACGATCGAGGGCGCGCTGGCTCGCGGCGACGACCGCGAGATCCGGCTGTGCTGCTTCATCAACGGCCGCGAGGACTGGCTGGAGCTGCCGCTGGAGCGGATGCGCACGATCGCGAAGCTCAGCACCACGGGCGGCGACCGCTTCGCCCCCGAATGGGTCGAAGCGGTCGCCGGGCTGCGGCTGTTCCTGTCGCTGACCGATCCGTTCGAATTCCCGGAAGGGTCGTCGCTGATCAATCTCGGCACCAGCTGGTGGCTGCAGAATTATTTCCTCTACGTCCGCGAAGCCAAGCGGACGCGCGGAATCCGCTATATTCCCTTCGTCCACGACATGATCCCGATCATGACGCCCGAGCATTGCACGCGCGGCCTGACGCAGGACTTCATCAGCTGGGTGCTCGGCGTGTTCGACCATGCCGATCATTTCCTGGTGAATTCGAAGGCGACCCGGAAAGACCTGCTCGCGGTCGCGGAAACGCTGGGCCACAAGCTTGACGCCGAGGACGTCGCGGTGATCCCGCTCGACACCGACTTCCGCAAGCCCGACCTCGCCGAACTGCCCGCGGGTACGCTCGACCGCTGGAAGCTGAAGCCCGGCGGCTTCGTGCTGTTCGTCTCGACGATCGAATCGCGCAAGGGCCACATGGTCGCGTTCGAGACCTGGGCCGAGCTGATCCGCCGCCACGGCGCCGATGCGGTGCCGCAACTCGTCTGCGTCGGCAATCGCGGCTGGCTCAACGACCAGATCTACGCCCGGCTGGCGGAGGACGAGGGCTTGTCGGCCAAGGTCTCGATGCTGTCCAAGCTGTCGGACGAGGAACTGGCGCTGCTCTATCGGCAGTCGCTCTTCACCATCTATCCCAGCACCTATGAGGGCTGGGGCCTGCCAGTCACCGAATCGCTCTGCTACGGTAAGGTCCCGCTGATCTCCGATGCGGCATCGCTGCCAGAAGCCGGTGGCGCGTTCGCCATCTACGCGGCCTCCGGGTCGATCGAGCAGCTCACCGAGCAGGCCGAGCGCCTGATCCTCGACGCCGATCATCGCCGCGCCGTCGAGGAACGGATCACCGCCGGTTTCCAGCCGCGTCGCTGGAGCGACCTGGCGGCCCAGATCGGCGACGAACTCGAGCGTTTCTCGGCGCGCGCGTCCGACAAGGGCCTCGTGCTCCCGCCGCCCCTGGTCGCCACGCCGGGCCGCTGGCACGCGATCACCCGCAACGAGTCGATCCGTATCTGGAAGGGCATGCGGACCGGGGAGGGTTTCCGCTCGAACCTGGCCTGGCACTGGCCCGAGGATCGCGGCTGCCGCGTGCGATCGGATGGCGGCGAACTGACGATCCGGCTCGACGGACCGCACCCCCGCCTGCGCATGCTGTTCCAGCTGAGGGGCGACGAGCATGGTCTGGCGCTATGGTCGCTGCGCTGTGGCGACGTGTCGCTCAAGGGCGAGCTGCTGCAACGTGCCGTCAAGTGGATCAGCTTCGAGGTGCCGGCGGCCGACGCCACCCACGACCTCAAGGTCCAGATCGATGCCTTGCCGGCGCCGGACGGGGTGATCATCACCTATTTCGTCAGCGGCTTCTTCCTGCACGGTGTCGACGACGTGATGGCGCGGCAGGACTTCCTGGAGGCCATCACCCTCAACGAGCTCGAATCGCTGAGTGCGTTCGCAGATGACGGGGCCCGTTCGACGCGATAAAGCCCCCCCATGTCGACCGAGGCCCCGACGGGGGGTGCCCTATCATTGCCGGACCTGCCCGACGGGATCGAGATCATCCTCGACCTGTCGCGGCTGCTGTCGCGCGCGCTCCATGCGATGCCCACGGGCATCGACCGGGTCGAACTGGTCTATGCCCGCCAACTGCTGGCGCAGGTGCCCGATCGGCTGCGCTTCGCGGCGGTCAATCCCTTCGGCTTCTACGGGCGCCTGCCGACCGCGACGGCGCTGCGCTTCCTGGACGAGACCGAAGCCCGTTGGGCGAGCCGCGAGGCACTGTCCAAGCCCGCGCTCTATGCCCATGCCCTGCACAATCTGATCCGCCTGCGGCCCCGCCGGGTGCCGCCGCCCGCCCCGGGCGTCCGCCGCTATTATGTGCAGGCCTCGCCCCATCATCTCGACCGGCCCGAGGCGGTGCGCACCAAGCTGCGCGTCGAACGCGCCCGCTTCGTCTGCCTGGTGCACGACCTGATCCCGATCGAATATCCCGAATATGCCCGCCCCAATGGCGCCGCGACGCACAAGCGGCGGATCACCACCATGGCCGAACTGGGCGACGGACTGATCGCCAACAGCCAGGCGACAGCCGATTCGATGGTCCGCTTCATGGCTGGCACCACGCCACCGCCGATCCGGGTCGCCCATCTCGGCGCCGATCCGCTGGCCGACGACGGCAGCGCACCGCCGCTGCCCGGTCCCTATTTCGTGATGCTCAGCACGATCGAGCCGCGCAAGAATCATCTGCTGCTGCTCAACGCCTGGCGCCGCATGGTCGAGACGCTGGGGCCCGAGCGCACGCCCCACCTCGCCATCGTCGGACGGCGCGGCTGGGAGAATGAGAATGTGGTGGACATGATCGAGCGCTGCGAGGCGATCCGTGGCCATGTCCATGAGATGGCCGGCCTGCCCGATCGCGCAGTGGGCGCCTTGCTGCGTCAGGCGCGCGCGCTGCTGCTGCCGTCCTTCGCCGAGGGCTTCGGCATGCCGGTGACCGAGGCGCTGCTGGCGGGCACGCCGGTGATCTGCAGCGACCTGCCGGCACTGCGCGAGGCCGGCGGCGACGTGCCCGAATTCCTCGACCCGCTCGACGGCCCCGGCTGGATCGACGCGATCCTGAACCTCGCCACGGAGGGCTCGCCGGCCCGCGAAAGACAGCTGGAACGGATGCAGGGCTGGACACCGCCGGGCTGGCGCGCGCATATCGCGGCGGTGCTCGATCTGATACGCGAACTCGACACCGATAGGAACGGCAAGGCATGAGCTCCGCTCGATCGAGCTTCTACGACGATCTGACGCAGCAGATGAACGTGATCGGCGCGCTGGCGATGCGCGAGCTGCACACGCGTTTCGGCCGTAACAATATCGGCTATCTGTGGATGATCGGCGAGCCGCTGATGCTGGCGACGGTGATCGGCGGACTGCACATGTTCCAGGGCGGGCATATCGGCTCGACGATGCCGGCGGTCGCCTTCTCGCTGGTCGGCTACTGCGTGTTCATCGTCTTCCGCGGCATCTTCAACCGCGCCGAGAGCATTCTCGAGAGCAGCCTGCCGTTGATGTATCACCGGATGATCTCGGTGCTGAACCTGTCGATCGCGCGGGTCGTGATCGAATCGGCCGGCTGCGTGACCACTTTCGTGCTGCTCTACGGCCTGGCGATCCTGACCGACTATGCACCGCCGGTCGAACGGCCGCTCTGGGCGATGGGTGGGGTTGCCGGCATGATCTGGATATCCTTCGCCTGGGGCCTTAACGTTACCGCTATCACCCATGACCGGCCGACCCTGGGCCGGCTGGTGCACCCGATCTCCTATTTCATGATGCCGCTGTCGGGCGCCTTCTTCGCGGTCGAATGGCTGCCCACCTCGGTCCAGCAATGGGCCGACTGGTTCCCGCTGGTGAACGTGTTCGAGATCACCCGTTACGGCATGTTCGAAGGGGCTTCGGATCGCCACCTCTACCCCGGCTATCTGATCGCGAACTGCGCCCTCTTCACCTATAGCGGGCTGCTCGGCATTCGCCGGGTTCGCAACCGCATTCACCTTGGCTAAAAGCACCCTTACGGGAAAGATCTGGACAATCGATGCACGGTATCATCAAGCCGCAGAGCACGCAGGAAGCGGGAGAGCAGATCAGCTGGGCGGACCGGCTGACCCGCTGGGGCCGGCGTAACAAATGGTTCGTGCTGCTGGTGCTGCTGCCGACCCTGCTGGTCGCCATGTACCAATATCTGATCGCGGCCGACCAATATCAGTCCGAAGCGCATTTCGTCGTCCGCACCGGCGACGCTTCGCCGACCCCGTCGAGCGGCTTCAGCCAGTTCCTGGGTCTGGGCGGCGGCATGTCGCAGTCGCGCAGCGACGCGATGAGCGTCAATGATTTCCTCGACTCGCAGCAGGCGGTCGACATCCTCAACAAGCGGCTGAACCTGGTCGAGCGCTTCCGCCGGTCGGAAGCCGATGTCGCCACCCAGCTGTGGTTTCCTCAGCCCACGCCCGAGACGCTGCTGAAATATTATCGCAAGCGGGTCGACGTGCGGTTCAACCAGGAAACCGGCATCACCAGCCTGCACGTCCGCTCCTTCCGGCCCGACGACAGCTACGCGATCATCGGCGAGCTGCTGAAGCTTGGCGAGGAACGGGTCAACCTGATCAACAAGCGCAGCCAGACCGACGCGCTCAGCAACGCGCGCCGCCAGGTCGCCGAGGCCGAGACCGCGCTGGTCGACATCCAGGGCAAGCTGACCGCCTATCGCCAGCAGCGCGGCGACCTCGACCCCGAGGGTTCGGGCAAGGCGCAGATCACTCTGGTCTCCACCCTGGAAGGCCAGCTCACTGCGGCGCGCGCCCAGCTAAATGCGATGCGCGGGATCATCTCGCCCAGTGCGCCGCAGTTCGTCGCCACCGCGGCAAAAGTGCGGGCGCTCGAAGCGCAGGTCGCAGCCCAGCGTGGCCAACTCGCCAGCGGCGGCTCGGCGATCGCCGCGCGCCTGGGGGGCTATCAGGACCTGCAGATCCGCCAGGAGTTCGCCGCCAAGCGCTATGAGATGGCGGCCGCGAGCCTGGAAAAGGCCCGCAACGAAGCCATCAAGCAGCAGCTCTACATCGTCCGCGTGGTCGATCCGAACATGCCCGTGAAGTCGGAATATCCGAAACGGGGCGAGATCTTGTTGACGGTCTTCCTGTCGCTGCTCATCGCCTATGGCATCGGCTGGCTGCTGGTGGCCGGCGTCCGCGAGCATTCGCTGTAAAAAGGCGAGATTTTCAGGAATAAGGACTGGGGGGTCCTCGTATGGACAGACGCGGGGCGGCCAGCCGCCCCGCGCTGCCGGTTTTGACGGAGAGCGGGTTGGAGCTGACGATCCTCCAGACGTCGGATGCATTCAAATATAGCCGGATGCTGCGCGCAACATCGCGCACGGCGATCGAATATGCGCGCCGGCACGGCTTCACTTATGAAAGCTTCGTCGGCATCAAGCGCGGTTTCCGCGGCGCCCATGCCGCCTTCAATCGCATCCTGATGCTGGACGAACTGATCGAGCGCGGCTGGCGCGGCTGGGCGCTGCACATGGATGCCGATGCCTATGTCCACGACCTGGATTTCGACCTGAAAGCCTATCTGGCGGACAAGAGCGACCATTCGGCGATCATGGCCACCATCCCGGGCGAGACGGTGCCGTGGCACATCAATTCGGGCGTGCTGTTCTTCAACCTCGCCCATCCCGGAGCGGGAGCGCTGGTCAAGGAATGGAAGCGCCGCTTCATGGAGGTCCCCGACGAGCGGCTCCGCGACCTGACGTCGGTATGGGATCACCTCAACGACCAGACGATGCTCTACCAGGCGCTCGACCAGAATCCGGTGCTGCGCGAGGCCGTGCTGTTCGTCGATCCGATGCTCTTCAACCATCATGAGGCCCGCTTCATCCGGCAGTTCCTCAATTCGCTCGACGGCGATATCGATTCCCGAACCGCCAAGATCGAGGACGCGGTGGCCAAGGTGTTCCGAGGCGCGACGCTAAGCCATGATCCCGAGGTAGAGGGGCAAGTCGTTTCCAGCCTCTATCAGATCATCCTCGGGCGTCCCGCCGACGCTGGCAGTGTCGGCTATGCCGAACTCATCGCCGCAAGGGGGCTGGCTCTCGGCATCCCGGAGGTCGTGGATCTGCTGCTCGGCAGTCCGGAATATACCGCAAGGGCAGCCGCCCGGCTCAAAGCCGAAGGCGCGCTGGAAGAAAGCAAGAGTCTCTGATGGTCAGCCGCATCGAAGTCATCAACGCCTTCAAGGCACTGTTGGGCCGGGAACCCGAAAGCGCGAAGGTGATCGACGATCATCTCCATTTCGAAACGCTCGCCGAACTCTGCGCCGCGCTCGCGCGGTCGACCGAGTTTCAGGACAATTTCCGCAATCGCTACGGCGTGGAGAAGCTGCTCAACGTCGACCAGCTCGACGAGGCCGTCGCCGCGTTCGAACGCAACGACAGGCAGCGGTTCAGCGGCTTTTCGCTGCGCCTGCCCGAATGGTTCGACGCGACGATCCATCCCGACAGCGCCGCCTATCGCAAGCAAATCCTGCGTTTCTGGGAAGCGATCACCGCCCGCAGCGGCTATGACCCCACCGCGGATGAGGACACGCCCGAGATCGCCCAGCTTGACGCGATCTATCGCCCCGCCTTCTACGCGACCAGTGACACCCTTTTCGCCGGCGGGCAGATCATGGCCACCGGTCATATCCTGATGCGCAGCGGCATCGGCGCCGGGCAACGCGTGCTGGAATATGGGGCGGGCTTCGGCCAGACCGCGCTGGCCTTCGCGCGGCTGGGCGCCAAGGTCGATACGGTCGACATCAACCCGGCCTTCTGCCAGGCGGTGAAGACCTCCGCCGAACGCTACCAGGTTGACCTCAACCCGCATGTCGGGCCGTTCGGGTTCAACCCGGCCGGCGAGGCTCACGCCTATGACCTGATCTTCTTCTACGAGAGCTTCCACCACTGCCTAGATTTCCAGACGCTCATTCCCCAGCTGCGAGACCTGCTCGCACCGGGCGGCCGAGTGATCCTGGCAGGCGAGCCGATCTTCGACGGCTATTGCCCCGAACTCCCCTATCAGTGGGGCTTCCGCCTCGACTGGGAAAATGTCGCGATCATGCGGCTGCGCGGCTGGCTGGAGCTGGGCTTCCAGAAAGCCTTCCTGCTCGACCATTTCTCGCGGGCCGGCTTCGACTGCACCCAGCACAGCGACCCGAATTCGCATTGGGCGCAGGTCTACGAGTTCCGGCTGCGCGGCTGATCGCCCGATCGACCGGGGTGGGGTCAGGCGGCTTTCGCCGCCCGCCCCTCGCAGATCAACCAGTGCATACGGCTTCCGCGCCGCTCCCACACAGCCCGCCAGCGATCCCAATCGCTGAGGTCAGCGAGAAAATCGAAAGCGTTCGGATTTCGGCCGCAGGCCATGACGACCTCGATGTCGTGCGTGTCGGCGAGCGCCGCACGGATCGACGGGGTGATCTCCGCGTCCCACAGATCGTGGCACTCGATGATGAGGTCGGCCCCCGCCAGAGTGGCATTGGTCACAGGATCGGAAAAGAGCGTCTTCTCATAACCTTCGCAGTCCGCGATCACCAGCGATCGCGGATATCGCGTGACCACCTCGCGCAGAGCAACGGGATCGCAGAAATCTCCCGGGACGATCTGTTCGGAGCAACCATTGAGCGCGGCAAGCTTCGCCAGGACCTCCAAGGCTCCGGGCTCGATATCATAGGCCAGCACCGGTACACCGGGAAAGCGCAGCGCAGCGCCGACACTGTAATAGCCCTCGGCACAGCCGACATCGACGATCGCATCATAGCGGCGCCCCGCGAAAAGCTCGAAGGCGGGGTGTAATTCAGCCTCGTACGTACCCAGCAACTTAGGGCTGATGTCTCCATCGCCGCGGGTCGACAGGTCGATCATCCGCATCCCCGAAAAGGGGCCTGACTGGACAACGAAATCGGTGCTGTCGATCACCAGCCGATTGATCGCGCTGCGCTCCTCTGGGCCGCGCGAAGACCGACTCTGCCAGAATTCACCGCTCCCCAGCAGGATTTCGCGCAGACCGTCCAGGCTCAATTCCTCGGAACGGATGGCTTCCGCATAGCTACCGAGACCGCCGGCATCGACTTCCCGGCCCAATATCCAACGATAAGCTTCACGCACTGCGCCTTCGACGTCTTCCATCAACTCCCCTTCCCGTCCCGCAAACCGCCACGTCACCAATGGCGTTTCAAGGAAACGCCGCGACGATGGATTCGGATCCATGTTCGATTCCATAAGGTAGGACGGAAGTGATATCCGCCGCCCTTGCCGGTACCGGCCAACAGGTCAGGCGACGCGCTGGACGGCAAAGGTATGGCTGAGCCCGATATCGCCTCCAGCCCCATCCTCTCGCACCTCTATAGCGCGGCATCCCGCAGCCTCGATGATTTCGAAGATCTGCTTCTGGGGCAGGGCGTTCATTTCCATCGAAGGCTGCTCGGTGGTCAGATAGGTTTCGACAGCGAAAGCCTGTCCTTCGATGAAGGTCGGCATCTGGATGACCGCTACGCCACCGGGCGCGAGTGCGGCGAGCAACTTGCAATAGATTTCGGCCATCACCGGAGGCGGATTATGCTGAAGCACGATCCGGCTGATGATCAGGTCGAAACCGTCATAGCGGTCGAGATCGGCGACCGACGCTATCGAATCGAAGCGGACGTTGGCGATTTCCTTCTCCTTTGCCCGCTCTTGAGCGAGTTCAAGATGCGGAGGAGAGATATCGATACCCACCACCTCGGCGGCGACGTCGCTGAGCGCCAGGGTGAGACGGCCCACGCCGCAGCCGAAGTCCAGCGCCTTGCCAAAGTGCAGCGGAAGCCCCGCACGGCGCAGGAAGTTCAAACTGACGGCGATGTCGCCATGGCCACTTTCATAGAAGCGATCGATGTTCGCCGCGAGATTCTCCTGACGGAAATCCTCGCTCACCAGCACCGACCAATGGGGTTCGGTCTTGCCGAACTCCTTCCAGGATTCGCCGATCCTGTCGAACATCGCCTGAAGTTGTTCGGGGGTACTGGACAGGTCGACGTCCACCCGATCGGATTGAAAATATCGACCAACGGGCAAGACATGCGCCGTCTGCGGCGCATGGTTGCGGAGGAATTCAGGGCTGCCGAGAAAGGCCTGGCGCAAATGCACGCGGCTTTCTGCGGTCATCATGAGGTCGATGACGGCTTCGCTTTCCGGCTCACGGCCGAGGATCAGTCGATAGGCATAGATCACTTCATCGCGGCTGACGGCCATGCAGATTTCCTGTTGATTAAGATAGGTCTGGTCAAAGGGCAGGACATTGATTGGATGCCACGAACGCCGGTCAGGCAGTAGGCACCCCAAATAGCCGCCGGGAAACATCATCAAGCTTTTCGCGAGGCACGAAAAGCACATCGGTAAACATCTCACCGAAATCCTGATCGGCCTTGATGACCCGTCCAGCGCCTTCTCCGCGAGAACCGAGGCAGACATAATTCCTGGCTTCCATCGCCGCGACGAACTGTGAGCAACTCGATCCCGACACTGCGGCAAGCTGCACCCAATGCAGCTCGGACAAGATGACCGGCCTCGTGCGGGAGAGCAGCTTCTCAGCGCCCTCCATCGCCTTGGGCTCAGCGCCCTCGATGTCCATCTTGATGACGTCGCAGCGTTCGAGCCCGAGGCTGTCCAAGGCGACGAGATCGACCCTGGACATGCCTGTGCCACCGTCACTCCCGGGGAGCAGGTGAGCGGCCCCCTGGTTCTCCGAACCTTCGTTTCCGGCCAGGATCATCGATCCCGCCTCGAACCAGACCCCGGCCTGCTGGAGCGTGATGCTTTCCTGAAGGCCGTTCAGCGCGATCGTTCGCGCCAACCGCTCGGCAATCGGCTTTTGCGGCTCGAAGCTATAGATATGCCCGGTCGAGCCAACGATGGTGCTGGCCAGCAGGGTGAACCAGCCGACATTGGCGCCAAGGTCCAGGAAGACGTCGCCCGGTTCGAGCAATCGCCGAATCAATGCGCTGTTTTCCGGCTCATAGGCATCCATCACACAATGGATCGATACGAACTTGTCCTGCATGTTGACCCACAGGAGGCGGGTGTCGCCGAACACCGGGGCAACGATCCAACGGTCCAGATACCCATTGGCATAGCGATATTCGTCGCACGCCATGAAATTATGCCTGAGCTGACGAAGGTCTTCGGCACCGCGATGCCCATCGATGGCGGCCTCGCTTTCCGGGTCGCGATTCAACAACAGCCGATAAGCACAAATCACTTCTTCGCGCGTGACAGCCATGAATGCTCCCGAGTCAGTCCTTGCCGACGAAGGTGCACAAACTCTGACCGGTTGTTAAGCTTTTGATACCCAAGGGTTCAGAAAAAATATCCAATCCCGTAGCGATTTCCGTGGGCATCCGTGCCAGCGGCGATCAGACGCGGCAAAACCACTCCTCCGCATAGCCCGCGCGCAGCCAGTGGCGGTGGCGCGCGGCGAGGCGCCAGCCGGCGGCCTCGCGGACCAGTTCGGCGACCGGGGTCTGGCCGGGCAGCTCGGCTTCCTGGTTGATGCTCAACACATGGCGGACACCCAATCGCGCGGCATCGCGCAGACGCGCCACCGCCCCATCGCGCGGCATCACGGGCAGCGAATCGGCGTTGAACAGCAGGTCGACCGAGCCCGGTTCGATAGCGGTGAAACCGGCATCGGCCTCGATCGCGGGAAGCGCCCCCTCCCCACCCAGCAGATAGCGCTGCACCGCGCCCATCACCGGCGTGTCGAACAACTGCCAGGCCGACAGCCCCAGCCGCCGCGCGTAGAAGGCGTTGAGCCCCGCCGCCGCGCCGATCTCGGCGATGCGGATGCCGGTGCCATGGCCCAGCGCGTCGCCGAACTGGCGCAGCCGCCACGCGGCGTGGATCGCGTCGAGCATCCGCATATGGACGATCCGCCCGCCGCCCACCGCGATGCCCAGATGTCCGCCGATGACGGCCGGCGGCGAGAGATCGGCCTCCAGCGCCGCCTCGATCCCGGCGAACAGCTCGGCCGGATCGGTCAGCGCATTGGCGTCCCAGCGGCCGCCCTCGGGGTTTTCGAGCGGCAGCTCGCCCACCGCCTCGGCCAGCGAGACGAGCTTGTCATAGGTCCAGCGCGCCAGCTTCTCGGCGAAGTCGGGATTCTGCGCGCGCTCATGCTGGCGGGTGCCACCGAGGAAGCCCTGCGCCACCTGCGATCGGCCGAGGCCTGCCAGCTCCGCGCCCACCTTCGCTGCATCGCCTTTGTCGAGGGCCTCGACCAGCGGGCGCTGATGCGCGGGCACGGGCCCCTCCCCCGCTCCGGCCCAGGCGGCCAGCACCGCCTCCACCAGATCGGCGCGGACCGGGGGCACCACCGCCTCGACCAGCGCCGGGCGCCGGCCATCCTCATGCGCGAGCCGCGCCGCCCAGCGACGGTCGCCGTCCGACAGGCGGGCCGGAGCGGGACGCCCTGCCCCGCGCAGGGTCTGCGCCACCGCCTCGGCCAGCGTTTCGAGACGGGCCTCGAAACTGGGCGCCAGGGTACGGAGCTGCTGGCGGATGAAGCTGGCATGCGGCCCGTTCATGAAGCTCATCGGCTCGATCAGCACCGCCGCCGCGATCGCGGGCTCCTCGCGCAGCAGATCGTGGAGCAGGTCCTGGTCGTTGCCGGGGCCCATCCATTCCTCCGCCTGGCGCAGGACATCGTCGTCATGCGCGGCAAAGCGCGCTGCCCAGCTTTCCACCAGGGCCCGGCCCTGGGGATGGCCGAAATTGATCAGCAAGACCCCGGCATTGACGTCCCAGTTCTCACCGGTGACCCCGGAGGTGGCGAAGATCGCGGCACGATCCTGCTTGTCGGCCAGATAGGCGGCGATGTCGAAGTCGAGATCCTGGATATAGGCGTCGGCGTCGAGATAGACCGCCCAGCCGGCGAAACCGCGCTCGAGCAGCTCGGCCAGCATCGGGATGCGGTTGAAGGTCGCCTGCCAGGGATGGAAGCCGCGCTTGATCCCGACGAAACTCTCATAGCCCAGCGCCTGGCGGCGGGCATATTCGCGGACATTGGCGGCGGTCACCGCGAGCATCGGCGCATAGCGATCGGCGTCGGCGGTCTGCAGCAACAGGATGCCGCTCTCGCCTTCCCCGGCCGCGACGGCACGCTGCCGGGCAGCGGGGTTCAGCCGCAGGACCGCGCAGAATTCGTTGCGGTCGCGCGCGGTGTCATAGACCCCGGCCACCTCGAACCCGGTCAGCCCCAGCGCGCCCAGCGTGGCGACGATCTCGGCGAAGCGATCGGGGGTGAAATACCAGGCATGGACGTCGACATAGCCGCCCAGCGCGAAATCATGGTCGCGCAGCGCCTTCTCCACCCGCTGCGCGCGATCGGGCTGCACCGCGGGGCCATGGTCGCCCGCCCAGTGGCGACGCGAATCATTATGGGTGGTCAGCGCGACATGCTCGACCACGCTTTCCAGGCTGTGGACCCTGCGCTGCTCGCGGTGCGCCTGCAGCACGCCGGCGATCGTGCTCTCGGCGATATGATGGTCGAAGCAATAGCGCTTGTCGGGCACGATCAGGCAGAACAGCCCGTCGGGCGTCAGGATACGCTCCACCTGCTGGAGATGGTGGACCAGATCGGGCTGATGCTCGATCGCATGGCTGCTGATCACCGCATCGAAGCGCCGCCGCACCTTCTCCAGCCCGCCGACATAGTCGATCCGCTCGGGGCAGCCCGCGGGATCGAGGCCGATCTCGGTGGCGCGGGCGCGCAACTGGCCGGCGTCGAGCACGTCGAGATAGGCGATGTTCGGCCCGCGCAGCAGCGGGTTGCAGAAGGGGCCGATCTCCAGCACCGAGCGACCATCGTCGATCAGCGCGATCAGATTCTCGCGCAGCGCCAGCGGCGAGGCGACCCGGCCTTCCGCCCGTCCGGTGCGCGCATAATGATCGGCGGCTTCCTCCCCGGCGATCGCCAGGTCGGGATTGGCGGCCAGATAATGACCGGCATCGAAGCTCGGCGGCAATTCGCCCGCCCCGCCCGTTGCGCTCTCGATCGGCCTGTGCGTCGTCGCCATGGCGACCGGTTAGCGGCTTGCCCGGCCGGAGCCTAGTCCCAAAGCGGCCTGTTCAACGATGATGTCCAGCGATGCCCCTCACCGATACCAGGCGCCGGGATCATCCGCCGGCATCACCTCGATGCTGTGCCGATGCAGGCCCGGATGCCAGCAGGGATCGTCGTTCAGCCAGCGGATCCAGCGCTGGTGGAAGGCGGCATATTGGTCGCCCGCCGCCGGCATGTCGCCGCGCGATGCCTTCTCGCTATGCTCCATCTCGGCCTCGGGCGTGCAGACGATGCGATAGCCGAGCGCGCTGATCCGCAGGCACAGATCGATGTCGTTGAACTCCAGCGTGAACTGCTCGTCCATGCCGTCGACCCGTTCGAGCACCGAGCGGCGCGTCGCGAACACCGCGCCCGTCACGGCGGACCAGCTGCGCTGCACCAGCGCCCAGTCCTGATAGGTACCGGCCGCCTTGGTCCGCAGCGCCCAGGCATGGGCAATGGCCCCCGCCAGCGGCGCGATGCCGGCATGCTGGAGCCGTCCGTCGGGATAGAGCAGCCGCGCACCGACACCGCCGATATCCTCGTCGATGCTGAAGGTGATCAGGGCCTTCAGCCAGCCGGGCTCCTCGGGCAGCAGATCGTCGTTCATCATCACGATCTGCTCGGTCTCGGCCATCCGCCACAACCGGTTCATCTTGCCGGCATAGTTGAACGGCTCCCCCGCCGGACGGGTCGTTTCGATCCGGCGCAGGGTGAAGGGCCAGGCACGCTTCGCCCAGGCCGGCTCGCCGGCGATATCGTCGCCGACGATCACGGTCAGCCGGTCCATCGGCCAGTCGGTGCCCGCCACGGCCTTCAGGAAGCGCTCGACGAAGGCGGTGCGGCCGCCGGGCGGCTTGCTGCGCATCGTCGGCACCACCAGCGTCACCGGCGGATGATCGCCACCGAAATCGCGGATCCGGGCCAGCGTGCCCGGCGCACGCCCGGCGATGAAGCGGCTGTGCGCGAACTGCGGCTGGCGCTCGAGCATCGCCCGGCGCACCGCCGGATCGGCCTTGGGCCGGGGCCCGGCATGCGCCAGCATCACCCTCGGGATCCGGCCGATCGACACACCGGCATGATCGGCGCGGAACAGCAGGTCGTCGAGCAGCGCGGTGCCGGTATCGGCACGCAGCCCCAGGTCGGCCAGCAGCTCGGCGCGGACGATCAGCGGGGCGCCGATGGCGTCCTGCGCCGCGAGCAGCACCGGATCGAAGGCGGGTTTCAGGCGCAGCTGGTCGAGCGCGCGATCCTCGCCCGCCGCCAGATCGTCGCCATAGAAGATGCCGACGTCGGGCCGTGCCGCCGCGGCTTCGCGCCAGTCGCGCTCGAAATAGGGCGACAGCACGCTGCCACGCGGGGCCAGCACCACCCAGTGGCCGCGCTCGGTCGAAAGCCCGTCCGGGATCGGCGCATCGAGCGCCCCGTCTGGGGCCAGCACCAGCGCCGAAAGATCGGGCCCGAAGGCGGCCAGCTCGACCGGCATCGCCGTCGACAGGTTGGTCGGGGTCGGTACGCCGCGCCCTTCGACCGGCTCGGTGCGGATCGCGACGAAGCTCGCGGAAATCGCCCGCGCGACCGCATCGTAGGATAGCTGCTGCGATATGCGCGCCTGCGCCGCCGCACCCAGCCCGTCGCCGCCCTTCGCGACCGCTTCGGCCGCCCGGATCAGCGTGGCGCTCAGCGCCGGCTCGTCGATCCGGGCCCAATCGCCACCCTCGGTGTAATGGCCGAAATCCTGCTCCAACCGCCACGGATGCGCCTTCACCGGCCAGCCGACCGACGCGTCGAGGAAGTCGCGACTGCCGCCGAAATCGGTCGCCACCACCGGCTTGCCCGCCGCCATCGCCTCGGCGATCGTCAGGCCGAAGCCCTCCGAGCAATGCGGCGAGGCGTAGATGTCGGCCAGCGCCATCAGCTCGGCGAGTTCCTCCGACGACATCGAGCGGTCGATCAGCTCCACGCCTTCGCTGGCCTCGACCAGCGCGCGGAAGGCTTCGCCCTCCTCCGGACGGTCGTTGAGATGCTTGGTCTTCAGCAGCAGCGACCAGCCCTGCGCCGCCAGGCCCGATGCCGAAAAGGCACGGACCAGGGCCGCCGGATTCTTGCGGACCAGATAGCTCGACCCGTCGAACACATAGAGGATGGTGCGGCGATCGGCCGTCAGGCCAAGTCGCCCGAGCGCCTCGGCGCGATCGAACGATGGCGGCGGCTCGACCGGCACGACGTGCGGGACGACGTCGACCGGGGCATCGCCCTGCGCGGCGAACAGATCGGCGCAATAATGGCTCGGCGCCCAGATCCGGTCGACCGCGCCGAAATTGCGCCGCCAGGCGGGCGGGATATGCCCCATTTCCCACACCCAATAGCCGATCCGCCGGCCGGCCTGCGCGATCGCGCCGCGCTGGTCGTCGTCGAGCAGGTGCCAGCTGTCGGGGTTGAGGTGGACGATGGCGATATCGGCCGCGCCCTCGAAGTCGAGGATGTCGACGGGCGGCACCAGCGGCTTGTGGATGTGGAAGGGCCGCTTGACCGGGTGGAGGTTGAGCAGCACCCCGGTCCGCCGGATCGCGGCGATGATCCCGCGGCTCGCCGCCCCCAGGCCATTGTCGTAATTCCAGGGCCCGAAGAAGGCGACCTTCAGCGGACGCTGCGCCGCCAGCTCCTGCGGCAGGCGCCGGGCGAGCAGGCGTCCGGCATCGTCGACCGGCCCCTCTTCGGCCGCCGCGGCGACCACCGCCTCGGCCAGGACCGGATCGAAGCCGGCATCGGCCAGCGCCTGTTGCCAGCCGTCGATGTCGATCGCATCGAAGCTGCCGCGCAGCAGCAGCAGCTTCACCAGCGGGAAGCCCGCCTCCAGCATCTCGCGCCATGCGAACAGAGTGGGGTTGATCGCGGTCGAGCTGGGATAGAGTATCTCGACCTTGTGCAGGCTTTCCTCGGCCAGCTCCGCCAGGCGCACCTCATAGGCGCGGATGACATGGTCCTTGCGGGTCAGCTGGCGGACGTCGTTCATGAAGCCGTGGAAGGGCCGCGACGACAGGAAGCGCGGCTTGATCGCCAGGAAGTAGCTCTGGACGTGCCAGCGCCACTCATGGCTTTCGGTCAGGCCGATCAGGTCGGCCTCGCTCGCACGCACGCGATCGATCAGAGCCGCGATTCGCGCGGGATCGCTGGCCGGCAATACGCTGTCGTTGACCAGATAGAGCGTCTTCGCCCCGAACAGCCGGGGATGAAGCTTCAGCGCATGCGCCCAGGCGCCGAAGTCATAGCCCGCGTTGCGGCGGATCATCACCGCGTCGGCCGCCTCGGCAAGCGCCTCGGGCAGGTCGACCGGACGATCGACCGTCGCGATCAGGAACACGCCCAGCCCCGCCGCCTTCAGCGCCTGCACATAGGGCAGCACGTGCGGCTTGATCTTGCCAGTGCGCGAATGGGTGACGAACAGCGCGACCTCTCGATCGAGCGGCAGGTCGAACGGCTTGACGATCTCATAGCCGACGGCCCAGGCCACCGGATGATCCTCCGGATGGCGCGAAGGCGGAAACAGCGTGACGGGGGATCCTTCGATCACCGCACCGTCCGGCATGCGGCGCGCGACGATCTCGACGCCCGAACCGTCATCCCCCAGTTCGACGTCGAGCAGCGCGCGGAACTCCAGAGCTCCGTCATCGCGCAGGCTGGGTTTCGCCTGGCCGACCAGCCGGTTGCCGGCGCGGAATTCCACCCAGGGCGTCACATTGCCCAAGGGATAGAGCACGCCCGACATCGAACGCTGGTACCAGCCGTCAAACCGGCCGCCCCAGTTGACCTCGAATGCTTCGGGCGCCGCCTGGGGTTCGAGCTCAGGTTCCGGCTCGGGTTCAGATTCCGGCTCTGGTTCGGGTTTGGGTTCCGGCTCGACAGGTTCCGGCTCGGGCGCCAGCTCGGCAAGCGCCTGGGCAGCATGATCATTGCCATCGATCTCGAGACTGCGCCGGTAAAAGCCGATAGCGGTTTCAGGATCGCCCTGTCGTCGGGCGAGATGCCCGCGGCACAGCGCCAGATCGGCATCGCCGGGCGACAGATCGTCAGCGGTCCGATAGGCATGGTCGGCAGCGGCGAAATCCCCGCTTTCCGCGAGCATATGGCCAAGCTGGACC
Source organism: uncultured Sphingomonadaceae bacterium (assembly GCA_963540925.1). Taxonomy (GTDB): domain Bacteria; phylum Pseudomonadota; class Alphaproteobacteria; order Sphingomonadales; family Sphingomonadaceae; genus Rhizorhabdus. The sequence continues at coordinate 69,919 of CAUTRN010000004.1, forward strand.
CAGATGGCGAAATCGCCAGGCCGATGATCCAGATAGATTTGATATTGCCGGGCCGCCCGCCGCCACTGCCTGCCGTCGCGCGCGGCACTGGCCTTCAGGAAAGCGCGCTGCGCCCCGCGCCTGCGCCAATAAGCACCTATCATGCGCGGCTGGCTATCATGCGGAACGAAAGGGCGGAATAGGCAGCTGGCATCGAGGACCGTTTCGGACGCGGCCGATCGAACGGCCTCGGAAAAGACCGGCGTCTTAGAAACAAGTCCGCAGGCTGCGCAAGCTGTTAAGGCTACAGCAAGGCCCGCATCGCAATTGACACGCCCGCAAAGGGAGCTATGGGGCGCCCCGGCATGACGGTCATGCCGGCGGTGAATCCGCATGAGCCGTTGGCGGCGAACTGGATGATTTTCAACACCCTTCGGATCGGCAATTCCCATCAGACGCTGTCGCGGCGATCGGCGCGGCGGCTTGGCCTTGCCTTGTTGCTGGCCAGCGCGGCCCCCGCTGGCGCCGAAACGCTGATGGATGCCGTCACCGCGGCCTATTCGGGCAATCCCACCCTGGTGGGACAGCGCTACCGCCAGCAGAGCACCAACGAAACCTATGTGCAGGCGCGCGGCGCCTACGGCCCGACGATCTCGATCGGCGCATCCGCGCAATATTCATCGACCAAGCTCCCCAACGTTTCGACCTGGTTCGACAGCAACGCAGGTACGGTCGGCGTCAACGTCCGACAGTCGGTCTTCTCCGGTGGGCGCCAGCGCGGTTCCCTCGCGCAGGCGCGGGCGAATGTGCTGAGCAGCGAGGAGGTTCTTCGCCGCACCGAGGGCGAAGTGGTCGAGGCGGTGATCCAAGTCTACGCCTCCGTGCTGCGCGATCGCCAGCGCGTCGAGGTGACCAAAGAAAACGTCACCGCGCTGCGCGAAGAGCTGAATGCACGCCGCGCCAAGCGCCGGGTGCGCGACGTGACGATCACCGACGTCGCCCAATCCGATTCCCGCCTTGCCCTGGGCGAGGTGCAGCTGGCCAATGCGGTCGCCCAGCTGGCGATCAGCGAAGGCGACTATCTGCGAATCGTCGGCCATGCCGCAGAGGATCTCAAACCGCTGCCCGAACTGCCCGGCCTGCCCGCGACCATCGACGAGGCCTTCGCGATCGCAGATGGCGAAAATGCCAATCTCAATGCCGCGCGCCATACCGAGGAAGCCACCCGCGCCACCATCGCCGCCGAGCGCGGCAACAAACGGCCTACCGCCTCGATCAGCGCATCGGCGACCAAGTCGGGTCAGCTCCATCCGTTCGACCGCGATGAGTATCGAACCGATTTGAGCGCGACGCTGACGATCACCCAGCCGATCTTCCAGGCCGGCATCATCAGCTCGCGCATCCGCCAGGCAAAGGCGCTCAACAATGTCGCGCAGGCGGCGGTGGACGCCGAACGTCGTCTGGCGTTGCAGGATGTCGTCGTAGCCTGGAACCAGCTCGCGGGCTCGCGCACCGGCGTCACCTCGGGCCGGCGCCAGGTGGAGGCCGCCCAGATCGCCTATGCGGGCATGCAGGCCGAGGAACGCAACGGCCTGCGCAGCACCATCGAACTGCTCAACGCCGAGCAGGAACTGGCCTCCGCCCAGCTCAACCTGCTGTCGGCCCGCTATGCGGAATATGCCGCCCGCGCCGCACTGCTGCTGGCGATGGGCAGGCTCGATGCACGGACCGTCAACTCCGCGATCCCCGCGGTCGACCCTGACGCGGAATTCAAGCGGGTGCGGTACCGCGGCATGTCGCCGACCGAATTGCCCGCCATGCTGCTGGATCGGATCGGATCGGCCAGCCCCTATGCCAAACCCGACAAGGACCTGACCGGAAAGGGGCAGCCGAAGCCCGCCGGATCGCAGCCGATGCCGCAGGCGCCCGACAGCGACTATCTGCAGGCGCCGCTGACGCCGATCAGTCGGAGCAAGCTGATCACCAGCGACAAGCTTCCGTCGATGGTCGGCGATTATGGTGCTCCCCCGCCGCGGGATGAAGATCAATGACGATGCACGCGAAAGCATTGCGTCGCTCGTCGACCGTGATGATAAGAGGCCTCGGGCCGTTACCGAACCGGCGGATGCCGCTTTCAGGATATTAGACGCGCATGTTGTCCGCCCTGTTTCAGAAAAATATCATTACGGACGCCCTTGCAAAGGGGAAGTCTTCCTTCATCTGTGCCGCGCTGTTCAGCCTGGCGAGCAATCTGCTCTATCTCGCGCTGCCGATATACACCAACCAGATCTATTCACGGGTGCTGTACAGCCATAGCGGCGCTACCCTGGCGGTCATTACGGTCGGCGCGTTGTTCGTCTTCCTGATCTCGGGCCTGCTCGATCACTATCGCGGACAGGTGCTGACCAATTTCTCGATCGCCTTCGATCGCCAGCTCGCCAGCCCCACTTTCGCAGCCCTGTTCGATCTGGTCGTCCGCCGCGTGGGCGGTTCGCACGCACAGGCCCTGCGCGACCTGGACAATATCCGCCAGGCGATCGCCGGCCCGGCGGTGGCGGTGCTTTTCGACCTGCCCTGGATCCCGCTGTTCATGGGGCTGCTGTTCATCGTCGATCCGTGGATCGGCGTGCTCACCCTGATGGGCGGTATCGTGCTGCTGATCCTCGCGGTGCTGCAGGATCGCGCGACGCATGCCGCGCTGAAGGAAGCCAGCATCGCCAGCATCAAGAGCTACAGCTTCACCGATGCCGCGCTGCGCAATTCCGAAGTGGTTCGTGCGCTGGGCATGTTGCCGACACTGGGCGCGAATTGGGCACGTTTCCGCCAGACCTCGCTGCAGATGACGATCGTCGCCAATAATCGCGGCAGCTTCTACGGCAATGCGATCCGCTTCGTTCGCATGTTCATCCAGATCGCGACGATCGGCCTGGGCGCCTGGCTCGTGATCGAGGGCAGCATCTCCTCGGCGATCCTGTTCGCCAACATGATCCTCGCGTCGCGCGCGCTGGCGCCGTTCGAGCGGATCGTGGGTTCCTGGAAGGCCCTGTTCGAGGCCGGGCAGGCCTATCGCCGCCTCGAAAAGGTGCTCAACGACTATGAAGTGCCGGTGCCGGCGACCCAGCTGCCGACGCCCGAAGGCCGGATCACCTTCGAAGGCGTCAGCTTCGCCACCAACAATTCGACCAACATCATCCTGTCCGGCATCAGCTTCCTGATCATGCCCGGCGAGATGGTGGGCGTGATCGGTCCATCGGGGGCCGGCAAGTCCAGCCTGTTGCGTCTGATGGTGGGCATCTGGCGGCCGTCCGCGGGCGTGGTCCGCCTCGATGGCGCCGACGTCTACAGCTGGGAACGCGGCGACTTCGGCCGTCACGTCGCCTATCAGCCGCAGGATACCGAGCTGTTCGCGGGCACGGTTCGCGACAATATCTGCCGCTTCCGTACCGATGCAGACGACGCCGACATCGTCAAGGCGGCCCAGGCCGCTGGTGCCCACGACCTGATTCTTCGCCTGCCCAAGGGCTATGACACCGAACTGGGCGAAGGCGGTTCGATCCTGTCGTCGGGACAGCGTCAGCGCGTCGGCCTGGCCCGCACCCTATATGGCGATCCGAAAGTCGTCGTGCTCGACGAACCCAATGCGAATCTCGACGCCGATGGCGAAAACGCGCTCTCCGCAGCGATCGCCGGCCTCAAGGAACGGCGAGCCACCATCGTCATGGTTTCGCACAAGCCGTCGGCACTCGCCCAGGCCGACAAGCTGATGATCGTGCGTGGCGGCCGTATCGAGCGGATGGGCCCGCGCGATGAAGTGCTCCGCGCCATGCAGCCTCAGCCGCCCCAACAACCCCCTGGGCGCCCGACCCTGGCGGAGGCGAAATCGTGAGCCTGCTTCCCGACTTCCGCAAGATGCTGAGCCGCGCCGAGCCGCTGCCCCAGGACGATCCCGCGATGGGCGCCTACATTCCAGGCAATCCGTCCGACGATCCCGAGCTCGAACGCAACCTGCGCCGGCCGATGATGATCGGCGGGCTGCTGGTATTGGGCCTGACGGCCGGATTGCTGCTGTGGGCCGCGATCTTCAAGATCACCGGCGCGGTGGTCGCGCCCGGCATCGTTCGGGTCGAGAATAACAGCAAGAATCTCAACCGTCTCGAAAGCGGTATCGTCCGTCAGATCCTGGTGCGCGAAGGCCAGCGCGTCGAGCGTGGGCAGCTGCTGATGCGGTTCGACTCCACCCAGATCAAGGCGGCGGTCGACATCTTCCAGAGTGCGGTCGACAGCGCCAATGCCAATGTCGCTCGCTTCCAGGCAGAAGCCGAGAGCGCGAACAACGTCACCTTCCCGGCCGAATTGCAGGCCCGCACCAGCGATCCGCGGGTGGCGGCCCTTCTCGACGGACAGCGCGCGCTCTTCCAGAACCGGATGCTGCTCTATCGCAGCCAGGCGATGGTGCTCAATTCCCAGGCGCAGCAGATGGAGACCCAGGTGCGCGGTCTCGGCATCCAGAAGCAGGCGGTCGACGACCAGGCCAAGCTGGTCATGGAGGAACTGGGCTCGGTACGCGAACTCAGCCGCCAGGGCTACGCGCCGAACAGCCGCCTGCTGGCGCTGGAGCGCAGTGCGGCGGGCGTCCGGGGCCAGACCGGCTCGATGCTCGCCGACATGGCCCGCGTCCGCCAGGGAATCGGCGAAGTCCGACTGCAGATCGCTCAGCTCGAGGACCGGCACCAGACCGAAGTGGCCGATGGCATTCGCGCCGCGCAGGAAAAGCTGGCCGACGCCGAACCGAAGCTGCGGACCGCGCTGGCTCAGCTCCAGCAGACCGAGATCCACGCCCCGGTATCGGGCTATGTGTTCAATCTGACCCAGTTCACCGAAGGCGGCACCGTTGCTGGCGGGCAGTCGCTGATGCAGATCGTGCCGACCCACACCAAGCTGGTCATCTCCACCGAGGTGGCGCCGCGCGATATCTCCGACGTCAAGCTGGGCCAGACCGCACGGGTGACCCTGCTCGGCTTCAATCCGCGCAAGGTGCAACCGGTCGAAGGCACGGTCAGCCTTGTCTCCGCGGACGCCAAGCTCAACGAAAAGTCCGGGATCAGTTATTTCCTGGTCGAGATCACCGTCCCGGCAGCGAATATCGCCCAGGCGGGCCCCGGCGTGCACCTCGCACCGGGCATGCCCGCCAGCGTCGCGATCGTGACCGGCTCGCGGTCGATCCTCGACTATCTGCTCGAACCGTTCACGGACTCGATGCGTTCGGCGATGAAGGAGCGATGAGCGACCAGGAGCGGGTCGGGTTCCTCGTCGCCGGCGTCCAGAAGGGCGGCACCAGCGCGCTGTTCGAATATCTGCGCGACCTTCCCGGCATCCAGATGCCCGCGGTCAAGGAAGCGCATCATTTCGACGACGAGACACTCGACTGGTCGCGGCCGGATCATGACGGCTACCACGCACTGTTCGAACAGGATGACCGCCTTTGCGGCGAAGCGACGCCTATCTACATCTACTGGCCCGAAAGCCTGGAGAGGATCGCCCGTTACAATCCGGCGATGAAGATCATCCTGCTGTTCCGCGATCCGATCCAGCGCGCCTGGTCGCACTGGAAGATGGAATATGCCAAGGGCAAGGAGACCCAGCCCTTCGCATGGTGCATCCGCGAAGGCCGGGATCGGGTTGCCTCCGGCGACCCTGCCGCGCCCGGCCATCATCGTGTCTTCAGCTATGTCGAGCGTGGTTTCTATGGCAGCCAGGTCGAGCGCCTGCTCCGACTGTTCCCCCGGGAGCAATGCCTGTTCCTGCGCTCCGAAGCGCTTCGCGACGATCCGGCGAGCCAGCTGTCGGAGATTTGCCATTTTCTCGGCGTCGATGCACCGGCTATCGTGAAAAGCCGTATCGTCCACCCGGCCCGCGACGTCACCTACCCGTCGACGCTCATGCCCGAAGATCGCGAGCTGTTGACCGATCTTTACCAAACCGAAATGACACGATTCGAAGCAGCCACCAATTTAAACCCGTCCTCCTGGACACAGGGTTGGCCGTGACGGAAAGCGATTGACCTCGCAAAGCCGTTAATCACGACTTCATTGGCTGCCCTGGGCAGCAACTTCTTAAAACTACTGTTCGAATCGCCATAAAAGCGGCCCAAGGCTGCGGTTTTTCACGGATATTTCACGATTTTCGGGGCACGGGACGAGCCAGCGCCCGACCTCTCGGCCCTAACTTGCGGAGAAGATAGTTTAATCGGGCATGTTGCGGTGCGCTTTTTGTCTGTTGCACGGTTGAGAAAGCTTGGCTAAGCAACGTTCTGGGCTTGCTCGTCGAACCATGCCGTGGGGGATCGGTTCGCGGGCGGCAAGGGGTGCCTCCCGACCGCTTCGTGAGAACGGTGAGGTGGCGCACTGCTTGCCCGGGTAAGGTTCTACTGGAGGACTCTAATGGCTACTTATGTTTTTGAGAATCTGACGCAGGCGCAGGCCAATGCGATCACCGCCGGCGACATCATCGCCGTCGCGACCGCTTCGGTGGGCGCTGCTAATGTTGGCGTGTCGATTTCGGCCGCCAGCGACACGATCCAGAACACCACGCTGACCGTCGGCAGCAAGTCGCTCGTGTTCGACGCGGCGGCTCTGAGCTCGCTGTCGGATGCCGGCAACATCGTTTTCAATGATGGTTCGTCGCTGCTCATCGGCACCAATGGCAACGACACTGACGCGTCGCTCTCGGGTGGCGACTTCGCTTACCTGTTCGCTGGTAACGACACCTACACCGCGGCTGCCAGCGGCAGCTTCGTTTATGGTGGTAACGGCTCGGACTCGCTGATCGGCGGTGCGGCTGGTGACCACCTTTACGGCCTGAGCGCTTCGGGCGGTGCCGATAGCGCCGACACGATCGCCGGCGGCGGCGGCGGCGACTATATCCAGGGCAACGCTGGTAACGACACGCTGAGCGGCGAAGCCGGCTCGGATCGTATCCAGGGCGGCCAGGGCAATGACAGCATCGACGGCGGTGCGGACAACGACACCGTCAACGGCAACACCGGCGATGACTCGATCGATGGCGGCTCGGGCAATGACTCGCTCCGTGGTGGTCAGGGCAACGACATCATCGTCGGCGGCACCGGCGACGACTTCCTGCAGGGCGACCTCGGCAACGACACCCTCGACGGTGGCGCTGGCATCGACGCCCTCACCGGCGGCGCTGGCAACGACATCTTCCAGTTCACCGGCGCTTCGGCTGCCGTGACCGTCTCGGGCGTTGCTTATTACGACACCGTCCTCGACTACACCGATGGCCTCGACGAGTTCCGCATCACCAACGCTGCGGGCACCTCGACCTTCGGCGACGCAGCTTCGTCGGCCGAAATCAGCATCGGTTCGTCGGGCGCCGTGTTCACGACCGTTTCGGCCGCGACCACCTATGCCCAGCAGCTGCTGGACGCCAACACCCAGGCCTATGACATCGCGATCGTGAAGGTCGGTGGCGACACCTACATCTTCTACGACTCGACCGGTACCCAGGGTGCGTCGATCGACAGCATCATCAAGGTGCAGGGTGTCACCGACACCTCGCTCTTCACCTCGGCCGACTTCGGCTGATCGAAGAGAGTTCGCAAGAACATGGGAGGGCCGGTCGCAAGACCGGCCCTCTTTCATTTGGAGGCCCTTTCCTTCTCAAACCCAGCCCTTTTGGTCCGGCGGCGATAATTGATCTGGAAGCGAGTCCCGCCTCCGCCTATTCGAGGTCGAACGAGGCGGAGAGCTGAGATTCAGATGAGTTCGAAATTGTCGCTGGCGAGCGAGGCCCTAGGTCAGGGTCGCAAGCGCGAGGCTGCCGATCTGATGATCGAAGCGCTCACCGCCAATCCCGTGGCACCGCCGCAAATCTATGCCGCCCTTCTCAATCTCCTGCTGGAATTTGGACGCCATGCCGAGGGGCTGGCCTGGTCTGCCCAAGCGATCGAGCAATCCCCCAAGGACTACGCCCTCCTCAATCTGCACGGGGCTTTTCTGCGCCTCCTTGGTTGCCGTTCCGAAGCCCACAAGATCTTCGATCGCGCCATCAAGCTGAAACCGGGCGAGATGGCGGCGCGCGTCAACAAGGGCCACCTTCATAACGATGCGAAGGAAGGCGTCGCCGCCGAGGCCATCTTTGCCGTGCTAGTGCGCCAGCATCCGCGGATCGCCGAATTCCAGCGTTCGCTCGGCGTCGCGTTGCGTAACCAGGGGAAGATCGATCAGGCCGAACGCCGCTTTCGCCAGACGCTGGCGCTGGACCCGGCCAATATCGACGCCTGGCTCGACCTGTCGGCCCTGCCGATGCAGCGCAACGACCCGCAAAGCGCGATCGCCATCATCGAGGAAGCCATCGCCCGCACATCGGAGAATCCTCGCCTGATCCGCGCCAAGGTGGCCCTGTTCCTTGCCACCGGCCTGGCGGACCGAGCCGCCGCTTATCTCCGCGCGCTCGCGCCTGCCCATGGCGCGGCCGCTTGGCATAGCCACGACCTCGCTCGCTGCCTGATGCACAGTGCCCCGGAGGAAGCCACGCAGCTTCACCGACGAGCGATCCAGGGCGCGCCGACGAACCGCGATTTTCGCCTCTCCTTCGCCGAGCATCTGCTCCGCAATGCCAGCGGGCCCGAAGGCTCGCATATCGACGACGCCTATACTGTCCTGAAGACCTGCCCGCCCGATCGCCGCGCCGGAGCGACCGAGACACGTATCCGCGCTCAGACCCTGGCCCGCGCCGCGGACTTCGAGGGCGCCGCCAGTCTGGGCAGCTTCAGCGAACTGGGGCGGCAATGGGCCGATGCGGGCCTACACACCGCTCTGCTCGACCATCTGGCCCGCGTCGAGACCCCCGAGGATCGCCGGGAGATCGTCCACCAGCATCGCCTCTGGGGCGACAAGGCCATCGCCCGCGCCAAGCATAATCCGATCCGGAGCCCTTCGGCCGAGCGGTCCTCGCCAAAGATCCGGATCGGCTTCATGTCGTCAGATCTTCGCGAACATCCCGTGGCCTATTTCGCCTGGCCGCTGTTCGAGCATGTCGACCGGGAACGCTTCGAGATCTTCTGCTACTCCTTCTATCGCGGTGCGGAGAGTCCGCTGCAGCGCAAGCTGATGTCGATGGTCGATCATTTCCGCTGGGAACCGGCGATCAGCGATCATGATGCGGCCCAGATGATCGCCGACGACGATCTCGACATCCTGTTCGAGCTTGGCGGCTCGACCCATATGAACAAGCTCGAGGTAATGGCGTGGAAACCCGCCCGCCTCTGCGCGAGCTGGCTCGGCTATCCCCATTCAAGCGGTTTGACCACGATCGACTATCTGCTCGTCGATCCGCTCCTGGTGCCGCCCGCGCCAGATCTGATGATCGAGAAACCCCTGCTCATGCCGAAATCCTGGATCGTGATGAGCAAGCAGGCCTTCCCCGATGGCTATCGGATCGAACCGGCGCCACCCGTCCAGCGCAATGGTTTCGTCACCTTCGGCACCGCGAACAACACCTATAAGTTCAATTCGGTCATGCTGCGCAGCTGGGCGCGGGTGATGCAGCGGGTTCCGAATTCCCGCTTCATCTTCGTGCGACCCGAAGTCGGTGCGAAGGTCGTGGTCGCGAATTTGCTGGCCGGTTTTGCCGCCGAAGGCATCTCGGCCGATCGCATCGAATTCCGCCCGGTGCGCGGCACCCATATGGTCCATTACAACGATATCGACATCGCGCTGGATACCTTCCCCCAGACCGGTGGCACCACCACCTGCGAGGCGCTGTGGATGGGCGTCCCCACCGTCACCCTGGTCGGCGAAGCGCTGTTCGAACGGCTGAGCTATTCGATCCTGCACAATGCCGGCCTCGGCGACCTTTGCGCGAACGATGTCGACCAGTTCGTCGACATCGCGGTTAAGCTCGCTGGCGACACTGACCGCCTCCAGGCGCTGCGGACCGGCCTGCGTGCGCAGCTCCAGGCCAGCCCGCTCGGTCAGCCGGAGCAATTCGCTCGGGATTTTTACGCCCTGATCGCGCGGACCGTCGAAACCGCCGCCTCGGCACCCGCGCTCTGATCCGCCCGCACTCCAGGAAGCGACCATGCAATCACAGATCCCGCCAAAGCTGGACGCCGCGAACGCAGCCTTCTCGGCGGGCCGGATCGATGAGGCCGTCGACCTGATCGCTGCCGCCCTGGAAGAGCAACCCGGGCTGCCGATCAAGGTCTACCGCGTCCTGCTCGCCAACCTGCTTCGCCTGGGCCGAACCGAAGAGGGCCTCGCCTGGGCCGAACGGGCGCTGGCCGCGGCGCCGGACGATATCGAAGCCCATAATTTCAACGGGATATTCCTGCACATCAAGGGGCGCCCCGAAGAGGCCATATCAGCCTTCGATCGCGTGCTCTCCGGCCAGCCCGATCATCGCGGCGCTCTCGTCAACAAGGGACATGTCCTCAACGAACTGAGGGACGGCCCCGGCGCCGAATCGGTGTTCCGGACCTTGCTGACGCTCGACCCCGAATCGTCCCAGCTTCACCGCTCGCTCGGCAAGGCGCTGTGGACGCAAACACGGTATGAGCCTGCTCGGGACAGTTTCGAACGCGCCCTCGCCCTCGCCCCGGACAGCGTCGATGCCTGGCTCGATCGATCGGCGCTCGATGCGGACAAGGGCGATCCCGAAGCCGCACTCACCATCCTCGACACGGCCATCACAGCGATGCCGGGCGAGCCCCGCCTCCACGAGGCGAAGGCGGTGATGCTCCGTCGCGCGGGCCTCACCGATCGGCTGGGCCCCTATCTCGAATCGCTGGCTGGCCGCTTCGCGCAGACCGGATGGTATCAGCATGAGCTGGGCCAGTTCACGGCACGCTTCGATCGGCAGGGCGCGAACGACTATTTCCGCCGCGCCATCGCACTCACGCCCGACGAACCGCAATATCGCATGAGCCTGGCCGTCAATCTGGGCCACACCCGGACCGGCAATGTCGGCAAACATCTCGACGAGGCTCATGCGCTGCTCAGCGCGCTGCCCATCGAAACCCAGCGCAAATGGTCGCGGATCGCGCTTGAAACCTATCTGCTCTGCGCCGACCAGACCGCCGCCGATGCGCTGGGCAGCCTGGAGACGCTGGGCCGGGAATGGGCCGCGACCGATCATCATTCGGGCCTGCTCTTCCTGTTCCCGCGCGCCAAGACGCCAGAGGATCGGCACGAGCTGATCCACCAGCATCGGCTATGGGGCACCCGGGCCCAGGCGCGCGCCGATCTCAACCCCATTCGGCGTCCGGCCGGGCGCCGATCCGCGTCGAAGATTCGCATCGGCTTCATGTCGTCCGATCTGCGCGAACATGTCGTCACCCATTTCGCCTGGCCGCTGTTCGACCATGCCGATCGCGACCGCTTCGAGATCCATTGCTATTCCTGGTACCGGACGCCGGAACCATCCCCACTCCAGCGCCGCATCGCCGATATGGTTGACGTCTTCCGCTGGCATCCCTTCATCGGGGATCGCGATGCGGCGCAGATGATCGCCGACGATCAGCTCGACATAGTGTTCGAACTCGGCGGCTCGACGGCGATGAACAAGATCGAGGTGATGGCGTGGAAGCCAGCGCCGATTTCGGTGAGCTGGCTCGGCTATCCCCATTCGACCGGGCTGGAGAGCATCGACCATCTGCTCGTCGACCCCTTCCTCAACCCGACCGACCCGAGCCTGCTGATCGAAAAGCCGTTGATCATGCCACGCTCGTGGATCGCGATGAGCGAGCTGACCTTCCCCGAGGATCATGTCATCAACCCGGTCGCTCCCGTCCGGCGCACCGGCCATATGAGCTTCGGAAGCGCCAACAGCCCGATCCGCTATACCAGGGAGGTGCTTCGCACCTGGGCGCGTATCCTCTCCCGCGTACCAGGCTCACGCTTCATCTTCGTTCGCCCGGAAAGCGGTTCGCGCCAGTTCCAGCGCAATGTCCTCGCGCATTTCGCCGCAGAGGGGGTCTCGTCCGATCGGGTCGAATTCCGCCCGGTGTGGGGCGTGCACATGCCTCATCTGAACGACATCGACATCAGCCTCGACAGTTTCCCGCAGACCGGCGGCGGCGGCACCAATTGCGAGGCGCTCTTCATGGGCGTGCCCACCGTCACCCTGGTGGGCGAGGCGCTGTTCGAGCGGCTGAGCTATTCGATCCTGCAAAATGCCGGCCTGGGCGATCTTTGCGCCACGACGATCGATCAATATGTCGACATCGCGGTCGCGCTGGCCGCCGATACCGATCGCCTTCAGGCGCTGCGCACGGGCCTGCGCGAGCAGCTTCGCGCCAGTCCGCTGGGCCAGACCCGGCAGTTCGCGGAAGATTTCTACGATCTCGCGGCCCGACGAGTGGCGGAAGCCAACTAGGCGGAATCGAGCATTGATGCTTCCCGTATCGGATATCAGGCTCTAGATCGCACCCATGGCAGGCATGGATCCTCGGCTGACAGCCGCAAACGCCGCCTTCGCGCAGGGGCGCAAGGGCGAAGCGATCGACCACATCATCGCGGCACTGAACGACGGCGTGCCCGGCACCGCCGAGATTTACGGCGTGCTGCTGCGCAACCTCATCCAGCTGCAACGCTACGCGGATGGCCTTCCCTGGGGCGCGAAGGCTGTCGCGGAATTTCCAAAAAACTATAATTTCCTCAACTATTTCGGGGTGATCCTGCGCCGGACCGGCCAGCTGACCGAAGCGCTGAAGATGTTCGATCAGGCGATCAGGCTGAAGCCGAACGACGCCTCAGCGCTGGTCAACAAGGGTAATGTCTACAACGACCTGCAGAACGGCGCCGCGGCCGAAGCCATCTTCGTCAAGCTGGTCCGCCGCGATCCGCGCAATTCGGAGCTGCAGCGCGGCCTGGGTCGCGCGCTCTGGTCACAGCGCAAGTTCGATCCGGCGGCGGTTCGCCTGCGGCAGGCCACTACTCTCGACAAGGCCAATCTGGACGCCTGGCTCGACCTGTCGTCCCTGCTTGCCGACAGCGGCGATTTTTCGGCCGGGCTCGCCGTGATCGATGCCGGCCTGCAGGCCAACCCCGATCATCCCCGCCTGCTCCACGGCCAGATGACGATGCTGCGCCGGCTCGGGCGCGGCCAGGAAACGCTGCCGATCCTCCGTTCGATGGAAGCGCGTTTCGGGCAGCAGGCCTGGTATCATAACGAACTGGGAAGGGTCCTCGGCGAAACCGGTCATCCGGCCACGAACGACCATTTCCGTCGCGCGGTCGAACTCGAGCCCGGCAATCTCACCTTTGCCGCGGCGCTCGCCGAAAGCCTCGACCGGACCCGCACGGGCGACGAAGCCGCCAATATCGAGGAAAGCTATCGCGTCCTCAAACAGGGCCTCGCCACCGGCAAGCCCGATGCTCCGCTCACCAAGGTCGTGCTCGAAGTGCTGACCCGTTCGGCGGACTATGACGCGACCGAAGTGCTCGGCGGGTTCAGCGCTATCTGCGACCGGTTCGAGGAAATCGGCCAGCACCCTCCCCTCACCCTGATGGGCCGGATCAAGGGCCAGGACGACCGGCTGCGCCTGCTGAAGGCCCATGCTCATTGGGGCGACCGCATCCTCGACCGCGCCAGGCGCAACCCGATCAGCCGCCCGGCCACCGCCAGGACCGGCGGCAAGATCCGCCTCGGCATCATGTCGTCGGACCTGCGGTCGCACCCGGTCGCCTATTTCGCCTGGCCGCTGTTCGAACATGCCGATCGCGACCGGTTCGAAATCTACTGCTATTCCTGGTTCCGCGGCGAGGAGACCCCGGCGCAGAGCAAGCTGGCCTCGATGGTCGACGGTTTCCGCTGGCGCCCCTTCATCAGCGATCATGATGCCGCGCAGATGATCGCCGAGGATCAGCTCGACATATTGTTCGAACTGGGCGGCACCACCCATATGAACAAGCTCGACGTCATGGCGTGGAAACCCGCCCGGCTGACGGCGAGCTGGCTCGGCTATCCACATTCCGCCGGTCTGCGCAACATCGACCATCTGATGGTCGATCCCTTTCTGAGCCCGCCCGACAAGGGCCTGCTGCTCGAACAGCCGCTGGTCATGCCGAAAAGCTGGATCGCGATGAGCGAGATGGCCTTTCCCGACAGCCATGTCATCGATCCGGTGGCCCCGGTGCATCGTCATGGCGGCATCACCTTCGGCACCGCCAACAACCCCTATAAATATAATCCGGAGATGCTGCGGACCTGGGCGCGAGTGCTCGCGCGGGTCCCCGGCTCGCGCTTCCTGTTCGTGCGGCCGGAGGGTGCCTCGCCCTCCTTCGTGCGCAACATCGTCGCGCGCTTCGTCGCCGAGGGGATCGCCGCCGAGCGGATCGCCTTCCGCCCGGTGCGCGGCCTGCACATCCCCCATTATAACGAGATCGACATCGCGCTCGACACCTTCCCGCAGACCGGTGGCACCACCACCTGCGAGGCTGCCTGGATGGGGGTGCCCACCGTCAGCCTGACCGGCGAGGCGCTGTTCGAACGGCTCAGCCACTCGATCCTGCAGAATGCGGGCCTGGGCGACCTGTGCGCCACCACGCCCGACGACTATGTCGAGATCGCGGTCCGCCTCGCCGACGACACCGCCCGCATCCAGAGCCTGCGCACCGGGCTGCGCGAACAGCTCCGTTTCAGCCCGCTGGGTCAGACCCGCCAGTTCGCGGCCGATTTCTACGATCTCGTCGCCCGCACCGTCCGATAAGGGGTCCTTCGATGGCGTCCAAGCTCCGGCAATATATCACGTCGATGTTCTTCAGCGTGCGCGACATGAAGATGTTCGGCGACGGCATCAACCAGGCCATCCGCGCGATGAACAATCCCAACGGCCTGTTCACCGGCGACAACCTGATCACCTTCAGCAAGAATCTGAGCTTCCTGACCGACGACGCCTTCATGAAGGCGTTCGAGGAGCACACCACCACCGAGATCGAGAAGGGCATCATCTGGCGGATCTTCACGGTCGCCTGGGGGGCCGCCAACGGGCTGCGGCTGGGCGAAGGCGATCTCGTCGAATGCGCCTGCTACAAGGGCACCACCGCACGGATCGTCTGCGACTATCTCGATTTCGGCGCGCATCCCGACCGGCATTATTATCTCTACGACCTGTTCGACCATGACGAGTCGATGCCGCACCATCACATGCCCGAGCATAGCCGGACGCTGTACCAGGAGGTTCAGGACCGCTTCTCGCACCTGTCCAACGTCACGATCACCCAGGGCCGGGTGCCGGAATCGTTCGAGAAGGCGATCCCCGAGAAGATCGCCTTCCTGCATCTCGACCTGAACAACGCGGTGGCGGAGCTCGGCGCCCTCGAACTGTTGTTCGATCGGATGCTGCCGGGCGCGGTGATGGTGCTCGATGACTATGGCTGGCTGGGATATCGCGTGCAGAAGGTGGTCGAAGACGACTGGTTCGCCCAGCGCGGCTATCGTGTTCTCGAACTACCGACCGGCCAGGGCCTGCTCGTCAAATAATCAGTCGAGACCGGCCAGATAGGCATCGATCAGCGGCAATACCGGCCGCGCCTCACCGCCCAGGGCCGTCAGCCGGCGGACGTCGATCACGCCCTGGCGGTTGGCGGGCCCTCCGTCCCGCGTGAAGCTGACCGTCCGTCCCCGGCCCGCGAACAGCACCGCGATCGAGGCGTTGTCGATCGTCTCACCGCGCGCGAGGTTGACGATGCCGGTCGCGGTCCCGTCGAGCATCAGCTTCAGCGCCGCGGCGACATCCTCGACATGGATATAGTCGCGCGCGAAGCCCGGGCTGCTGTCGAACGACAGGTCGCGTTTCGTCCGGGCCGCCCGCAACCAGTCGGACAGGAACCCTTCCGCACCGTCGTCCCAGCCGAACACATAGGACAGCCGCGCTACCACCCCGCGGCCGTCCGAACGATGCAATGCCAGATTCTCGCCCAGCAGCTTGGACAGTTCGTAGAGATGCTCGGCATTGCCGGCATCGACCTCGATCGGCAGGGTCTCGAGCCCCTTCGCCCCCGCCTGGCTGCCATAGAGCCGCGTCGAGGACAGATAGACGATCCGGTCGAAGCGCGCCCGCTCCAGCAGGCGCGCGAGCAGCGCCACATGCGCCTCGACCGTGGCGAAGGGCCGGGTGCGATAATCGCCGGTCAGCCCGGCACAATAGAAGATCCGGCCCAGGTCGCGATCCCACAGGCCCGGATCGTCGCGCACCGGGCAGAAGGGCTCGATCCCCTCGGCGCGCAGCAGCGCAACGACATGACGCCCGACGAAGCCGCCGGCACCGATGACGGTATAGCCCGTCATTCCGCCCGCCGGCTGCCGGTGCGTACCGCCGGCACGCCGGCGTAGATCGCATAGGGTTCCACCTCGCCGCGCACCACCGATCCGGCGGCGATGATCGCCCCCTGCCCGATCCGGGCGCCGTCGAGCAGCACGACATTGGCACCCAGCCACACATCGTCGCCGATCACGATCCCGCCGCGGCTCGGCTGGAAACCCTGGTCGCGGATGCGCCGGTCGGGATCGGAGAATTGATGGTTGGTCGCCGCCAAGGTGCAGTTGGCGGCGATCAGCACGGCATTGCCCATCGTCACGCCATTGCCGCTGTAGATCACCGTGCCCGAGTTGATCGCGCAATCCTCGCCGATCACCACATCGCCCGAGCCACCGGCCGGCTTTATCTTCACAAAGGCATCGATCATCGTCCGTGCGCCCACCACATAGCGGCTGCCCCGCACCGACAACTCGATATCGGCGAGCGGAGAGATAAGGGCGGTGGGATCGGCTTCGAGCATCGCTCAGCCTTCCATCTCGAAATCGGGCAGGCCGGCATCGGCGGGGGAGATCACCGCCGGCGCCATCGGCCAGTCGATCGCGAAGGCCGGATCATTCCAGCGCACCGCGCGGCCATGGCCCGGCTCGAACATGCGGTCGATCTGGTAGAGGACGTCGCTGTCGGGCTCCAGGGTCACGAAGCCATGCGCCACCCCTTCGGGGATCAGCAGCGCGCGGCCATTGTCGCCGGACAGCTCGGTCGCGGTCCAGCGGCCGAAGGTCGCGCTGCCGGGCCGCAGGTCGAGCGCCACGTCATGGATACGTCCACGCACCGCGCGCACCAGCTTGGCCTCGCCATGCGGCACCGGCTGATAATGCATGCCGCGCAGGGTGCCCGCTTCATGGTTACGTGACAGGCTGGTCTGGACGGGAAGGAAGGGATGGCCCGCCGCCGCGAATTCGTCGGGGCAATGCGTCCGCGCGAAGAAACCGCGATCGTCGGCATGGGGTTCGAGCTCGACCACCACCACGCCCGCGATCGGGGTCGGCTCGAAGCGCATCAGTCGAGGATCTCCACCGTCGGCGTCGCGATCACGAACTTGCCGCCCCAGTCGCGGATCAGCGCCATCTGCTCCATGATCTCCGCCTTCAGGTTCCAGGGCAGGATCACCAGATAGTCGGGCCGCACCTCGGCCACCTTGGCGGGGGCCAGGATCGGCACATGGCTACCGGGCAGATAGCGGTCCTGCTTGTGCGGGTTCGCGTCGAACACCGCCTCGATCCGGGGCGCGACCACCCCGGCATAGTTGAGGAAGGTGTTGCCCTTGGCGGCCGCGCCATAGGCCGCCACGCGCTTGCCCTCGGCCGCCGCGCGGTCGAGGAAGGCGAGGAAGCCGTCGCGCACCGCTTCGGATCGCGCCGTGAAGCTCTCATAGGGCGCGCGGGTCGCAAGCCCCGCCGCCGCCTCGGCGGCGCGCAGGTCGCGCAGCGCCTGGGTCTCGGCATGGCTGGCCTCGGCGCGGGCGCAGAACAGGCGCAGCGAGCCGCCATGGGTCGGCAACTGCTCGACGTCGAACGCCTTCATCCCCACCGCCGCCAGCACCTTCTCCACCGCCAGCAGCGACAGATAGGAGAAATGCTCGTGATAGATGGTGTCGAACTGGACCAGCTCGATCAGCTTCAGCAGATGCGGGAACTCGAAGGTGAGCACGCCCTCGGGCTTCAGCAGCAGCGGGAAGCCCGCGACGAAGTCGGCGATGTCGGGGACGTGGGCGAGCACATTGTTCGCCGCCATCAGGTCGGCCGCGAAGCCGCGCTCGGCCAGCGCCTTGCCGGTCGCCGCGTTGAAGAAGGTGACTTCGGTGCGCACGCCCCGCTCGATCGCGGCGGCGGCGGTGTTGGCGGTCGGCTCGATCCCCAGCACGGGGATGCCCATCCCCACGAAATGCTGGAGCAGATAGCCGTCATTGCTGGCCACCTCCGCCACCAGCGAGGTGGGCCCCAGGCCGAAGCGCTTCGTCATCGCCTCGGCATAGCGCTTGGCATGTGCCACCCAGCCCGCCGAATAGGACGAGAAATAGGCATATTCGTCGTCGAAGATCGTGGCGTGCGCCACCGGATCGTCGGCCTGGACCAGCCAGCAGCTTTCGCACACCCGCGCATGGAGCGGGTAGAAGCCCTCGGTGCCGGCCTCCAGTCGCTCGCGGGTCAGATAGGCGTTGGACAAAGGCTGCTCGCCCAGATCGATGAGATCGAGCGAGATCGGGGCGTGGCAGAAACGGCAGCTGGTCTGGGTCATCGGGCGTCTTCGTAGCGGGATATCTGGTCTTCGCACAGGGCGGCGGGATCGGCGCCTTGCGCCCATCGGCCATACCAGTCGACCGTCCAGTCGACGGCGGCCGGCGCGTCGAGCCGGCTGGAGAAGCCGAGCAGGCCGGCGGCCAGGCTGGTATCGATGCCCAGGGTGCGGGCCTCGATCGAGGCGGGATCGGGCTCGTGCCGCCAGGGCTTCGCGCCCAGCGCGGCGACCGCGCGGGTGGCGAGATCGCCCACCGTCATCACCGCGCCGTCGGGCCGGGGGCCGAAGTTGAGCGCGGTCGGCGCGGCGGGATCGGTCGCCAGCCGCTCGGCATAGACCAGATAGCCGGCGACGCAGTCCAGCACATGCTGCCAGGGCCGGGTCGCTTCCGGGTGGCGCAATACCGTCTCCTCGCCAGCCAGCGCGGCGCGGACGATGTCGGCCATGATCCGGTCGCGCGAGAAGTCGCCGCCGCCGATCACATTGCCGCCACGCGCGCTGGCCACCGGCACCTTGCCGCCGAAATAGCTGCGCGCGAAGCTGCTGGTGACGATCTCGGCCGCCGCCTTCGACGCCGAATAGGGATCCTTGCCGCCCAGCGCGTCGCCCTCGGCGAAGGCCCGGCCGGTCTCGGCATTGGCATAGACCTTGTCGGAGGTGATCACGAGCACCGCCTGAAGCCCCTCCACCCCGCGCAGCGCGTCGAGCAGATGGGCGGTACCCATCACATTGGTGGCGAAGGTGGCGATCGGGTCGCGGATCGAATCGCGCACCAGCGCCTGCGCCGCCATATGCAGGACGATGTCGAAGCGGCGGCCCTTCAGCGCAGTGTCCACCGCCGCCCGGTCGCGCAGGTCGACGATGCGATGATCCACCCGCCCGGCGACACCCGCCAGCTCGAACAGGTTCGGCTTGCTGTCGGGCGCGAGCGCGAGCCCCGTCACCGCCGCGCCCATCCGCGCCAGCCAGAGCGCCGCCCAGGCGCCCTTGAAACCGGTATGCCCGGTCAGCAACACGCGCTTGCCGGACCAGAAGCCCGGATCGGGCCCCAGCGTCGCAGCCGTCATTCCCAGAGCCGCCACGGCGCCCGCCCGCTCGCCCACAGCGCTTCGAGGTCGTTCTTGTCGCGCAGCGTGTCCATCGCCTTCCAGAAGCCGTCATGGCGGAAAGCCATCAACTGGTGATCGCGCGCCAGACCTTCCAGCGGCTCGGCCTCGAACGGCATCGCGTCGCCCGCCACCCGGTTCACAACCTCGGGCTGGAGCACGAAGAAGCCGCCATTGATCAGGCCATTGTCGCCCGCCGGCTTCTCGACGAAATGGTCGACCTCGCTGCCGTTCAGCGCCAGCGCGCCATAGCGGCCCGGCGGCGCCACGGCGGTGACCGTCGCCTCGCGGCCATGGCTCTGGTGGAACGCCGCCAGCGCCTTCAGGTCGACGTCGGCGACGCCATCGCCATAGGTGAAGAAGAAGGGCTCGCCGGGGTTCAGATAGGGCGCCACCCGCTTCAGCCGCCCGCCCGTCATCGTCTCCGCGCCGGTGTCGACCAGCGTCACCTTCCACGGTTCGTGGTTGGTCGCATGATATTCGATCGAGCCGCTGGCGAGGTCGACCGTCAGGTCGGCATTGTGGAGCACGTAATTGGAGAAATACTCCTTGATGACATAGCCCTTATAGCCGAGGCAGACGACGAAATCGTTGAAGCCGGCGTGCGAGAAGAGCTTCATGATGTGCCACAGGATCGGCCGCCCGCCGATCTCGATCATCGGCTTGGGCCGCAAATGGCTCTCTTCGGAAATGCGGGTGCCCAGGCCGCCCGCCAAAATCACCGTCTTCATGCCGGTCCCCCGTGCCCGCCTCAGGCGATACGCTTGATGAAGGCGTCGGGCCAATAGGTCACCCGCTTGGCCACGGTGCCCTCGTTGAACGGGAAGGCCGGCTCCTCGATGATGAAGCGGCTGTCCTCGGCGACGAACGCATGCGCGGCGGCCTTGGGGTTGTTCCACTCCCAGTCGTCGCCGGTGCGCGGACCGCCCTTCACCTGTTCCATGATCCCGTCGGTGGCAACCAGATAGCTGCCGACATTGACCAGTTCGGCATAGGCGCGCAGCTCGTCGAGGACATGGCCCTTCGTGTGGTTCGAATCGAGCACCACCAGCGCCACTTCGCCCGGCTTCACCATCGCCTTCACCTGGTCGACGATCTCGGGCGCGGTCGACGAGCCTTCGAGCAGCTCGATGCGCTTCTTCATCGGATGCGCCTCGATCGCCTCGCGGTTATGCTGGCGGATCTCGATGTCGATGCCGATCACCCGGCCCTTGTTCATCGCCTCGAACAGCGAGGCGTAGAAGATCAGCGAGCCGCCATGGGCAACGCCGGTCTCGATCAGCACGTCGGGCTGGATCGCCCAGATCACTTCCTGCAGGCGGATCATGTCCTCGGGCAGCTGGATCACCGGCCGGCCCATCCAGGCAAAGCTGTAGACATATTTGGAGTCCCAGGTCGCCCGCAGCCAGGCCTGTGAGGCGGCATCGAAGCCTTCGGCGCTGGCAAGGCTGTGGCGCACCTCATGTTCGCCGTCGCGAACGATGACGATGCCCTGCTCCTCGTCGATGGTCGTGATCAAACCCTGTCCTTCCTTGATACGGTCTTGGGGCATCCCTTATCCGCAGATCGCGTGCGGATGAAGCGCTATCGGCCTTTCGGCGCGGCGATGATCTCGTCGATCAGCCGCATCCAGGCGGGCAGCCCCACATTGCGGGTGTCATAGCGGCTCACCGCTGTCTCGCGCGCGGCGCGGCGCATCGCGGAGAAGGCCTGCGGCTCGCGCACCGCGCGGATCATCGCCTCGCTCAGCGCGCCGACGTCGAAAAAGTCGAGCAGCAGGCCGTTGACGCCCGGCTCGATCGCGTCGCGCACCGGGGCGGTGTCCGATCCGATGATCAGGCATTCGCACGCCATCGCCTCAATCAGCGACCAGCTCAGCACGAAGGGATAGGTGTAATAGACATGCCCCCACGAAATGGAGAGCGCGTCGACCATCCGGCTATGCTCGACCCGGCCGAGGAAGTGGATGCGGCTTTGGTCCAGCCGGTCGCCCAGTTCGGCGAGCATGCGGCCCTTCCATTGCTCGCCATCGGGCAGCGGCTTGCCATAGGAGACGCCCTGCTCCTCGCCAATCATCACCACCTGCGCCTCGGGGCAGGCGTCGAGGAAGGCGGGCAGCGCGCGCATGAAGATGTGGAAGCCGCGCAGCGGCTCGTAGCGCCGGTTGATGAAGGTGATCACCGGGGTCGATCCGTCCAGCGTGCGCCCTTCGGGCAGCTCCAGCACCGCGGGGCGGCGGCGCGCCCGATCGGTGTCGACCCCCTCATGGACGATCTCGATCCGCGGCTGAAAGGCGGGCGGGAAGGTCGAGGCCTGGAACGGCGTCGGGCACACGATCCGCGCAGCCTCGGCCAGCGCCATCGCCTGCACCGCATTCTTGGCGTTGACCCGCAGGTCGTCGGTCATGTCGGGCATGCCGAATTCGGGATCGAAGCCGGAATCGAGCCCGCGCGCCTGATAATAGATTTCGCCGAACAGCAGCTGCGGCGCATCGGGCCAGATCGCGCGCAGATGCGCGGTCTCGCCCCAGCCCGGATGGGCGATGATCAGGTCGGGCTGGAAGCCGCGATCGCGCAGCGCCTCGGCCGCCCGCAGCGCTACGGTGGCGCGGATCAGATCGGCCTCGGCGCGCACCGCCTGGTAAAAGATGCCCTGGGTGCTGCCCCGGCTGGCATTCCACTTGGCCAGCGGGATACCGTCGATCACCTGCGCGGTCGGCCCGCCGATCGCCGCCACGCGATCGCCCCGCGCCAGCAGCGCCCGCGCGATCAGCGGAAACTGTCCGGGGAAATTCTGGTGAACGATCAGAATCTGGCGGCTAGACATCAGCTTATCCGGTGACGATACCCGGCGGGTTAGCCGCGCCTTCGCGCTTTGGCTAGCTATGGTTCCTCAAAAGCGACGCCCGACCATGTCCCGCTCCCTTCCTCGCGCCTCGATCGAAAGCGGCCCGGCCGGACGATGAGCCGCGACCTGGACTCGATCTTCCTGAAGGCAAGAGCCGCCGAGAAGCGGGGAGACAAGGCGGGGGCCCTCGATCTCTACCGCTCGATCCTCGCACGCTTCCCGAACAATGTCCGGGCGCAACGCGCGGCACAGGCGCTCGCGCAGGACGCCGGGTCACCCTCGCCGGACCAGGTGAACGCGCTGATCGCGCTCTACCAGTCGGGCCAGCTCGCGGCCTTGGTCGAGCAGGCCAACGCCCTGCGCGCCCGCTTCCCCCAGGTCGCCATCGTCGAGCGGCTGCTGGGCGCCGGCCAGATCGGGATGGGGCGGCTAGCCGAGGCCGAAGCCGCCTTCGCCCGCGCGCTCGCGATCGAGCCCGGCGACGCCCAGACCCTGTTCAACCATGGCGTCGTCCTGCAGGAACAGGGCCGGCTCGACCAGGCAGTCGACGCCTATCGCCGCTCGCTGGCGATCCAGCCGGGCCAGCCCGCCGCCCGCTTCAACCTGGGCAATGCGTTGCTCGCGCTCGGCCGCGCCGACGAAGCGGTCACGGCCTATCGCGAGGCCGTGGCGCAGGCGCCCACCCTGGTCGCAGCCTGGTATAATCTCGGCCATGCGCTGACCGCGCTCGACCGGCCCGGCGAGGCGCTGGCCGCGCATGACCAGGCCTTGGCGATCGAACCGGGGCATGCCGGGGCACATGACAGCCGCGGCCTCGCCCTCCAGGCGCTGCGTCGTCCGGCCGAGGCGATCGATGCCCATCGCGCCGCCATCGCCGCCGACCCCGCATCGGCGGAGGCGCACAACAATCTCGGCAACGCGCTGCGCGACACCGGCCGGCCGGCCGAGGCCGTCGAGGCGTTCGAGCGGGCCATCGCCCTCGCACCCGCGCTGGCCGAGGCGCACAACAATCTCGGCAATGCCCTGCGCGACCTGGGCGAGGTCGAGCGCGCCATCGCCAGCTACGACCGGGCATTGGCGCTGGTGCCCGACTGGTCGCTGGTGCGCGCCCAGAAGCTCTACCAACAGGCCCAGATCTGCGACTGGTCGGCCTTCACCGAATTCGCGGCGATCGCCGATCGGCTGGGGATCGAGACGGCGGTGCCGCCCTTCGCGCTGCTGGCCTTCGAGGATGCCCCCGACCGCCAGCTGCTCCGCTCGCGCCGCTGGGCCGAGGCGACCTACAAGCCCGCCCCCGCCTGCCCCCATCCCGCGCCATCCGCCGACGGCCGGATCAGGATCGGCTATTTCTCGGCCGACTTCCACGACCATGCCACCATGTTCCTGATGGCGGGGCTGTTCCGCCACCATGATCGCCGCCGCTTCGCGATCCATGTTTATAGCTATGGCGCCGAACGCCAGGGCATGATGCGCGAGGCGCTGGTCGGGCAGGTCGACCATTTCGAGGATGTCGAGGCGATGCCCGACGATGCGATCGCCCGCCTCGCCCGCGACCATGGCCTCGACATCGCGGTCGACCTGAAGGGCTATACCACCCATCACCGGGTCGGCCTGTTCGCGCATCGGCCGGCGCCGGTCCAGATCAGCTTCCTCGGCTATCCGGGGTCGCTCGGCGCGGGCTTCATGGACTATCTGGTCGCCGACCCCGTCGTCCTGCCCGAGGCCGAGCGCGGCGGCTATGACGAGGCGATCCTCCGCCTGCCCCACAGCTATCAGCCCAATGACGACCGGCGCGCGATCGCTCCCGACGCGGGGACGCGCGCCGACCATGGCCTGCCGGAAACGGGCTTCGTCTTCTGCTGCTTCAACGCCGGCTACAAGATCGGCCCGGCCGCCTTCGACATCTGGATGCGCCTGCTCGATCGGGTCGAGGGCAGCGTCCTGTGGCTGCTTCGTTCCAACGGCTTCGTCGAGGCGAACCTGCGCCGCGAGGCAGCGGCGCGCGGCATCGATCCCACCCGGCTGGTCTTCGCGGAGCGGCGGCCGCTGTCCGAGCATCTCGCCCGGCATGCCCATGCCGACCTGTTCCTCGACAGCTTCGCCTATAACGCCCACACCACGATGAGCGACGCGCTCTGGGCAGGGCTGCCCGCGATCACCCTGGCCGGCCGCCAGTTCGCCGCACGGGTCGGCGCCAGCCTGCTCCAGGCGGTGGGCCTGCCCGAACTGATCATCGCCACCGCGCAGGATTATGAAGCGCTGGCGCTCGACCTCGCCACCACCCCGGCGAAGCTCGCCGCGATCCGCGAACGCCTGAAGCAGCAGCGCCAGACCAGCCCTCTGTTCGATCCCGCGCTGTTCGCGCGCCATATCGAGGCCGGCTATGCCGCCGCCCACCAGCGCCTAATCGACGGCCTGTCGCCCGCCGACATCCAAATCGAACCCTAAAGGTCGAGCGAAAAGCTCTTTTCCACCGCCGGCTTGCCGCCGCGCATCACCACATAGCGCGCCTGATAGCGCCCCGGCGTCCAGCCCTCGGCCGGCCGCTTGCGGCCCGCGAACAGCAGCCATTGCGCCTTGTCGCGATCGAGCGGCGCCGCGCGGTTGTCGCCGACGACGGTGCCGTCCGGCGCGGTGATCACCAGCCGCTGGAGATCGCCCTTCTGCAGGCCGATCGCGAACACATAGCCCACCAGTGCGGGCGCCGCGCGGCTCGGCGCCGGCTGCTGGGCGTCGCCGCTCTCCTGCACCTGGACGATCGTCACCGGGCCGGTCGCGAAGCCCGCCGCCAGCACCTCGCCCGCCTTATAGGCATTGGCCAGCCCTGCCTTGGGCGACCATAGAGCCGCGCCCCCACCACTTGCCCCGCACTGCCCCGGCTTCAGCGCGGGCGCGAAGGGATCGACCACCTGGCCGCCCTGCCGCACGGTGAAATGGAGGTGGGGATATTCGGTGTTGCCCGACAGGCCGACCTTGCCGATCGGCGCGCCCGCGCTCAGCTTCTGCCCCGGCTTCACCGCGATGCTGCCATTCGCCATGTGGCAATATTGGGTTTCCAGCCCGCCGCCATGCTCGATCACCACGCCATTGCCGCACTCGGCATTGGCGACCGATGCCTTGCCCGCCTCGGCCACCGATCGGTCGGGCACGCCGTCGCGGATGCGCAGCACCGTGCCGTCGGCCGCCGCCAGCACCGCCACGCCGCGCCGCTGCCGCGCCATGCTGTCGAGCCGGAAGTCGATCCCGTTATGCGCCTGATAGGTCCGCCCGGCGCAATGCCAGTCCTTCGCCCCCGGGCCGGGGTCGAGGTCGACATAATTCTGGATCGCGCAATCCTTGCCCAGGGTGCAGGCGATCGGCTGGATCAGCTTCGGCGCGGGCCCACCAGCGCCCAGCAGCAGCGGCAGGGCCAGCGCGGGAAGAAAAGCGACGACCCTCATATTCCGCTCCTATCGTCGATAGGCCTCGAGCCGGGAAACCAGCCGGTCGGCACTGTTCGCCACCACCCGCGCATCCCACAGCCAGCCGTGGAGCGCCACCGCCCGATCGGCCGCACCGTCGCGGTCGTCGAGGATCGCGGCGAGCGCATCATACCAGCCCTCCTCGCCCGCGAAGGACGCGAAGCGCGCCAGCGCCGGATCGGCGCGATAGGCCGGGCTGTCGCCAAGCAGGGGCAGGAGGCCGAGCGCCGCATAGTCCAGCGCCTTAATGTCGGACTTGCAGCGATTGAAATCATTGTCGGCGAGCGGAGCCAGCCCCAGGTCGAACGGCCCCTGCTCCCGCAGCCAGCGCACGAAGCGCGGATAGCTGACCGCCTCGGCCGGGGGCGCCAGCCGATGCAGCCAGGGCGCCGGCGCGATGTCGGGATCGATCCCCACCAGGGTGACGTCGAAGACATCGCCGCGCTCGGCATGGAGCCGGTCGAGCACCGGGCGGATCTGCGCGAAATCGGGGCCATGGGTGTGGGTGCCCATGTAGAGCATCCGCACTTTCACGCCCGTGAACGGCCTGGACCTGGGCTTGCGCCAGTCGCGCCAAAGCCGGGGGTCGATCGCATTGGGGACGATCACGCTGCGCGGCCCCAGCGGGGCATAGGCGTCGGCCAGCTCGGCGGTCGAGAACCAGGTCTCGGCGGCGGCGGCCACCAGCCGGTCGAGCGCGGCGTTGAGCGGTCGGTAGAGATCATGCTCGGGATGATCGGGCCCGATCAGGGTGAAGGCATCGTCGACGTCGCCGACCAGCGCCGCGCCCATCTGCCCCAGGCTGCGCACCAGCGCATCGACCGCCTCGACCGTCGGCAGCGCGGTACGCTGGACGATGCAGACGTCGCAATCGGGCACCGCGTCGCCGGGTGCGCCCAGGGTCAGCCGCAGCCGCCCCGCCACCGTCTCGTCGCTGAGCGGCGCGACCAGCCGGATATAGGCCGAGCTTTGCGGCCCGATCGCGCTGTGTTTCGCGATGAAGTGGACGTTCAGGCGATTGTCGAAGTCGGGCGCCTCGGCGGGCACCGGCGACGGCAGGCCGAGCAGCGCGAAGGCATCGGCGATGAAGGTCCGCGCCCGCGCGTCGAAGCTGTGCTCGGCGTGGATATAGTCGGCGGCGAGCTGCGCGGCCGCGGCGTTGCGCGGGCTCGCCAGCAGCTCATCGACGGCAGCCCGCAGCTCGGCAGGTCCCGATACCTGGCGCACCGCGTCGCCGAACACCGACGCCATCGACGGCACCGGATCGGACACCGCCCGCCCCCCGGCGCCGACCACGTCGAACAGCCGGTTCGACAGCAGACCGAAGGCGCGCATCGACGCCCAATGGTCGTTCAGCACCACGCCCGCCCCGGCATAGAGCTTGCCCAGCTCGCGATTGTCGACATTGGCGGCCTGGAGCAGCTGCGGCGGCACCCGGCCGACCCAGCCGTCGCCATAAAGGGCGGGCGGACGCTCGGCCTCGACCGCCCAGGTCACGATCTCGCGGTCGATCCCGCGCGAATTGCCGACGAACACCACATCGGGCGCGGCCGGCGGCGGATCGATCGGATGGAAGCGCTCGGGATCGGTCGCCTGCAGCATCGCCACCACCGGCGGGCGGACGATATGCTCCAGCAGCGCCGCGGTCGACGCCGAGGCGGCATAGACCCGGCTGTAGCGATCATATTCGTCGAAGCCGACCTGGTCGGGATGGCTGATGTTCCACAGGAAGGCCATCTGCCCGGGGCGCGGCGCATAGGGGATCAGCCCGCGCAGCACGATCACCAGATCCTCGCTGGCAATCGAATGGCCATGCCACTGGCCCCGGAAGTCGACCCGCGCCGTGTGGCCCAGTTTCTCGATCGACGCGGCCAGGCTCTCGGCGAAGTGGAAGTCGCCCCAGGCGGCCTTCTCCTCCTCCGGCGCCGCGATCTTGATCGCGACGTTGAGCTTCAGCTTCGCCGCCAGCGCGTGCGCATCGCGGCCGGTGGGCAGGCCATGCTGGTTCTTGGCGCGCACCAGCGCCTGGAAGGCGGCCGGCTGACTGACGGTGATGCGGCCGGTGTCGCTCTTCGCATCATGATATTCGCAGCCGACAAAGGGGGCGTAGCCGGTGGTGCGGCCCTTGGTCAGGCGCAGGATCAGGTCCCAGTCGACCATGCGGCGCAGATGGGTGTCGAACAGCCCCAGCTGGTCGGTCAGCGCGCGGCGATGGGCGAAGGCGTTGAGGTCGACATAATTCTCGGTGAGGCAGGCGTCCCAATCGAAATCGTCGCCGCGATAGCCGGTGAGCTGGTTCAGCTCGTCCCGCAGCGCGATCCCCGAATAGGCGGTGTCGAGCCCCTCCGCCGTCATGAACAGCGCCATCACGTCGAGGAACCAGCTCTTCCAGCTGTTGTCGCTGTCCAGATAGGCCACGATCTCGCCGGTCGCCGCCTCCAGGCCCAGGTTGCGCGCCGCGCTCACCCCGCCATGCGCGCCTTGTATCAGCTTCACCCTCGGGTCGCTGGTGAAGGCGGCGGCGATCTCAGCGGTGCCGTCGGTCGATCCGTCGTCGACCACCAGCAGCTCGAACTTGCGGTGGCTCTGCGCCAGCACCGATCGGATCGCGGCGGCGATCCGGTCCGCGCGGTTCCAGGCGGGCATGATCACGCTGATCAGGGTCTCGTCGGCCCGGCGCTTCACCTCGGCAGGCAGCTCCACCATCGCGCGCAGAAAAGCCTCTTCGCGGGCGATGTCGAAATGGCGGTAGAAGCGGCGCGGCCGCTCGTCGCTGGTCTCGTAGCGCGGCCGGCTGACCGGGATCGCCACCCGCCCCTCGGCCGCGCCCACCTCAAGGAAATGGCGCAACGGGTCGCCCGCCACGTCGTCATGGGATTTGCGGTAGAAGACGCCGTCGAACAGCGGCCCGGTCGAGCGGCCTTCGGCAGCGCCATGATGGATATAATGGTGGAGAGGCAGCATCCCCGCCGCATGCACATCGGCATGGATGCTGTTGTACCAGCTCGACGAGAAATAGAGGTTCGGGTCGAGCGCATCAGCCTCGCGGCCATGACGAATATAGTCGACCAGCGGATTGTGCGTGGCGATCAGCGCGGCCAGCTCGGCATCGACCGGGCCGACGCCCAGCCCCGCCATGTCGACCAGGGTCTGGATCACCGGCTCGTGCGAGGGCGCGCCGGGCGCCTGGATCAGCTCGATCGCGCCATCCTCGACCAGGCCCAGCTGGCCGCCCAGCGCCAGCGGCGCCAGCCCGAACAGCCGCTCGACCGCATGGCCGAGCGCCCCGTCGCGATCCTGATTCGCGGGGCCCGCCTCGAAATCGGCGAGCGCCGCCACCTTCTCGAGCAGCGTGCGCCGCGCCCAGAACAAGGTGCCCGCGAAGAAGCCCCAGTCGGCCGGCGGATAGGCCGGCGCCACCAGTTGCGGCGCCAGGTCCGACAACAGCTCGGCGTTGCGGAACAGATGGCTCGCCACCGACTTGTAGAGCCGCTTCGATCCCAACAGCGACAGATCGGGATGGGCCGCGAAGGCGGCGACGATCGCATCGACCAATGCGCCGTCGGCGATCATCCCGTCATAGGCCAGCTGGCGCCATTCGGGGGCATAGCCCGATCCGCCCTTCTTGGTGTGCAGCTTGCCGATCGCCTCATAGCCGCGCATGGCGAGCATCGGCAGGATTTCGAACAGCGGTCCGATATCCCAGCCGCGATTGGCGACCTCGACGATCTCGGCCTTGCGCGACAGCCGATCGAGCGCGGCGAGCACCGTCTCGTCGAGCGCGACGCTGTGGGTCACGAAGATGTCGACCCGGTCGCCGATCGCCGCCACCCGGTCGATCAGCTCGACCGCGACCTCGGGGTAGAAGAGATGGAGGACGAGCGCCGCCTTCATGCGCCGGCTCCCCCGGCCGCCAGCCGCCGCACCATCTGCCGCGCGTAGAAGCCGGTGTCGAACAGCGGGTTGGGATTGTAGCCCCTCGCCGCGCCGATGGTCAGATAATGCTCGATCGGGTCGAGGCATGCGCCCGCCACATCGGCATAGGTCGCCAGATACCAGTCGACATCGAACAGCCCGCTGTCGCGGATCATCGCCACCGCCTCTGCCTGCTCGGGCGTGGGGGCAGGCATCGATTGACGCGGCGGCACCGGCGCGGGCGCCGCTTCTGCCGGAGTGGCCGGGGCGGCCTCGCTCTCGCCGATGCGGCGATGGCGCAGCTCGTCATGGATGATGTCGTCGGCCAGCCAGGGCATCGCCTCGAAGCGCGCATAGACGGCATCGAGCGCGGCGCGCGCGGCCTCGTCGTCGCGCTCGCCCAATGCCTCCAGCCCGTCGCGCACCGCCGCGACGATGCCGGCCAGCGGCTCCTCGACGGTCGGCGCGCCGGCCGGCTTGTGGTGGCGCAGCGAGGGATCGAGGAAGGCGTCGATCGCCGCGGCGGTCTCGCCCTCGGGCATCGTGCCGCCGGTCAGCGGCAGCAGCTTCTCGGCCGTCCCCCGCCAGTCGTCGAGCATCGCATCATAGCCGACCAGCGCGCGCTTCAGCCCGCGCGTGCCGCGCTCGGCGTCGATCATGTGGCGCAGCCACAGCAGCTGCGCGAAGGCCGGCGTCGTCCCGTCGCGCGCCGCCACCGAGCGGGCGATCGCCTCCGGGCTGCGCAGCATCAGCACCGCGCGGGCGGCCACGCCATGTTCGGCCAAGGTTTCGACGATGGTGGGGACGAAACGGCACTGGCGCGGGTCCTTCACGGCGAACAGCCGCGCGTCGCCGAACGCCGCCGTCATCGCCTCCCAGATCCGGTCCTTGCGCGATCGCAGCGCCGAGGGCTCCAGCCGCGACAGGTCCAGCGCGCGCGGATCGAACCAGCTCGACCGCGCGACCCGCAGAAGCTGGTCGTCCGCCTTCACGATCGCCGCCGATTCCCAATAGCCGCGCGCATTGTCGGCATGCGCCTCGATCGCATCGCCGGGCAGCGCGGCGCCCAGCCAGCCCACCAGCCGGGCAAGCGCCGAGGTACCGCTCCGGTGCATGCCCAGCACCAGGATGGCGATCCGCGCCTGTCGCGTTTCGGCCTGTCGCGTTTCAGGCTGCCCCAAGCTCATCTCCGTCATTCCGGGGGCGACGGTTAGCGGCTCGTCACGCTTCGGGCAACGGCGCCAGATAGTCCTTCACCATCCGGTCGACATTGGCCTTCACCATCTCGGGCCGGACATGGACCAGATCATCCTCCCAGGCGATCGCCCGCTCCGAGCTCGTGACGCTTTCGAAGGAGGGGTAATAATCGACCCAGTCATAGGCGGCGGCGGCCACCTCGGTGGCCACCCGCAGCGACGCCTTGCTATAGCCATTGGCGACGATCGCATCCTTGCCCGCGAAGGAGCGCACGAACGGCACCGGCGACACGGTAAGCAGCACATTCTGGTTCGGGTTGATCACCCGCAGCAGCTCGATCAGCCGGCGCACCGCCGCGATCACCTTCTCGATCGACAGGACCTCGAAGAAGACGCGGCCGGGATGCTTCTTGGTCAGTTCCAGCGGCACCGTCTCGTTGAGGTAGAGCTGCTTCTCCTCGTCCCACCAGGCCTCGATCAGGCCCAGGGTGATGATCACGACCGAACTGGCGCGGATCGCCCCGTCATACAGCTCGCGGATCTTCTGCCGCCGCTTCAGCCCGCGCGCGAAACCCACCGATTCGGTGGTGTGGAGCTGGCCATCCCACCATTGGTCCTCGCCGGTCTCGATCAGGAATTGCGATCCGTCGCTGTCGCCCAGGATATATTCGATCTCGTTGAGCATCGAAAAAGGCGTGTATTTGTTGAGGATGCCGGTGCGCAGGCCGGTGCCCGCCCACAGCTCCTCCTGCGGCACGCGAAAGCCCAGGGTCGGGATGGTCAGGCCATGGTCGGCCAGCGCGAACTCGATATGACGGGCGAAGCAGGAACCGATCGTGAAGATCGACGCATCGCGCGCGATCGTGAAGCCCGGCCGGATCCCCGGCATGCATAAAGGCTCCATGCGGCCGCTCGACCGGTCGGGCCATTTCGATCCCCGGTTGCGCATCGTCTGCGCATAGGCGGCCTCGGCCGGCAGCCGCTCAAAACTCATCGCCATTCCTCATCTGCAGGTGGCGAGGGTTAGCCGCTCGAAGACACAGCGACTAGCCCTCACCGCGCAACCGCGATAGGCAGTCGCCATGCAGGACCCTTCCCGGCTCGAGCTCGCCACCGACGCCAATTTCGTCGAAGCGCTCTACCTCGCCGCCAACGCCGACGTCGCGCGCCATGTCGCGGCGGGCGGCGATGCCTGGCGCCATTTCGAACGCCATGGCCGCAAGGAAGGCCGCAAGC
The DNA here is from genome assembly GCA_963540925.1 of uncultured Sphingomonadaceae bacterium. Lineage (GTDB taxonomy): Bacteria > Pseudomonadota > Alphaproteobacteria > Sphingomonadales > Sphingomonadaceae > Rhizorhabdus. The sequence goes on from CAUTRN010000004.1 coordinate 102,236, forward strand.
AGCTCACCCGCTCCGCCGCCGGCCTGCCCGGCACCCGCGCCGAGGCCAAATATGCCCGCTTCGCCCCGTTGCTCGATCCCGCGCGCGGCGCCGGCGGCCGCTTCCGCTTCCTGGGCGGCGAAGACAGTTTCCCGGTCAGCTATGGCGCCGCCGCGCACGACCTGGCCGATTATGACGACGAGTCCGCCAATCCCGGTCTCGGCGATTTCGTCGAGACGGTGCGCGCCAATCCCGACAAGCTCTATCTCGACGTCGGCTGCGGGCGGCGCACCCGCACCTTCGACAATTGCCTCTATCTGGAGGTCTATCCCTCGGTCAGCGCCGACCTCGTCATCGAGCCCGCCTGCCTTTACCCGATCGCCGACGCCTCGCTCGACGGGATCGGCTGTTTCGCGGTGATGGAGCATATGGAGGAGCCGTGGATCGCCGCGCGGGAATTCGCGCGGATGCTCAAGTCCGGCGGGACGGTGTTCATCGACTATCCCTTCCTGGTGCCGGTCCACGGCTACCCCTCGCATTATTACAACGCCACCCGCGAAGGCCTCGCCCGGCTGTTCGACCAGGGGTTCGAGCGGCTGAAGCTGACCACCGAACCCAACCAGACCCCCGAGCATGCGATCCAGTGGCAGCTCGCCGGCCTGGCCGAAGCGCTGACCGACGACGCCCTGCGCGAGGAGCTGAAGGCGATGAGCGTGGGCGACCTGATCGCCCAGCCGCCGGGCGGCCCCTTCTGGCAGCGGGTGCTCGATGCCATCCCCGACAAGGCCCGCAGCACTTATGCCGCGGGCAACACGCTGATCGCCCGGAAACTATAGCCGGTGCGGCTGGGGGGCGCGGCATCGGGGTGGGTGATCGGGCTGGCCCTGGCCGCCGCCCTGCCCCTCACGTCCACCGCCGCCCAGACGCCGCAGCCGGCCGCGGCCCCCGCCTCGCCCTGGCCCGACCTCGCCGCCAGCCCGCCCGACATCCGGGCGATGACGCGGGAGGAGCAGATCGGCGCCGGGGGCGGATCGGCGCTGGTCGGCAGCATCGCCTATCAGTCGGTCGCCGACGGGTGGGAGAAGCTGCTCAAGGTCCATATCGTCAGCTACGGCCCCGATCATCCGCGCACCGCCTTCATCCGGGTGCGGCTGGCCGAAGCCTGGATCGATCTGCGCCGCTATGCCGATGCCGAGCGCGAACTGCTCGCCGCCGAAGCCGCGATCCGCGCCCGCACCGAGCCGGGCCATCCCTTGCGCCTCTTTGCGTTGAGCCCGCACAGCCTGCTGCTCGGCCGGCAGCAGCGGGTGGCCGAACAGATCGCGCTCGCCCAGACCGTCCTCACCGAACTGGCCGCGACCGCGAAGCGCGAACCCGGCCGCCTCCTGCCCGTCGAGAATTGGCAGGGGCTGATCGCCGCGCGCCAGGGCGACTATGCCGCCGCCGAACGCCATTACCGCGCCTGGGTCGACCGGGTCGCCGCCCAGCCCGGTGCCGGCCTTGCCGAGCGTGGACCGGCCGCCGACGGCCTCGCCAACCATCTGATCGACATGGGCCGCGCCGGCGAGGCCGCCGCGCTGCTCGCGCCGTTGATCGCCGAGGCCGGGCAGGACGAGAAGGCCAACGCCGCCCTCCTCGGCAGCCTGCAGGAGACCGCCGGTCGCGCCGCCGAGGACCAGGTCCAGTTCCTCCGTTCGGAAAAGGCGCTGCTCAAGGCGCGCGAACTGCGCAAGGACGACGAGCTGCTCAATCCCAAACGGGCGAGCGCCACCCGCATCGCCGCGCGGCTGACCCGCCAGCGCCGGCTGGAGGGCCGTTTCGACGCCCCCTTCGCCGCCTTCGAGGGTCCCGACAGCTTCACCATGGGCTTCCGCCGCGAAAGGCTGCCGAAGATCGCCGACGGCATCGACGCGCTGGTGGTGGAGGCCACCGCCGATGTCGACGAGGCCGGCCCGCTCTGGTCGGGCGAGACCCTGCCCCAGCGCCGCGACGTCCTGGCCTGGTACGAACAGCGCTTCGGCGCCGATCATCCGCAGACCGCCCGCGCCCGCCGCGCGCTCGCCGCCGCCGAGCTCGACATGGGCCGCCCCTGGTCCGCCGAGGGCGAGGTCCAGCGCGCGCTCGCGGCGCAACGTGCCGCCATGCCCGGCGCCAATGACGAGGTCGGCCGCACCCTGCTGCTGCTCGGTCGAGTCTATCTGGCGCAGGGCCGCCGTGCCGAAGCGCTCGCCGCCTTCGACGAGAGCCTTCGCCAGTTCGATCGCCCCCAGGCCGCCTCCGGCTATTGGACGCGCGAAGCGCTGATGGCGGTCGCCCGCACCAGCGCGTTGCTCGGCAATCGAAAGCGCTCGGACGAAAGCTGGAAGCGGATCGACACCCTCCCCGCCCCCGCCGCCGACGAGCTGGGCATGCCCGTGCTGCGGCAGATGCTGGTGATGATGCAGGGGTTCGTGGCGCATCTCTCGGCGCAGAAACAATGCCTGCCCGCGCCGCAACGCGCCCAGTTCGCGACGATGCTGCGCCAGCTCAAGCCGATGATGGCGGCGAGCCCCGGCGTGGTCGACACCGGCTTCTACACCCTCGCCGAGGCGGAGGCCTGCGCCGGAGCTTTCGATGCGGCCGCCGCCGCGATCACCGAAGCCTCGGCCAGCGCCTTCTCGATGATCGACGACGCCTCGCCGCGCGCGGCCGAGGCCACCGCGATCCGCCAGGCGCGGCTGGTGCGCGCCTTCATGGCCGACGACAAGCGCATGGCCTCGAACAGCATCGAGACGGTCAAGGTCTCGCCCGGCGTCGTCGGCAAGACCGCCTTCCAGAGCGCCGCCGACATCGGCTGGTCCCTGGCCAATGCCGAGACGATCGCCCGCAACCTGCTGACCGGCGCGATGACCCGTGGCGCCGACCTCGACGCCATCCGCGCGCGATCGCAGATGGAGGAAGGCGGGCGCAGCATCTTCGACCAGGTCTTCACCACGCGGCTCGATTTCGACTGGCGGGTCCATGAGCTGCAGGACGGCCCCGGCCCGGTGATCGAGGAGCGCACCGGCGGCCTGCGCATCGGCTATGCGATCGCCGCCGCGCAGGATCTGGAGCGCGCCGGCGCCGCGCAGGTGCTCGCCCAGGCGAGCGCGCGACTGGCCAGCGGCAACGACGCGATCGGCGCGCTGCTGCGCCGGCGCGAGCAGCTCTCGACCGAACAGCGCCGCCTCGCCGCCGAGATCGCCCAGGCGACGATCGCCGGCCCCGCCGCCACCCCCACCGTCCCGCTCGCCACCCTGCGCGGCCAGAGTGACGCGCTGCTGCGCGAGCTGTCGACGATCGATGCCCAGCTCCAGAAGGACTATCCCGACTATTTCGCGCTGACCCGGCCGCAGAGCTTCAGCCTCGCCCAGATCCAGGCGAAGCTGGCCGATGGCGAGGCGCTCCTCCTCGTCCGCCCCAAGGACGACGACGTCCATGTCTTCGTGGTGACGAAGGAGCGGATGGCGTGGAACCGGCTGACCGGCACGGCGCCCGAGATCGCCGGCCTCGTCGCCGCCCTCCGCTGCGACATCGACAAGGCGACCTGCGGCAAGGCGGCCGGCGGCACGCGCGGGGCATCGCGCGGTCCGACCTTGCTACGCAGCGGCGAGGCGGCCGACGACGCCCAGCGCGCCGCCTGGCAGGCGCCGGCCTTCGACCGCACCAAGGCCTGGCGGCTCCACCAGCTTCTGCTCGAACCGATCGCGAAAGTCTTCGAACCCCAGCAGCCCTGGGAAAAGCCCGTCACCCGCCTCTACACCGTCGTCTCCGGCCCCCTCTCCGCCCTGCCGCTCGGCACGCTCGTCACCGCGAAACCCGCCGACGACGGTCAGTCGACCAAAGGCGCCACCTTGCTCGACACGCCCTGGCTCGCCGATCGCTTCACTATGATCGGCCTGCCCTCGGTCTCCAGCCTCGGCCTGAAGCCGCCGCCCGCGGGCACGGCCGGCGCCGCGGTCGTCGGCTATGGCGATCCGATCCTCGGCGTCGAGCAGTCGCAGGAGGAAAAGCTCGCCTCCTTCCTCGGCTTCGTCACCCGCGCCGACGATCGGATGCGCGCGCGGCCGAACGCGCTGCGCGCGCTCGACAATCTGCCGGGCACCCGCGCCGAGCTGGAGGCGGTGTCGGCGCTGTTCGACCAGGGCAAGGCGATGGTCCGCCTCCAAGGCGAAGCGACCGAGGCGGCGGTGAAGCGCGACACCGCTCTGTCCGGCGCCAGGGTCGTGATCTTCTCCACCCACGGCCTGCTGCCGGGCGAGGTGCTCGACAATGTCGAGCCGGGCCTCGTGCTGACCCCGCCCGCCACCGCGAGCGACCTCGACGATGGCCTGCTCACGGCATCCGAAGCCGCCACCCTCTCGCTCGACGCCGACCTGCTCGTCCTATCGGCCTGCAACACCGCCACCACCGACGGGACGCCCGGCGCCGAAAGCCTGTCGAGCCTCGCCCGCGCCTTCCTCTATGCCGGCACGCGCGGCATCTATGCCAGCCACTGGCGGGTCAGCGACACCGTCACCTCGCGGCTGATGCTGATCGCGCTCCAGCTCCGCCGCGACGGCCGCAGCCGCGCCGAGGCGCTGTCAGCGGCGATGCACGCGATCCGCACCGGCAAGATGCCCGATGGCAGCGCGATCCCGCAATGGACGCCCGACTGGGCGCACCCCGCGGCCTGGGCGCCCTTCGTGATCATCTCGGGCAGCGACGGCTAGAGCGATTTCTAGGCAGATGGAAACATCTGCCGACTCGGAAATCGCGGTAAAACAACAGTCTAGAGCGGTTTACCGCTCCTCGTCCGCGTCGAGCAGCGCCTCGTCGCACATCACCTGCGCCCATTCCTGCGCGGCGGCGAGCGTGGCGTCAGGCGCCTCCGCCATCGGCGCCGGCCCAGCGGGTGCGGGTAGGTCGATCCCGGCCGCGTGGCGCAGGAACACCGTCATCACATGCCCCACGCCCTCCTCGGTCACGTTGCGCATGTCGGGGGCGAAATAGCGCGCGCCGGCGGGCGCGCCCATGATCATCTCATAGGAGGGGAAGTAGAACACCCCCTCATGGTCCTCGACCATCTCCTGCGCCGCGGCGCGCAGCACCGACTTGGAATAGGTCGTGGCGGCCAGCACATGGTTGCCGCTGGCGGTCGCGGCGAGCGGCACCGGCGAAACGGTGAGGATGATCCGCGCCCTGGGGTTCACCCCGCGCAGCCGCGCGATGAAGGCGGACAGGTCGGCGGTCGTCTCGCCCAGGCGGAAATTGTGGAAGGCGTGGCGCGCCTCGTCGAAGCTGCCGCCCGATACGCCGGGGCAGAGCGGATAGACCGCGCCGTCGATCTTCGATTCCCAGCCCTCGGTCAGCCCCAGGGTGAAGACGAAGATGTCGAGCGTCTCGAACATCTCGCGCACCTTCGCCAGGTGCCAGGCGCGGTCCGCGCGCAGCTCGGCCTCGCTGGCATAACCATCAGGCTCGATCGTCGGGCGGAACGGGTCGACCACCCGGCCGCTACCGCCCGGCGCGTCCCAGATATCCTCGGCCGGCGTGAAGGCGCCATAGGCCCGGTCGAACAGCTGCAGCAGCTGGCGCGCGGTGTAGATATTGCCGAAGCGCGCGCTGTACATGCCATAGCCGTGCCGCTCGGCGACATCGGCGGGGATGATCGGGTGCGCGGTCTCGTTGACCATGTAATTGAAGCCGCTGCGCTTCAGATAGCGGGCGATGTTCTGCGCGAAGCAGCTTCCCGCGGTCGCCACCTTGTCCTGGGGACTCAGGGTCAGGAAGCCCCCCGCCAGCGGATCGACCACCGGCCCCTGCCCCGCCACCGATCGGCGCCAGAAGGCGCTGGCGGGCAGGTCGCGATAGGGATGCTTGCTCACTTCTGTTCGCCTCCGGCGGAGTTCAGGGCCTCCAACTGGCGGATCACCGCCTCGCCATAGGCCTGATTGCCATGGGTCGCATCCCCGGCGAAATCGAGCCGCAGATAGCCCTGCTCGTCCAGCGCCTCGCGCGGCGCCGGCAGGAAGCGGATGCCCAAGTCGGCGCAATAGCCCGCGAAGATCCGCGAGTGGAGCCGCCAATATTTATAGCGCAACGGCGCCGGCGAGACGCCCTGGTCGGACAGCCCCCGATCCTTGAAATAGGCATCGGCCTGTGCGGCGATATAGGCGCTGTCGGCGACCGGCGGCGGCGATTCGATCTGGATCACCCCCTCGCCCGCGATCCGCCGGATCTCGCGCAGGCGCAGCCGGTCGCGCTCCAGCACCGCTTCCAGCGCGGCTTGCACCTGCGCCTCGGGGATCGGCTCGGCCTGCGGGTCGAGCGGCGGGCCGTCCTCGCCCGACAGCAGGAAGTCGAAGGCGCGCGGATGGCGGATCAGCGCGAAGCCGTTGTGGACATTGCCCCCGCTCGCCGACGCGATGATCGGATCGTGCCGGTCGATCTGGTCGCGGATCGCCGCTTCCAGCTCCGGGGTGAAGCGCCCCTCGGCGCCCTCACCGGTCACCTCGGGCGCATATTGCGGCTCCATCGTGTGGATCACGCGAGTGCGCAGCCGCTCGGGATCGGCCTCGCGACGGATCTTGGCGGCAGACCGCACCGCCGCGATATGGCTCTGCCCGATGACCAGGACCGCGCGGCTCATGGCTTCACCGTCACCCGCGCCAGTTCCGCCTCGCCGTCGAATGCCGCGATCGTCACGTCCACCTCATCCTCGCCCAGAAGCTCGCGTGGCACCGTCAGCCGGAAGCCATGCCGCCCGTCGCCAATGCCGTGCGGGATCAGGTCGGGCCGGTTGCCCGCCGCCGCCCCGATCGCCAAGGCCCGGCCGTCCACCCGCACCTCCAGCGCCGGCTGCGCACCGGGCCAGGCCGGCGCATGCGCCCAGCCGCCAAAGGTCACCACGCCGTCCTCGTGGCCCACGCCGTCGAGATGGCCGGCGACGCCCGGCGGTTCGATCGCCGTGGACAGGACCACCGGCGCCCCCCCCCCTGGCCCGTCGGCCGTCAGCTTCGCCGGGCGTTCGAGCCCGCTTTCATGGAACATCGCGATCACCAGGCCGAGCATGCTGATCCCGTCGAAATAGTCCAGCCGATGGTGGCGCAGCCGGTCGAGCAGCGCGTCGCGATCGATCGACTGCCACAGGCCCAGATCGCCGCGCGCCTCCACCTCGGCGACCAGCGCGGCGCGGATGCCGGCATTGTGGTTGAGCGAGAATTGCCAGTTGCCGAACACCGCCATGCCAGGCGCCGGCAGGATCGGATCGGGCCGCGGCACATCCTCGCCCAGCGCCGGGTCCCAGCCCTGCAGCGCGAAGGGCAGGCCCAGCAGCTCGGGCGCGCAGCGGCGGATGATCTCATAATGCAGCCGCTCCTGCTTGCGCTCCTCGGGGGTCAGGCGGAAGGCGAGGCGCAGCAGCGCGGGCGCGCCGAGCGGGACGACCGGCTGGCGCTCGAACGACTTGATCGCGCGGATCGCGCCCAGCCAGTTGGGGATGCGGTTGCGATAATAGAAGATGTCGGGAAGGTCGGCCTCGGTCGCGCCTTCGCCGCGCGCGCGCTCCATCTGCGCGGCCAGTTCGGCCTCCAGCGCGGCGCGCGCCTCGGGGCGGAACAGCCCCATCGGATCGAACGGCGCCTGCAGCCGCACCATCGCCGCCGGGTCGAGCGGGCCTTCGGGCAGCGCCTTCTTCGAATAGGCCTTGAGCACCTCGCCCATATGCCCGCTCACGATCGTGCCGGTGCCCGGCCGCTCGCCCAGGATCAGGTCCCAGCCGCCGACCATCGCGTCGCTCTGCCAGGCCTGTGCCGCCAGCTTCGCGAAGAAGCGATCGCGGGTCCAATAGGCCGGCTCGTCGCTGCCATGCGGCGCCTCGCGCCGATGCGGCAGGCCCAGCGCCGCCGCGATGCCGGCGCCCGCCACCACATCGGGATGCCCCGCATAGCCGCGCGTGAAGAGCGTCAGCCGATCGCGCAGACCCGCCGCCAGGCACAGCGCCAGGATCACCCGGCTGTCCTTGCCCCCGGTGATCGGCAGGTCGACCGGCCCCTCGGCGGGAATGCCCAGCGCGATCGCCGCCTGCGCCTGGGCGACGCCGGCGTCGAGCGCGGCCCCGAGATCGGCCGACCAGCCCCGCGCGCCGCCCAGCGTGATGATGGGGTCGCGCGCCGGCCGTGCCTCCAACCGGCCGCCTTCGCCATGGAGCGCCATCTCCTGCCCCAGCTGGCGGACCGACGCGAAGGCGGTGGCGGTGCCCACCCGATAGCCGATCGCCGCCAGCCAGCGCAGCCCCGCCGGGTCGGGGGCGCGATCGTCGAGCAAGGTCGCCACCAGCGAGGCCCGGTTCGACAGCGCCGGCGCGCCCGAGGCGGCGTGGAAGATCTGATGCAGCCCGGCATGATCCGACTGGGCGATCAGCGACCCGTCAGGCCAGATCCGCACGATCGCATATTCGCCGCAGACATCGTCGGGCAGAGTCGCGCCCGGCCGGTCGAGCAGCGCCGCGATCGCCTCGGCATCCAGCAGCCGGGGCCGCCCCTGCTCGACCCGCCAGGCCAGGCCGTGGAGGATGCAGGCGCCCTGCCCATCACGGGCCCAATGCTGCTGCTCGGGGGTGTAGAAATGGGTGCGGGTGGCGAAGGCGGCATAATGCCAGTGGCCCGATGCGCCACCGGCGGTGCCGGTATGCACCTTCTCGGCCTCGACATGCGCCTGCGCCGCCAGCAGCGGATACAGCCGGTCGGCCGGGCGCCCCTGCGCCGCCATATCCTGCCAGACCACGAAGAGCGCCATCGCCGGTCCCTTAATGCCAATCGGGGGCGAAGGGAAAGCGCGGAGGCGGAACAATCATGCGGGGGAGATCAGCCGGTCCCCAGAAATGAATAACCCGGCTTGTGGGCCGGGTTATTCGCTGGAGGATTCTGACTAATGACCTAGTTAGTTTAGACCATCGGCCCGACAAAGCAAGCTGAAAGAGCGCGTTAACCAAATCTTTCCCAACGCGTTCGACGTCGACTTAAGATCATGAAATAGAACAACAAATAAATGAGCCAGAGCGGCCACGTCGATCGATCCGAGCACGAAACGGCACGATCGCATCGGCGACTCGGCAGCGAATCCCATCGCTTGAACGCGCATTCGGGTCGACTCGCCGCAAAGACGGAACCTTTCGCCCGCGTTTGACGCGCCTGCCGCGCACGAGTCTCCCTGTCCCGCGATTTTCGCGGGAGTGCCCCAGTTCGGGACAGGTCGGAAAATAGGATATCCTTGGTACGGGTGGTCGGACTCGAACCGACATTCTGTTGCCAGAGGCGGATTTTGAATCCGCTGCGTCTACCAATTCCGCCACACCCGCCCAGCTGCCGGCCCTTGGCCAGCCCTCGGCGCGACCAGCCTATAAGCACGCCGATGCCCGATGGCCAGATCGGATCGGCGTGCTTTCACCGGAATCCGTTCAGGCCTCGCGGCGGCGGACCTGCACCATCGCATAGACGCCCAGGCCGATCATGTTCCACAGCAGGAAATAGAGCTGGGTCTGCCACGGCAGGCTGAACAGCAGATAGAGGCAGCCCAGGATCGCGATCGATCCCACCACCCAGGGCAGCGGCGTCCGGAACTTGCGCTCCATGTCGGGGGCGCGGCGACGCATGATCAGCATGCAGGCCGACACCGCGATGAACGCCGCAAGGGTGCCGGCATTGGCGAGCGCGGCGATCTCGTCGAGCGGGAACACCCCGGCGATCGCGCCGACGATCGCGGCGGTGAACAGGGTGATCCGCACCGGCGTGCCGCGCGCCGACAGGCGGGCCAGCCCGGCGGGCAGCAGCCCGTCGCGCGCCATCACGAAGAAGATGCGCGACTGGCCGTAGAAGAAGGCCAGGATCACCGTCGGCAGAGCGATCACCGCCGACACCGCCAGGAAGGTCGCCGCCCCCGGCTGGCCCAGGGTGCGCAAGATCAGCGCCAGCGGCTCGGGGCTGCGCGCGAACTCGCGGAACGGGATCGATCCCACCGCCGCCGCCGCCACGACCATGTAGATGACCACGCAGGCGATCATCGACCCGACGATGCCGATCGGCAGGTCGCGTTCGGGCCGCTTGGTCTCCTCGGCCGCGGTCGCGATCGCGTCGAAGCCATAGAAGGCGAAGAAGATGATCGCCGCCGCCGCCATCACCCCGCGCTCCACCCCGTCGGGGCCCATCGCCTTGGGGAAACCGAACGGCATGAACGGCTCGAGGTGGGCGGCCTTGAAATAGGGCAGCGCCACCGCAACGAACACCACCAGCGCCACGATCTTCACCAGCACCAGCACCGCGTTGAGCGTCGCGCTCTCGCGGGTGCCGAAGATCAGCATCCCGGCGACCACGGCGATGATGAAGATCGCGGGCAGGTTGACGATGCCCCCCAGCTCGGGGCCCTGCATCAACATCATCGGCGCGCCCAGCCACGCCTCCAGCAGGGGCGCGGCATAGCCCGACCAGCCCACCGCCACCGTGCTCACCACCAGGCTATATTCCAGGATCAGCGCCCAGCCGATGATCCAGGCGACCAGTTCGCCGATCACCACATAGCTATAGGTATAGGCGCTGCCCGACGCCGGGATCAGCGTCGCCATCTCGGCATAGGCCAGCGCCGCGCAGGCGCAGATCAGCCCGGCGATCGCGAAGGACAGGATCACCCCCGGCCCCGCCTTGTCGACGCCCACGCCGATCAGGGTCAGGATGCCCGTCCCCACGATCGCGCCGACGCCCAGCGCGATCAGGTGCGGCCAGCTCAGGGTCGGCGACAGCCGATGCTCCTCGGCCATCTCCTCGCGCGGGACGATCGTCTTCCGGCGGTTCCATTGTGCCACGTATTCAATCCTTATCAGAGATTCAGCAGCGCCGGATCGCCGCCCTGCGCGGTGATATTCACCGACAGCGCTCGCTCCACCGCATAGCGGAGCAGCGCATGCGGCCCGCCCGCCTTGGGGCCGGTGCCCGAAAGCCCCTCGCCGCCAAAGGGCTGGACGCCCACCACCGCACCGATGATCGAGCGGTTGACGTAGACATTGCCGGCCGGAACCAGGCGCCGCACCTGCTCGGCGAAGCGCTCGATCCGGGTGTGGATGCCCAGGGTCAGGCCATAGCCGCGCGCGGCCAGGCTGGAGGCGACCTTGGGCAGCTCGGCCGGGTCATAGCGGTAGATGTGCAGGATCGGCCCGAACACCTCGCGCTCCAGGAAGTCGGGGGTCGGGATCTCGGCGATCACCGGGCCGAAGAAGCTGCCCTTTTCGCCCAGCGGCCCCGGATGGAGCCGCGCGACGATCTTCGCTTCGCGCTCCAGCCGCTCCAGATGCTGCTCCAGCGCGCCGCGCGCTTCCTCGTCGATCACCGGGCCGATGTCGGTGGTGGGATCGGCCGGGTCGCCCAGCGCCATCGCCGCCAGCGCGCCGGCCAGCGTCTCGATCAGCTCGTCGGCGACGTCCTTGGGTACATAGAGCAGGCGCAGCGCCGAGCAGCGCTGCCCCGCCGAGCCGAAGGCCGAGACCAGCACATCGTCCACCACCTGCTCCTTCAGCGCGGTGGTGTCGGCGAACATGCCGTTCAGCCCGCCGGTCTCGGCGATGAAGGGCAGGATCGGCCCCGGCCGCGCGGCGAGCTGCTGGTTGATGATGCGCGCGGTGTCGGTGCCGCCGGTGAAGGCGACGCCCTGCACCAGCGCATGGCCCACCATCGCGCTGCCCACGGTGGCGCCGTCGCCGGGCAGCAGCGCCAGCAGTTCGGGGTCGAGCCCCGCCGCGTGGAACAGGCGCACCGCCTCGGCCGCGACCAGCGGGGTCTGCTCGGCAGGCTTGGCCAGCACCGCATTGCCCGCCGCCAGCGCCGCGGCGATCTGGCCGGTGAAGATAGCGAGCGGGAAGTTCCACGGGCTGATGCAGGCGAACACGCCCCGGCCATGCAGCGCCAGGCTGTTGGTCTCGCCCACCGGGCCGGTCAGCACCTCGGGCACCGTGAACTGGCGCTCGGCCAGGTCGGCATAATAGCGGCAGAAGTCGGCCGCCTCGCGCACCTCGGCCACGCCGTCGCCCAGCGTCTTGCCCGCCTCGCGCGACAGCAGCGCCACGAAGCGGTCCATGTTCCGCTCGATCGCGTCGCCCACCGCGCGCAGGATCTTGGCACGGCCCGCGCCGCCCAGCCGGTCCCAGCCGGGCTGGGCGCGATGCGCGAACATCGCCGCCGCCTCGATGTCGGCCGGGGTCGCATCGGACACGCTGCCGAGCACCCGCTCGCGATCGGACGGGCTCGTCACCGGCACGGGCCCGGCGCCGGGGCGCTCGACCCCGGCGATGATCGGCGCCGCCACGATCTGCGGCAGCGCGGCCACGGCGCGGGCATTCTGCTCGCGGGTGGTGCGGATGCTGTAGTCGCGGCCGATCGGGTTGCGGCGCGAGGCGCCGTACAGGTCCACCGGCAGCGCGATGCGCGGGTGCGGGCCGGGCGCGATACGCACCGCCTCGATCGGGTCGCCCACCACCACTTCGGGCGCGACGCGATCGTCGAGCAACGTGTGGACGAAGCTCGAATTCGCACCATTCTCCAGCAGGCGGCGGACCAGATAGGGCAGCAGCTCCTCATGCCCGCCCACCGGCGCATAGGCGCGCAGCGACACGCTGTTGCCACGCGCCACCGACTGGTAGAGCACCTCGCCCATGCCGTGCAGCCGCTGATGCTCCACATGCACCTCGGCGCGCGCCGCCATGTGGCGCACCGCCGCCAGCGTATGGGCATTGTGGGTCGCGAACTGCGCATAAAGATGCGGGCTCGCCGCGATCAGCTTCTCGGCACACACCAGATAGGACAGGTCGGTCGCCGCCTTGGTGGTGTAGACCGGATAGCCCGGCGCCCCGGCCAGCTGGGCGCGCTTGACCTCGCTGTCCCAATAGGCGCCCTTGACCAGGCGGATCATGATCCGGCGGCCGGCGGTGCGCGCCAGGGTGGCCAGCGCATCGATCACCTTGGGCGCGCGCTTCTGATAGGCCTGCACGACCAGCCCGAAGCCGGTCCATTCGCCCAGCTCGGGGTCGCGCACCAGTTCGTCGACCAGCTTCAGCGACAGCACCAGCCGGTCGGCCTCCTCGGCGTCGATCGTGAAGTTCAGGTCGTAGCTCGCCGCCTTCAGCGCCAGCCGCTTCACCCGCGGCAGCAGGTCGGCGAACACCAGATGCTGCTTGGTCGCCTCATAGCGCGGGCACAGCGCCGACAGCTTCACCGAGATGCCATGGCCCTGCTCGGGCAGCTGGCCGGGCACGCGCGCGGCGCCCACCTTGTCGATCGCCTCGGCATAGAGCCGCTCATAGCGGTCGGCATCGGCGAAGGTGCGGGCGCCCTCGCCCAGCATGTCGAACGAGCAGAGATAGTTTTCGCGCCGGGCACGGTCGGTCGCTTCCTCGATCGTCCGGCCCAGCACGAACTGGTCGCCCATCATCCGCACCGCGCTGCCCACCGCCTTGCGGATCACCGGCTCGCCGATGCGCCCGGCCAGGCTGCGCAGCCAGCCGCCCAGGTCGCGCTTGGCGTCGTCCTCCACGTCCACCAGCCGGCCGGTCAGCATCAGCCCCCAGGTCGATGCGTTGACGAACAGGCTGTCGGACTGGCCCAGATGGCTCGCCCAGTCGGCCGAGCTGATCTTCTCGGCGATCAGCCGGTCGCGGGTCGCGGCGTCGGGCGTGCGGAGCAGCGCCTCGGCCAGGCACATCAGCGCCAGCCCCTCGCGCGAGCCCAGCGAGAATTCCTGGAGGAAGCTTTCGACCAGCCCCTGGCGCTTCGCCGACTCCCGCGCCGCCTCGACCAAAGCCACCGCCTCGGCGCGCACCTTCAACTGCTCGTCCCCGTCGAGCGGCAAATTGGCCAACAGCTCGACCACCGCCTCGCGTTCGTCCCGATATTTGTCCGCGTCGATCGCGTCCCAGGCTACGCCGTCACTCACTCGTCTTCACTCCGATCTTCCTGGCACAGCCGGTCCCCTCCCCGGCCGCGCATCGCGGTCGGGGCCCTTTCCCGGCCATGCCTTCCGTTATTCCGTCAGGGCGTCGTCGTCGGCAGGAAGGGCGCCGTCACGCTGTCGGGCTTGCGTCCCCCCGCCTTGGATTCCGCCACCATGCTCGCCACCGCCTCCATCAGCTTGGCATTCTCCATCACGACGCCGTCCTTGATCGTGTGGATGATCCCCGCCGTCCGCATCATCTTGCCCGAAGCGTCGAGCGTGTTCGCGCCGAAGCCATAGAGGAAGGCCAGGTTATAGGCGGGGTTGCGATCGACGATCAGCAGATCGGCGACGAAGCCCGGCCGAACGAGGCCCAGCTTGGGCTCGCGCAGGGTCTGCGCGCTGTTGTAGGTCGCGGCCTTCAGCACCTCGTAATTGTGCAGGCCGGCCTCGCGCAGCAGCTCCAGTTCGCGGACGTTGGAGAAGCCCGGCGTCGCCCAGATATAGCTGTCGTCGGTGCCATAGGCGACCCGGCCGCCCTCCTTGTTGAAGGCGTAGATCAGCCGGCCCCACAGGTCATAGGCCTTGCTCCACGCCGCTTCGTCGTCGGAGGTCCAGTTCCAGAAATAGCCGCCGTGCAGATTGCGGTTCGGCAGGAATTTCTCCCACAGCAGCTGGTGGGTATATTTCTCGTGCCAGGGCAGGCCCTGCGCGCGCAGGATGTCGCGATTGGCTTCGTAGACGACACGGGTCGGCAGCATCGTCACGCCGGTGTCGGCCAGCTTCTTCGCCACCTCGCCCAACAGCCGGGTGCGTGCGGGCTCGCGATCCGCCTCGGTCCACACCACGCCGGCGTGGCGGAAGCGGTCGCTCTCGTCGTCATAATTATAGTCGCGCGGGAAATCCTGCACGGTGCGGTCGAGCGCGGACTCGGCATAGCCGTAGTGATGCTCGATCATCGTCACGCCCAGCTCGGCGGCGGTCAGCGCGTCGACGACGGCGGTGGTCGCCGGCGGCAGGTGGACCGAAGTGATCCCGCCCGCGGCATAGACCGCCTTGCACACCGCGCCGAACAACTCCTTGTTCCAGGCGATGTTGCCGACGCTCACCACATGCGCGCCCTTGGCCGCCAGTTCGCGGGCGATGCGCGGCGCCTGGGTCGGGTCTTCCTGTTCCTCGCGGCTGTAGCCGGGCAGGTTGCCCCAGGTCCAATAGGGGTAGAGGCGCGGTGCCAGGATGCGGTTGCTCGCCGACAGGCGCTGCTGCTCCTGCGCGTGCGGCATGCCGCGATCGGGCACCATCACTTCCGACGTCACGCCATGGGCCAGCTTCAGATAATGATTATACGCCATCGGGAGCGGCTCGTCCCGGATGTGCATGTGCAGGTCGATCATGCCGGGCATGACGAACTTGCCGCTCGCATCGATCACCCGGTCGCCGGTCGGGCGCGCGGTCGCGCCGCGGCGGCCCACCGTCACCGGGTCGAACGACGTCATCTCGACGATCTTGTTGCCCTCGATGACGATGTCATAGGGGCCGGCCGCCGGGCCGCCATGGCCCGGGATCACCATCGCGTTCAGGATCACCAGCCGCTTATAGGGTCCGGCGGCAAGGCCCTTGTAATCCTGGGCGGGCGCCACCGTCGCGCTCGGCACCACCGGTGCGCCGGTGCCCGCCGTGCCCGCCACCAGGGCAGCCCCGGCCAATAGCCCCGCCAGCAGATCGCGGCGCGCGGCCCGTTTAAACCAGCTCATGACGCCTCCCTCGTTGCGGCAGAGAAAATTTCTTTCCAGTTGCTCGCAGGATTCGGATAATATGCTATCAAATCATTAGATAACCCGGAGAAGCTCCGATGCTTGACCAGATTGACCGCAAAATCCTCGATACCGTCCAGCGCGATGGGCGCATCACCAACCAGGACCTTGCGTCCAAGGTGGGCATCTCGCCCTCGTCCAGCTTCGACCGGCTGCGCAAGCTGCGCGAACAGGGCTACATCACCGATATCGTAGCCCTGCTCGATCCCAAGAAGCTCGACCGCGCCCTGCTCGTCTTCATCGAGGTCATGCTCGATCGCACGACCAACAATGTCTTCGACCATTTCGCCGAGGCGGTTCGGGGCATGCCCGAAATCCTCGAATGCCACATGGTCGCCGGCGGTTTCGATTATCTGCTCAAGGTTCGCGTCGAGAACATGGAGGCCTATCGCCACTTCCTCGGGGGTTCGCTGACCCACCTGACGGGGATCCGCGAAACCCGCACCTATGCGGTGCTCGAGGAAGTCAAATATACGACGAGCCTCCCGCTCTGACGCCATGATCATGGCGCCGGCGGGATGACGGGCGCCGGGGCCGGCGGCGCGATCGGCGTCGGCACCTTCTGCTTCTCGGCCGCGACCATCGCGGCCACGTCGGCCAGCAGCTTCGGCGCGTCGTAGACGATGCCGTCCTTGATGGTGAAGCGGACGCCGCCGATGCGCTCCGGCTTGTTGGTCTCCGGGTTCAGGCGGACGAAGCCGGTGCCGTAGAGCGTCTTCAGGTTCTGGAGCGGATTCTCCTTCACCAGCACCAGGTCGGCGACATAGCCGGGACGGACGAGGCCGAAGTTGGGCTCCAGGCCCTTCGGCTCCATCAGCGTCTTGGCGCCGTTCATCGTCGCCGAGCGGAAGATTTCCAGCGGAGTGAAGCCGGCCTCGCGGAACAGCTCCAGCTCCTCGACATAGGCGAAGCCATAGAGCTTGTAGATGAAGCCCGAGTCGGTGCCCACGGTCACGCGGCCGCCGATATTCTTATAGTCGTTCACGAGACGGAAGAAGCGGTCGTAGAAGCGCTTCCAGTTGGTCTCGATCTCGCTGGTCCAGTCGAAGAAGTAGGACCCGTGGTTGTCGCGGGTCGACTGGAAATAGTTCCACAGCTGCGGCGTGGTGTAGGCGCCCTGCCAGTCGGCGTTGCGGGCACGCATCAGGTCGCGCGAGGCGGCGTAGATGTTGAAGGTGGGATCGAAGACGACGTTGTTCGCCTTCTGATGCTCCAGATAGTCCTTCCACTCGGGGCTGCCGGGCTCGTAGACCTCGTCCCAGATGTTGGCGACCTCGCCGAAGCGATCGAGCTCGTTGTAGAAATTATAGCCGGGCGAGAATTTCTGGATCGTGCCGTCCTTCAGCAGCGATTCCATATGCCCGTAGAAATGGGTGATCGTGTCGAGATGGGCGTCGCCCGCGACCCGGCCGTTGAAATTGGCGACGGCGAGCTGGCTGAGATGGGCGACGGTGCCCATCTTGTTCTTGTGCGCCTCGTCGATCGCGGCGCGCAGCACTTCGGGGGTCTCGTCGTTCCAGCCGAAGAATTTGATGCCGTCGATGTTGTTCTTGGCCGCCCAGCGCACCCATTCGCGCGCCTTGTCCGGCCCGGTGATGCGGCCGCCCGACCAGCCCGAACCCAGCGTCTGGTAATTGAAGATGTGCGGGGCCGCGATCTCGTTGCGGGCCGAACGGTTCTTCTCTTCGGAGGCTAGCGCCGCGTTGGTCAGCGACACGCCGCGCACCGTGGTCACGCCATGCGCCAGCCACAGCTTATAGGCATAGGAGGCGTCGGGCGCCTTGTCCGGTCCCGGCAGGTGGGTGTGCATGTCGACGAAGCCCGGCAGCATGTACATGCCCGTCGCGTCGATCTCCTGGTCGAAGTCGCGCGGCTCGCGCTCGGTCTTCCACTTCAGGCCCGGCCAGCCGGCCTGCTTGATGTCGGTGATCTTGTTGCCTTCGATGATCACGTCCACCGGGCCGCGCGGCGGGGCGCCGGTGCCGTCGATCAGCGTGACGCCGCGGATCACCAGCTTGCGGAACGGGCCCGCGCCCTCGCCGGCCTGGCGGGCCGGAGCGCCCTTCATCGCCATGATCGGCTGGGCCGAGGCGGCGAAGTGCGGCGCTGCGGCCGGAATGGCCATGCTGGCAAGCGCGATGCCGGCGGCGAGCAGACTGGTAAGCTTCATCAAAAATAACCCCCTTTGCCGGCGCGATCAGAGCCGGATGAAAGACCATTCCTTGGTGTAGGGAACACGGCTCATGCGATAGCCCGCGCCCTCGCCGGTCACGATCGTGTCGGACCAGTTGTAGCCGACGCCCTTCTCCGGATCGTAGAGGCCGGGCTCCTGGCTGAAGAGCATGTTCTTCTGCAGCACGGTGTGGTCGCCCAGCGCGATATAGGGCGCATAATGGCCCTCGGACTGCTGGCCGTGGCCGGGGCGATGGTAGATGTACTTCGCCATCCCCTCGTCGACCTGATATTTGTGGATCGCGGCGGCCACCTCGGAGCAGCGGCGCCCCTCCGCCTGCAGGTCGCGCTGCATGTCGCAGGTGTGCTGCGACACTTCCCAGATACGGGTGCCGTGCGGGTCGAACTTACCGCCGGCATCGGCGGTCTGGTACATGCGATAATTCTCGCCGCCGCAGCCGCCGACCTTGGCGACGATCACCACCTGCAGCGGCATGTCCTTGCCCAGCCGCTGGTAATAAGGCTGGTTCGGGTGCGGATAGGCGGTGGTGCGGCCGCAGCGGACCATCACCACGCCGCCGCTGGCGACGCCGCGATTGGGCAGGCCGCCGTCCAGCTTCAGGCCCGAGCGCAGCGTATCGAGCAGCCACAGCTGGGTGGCGAGCTGAATCTCCAGGTCGGTCACGTCGGTGCCGTGGGTCAGCACATAGTCGCGCGCAAAGGCATGGGCGCGGTCGTTGAGCTGATAGGCGCGGTGCGACAGCGCCAGTTCCTCGGGCGTGCTGATCCAGCGGATCTGGCGGACGATGTCGGCGACGTTGATGATCTCGACACCGGGCAGGATCTTGGCGAACTTCGCCGCTTCCGACGGATAGAGCTCGCCGTCGATCGCCAGCTTGCCGCCCTTGATGCCCTTCTCCTTCATGCCTTCCAGCATGAACTCGAGCATGTCGACGGTCTTGCCGGTCGAGACGATCCCCTCGTTCGGGAAGGCGCCCTCGGCGTGCGGGAAGTCGAAATAGGCGCGGCCGCCTCCATACCAGCCGCTCTTGATCAGCTGGGTGTCGATCACCGGGTGGAAATACCAGGGCGCCTCGTCCCCGGCGTTCATGAACATCGCCTGCGGGCGCTCGGTGTTCGAGAACCAGTAGCCGGTGAAATAGGAGCAGTTGTTGGCGTTGCGCAGCAGCACCGCCTGGCAGCCGCGCTCGGCGACACGGGCGTGCAGCTTGGCGAAGGCGGCCTGGTTCCACGCGCGCGGCAGCATGTCGTAGGTAGCCGGTGCCGGCGGGCTGTTCACGCCGGTCAACTTCGGCAGCAGCAGCTTCTGGCTGGGGCCGCCGCCGATCTTGCCGAGCTGCGCGGTCAGCGAACCCGGACCGGCCTGCGAGGGCGTGCCCTGCATCGCGGCGACCTTGTCCGCGCGGGCGGTGAACCCGGCGGCGATCAGGCCGAGGGCACCGAACTTCATGATATCGCGGCGAACCATTTCGTGCTGCGTCGAGGCCATTTTACCCTCCGGATCGGAATGACGGGGCGATGTGGAAACAGGCACTGAAAAGGGGTGGCGCGCCGGACGGGGCGACCGGCGCGCCGCGGCCTCAGGGATGAGGGAGGCCGGTTTCGGGCATACCCATGCGCTTCTTCTCGGCGGCGACCATGTCGGCCACCTCGGCGAGGAGCTTCTTGGCGTCGTACACGATGCCGTCCTTGACGGTGTAGCTGACGCCGCCGACCCGCTCGAGCTTCTGCGTGGTCTCGTTGAGACGCAGCGCACCCGTGCCGTAGAGGGTCTTGAAGTTCTGAAGCGGATTTTCCTTCAGGATCACCAGATCGGCGAGCTTGCCGACGCGGACGGTCCCGATCGGCGGCACCGGCTGGCCCTTCGGCTCATACAGGGTCAGCGCGCCGTTCAGGGTGGCGGCCATCAGCACCTGGCTGGGGTTGAAGCCGGCTTCCTGCAGCATCTCCAGTTCCTGGACATAGCCGAAGCCATAGGGCTCGAAGATGAAGCCCGAGTCCGAACCGGTGGTCACGCGGCCGCCGATATTCTTGTAGTCGTTCAGCAGGCGCATGAACTTCTGGTAGAAATTGCGCCACTTGATCTCGGTGCCCAGCGTCCAGTCGTAGAAATAGGACCCGTGGTTCTCGCGCGACGACTGATAGAAGCCCCACAGCTGCGGCATGGTGTACTTGTCATGCCAGTCGGCGTTGCGGGCGTGCATCAGGTCGCGGCCGGCGGCGTAGATCGTCATCGTCGGATCGAAGACGACATGGTTGGCCTTCTGATGCTCCAGATAGGCCCACCAGCGGTCCGAACCCGGCTCGACGCTCTCTTCGCCGAGATTGGCGACGTCGCCGAAGCGGTCCTGCTCGTCGGCATAGTTGTAGTTATGCCGCCAATTCTGGACCTGGCCGTTCTTCAGCATCGATTCGAAGTGGCCGTAGAAGTGGGTGACGGTGCCGAGGCCCGCGTCGCCCGCCTGCTCGGCGTTCATGCGGCCGACGCCGATCTGCGAGAGGTGGGCGACGGTGCCCAGCTTCTGCTTCTTGGCCTCGTCCATGATCGCGGCCATCACTTCGGGCGGCTGATCCTCATTGTCGATCAGCTTGATGCCGTCGATGCCCTGCTTGGCCGCCCACTGCACCCAGGCGCGCGCCTTTTCGGGGGTGTTGGTGCGGCCGCCGGTCCAGCCCTTGCCCTGGCCGGGGCGCTGATAGGCGAAGATGCGCGGGGCGACGGTCTCGTTGCGGGCCGAACGGGCGCGCTCGCTCAGCGAGATCTCGAACGGCGCCAGGTCGACGCCGCGGACGGTGGTGACGCCATGGGCCAGCCACAGCTTGTAGGAATAGCTAAGGTCGGGCGCCTTGTCGTCGGTCGAGCCATGGACGTGCATGTCGACGAAGCCCGGCGTCACGAACATGCCGGTGGCATCGAGCTCATAGTCGAAGTCGCGCGGCTCGCGGCCGGCCTTCATCGGCAGACCGGGGGTCCCCGCCGCGACGATGTCGGCGATGACGTTGTTCTCGATCACGATGTCGACCGGACCACGCGGCGGAGCGCCGCTGCCGTCGATCAGGGTCACGCCACGGATCACCATCTTGCGATACGGACCGGCGCCTTCGCCGGGCTTGCGGGCGGGTGCCGGATTGGCGCCGGCGCGCGGCTTGACCGCTTCCACCTTGGCGGGCGCCGCCTGCTGCGCCCAGGCGGCGTTCAGGCTACCGGCCGAAACCAGGGCCGTCTCGGCCAGCAACGCAACCGCAATCCACTTTCCGATGCTCATGTGATCCCCCTTGTCGTTGGTGAAAGGCAGGGGCCGAAGCCCCTGCCCGCCATCGTCAGAAACGCTTCATCAGATTGATGCCGATGGTACGCGGCGGCGCGCTATAGGTGTTGGTCAGGCCGCCGGTGTTCGAGCTGGACGACGAGCTGTTGATCGCCGTGTCGTCGAGCAGGTTGTTGACGTAGAGATAGGCGCCCCAGTCGCCGTCGGGATGCTGCACGCCGAACCGCAGGTTGGCGAGCTCATGCGACGGGATCACGCGGCGGAAGGTGTCGGCCGGCGCGAGCGTGCTGTAGGACTTGCCCACGCGGCTGGCGTCGACGCGGACGGTGCCTTCCATGCCGTCGTTAATCGGCTGGGTATATTCGGCCGAGATGCCGGCGGTGACCTTCGGGATGAAGGCCAGGCGATCGCCCTTGCGGCCCGTGGCGGTCACGATCGTGCTGATCTGGTCCTCGGACAGCTTGGCGTCGGTGTAGCCCATGTTGCCGCTGATCTGGAAGTTCGAGGTGATGTCGGCGGTCAGTTCCGCTTCCAGACCCCAGATCCGCGCCGCACCGGCGTTGGCGATCAGGCCGAACACCGAACCGGTGCCGGTGGTGCGGGCCGAAACCTGCAGATTGTCCCAATCGATGCGATAGCCGGCCAGGTTGAAGTAGACGCCGGGCATGACCTTGGTCTTGGCGCCAAGCTCATAGTTCCAGATGCTGTCCGACGCATAGCCGGCCAGCGCCGCGGGAAGGCCGATCACCTGGTTCACGCCGCCGGGACGGAAGCCCTGGGCCGCCTGCGCATAGAACAGCAGCGACGGATTGGCCTGCCACGACAGGTTGAACTTGTAGATGAAGCCATCTTCCTTGTTCTTCGCCACCTGATAGGGGGTGACCGAAGACAGATAGTGGATCTGGCCCACGTCGATGCGGCCGCCAACGCTCTTCTTGAAGTCGTAATAGCGGGTGCCGGCGGTGAAGGTCAGCTGGTCGAAGAACTTGTAGCTCAGTTCGACATAGGCGGCCTTCTGCTTCAGCTTGTCGTTGATCGTGCGATCATAGGCCAGGGTCGCCGGGTTGTTGATGTCGGGCAGCGCGCCGGTCTGCGGATCGGCGATCAGCAGGGTCGACCGCACCATGGTCTTGCGATCTTCCAGGAAGATGCCGGCGGTCCACTGGAACGGGCTCTCATTGTCCGAGCTGACGCGCAGCTCGTTCACCCAGTTCTTCACGCTCTGCGGCTGGTAGAGCGACGACTGCTGGATCGCGCGGGTCGCCGGCAGGTAGCTGGCGAGCTGCGCATCGGTGCAGTTGCCCACGCTGCGCAGCAGATAGGTGCGGCAGCCGGCGGCGGTGTCGCGGCCGTTGAAGGTGTCGCTCACGTCCGAGACCGCGATACGATCGCGATCGAAGTAGGAGGTGACGCCGATCAGGTTGAAGCCGTCGAACTCGTAGCGGAAGGTGCCGTTGTAGATCCGGTTCTTGTCATAGTTGCCGGCGCGGCCGCGCGCCTGGCTGACATATTTCCGGCCCTGGATCCGCGATTCCTCGAGCCGCCACATCGGCGCCTCGGTGCTCACCTTCTCGTAGAAGCCGGCCAGGTCGATGGTCATGCGCTCGGTCGGCGTGAAGCGGACGAGCAGGCGGCCACCGGCCGAGTAACCGTCGTTGATGTTCTTGCGGTTGCGCAGGAGGCCATCGCCCGCCGGGGTGGTGTCGACGACATTCTTGGCGTTCGGGTCGTTCGAGCGGATGATGTTGTCCACATAGCCCGCGAACTGGTTGTAATAACCGACCACGCGAACCGCGAGCTTGTCCTCGACGATCGGCAGGTTGATCATGCCGTCGAGCGACCAGCCCTCGCTGCCGCCCTTCACCTTCGACAGATTGCCGCTCACCGCGCCTTCGACCCGGTCGGTCTTCGGCTTCTCGAAGATGATGCGCAGCGTACCGCCCATCGAGCCCGAACCGAACAGCGTGCCCTGCGGGCCGCGCAGCACTTCGGCGCGCTGAACGTCGAACAGGCGGAAGTCCGGGGTGGTGCCGGCGGCGTCCGAGCTGGTCGAGACCGAACCCGAGACCGGCGATTCGTCATAATAGACGCCGACGGTCGGCTCGCCCGACGACTGGATGCCGCGGATGAGCACGCGGCGCTGGCCGGGGCCGCTGTCGACCACGCGCAGCGACGGCGCGTTGCGTGTCAGATCGGCGAAGCTGGTGGTGCCGGCCGCGGCCAGGGCCGCGCCCGAGGTCGCCGAAATCGCCAGCGGCGTTTCCTGAAGGCGCGTGTTGCGGCGCAGCGCGGTGACGACGATATCGCCGCCCGAAACCTCCTGAGGAGTAGCTTCTTCCGCCTGCTGCGGCTCGGCCTGCGCCCAGGCGCCGCCCGGAACCGCAAGAAGAGTGCTCGCGAGCAGAACTGCACGCAGATATGGGAGCTGGCGGCTCTTGCCAGCAGATGCATTCGTCATCGACGTTCCCCCTTTTTCCTAAACCCTACCCCGGAGGCTCCCTCGCCCCTCATCCCAGGCCCATTCGGCCAAGGCTGTTTCTTATGGCTCCACCATAGGTCAGCCCTTGCCGAAGGTGCTCGGTTTCTTTTCCCGATAAGAAGAATTTTCTCCCGAGAATGGCCTGTAACAAAAAATAATATTCATTTTTCCTTCATTGTCACGAATTGTTGATTCGTTCGCCCTACGCGGACTCGCCCGTATAATTTTCGGGAGTCGCCTAAAATTCCCGCAAAATATCTGGCAGACGGCGATGGTTGCCAAACCACCACCGCCAGCGCGATTGCTAATTTTCCGGCCGCCCCCGGCCCCAATTGGCCCAAAGATGACAGGATGATGAACCAAGCCCAGTCGGGCTTTCGGAGCGTTCGCCAGGCGAGGAACGGCGTTCCCGACCGTCGATCGGCGGCGGTTCGGCGGCGATGGGCCGGCGGTTTTCCCGCGCGACCGGACGCGCCCCGCCAGAGGCGAGGTGCATCGCAGCATCCATTTCGGAGGAAGGCGTTTCGCGGGCGGAAACGCCGGTTTTTTGGGAGAGCCGGCCTCAGCGCAGCGCGCTGCGGACGATCTCCTCATAGATGGCGCTCAGCGCGTGGAGATCGGGGATCGCCACCGCCTCGTCCAGCTTGTGCATCGTCGCGTTGCACAGGCCGAATTCCACCACCGGGCAGATGCGCGACAGGAAGCGCGCGTCGGAGGTGCCGCCTGTGGTCGACAGCTCGGGGGTCAGCCCCGTCACCTTCAGGATCGCCGCCGACACCAGTGCCGAGAAGTCGCCCGGCGGGGTGATGAAGCTCTCGCCAGAGATCGTCGCGCGGATCGTCGCCGCGGGGGCATGCTCGGCCACGGTGCGGCGCACCAGCTCGACCAGCTCGGCGCCCTTGTGCTCGTCGTTGAAGCGGATGTTGATCCGCGCCTTGGCCACCGCCGGGATCACGTTGGTCGCGGCATTGCCCACGTCGACCGAGGTGACCTCCAGGTTCGACGGCTGGAACCAGGCATTGCCCTTGTCGAGCAGCAGCGCATCGAGCGCGGCGAGCGCCTTGACCAGCGCCGGGATCGGATTGTCGGCCAGGTGCGGATAAGCGACATGGCCCTGCGTCCCGGCATTCTCGATCCAGATGTTGACCGAACCGCGCCGGCCGATCTTCACCATGTCGCCCAGCCGCTGGCTCGAGGTCGGCTCGCCCACCAGGCACAGGTCGGGGCGGATGCCGCGCGCGGCCATCCAGTCGATCAGGGCGACGGTGCCATGGGTGGCGGGCCCTTCCTCGTCGCCGGTGATGATCAGACTGATCGTGCCCGTCTGATCCTCGATCCGCGCGGCGGCGGCGATGAAGGCGCCGATCGCGCCCTTCATGTCCACGGCGCCGCGCCCATAGAGCAGCTCGCCCTCGACCGTCGGCACGAACGGATCGCTGCGCCAGCCCTCGCCGGCCGGCACCACATCGCTATGCCCGGCAAAGGCGAAATGCGGGCCGCCCTCGCCCCGGATCGCGAACAGATTCTCGATCGGCCCGTCGGGCGCCTCGCCGGCCGCGAAGCGGTGCACGGTGAAGCCGATCGCCTCCAGCGCCTCGGCGATCACCGCCATCGCCCCGGCATCGACCGGGGTCACGCTCGGGCAGGCGATCAGGCGCTCGGTCAGCGCGACGGGGTCGAGGGCGATGGACATGGCGCCCGCCTAGCCTTCCTCGGCGCGCGATGCAAAGCCCCAGCCGTCATCCCCGCGAAGGCGGGGATCCATATTCTCAAAGGTTGGAGACTCTCGCGGTTCGGAGGTTATGGATTCCCGCATCCGCGGGAATGACGGTCCAGAAGATCATCACCGCTCGAACATCGGGATCACCCAGGTCTCGCCCGCGGCCCCCTCGGCCCATTCGACCATGAAGCGATGCGCGCGCACCGCCGCGATATAGTCGGCGGCGAAAGCGGGCAGCGGGATCGCATAGGTGCGGAAGCGGGTGACGACCGGCGCGAACATGATGTCGACCGCCCCGAACGCCCCGAACAGATAATCGCCGCCCTGGCCGAAGCGCTCGCGCGCCTGCGCCCACAGCTCGACGATGCGGGCGACGTCGGCCTCGACCTCGGGACTGAGCGGAGCCGCCGGATAGATGTGGCGCAGGTTCATCGTGTGCTGCGAGCGCAGCGCCGAGTAGCCCGCGTGCATCTCCGACGCCATCGACCGCGCCAGCGCGCGGGCGGAGGGATCGGCGGGCCAGAAACGGTCGCGGCCCACCTTGTCGGCGAGATGGTCGATGATCGCCAGGCTCTCCCACACCGCATCGCCGCCATCCCACAGGATCGGCACCTTGCCGTTCGACGGCGCGAATTCGGGGCCGTTGCGGCGCTGCTCCCATTCGTCGCCATAGAGCGAGTGGACCTGCTCCTCGAACGCCAGCCCCGACTGCTTCACCGCCAGCCAGCCGCGCAGCGACCAGCTCGAATAGACCTTGTTGCCGATATGGATCCTGAGGGTCATCGCGCGCCTCCTGCCGTGATGCGCCCGGGTTTAAGCGCGGTGGCAGGAGAGTCCAAATCGACTTTCGATCGGAGCTGATCAGGCGGGCTTGTGAGTGGTCCACTTAATTCCTCCCCGGAACGGGGAGGGGGACCGCCGAAGGCGGTGGAGGGGCCTGCGCAACGCTGGAAGCAGCCCCTCCACCATCCGCTGCGCGGACGGTCCCCCTCCCCTGCAAAAGCAGGGGAGGAATTGGCTCAGCTCCGGATCGCGTCCAGGATCGCCGCCCGCAGCTCGCCCATCCCCATGTCCTTCTCGCTCGACGTGACGAGCAGGCGCGGGTGCGCGGCGACATGGGTGCGGGCCTCGGCGGCGGTGCGCTCGGTGACGGCGGCGAGTTCGCTCGCCTTGATCTTGTCGGCCTTGGTCAGGACGAGGTGATAGGTCACCGCCGCCTTGTCGAGCATCGTCATGATCTCGCGGTCGACATCCTTGATGCCGTGGCGGCTGTCGATCAGCACCAGCGCGCGGCGCAGGGACACGCGGCCGCGCAGATAGTCGTTCACCACATGGCGCCATTTGCGGACGATGTCCTTGGGCGCCTTGGCGAAACCATAGCCGGGCATGTCGACGAGGCGCAGCACGGGGGTGCCGCCTTCCTCCTCGGCGCCGACGTCGAAGAAGTTCAGCTCCTGCGTCCGCCCCGGCGTGTTCGAGGTACGGGCGAGCCCGGCCCGGTTGGTCAGCCGGTTGAGCAGCGACGACTTGCCCACGTTCGAGCGGCCGGCAAAGGCCACCTCGGGCGCGTCCGCCTCGGGCAGGTAGCGCAGGTCGGGCGCCGATTTCAGGAACGACACCGGGCCCGCGAACAGCTTGCGCGCGGGCTCGATCAGCTCCTCGAAGGGGACCTCGTCGCTCACTTCTTCTTCGCGGTGCTGCTCTTGGCCGTGGTCGTCACCACCGCCGCCGAGGCCGGGGTCGCCGGCACCGGATATTGGCGATAGAGCCACGCCTGCTGCGCGATCGTCAGGAAGTTCGAGGTGATCCAGTAGATCAGCAGGCCCGCCGCGAACGGCGCCATGATGAACATCATCACCCAGGGCATCAGCGCGAAGACCTGCTTCTGCGCATCGTCCATCGGCTGCGGGTTGAGCTTGAACTGCAGCCACATCGAGATGCCGAGCAGCAGCGCGAGCAGGCCGATGCCCAGGAAGGCCGGTGGCGTGAAGTCGAGCAGGCCGAACAGGTTCAGGATGTGCGCGGGATCGGGCGCGGAGAGATCCTTGATCCACAGCACGAAGGGCTGGTGACGCATTTCGATCGTCACCATCAGCACCTTGTAGAGGCCGTAGAAGACCGGGATCTGAACCAGAATCGGCAGGCAGCCCGCGAGCGGATTGACCTTCTCCTCCTGATACAGCTTCAGCATCTCCTGCTGAAGGCGCGGCTTGTCCTCCTTGTAGCGCTCCTGCAGCTCCTTCATCTTCGGCTGGACGCGGCGCATGCCGGCCATCGAACGGAACTGCTTCTGCGCGATCGGGAACATCAGGCCACGCACCAGGAAGGTGAGGATGATGATCGCCACGCCGAAATTGCCGACCAGCTTGAACACCTGGTCCAGCACCCAGAAGATCGGCTTCTCGATGATCCGGAACCAGCCCCAGTCGATCGCGCGGCCGAACTGCTCGATCTGCAGCGTCTCTTCATAGCCGTCGAGGGTGTTGACCTCCTTGGCGCCCGCGAAGAAGCGCTGGGTGACGGCCAGGGCCTTGCCCGGCGCCACCGACTGCGGACGGCCGGTCTGCACCGCCTGGTAGACCTTGCCGCCGGTCGGCAGGAAGGCGACGTCGACGGTGGCATTGCGATCGGGCACCAGCGCGGTCAGCCAATATTTGTCGGAGAAGCCCAGCCAGCTGCCCTTGCTGGCATAGCGGACGCCGGTGGCGCCGGCCTCGTCGATCGTCTCGGCCTTCACGAAGTCGACCGCCTCGTCCTGACGCTTGACGATCGCGCCGACGCGCAGGGTCCAGCCCCACGGGTCCTTCGACACGCCATGGCGGGTGACGACGCCGAACGGCCGGGCGATCACGCCCGCCGCGCTGGCGTTGACCAGCTTCTGGGTGACGGTGAACATATAGTTCGCGTCGACCGCGATGACCGTCTCGAAGCGCTGGCCGCGCGTGTTGCTCCAGCGCAGGGTCACCGGGCTGTTCGGGGTCAGCGCCTTGCCATCGCTGGTCCACAAGGTGTTCGGGCCGGGCGTGTCGACGCCGTCGCCGGTCCAGCCGAAGCTGGCATAATAGGTGTCGGCCGCGCCGCTCGGCGACAGCAGGCGCACCGGCGCGGCGTTCTTCGCGATCGTCTCGCCATAGGAGCGCAGCACCAGATCGTCGATCCGGGCACCCTTCAGGTTGATCGAGCCGGCCAGCTTGGGCGTGTCGATCGCCACCCGGGGCGCTTCCTTGAGCACCGCGGCGCGGTTGCGGATCACCACCGGATTATCGGCGGCCGGGGTAACCGCGGGCGCGCCGGGCGCGGCTTCACCGGCCGGCTGGACCTTGGCCACCGGCGCCTTCGGCTGCGGGAAGAAGCGATCCCCCAGCGCCTGCCATCCGAACAGGACGAGCGCCGACAGCACGATGGCGAGGATGAAATTGCGCTGGTTATCCACCAATAACTCCCGGAAATCCGTACTTGTTCAGGGCACCGGATCATAGCCCGAGCCGCCCCAGGGGTGGCATCGACAGATCCGGCGGAGCCCGAGCCAGCCACCTTTGAGCGCGCCATAGCGCGAGACGGCCTCGATCGTATAGGCCGAACAGCTCGGCATGTAGCGGCAGCTGGGCGGAAGGATCAGCGACGGCCCCCTCTGCCACGCCTTTGCCAACAGGATGATGACTCTAGCGAACATGGGGGGCGAGCATGTCCGGCGCCTATCTCGCGACCTTGCCAAGCGCCTTGCGGAGCTCGGTGCGCAGGTCGTCGAAGTCGCGCTCGATCCCGCCGGCCCGGCCGATCAGCACATGATCGGCGCCGGCGATGCCGACGGCAGGGAACAGCTCGCGCGCCAGCGCACGGAAACGCCGCTTCATGCGATTGCGCACGACGGCGTTGCCGATCTTCTTGGTGACGGTGATGCCGAGACGCATGACCGGGTCGCCATCGTCGCGCGGCCGCACGAGCAGGACGAAGCCGGGCATGGGTGCCCGCTTGCCGCTGTTGGCCGCGAGGAAATCCGCGCGGCGCCCGAGCACCGCGTAGGGATCAGCGTTCAGGCCGACAGCTTCTTGCGGCCGCGCGCGCGGCGAGCGGCCAGCACCTTGCGGCCACCGGGGGTGGCGCTGCGCGAGCGGAAACCGTGGCGCCGCTTGCGGACGAGGTTGCTCGGCTGAAAAGTGCGCTTCATTGTCTTTGCCTCAAATCCAAAACAAAAGGGCCGCCGAACCTGCGGCAGCCGCTATCGAGGGGCGCGCTTAGGCAAAACCACCATGGGAGTCAATCGCCGACGGCGGTTTTCCTGCCCGCGCTCCTGCTTTCCGGCCTGTTTTTATCGAGCGCGCCGAGCACGTCATGGACCTGCCCGACCAGCGCGGCGCCATGGCGGGCCTCGAACGCGGCCTGCGCGGCCTCCCACAGCGGCACCGCCCCGCGCAGCACCGTCCAGCCCGTCTCGGTCAGGCGAATCGCCTTGCGGCGGCCATCGGCCTCCGATGCGCCGATCGCCACATAGCCCGCCCGCTCCAGCAGCTTCAAATTGCGGGTCGCGGTGGTGCGGTCGAGCCCCAGCGCCCCGGCCAGCTCGCCCAGCGCCAGCTCGTCCGCACCCGAAAGCGTGACGAGCATCGAGAATTGCGCCAGCCGCAGCCCGGCCGGCGCCAATGCCTCGTCGTAGAAGCCCGTCACATAGCGCGCGGCCTTGCGCACGACATGGCAGTGGCAGGGGTCGGTGATCGCGCGCTGGCTCATGCCCCGCTCCTATCCTTTCGCTCTCTTGCAATATAGGTGTATATGCACATATATGCCTCATCGCCTCCGTTTCGAGGGAAAGGATCGCCCAGATGTCCCAGGCCTATATCGTCGACGCCGCCCGCACCCCCATCGGCCGCCGCAAGGGCCAGCTCAGCGGCTGGCACCCGATCGACCTCGCCGCGAAGATGCTCGATTCGATCGTCGAGCGGACCGGGATCGATCCCGCCGCGATCGACGACGTGATCATGGGCACCGTCACCCAGGCCGGCGAGCAGGCTGCCAATATCGGCCGCAACGCCGTCCTTGCCTCGAAGCTGCCCGACAGCGTCACCGGGGTGACGATCGACCGCCAGTGCGGCTCCTCGCAGCAAGCGCTCCACTTCGCCGCCCAGGCGGTGATGTCGGGCACCCAGGACATCGTCATCGCCGCCGGGGTGGAGAGCATGACCCGCGTGCCGATGGGCGCCGCGACGCTCAGCGACAAGGGCATCTCGGTGATCACCGACAGCCTGCGCCGCCGCTTCGGCACCGAAGGCTTCAGCCAGTTCGACGGCGCCGAGATGATCGCCGCCAAGCACGGTTTCGACCGCGCCGCGCTCGACGCCTTCGCGCTGGAGAGCCATCGCCGCGCCGCCGCCGCGACCCAGGCGGGCGGCTTCGCGGCCGAGATCGTGCCGATCCCGATCCTGCGCGCCGACGGCAGCGGCGGTGAGCTGATGCTCCATGACGAGGGCATCCGCTACGACGCCTCGCTCGATTCGATCGGCGCGGTGCGGCTGCTGCGCGAGGGCGGCGTGATCACCGCCGCCACCGCCAGCCAGGTCTCCGACGGCGCCTCGGCCGCGCTGATCGTGTCCGAAGCCGCGCTCAAGGCGCATGGCCTCACCCCGATCGCGCGCATCCACAACCTCACCGTCACCGCGGGCGACCCGGTGATCATGCTCGAGGAACCGCTGTTCGCCACCGACAAGGCACTGCGCCGCGCCGGCCTGACGATCGGCGACATCGATCTCTACGAGGTCAACGAAGCCTTCGCCCCCGTCCCCCTCGCCTGGGCGAAGCATGTCGGCGCCGACCCGGCCCGGCTCAACGTCAACGGCGGCGCGATCGCGATCGGCCACCCGCTCGGCGCCTCCGGAACCCGCCTGATGGCCACCCTGGTCCACGGTCTCCGCGCGCGTGACGGCCGCTATGGCCTGCAGACGATGTGCGAAGCCGGCGGCCAGGCCAACGTCACGATCGTCGAGGCGCTGTAGGCTGGTGCCCCATCCGCCAGCCCAACCTGACGGGTGGAGCGGTCTCTAAACCCAATGGAACGTCATCCCAGCGAAGGCTGGGATCCATGTCTGTCTCCGCTTGCGATGGCCAACGGGGAGAGGAGAGACATGGACCCCAGCCTTCGCTGGGGTGACGTAGGAAGGGGCGTTTGCAAATTCAGCCCCCCTCTTCCCCTGATCAAGATCAGCTTTTCGTTTCGCCTGATGGCTCTTTTTCGTTTCACAGGCGTTCGGCGCGGCGAAGAGGTTCTTGAAAGGAGACCCGAATGCGCCGTTCGCTCCTCTGCGTGGCTTTGCTCATTCCCGCCCTCAGCGCCTGCGGATCGAAGACCGACGACCGTTTGAAGGCGGTCGAGGCCCGGCTCGCCAAGCTGGAAGCCGCCGCCCAGGCCGGCAAGGTCGTCACCCTGAAGCCCAGCGACACCGGCTATGGGCTGATCCAGACCGACATGGGCCCCGTGGCAGTGACGATCGCCAAGGTCGAGCCCTCGCAGACCGGCTCGCGCGTGACGCTCGATTTCGGCAACCCCACCGCGGCCCGGCTGTCGGGCATGAAGGCCCAGCTGCAATGGGGGCCCAACGACGCCCAGGGCAAGCCCGGCGCGGCCGCCGGCACCACCAGCTTCGCCGCCACCGAGCCGCTGCCCCCGGGCAGCTGGAAGCAATATCCGGTCGATCTCGCCGGGGTGCTGCCCACCCAGCTCGGCTGGGTGAAGGTGTCGGGCTTCGACACCGGCAATGTCGACCTGCTGAGCCAGTAGATGTGGCGCGAAGAGGCCGTGGATTCGCTATCGGACACGGACGCGGATAGGATGGGAGCCATGCCAAGCTCCCTTCCTGCGGCGGTGGACAAGTCGACCCTGCGGCACATCTATATCACCGACAGTCTCTCCGACCGTCCGGCCGTAGCGTCGGATCCGCATCGCGAGAAACATGCGATCCTCGAACTGGCCGCCGCGATGGCCGACGACCCGGCCGAGGTGCTGCCCCGATTCGTCGCGCTCGCGATGGAATTGACGGGTGCCACCTCCGCCGGGCTCAGCCTGTTCGAGGAGCAGGGTGAAGAGGGCGGCGTGTTCCGCTGGAGCCATCTCCACGGATCGCTGTCTCCCTTCGAGGATGCCCTCACCCCGCGTTTCGACAGCCCCTGCGGCGTCACGCTCGACCAGAACCGCACCGTCCTCGCCCGCCATCCCGAGCTGGTCTACGACTGGATCTCCAACGAGCATATCGTCGTTCCCGAAGTGCTGCTCCAGCCGCTCCACCTGAGCGACGAGGAGCCGCTCGGCACCTTGTGGGTGGTGGCGCCCGAGGAAGGTCATGTCCACGCCGACCATGCCCGCGTCACCGACGAGCTGGCGCGCTTCGCCGGCAAGGCGCTGCGGATGATCCGCACCGAGCGCCGCCTGCGCTCCGCGCTGGGCGAGCAGGAGATGCTGGCGATGGAGATGAGCCATCGCCTGAAGAACCTGTTCGCGATCACCGACGGCATGATCCGCGGCAGCGCGCGCAACGCCGCCACCGTCGACGAGCTGGCCGAGCTGCTCTCGGGCCGCCTCCATGCCCTCGCCAGCGCCCATGCGCTGGTCCGCCGCCAGGCCGAGACCGGCACCCCCGAGCGCAGCACCATGCTGGGCGATCTCATCGCCGCGATCATCCGGGTCCATGACAGCAAGGAAACGAGCTTCGCCGTCTCCGGCTGCGAGATCCATTGCGGCGACCAGGCCACCAACGGCCTTGCCCTGGTGATCCACGAGCTCGCGACCAACGCCTCCAAATATGGCGCGCTCAGCGTGCCCGGCGGCGCGGTCGACATCGCCTGGTCGGTCGACGCCGACAGCCTGGCGCTGCGCTGGACCGAGCGCGGCGGCCCCGCCCTCGCCGGCGCTCCCTCGGGCAGCGGCTTCGGCTCCACCCTGATCAAGAGCACGATCGAACGCCAGCTGCGCGGCCGGCTGGACATCGACTGGGCCCCCGAGGGCCTGAAACTGTCGATCGCGGTGCCGACGGCGCGACTGGCGGGCTAGCGGATTCCGTCGCCCCGGCGGAAGCCTCAATCCAGCCCCAGATGCCGCTTCAGATTGCCGCCCAGGATTCCCGGCGCCCGCT
Source organism: uncultured Sphingomonadaceae bacterium (assembly GCA_963540925.1). Classification (GTDB taxonomy): domain Bacteria; phylum Pseudomonadota; class Alphaproteobacteria; order Sphingomonadales; family Sphingomonadaceae; genus Rhizorhabdus. The sequence continues at coordinate 135,775 of CAUTRN010000004.1, forward strand.
CGGGCCCCACCATCTCGATCACCTGCCGGATCGCGCTCTTGGTATAGCCGAAGGTGCTCTCGCTGTGCGGATAGTCGGACGACCATAGAGCCTTGTCCGCCCCGATCCGGTCGATCAGCTCCAGCCCGAGCGGATCGACCATGAAGGACGAGACCATGTGCCGGTCCCAATAATGGCGCACCGGATGCTCGAGCTTCCAATTGTGCATGTGGCGGATCGACAGGTCGATATGCTCGGCATCCTGCAGCGCCGCCGCCACCCAGTTGATCCCGCCCTCGAACCAGCCGACCCGCAGCGACGGGTGCCGGTCGAGGATGCCGCCGAAGATATATTTGCCGAACATCTCGCGGAACGAGGCCATGTTGTGGAGCAGCCCGATCGCGATCGGGTTATATTCGCAATGCTTGGGGCTCTCGCCGATATGGTGCGACACCGGCAGGCCCGCGTCGGCGATCTCCTCCCACAGCGGGATCATCGCCGCGCTGCCCCAGTCGATCGCCGATCCGTCGGGCCGGGTGAACGGATTGGCCGGGAGCAGGAAGGTGCGCAGCCCCAGCGCCTTGGCTTCGGCCAGGGTGCGGCGGGCGCCGGCCGGATCCCACCAGTTGATCATGCCGACCCCGTAGAAGCGGCCGGGCGCCGCCTCCTGCAGCTCGGCGAGATGCTCGTTATAGACGCGGAAGGCGGTCTCGCGCAGGTCATGATCCGGATGGCCGAGCAGCACCAGCATGTTGTTCGGAAAGGCCAGCTCGGCGTCGACCCCGTCGGCGTCGGCATCGGCCAGCCGTGCGGCGAGATTGCCCGAGGCCGCGCCCGGCAGCCCGTCATATTGGGCGATCGGAGCCACGAACTCATAGGGCAGGTACGACTTTCCGTCCGCTCCGATGTGCCAGACCCCATCGGCGAACCACACCCGCGGCGCGCGGTCCTTCATCGACGCGGGGAAGCGCTGCTGGAAGATGTCGACCGACACGTCGATATGCCCGTCGGCCGAGAAGACCATGGTGCCCGGCGGCAGATCGAGCTTCGGCCCGCCCTGCCCCTTGCGATCGTTCGACGGGATCAGGCTCCCCGCCGGGGAGATCATCGCCTTGTCGACCAGCTCCAGCATCGGTCTCCCTCCTCTTTAGGGGGATGCTAGACCCTTGGGCGTCCAGGGCCGTTGATCGGCAGGGACATTCGCCCATTCCGTCATCCCGGCGGAGGCCGCCTCTCCTCCCCACACCGTTCGTGTCGAGCGAAGTCGAGACACGTTCCGCGAGACGATGTCCCTCGACTTCGCTCGGGACGAACGGATGGAGGGGATCAGCTTTCGTAGGCCGTCATCGGCATCACCCGCTGACCCATCAGCGGCTCGCCCGGCGCCAGCCCGATCGCCGGATCGAACGCCAGCGGCGCCGCCAGCAATTCCACCTCGCAGCCCCGCGCGGTCAGATAGGTGCCGATCAGCGGCCCGTTCGACACCAGCGCGGTCGGCTTTGCCCCCGCCTTGTGCGCCCGATCGATGATCGCGCCGACCAGCGTCTTGTCGGTCCCGCGCAGCGCGATGTTCATCATCCCCTGGTCGGAGATCAGCGCATCGTCGCCCTTTGGCCGCCCGCGCGGGGAGGAATATTCGACCACCTCCACCAGCAGCCCGTCCGCCTCCGCCGTGAAGCTGCTCCGCCGCGCGCCCGCCAGCCCCCACAGCGCCTCGTCCTCCGGCGAATGCAGCCGGTTCTCGCTGATCGGCAACCCGATCGTCTCGCCATAATAGGCCCGCGCCTTGCCGATGTCGGACACCGAGGCGGTGGCGTAGACGATGAAGGGATCGAGGTCGAAATGCCGCTCGCGCAGCGCGGCGGGCAGATCGTCGCTCTCCTCGATGATCTCGATCACCGTGCCGCAGAAAGGATCGCGGATCGCCACCCGGCGCCCTCTCCCCCGCCGCACCGGCGCGGTGATCGGCGCGACATCCCAGTCGGCCAGCTTCGCCAGCACCCCGTCGAAATCGGGCACGCCGATGCCGAAGCGCGGCCAGCCATGATCGGCCGGGCTCCAGTCCGCCGGCTGCGGTCGCTGCGCGGGCACGCTGTGATGAAAGATCTCGAGCTGGACGCCCTGCTGGCGCCCCACCATCCACCAGATCAGGAAGCGGCTCGACGGGTCGAGCCCCTGGATGCGCATCACATCGCCATAGCCCGCCTGCCCGCCGGCATTGGCGAAGCCGAACACCTCGGCGAAGAAGCGCAGCGATCCCGCCATGTCGCGCGTGTTGAGCGCGATCTGCATCAGCTTCAGGTCGGCCAGGGCCCCCTCCTCTCCTCTTTGGCGCGAGCATCGCCCGAGGCGGATCGCCGCGCAACGGGAAATGAAACTTACTGGGTGCAAAACCGAAGGACGCGGCGTATCCTTCCAGCAACGGCCGCAGAGCCGACAGAGGAGAGATGGGGATGTCGCTGCTCGACCCGCCCGCCGCACAGGATGCGAAGCCGCCCTTCAAGGCCTGGGAAGATTATGCGCGCGAGGACCCGCGCACCTCGGAGCATCTCTACTGGCAGGGCGACGATCTCGGCCCGGTCGACGATTTCCGGATATCGCCCCAGCTCTATCTCTCCCGCGAGCAGCATGACCGCGAATGGGCGCATCTGTGGAGCAAGGCCTGGCAGATGGCCTGCCGCGAGAACGACATCCCCCGGGTCGGCGACTATCTCGAATACCAAATCGCCGGCCGCTCGATCCTGATCGTCCGCGACGCCCCCGACAGCGTCCGCGCCTTCCGCAACGCCTGCCGCCATCGCGGCGCCACCGTCGCGCAAGGGAAAGGCAACACGACCTGCTTCTCCTGCCCCTTCCATGGCTGGACCTATGGGCTCGACGGCAGCCTCCAGCATGTCCCCGCGCGCTGGGAATTCCCCCAGATCGACGGCAAGGGCCTGCGTGCCGTCCGCTGCGAGACCTATAACGGCAATGTCTATTTCAGCCTCGACGACGATGCCGCGCCGCTGATCGAGCATATCGGCCCGGTGATGGCGCGCCATTTCGACGCCTTCCCCGATCACCGCATGTGGAAGAGCTGGCATTTCGGTGTGGTCGTCGAGAGCAACTGGAAGATCATGGCCGAGGCCTTTTTCGAGACCTACCACGTCCCCTGGACCCACCCTGCCTTCGCCGCCGGCGCGGGCGACATCCAGGGGCGGATCGACGTCTTCGGCCTCCACCACCGCTTCATCTCGATGGCGCTCGTCCCCTCGGTGACGGCGGGCTGGGACTCGACCGAGCAGGAGATCCTCGACACGGTGATGCAGGCGGCCGGCGGCTTCGTGCAGATCCCCGATGGCGCCGATCCGGAGGAACCACCCAGCTTCCCGCTGCCCGAAGGCCAGACCGCGCGCCAGTTCATGTCCGCCACGATCCGCGCCAACTGGGCATCGCAGGGGCTCGACCTCGACCATGTCAGCGACACCGAGATCGTCGATCTCTACCCGAACCTCGTCTTCCCCAACTTCGTCTCCTTCGTCGGGCCTGGCGGCCATGTCACCTATCGCTTCCGGCCCAATGGCGACGATCACACCACGATGATCTTCGACGTCGCCAACCTCGTCCCCATCCCCGGCGACGGCCCGCTGCCGCCCGACGCCCCGCTCCAGATGGTCCCGCGCGGCACCCTGATGCGCGACTTCGAACCGGTGATGCAGGCGATGGGCCCCACCGCCGACGTGTTCGACGAGGACATATCGAACAGCGCGCGCATCCAGACCGGCCTCAAACTGGCCGACGAGGTGGTGCTGGGCGCCACGATCGAACCCAGCATCGTCGCCTTCCACCGCAACATCGCGCGGTGGATCGAGGCGCGGGAGGGCAACCCTCTTCCTTCGTCATCCCGGACTTGATCCGGGATCCAGATACGCAAAGCCGGAGCAAGACGCGCACCGTTGCGCGTCTGGATGCTGAATCAAGTTCAGCATGACGAGCGGGAGCGCTTTGTGTAAACCATACACAAACAAGTCCCATCGGCGAGGCTAGCGACCGGGGGACCAACCTGGAGAGGCCCGATGTCCCTGCTCGACCCGCCCGTGACGTCCAACGAGAAACCCGAGATCGTCCGCTGGGAGCATGTCGCCGCGCAGGACCCGCGCCTGTCACCACATCTGCTCGAAGTCGGCGACGATCTCGGCCCGGCCGACGGCTTCCGCGTCCCCGCTTCCAACTATCTCTCCCGCGAGCAGCATGAGCGCGAATGGGCGCATCTCTGGTCCACCGTCTGGCAGATGGCCTGCCGCGAGAATGAGGTGCCCAAGGTCGGCGACTATATCGTCTACGAGATCGTCGGCCGCTCGATCCTGGTGGTGCGCGACAGCGAGGACAGTATCCGCGCCTTCCGCAACACCTGCCGCCATCGCGGCGCGACGGTGGCGCAGAACCGCGGCAACACCAGCTGCTTCTCCTGCCCCTTCCACGGCTGGACCTATGGGCTCGACGGCAGCCTCCAGCACGTCCCGGCCCGCTGGGAGTTCCCCCAGATCGACGGCGAGGGGCTGCGGCCGGTCCGCTGCGAGACCTATAATGGCAATGTCTTCATCAACCTCGATCCCGACGCCGCCCCGCTGATCGACCATATCGGCCCGGTGATGGCGCGCCATTTCGATGCCTGGCCCGACCATCGCATGTGGAAGGCCGCCCATTTCGGCATCATCGTCGAGAGCAACTGGAAGATCATGGCCGAGGCATTTTTCGAGGCCTATCACATCCCCTGGACCCACCCTGCTTATGCCGCCGGCGCGGGCGACCTGCAGGGCCGGGTCGACGTGTTCGGCTATCACCACCGCTTCATCTCGATGGCGCTGATCGCCTCGGTGACGGCCGGCTGGGAGTCGACCGAGCAGGAACTGATCGACATCGCCCTCCAGGCCGCCAAGGGCTTCGTCCAGATCCCCGACGGCGACGATCCCGACGCCCCGCCCGCGCTCACCCTGCCCGAGGGCGAGACCGCGCGCAGCTTCATGGCCGAGACCGTCCGGCAGAACTGGCACTCGCAGGGGCTCGACCTCTCGATGGTCAGCGACGCCGAGATCGTCGACTTCTTCTCGAACCTGATCTTCCCCAATTTCGTCTCGGCGGTCGGCCCCGGCGGCCACATCACCTATCGCTTCCGCCCGAACGAGGACGATCACACATCGATGATCTTCGAAGTGGCGAACCTCGTCCCCATCCCCGGCGACGGCCCGCTGCCCCGCGACGTGGCGATGACGATGATCCCGCGCGGCATGCTGATGCGCGACTTCCCCGCTGCCGTCGAAGCGCTCGGCACCACCGCCGACCTGCTCGACGAGGACGTCTCGAACAGCGCCAGAGTCCAGACCGGCCTCAAGCTCGCCGACGAGATCGTGCTGGGTCACACGATCGAGAACAGCGTGGTTGCCTTCCACCGCAATATCGAGCGGTGGATGGCGGGGCATCGGGGATGAGGGCCTACTGGACTCATTTTGGACTCGATTTTGTGCAAATGGCCTCCGACTCTGGAGGACTTATGCGGACGATCTTCACCATCGGATATGAAGGGGCTTCGCTGGCGGACTTTGTCGCGTCGCTATCCCTCGCAGGCGTTCAACACGTCATGGATATTCGTCAGCTACCGCAATCACGGCGAGCAGGCTTTTCAAAGAACGCCCTTTCCAAAGCACTCTGTGAAGCAGGAATTACCTACTCGCACGTGCGCCAGCTCGGTGATCCGAAACCGGGGCGCGAGGCAGCTCGACGCGGTGAAATGGCGCTATTTCGCGAAATTTTCGAGGGCCATCTAAATAAACCGGAAAGTCAGGTTGCTTTGAAAGAAGCGGCAACGACAGTTCAAATGCAGCCGACTGCGCTACTATGCTTTGAACGCGATCCAAAAGGTTGCCACAGGATGCTTGTAGCAAAAAGCCTTGAGGCGCTATGCTCAATGCCCGTTCGACACCTCGGAGTGGTTGAGCATGCAGCAAAGCAGCACGAACCTATTGCAACGGCAGCCTGAAGGTTCTCTTGAACTCGCGGATGACGAAGCTTTTATCCTAGTTAAAGCTGCACCCAGGCGAAGTGAGTCATTCGGCGAAACCGTATGTTGCGCGGGTCTGGATCGAACCGGAAAATGGGTTAGACTCTATCCTGTCTCATTTCGGTTGCTCGAAGATGCTCAACGATTTCGCCGTTGGGATCATATTAAGTACCGATGGTCGAAGCCAAAAGCTTCAAAAGATATTAGATCAGAATCGCGACGCGTCGATCCGCGATCCGTCGAGATTGTCAAACACCTAAAACAATCCGACAGAAATCCCTTAATTTCTCGTTGCACAGTCACCAGCCTAAAGCGGGAACGAGAGTGCGATAGAAGCCTCGCACTCCTACATGCGGAGATTATCGATTTCTGGTACGAACGCCAATCTTCAAGCGAAATAGAAAAAAGGGAAGAGATTCTAGCGAAACTTAGATCGCAAAATGATCTCTTTGCGCCAGAAAAAACGCTGCTGCCCAATCGCGTCTGCCCGTACGAGTTTAAGTACCGCTATCGGGATGAAGATGGCGTGCACGAAGGTACGTGCCAAGATTGGGAAACTGAGCAGACATTCTTTGCTCGCCTTCGAGATCAACGCTCAGAAGAAGTAGCTCTATCTTGGATGATGACTAAATTCGGTGACGAATATCCGAGAAAGGGCATGGCACTAGCAATGGGAACGCACCGCTATCGGCCGGATCAATGGCTTATCAACGGTATCATCAGGCTCGACGACGAGCCACAATTCGATATGTTTGCTTCCTAACCTTCTCAAAAACATTTCCCTCTCGACTCGCTGCCCCTCCCCAAACTAGAACACATCACGAACATCGGGGACTGGTTCATGGTGGCTCATGTCGCGACGGTGGCGTTTCTCGGGCTGGAGGCGCGCGCGGTCGAGGTGCAGGTGCAGATCGCGCCGGGGGTGCCGGCCTTCGTCGTCGTCGGCCTGCCCGACAAGGCGGTGGCCGAGAGCCGCGAACGGGTGCGCGCCGCGCTGTCGGCGATCGGGCTCGCGCTGCCGCCCAAGCGGATCACGGTGAACCTCTCCCCCGCCGACCTGCCCAAGGAAGGCTCGCATTACGACCTGCCGATCGCGCTGGGCCTGCTCGGCGCGATGGGGGTGATCGATGCCGAGACCCTGGGCGGCTATGTCGTCGTCGGCGAGCTCGGGCTCGACGGCCGGGTCGCGCCCACGCCCGGCGTGCTGCTCGCCGCGCTCCACGCCTCCGAACGCGATCTCGGCCTCGTCTGCCCGGCCAGCCAGGGCCCCGAAGCCGCCTGGGCGGGCACGATCGAGGTGGTGGGCGCGCCCGACCTCCTCCAGCTGATCGGCCATTTCAAGGGCGGCGCCCCGCTCGTCCCGCCCAAGCCCGGCAGCGCCGACATTCCGCCCCCGCGCGCCGACCTCAAACAGGTGAAGGGGCAGGAGACCGCCAAGCGCGCGCTGGAGATCGCCGCTGCCGGGGGCCACAACCTGCTGTTCAGCGGCCCGCCCGGCGCCGGCAAGTCGCTGATGGCGGCCTGCCTGCCCGGCATCCTGCCCGAACTGACCCCGTCGGAAGCGCTCGAAGTCTCGATGGTCGCCTCGGTCGCGGGCGAACTGCCCGACGGTAGGCTGATCCGCGCCCGCCCCTTCCGCTCGCCCCACCATTCGGCGTCGATGGCAGCCTTGGTCGGCGGCGGGCTCAAGGTGCGGCCGGGCGAGGTGAGCCTCGCCCATCTCGGCGTGCTGTTCCTCGACGAACTGCCCGAGTTCCAGCGCGCGGTGCTCGACTCGCTGCGCCAGCCGCTCGAGACCGGCACCGTCTCGGTCGCGCGCGCCAACGCCCATGTCACCTTCCCCGCGCGGGTCCAGCTGATCGCGGCGATGAACCCGTGCCGCTGCGGCCATATCGACGACCCGTCGCTCGCCTGCTCGCGCGCGCCGCGCTGCGCCGCCGACTACCAGACCAAGCTGTCGGGCCCGCTGCTCGACCGCATCGACCTCCATGTCGAGGTCGCCGCCGTCAGCGCCGCCGACCTCGTCCTCCCCCCGCCCGCCGAGGGCTCGGCCGAGGTCGCCGCCCGGGTCGCCGCCGCCCGCACCCTCCAGACCGAGCGCTACAACGGCCACGGCCCACGCACCAACGCCGAAGCCGAAGGCGAACTGCTCGACAAGGTCGCCACCCCCGACGACCCCGGCCGCAAACTATTGGCGCAGGCCGCCGAGGCGATGCGCCTGTCGGCCCGCGGCTATCACCGCGTCCTCAAGGTCAGCCGCACCATCGCCGACCTGGCGGGCGCGGAGAGCGTGGGGCGCGTGCATGTTGCGGAAGCGCTGAGCTATCGGCGAAGGGCGCCGGTGAATTGAAGAGTGACGATCAATTCTGGACAGGTACAGGGACATACCGCCGCTAGGACGTGCCCCCCCCCGTAAAAGGGCGCGGACTAGGCCGTCCTGATCTCGGCGGCGACATCGTCGAACAGATTGAAATATCGACGTTCGAGTTCCTCGGCCGTTAACGAGAATGCTGCTATCGATTGAGGAAGCTTGAGTTCCAACGCAGCGGATCGCCCGTCACCCAGGAAGGTAGAATGAAGGTCGGAAGCGGTTTTGAGATCGCCTGCATTGCGCATCCCGTAATCCGCCACCCATAGGCAGTAAATCAGGCGCTCACGGGGTGTGAGAGAAGCATAGCCGTTGGCAGCCTTCTGTTCGACGATCTGATCGCCTTCGTCCAGAAGCCATGTCTCATGATTATCTTCAGGCATCGCTCACTCCTCCGTATCGGCCATGCCCCTCGGCCCGTTTGGCGGATAGATACCCGACTCTCTCCCTCACCCCTCCAGCAACAACCGCTCGTAAAAGCCCCCGAAACTCCCATCCTGCGCCACCAGATGGATTTCCAATATCCAGTTGCGCGGGTCGCCCAGCGGGTCGGGATCGCGCATGCGCTGGTCGTTGCCGGGGCTCGCGCGGCCGCCATCCTTGCCGGCGGGGGAGCGGGCGAAAGGGTAGAGGCCGACCAGATGCCCCGCGATCCGGCCGCCGAAGCGCCAGCCGCGCGCCTCGGACTCCTCGATCGCGACGGCATAGAGCTGCTCGCCCGTCATCGCCGCGTCGGCCAGCCAGCGCGCCCGCACCGCGTCGAACACGATCTCCAGATCGGCCACCAGCCGCCGACGCTCGGGATCGCTGCCCACCACATAGCTACGGCCGACATCGGCCTCCCACTCGCCGAACACCGGCCCCAGGTCGAGGAAGACGATATCGTCCTCGGCCACCGCGCGGTCGGGCGCGGCCTCGCCCGCCACGCACAGCGCGTTGATCCCGGCGCGCACCACCCGGTCGTGCCAGTGGCGGGTGACGCCGAAATCGCGTGCGGCGAGCGCATAGATGCCGGCCTCGATCTCGGCCTCGGTGCGGCCCGGCGCGATCAGCCCCTCGGCCTCGATCGCGTCGAACAGGGCAAAGGCGCGCTCCTCGGCCGCCACCAGCGCCGCGAGCCGTTCGGCCGCGCTCTTCGGCTCGGCCTGCAGATAGACCCACGCCTCGATCCCCGAGGCGAGCCGCACCTGGCGGCGCGCATAATCCGAAACCTCATAGGCATCGGCCGCCCACATCTCGGGCTCGCTGATCTCGAAAACCATGCCCGGCACCTGCTCGGCGGGGTCGGCGCTCGGCACCACGATCGGGTGGAAGCGCTCGCCGCTGGTCGCCAGCACATGCGGGTCGGTGATCTCGACCTGCTCGGTGCGGAAGCCGGGCAGCGCATCCTCGGCACCCATCAGCAGCCGGCCGAAGGTCGCGATCTGCACCTCGGGCTGGCGCAGGGTGCCATAGGAGAAGAGATGGATCGGCTGGGCTTCGGACACGCCTGGAACTCCGGAGGAAGGCTATCGCCCGGCTATTCCGCAGCCCGCCGCCGCGCGCAAGCCCGGCGTCCCGCCTCGATCGCGACCACCGCAGCCCCGCCCAGCGCATAGGAAAGCAGGTCCGCCCAGTCGAAGCCGGTACCCAGCACCACCCGCGCCACCCGGCTGCCGCCCAGCCCGATCCGCTCGACCGCATGGAAATATTGGCCGATCTCGATCGCCAGCGCGATCAACAGCGCGAAGCCAACCGCCGCGCGCTCGCCCAGGCGGGTCGCGGCGCGCAGCCCGGCATAGACCAGCATCACCGCCAGCACGTCGCCGCCATACGGGCGGATGATCCGGTCGCGCACGAACAGCGCGATCAGGATTTCGATGCCGAGCAGGGCGATAGTGGCGAGGATGTAGAAGCGGCGGTCGCGGGACATGGCCGGACGATAGCGGCCCCGGCGCTTCCGGCCAGCCCTCTCTTGTCCTATGCTCGCCGACAGGACCGGCCGTCGCCGGCCGGGAGAGCGAGGCGCGCATGGCCCAGGGGAAGAGCGATCCGCCTTATGTGCCCTTCGACCATTGGCCCTCGTCGCTCCCCAGCCACAATATCTGGCAGCCGGGCGCCACGGTGACGCTCAGCCCCTTCGCGCGGGTGCGCGAGCCGGGCGAGATCGGGCAGACCGCCAAATCGGCCACCCGCGCGCTCGACATCGTCGAACTGCTCGCCCGCGAGGGCCGGCCGCTGCGCGCGATCGAGATCGCCGCCGCGCTGGAACTCAGCCCGTCGAGCGCACACCAGCTCCTCAAGACGATGGCGGATTCGGCCTGGCTGCTCTTCGATCCCTTTACCAAGCGCTATCATGGTTCGCCCCGCGCCGCCCGGCTGGGCGGCCTATGGTTCGACCAGGCGGCGATCGCGCGGATCGCTGGTACGGTCCATGACGCGCTCGGCCTGCGGCTGGTGATCTGCGCGGCGCAGGGGGCATCGATCCAGATCGTCGACATGTTCGATCCGCCCGCCATCGGCCGCCGCCGCGCCGGGCCGGGGCGCGACACGCTGGGGGTGCGCGTGCCGATCTTCGGGACGACGACGGGCGCCGCCTGGCTCTCCGCGCAGAGCGATCCGACCGTGCTCGCCACCGCCCGGCTCTGCCGGCGCGAGCTGGGCCCGCTCGCCGACGATCCCGATCGCATCCTCGACCTGGTCCGCCGGGTGCGCGAGCAGGGCCATGCGTTCGGCGGGATCAGCGCCGACGGCGCGATCCGCGCGGTCTCGATCCCGCTGCCGCCCAACCGCGACGGCATCGTCCTGGTCGCCTCGATCACCGCCGCCGCCGAAGTGATGGAGGAACGGCAGGCCGAGATCGCCGGGGTGTTGCGCGAGGCGATCCACCGGGAATTGGGGGCGGGCTGAACGCCCATCTGCCCACTTCGTCATGCTGAACTTGTTTCAGCATCCACCGCGTCACTCAGGCTGGTCACGAGATGGGTCGATCCGTGGTGGCAAGAACCGCCTGGCCACGACCAAGGCTCCCGGTGGATGCTGAAACAAGTTCAGCATGACGGGGGTGTTTTTACCTCAGGCCGCCTGTTCCGCCCCCTCGAGCGCGTCGATAAAGCGCTTGCGCCACCACATCACATCCTCGGCCACCACATTGTCCATGCAGGCGCGCCAGCGGGCCTTGCGTTCCTCCAGCGGCATGTCGAGCGCCTGGGCAATCGCGTCGGCGATCTCCTCGGGGCTGTGCGGGTTGATCAGCAGCGCCTCGGTCAGCTGCTCGGCCGCGCCGGCGAAGCGCGAGAGGATCAGCACGCCGGGGTCCTCGGGGTCCTGCGCGGCGATATATTCCTTCGCGACCAGGTTCATCCCGTCGCGCAGCGGGGTGACGAGGCCGATCTTGGCGGCGCGATAGATGCCGGCCAGCCGGTCGCGCGGATAGCCGCGGTTCACATAGCGGATCGGCACCCATTCGACGTCGGCGAAGGCGCCGTTGATCCGCCCCGACAGTGAATCCAGCGAGGCGCGGATCTCCTGATAGCTCTGCACGTCGGCGCGCGAGGGCGGCGCGATCTGTAGCAGGAACACCTCGCCATGCATCTCGTCATGCTGCTGCAGCAGCCGCTCATAGCCCTGGAAGCGCTCGGCCAGCCCCTTCGAATAGTCGAGCCGGTCGACCCCGATGATCATGTCGCGCCCGTTGCTGCTCTGGCGCATGCGATAATAGGCATAGCGCGCGGCGGTCGACTGGGTCGCCTCCAGGAAATTGTCGGTGTCGATCCCGATCGGGCAATGGATCGCCTTGATCGAGCGGTCGCCGACGGTGACGGTGCCGTCCTCGCCCACCGTGCCGCCCATCTCCTGGATCACATAGTCGGTGAAGCTGTCGAGCGAATCGCGGGTCTGGAAGCCGACCACGTCATAGGCGAACAGCGTCTCCACCAGCTGGCGATGATTGGGCAGCGACAGCAGCAGCCGATAGGGCGGCCAGGGGATGTGCAGGAAGAAGCCCATCCGGTTGGTGACCCCGCTGTCGCGCAGATACTGGCCCAGCGGGAACATGTGGTAATCGTGCAGCCAGACCAGGTCGTCCTTCTCGATCAGCGGCACCAGCGTCTCGGCGAAGCGGCGGTTCACCCGCTCATAGCCCTCGGCGAACCCGCTCTCGAACTCGGCCAGGTCCACCCGATAGTGGAACAGCGGCCACAGCGTCCGGTTGGCATAGCCATTATAATATTCGTCGACGTCCTGCGCCTCCAGGTCGATCGTCGCGCTGGTCACGCCAAAGGCGCGCTGCAGGTTGATATGGCCGGTGAACTCCTCGGTGGTCTCGCCCGACCAGCCGAACCAGATGCCGCTCGACTCGCGCAGTGCGGCCGACAGCGCGACCGCCAGGCCGCCCTGGTTGCCGCCGCCGCCCTCGCCCACCGGCGGCTGGACGCGGTTGGAGACGATGATCAGCCGGCTCATCTTACGGCGTTCCAGGGTTTGCTCAGCAGCGCCGCGCAATTGATGATCCCGACCAGCGAATAGGTCTGCGGGTAATTGCCCCAAAGCTCGCCCGTCGCCGGATCGATATCCTCCGACAACAGGCCGGCCCGGGTCCGGCGTGACAGCATTTCCTCGAACAGCTCCCGTGCATCGTCGTTGCGGCCGGTCAGCCACAGCGCCTCGATCAGCCAGAATGTGCACACGTTGAAGGCGGTGTGCGGCAGACCGAAATCATCCTCGGTCGCGTAGCGCAGCATGTGCGATCCGCGGCGGAGGCCCTCCTCTACCGCCCGCAGGGTTCCCTGAAAGCGTTCGTCGCCAGGGTGGACGAAACGCAGGTCGAGCAGTTGGATCAGGCTCGCATCCAGGTCATCTCCGCCGAAAGTGGCGGAAATCCGCTGGGTCTCCTCGCGCCAGGCCTTTTCCTCGATCGCCACCCGCACATGCGCGGCCCGGTCGCGCCAGAAGGCGGTGCGATCGATCAGGCCCAGCGCCGCGGCGGCATTGGCCAGCCGGTCGCACGCCGCCCAGCACATCGCCGCCGAATAGGTGTGGACATGGCTCTTGGTGCGCAGCTCCCACAGCCCTGCGTCGGGCTTGTCATAGACCTGCCAGGCGAGTTCCCCCACCTTCTCCAGCGCGCGGAAATCCTCCTCGCCCGCCATGCGGTAGAGCCGCTGGTCGTGGAAGGCCTGGGCGTTGGACAGCACGATCTGGCCATAGGCGTCGTGCTGGATCTGCTCATAGGCCTGGTTGCCCACCCGCACCGGCCCCATCCCGCGATAGCCGTTCAGGGTGATCGCGATCTCCTCGATCAGGGTCGCCTCGCCGCCCACCGCGTAGAGCGGCTGGATATGCCCGCCCTTGGCGTTGTCGACGATGTTGCGCAGATATTCGAGATAGCTTTCCAGCACGTCCAGCGCGCCCAGCCGGTTGAGCGCCTGCACGGTGTAATAGGCGTCGCGGATCCAGCAGTAGCGATAGTCCCAGTTCCGCCCGCTATTGGCGTGTTCGGGGATCGACGTGGTCAGCGCCGCCACGATCGCCCCGGTCTCCTCATGCTGGCACAGCTTCAGCGTGATCGCCGATCGGATCACCGCCTCCTGCCACTCCACCGGGGTCGCCAGCGCGCGCACCCATTTGCGCCATTCATGCGCGGTGTGCTCCAGCATCGTGTCCAGCGTGTCGCCGACATCGCCGACGAAGCTCTCGTCGGGGCCCAGGAAGAAGTGCAGCGGGCGCTCCACCCGGAACAGCCGCTCGCTCTCGATCCAGCCGATCGGCGCCGAGGTCGTCAGCCGCAGGGTCAGGTCGTCGAGCACATAGCGGATATGGTTCGATCCGCGCGTGCGGATCGGGTCGTTGCCGCCCCAGCCCTGCGCCGGGCGCAGCCGCACCCGGATCCGCGGGCTGCCCGCGATCGGGCGGACGATGCGGACATAGGCCACCGGCCGGTACATCCGGCCATGGCGGAAGAAGCGCGGGCAGAAGTCGACCACCTCGATCGCATTGCCGGCGCCGTCGCTGTGGCGGGTCACCAGGATCGGGGTGTTGCGCAGATAGTCCTGCGTCGTCTCGACGCAATCCTCCAGGTCGATCTCCCAGAAGCCGCGCGCGCCCTCGGCCGAGGGCGGATTGTCGTCGAGCAGCGAGCAGAACACCGGGTCGCCGTCGACCCGCGGCACGCAGGCCCAGACGAAGCGGCCGGCGCGGTCGACCAGCGCGGAGGACTGGCAATTGCCGATCGGCCAGAGGTCGAGCGTCGCGGTCATGCCACCGCCTCCCAGAGCCAACGCCGTACCGATCCCACGTCGACCAGCGAATATTCGGCGGCGGTCTCGCGCCCACCACCCACGCGAATGCCGAAGCCGCCCATCTCGTGCGCCGCGGCAAAGGCATGTTCGTCGGTCAGGTCGTCGCCGATCGCCACCGGTACGCTGCCGATCAGCGGCAGCTCGCGCATCAGCGCATGGACCGCCTCGCCCTTATTCCAGCCGGGCCCGCGCAGCTCCACCATCATCTTGCCGTGCTGCACCTCCAGCCCATGGCGCTCGGCCACCTGCGCGCCGAGGCGGCCGATCGGCCCTTCCAGGATCGGCGCGACGCGAAAATGCATCGCCACGCCATGGCTTTTCTCTTCGACGATCATCTCGGGATGGCCGGCGCCCCAGGCGTGGATGTCGGCGATCGCGCCGTCCAGCCCCTCGGGGCGCGGTGGCTCGATCAGCCGCCCGTCGCGGCGCACTTCGGCGCCATGGCTGCCGACCAGGCCGACGAGTCCGGCGACCGGTCCGATCATCGCATCGAGCTGCGCGATCGACCGGCCGCTGACCACCGCGAGCCGTGCGCCGAACCGACGCCGCAACGCGGTGAGCAGATCGATCAATTCGCCATCGGCGCGCACCAGATCGGGGTGATCGACCAGCGGGACGAGCGTGCCGTCGAAATCGATGAACAGGCTATGGCGCGCCGGATCGATCGCCGGCGGAGGCGGCGCCGACACCGGATTTTGGGACCCGCTCAACATATTACACCCTGTTTTCGACGGCCGTCGTCACACGCGATACCCCCGCATTTCCAAATCGTTCCGGGGAAAGGACGAACGGGGGCGCCCAGGGTTCCGTTGCACCTGCGAACAAGCGTGGCGAAGAAGGCGTCGGCGAGGTGGACCTTTGCCGCCGTCATGCTAGAGCGAAAGCCATGCCACGCCCCGCGACAGCGCGAACCTCCGTCCCCCGCCCCGAACGGAAGAAATGGGTCCATGGCGAGGTGCGCCGCCAGCAGATTTTCGACGCCGCGATCGAGATCATCGGCCAGCGCGGCTATCGCGGCTTCACCCTGCAGGAACTGGCGCAGAGCTGCGGCCTCTCCAACGCCGGGCTGCTCCACCATTTCCCGTCGAAGGTGCAGTTGCTGATCGCGCTGCTCAACGAACGCGACCGCAGCGACTATGCCGCGCTCGCCGACGCCGGCATCCATTATCGCGACCAGGACCCGACCAAGGTCGCGCTCGCCGATCTCTACCGGATGCTGCGCGAGGTCGTGATCCGCGACAGCCGCCGGCCCGAGATCGTCCGCCTCTACTGCGTGCTCCGCGCGGAATCGCTCGACGAGGACCACCCGGCCCAGGCCTTCTTCCGCGACCGCAGCATCCGCGCGCTCGACGATCTCGTCCGGATGCTCGGCCCCCATGTGAAGAACCCGCTAGCCACCGCTCGCCAGCTGATCGGTTTCCATGGCGGGCTGGAGGAGCAATGGCTGCGCGAGAATTGCGGCTTCGACCTGGTCGAGCAGTGGGATCTGTGCGCGTCGATCCTGCTGGGGCTCACCAAGGCGTAACCCCAAAAAGAAGGCCGTCATGCTGAACTTGTTTCAGCATCCACCAGGAGGCTGGCTCCTGGCCATCCGGCTCCTGGTACTACGTCCTTCCATCTCCCGACCCGTCCGCGCGGCCCGGTGGATGCTGAAACAAGTTCAGCATGACGGTGGTGGGAAGCGGGCGTCCCCTAAACCAGCGCCGCTTCCGGCGCCGCCGCGAGCGACTCCACCCCGTTCAACGTCACCCGGTGCAGCCGGCGCCCGCATTCGACGTCATAGGGCGCGGCGCGGTGCATCGTGCCGGTGTTGTTCCAGATCAGCACATCGTCCATCCGCCATTCGTGGCTGTAGACGAAGCGCGGCTGCTCGCACCAGTCGGCCAGCCGGCGGAGCAGCGCGTCGCTCTCGGCGCGGTCCATGCCGACGATATATTCGGACGAGTTGCTCAGCGCGATCGACTTCAGGCCCGAGCGGTGGTGCCAGATGATCGGGTGGATCTTCTCGCCATAGCTGCGCCAGTCGGCGATCTGCTCGGGGGTCGGGTCCTTGTGGATGCGGGTATAGGTCTCAACCATCGTGTGCGCCGTCAGCAGCGGATCGAGCAGCGCCTTGTCGGCCTCGGGCAGCGCGTCATAGGCGGCATAGGTGTTGATGAACTCGGTCTGCCCGGTGCCGGGGGCGGAGAGCACGCGCGGGCTCAGCACCGAGGCGAGCGGGGGCACATCCTCCCAGGCGCCGTCGAAATGCCAGCTGAAGGTGCCCCAGAAATATTCGGTGAGCGCGCTGTGCTTCTTGTCGAAGGTCACCTTCATCAGGCTGTCCTTCTTGGTGCCGTTCTTCCCGTCGGCGCGGATGTCGCCCAGGGTCGCGGCCAGTATGTGCAGGTCCTCGTCGGAGAAGGGCATGTCGCGGAACAGCACCACGCTGCGCTTTTCCAGCAGCGCGAAGATTTCGTCGGCATGGTCGCCGCTCAGCAGCGCGTCCTTGTCGATGCTGATCTGCGAGCCCACGAACTCGCTCAGATTCACCGCGTCCAGTGCCATTTCCGCTCTCCCATGAACGGCAAGGGGAATGGCCCGCCCTGACATATCAGTCAATACCGAATGGTCGGTAGGAAGAATATCCTGGCCCAAACGGAAAGCACCCCCGGGAAAGGGACCCGGGGGTGCGTCCCATGCGGAGGAAATTGCCAGTCCGGCCGCATGTGTGGCGTGGCGATGCTCGGGCCGGGGCGCCGGCACGGTCATCGCGATGTGGTGATCGCTATGTGGGGAGCTGGAGCGGCCGATCCAAGGCTGTGGAAGGATCGAACCGCTCCAGCGGGCTTCCCGGGACGGGTGGCTGTGGGGGGTGGGATGTCCCGGGAGGCAGAGCTGCTTTTAGTGCGAAGCCACGGTCACGCGGCTGTTCTCGGCCAGCTGGGTGCCCGACTTGGCCAGCGCCAGCTCGACCTGCGGCATCGCCTTGGCGAGAGCGACCTTCGAGCACTTCTTCGCTTCGACCATCGAGTCGAGCGAGCGGTCGCCCGGGGTCTCGCACACCCGGCGGGCGGCGTTCGCCACCCGGGCCTTCAGGGTCGCCGCCGCGCCGGCGTCGGCCAGGTTGAGATCGGAATAGCCGACCTGCTCGATGCGGGTGACCTCCGACGCATAGGCCGGGAAGGCGATGGTGCCGGTGGTGGCGACGGCGGCGGCAAGAGCGGCGAAGATGATGGTCTTGGTGGTCATGGTACGTCTCCCTATTGTGCGCCGGTCCGGCGTGGCGTGCCTGGACCGGTGAAATCCCTCGTTTCCGCAGCGGCCTGCCCGTGTTGCTCTGGCTGGCCGCCGTTGGGATCTTGCTAGGGGAAGTGCGTCTGCGTCGCATTTGAGGTTCGACCGACCGCGGCGCCGACTCCACCAAAGTCGAATTCCGCCGACGAACGTATCGCGCTAGTCGACGAACGACAGGAAGACGCGTCGCCGCTGCGGCAGGTGCCGAATCGACGCGCCCGATCGATGCTTTCGTTGAAACAAAAGAGTCACATTTGTAGGGAGCCCCATCACCGGGGATTCGAATCATTCGCCAGATTGCCGTCCTGCCCTATCGCACTAACGAAACAGGCCTCACCGAGGTCCTGCTGATAACGTCGCGCGAGACGAAGCGGTGGGTGATCCCCAAGGGCAATCGCATCAAGGGGCTCAAGAGCCACGAGGCCGCCAGCCACGAGGCTTATGAGGAAGCCGGGCTGGTCGGCATCGCCTGCCCCTATGCGATCGGCACCTATCAATATCGCAAGCAGCGTCGCAACGGCACATCGCGCCCCGCGACGGTCGACGTCTTTCCCTTTTCGGTCACCGCCCAGCTCGACGAATGGCCCGAGCAGGACGAGCGCGAGCTGCGCTGGTTCCTGCCCGCCGACGCCGCCGCCGCGGTGGATGAAGACGAACTGAAGGACATCCTCGTCAATTTCGTGCCCCCGGTGCTGACGCCGGGGCTCGCCGAACGCTTCGTCGCCGCGACGCGACGCAAGACAGCAGAAAGGTTTCCCATCGTGCGCTGGTTCCAGGCCCTGCTTCCCAAGCAGGGAAGCTTCTTCGAGCAATTCGAGGCGCACGCCGCGCTCAACGTGGCGGCCGCCGACGCGCTCGGCAAGCTGCTGCAGGGCGGCGCCGACATGCCGCTCTACGCGCAGGAGATCTTCGATCGCGAGAATGACGCCGACGACATCATCCGCGAGGTGCTGGTCGACGTCCGCAAGACCCTGATCACCCCGTTCGACCGCACCGCGATCACCAGCCTGATCGGCGCGATGGACGATGCGATCGACCAGATGAACCAGACCGCCAAGGCGATCATGCTCTACGAGCTCAAGGCGTTCGAACCGCAGATGCGCGACATGGCCGGCATCATCGTCGAGGCCGCCCGCATCACCGCCGACGCGATGCCGCTGCTGCGCGACCTCGGCCGCAACGGCGGCCGACTCCATTCGCTGACCGAGCGGATCGTCAAGCTGGAGGGCCATGCCGACGAGATCCATGACTCGGGCCTCAAGGCGCTGTTCAAGGCAACCGGCGAGAAGAACGCGATGGCCTTCGTGATCGGCCGCGAGATGTATGGCCATCTCGAGAAGATCACCGACCGGTTCGAGGATGTCGCCAACGAGATCCAGGGCCTGGTGCTCGACCACGCCTGATGGAACATGCGCTCACCCTCCCGCTGCTGATCGGACTGATCGGCATCGCGCTGGCGTTCGACTTCCTGAACGGCCTGCACGATGCCGCCAATTCGATCGCGACCGTGGTGTCGACCCGCGTGCTCAAGCCGCACCATGCGGTGGCGATGGCGGCGACCGCGAACTTCCTCGCCTTCTTCCTGTTCGGCGTCCATGTCGCCGAGACCGTGGGCAAGGGGATCATCCATCCCGACCTGATCGACGCGCGGGTGATCTTCGGCGCGCTGATGGGCGCGATCAGCTGGAACGTCATCACCTGGCTGCTCGGCATCCCCTCCTCGTCCAGCCATGCGCTGGTCGGCGGGCTGCTCGGCGCGGGCATCGCCAAGGCGGGGCTCGGCGCCGTCGTGCTCTACGGCGTGCTCAAGACCGGCTTCGCGATCGTGCTGTCGCCCAGCATCGGACTAGTGCTCGCGCTGCTGCTGGTGCTGATCACCAGCTGGGTGTTCGTGAAGGTCTCCCCCACCAACGCCGACAAGCGCTACCGGCGCATGCAGCTCATCTCCTCGGCGCTCTATTCGGTCGGCCATGGCGGCAATGACGCGCAGAAGACGATGGGGATCATCGCGGTGCTGCTCTATTCGCAGGGCATGCTCGAAGGCGGCTTCCACGTCCCCGGCTGGGTCGTCATCTCCTGCTATGTCACGATCGCGCTCGGCACCCTGATGGGCGGCTGGAAGATCGTCCACACAATGGGCTCGAAGATCACCCGCCTCACCCCGGCGCAGGGCTTCTGCGCCGAAACCGGCGGCGCGATCACGCTGTTCGCCGCGAACTTCCTGGGCGTGCCGGTCTCGACCACCCACACCATCACCGGCGCGATCGTCGGCGTCGGCGCCTCGCGCCGCCTGTCGGCGGTGCGCTGGAACGTCGCCGGCAGCATCGTCATCGCCTGGGTGGTCACCCTCCCGGCGGCAGCGGCGATCGGCGCCCTCTTCTACCTCGGCGCGGGGCTGTTCTAGCCACAAGCGTCGCTCCGGCGGAGGATCGTAGGCGGTCAGCGGACTGCCGGGGGCAGTCCGCCGCCGGAGATCGGCTCGCAAAGCGAGCCGGGGAGCCGCCAGAGGCTCTTGCGGAAAGCTATCCGCGCCCTTCGTGGCGGCTCCGGCCTCCGCCGGAGCGACGTCTATTCCTTGCGCCCCAGCCGATACGCCTCGCAGATCTCCAGCAGCGCCCGCATCCCGGCGGTGACATATTTCCCCCGGTGCATCACGATGGTGAAGCGCCGCGTCAGGTCGATGCCGGGCAGGCGCACCTCCGCCACCCTGCCCTGCGCCAGCGCCCCCTGCGCCGCCAGCCGCGACGTGCAGCCGATCAGCGAACTCACCGCCACGGTCTCGACGATCGCCGCATTCTGCTGCAGTTCCAGCCCGATCGACCAGCGGCCCCAATAGGGCTGCATCGCCCGGTCGAGCGCCTGCCGCGTTCCCGATCCCCGCTCGCGCACCACCCAGCGCTCGGCCAGCACCTCGTCGAGCAGATCGCCGCCGCGTCCTGCCAGCCGGTGCGACGCGTTGCAGATCACCGCCAGATCGTCACCCAGCCAGTGGGTCACAGCCAGGTCGGGATGGACATATTCACCCTCGATCAGCCCGATATCGAGCGAATAGTCGAGGATCTTGCCGGCGATCGCTTCGGTATTGCCGATGTCGAGCGCCGGCACCGCGTCGCCATGGCGCCGCGCATAGGCTTCGATCAGATGCGGCGCGACATGGTTGCCGATCGTCTGGGTGGCGCCCAGCCGGATCGGCCCGGGCCCCGCCCGCCCCGCCAGCAACGCGTCGATCTCGCCGGCCCGGCCAAGCAGTTCCAGCGCGGCGGGCAGCAGCGACCGGCCGGTCTCGTTGATCTTCAGGCGCTTGCCCGCGCGGTCGAACAGCGGCCGGTCATAGCGGCGCTCCAGCTCGATCAGCGCGGTGCTGGCGGCCGACTGCGACATGCCCAGTTCCGCTGCCGCCGCCGAAATCCCGCCATGGCGCGCCGTCGCCGCGAAGATCTCCAGATGCCTGAGGCTGAACCGCATAATCTATTTTACCGATATATTGATCCAATAATACCCGTTTTCTAGATTTGCGATCGGCCGGTATCAAAGGGGCTCAGCGATCGGCAGATCAGGAAAGGATGATCGGATGACCTTCGTCGTCACGGATGCCTGCATCCGGTGCAAATATACCGACTGCGTCAGCGCGTGCCCCGTCGAGTGCTTCTACGAGGGCGAGAATATGCTGGTGATCGACCCCGACGCCTGCATCGATTGCGGCGTGTGCGTGCCCGAATGCCCCGCCGATGCGATCCTGTCGGACACCGAAGCGGCCGCCGAACCCTGGATCCCCTTCAACGCGGCCCATGCCGCGCGATGGCCGAACCTCTCCCGCCGCAAGGACCCGCCGGCCGACGCCGATGCGTTCAAAGGCATGACCGGCAAGCTGGAGAAATTCTTCTCGGCGGCCCCTGGGAAGGGCGATTGAGCGATCGAAGGAGCCATCCCGGTTACGATCGAACAATGGATCAGGCGCAAGTCGGCGGCAGCGGTCGCCGCCGGACTTGGCGAATGGGCAGCTTCCCCCGAAACGGCCTTCGGAAAAGCCATCTACCGGATTATCGATGGCCCCGTGACGGTCGTCCTGTCGGAATTGGGCTTCAGCTATGAAGGTCCGCCGGCATCCTTCGAGTGCCGATATGATCGGGTCGAACAGTTGCTGTCCCCACCGCTTCCCGAAGTGATCCCCAAGGCTGGAGACGTGCTACCGAGAACCGACCAGACCAGATTGCTGACCATCGAACTGAGGCTGGATGGCGCGTCGGCCCTTCGTGAGTTGCGGTTTTCGCTCCTGGCCTATTGCCAGATCATCTCTGTCCTCCCGCGGATCGTGCGCGAACTGGCGTGACGCGGCCGCTTCCTTAGCCCTCTCCCGCTTGCGGGACCGCTGCGAAAGTCATCCACCGTCGTCATCCCCGCGAAGGCGGGGATCCATAACCTCTGAAGCAGGAAACTCTCGCGGTTCGGAGGTTATGGATTCCCGCCTTCGCGGGAATGACGTGGGTTTTGCAGTGCTCCCGCGCGCGGGAGAGGGAAGCTACGTCGCGCCTGCCTCTATCTCGGCGCCAGCCCGTTGGTCAGGATGTCGACCATCTGCACCGCTATCTCGTCGGAGCCCAGCTCTCCGCCCGGCACATGCCAGCGCGCGGGCCAGTTGAGCGCCCCTGCCAAAGTGAAGGCCAGGATCTTGGGGTCGGCCGGGGCGATCGAGCCGTCGGCGATCCCCTCCTCGATGAAGCCGCGCAGCGCGGTGTCGATGTCGCGCTTGCGGTCGCGGAAGCTGCGCGCGCCCTGTTCGGACAGCGGCTCGGCGCCGGTGCGGATCACGCAGCGGCCGAAATCGTCCATGTTGATCCGCGCATAGCTGCGCAGGAAATGACGAAGCCGGTCGAGCCCGCTGCTGTCGGGCAACCCGCGCGCCTCCTCGATCGCCGCGTGGAACTGCTCCAGCCCCAGCGCGACGCATTCGAGCAGCACCCGCTCCTTGTTGCCCAGATAATGGTAGATGGTGGGCTTGGAGATGCCGAGGCTGGCCGCCACATCCTCCAGCAGGGTCGCGTGATAGCCGCGCTCGTTGAACATCCGCACCGCCGCGATCAGCACCGCGAGCCGCTTGGCCTCGCGCTCCTCGGCCCGCTGCTCGCGGGTCCGGAAGGGCGACGCGGAATTTTCACGCTGGTCGGTCACATCCATCTGTCGACTCAGTTGACATAAAACCCACCGGCAATCAATATACCCACGAGTAGACGATATCCCGAGAGGTTTCATGATTCTCACCGAAACCCAGGCTGCCATCCAGGAAGCCGTCCGCGCCTTCGCGCAGGAACAGATCCGTCCCCGCAGCCAGGAATTCGAAGCCGCCCACGGCTATCCCGCCGGGCTGTTCGAGGAAGTCGCCGGCCTCGGCCTGCTCGGCATGGTCGCCCCCGAGTCGGTGGGGGGCGCCGGGGCCGACTATGTCTCCTATGCGCTCTCGCTGATCGAGATCGCCGCGGCCGACGGTGCGCTTTCCACGATCGTCTCGATCCAGAACAGCCTGCTCGTCGGCGGCCTGCTCAAGGAAGGCAGCGAGGCGCAGAAGGCCCGCTTCCTGCCCGACCTGATCAGCGGCAAGATGATCGGCGCCTTCGCCCTCACCGAGGCCGATGCCGGCTCCGACGCGGCGGCGATCCGCACCCGCGCGGTGAAGGTCGACGGCGGCTGGAAGCTCGACGGCGCCAAGCAGTTCATCACCTCGGGCAAGATTGGCGGCCTCGCCATGGTCTTCGCGGTCACCGATCCGGCGGCCGGCAAGAAGGGCCTTTCGGGCTTCCTCGTCCCCACCGACACGCCCGGCTATTCGGTCGACAAGGTCGAGCACAAGATGGGCCAGGCCGCGTCGGACACCTGCGCGATCCGCTTCGACGACATGTTCGTGCCCGACGAACTGCTCTATGGCGCCGAGGGTCGCGGCCTCAACATCGCCCTCGCCAATCTGGAGCAGGGCCGCATCGGCATCGCCGCCCAGTGCGTCGGCATGGCGCAGGCCGCGCTCGAGATCGCCGTGGGCTATGCCCGCGATCGCAAGAGCATGGGCAAGATGATCATCGAGCATCAGGCGGTGGGCTTCCGCCTTGCTGACCTCGCCACCCGGCTGGAAGCGGCGCGCCACATGGTGCTCCACGCCGCCAGCGTGAAGGATGCCGGCCTGCCCTGCCTCAAGGAAGCGTCGATGGCGAAGCTGTTCGCCTCGGAAGCCGCCGAGGCGATCGTTTCGGGTGCCATCCAGACCCTGGGCGGCTATGGCTATCTCGAAGAGTTCGGACTAGCGAAAATCTACCGCGACGTCCGTGTTTGCCAGATTTACGAGGGCACCTCCGACATCCAGCGGATGGTCATCGCCCGCGCTCTGTAAATTCAAAGTGAGGACCACAGCATGAGCACCGATCCCGTCGTCATCGCTTCCTATGCCCGCACCCCGATGGGCGGCTTCCAGGGCGCGCTCGCAGGCGTGTCCGCTCCCGAGCTCGGCGCCGCCGCCGTGAAGGCCGCGCTGGAGCGCGCCGGCGTCGACGGCGACAAGATCGAGCAGATCTTCATGGGCTGCGTGCTCCCCGCCGGCCTCGGCCAGGCCCCGGCGCGCCAGGTCGCGCTCAGCGCCGGCCTGCCGCTCTCGGTGGAGGCCACCACCGTCAACAAGATGTGCGGTTCGGGCATGCAGGCCGCGATCATGGCGCATGACGCGCTCGCGGCCGGCAGCGCCGACATCATCGTCGCGGGCGGCATGGAGAGCATGACCAACGCCCCCTACCTCCTCCCCAAGCATCGCGGCGGCGCCCGCATGGGCCATGACGTGGTGAAGGACTCGATGTTCCTCGACGGGCTCGAGGACGCCTACACCCCCGGCAAGCCGATGGGCGCCTTCGCCGAGGATTCGGCGCGCGACTATCAGTTCACCCGCGAAGCGCAGGACGAATATGCGCTCCGCTCGCTGAGCCGCGCGAACGAGGCGATCTCCAGCGGCGCCTTCAAGCGCGAGATCACGCCCGTGACCGTCACGACCCGCAAGGGCGAGACCGTCGTCGACACCGACGAGCAGCCCGGCAACGCCAAGCCCGACAAGATCCCGACCCTGAAGCCCGCCTTCGTCAAGGACGGCACCGTCACCGCCGCGAACAGCTCGTCGATCTCCGACGGCGCCGCCGCGCTGGTGATGACCCGCCAGAGCGTCGCCGAGAAGCTCGGCCTGCCGATCGTCGCCAAGGTCGTCAGCCATGCCGCCCATGCGCATGAGCCGGCGCTGTTCACCACCGCCCCGGTTCCCGCGATCCAGAAGGCGCTCAAGAAGGCCGGCTGGACCGTCGCCGACGTCGACCTGTTCGAGGTCAACGAGGCTTTCGCCGTGGTCGCGATGATCGCCGCCAAGGATCTCCAGATCCCGGCCGAGAAGCTCAACGTCAATGGCGGCGCCACCGCGCTCGGCCACCCGATCGGCGCCAGCGGCGCGCGCGTGCTCGCCACCCTGCTCGGCGCGCTCCAGAATCGCGGCCTGAAGAAGGGCGTCGCCAGCCTCTGCATCGGCGGCGGCGAAGCCACCGCGATGGCCGTCGAGCTGGTCTGATCCAGGAGTAGTGCGTCGCCCCGGCGGAGGCCGGGGCCGCCACGGATTTGAGAACAACGTTGCGAATATCCGGTAGCGGCCCCGGCCTCCGCCGGGGCGACGATAGGAAGGGAAGAACTGGATGAAACTCGACGGAATTGCCGCGATCGTCACCGGCGGCGCATCGGGCCTGGGCAATGAGACCGCCAAGATGCTGGCGGCCAATGGCGCCAAGGTCACCATCTTCGACCTCAACGCCGAGATCGGCGCGGCCGCCGCGGCCGAGATCGGCGGCCACTTCGTCGCCGTCAACGTCGCCGACGACGCCAGCGTCGCCGCCGGCCTGGAAGAGGCCGAAGCCAAGCATGGCGTCGCCCGCGTCCTCGTCAACTGCGCCGGCATCGCGCCGCCCGCGCGCATCGTCGCCAAGGACGGCACCCCGCATTCGCTCGATGCCTTCCGCAAGGTCGTCGAGATCAACCTGATCGGCACCTTCAATGTGCTGTCGAAGTTCGCCGCGCGCGCGCTGACGGTCGATCCGCTCGGCGAGGAGCGCGGCGTGATCGTCAACACCGCCTCGGTCGCGGCGTTCGACGGCCAGGTCGGCCAGGCCGCCTATGCCTCGTCGAAGGCTGGTGTCGCCGGCCTCACCCTGTGCGCCGCGCGCGACCTGTCGCAGCACAAGATCCGCGTCATGACGATCGCCCCCGGCATCTTCATGACCCCGATGATGAAGGGTCTGCCCCAGGCCGCTCAGGACTCGCTCGGCCAGCAGGTTCCGCACCCCAGCCGCCTTGGCGATCCCAGCGAATATGCGCTGCTGGTCGAGAGCATCCTCAAGAACCCGATGCTCAACGGCGAGACGATCCGCCTCGACGGCGCGATCCGGATGGCGCCGCGGTGAGCGTGCTGACGATCGAGCGGGTGGGCGCGGTCGCGAAGATCACGCTCAACCGCCCCGACGCCGCCAACGCGCTCGACCTCGAACTGGGCCGCGCCCTGTTCGAGGCGGCGACCGAGGTCGACCAGGACGCCTCGATCCGCTGCGTGGTGCTCACCGGCGCGGGCAAGATGTTCTGCGCGGGTGGTGACATCGGCACGATGGCCTCGGCGGGTGACAAGGTCGGCGCCGTGGTCGGCGAGCTGGCCAGCGTCCTCCACCTCGCCATGTCGCGCTTCGCGCGCATGGACAAGCCGATGATCAACCTGATCAACGGCGCGGCGGCGGGCGCGGGCTATGGCCTCGCGCTCTCGGCCGACATCGTCCTCGCGGCGCGCTCGGCGGTGTTCAACGCCGCCTATGCCGCGCTCGGCGTCTCGCCCGATGGCGGCCTCACCTGGCTGCTGCCGCGCCTCGTCGGCCTGCGCCGCGCGCAGGAGATCACCATCTCCAACCGCCGCGTCACCGCCGCCGAGGCCGAGGCGATGGGCATGATCACCCGCGCCGTCGACGACGAGGCGCTGCAGGAAGAGGGCATGGCGCTCGCCGCCAAGCTCGCCGCCGGCCCTGTCGGCGCCTACAGCAAGATGCGCGGCCTGCTGCTCCAGGCCTATGAGAATAGCTGGGAAACCCATCTCGAACTGGAAGCGCGCGGCATCGCCGGCGCGGTCGCCGGTCCGGAAGGCAAGGAGGGCGTCGCCGCCTTCCTCGCCAAGCGCAAACCCGATTTCACAGGTGTCAAATGACCATCAGCACCCGTTTCACCGAACTTGTCGGCATCGAGCATCCGATCGTCCAGGGCGGCATGATGTGGGTCGGCCGCGCCGAGCTGGCGGCGGCCGTCTCCAATGCCGGCGGCCTCGGCATCCTCACCGCGCTCACCCAGCCGACCCCCGATGACCTGCGCCGCGAGATCGATCGCTGCCGCACGATGACCGACAAGCCGTTCGGCGTGAACCTCACCATCCTGCCTTCGGTCACCCCGCCGCCCTATGCCGAATATCGCAAGGCGATCATCGACAGCGGCATCAAGGTGGTCGAGACCGCCGGCCACAAGCCGCAGGAGCATGTCGAGGACTTCAAGTCGCACGGCATCAAGGTGATCCACAAATGCACCGCGGTCCGCCACGCCCTCTCGGCCGAGCGGATGGGGGTCGACGCGATCTCGATCGACGGCTTCGAATGCGCCGGCCATCCGGGCGAGGACGACATTCCCGGCCTGATCCTGATCCCGGCGGCCGCCGACAAGGTGAAGATCCCGATGATCGCCAGCGGCGGTTTCGGCGACGGCCGCGGCCTCGTCGCGGCGCTCGCGCTGGGCGCCGAGGGCATCAACATGGGCACGCGCTTCTGCGCCACCCAGGAGGCCCCGATCCACGAGAACGTCAAGCAGTTTATCGTCCAGAACGACGAGCGCGCGACCAACCTGATCTTCCGCAAGTTCCACAACACCGGCCGCGTCGCCAAGAACAGCGTGTCGGACAAGGTCGTCGAGATCTCGGCGGGCGTGGACGCGGTGTTCGAGGACATCCGCCCCTATGTGTCGGGCGCCAAGGGCCGCCAGGCGCTGGAGAGCGGCGACATCGACGCGGGGCTCGTCTGGGCCGGCCAGATCCAGGGCCTGATCCACGACGTGCCGACCTGCCAGGAACTGATCTCGCGCATCATCGGCGAGGCCGAGGCGATCATCGCCCAGCGCCTGGCCGGCTTCACCAAAAGCGCCACGTCCAAGGCGGCGTAACACCTCCCATAAAGCGTCATCCCAGCGCAGGCTGGGATCCATGCCTGTAGCCTCCTCAGATGCCATTCCGAGGGAAGAGAGACATGGACCCCAGCCTTCGCTGGGGTGCGCCATTGGATGGGAAGGCTCATCAACCATGATTCGCGAGCCGTAACAGTCGACCCGGATCGCGCTCGTCCCCGGCTGACGCTACGGAACCAGACCGTCACCACCAGCTAACTGTCGGAAATACTGTACGTAAATCTACTCATGACCGGAATCTTTACGCCTTCGCGTTAACTCCATCGGGCACCAGGAGTTAACCATGACCCACAGCAAATCCTCCGCGCCTGATCGTTCGGCCGAACTCGCGTTCTTCGGCCTCGAACTCGGTAGCAACGCCGATCACCCCCTCGTCCTCGAAGCGATCCAGCAGCACGCCGCCGGCGCGCTCGACCAGCTTTATGCGCAGATCGCCGCCGATCCGCGCCTCGCCGGCCTGTTCGGCAGCCCGGCGATGATGCAGCACGCCCGCGCCAAGCAGATCGAGCATTGGCAGACCCTGTTCACCAACGGCATCAACAGCCACTTCATGGACGGCGCCGAGCGCATCGGCCTCGTCCATGCCCGCATCGGGCTGGAGCCGACCTGGTATATCGGCGGCTACGCCATCGCGATCGAGCGGCTGATCGAGGGCATGATGAACCAGTCGCTCACCCGCCGGCTCAGCGGCAAGGCGCTGTCGCGCGCGATCGGCACCCTGGTGAAGACCGCTTTGTTCGACATGAACATCGCGCTGTCCGCCTATTTCAAGGCCGCCAGCCAGGAGCGCGAGTCCGCGATCGGCGAAATCGGCAATGCCCTGTCGGCGCTCGCCGACGGCAATCTCGACAACCGGCTCAGCGGCCTCAGTTCTGAATATGCCCAGATCGAGCAGGATTTCGAGGCGATGCGCAGCAAGATGCACGCCACCCTCACCGAAGTCGCCTCGGCCGCCGAGGCGATCCGGGTGAGCTCGTCCGAGATCGCCCGCGCCTCGTCGGACCTCGCCGCCCGCACCGAGCAGCAGGCCGCCGGCCTCGAGGAGACCGCCGCGGCGATGGAGCAGATGACCACCACCGTCCAGCAGACCTCGGGCCGCGCGCATGACGTCCGCGACGCCGTCTCCTCGGCGGGCAAGGATGCCGAGAGCGGGTCGGAGGTCGTCCGCCAGGCGATCGGCGCGATGGCCTCGATCGAATCCTCCTCGTCGCAGATCTCGCAGATCGTCAGCCTGATCGACGGCATCGCCTTCCAGACCAACCTGCTCGCGCTCAACGCGGGTGTCGAGGCGGCGCGCGCCGGCGATGCCGGCATGGGCTTCGCGGTCGTCGCCAACGAGGTGCGGGCGCTCGCCCAGCGCTCGGCCGACGCCGCCGCCAACATCAAGGAGCTGATCGGCTCCAGCACCGCCCATGTCGAAAGCGGGGTCAGCCTGGTCGGCCAGACCGGCGAAGCGCTCGGCCGTATCGCCCAGCGCATCGAATCGATGAGCGAGCTGGCCACCGGCATCGCCACCGCGTCGCAGGAACAGGCGTCGGGGATCGTCGAGATCAACGGCTCGGTCGGCGCGATGGACCGCGCGGTCCAGCAGAATGCCGCGATGGTCGAGCAGTCGAACGCCGCCGCCGCCAGCCTGTCGTCCGAAGCCGCACGCCTCGCCGCGCTGGTCGGCCGCTTCTCGCTCGGCCAGCAGCACAGTTACGCGCCGCAGCACCGCTACGCGGCCTGACACGATCCCGAAGGCGCCGTCCGGAGGCGCTGGAAGGCTGAACCCTGGCACCGCCGGCCCGCGCGCCGGCGGTGCATGGTATTTCGGGAAGAATCGTCAGCGGCGATTCAGTGCAGCGAGGCCGAATCCTCGCGCTTGAAACCGCGCACGAAGCGGCTCTGCAGCCATAATTCCCTGGGTCGCGACGCTCGCCTGGCCGCTGCCGCGGCGATCGCCTCCTCGTCGCCCTGCGCCGCTATCTCCACACAATCCTCGATATGCGCCCCGAGCGAATCCAGGATGTAGAGACGGTAGAAGGACATGGCACGCATCCGTTCTGTTCTGTGGACGGATCGACCTTAAGCCTTTCAGGTCAGGACCCTATTTGGTGAATCTCCGCTTGGGGTTTTCCCGTAGACGGCGCCGCCGGGTCTCTTCCGCCCCGCTCGACCCGCGAGATTCCGCCGTTCCGTAGCCGTCACGGACGATCGGCCGACTATAGTATTTTCCACAGTCCCCCACCCTTCGTGCGGAATTCACCGCCGTCTTAACCAAACTCTTACCGGTGATGGGCCAACAGCAATCGATGAAGTCAGGACAGGCCCGTTTCCGGAAGCAGCGCCGGGGTCGTGGTCAGGGTCGGCACCCGGTCAACCGGGTCGCGGGGAGCAGTATATGAGCGAAGTGAGTGAAGGCACGTCCAAGGCCCTCAGGGTGGCCCTCGCCCCGGTCGTCGACCGGAGCGCGGTGGCGCTCCACCTCGACGAGCTGCGCGCCGCCTTCGCCAAGGGCGGCGCGGTCGAGATCGGCTGCGACGACGTCCAGCAGATCGGCCAGGCCGGGCTTCAGCTTCTCGCCAGCGCGGCCCGCACCGGCCGCGAGCGCGGCATCGCGGTGAGCTTCACCGGCTGCAGCGCCATCGAACCGGTCATCCGCCTCGCCGCGATGACCGACCTGTTGCTCGTGGAGGGGGCCGCGGCATGAAGATCGAAGAAATCCAGGACATCTTCTTCCAGGAGTGCGACGAGGGTCTGTCGCAGGCCGAAGCCGGCCTGCTCGCGCTCCAGTCGGGCGCCGGCGACGACGAGACGATCAACACGATCTTCCGCGCCGTCCACTCGATCAAGGGCGGCGCCGGGGCCTTCGGCTTCTCGGCGCTCCAGCACTTCACCCATCATTTCGAGACGCTGCTCGATCAGGTCCGCAGCGGTGAGCTGGCGGTGACCGAATCGCTCGTCGGTTCGCTGCTCGCCGCCTTCGACACGCTGGCCGACCATGTCGGCGCGATCCGCGGCGAAAAGCCGATGCCCGACGACACCGTCATCCTCCACCAGCTCCAGGCGATCGTCGCCGGCGAAGGCCCGGCTGCGGCCGAGGTCGCCGCCGTCGAAGCTCCGGTCGAAACCGTGGCCGAGGCTCCGGTGGCCGAGGAGGCCGCGCTCGATCTCGGCGTCGACCTGCTCAGCATGGACCTCGACGACATGATCGGCGCGCTGTCGGACAGCATGGGCCCGGTCGACGACTGGGAAAAGTCCGACGACGATGACGCCGAAGAGGCCGCCGCCGAGACCCTGCTCACCGTCCGTCCACTCGACGGCGCCCTCGCCAATGGCGGCGAGCCGCTGCTGCTGCTGCGCGAACTGGTCGACCTGGGCGCCACCATCCAGTCGGTCGACCTGTCGACCGTCCCCGCGCTCGACGGCTTCGATCCGTCGCGCGCCTATCTCCTCTACCATGTCTCGGTGCCGGCCAGCGTCGCGCGCGGGGACATCGAGGAGATTTTCGAGTTCGTCTCCGATTGCTGCCAGCTGCGCTTCGAAGATAGCGAAGAGGCTGAGGCCACCGCCGCAGCCGAGCCGGAAATGCCGCAGCCTGCCCCGGTCGAGGCCGCGCCCGCGCGCGTCGCCAAGATCGTGACCGTGCCGCCGCCCCCGGTCCAGGCCGCGCCTGTAGCCGAGGCTCCGGCTCCCGCCCCGGCCCCTGCGCCCGCCCCGGTTGCCGAAGCGCCCGCCGCTCCGGTCGTCGCCGCCGTTCCCGCGCCGGCCCCCGCACCCGTCGCCCCCGCTCCCGTCGCCAAGGTCGAGGCCCCCGCCCCGGCTCCGGCGCCCGCCCCCGTCGCGCCCAAGGCCGAAGCCCCCGCGGGCGAAGCTGGCCAGGCCCAGGCGGTCGGCGTCACCCCCACCATCCGCGTCGATCTCGAAAAGCTCGACCGCCTCGTCGATCTCGTCGGCGAGCTGGTGATCACCCAGTCGATGCTCGCCCAGCGCCTGCTCGACTGCGGCCTGTCGAACATCAACGAGCTGGTCGACCTCGATCATCTCACCCGCGAGCTGCAGGACAGCGCGATGTCGATCCGCGCCCAGCCGATCCGTTCGGTGTTCGGCCGCGTCCCCCGGATCGTCCGCGAGCTGCAGGCCACCACCGGCAAGAAGGTCGTCCTCGAACTCGACGGCGAGTCGACCGAGCTCGACAAGACCGTGGTCGAGCGGATCGGCGATCCGCTCACCCACCTCATCCGCAACGCGGTCGACCATGGCCTCGAAAGCCCCGAGGACCGCATCGCCGCCGGCAAGCCGGCCGAGGGCCGCATCCGCCTGTCGGCCGAGCATCGCTCGGGCCGCATCCTGATCAGCGTGTCGGACGACGGCCGCGGCATCGACCGCGAGCGCGTCTTCGCCAAGGCCGTCGAGCGCGGCCTGGTCAGCCCCGACGCCAAGATGACCAACGAGGAGATCGACAACCTGATCTTCGCGGCGGGCTTCTCGACCGCGGCGACCGTGTCGAACATCTCGGGCCGCGGCGTCGGCATGGACGTCGTCCGCCGAAACATCAGCGCGCTGGGCGGCCGCATCACCATCGCCTCGCGCCCCGGCCATGGCTCCACCTTCACCATGGCGCTGCCGCTCACCCTCGCCATCCTCGACGGCATGATCGTCACGGTCGGCGACCAGACCTTCGTGCTGCCGCTCAACCATATCGTCGAGACGCTGCGCCCCGGTTCGGACATCGTGAAGAACATCGGCAAGGACCAGTCGATGCTCAACGTCCGCGGCCAGTGGCTGCCGATCCTGTCGGTGGGCCGCGAGCTGTCGATCCCGGGCGCCCGCCCGCACGCCACCGAAGCGGTGCTGATCGTCGTCGAGAGCGAGGAGACCGGCCGCCGCGTGCTGATGGTCGACGAGATCCTCGACCAGCGCCAGGTCGTCATCAAGAGCCTCGAGTCCAACTATGGCCGGGTCGACGGCATCGCCGGCGCCACCATCCTGGGCGACGGCCGCGTGGCCCTCATCCTCGACGTCGAGGCGATCACCGCCAACACCCGTCCGGCCGCGATGCGGAGCCTCGCCGCATGATCCGTCACGATCCGCAGCTCGCATCGGCTGCGACCGAAATCCCCTATGGCACGGCCGACTTCGAGGCGATCTCGGCGATGGTCCACGCCCATGCCGGCATCTGCCTGCCCGAAGGCAAGGCGATGCTCGTCTATTCGCGCCTGTCGAAGCTGGTGCGGGAATCGGGCCTCAGCAGCTTCGCCGACTATGTCGCGCTGATCCGCAAGGAAACGGGCGAGCGCGGCCGTGCGATCGAGGCGCTGACCACCAACCACACCAAATTCTTCCGCGAGGATCACCACTTCCATCATTTCGAGCAGGATGTCCGGCCCGAGATGCTGGCGCGGCTCCAGCGCGGCGAGCGGGTGCGCATGTGGTCGTCGGCGTCGTCGTCGGGCGAGGAGATCTACTCGCTGGCGATGGTGCTGCTCGGCGCCGATCGCGCGTCCGGCCGCCGCATCCTGCAGAGCGACCTCGCCCTGCTCGCCACCGACCTGTCGGAACAGGTCATCGGTGTCGGCATGGAAGGCCGCTACCCGGCGATGATCGCGGCCGACATCCCGCAGAAATATCGCGACGCCTGGACCACCGCCCAGGGGGACAATGTGCAGATCGCCAAGGAAGTGCGCGACCTCGTCCGCTTCCGGAAGCTGAACCTGCTCAACCCCTGGCCGATCAAGGGGCTGTTCGACGTCATCTTCTGCCGCAACGTGATGATCTATTTCGACGAGCCGACCAAGGAGCTGCTGCTCCGCCGCCTCGCCGATCAGCTCGCGCCCGGCGGCTATCTCTATATCGGTCATTCCGAACGGCTGCTGGGCGACACCGTCTCCCGCTTCGCCTCGATCGGCCAGACCATCTACAGAAAGGTGCGCTGATGAGCGTCCGCTGCCTGATCGTCGACGACTCGCCGATGATGCGCGCCCTGCTGAGCGGCCTGCTCGGCCGCGATCCCGACATCGACGTGATCGGAACCGCGCCCAACGCGCAGTCCGCCCGCGAGATGATCAAGGAACTCAATCCCGACGTCATCACCCTCGACATCGAGATGCCGGGGATGAACGGGCTCGAATTCCTCGACAAGCTGATGCGGCTGCGCCCCACCCCGGTGGTGATGTGCTCGACGCTCACCACCAAGGGCGCCGACGCCACCCTGCGCGCGCTCGAGATCGGCGCGGTCGACTGCTACGCCAAGCCCGAGCGGCCGCTGCAGGAGCTGCTGGCGATCGACGACGGCAGCCTGGCCAACATGGTGAAACAGGCCGCCAAGAGCCGCCGCCGCGCCCCGCAGCTCACCACCCATGCGGGCCCGCCGACCGACTTCGTCTGCAACGACCGGATCGTCGGCATCGGTGCCTCGACCGGCGGCGTCGAGGCGCTCACGGCGCTGCTCTCGGAATATCCGAAGAACTGCCCGCCCACGGTGATCGTCCAGCATATGCCAGCCACCTTCACCGCCTCCTTCGCCGCCCGGCTCGACCGGCTCTGCGCGGCCGAGGTGGTCGAGGCGACCGACGGCGCCCCGCTGATGGCCGGCCGCGTCTATGTCGCGCCGGGCGGTCTCACCCACCTGATGGTGGTGCCCGGCAGCCCGCCGATGTGCCGCCTGATCCCCGCCGATCCGGTCTCGGGCCACCGCCCCTCGGTCGACGTGATGTTCCGCTCGCTGTCGCAGGCCTTCGGCGAGCGCGGCGTGGGCGTGCTGCTCACCGGCATGGGCCGCGACGGCGCCGCCGGGCTGCTCGACATGCGCAATGTCGGCGCCCGCACGATCGGCCAGGATGAAGCCACCTGCGTGGTCTATGGCATGCCCCGCGCCGCCGCCGAGATCGGCGCCAGCGAGATGGTGCTGCCGATCGAGCGCGTCTGCAGAAAGGTCCTCGACCTGTGCAGCAGATAGTCATCGGCCGCGAAGAGCGGATCAACGTCATCCAGGGCACCAATTACGTGACGGGCAACCGGAACGCGGTGCTCACCACGATCCTCGGCAGCTGCGTCGCCTGCTGCCTTTACGATCCGCATGCGCGGGTCGGCGGCATGAATCATTTCCTGCTCGCCGAACCGCGGGAAGGCATGTCCAGCAACAGTTCCGAAGCCGAGCGCTACGGCCTGTTCGCGATGGAGCTGCTCGTCAACGAGATGCTGAAGGCCGGCGCCACCCGCGCCACGCTGAAGGCGCATCTCTATGGCGGCGCGAACATGCATGTCGGCATGCAGGCGATCGGGACGAGCAACGCCCGTTTCGCCGAGAGCTTCCTGATCCGCGACGGCATCCCCCTGGTCCACAGCGACCTGGGCGGAACGCTGGCGCGGCGGGTCGAATTCCGCGCGGCATCGGGCCAGGCCCGCTGCCGGGTGGTCGCCGCCGAGGTGCCGATCGAGACTCCGCGTCCGATACCGGTGCCAGCGGCACAGGGCGACGTGGAGCTGTTTTGAACTGAGTTGATGGGATTTCGAGGGGCCTCTCTTCCAGGTGTGGGGGACCCAGGAAAGGACGAACCGATGAAGACGATTTTGACCGTGGACGATTCGCCGAGCATGCGGATGCTGCTCCGCAACACGCTGACCGAGCAGGGCCATGCCGTGCACGAAGCCGAGGACGGCATCGCCGCCCTCGAATGGCTTTCGAGCAACAGCAAGCCCGACCTCATGATCACCGACATCAACATGCCGCGCATGGACGGCTTTGGCCTGGTCGAGGCGACCCGGGCCAAGGACAGCTACCGCGACATGCCGATCCTCGTGCTGACCACCGAGAGTTCGGACGAGAAGAAGGCCCGCGCGCGCGCCGCGGGGGCCACCGGCTGGATCGTCAAGCCGTTCGATCCGGTCAAGCTTGCCTCGGCAATCCGCCGCGTAACCCTCTGATCTCCGAAGAAAGGGCAGTTCAATGAGCCGTCAATTCATCACCTTCCAGATCGGCGAACAATATCTGGGCGT
Source organism: uncultured Sphingomonadaceae bacterium (assembly GCA_963540925.1). Taxonomy (GTDB): domain Bacteria; phylum Pseudomonadota; class Alphaproteobacteria; order Sphingomonadales; family Sphingomonadaceae; genus Rhizorhabdus. The sequence continues at coordinate 171,956 of CAUTRN010000004.1, forward strand.
CGACATCATGGCGATCCGCGAAATCCGCGCATGGACGCCCACCACCCTGCTGCCGCACGTGCCCGAGCATGTCCGCGGCGTGGTCAACCTGCGCGGCACCGTGCTGCCGGTGATCGATCTGGCCGCCCGCCTGGGCTGGGGCCTGACCGACCCGACCGCCCGCCACGTGATCATCGTCGTGCGCATCAACGACCAGCTCCAGGGCCTGATCGTCGACGCGGTGAACGACATCGTCACCCTTGACGAAGCTACGCTGCAGCCGCCGCCGAACCTGAGCGACAATGCCGCGACCGACTGCCTCGACGGCATCGCCTCGGTCGAGGATCGCATGATCATGATCCTCGCGCTCGACCGGCTGTCGCTTGAAGCGGTTCAGCTCCCCATCGCCGAAGCCGCCTAACCCCCGTACTGCCAGGAATTCGAAATGGCCAATGCCCGTGTTCTGATTGTTGATGACTCGCTGACGATGCGGGCGCTGTTCAGCGGCGTGCTGGAACGCGCCAAGGGCATCGAGGTGGTCGGGATGGCCGCCAACGCCGATGAGGCGCGCCAGATGATGATCTCGCTCAAGCCCAATGTGGTGACGCTGGACATCGAAATGCCCGGCATGAGCGGGATCGATTTCCTGGAAGAGATCATGCGCGAGCGTCCGACGCCCGTGATCATGCTCTCCACGCTGACCCAGAAGGGCGCGGAAATCTCGTTCCGCGCGCTTGAGCTGGGCGCCGTCGACTGCTTCCCCAAGCCGAAGAGCGCCACGCCCGAGGAGTTCAACGCCCTCGCGCCGAAGCTCGCCGCGCTCGTCCTCGCGGCGGCCGGCGTCGGTCAGAAGAAGAAGGAGAAGGCTGAGGCCCCGGCGGCGCCCGTCGCCGTGCCCACCGGCTTCGACTGGAACGGCAAGATGGTTGCGATGAGCGCCTCGACCGGCGGTCTCGAAGCGCTGCTGCACCTGCTGCCGACCTTCCCGAAGAACTGCCCGCCGACCGTGATCTGCCTGCCGCTCGATCCGGGCTTCGTCGCCCCGCTCCTGCGGCGCCTGAAGGGCAGCTGCGCGGCCGAGATCGTGCTTGCCGAGGACGGCATCCCGCTCCAGCAGGGCCATGTCTATCTGGCGACCGACCTGACCGCGCATGTCGTGATTGATCGCTGGCCCAATCCGTCGCTGCGCCTGCTGCGCTCGGATCCGGTGGGCAATTTCCGCCCGTCGGCCAGCCTGCTCTTTGCCACCGTCGCCAAGACGGCGGGGCCCGAGGCGCTGGGCGTGATGCTCACCGGCATGGGCACCGACGGTGCCGCCGGCCTCAAGGCGCTGAAGGGCGCGGGCGGCCGCACGATCGCCGAAGACGCCTCGACCTGCATGGTCGACCAGGCCCCCTCGGCGGCGCGTGCCGCCGGTGCGGTCGACGTCAGCCTGCCGCTCGACCAGATCGGCGCCGCCATCATCGATGGCTGCAGCAAGCTTCGCAACGCGGCCTGATACAAGCATAGCAGGACACCGGGAGCCGGCATGACCGAGATCGAACAGGCGGATTTGCTGGCGGCGCTGGCGGGCGAGCTCGATGCTGCCAAGGCGCAGCTCGAGCAGCTCGGCGTCGCGCTGATCATGAACCCGCAGACGGCCGCCGCCCATACGAAGGAACTGCAGGCGCTCGATCATGTCGGCCAGCGCTGCGCGACGATCGCCGATATCCTGCGCTCCGCTGACCTCAAGGCGGCCAGCCACGGCGCCTCGCTCGAAAGCATCGCCAACCGGGTCCAGCAGCCCCCCGCCGGCTTCGTCCCCACCGACCCCGCCGCCTCCTCGGGCGACGTGGAGTGGTATAACTGACTATAGATCCTCCCTACGCGTAGCGTGGGGAGGGGGACCATTCGCGCAGCGGATGGTGGAGGGGTCTGCGACATCGGACCTTGGCGCAGGTGGAGAGGTGGCTTCCCCCTCCACCACGCCTTCGGCGCGGTCCCCCTCCCCACCCTTCGGGTAGGGAGGATCCTAGCTCCGCCTACCAGCCGAGCTGGCTGGTATCGCGCACCGCGCCGCGCGCCGCATTGGTGGTCAGCGCCGCATAGGCGCGCAGCGCCGCCGACACCTTGCGCTTGCGGCCGAGCGGCTTCCACGCCTTGTCGCCGCGCGCCACCATCTCTGCCTGGCGCTTCGCCAGCTCGGCCTCGTCCACCATCAGGCGGATGCCGCGCTGGGGGATGTCGATCAGGATCGGGTCGCCGGTCTGCACCAGCGCGATCAGCCCGCCTTCGGCCGCCTCTGGCGAGACGTGGCCGATCGACAGGCCCGAGGTGCCGCCCGAGAAGCGCCCGTCGGTGATCAGCGCGCAGGCCTTCCCCAGCCCCTTCGATTTCAGATAGCTGGTCGGGTACAGCATCTCCTGCATGCCGGGCCCGCCCTTCGGCCCTTCATAGCGGATCACCACCACGTCGCCGGCGGTCACCTCATTGCCGAGGATACCGGCCACCGCCGCGTCCTGGCTTTCATAGACCCGCGCGGTGCCGCTGAAGGTCAGGATGCTCTCGTCGACACCCGCGGTCTTCACGATGCAGCCCTCAGGGGCGAGATTGCCGTAGAGCACCGCCAGCCCGCCATCCTTCGAGAAGGCATGCTCGACGTCGCGGATCACGCCGGTCTCGCGGTCGGTGTCGAGCTCCTTCCAGCGGTTGCTCTGGCTGAACGCCTCGGTGGTGCGCACGCCGCCCGGCGCGGCCTTGAAGAAGGTCTTCACGCTCTCGCTGTTGGTGCGGCTGATGTCCCAGCGCTCGATCGCCTCGCCCATCGTCGGCGCATGGACGGTCGGCAGGCTGCCGTCGACCAGCCCGGCCCGCTCCAACTGGCCCAGGATCGCCATGATCCCGCCGGCGCGGTGGACGTCCTCCATATGCACGTCCTGCTTGGCCGGGGCGACCTTGCAGAGGCAGGGAACGCGGCGGCTCAGCCGGTCCATATCGGCCATGGTGAAGGGCACCTCGCCCTCATGCGCGGCGGCGAGCAAATGGAGCACGGTGTTGGTCGATCCGCCCATCGCGATGTCCAGGCTCATCGCATTCTCGAAGGCGGTGAAGCTGGCGATCGTGCGCGGCAGCGCGGTCGCGTCGTCCTGCTCGTACCAGCGGCGCGCCAGGTCGACGATCGTGTGCCCCGCCTCGCGGAACAGCCGCTCGCGATCGGCATGGGTCGCCAGCACCGACCCATTGCCGGGCAGCGAGAGGCCCAGCGCCTCGGTCAGGCAGTTCATCGAATTGGCGGTGAACATGCCCGAGCAGCTGCCGCAGGTCGGGCAGGCCGACCGCTCGATCACCTTCACTTCCTCGTCGGTATAGCGCTCGTCGGCCGCCGCGATCATCGCGTCGACCAGGTCGAGCGCGATCGTCTGGCCGTGGATGTCGGCCTTGCCAGCCTCCATCGGCCCGCCCGAGACGAAGATCGCCGGGATGTTGAGCCGCATCGCCGCCATCAGCATGCCCGGCGTGATCTTGTCGCAGTTCGAGATGCACAGCAGCGCGTCGGCGCAATGCGCGTTGACCATATATTCGACGCTGTCGGCGATCAGGTCGCGGCTCGGCAGCGAATAGAGCATGCCGTCATGGCCCATCGCGATCCCGTCATCGACGGCGATCGTGTTGAACTCCTTGGCGACGCCGCCCGCCGCCTCGATCTCGCGCGCGACCAGCTGGCCCAGGTCCTTCAGGTGGACATGGCCCGGCACGAACTGGGTGAAGCTGTTGGCGATCGCGATGATCGGCTTGCCGAAATCCTCATCGGTCATGCCGGTGGCGCGCCACAGGCCGCGCGCGCCCGCCATGTTGCGGCCATGGGTGCTGGTACGGGAACGATAATGCGGCATCGGTCGGGCTCTGCTCAAGGGATGAAAGGATAGCGGGACCGTTAGTCGCACCGCGCTAGGTTGTGAAATATATCGTTAAGGCTCTAATAGGTCGCTGGAGGACTATATGGACCTGCGCCAGCTTCGCCATTTCGTCGCGGTCGCCGACACGCTCCACTTCGGCCGCGCCGCCGAGCGTCTGGGCATGACCCAGCCGCCGCTCAGCCAGTCGATCCTCGCGCTCGAACGCGAGCTGGGGGCGCCGCTGTTCCAGCGGTCGAAGCGCAGCGTCGCGCTCACCGCCTTCGGGCGGCAATGGCTCGACCATGTCCGCCCCGCCGTCGCCGCGATCGCCGACCTACCCGAGATCGCGCGCCGGCTGCGCACCGGCGCCGCGGGCCGGCTAGCCCTCTCCTTCGTCAGCACCGCCGACTACAGCGTGCTGCCCAGCCTCGTCCAAAACTATGCCACCGCCTTTCCCGAGGTCGAGCTGAGCCTCGCCGAGGCGACCAGCGATCTCCAGATCGAGGCGCTGCTCGCCGAGCGGATCGACGCCGGCATCCTCATCCCCACCCGGCCGTCGCTGCCCCCCGCGCTCAACTATCGCCCGCTGCTGCGCGAACCGCTGATCGCCGCGGTGCCCGAACTGTGGGTGGCCGAGGGCCGGCTGGAGATCGCCGATGCCCGCCTGGCGGGCGAGCAATGGATGGCCGAACCGCTCATCCTATTCCCGGCGCGCGTCTCGCCCGACTTCCACGCGCTGGTGATGGACTTCTACCATCTGCGCGGCCGCCCGCCGGCGATCCGTCAGGAGGCGATCCAGATGCAGACGATCATCAGCCTGGTGTCGACCGGCATGGGGATGGCGCTGGTCCCCGCCTCGCTGCGCCACCTCGCCCGCAGCGGCGTGCGCTATCTCGACCTCGACGAAGGCGCGCCGATCCTCGAGACCGGCCTCGCCTGGCGCAAGGGCGAGATCGCTCCCCCCCTCGCCGCGCTGATCCGGCAGGTGTCGCTCTAGATCCTCCCTATCGCGCAGCGATGGGGAGGGGGGCGTAGTGCGTCGCCATGCCGGGGGCATGGCGAAAGCGCGGAGCCGGCCGCGCAGCAGCCGTGGGCCGCGCAGCGGATGGTGGAGGGGTCTGCAACCTCTCCACCCGCGCGGATCAAATTGTTGGAAAACCCCTCCACCACTCGCTTCGCGAGCGGTCCCCCTCCCCGCCCTTCGGGCAGGGAGGATCTTAGGACCAGATCACGGCCCGGGCCGAAGCCCGGACCATGATCCCAAACCCCATCAATGCGCGTGCGCGGGAGCCTTCGGCGGCGAGAACTTGGTCAGGTCGATGCCGTCGACCGCCGCCTTATATTCGTCGGCGCTGGGGGTGCGGCCCAGGATCGTCGAGAGCACCACCACCGGGGTCGAGGCGAGCAGCGACTCGCCCTTCTTCTCGGCGGTGTCCTCCACCACGCGGCCCTGGAACAGGCGGGTCGAGGTGGCGAGCACGGTGTCGCCCTTCGCGGCCTTCTCCTGGTTGCCCATGCACAGGTTGCAGCCCGGCCGCTCCAGATAGAGGATGTTCTCATATTCGGTGCGGGTCACCGTCTTCGGGTTCACGTCGTCGAACTCGAAGCCCGAATATTTCTGCAGGATCTCCCAGTCGCCCTCGGCCTTCAGCTCGTCGACGATGTTGTAGGTCGGCGGGGCGACGACCAGCGGCGCCTTGAACTCCACCTTGCCCTCGGTCGCCTCGATGTTCTTCAGCATCTGCGCCAGGATCTTCATGTCGCCCTTGTGCACCATGCACGAGCCGATGAAGCCCAGGTCCACCTTCTTGGTGCCGCCATAATAGGAGACGGGGCGGATCGTGTCGTGGGTGTAGCGCTTCGACACGTCGGGGTTGTTGACGTCGGGATCGGCGATCATCGGCTCGTCGATCACGTCGAGGTCGACGACGATCTCGGCGAAATATTTCGCGTTGTCGTCGGGGGTCAGCGCGGGCTTCTCGCCCATGCGGATCTCGGCGATGCGGGCATCGGCCTTGGCGATCAGGTTCGCCAGGGTGCCGGCCGCATTGTCCATGCCCTTGTCGATCATGATCTGGATGCGCGCCTTGGCGATCTCCAGCGACCCGATCAGCGTCTCGTCGTTCGAGATGCAGATCGAGGCCTTCGCCTTCATCTCGGCGGTCCAGTCGGTGAAGGTGAAAGCCTGGTCGGCCAGCAGCGTGCCGATATGGACCTCGATGATCCGGCCCTGGAACACATTCTCACCCGCGCTCTGCGCCAGCATCTGCGCCTGGGTGGCGTGGACGATGTCGCGGAAGTCCATCCACGGCTTCATGCTGCCCTTGAAGGTGACCTTCACCGACTGCGGGATCGGCATCGTCGCCTCGCCGGTCGCCAGCGCCAGCGCCACGGTGCCCGAGTCCGCGCCGAACGCCACGCCCTTCGACATGCGGGTGTGGCTGTCGCCGCCGATGATGATCGCCCAGTCGTCCACGGTGATGTCGTTCAGCACCTTGTGGATCACGTCGGTCATCGAATGATAGACGCCCTTCGGGTCGCGCGCGGTGATCAGCCCGAAATTGTTCATGAAGCTCATCAGCTTCGGGATGTTGGTCTGCGCCTTCTTGTCCCACACCGAGGCGGTGTGGCAGCCCGACTGATAGGCGCCGTCGACCAGCGGCGAGATGACGGTGGCCGCCATCGCCTCCAGCTCCTGCGCGGTCATCAGGCCGGTGGTGTCCTGCGACCCGACGATGTTCACGCGCACACGCACGTCGGAGCCGGCATGGAGCACCTTGCCCGGCGTCACGCCCACGGCGTTGCGGTTGAAGATCTTCTCCACCGCGGTCAGGCCCTGGCCCTCGACGGTCAGCTCCTTGTTCGCGGCATAGACCGGGGTCGGCTCGATGCCGAGCGTGCGCGCGGCGAAGGTCTGGAGCTTCTTGCCGAAGACGATGGCATAGGAGCTGCCCGCCTTCATGAACTCCATCTTCTGCGGCGTGAACGCGGAGGCCACGTCCACCAGCTCGGCGCCGCCCTCGTCGCGCAGCTTCTTGTTCTTCACGTCGATCGTCAGCACCGTGCCGGTCTCGACCGAGAATTTCTCCTCCAGCACCGGGTTGCCGTCATTGTTGATGATCGGCTTGCCGTCCGGGCCGGTCTGCTTCACCCAGTTCTTCAGGTTGATGCCGATGCCGCCGGTCACGTCCACCGTGGTGCCGAAGATCGGCGAGATGCCGTTGGTGCCGCCGACCACGGGGGCATAGTTGACGAAGGGCACATAGGGGCTCTGCTGCTTGCCGGTCCACAGCGCCACGTTGTTCACGCCCGACATGCGCGACGAGCCCACGCCCATCGTGCCCTTCTCGGCGATCAGCATCACCCGCTTGTCGGGGTGCTGCGCCTTCAGCGCGACGATCGCCTGCTGCTGCTCGGGCGACATCATGCACAGGCCGTGCAGCTCGCGGTCCGAGCGCGAATGCGCCTGGTTGCCGGGCGACAGCAGGTCGGTCGAGATATCGCCTTCGCCGGCGATGAAGGTGACGACCTTGATCTCGTCCTCGACGTCGGGAAGCTTGGTGAAGAACTCGGCCTTGGCGTAGCTCTCCAGCACGTCCTTCGCGATCGCGTTGTCGGCGTTATAGGCCTCGCTCAGCCGGTGCATGTCGGCGTCGTACAGGAACACCTGGGTCTTCAGCACCTCGCCCGCCTGCTCGGCGATCGCGGGGGCATCGCCCAGGGCGATGTCGAGCAGCACGCCGATCGAGGGGCCGCCCTTCATGTGCGACAGCAGCTCGAGCGCGAAGCTCGGCGAGATCTCGGGAACTACCGCGGTGCCCAGGATGATCTCCTTCAGGAACGCCGCCTTCACCGCCGCGGCGCTCGTGGTGCCCGGCAGCGTGTTGTAGATGAAGAACTTCAGGGCGTCGGCGCGATGCTCGCTGCCGGCATCCTTGATCAGGGCGATGATCTCGAAGACGAGGCCGCCGTCGTCGATCGGCTTGGGCGCGAGGCCCTGGGTCTTACGGCTGTCGATTTCGGCGAGGTAGTCGAGATAAACGCTCATCACGTTCCCATCTTCTTGAAGGGCCCGGGATACGGCAGGCCGCGCAATCGGCCTTGTCCCCCCGGGCTGCTGACGCTGACGCGCCCCGGTACGCCGATCCGCCCCGACTCGCAAGGCGCGGGGTGAGGGGGAACCGGCGGATTTGTCACAGCTGTGGGATGCCGGTGACAGGGGGCGCGACAGGGGCCAATGACAGAAGGCGCGACAGGGGCCCTATACGTTGGTGTGACGGGGGCGGAAAAACGCAGGCGCCGCGTTGCAATGACCGATGAAGCCGCCACCTATGGCCCGACAGGGCAAAGGACGGCCCCGGGAGAATGCCATGCCACCGTCTCATCCACAGGCGCGACGATCCCTCTGGCCCTTCCTCCTGATCGCGGCCATCGCCCTGCTGCTCGTGGCGGGCTTCGCCTGGGCCGCCGGATGGATCGGCGGACGGCGCATCAGCGGCGGCGATGTCGTCGCCGCGCTCGAGGATAATGGCGGCAAGCACCCCGGCTATCGGCGCGCCCACGCCAAGGGGCTCTGCTTCAGCGGCAGCTTCGCGGCCAGCGGCGCGGGCAGCGAACTCTCCACCGCGCAGGCGCTGAAGCCCGGAAACTATCCCCTGATCGGCCGCTTCTCCACCGCGGGCGGCAACCCGCTCGCCGGTGACGGCCGCAACGTCTTCCATTCGATGGCGCTGGTCCTCGACACGCCCGACGGCCAGCCATGGCGCATGGCGATGGACCACACCCCGATCTTCCCGGTCGCCGACGTCGCCTCCTTCGTCGCGCTCCAGCGCGCGACCCGGCCCGATCCCGCCACCGGCAAGCCCGACCCGGCGGTGATGAAGCCCTTCCTCGCCGATCACCCCGAGGTGAAGGCCTTCCAGGCCTATATGGCCCAGGCGATCCTGCCCGACAGCTTCGCCAACGCGACCTATTACAGCATCAACGCCTTCCGCTTCACCGACGGCGCGGGCGCCACCCGGCTGGTGCGCTGGCAGTTCGAGCCGGAAGCACCGCTCACCGGGCTCGACAAGAGCGCGCTCGATCAGGTCCAGCGCGACCATCTGTTCGACGAGATGATCCGCCGCACCGCCCGGGGCCCGTCGCGCTGGCACCTGCGCCTCATCGTCGCCAATCCCGGCGACGTCACCGACAAGGCCACGATCGCCTGGCAGGGCCCGCATCGGACCATCGACGCCGGCCTGCTGACGGTGACACGGGTGGAGCCCGAAGAGACCGGCGCCTGCCGCGACCTCAACTTCGATCCCACCATCCTGCCCGCCGGCATTGGCCTGTCCGACGACCCGCTGCTCGCCGCGCGATCGAAAGCCTATTCCTCCTCCTTCACCCGCCGCGCCGCCGAGGGCCCCGGCCCCAGCGCGGTCGGCCAGGCCCCGTCACCGAAGGCGCCATCAGCCAAGCCGCAGGAGAAGGCCCGATGACCCGCCCCTCGCCCGACTTCCACCCCGCCCTGCGCCTGCTGCACTGGCTGATGGCGGCGGCGATCCTCGCGATGCTGTTCATCGGCGTGGCGATGGTCTCGACCACCGGCCCGGCCTACCCGGCGCTGCTGGCACTCCACCGCCCGCTCGGCATCGCGATCCTGATCCTCGCCGCGATCCGCCTGCCCCTGCGCCTCCTCACCGGCGCCCCGGCGCTGCCCGCCGACCTGCCCCCGCTCCAGAAGCTGGTCGCCAAGGCCTCGCACCTGCTGCTCTACGCGGCGATGATCGGCCTGCCGCTGATCGGCTGGGCGATGCTCTCCGCCGGCGGCTACCCGATCGAGCTCACCCAGCGCCTCACCCTGCCCCCGATCCTGCCGCATGACCTGGCCGTCTACGCCCTGCTGCGACAGGCCCATACGATCGTGGCGCTGCTGTTCTTCGCGCTGATCCTCGCGCATCTCTCGGCGGCGCTGATGCACGGCCTCGTCCGTCGCGATGGCGTGCTGCGGAGCATGACCGTGGGTCACGGTAGGAAGCGACCCTAAGCGGTGAGGATGCCAGCGGGAGGCTGTGACGGGTGTGGGGAGGCGGAACCGCCCGGAAGAGGGCGATGAGGGTTTACCTCATTCGACCAACCAATCCGCTGTGATCTCGCCCCTATGCCCTTCCGGCGCCAGCGCGGCGCGGAGGGGTTCCTGCAGGAGCCGTAGCGCCTGCGTGAAGGCATAGGGCGGGTTGACGATGAAAAGGCCCGCGCCGTTATAGAGGCCGGGCTGTTCGTCATCGTACAACCAATGCTCCACCGAAAGGAATTTCGGGATACCGAGATTGCGCAGCTGCCCCTTCCACCGCGCATGCGTGGCGCGGTCTTTCAGCGGATACCAGATCACCGTCACGCCATGCGCCCATTTGCGGTGAGCGGCGGCAAGGGTGGCCGTGATACGGGCGCGTTCGTCCGTCTGCTCATAGGGCGGATCGACCAGCACCACGCCGCGAGGCGTTCGGGTCGGCAGCATCGCCAGCCATAGCTCATAGGCGTCGCGCTCATGGACGGCAGCGGCTGTGCCGCGCATTGCGCCGCGCAGGGCACTGGCGTCCTCGGGATGTTTTTCATTGAGGATCAGGACGTCCTGTGGGCGCAGCAGCTGCGCCAGGATGCGCGGCGAGCCGGGGTAGAGGTCCGGCTCGGCCCCGGCATTCACCGCCCGTACGGCGGCGCGATAGTCGTCCAGCAAGGGGTTCTGGTCGGCAAAGGCGCGCACCACGCCCTGCATAGCCTCGCCGGTGCGTTGGGCCTGATCGCCGTGAAGATCGTAGAGCCCGCAACCGGCATGGGTGTCGATCAGGGTCAGCGCGCCCGGCTTTTGCTGGAGAGCCCGCACCAGGGCGATCAGCAGGCTGTGCTTCACGACATCCGCGCTGTTGCCCGCATGGAAGGAATGGCGATAATTCATGGGGACTCAGAATCCTGACGATCTGCTTTGATACCTATTGCCGGGCGCGGAAGCCGAGCGCGAGACGATAGAAGCCGGCAATGCGGGGCTCGTACAGAGTCGGGCGGAAAGCTTCAAAGCCCTTCTGCGCGAGTCTCGAACTGGCCCGGCGCGATCCCGGCGACGGTCCAATCGCCGATCGACCAGCGCACCAGCCTGAGGGTGGGCAACCCGACCGCTGCCGTCATGCGGCGCACTTGCCGGTTGCGCCCTTCGCGAAGGGTGATTTTCAGCCAGGCGTCGGGAATGGATTTGCGCTGGCGTATCGGCGGATCGCGCGTCCACAGGTCGGGCTCGTCGATGCGAGCGATATCGGCCGGCAGGGTCATGCCATCCTTGAGCAGGACGCCCTTCCGCAGGCGCTCCAACTCCGGCTCCTGCGGATCGCCTTCGACCTGCACGAGGTAGGTCTTGGGCAGCTTGAAGCGGGGATCGGCAATTCGCGCCTGCAGCCGCCCGTCATCGCACAGCAGCAGCAGGCCCTCACTGTCCCGATCGAGCCTCCCGGCGGGATAGACGCCCTTCACCGCAATGAAGTCGGACAATGTCGACCGGGTCGTTGGCGATCCGCGGTCGGTGAATTGGGACAGGACCCCGAAGGGTTTGTTGAACAGAAGCAGCCGGGCCATCCCGAGCTCATATCGTTCGATTGCGGTGATGTCTTCAGGCCCATGCCGCCGCTGGATGGGCGGCGTCCGGTCCCCACCCCCATGCGGCCGGACGGCGCCCCGCTGGACCCGCCCGAAAGCGGCCAGTCGGCTTTCCCGCATGTCTAGCGGGACCTGCTGGCGCTGCACCGCCCACCCGGCATCGCGATCCTGGCCCTCGCCGCGATCCGCCTGCCCCTGCGCCGCCTCACCGGCGCCCTAGCGCTGCCGGAAGACCTGCCCCCGCTCCAGAAACGGATCACCAAAGCCTCGCACCTGCTGCTTTACGCCGCGATGATCGGCCTGTCGCTGATCGGCTGGGCGACGCTCTCCGCCGGCGGCTACCCGATCGAGGTCACCCAGAGCCTCGCCCTCCCCCCGATCCTGCCGCACGACCTGGCCGCCTACGCCCTGCTGCGACAGGCCCACATGATCGTGGCGCTGCTGTTCTTCGCGCTGATCCTGGCGCATCTGTCGGCGGCGCTGATGCATGGGCTTGTGCGGCGGGATGGGGTGTTGCGGAGTATGACTGTGGGGCATGCGGGGGAGGGCGGAGAGGAGCGGTGCTGCCGGTCCCGTGGCGACTGTACGGGGTGAGGGAGGATCAGGGGATTTGTGAAGGGTGCAGCGTCGGCCCAGGAGCATTAGGAGAACGGGGCACGCGCGCTGGCCGACCTGTTCCGCGTCCCTGCCCCTCGGACAAGCGGTCTCACTTCGCTCTATTTGCAAAGTGTTCGCTGACCGTCGGCCGGCCAGACGCCGGTCTTCAGACCGACCGGATCCATGTTTGTGGAGCCCCGACTAATCAGACGCTTAAGCACCTTCGGGCTCAGATAACTTCATGTGGTGGGCCATCCGTTCGAAAACGCGCTGATCGGCGATGGAAATGTATTCGGGATTTCCGAGATGGACGTATCTGATCACATCCGATGCCGCGAGGATGTCGTTGTACACGGCCTCCCACTTCGTTTTGTCGAGACCGCCCGCTTCCTGACAACGCTGCGCAAGCCGGGGAAACCAGTCCGGGCGGTGGGGATTGAGATCACTATTAGCCAATAGCTGGAGTTCACGGCCCTTATCTGCCGTGATGACGCCTCTCTGCGCGAGCCCCCGCATGATGTCGCTTGCGAGCTGCATGCGCAGAGCCCCTCCAACAATATTTGTCCATGGAACTGCGCGACCCATACCATTGACCGCTGAGCCATATTGGATTGCGCGCAACATTAGCCTGACCAAGAAAACGGCCGCATCGCGAGCCCGAATAGGTAGGACGGTGGCCAATACCGCCGTTGCGCCGCAGGCAAGAAAACCGTTGGCGACGGATGCATGTGATCGGTCCAACGGATGGGTGTCGCAGGCGCTCAGAATCACGATCGGCGGCACTTTGATCTGATTGCGAAGGGTCCAGACGTCGACCGGCTTTCCACCGATAATCAGGCCGCCGATGTCTGAATCTTCAGGATGCGAACCATGGCCGTCCACAATCAGGATGGGACCATCGAAAGCGTTCATGGCGGCAACAAACTCGTCGATGGTACGAGGCTGCGCTTCCGTGCCGGTGAGACTGTTTCTCTCGGCCCCGGGAAGAACCTCAAGACTGCGGCGGACATAATGGGCGATATGATCACCCTCCTCGAACATGGAGAGCACGAGATACTGCTTGAAAGCTTCGGATGGGATATGAAGCGGTGGAATCGAACGCAATTGCTCCATGAATATGTTGCCCGGCGTTACGGGGATACGGGACACATCCGTGTGCACGCCTAACGGCACCCCATCGATTGGCAGCCATTCGAGCGGAGCATTTCCCACTATTTTGATGCCAGTCTTCGACTCGCGAATGATCTGCAAATGCTCTGCGGGTATGGCATCGACTAACGCATCCTGCACGGTGCGGAATACTTTCGCGGTTTTCCTGTCCGGGGGCGCGTCGTCGTAACGACGCAGATGCCTTGCGAGCTGGCCGACTACGCCAGCGGTACGGTCCACTTTTGGGGGCAAGCGCACCGTCGCTGCCAGCGTTGAAGCGGTACGTAAACCCAGCGCAAGGGACTGGGTTTTCAGTTCGGCCCCCCGCAGGCTCATGAAGGGGCCTATCTGATTGATTTCTGCTTCGCTGTTCAGCGCGACATCGATCGTGTAGCCCCGCTGTCGCTCCAATGCTCGAGCCGCACGGAAGACGGCGGGCGTTGGTGCATGGCGGCGCATCAACTCGACAATTCCGCGATAAGTGGTCGGTGCAAAGAGGGTCAAGTCGGGAAACGGTGGATGAACTAGTGAAGCAAGCCGGTCCGTGGTCTGTTCGTGGAGCGCCAGCACGGCTCGGGCTGATTCTGTTATTCCATCAACGTAATGCTGATGGGGCGACAACTTAAGATGCCCTTCGTCTCTGACATTCTGAGCCTCGCCACTCGTAATAAGCACCATCTCGTTAGGGGCGGTCACGTTGTGACGACAATAGCGAAGCGAGCTGGGACGTTCGGCTAAGCATTGCCATGCAGCCAACGCCTTGAGCGCATCTTCGTCCATTAACTGAGCGTCCCACTCCTTCGCCTGACGGAGTGCGGCACGGCAATGAGCCTGCAATCGATCAACGGTCAGATCTGTGGGAGCTATGGCGCCTGATTTCCGGGCGCTGCTGACATGTAATGGCCGGATTCGCAGGTTTCGTCGCCATTCCGCGACGCGTTTTGCTACCTTCGTGTCAGCCGTAAACACGACGGTAAACGGCTGTGCAGGCGTGGGGCGGCGACGGTGAAGATTTTCGATGTTGAGCGGCGTCCAGACATACCCGCCTTCTCCTGATCGCCGCCGTGCCAGCCGATCGGCGGGCGGCATGCCAAGCTCAAAAATATCAGCGGGGAGCCTGATGGGGAGCGGCAATAATGGCGCCAACTCCATTAGCCCTGGGGCAAAACCCTGAAATGCTGTCACCTCAATCGGCTTCCATGATGGAAGTACGAAAAAGTAGAAGATCTCATTTAAGGGAATAGTCATAACAGGCTTTTCTGCTCGGCTTCCTAGTTTACATCACTCCCATTGCCCGCAGAAGGCATACCGCTTCGGCAGCGACAGTCAGGAGGTCGCTCTGGGTGAGTGGCCGGTTATGAGCGCTTGCGTTGCGGATGGGTGTCAGGCGCCGGAACGAAGTGATAATCATTGCCGGCTCGCGAAAGAACGGTTTGAATGTGTCGCGCCAGTTGGCTCCCTCCACAATGATCTGCTCAAGGTGGCCTAGGTCAGCGTAATGGATGAGTTCGAAGACCGGCCGGCGGAGGTTGCGATCGGTTTCGCGACGCTCTTCCCATTCTTTACGCAGAGCGGGCGGGATTTTTTGCCTAAGCCAGCGCGGGCCAGCTTTTGACAATTGCTCTACTATGAAAGCCCGTAGATGAAGTTCCACGGCGCGGATGGTCGGCTCCTGCGGTTCATTGTCGAACCAGACCGGTTCGATATTTTCAATCGGCGCCGGCTGCGGAGGTGCCGGGATACGGAGTCCCAGACCTGCCGCGGTCACCACCTCCGGGTAGGTTTCTATCGGAAATGCGACCAACGCGGGATTGCGTCCGGCTGCGTCGTAGCGCGCCTCATGTACTGAGCTGTCGTAGTCGGCGACGTCGTCAATGGCACTGCCGAGTTCCTCGTCAACCGTCTCGCGCGTATAGGAGTCATATGGCTGAGCGCGAGTAATCAGACCACCAAACCGCGAAAGCTGAGCAAAGCCGACAACCGAATATTCGGGAGCCTCTATGTAGGCCCATGGCTTTCCGATCGCCTCCAGCTTCTCTGTCAGACGTCGGGAGGTCTCAGCGTATTTGTCTAAACGCCTGATAGGTTCGAGAAGCGCATTCGCTTTCTCGGCAAATGCGAAAATGCCACCCAGATCGGGACGCGTAAACCGGCTGAAGTCAGCAATGTTCATGCGAGAATAGAAGTTGGCTGAATCGAAGATTTTCGAAATCTTTGCCGCGCCCTCTCCTATCCGTCCGAAGTCACGGCTGGTAGCGCTAAGGGAAGCGCCGATTGCCGCGAGCTTTTGTGAATCCGCAGCTGCCCCCAGTTTTTTAGCAATCTCCCTCGACTGCGCCATGGCCGACCCTGCGTTCCCAAGCGACGCTCCAATCGCTTTAAGAACGGCGTGGTTTTCAGCGATCGCCTTATACGCTTGCTGCGAAGCTTCGATCTCGCTGGCGCGCTGCACGTCCGCCTGGATTCGGGCGGCAGCTTCTAGCCTTTGCACATCCTCGATTTGCTTCAACAATTTGGACATATCTGATGGCATCGCTAGTCTCCCAAAGAAGCACGATAGCATAACCGACAATGCGAACAACACGAGAACAGAGCTTCATACCCGACTAGATTGGCCGCGTTTTCAGTCGTAATCGCACTGCACGCATTCTGACTGGAAGCCCGCTATCGCTTTGAGCTCTCGGAAACCGCAGGTCCGCATCCGGCTCAATATCCGACATGTCCTCTTCCCTACCCCTGTCACCTAGCCCGCATACCTCACCCTTAAAGCCTTCTTGTCCGGCTTCCCGATCGCGGTCAGCGGGATCGCGTCGACGAAGTCCACCGACTTGGGGGTCTGCACCACGCCCTTCTTCTCGCGCACCAGCGCGATGATCTCGGCGGGGTCGATCGTGGCGCCGGGGCGCGGCACCACCACCGCCTTCACCGCCTCGCCCCATTTCTCGTCGGGCACGCCGATCACCGCGCAGCTCGCCACGCCGGGGTGGGTGCCGATCACATCCTCCACCTCGCGCGGGAACACGTTGAAGCCGCCCGAGATGATCATGTCCTTCTTGCGGTCGACGATGCGCAGGAAGCCGTCGGCGTCGCGCACCGCCACGTCGCCGGTGTGGAGCCAGCCGTCCTTCAGCGCCTCGGCGGTCTGCTCGGGCTTGTTGTGATAGCCCGTCATCACCAGCGGCGCCCGCACGCAGATCTCGCCCGGCTCGCCCAGCGGCACTTGCCTACCCGCATCGTCGAGCAGCGCCACCGTCACCCAGGGCACCGGCCGCCCGCACGAGGCCATGCGGAACGGGTCGTCCACCTTGTGCTCGTGCCGGCGCAGCACCGTCACGCACTGGGTCGCCTCCGACTGGCCATAGAATTGGAAGAAGACCGGGCCCAGCTTCTCGATCCCCTCCTTCAGCCGCGCGGGGGACATCGAGGAGGCGCCATAATAGATGCACTTCAGGCTCGACAGGTCGAACTCGCCGAAGCGCGGATGGTCGAGCAGCGCGTAGATCATCGTCGGCACCAGCAGGATGCAGGTGATCCGGTGCGTCTCGATCGACTGGAGGATGGCGAGCGGATCGAAGCCGGTGTGGACGATCGCCGATCCCCCGCGCAGCAAGGTGGGGATGAACAGCGCCGATCCGATATGGCTGAGCGGCGCGCAGATCAGCATCCGCACCTCCTCGGGCCAGTCCCACTCGGCCATCTGGATCATCATGCAATAGCCGGCATAGAGATGCGTGCCGCGCACCCCCTTGGGCTTGCCGGTGGTGCCGCCGGTATAGGAGATGCGGAACAGCTCGCTGCCGTCGAGCGCGGGCGCCACCAGCGGCGCCGGGGTCTGCGCATCGGCCGCCGCGCACAGATCCACCGCGTCGCCACCCGCTTCGGCATCCGGCCCGAAGGCGAACAGGCGCAGATGCGGGCGATGCCGCTTGATCTCGTGCACCGCCGCGCCGAATGGGCCCGGATCATAGACGATCGCCGCCGCCCCGCTGTCGTCGAGGATATAGAGATAGTCGTCGAGCGCGCCCTTGGGGTGGAGCGGCACCGAGACCAGCTCGTCGAGCATGCAGGCATGCTGGGCGTGCACCACCTCGGGCCGGTTGCCCGAGAGGATCGCGACGACGCTGCCCTTGGCCAGCCCCTGTAGCTTCAGCGCCTGGCAATATTGGCTGGTGATGTCGCGCACCTGCCCCGCGGTGAAGACCCGCCCATCCTCCATGATCAGCGTCGGCCGCCCGGGCAGCTGGTCGAGCGCGTTGACCAGCAGCTGCGGCTGGAAGGCCATCTGGTAGAGCGCCGGTGCGGTCATTGTCGTCTCTCTCCTGGTTCGTTCGTTCTTCCATTCCGTCATGCTGAACTTGTTTCAGCATCCACCATGAGCCTTGACCTTGTCCTCGCGGCTCCTGCATCAAAGGCCCGTGCCTATCTCCTCACCAGTCCGCGTGGCCTGGTGGATGCTGAAACAAGTTCAGCATGACGGGGAGAGAAGGGCAGCGCGCGCCCTCCCCTTCCCCCCTCACCCCGCCCGCCGCGCCATGAAGGCGTCGATCGCGGCCAGGTTCGCCGGCGTCCCCACCAGCGCGCTCAGGCTCTCGGTCTCCAGCCGGCGGATCTCGGCCAGGTTCAGCCGGTGCGCCTTCAGCATCAGCCCCTTGGTCGCGGTGAGCGACTGGAGCGGGCAGGCCGCGAGCCGCCCGGCAAAGGACAGCGCCACCTCCATCAGCCGCTCGTCGGCCACCACCTCCAGCCCCAGCCCGCTGTCGACCACGTCCTGCGCGGTGAACCAGTCGCCCAGCATCAGCGCGCGGGCGGCGTGGGTCCAGCCCATGCGCAGCGGGAAGGTGTAGCTGCTCGACGCCTCGGGCGAGAGGCCGAGCTGGCTGAACGGCGTGCGGCAGCGCGCGCTCGCGGCCAGGAACACGAAGTCGCAATAGCCGAGCATGGTGAAGCCGAGGCCCACCGCGAGCCCGTTGACCGCCGCGACCAGCGGCTTGGGATAGGCCTCGGCCAGCGCCTGGAGCTGGTCGAAGCGCTGCTGACCCTCCCACACGGCGGCATCCTTGCCCTCGCCCGATGCCTGGTCGCTCATCGTGTCCATGTCGGCGCCCACCGAGAAGCCGCGCCCGGTGCCGGTGATCAGCACCACATGCACGGAGTCGTCGGCCGCCGCCGCCTCCAGCGCCGCGCAGAGCCGCTCGATCATCGCCGCGTTGAAGGCGTTCAGCCGCTCGGGCCGGTGCAGGGTCAGCACCCGCACCCCGCCCCCATTCTTGCCGACAACGTCCTCGACCAGCACCACGTCCTGCTGCTCCGCCACGCTCATTCTCTCCCTAGTCCGAAACCGGCACGTCCGCCGTCACCACCGCCTCGACATGCGCGCCCAGCCGGTTGACCCCGCGCACCGCCATCGTCACCCGCTCGCTCTCCACGGCGGTCACCTCGCCCGACAGGGTCAGCGCGTCGCCGGGATAGTTGGGCACGAACAGGCGCAGGTCGATCGAGCGCAGCCGCACCGCGGGTCCGGCCCAGCGGGTCACCACCCCGCCCACCAGCCCGGTGGTCGTCAGGATGTTCGAGAAGATGTGCGGCTGGCCCACGCTGCGCGCCCAGTCGGTCGCGTGGTGGATCGAGTAGAAGTCGTGCGTCGCGAAGGCGGTGGCGATCACGAAGGTCTCGGTGATCGGGATCACCGTCGCTTCGGTCCGCTGCCCCACCTTGGGTGCGCCCACCAGCGGCCCGCCCGGCGCCACCGGCTCGGCCGCCACCGGTGCGGGCGGACGCGCACCGCCGCCTTCCCCCTCAGGCGTGCGGAAGCGCAGCACCGTCCAGTGCTGGGTCGCGACATTCTCGCCCTTCTGGTCGAAATACTCCCAGCGCGTGGTGATGAAATGCCCCTCGCCCATCGCGGTGCGCTTCAGGTCGCTCACCTTCTCGACGGTGGTGACGCAGGTCAGCTCGTCGCCGGGGCGCAGCTCGCGATGATAGACATGGCGGCAATTGGTCGCCGCCGAATTGGCGAAGCCCTGGTCGGCGAGGATGCGATAGACATTGCCCTGCGGATCATTGGCCGGCGGATAGCTCTCGCTCCGCCCGCGAAACCAGGGTTCGAAGCTCGGCACGTCGCGGCAGCCCAGCGCCATGTCCGACAATTTCGGCATCACCCAGGCCTGCAGCATCGTGGGCGGCGCGATGATCCCGGCGCGCCCGCTCGCCTTCGCCGCCGCATCGTCGACATAGACCGGGTTGGGGTCGAGCAGCGCATCGGCCCACATCGCGATCATCGCGCGGTTCACCGCGTGCGGCGCCGCCATCGTCCCCGCCGCCGCCTCGCCGATCCACGGCGCCAGCGCGCGCAGATAGTCCACCCCCTCGATCGCGTCCGCGCCCATGCATCCTCCCGTCGGGATGCATCAGTATATGCCATAAACAATTTTGCGAAGGGGGTTTGTTCCGCTTATCGGTCGCGCAGCGCGCGCGCCGCCAGCATCGTGCAGTCCTGGTCCTCGGCCACCGGCCGGTCCTTGCCGTCGAAGATGTTGCCGATCGCGCCCAGCACCGTCCCCACCGCGCCCTTCTTCGGCAGGTCCAGCTTCGGCGCCTTCACCGTCCCGCCCAGCCCGAAGCCCTCGTCGATGCGCAGCGCGACGTCCTTCTTCGGCACGCCATGCACGCTCAGCGCGATGCGTTCGTCGTTGAGGTCGATCCCGCCCTCGGCGCGGGTCACCGCGCGCGAGGTGTCGATCAGGATCGGGTCCGCCTTCGCCTGCCCGCGCGTCACCGCGAAGCCGACGATCAGGCAGCGCAGCTGCGCCTGCTCGTCCTTGCCCTTCAGCAGCCCGCCCAGGTCCTGCCCCAGCAAGGACGCCGCCTTGCCCGGCAGCACGCCATCCTGCGCCACCACCGCGATCCGCCCGGTCGATCGCGCCACCGCAGCGCGCACCGTGCGCCCCGGCCCGGTCAGGCGCATCCGCGCGCGCATCGGCGCGTCCATCCCCGCGCCCGGCACGAAGTCGGCGAGCCCCGCCCCCTCGGCGCGCAGGTCCAAGGTCAGCAGCGGCACGGTGCGCCCGCTGCGCTGGTCCACCACCACCCGCCCGCGCATCACGCCCCGGGTCAGCCCGATCCGCACATCGGCGAACTCCAGCCGGCTATGATCGACCTTCAGCGTCCCATCGAGGCTCCTGAGCGGCGACGGCCCCGGCCATAGCAGCCGGCCGACATGCAGCTTCAGCACCCCGTCGGTCTTCGCCACATTGTCCAGGTCGATCGCGGTGTCGGGGAACAGCCGCTGGCCGAAGCGCGCCCGCTTCGCCGCCGCGATCGCCCGCCCGCGCGCATCGGCAAGGTCGTCGAAGTCGAAGCGCCGCGCGCTCAGCCGCCCCTCGATGCGATGCCGCCCGTCGCGCTTCCGGATCACGGCCTCGCCGGCGATGTCGGAGCGGCCCACCGTTCCTTTGAGATCGGTCACTTTCCAGTCGGGCCGGTCGCGCCGCACCTGCGCGGTCAGCCGCACCGGCTGGGTCGCGGGCAGTCCTGCCTCGATGATCGCGTCGATCAGGGTCAGATTGTCCGCCCGCGCCGTCACCGCCGCGTCGAGATGGCCGAAGCCGAAGGGCCGGTCGGTCGTCCCGCGAAAATCCATGTCGATCGCCGGCCCGGCGATGCGCGCGCGGAACGGCCACCGCCCCGGCCGCACCGGCGCGCCGCGCACGTCGAGCGTGACCGGCGTGCCCTTGACCAGCCCGGTGCCGCGCAGCGCGAAACCCTTGGCATCCAGCCCGATCGCCGCCTCGAAACTGCGGTCGCGCTTGAGGTCATGATAGACGACCCGCGAACCGCTGATCGCCACCATCATCGGCGGCCGTCCGTCGCCCTTCCCGTCCTCCTCGGCCTTGCGCGGCCCCGACCGCCAATTCTCCCGCCCGTCTCGCGCGCGCCGCAGCTCGGCCTCCATCCCCGCGATGCGGACATCCTCGGGCCGCACCTTGCCAAGCAGCAGCGGCAGCACCGGCAGCCGCAGCTCCAGCCGCGCGATCCGCAGCATCTCGCCCGGCCCCGCCCAGCCCGGCTGCGCGATGGCGATGTCGCTGGCGACAATCCTCGGCGCGAACGACAGCGGCTCCATCCGCGCCAGCGCGCCGATCCGCACCGGCCGCCCATAGCCCTCCGACAGCCGCCGCTCGATCGCGCCCTTCGCCAGCTCGAAGGGAAAGGCCGCCAGCAGCGCCAGCGCCAGCAGGATCAGGATGGCCGCAACGATCGCGCCCCAGCGCAGAACAGGATATCGAGCCCACATAGCCGCACCCAACGCATGATCGTTACGGAAGGGACCAAGCGAGCCCTCAGCCCGCCGAAAAGCCCGCATACGCGTCCGCCCGCTCCCGGTTCCGTCGCGTCCGCCTGATGGTGGCTGATCAAAAGACGAGTATCGCCCGCCACCGCTTCGATGCTTCAGGGGCCCCGCTTTCACATCAGCACCGACGCCGGCGAACGGCGCATCCAGAGGGGACCAGATCATGCGGACTTCCACCACCTTCACGCGCACCGCCCTGCTCGCGCTCGCGCTCTCGGCCTCCACCACCGCGCTCGCCCAGAATCAGGCGGCCACCCAGCCGGCCGCCGATCAGGCCGACGCCCCCGCCCGCACCAGCGGCGAGCAGGACATCGTCGTCACCGCCACCCGCCGCGAGGCCAATCTCCAGAATGTCCCGCTCGCGGTCAGCGCACTCAGCGGCGATCGCATCCGCAACACCCGCGTGACGGACTTTGCCTCGCTCACCGCCACGGTGCCCGGGCCCACCTTCATCCCGGTCTCAGGGTCGAGCGGCTCGCAGATCCAGATCCGCGGCCAGGTCGCCACCGACGACTCCCCGGGCTTCGACACCCCGGTCGCGATGTTCATCGACGACATCTATTACAGCTCGGTCGCCAGCTTCTATCCCGACTTCTTCGATATCGAGCAGGTCGCGGTGCTGCGCGGGCCGCAGGGCACCACCTTCGGCCGCAACACCGTGGGCGGCGCGATCCAGGTGACGAGCCGCAAGCCCCAGTTCGGCGAGACCAGCGGCTCCACCGACGTCACCATCCGCAATTACAACGGCCTCGAATCGCAGGGCTTCCTGAACATCCCGCTCGGCGATCGGCTCGCCTGGCGCGGCGCCTACAGCGTCAAGAATGTCGACGGCTACCAGCACAACCGGATCACCGGCAACGACCTGAACAACAAGAAGGTCTACAGCCTGCGCGGCTCGCTGCGCGCCGAGCCCACCGACACGCTCGAGCTGCTGCTCTCGGGCAGCTACACCCATGACAGCTCGAACGGCGACGGCGCGGTCCTCTATGGCCAGGGCGCGCTGATCGCCAGCCTCAAGGCGATCTCGGACGACCCGCACGACACCTTCTCCGACGACGACGGCAAGAATGATCGCGACATCTACGCCGCCTTCCTGCGCGCCGATCTCGATACGTCGCTGGGCCAGCTCACCTCGATCACCAGCTATCGCCGCCTCAGCGCCACCTATCGCGAGGATATCGACGGCAGCCCGCTCACCCTCGCCTCGCCCGACAAGGTCGACACCAACCGCGAAAAGCAGTTCAGCCAGGAAATCCGCCTCACCTCGCCCAGCAACGTGCCGGTCGAATATGTCGCGGGCCTCTATTATCTGAACCAGAAGGTCTACCGCTCGGAACAGTATAATTTCCAGGGCGACCCCGGCTATTACCTCACCCGCCTCACCGGCGGCGTCCGCCAGTCCCCGCTCGTCAGCGGCGACAACAAGACGATCAGCTTCGCCGCCTTCGCCGAGGGGAAGTGGAACGTCACCGACCAGCTCGCCCTCACCGGCGGCATCCGCTGGACGCACGACAATAAGAAGAGCCACATCGTCCACAGCGTTTCCAGCGCGCTGATCGGCCCCGCGCTCGACGTGCGCGCCAAGGCGAACTTCTCCGCCTTCACCCCGCGCGCGATCGTCGAGTACAAGCCGGTCGAGGACGTGATGCTCTACGGCAGCGTGTCAAAGGGCTGGAAGAGCGGCGGCTTCCCCTATGCGGCGCCCACCGTCGCCCAGTCGACCACCCCGCTGAAGCCCGAAAAGAGCACCAGCTACGAACTGGGCGCCAAGACCCGCTTCCTCGATCGCAAGGTGACGCTGAACGTCGCGGCCTTCCTGGCCGACACGAAGGACCTGCAGGTGCGCGGCCTGGTCGGCACCACCTTGATCTTCCAGAACGCCGGCAAGGCGCGCACCAAGGGCGTCGAGGTCGAGCTGTCCACCACCCCGGTCGAGGGCCTGAACCTGGGCGGCACCTATGCCTATGTCGACAGCTATTATCGCGACTTCCAGGGCTGCAGCGCGGGCGGCGCCGACTGCTCGGGCAACCAGCGCCCGTTCACGCCGAAGAACACCCTCACCCTGTTCGGCCAGTATCGCTGGGACATGCCCTCGCTGAACGGCAGCATCACCGTCCGCGCCGAGGATCGCTGGGCCAGCACCTACCAGTTCCTCAGCCCGCTCAACGACGTCCAGTCGGCGTCGCGCTCGGCGCAGAAGAACTTCGCCAACGCCTTCGTCACCTATGCCCATGCCGACGGCAAATGGAGCGTCCAGGCGTGGAGCCGCAACATCTTCAACAAGACGGCGGTCACCTTCGGCACCAACTATTTCTTCTACCTGCTGACGAACGCCGAGTTCAACTCGGGCCTCCGCAACGCCGACCGCACCTCGGTCACCGAACCGCGCACCTACGGCCTGACCTTCCACTACGCCTTCTGATCCGGGGGCCAATGTCAAAGAAATGGGCCGGCGCGATCCAATCGCGCCGGCCCTTCTTGTTTCTACCAGCCCTCGCCTCACCCCGGCGGAGGCCTGGATCTCGGGAGGCTCCTGCAAAAACCCCACCCCCATCATCACCCCAGCCACCAACGTCGCTCCGGCGGAGGATCGTAGGCTGTCAGAGAACTGCCGGGGGCAGTTCTCAGCCGGAGATCGGCTCGCAAAGCGAGCCGTGAGCCGCCACGAAGCTGGCGACCAGCTACCCGCAAGAGCCGGTGGCGGCCCCGGCCTCCGCCGGGGCGACGGTCTTGGGAAGCGGCCCTCGCCAAACCAGCCCTCCCCCGTCATTCCAGCGAAAGCTGGAATCTCAGGAGGCTCCTGCAAAAACTCCAACCCCAGCGTCATCCCAGCCACAAACGTCGCTCCGGCGGAGGATCGTAGGCTGTCAGAGAACTGCCGGGGGCAGTTCTCAGCCGGAGATCGGCTCGCAAAGCGAGCCGTGAGCCGCCACGAAGTTCACGACCAACTACCCGCAAGAGCCGGTGGTGGCCCCGGCCTCCGCCGGGGCGACGAACTTGGGAAGCGGCGCCCCGCCGAACCCGCCCTCAGCAGGAACGACGAAGAGAAACCCCTACTTCTTCCCCACCACCTTGAACGCCCGCCCATCGGCCAGCTTGAAGACCTTCCCGTCGAACGTCGCCTTGATCGTCACATCCTTGCGGTTGATCGCCTTGGCCGGGGTCGCCTCGGCCCAGCGGATCACCTCCAGCGCATAGGCATTGCCCTTGTGGGTCGCCTTGCCATAGCCGGTGACGACGGCCTTCTCGTCGCCCGCGACCAGCACGAAATGGCCGTCGACCAGCGCCAGCACGCCATTTTCCAGCTTGTACATGTCGCCCGCCGCCGGGCCGATCCGGCGGAACTTCTGGGTGGTGCCCGAACCGAACACCAGGGTCATCGCATCGCCGTCGCGCGCAACCGAGATGTCATGCTGGGTGTCGCGGCGGAAGCTCAGCGCGGGCGACTTGGCCGGCGAAATGCCGATCGTCTGCTCGCCCACCATATGGATGCCCTTCGGCCCCTCGCCGAACGGCCCGGCATGCGCCATCGCCCCCTGCTGCTCGAACGGCACGCCCGGCGTATCGGAGATCGACTGCTGCACGAACAGCCCGTTCTTGTAGAGGATCACGCCCGTCAGCGGCAGCACCTCGCCGGTGCGCCCCGCCTGCAGGAAGGTGTACGCCCACAGCCCCTCCGCCAGCTTCACCGCCTCGGCGGGCGCGGCCGGCGCGGGCGACGCCGCCGCAGCCGCCGCCTCGCCAGCCTCGGCCTGCGCCGCACTGGTGGAGCCCACCGCCACCATCGCGACGGCGCTCAGCGCCGACAGCCCAAGACCAGCAAAACGCAACCAGGATCGGTTCATGGGGACCCCCTTTTCGTGTCCGGTGATGCCGCGAAGGCGCGGCGAAACACAGGCATGCTGCGGGAAGGCGGGGGCGGGATCAATCGCAAGGGATGTCCGGGTTCGTTGTCGGGGGTGCAATATCGGCCTGGCCAAGATGATCCCTTTTCCGCGCAATCAGGGACGTCACTAGCAATTACTCCTCCCAATTGTTTTCATTCGCAAACGTCGCTTCGCCGCTCCTTCCGCCCGCAGCTACGGGATTTCACTTACATACTTTTGTACTTTGCATACTCGGCATTTATGTTAGCTACGGCCCATAAAGGGGAGGGCATCTTGAATCCGGTCATTAAAGCTCAAGTTCTTGACTTCGCGTCCACAGAAGATCTTGAACACCGAAGTGAAAGCGAGGTATTCGAGATTTATTCAGCCTACTCCATCCTAAATGGTGGATTAGGTGAGAGCATAGATGCAGCCGACGCCCATCTTTCCGGAAGTGAGTTCGGCCTCGATGGCGTCGCGATTATCGTTCAGGGTCGCCTCATAACCGATTCAACAGATGCCGAACAGGCTATACAGGATATTAAGAATCCAGAAATAGATTTCTATTTCTTCCAATCAAAAACAGGAACGTCTTTTGATTACGGAAATATATCCAAGTTCTTTGACTCGGTGACCGGATTTTTTGATGGAAGCATGAAGGGAGAGAGCGCACAACTCGATGACCTCATAGCAGCCAAAGATGTTCTTTACAGCAAAGGTGTAGGACGACGAAACCCCGGCCTACATACGTACTACGCCTGCACCGGAAATTATGACAAGCCCTCTCGCATTGAGCGCCTTATCACAAACACGCTCGGCCAATGGTCTGATCTCAACATATTCGATCAAGATCGTAGCTCGATCCAAATGATCGGAGCAAAAGAGCTGCAACGCCTTTATCGGGCAGCCTCTAGCGCGGTTGAAGCCACAATTGACTTCCCTCGAAACGTGGTCCTCCCGAGCCATGGCAGCGTAGAGGAAGCATATCTTGGATATATCACCGCTGAAGATGTTATAAAACTGGTGTCAATTCGTGATGATGATGACATCCCACAAGATGTAAATCGATCGGTGTTTTTTGACAATATTCGGGATTTTGATCCAGATTCAAAAATAAATAATGACATCTCAGCCACCCTGCAAAAAGGAGAGGCTCATGATTTTATTTTTCGCAACAACGGAATAACGGTTGTAGCAAAATCTATTGACAGAACTGGAGATAGATTTCGCATCGAAGATTATCAAATTGTCAACGGATGCCAAACTAGCAATATTTTATTTAATAATAGATCAGCAGCAGCAGGAGTCCACGTTCCTTTCCGACTCATAGGAACTAAGGATGATGAATTTATTTCATCCATCATTGCAGGAACAAATAGGCAGAATGCCGTTCGCGAAGAACAGTTCTGGGCTCTCCGGCCATTCATGAAAAGCTTCGAGGAATATTGCCAGTCTCTCGATGACGAGCATCGCATATTTTTCGAACGACGTGAAAATCAGTTTCGCGGGCAAAAAGTTGAAAAGGCTCGCATTATGCAGCCATCAACGTTGATGAAGGCGGTCGCTGCAACATTATTAAATCGGCCAAATCGCTCAGCCCGCGACTATCGCGGCATAACTGCAGAGTATCAAGATAAGCTTTTCCTAGATGATCATGATGTTCGACTCTATCACGCAGCTTGTTACTTACATTATCGACTCGATTATCTATGGCGAAATCAAAAACTTGACAACACGCTTAAGATTTATCGATTCTACTTCATGGCTGCGATTGGAAAGAAAATTATTGGTAACGGGGATGTCTTTACAAGACGGCGCCAGGATATAGAAATTATATCGGCCAAGATTGTTGATCTTGCCGGAAATGAAACTCGCTTGAAGGCAACAATTGAGAAAACTCATAATCTTCTTACAGCAAGAATCGCGGCTGCAGACACCGGAACGAGAGAGAGACTTCGCGATGCCATTCGATCCGAGACATTTGCAAAAGCGTTTGATCGGGATTTGACCGATGAAACTATCCCTCTCTAGAAGCCCGAGCGCACAATATTTCTGTAATATCTTAAGAAATTAAATAGCGATGTCCGTACCTGTCACCGATCAATAAGATCGGCGGCGGGTGCGGCCGCCGGCGCTTGATGCTAGCAAGCTTCTCTGACTACCATCGCTACTTCTCTTCAATCCCCCCTCAATGCCCCACCTCCACCCCACGCCACTCCCACGGCTTCTTGAACCTGCTCGCCCACAACCCACGCCGCGCTTCCCGCGCATCCTCCTCGGTATCCATGAAATGCCCCTCGACATCCACCGCCGCGCCGCGCTCGATCATCGCCAGGTTCAGCGAGCCCAGCTCGGTCTCGCACGCCGCGTCCCCGGCGCAGCGAGTCTCGCGGGCGAAGCATAACACGGTGGGGTGCTGCGGGGTGCCGTCGGCGCCCTCGGGGCGGCAGGCGATGGTGCGGCCGGCGGTCAGCCGGGCGAGTTCGGCCTTGGCATGGTCGCCGCAGCGCCAGGGCTTGCCGTCCTTTTCGCAACTCTGCTCCAGCTCGGGCGCGTCGATCGCCCACAGGTGCAGCTCGGTCCCCTCGATCCGCAGCGTGTCGCCGTCCACCACCTGCGCCGGGCCGAACCATTCGATCGGCGAGCCTGTGTTCCAGCCCTGCCCCTGGGCGGCGGGCGGCGCCTCCACCGTCGCCACCGGGCGCGGCGCGAGCTTCTCGGCCTGGAGCGCAGCGATCCGCGCCTCGTCGGCCCGCTTGATCGGATGCACCCACGGCTTGGCCGTCTGATAGGCGTAGATACCAAAGGCCAGGAAGGCCACACCCAGCAGCCCATATATCCAGCGACGCTTCATACCCACCTTTCAGCGCCCCCGCTGCCCGGCAGACTAAAGCGATTTCCGGGCGGAAGGAAAGCGCTGTCGCACCGAAAATCGCGACAAAACAGACGCCTGGGGCGCCCGCGACATCATAGCGTCAGGGCTGCGCCCCGGCCTTCTCCGCCGCCACCAGCCTGTCCCACGTCGCCCAGTCGATCGCCCGCCCCGGATAGGCCACCTTCGCGAACGGCCACTCCTTGCGCACCCACTCGACCACCCAGGCATAGAGCTCGGCATCGAAGCCCACGTCATAGTCGGCCTTGGTCACCCATAGCCGCACCACGGCGTCATAGCCGGCCACCTTGCTGGGCGAGACATAGACGCTGCCCCGCTCGCGGCGGCCATCGGGGGTCAGCACGGCATAGGCGAAGGACTCGCGCTTGCGGAAGCGCGCCTGCTCACCCTCCATGTCCTTCATCGCATCGGCATCGGTGATGCCGGCGTGCGGCCAGTCGGTGCTGCGCGAGAAGCTCGTCTGCAGATGCTCGATCGACGACATATAGGCGTCGAAATCCACCTTCACCACATCGGGGCCCAGCGGCACGAGCCGGAACGTCGCGGCCTCCACCGCCGTCGGCACCTGGAAATCGGCGGGGACGAACGGCTTGGGCACAGGCTTGGCCGCCTCCTTCGATGTCTGCGCCGCCGCCGCGTCGGCGAAGGCCGGGCCCCCGGCCATCAGCACCGCAATCACCAGACCGATGCCCATGTCCTTCAGACGCTTCATGCTTGCCCCCCGATGTCGCTCGACAGGCTGTCGAGGCGATCAGGATGCGGGCGAGAAAGCCCCTGATCAAGCCGTCAACGCGCAGAGCCCCGGCCGCCCCGGACGCATTTCCCGAACGACCGACAATGTTCTTGTTATGTTCTATCCATGTAGGAAAGCGGCTGATAGCCTGCCCCAATGTCGCCGATACCCTCCGCCCAGCCCGCCATCCTTGCCGCAGCACCCCGCTGCGGCGCGCACACCCGTTCGGGGGCGCCCTGCCGATCGCCCGCCGTCCACGGCCACCGCCGCTGCCGCATGCATGGCGGCCGGGGCAGCGGCGCCCCGCGCGGCAATCGCAATGCCGAGAAACATGGCCTCTATTCCGCCCGCATCGACGCGATCCGCCGCTATCTGTGCGCCACCAGCCCCGGCGCCACCGCGCGCCGGATCGAGGCGCTTTGCCGCACCGCCTCTCCGCCTTCCGGCGACAGCGGCCATCCCCGGTCACGGGGCGCTTTCGGCTCGGGCCGGACGCCGTCCGGGGAGGCCCGCTTGCGCAGGCGGGACGGGTCGGGAGAAGGCGCCTTCCGCGAAAAAACAAAAATTCGGGCAGACAACCCCATGCACCCGGAAATTCCCTCCCCGCCGCCGCCCTCCGGCCCCCCTCTTGCCCGCTCCGCCGCCGCTGATAATCTCGGCCCACGAAGCGCCCGGGGGCCCATCAGCGGCGCGATCCATCAAGGGAGACCTATCTTGCCGAGCCTGTCCTCGTCGCTGCGTGCCTTGCTGTCGTTCGGAACCGCCTTGTCGCTGGTGGCCACCGCCGCCTCGGCCTCGGCCGCGCCGCTCGATCCGGTGATCATCAACAGGATCACCGACCAGAGTTTCGCGCATAGCGAGGTGATGCAGACCGCCGCTTACCTGACCGACCGGATCGGCGGCCGCATGACCAATTCCCCCGCGATGCGCGCGGCCGAGAAATGGACGCAGGAGCGCTTCAGGGCCTGGGGCCTGTCGAACGTCCATGCCGAGGGGTTCGAGTTCGGGCGCGGCTGGTGGATCGAAAGCGCCTCGGTGCGGATGGTGGCGCCCCGGCCGATCATGCTGCGCTCGATCCCGATCGCCTGGACCCCGGCCACCGCCGGCACCCTCTCCGCCCCGATCATCGTCGCGCCGATGGCCAAGGAGCGCGACTTCGCCGAATGGCGCGGTAAGCTGGCGGGCAAGATCGTCCTCGTCACCTATCCCGCCCCGCCCATGGACGACGACAAGGCGCCGCCCTTCAAGCGCTATACCAAGGACGAGATCGCCAAGCTCAACACCGTCGACCAGCCCGATTTCGATCCCGATTTCGATCGCCCCCGCTATGAGCGGACGGTGTGGCCGCGCCAGCTCGACGCCTTCCTGAAGGCCGAGGGCGCGGTCGCCTGGGCACGGATGTCGATGCGCGACAACGGCCTCGTCCATGGCGAAGGCTATCGCTTCCGCAAGGACGACGCCCCCGCCCTCCCCGCGGTCGAGATCGCGGCCGAGGATTATCGCCGCCTCGCCCGCCTCGCCATCACCGGGCCGGTCACGCTCGAAATCGCCTCGAACGTCCATTATGACGACAGCGACAGCCAGGCATACAACATCCTCGCCGATCTGCCGGGCAGCGATGCGAAGGCCGGCTATGTGATGGCGGGCGCGCATCTCGACAGCTGGGTCGCCGCCGACGGCGCCACCGACAATGCCGCCGGCAGCGCGATCATCATGGAGGCCGCGCGCATCCTGAAGGCGATCGGTGTTCGCCCCAAGCGCACCATCCGCTTCGCGCTCTGGTCCGGCGAGGAACAGGGCATCTTCGGGTCGGACGCCTATGTCCGCCGCCACCTCGCCACCCGGCCGCTCAACCCCGATCCCGCGCGCGCCGCGCTCGGCCCCTCGTTCAACAGCCGCACCTATCCGGTCACCCCGCTGCCCGGCTATTCGGATCTCGCCGGCTATTTCAACATCGACAATGGCAGCGGCAGGCTGCGCGGCATCCAGACCGAGGGCAATTTCGCCGCGGTGCCGCTGCTGAAGGACTGGCTGTCCCCCTTCGACGGCTTCGACGCCACCGCGATCGCCGCGAAGCGCACCGGCGGCACCGACCATGTCTATATGCAGACGGTGGGCCTGCCCGGCTTCCAGTTCATCCAGGACCCGCTCGACTATGGCAGCCGCACCCATCACACCAGCGTCGACACCTATGACCATCTCCGCGCCGAGGACATGCGCCAGTCGGCAGTGATCCTCGCCGCGCTGCTGCTCTCCGCCGCCAATTCGGACAAGCCGATCCCGGCCGCGCCGCTGCCGACCACGCCGACCGACAACGACCCGTTCCGCTACCGCGACCCGGCGAAGGATTGAGGGGGATGCGCGACATTCACCGCTCCCCCCATCCCGTCATCCCGGCGGAGGCCGGGATCTCAGGAGATGGGGTGCCGTGCAAGCCTCCCGAGATCCCGGCCTTCGGCCTCTGGCCGAAGTTTATCCTGAGCGCCTGCCTTGCAGGCAGTCGAAGGGCCGGAATGACGATGTGGGGCTAGGTGGAATTACCTCGGAGCAGCATCGACCGAACACAGGGGGCCATCGATGACCGACACGGACGACGACGACGGCGCACTCGGGCTCGACCAGCCGATCGCCCGGCGCGACTTCATCCAGGGCGTCGCGGCCGGCCTGTCGCTCGCCGCCGCCGCGCCGGCGCTGGCGGCGGAGGGTGGTCCGGCCGCCCCCGACCCCGCCGTCTATCCCCCGCTCCGCACCGGGCTGCGCGGCCAGCAGGCGGGCTCGTTCGAAATCGCCCACCTCGCCCGCGACGGCGGCTTTACCGGGCCGATCGAGGCGGCCGACAGCGGCGAGCATTATGACCTCGTCATCGTCGGCGCCGGCATCTCGGGCCTGTCCGCCGCCTGGTTCTACCGCAAGGCGCTGGGCGACGGCGCGCGCATCCTGATCCTCGACAATCATGACGATTTCGGCGGCCATGCCCGCCGCAACGAATATCGCCACCAGGGCCGCACCATCCTTTCCTATGGCGGCACGATGAGCATCGAGACGCCCTTCCCCTACAGCCATGTCTCGAAGGCGCTGCTCGCCGATCTCGGCATCACCCCGTCCACCTATCCGCGCTATGATCGCACCGCCCAGACCTTCGCCGGGCTCGGCCAGGGCGCCTTCTTCGACAAGGAGCATTTCGGCAAGGATCGCACCGTCGCCGGGCTCAACAAGCGCCCCTGGGCGGATGTGTTCGCCGAGGCGCCGCTGAGCCCCGCCGTCCGCGCCGACCTGATCCGCCTTTATACCGAGAAGGTCGACTATCTCCCCGGCCTCTCGCCAGCCGAGAAGGTCGCCACCCTCCAGCGCATCAGCTACCGCGACTTCCTCCTCACCCATGCGCGGCTGCTGCCCGAAAGCCTGCCCTGGTTTTCCGGCATGGCCTTCCGCAACAATATGCGGGTCGACAGCTGCCCGGCCTACACCGCCGCGCGCGGCGGCCGCTCGCCGGGCTTCGCGGGGATGGACCTGCCCCGCCCGATTGCCGCCGAGGCCGAGCATTTCCATTTCCCCGACGGCAACGCCTCGATCGCGCGGCTGCTCGTCGCGCGGCTGGTGCCGGGGGTGTTCCCGGCCGGGTCGCTCGATCAGGCCAAGACCCTTGACCAAGAGAGCATCGTCCTCGCCCCCGCCGACTATGCCGCGCTCGACCGCGCCGGGGCGCCGGTCCGCCTCCGGCTGGGGAGCACCGCGATCCGGGTCGAACATATCGGCCAGCCCACCCTCCTCACCGAGCGGGCGGTGCGGATCGTCTATGCGAAGGACGGCGAGTTGCGCGCGGTGAGCGGCGCCAATGTGGTGATGGCCTGTTTCAACAACATCATCCCCTTCATCGTGCCCGAACTGCCCGCCGAGCAGAAGGCGGCGCTCCGCTATCCCTCCAAGGTGCCGATGCAATATACCAATGTGCTGGTGCGCGACTGGTGGGCGTGGAAGGCGCTGGGGCTGCGCTCGATCACCGCCCCGAACGGCTATCACACGTCGGTCTCGCTCGACATTCCGATGGCGATCGGCGGCTATGCCAGCGCCAGCGATCCCGGCCAGCCCGCTATCATCCACATGGTCCGCAACCCCAACAAGCCGGGCCTGCCGCGCCGCGAGCAGAACCGGCTGGGGCGGCAGGACATGCTCGACACGCCCTATGCGACCATCGAACGCGAGATCCGCGCGCAGCTCCAGCGGATGCTCGCGCCCGGCGGCTTCGATGCGAAGCGCGACATCCTCGCGATCACCGTCAACCGCTGGCCGCACGGCTATGCCTATACCTATGACACGCTGGGCGACCCCGACATGCCCGATCATCTCCGCCCGCATGTGATCGGCCGCCAGCCCTGCGGCCGCATTACCATCGCCAATGCCGACGCAGGCGCCGCCGCCTTCACCAATGTCGCGATCGACCAGGCCGAGCGCGCGGTGCAGGAATGTCTCGTCAGCCGGGGGCTGACATGATGGAAGCCCGGTCGCTTACGCCCAGCGCGCCAGCCCGTTGTTGAGCACCACCGAATTGCGCTCGGGCACCCGCACCCGGAACGCCGCCTGCCCGTCGCCCTGGCGCCAGACGTCGATCGCCAGCGTGTCGCCCGAATAGACCGGGGCAGTGAAGCGCACGTCGAAGCGGCGCAGGCGATCGGGATCGCCGCCGCACAGCAGGTCGATCGCCCCGCGCGCGGCGATGCCATAGCTGCACAGGCCATGCAGGATCGGGCGCTCGAAGCCGACCTTCGCGGCGAAGTCCGGGTCGATGTGGAGCGGGTTCATGTCGCCCGACAGGCGATAGATCGCGGCCTGTTCGGTGCGGGTGTCGAGGGTGATTGTCTCGTCGGGCTCGCCCTCGGGCATCGGGTGCGCCACCGGCAGTTCGCCCGAGGAAGCGCCGAAGCCGCCGTCGCCGCGCATGTGGACGGTCAGGCCCACCGTCGCGATCAGCGTCTGCGTCTCGGCATCGTGGAGCGTGCGACTGTAATGGATGACCGCGCCCTTCTCGGGCCCGCGGTCGACCAGCGCGTCCACCTTCATATGGCCGATGAGCCTACCCGTCGGTGGGAGCGGGCTGTGGATCTCGAGGGTCTGGGCGCCGTGCAGAATCTTCGACCAGTCCACGCCGGTGCGCGGGTCTTGCAGCCAGAAGCCCTCGCCCGCCAGCAGCACCGCGAAGGTGGGGATGGCGCGCAGCTCCTTCTCATAGACATAGCGCAGGCCATTTCCCTCGGGCCGCGCGCCGACGCCAAGCGCGTAGAGGATCGTCTTCGCCGCGTCATAGCTTTCCTCGACGGGGCCCACCGTCCAGTTCCTCACCACCTCGACGTCCATGATCGCTCCTTGCTCGCCCGGATAGCCGGCACGCGGCTTCCTTCCCGCGCGGGCCGCCGTCCATCCACTAGCAAAGCCACTAGTTTCGCCCGTGAAGCCCTCCACCTACGGCCTTCCTCACTGGGATTTCCCGTCAGGCAGGAGGACATTTTGGCGACCTTGGATCAGAAGGTGGCGATCGTATCGGGCTCGGGCCGCGGCATCGGGCGGGCGATGGCGCTCAAGCTCGCGTCGGCGGGCGCCGCGGTGGTGATCAACGACATCGACGAGGCCCCCGCCGCCGAGGTGAAGGCCGAGATCGAGGCGATGGGCGGCCGCGCCGCCACGGTGGTGGGCGACGTCACCGCCGCCGACTTCGGCGACCGCTTCGTCGGCGCCGCGCTGAACGGTTTCGGCCGGCTCGACATCGTCATCAACAATGCCGGCTATGCGCTCGACAATTTCGTGCAGAAGACCTCGCCCGACGATTTCGACGCGATGCTCGACGTCCACGCCGCCGCCCCCTTCCGCATCCTGAAGGCCGCCTTCCCGCACTTTCGCGACCAAGCCCGGATCGAGGCCGAGCGCGGCGAGGAGGTGTTCCGCAAGGTCGTGAACATCTCGTCGATCGTCGCGCTCAGCGGCAATCCCGGCCAGGTCGCCTATTCGGCCGGCAAGGCCGCGATCATCGGCATGACCCGCACCCTCGCCAAGGAGTGGGGCCGCTACAAGGTGAACGTCAACGCGATCGCCTACGGTGTCATCCAGACCCGCATCGTCCAGCCGGTGTCGGGCGACAAGCCGGCGGTGAAGATCGGCGACCGCGACATCGCGATGGGCATCCCCGAGAAGCTCCACCAGGCGATCACCGCGTCGATCCCGATCGGCCGCTGGGGCACGCCCGAGGAAGCGGCCGGCGCCGCCTATCTGTTCTGCACCCCCGAGAGCAACTTCGTCAGCGGCCAGGTGCTCACCGTGGCCGGCGGCGCGACCGGCTGAGCGGGAGAAGAGATATGACTATCGACGTCGCGATCGTCTCCACCGCCCGCACCGGCATGGCCAAGTCCGTGCGCGGCAGCTTCAACGCCACCCACCCGATCCGCCTGGCCGCGCATGCGATGAGCCACGCCATACAGCGCGCCTCGGTCGACCCGGCCGAGATCGAGGACGTGATCCTCGGCACCAGCCATCCCGAAGGGGGCACCGGCTTCAACATCGGCCGCAACGCGGCGATCGCGGCGGGCTGCCCCGTCACCACCAGCGGCGCCACCGTCAACCGCTACTGCGCCTCGGGCCTGCAGGCGATCGCGATCGCGGCGGGGCGCATCCGGGGCGAAGGCGTGCCGGTGATGGTCGCGGGCGGCGTGGAATCGATCTCGCTGGTCGAGCGCGGCGGCACCTTCAACCTCGGCCACGCCACCGAGGCCGGGCTGATGGCCACCAAGCCCGCGCTGTGGATGCCGATGATCGAGACCGCCGAGATCGTGGCCGAGCGCTATGGCGTCAGCCGCGAGGCGCAGGATCTGTTCGCGTTCCAGAGCCAGCAGCGCACCGCCGCCGCCCAGGCCGCCGGCCGCTTCGACGCCGAGATCGTTCCCTTCACCACCGTCTGGAAGAAGGCCGACAAGGCGAGTGGCACCACGGTCGACGTCGAGGTGACCGTCACCTCCGACGAATGCAACCGCGCCGACACGACCCTGGAATCGCTCCAGGCGCTGAACCCCGTCTACAAGGGCGGCTCGGTGGTGAAGGAAGGCCGCTTCGTCACCGCCGGTAACGCCAGCCAGCAGTCCGACGGCGCCAGCGCCTGCGTGATGATGAGCGGTGCCGAAGCCGACCGGCGCGGCATCGCCCCGCTCGGCTGGTTCCGCGGCCTCGCCACCGCCGGCTGCGAGCCCGAGGAGATGGGGATCGGCCCGGTCTTCGCGGTGCCGCGCCTGCTCGAACGCCATGGCCTCACCATCGCGGACATCGGCCTGTGGGAACTCAACGAGGCTTTTGCCAGCCAGGCGGTCTATTGCCGCGACACGCTCGGCATCGATCCCGACCTAGTCAATGTCGATGGCGGCGCCATCTCGGTCGGCCATCCCTATGGCATGACCGGCGCGCGCTGCGTCGGCCATGCATTGATCGAGGGCAAGCGCCGTGGCATCCGCTGGGCCGTTGTCACCATGTGCATCGGAGCGGGTATGGGCGCGGCAGGTCTGGTCGAGATCAATGTCTGAGGCTGGGCGGGGGCGGCTCTCGGGCAAGACCGCGCTGGTCACCGGCGCGGGATCCGGGATCGGCCGCGCGATCGGCCGGCGTTTCGCCGCCGAGGGCGCGACCGTGTTCTTCACCGACATCGACGGCGCCCGTGCCGCCGAGGCGGCCAGCGACATGGGCGGCCATTCGGCGACGCTCGACGTCACCAGCGAGGCGAGCTGGGCCGCCGCCGCCGCACAGGCCGAGAAGGAACTGGGCGGGCTCCACCTGCTCGTCAACAATGCTGGCATCTGCGTGCCCGGTTCGGTCGAGGACACCGATCTCGACGCCTGGCGCAAGACCCATGCGATCAACCTTGACGGCGTCTTCCTCGGCTGCCGCACCCTGCTGCCGCTGATGGCACGCACCACCGAGACCAGCGCCGCCGGTGGCGCCATCCTCAACATCTCGTCGATCTCGGCGATGGTCGCGGCAGGCAATTTCGCCAGCTATAATTCCTCCAAGGCGGCAGTGCGCCACCTCACCAAGTCGGTCGCGCTCCACTGCGCGAAGAAACGCTATGCTGTGCGCTGCAACTCGATCCACCCCACCTTCGTCGACACGCCGCTGCTCGACGGCCTGGTCGGCGGCGCGGACCATGCGACGATGATCGAGAAGCTCGCCCGCCAGATTCCGATCGGGCGGGTCGGCGACACCGACGACATCGCCTGGGCGGCGGTCTATCTCTGCTCGGACGAGGCCAAGTTCGTGACGGCCGCCGAGCTGGTGATCGACGGGGGCCTGTCGGCGCAATAGCCGGGTCGCCCGCCCTGCCCACAAGCGTCGCTCCGGCGGAGGCCGGAGCCGCCACGATGAACGAGACCAGTTCGCCGCAAGAGCCCGTGGCGGCCCCGGCCTCCGCCGGGGCGACGTGGATAGCTGGCCCTACTTCACCCCCATCTCCTCCCGCGCGCGCTGGCGGATGAAGTGGCGCAGCGCCTCCATCTCGCCGGGCGTCAGGTCGGCGAAGTCGGGCATGCCGTTGGGCTTCAGCGCCCCGTCGATCAGCACCGATCGGAACGCCTCGCCGTCGAGCGGGATGCCCGAGGTGAGGAGCGACGGCGCCGCCCCGGCCGCCAGCGCGCGTTCGCCATGGCAGATCACGCAGCGCTTGTTGTAGATCGCCGCTCCCGCCGCCGCCTTCGCAGGGTCAACCACGAAAGCGGGATCATCCTGGATCGGCAGCACCTCGGCCGAAGCCGGCGGCAGCCGGTCCTTGCCGTCGAGCGCGAAGGTCAGCACCCGCCACTTCTGGGTGCGATAGTCCCAGCGGTGCGGCAGGCCGGTGACGGTCATCCCGCGCGATCCGGCGATCACCGTCACATATTGGCGGCCCTTCGCCTTATAGACGATCGGCTGCGCGGTCACCGCGGTCTGCGCGTCGAACGACCAGAGCCGCTTGCCGCTGTCCGCCGCATAGATGGCGAAACGGCCGGTGACGTCGCCCGCCATCACGAGGTTGCCTGCGGTGGTCGCGGTGCCGCCAAAGGCGCGCGGGCCGGCGAGCGTCAGTTTCCAGCGCTCCTTCTGCGCCACCGGATCCCAGGCGATCAGTGCGCTGGTCGGCACCGGCAGGGTCAGTCCCTTGGCGGGCCCGGTGCCGGGATTGAGCTGTTGGCCGGGGGCGAAGCGCCACGCCTTCAGCGACCCGGCCGGGTCGGCATAGCCCCCCGCCTTGTCGAGCGCGGGCAGATAGACCAGCCCGGTACCCGGATTGAACGACATCGCCTCGATGCTGTGCGCGCCCGATCCCGATGGCGTGACCAGCGCCGGGCGCCCGTCGGGATAGCGCGCCTCCGGGTTCTCGACCGGCCGGCCGGTCGCGGTGTCGATCCGGCTCGCCCAGTTGGCGGGGGCGAATTTCTCGGCCGAGATCAGCTTGCCCGTCTCGCGGTCGATCACATAGAAGAAGCCGTTCTTGGGCGCGTGCAGGATCACCGATCGCATCCGCCCGTCAATCTCCAGATCAGCCAGTTCGATGTCCATCGCGGCGTTGTAATCCCAGGTCTCCCCGGGATTGACTTGATAGTGCCAGACATACTCGCCCGTGTCGGCGTCGAGCGCGATGATCGAGCAGAGGAACAGATTGTCGCCACCGCCCGGCGATCGGATCTTCTGGTTCCACGGCGCGCCATTGCCGGTGCCGATATAGAGCCGGCGATATTTCGGGTCATAGGCCATGGCGTGCCACACGGTGCCGCCCCCGCCCCATTTCCACCATTCGCCGGTCCAGCTTTTCGCGGCCATTTCCATGGCCTTGTTCTCGAAGCCCTTGGCGGGATCGCCGGGCACGGTGAAGAAGCGCCAGAGCTGCTTGCCGGTCGTCTGGTCATAGGCGGTCACATAGCCGCGCACCGGGGCGAAATCGGCGCCGCCATGGCCCACCACCACCTTGCCGTCGAATACCCAGGGCGCACCGGTGATGTAGCGGCCATCCTTGGGCTCGACCGTCATCGCGCTCCACAATTCCTTGCCGGTCTTCGCATCGAGCGCGATCAGCCGGCCGTCGGTGGTGCCCACGAAGATGCGGCCCTTGTCATAGGCGAGCCCCCGCGTGCCCCAGGCGGCGCGCATCCGCTCGCCCGCGACTTTCCAGACCTCGGGATCATAGCGCCACAGCAGCTTGCCGGTGGTCGCGTCGAGCGCCTGGACCACGGCATGGCCCGCGACGAAATAGAGTATCCCGCCCACCGCCACCGGCGCCGACAGGCTGCTCGGCGCGACGTCGATGTCATGATGCCAGGCGAGGCCGAGGCGGGCGACGTTGCCGGCGTTGATCTCGGCGAGCGGGCTGTAATGATTTTCATCGAAGCCGCCATAATGCGGCCAATCATCACCGGGCTTCGGCGCGGGCGCGGCACCGAGCATCAGCACCATCGCCCCCGAAAGCAGAACCATCTTCCCGAACGCCGCCATTCTCATCCTCCCATATGCGGCTCGGGATAGCGGGGCGAGGCGTGCGGCTCGCCTGTGCGATAGGCTAGGCAGGGATCGATTCTCGAAGGAGCCTCCCGCCCATGTCCGCTGCCGCCAGCATGTTCGCCCAGTCTTTCTTCCACGGGACGCGAGCCGACCTTAAGCCCGGAGACCTGATCGTCGTCGGTCATCGCTCCAACTTCACCGAAGGGAAGCCGCTATCCTGGGTCTATTTCGCGAGCACGCTGGATGCCGCGATCTGGGGCGCCGAGCTGGCCATGGGCGATGGCCTCGGGCGCATCTATGTCGTGGAACCGACCGGGCCGATCGAGGACGATCCCAATGTCACCGACAAGAAGTTTCCCGGTAACCCGACCCTGTCCTACCGTTCGCGCGATCCGCTGCGGGTCGTCGCGCAGGTCACGGGCTGGCAGGGGCATCCTCCCGAACGGCTGCAGCAGATGAAGGACGGCCTCGCCCGGCTGAAGGCCGACGGAGCCAACGTCATCATCGACTAGCGGTAATTCTCGACCCCGCCGAGGTGGATGCCCGCGGTCCAGCCACCGTCGACGGCCAGCTCGGCGCCGGTGATGTAGGAGGCCGCCTCGCTCGCCAGGAACAGCGAGGCGCGCGCCACTTCCTCGGGCGCGCCGACCCGGCCGATCGGCAGGTTGAACTGGCTGGCGATGCCGGCCATGTCGAGCCCACCGCCGGGATTGAGCATCGGCGTGTCGATCGCGCCTGGATGCAGCGAATTGACCCGGATGCCGCGCCCGGCAAACTCCAGCGCGACCGACTTGCTCATGCCGCGGATCGACCATTTGGCGGCGTCATAGGCCGCACAGCTCGCGGTGCCGCGCAGGCCATTGACCGAGGAGATATTGACGATCGCGCCGCCGCCCGCGTCGATCATCGCCGGGATCACGGCCTGCATGCCCAGGAAGGCGCCGACCAGATTGATGTCGAGCGTCTTGCGCAACCCGTCGGCCGTCAGGTCGAGAAAAGCGGTGGCGTTGGTCGCCCCGGCATTGTTGATCAAGATGTCGATGCGGCCATGGCGGCCGACGATGTCGGCGGTCGCCTGGCCCCAGTCGCGCTCGTCGGTGATGTCGAGCCGGCGATACTCGGCGGCGCTGCCGATCGCCTCGGCCGCCGCCTGGCCTTCCTCGTCGAGGATGTCGGTGAGGATCACCTTTGCGCCCTGTTCGACGAACAGCCGGGCGGTGGCGACGCCCTGGCCCCGCGCCGCGCCGGTGACGATCGCGACCTTGCCGTCCAGCCGGAACGGGGACATCGTCAGACGGCCGAGCAGATCGACAGGCCACCGTCGACCACGAAGTCGCAGCCGGTGGTGTAGGACGAAGCATCGGATGCCAGGAAGATGACGGTCTGCGCCACTTCGGCGGGCGAGCCCTTGCGCTTGATCGGCTGATCCTGGGGATCGTCCATGTCGGTCGTCATCGCGGTGTCGATCATGCCGGGGTGGACAGAGTTCACCCGGATATTGTCGTCGCCCACTTCGAGCGCCACGCACTTGGTCATACCGCGCACCGCCCATTTGCTGGCGGTGTACATCGCCAGCGAGCGGACGCCGCGCATCGCCGCGCAACTGGCGATGTTGACGATGCTGCCGCCGCCGGCACGCCGCATCGCCGGAATGATCGCCTTGGTGCCCTGGAACACGCCCAGCACGTCGACGTCGATCAGGCGGCGGGCATCCTCCTCGGCGCAATGCTCGAGATCGCCCCACAGCGCGATCCCGGCATTGTTGACCAGCACCGTCACCGGGCCGAAGGCCGCTTCGGCGGCGGCGATCGCCCCGGCCCATTGCTCGGCCGAGGTGACGTCGAAGGCGTGGGCGCGGGCATTGGCGCCGATCGCGGCGGCGACCGTCTCGGCCCCCGCCCCGTTGATGTCGGTGACCAGCACCTTCGCGCCCGCCCCGGCCAGGGCCTGGGCGAAGGCCTCGCCCATGCCCTGCGCCGCGCCGGTGACGATCGCCACCTTGCCCGTCAAAACGCCTTCAGTGGCCATCACGGCTTCCTTTCGTTCGATCAGAATTTGTAGCGGACGTTCACACCGATCTCGCGCGGCGGCGCATAGGCCCCGGAGTCACCCTCGTTCGAGATGGTGGTCGCCACGATATAGGCCTTGTTGGTGAGGTTGCGGCCATAGACACCGAACCGCCAGCGGCTGCCCTCGGGGGTGTAGCCGAGTTGTGTGTTCAGGGTCGCATAACCGTCGGTCTTCACCCGGTTGGTCAACTCCCACTTGTAGGAGGACGAGTAGTAGAGGGTGGCATTGGCATCGACCGCGCCGCCCCACATGTCCTTGGTGTAGTTGAGGGTGACGTTGCCGGTGAACTTAGGCGTCTTGAGCAGCCGGTCGCCGGTCGCGTCGAACTGGATCTGCTGCAGGCCGGTGGCGGTCAGCGGGAAATCGAAGGCGACGCCGTTCGGATAGGTGCCGTATTTCGCATGCGGCAGCCACGAACCGGCGGCACGCACCGTCAGGCTATCGCTGAGGCGCAGCGTGCCGTCGATGTCGAGACCGTAGATCTTGGCCTTCGACGCATTGCCCAGCGCGGTGCCCAGGCCCAGGTAGAACTGAACCTGCAAGTCCTTATAGTCATAATAGAAGGCCGACACGCTCAGGCTGGCATTGGGCGAGCCATATTTGATGCCGACCTCATAGGAGGTGAGCGTCTCGGGCTGCGCCACGTCGTTGCTGAGGTTGACCGACTCCAGCACGCCGCTTTTGAAGCCCTTGCTGTAGGTGGCGTAGACATTGGTGCGGCTGTCGATGTCGTAGCGGATCGAGACGCGCGGGGTCCACGCATCCCAGCTCGGGCTGCCGCCGAACTCGAACGGCGCCCCGCCGAGCAGCGAGCCGGAGCCACGTTTGCGCTCCCACGAATAGCGGAGACCGCCGGTGACGTGCAGCGCGTCGGTGGCGTCCCAGGTGACTTCGCCGAACGCCGCCAGCGCCTTGGTCTTGACCTGGGCGGCGGTGAAGAAGGGGGCGCCCGGCTGCGGCTCGCCGTCGACCAGCGGGTTGTTCACCTCGCTGTCGAGGTGCGAATTGTCCTTATAGTAGAAGAGACCGCCGACGAAGCGGAAGGCGCCGATCTGGTTCGACGCGAAGTTCAGCTCCTGCTGGAAGGTCTTCGAGGGGCCATAATAGACGATGTACGGCGTGATGCAGGCGAAGGTCGCCACGCAGCTCGGCGCATGGGTGCCGTCGATGTCGGACAGGACCAGGCCGTTCACATAGCTGTAGCCGGTCACCGAGGTCAGCGTGCCCACCTCGCCGATGTCGAACTCGCTCTTGAGCGAGGCGCCACGGCTCTTGGTCTTCGAGATGCCCTCGCTGTCCTTCAGCTCGCCCGCCACATGCCAGGGGTGGTTGGCATAGGTGACGTCGGGATAGAGGCTGGCGATCGTCACGCCGTTCAACGAGCGCATCGAGTTTCCGGCATGGTCGTTGCGACGGCCGATATAGCCCGACAGCAGGAAGCGGATCTCGGGGGTCGGCTCGTAGCGCAGCTTGGCGCGGACGATATAGGCGTCGACATTGCCGGCACGGCCGCCGGTCAGCTCGTTGGTCAGATAGCCGGGGGTGTTCTCGTAGAAGCCGGCGATGCTGGCGGCCAGCGTGTCGCTAATCGGGCCGCTGACATAGCCCTTGGCGGTCAGGTGGTTCGAGGTCTTGACGTTGTTGCCGACATAGAGGCCCTCGGTGACGGTGAACTCGCCCTCGGGCTTGAAGCTCGGCGACTTGGTGGTGACCGAGATCGCGCCGCCGGTAGCGTTACGGCCGAACAAGGTGCCCTGCGGCCCCTTCAGCACCTCGATCCGCTCGACGTCGGGCAGGTCGAAGATATTGCCCTGCTGGTTGGGCTGGTAGAGCCCGTCCAGATAGATGGCGATCGGCGAGTCCGAGCCGGCCGCGGTGAGCGTGGTGCTGACGCCGCGCAGGTTGGGCTGGGCGAACGGGCCCTGCGCCGTGAAGTTCAGGCCGGGGACGACCTGGTTCAGGTCGCGCATGTTGGTGATGCCGGACTTGGCGAGTTCGGCACCGGTCTGGGCGACGATGGTGATCGGCACCTTGCGGACCGATTCCGAACGGCGCTGCGCGGTGACGACGATGTCGCCGATCGCATTGGGCTCGTCGGCCGCCGCCTGGGGCGCGGCCTCCGCCGGGGCCGGGGCGGGCGCTTCCTGCGCCGCCGCCGCCGTCGCGATCGTCGCGACCCCGATCATCAGGGCCGCGCGCACGCCGAGCTGCCAATGTCCGTTCATAGTCCCAACCTTTCCCATTATTGTCCGCGGCGCGCGCCCACACGCGCGACGCATTGTCGTTGCCTCAATCGGAATAGAGCATCGTCCAGACGCGCTCGGTGAACCGCCACTGGCCGTCGATCCGGCCGAACCGGTCGTCGTAGCGGCCCAGCGCCTTGCGGACGTTGCCGTCCTGATCCTTCAGCGTCTCGGTGGTGTAGGTGCGCGCAAAGGCGCTATCGCCGTCGATCGCGATATGCTGCGGCACGCACAGCAGGAAGACGAAGGGGAAGAGCGCCTGGGCGCCCTCGAAGGCGGCGCGGATCGCGTCCTTGCCGCGGACATTCTCGAAGCCCGGCATGTCGAGCACGCCCCAGCGGCAATCATCGGCCCACAGCTCCATGATCGCCGCGCTGTCGCGCCGCATCACCGCGTCCGAATAATCCTCGATCAGGCAGCGGATCTCGAGCTGATCCCGCGTCCATTGGTCCGTCATCGTCCTCTCCTCCGTAACCCTGTTGCCTTTGCCGGCGATCAGGGCACGTCCCATTCCAGCTCCAGCGCCGTGATCACCCGGCTCCCGAAGTTCGGCACGTAGCTGATCTCCTGGTCCGGCTTCAGCCGCAGGCTGGGGATGCGCTGCGACAGGTGCGCGAGCGCCGCGTTCAGCTCCATCCGGGCGAGCGGCGCGCCGGCGCAGAAATGCTTGCCGGTGTTGAAGGTCATGTGCGGGGTGCTCTCGCCCCGGAACGGGCAGAAGCTCTCCGCCTCGCCATATTTGGCGGCGTCGTGATTGGCCGAGCCGAGCATCATGACGACCTTGTCGCCCTTGCGGATCATCTGGCCGCCGATCTCGGTGTCCTCGGTGCAATAGCGGAACCAGGCGAGCAGCGGCGCATCGTAGCGCAGGCTTTCCTCGACGAAGGCCGAGACCTTGTCGGGATTGGCCTTGAGCTGCTCCCAGCGCTCGCGCGGCTCGAGCAGGTGGAAGATGGTGTTGGTGAGCGCGAGCTTGGTGGTCTCGTGCCCGGCACCGACGAAGCTGTGGGTGAACATGATCACCAGTTCGTC
Organism: uncultured Sphingomonadaceae bacterium; assembly: GCA_963540925.1. Lineage (GTDB taxonomy): Bacteria > Pseudomonadota > Alphaproteobacteria > Sphingomonadales > Sphingomonadaceae > Rhizorhabdus. The sequence goes on from CAUTRN010000004.1 coordinate 216,866, forward strand.
GTCGGTCATGCTGGCGCGGCCGCTCGACAGTTCGGCAAGGATGTCGCTGAGCAGGTCGTCGCGCGGGTTCTGCCGGCGATCGAGGATCTTGGCACGGATATAGTTCTGGAAGGCGACCGCGTTGGTGGCGGCGACGACCTGCTCCTTCTCGGTCAGCGCGGCGAGCAGCAGCCGGAAGGTGTCGTCGATCCACACCGGGAAGTGGCTCATATCGTCTTCGGCGTCGTTGAAGCCGATCAGGTTGAGCGTGGTGAGCATCGCCAGCGGATAGGCGAACTCCGACACATATTCGCACGAACCGCGGGCGATGAAGCCGTCGATCAGCTTGGTCACCAGCCCATCGACGATCGGCTGCATCTCGCGCAGCCGCTTGGGGCTGATCACGCCCATGATCGCGCGGCGGAAGCGGCTATGGTCGGGGCCGTCGCCCGACTGGACGTGGAGCGTCTTGTTCCAGTCGACGCCGGTCGACAGGACGCTCACCGCCTCGGGGCAATAGGCGCCGCCATTGGCGGCCTGGAGCGCGTTCTCGACGGTGAAATTGTTGTTGCGGGCGACCGCGACGACATCGTCATAACGGGTGACGATCCAGCCGCCATGTTTTTCGGAATAGAAGATCGGGGCCTTGTCGCGGGCCTCGGCGAGGAACCCGTAGACATCCTCGAACGAGGCTCCAGCGGGCTCGAACTCGGTGATGTGGTCCACGTCTCTCTCCCGAAACTCCGGTGCCGACTCTCGGTGGCACCTCGCTCAACTGACAATTGCTTGGTCGACTAACCAAGAAATTTATGGAATTAGCACTTTCAATAGGTCGGGCGATGAAACCGGCGTGCAACAAGGAGAGGCATGGCGGAAAAGCAGGAAGAAGAGGCCACCGCGCCACGCGGACGGCGAGGATCGACCAAGGGCGAGCTGACCCGGAACCGCATCCTCGACGCGGCCGAGGAGCTGTTCTCGGTGCGCGGCTATTATGGCGTCTCGCTGCGCGACATCACCCTCCACGCCAAGGTGGAGAATGCGCTGGCCAGCTATCATTTCGGCACCAAGGACCGACTGTTCGTGGCGGTGATCGAGCGCCGCGCCGAGGAGCATCGCAGCGACATGCTGACCCATTTCGCCAAGGTGGTGGCCGACGCCGCCCCCGGCCAGCCGAGCAACGCCGATCTGGTGCGCGCCTATGGCCTGCCGCCGCTGGAGAAGATCCAGCGCGGCAAGGGCTGGGCCTCCTATATCCGGCTGATCGTGAGCCTGCAGAATCTCGACCGGCGCGACCGGGTGAGCATCCTCACCAGCCCCTTCTACGACGATGTGATCCGCAACGTGATCGACATCTTCCAGCGCGCCAACCCCGGCGTGCCGCGGCGGCGCGTGCTGATGGGGCTCTATTTCCTGCACGGTGCCTTCATCCACATCCTGTCGCAGGTCCGCGCGATCGAGCGGGTGATGGAGGAGCAGGAGGCGCCGCTGCAGGGGGCCGACGACGTGATCGAGGAGCTGGCGCATTTCTTCGAGGCCGGGATGGTGGCGGGGGTCGAGCCGCCGCCCGCCACCTAGCCAAAGCGCCACCTGCGGGCGCCCGCGCTCGCGGGCATAAGACAGGCGCGGACGACCAAGGGTACGGCCTGTCCGCCGAGAGGATCGGGAGAGTTCATGGACCACAGCGCGATACGGCCGGCCGAAGACGACAAGCGCGGCCGGGCCTATTCGGTCTATGTGCTGCTGCTGCTCTTCGGGGTGTCGGTGTTCAGCTATATCGACCGCACGATCATCACCGTGCTGCAGGTCCATCTGAAGCGCGACCTTAACCTGTCGGACACCCAGCTGGGCGTGCTGACCGGCGCCTCCTTCGCGCTGCTCTACACGATCGGCGCCCTCCCCCTCGCCCGCCTCGCCGACCGGACGATCCGCCGCAACCTGCTGACCGCGTCGCTGTTCGTGTGGAGCGCGATGACGGCGCTGAGCGGCTTCGCCGGCAACTTCCTGTCGCTGATCGCGCTGCGCATGGGCGTGGCGATCGGCGAGGCTGGCTGCGCGCCGACCACCCATTCGCTGATCGCCGACTATTTCACCCCCCGCAAGCGCGCCACCGCCGAGGCGGTGTGGGCGCTGTCGATCCCGATCGGGACGATGCTGGGCCTGGCGATCGGTGGCTGGCTGGCCGAGACGGTGGGCTGGCGCCACACCTTCCTGATCCTGGGCCTGGCCGGCATCGCCGCCACCCCCTTCGTTTTCCTGACCCTGAAGGAGCCGCAGCGCGGCCGCTATGATGGCGCCCATGCGGGCCATGCGGTGCCGCCGATCGGCGAGGCCTTCCGCATCCTGTGGAACACCAAGACCTATCGTTACATGGTGCTGGCGATCGGTTTCCACACGATCGTCTACTTCGCCTTCATGAGCTGGCTGACACCCTTCTACGTCCGCTCACACCATATGGCGCTGAAGGACGTGGCCTTCCACTTCGCGCTGCTGACCGGCGTGGGCGGGGTGATCGGCACCTTCGCGGGCGGCTTCACCGCCGACCTGATGGGGAAGCGCCACCCGCGCTGGTATATGTGGACCCCCGGCATCGCGAGCCTGCTGACCCCGCCCTTCGCGGTGGCGCAGCTGATGACGAACAATGTCGACCTGTCCTGGCTGCTGGCGATCGTTCCCTCGATCGCGATCAACGCCTATGTCGCCCCGATCAACGCGACCACCCAGACCTTGATGCGCCCGTCGATGCGCGCCTTCGCCTCGTCGGTGACGGTGCTGGCGGCGGGGCTGTTCGGCATGGCGGTCGGCCCGGTGCTGGTGGGCGCGCTGAGCGACGCCTTCACCGCGCGGATGGGCGACGACGGGCTGCGCTATGCGATCGCGCTGCCGATGGCGATCGACTTCATCGCGGCGGGGCTGTTCTTCCTGTCGGCGCGCTACACGGCGAAGGAACTGGCGCTCAGCGCGCGGGGGTGAGGGGGCTCCGACCTTCCACCCGTCTCTCCCCTTCCCCAGCCCCGTCATCCCGGACTTGATCCAGGATCCCGCTGCCTTTCCCCGGCCGTCGCGCATGCCTGCCGAAGAGAAGCGGGATCCCGGGTCAAGCCCGGGATGACGAATGGGGATTAGGAGCCTCTCCAATAGCGTCGCTCCGGCGGAGGCCGGAGCCGGCACCGGCTCTTGCGGCTTGCTGGGCAACAGCTTCGTGGCGGCTCCGGCCTCCGCCGGAGCGACGTGGGAAGCGGGCACGGAAAGGGCCGGATCGAAGACCCGGCCCCAGGAGAGGTTCGGTGAGACAGGCGGTCAGCCGCGGGGCTGGATGCCGAGTTTCTTCGCCAGGTCGGCGAGGTTGGCTTCCTTTTCGGCGAGGCTGAGCGGGCCGGCTTTCGGCCAGATGTGCGGGCCCCAGAGGACGATATGGTCGAAGCCCTCGGCGAGGAACTGGCCGATCAGCTCGGGCTCGGGCGCCTCGGGGCGGAGGATGTAGGGGAGCGGGTCGTTCTTGCCGAGCGCGCGGCGCTCGGCCTCGATCGTGTCGCGCAGGCGCCGGGCCTCGTCGAGCGAGACCATCGCCGAGTTCATCCACATGTCCGCGACCCGCGCGACGCGGCGGAGCGCAGGACCGGTGTTGCCGCCGATGACGAGCGGTACCGGAGTGGGCTCCCTGGTCATCTGCTGGGCGCCGTCGAACTGGAAATGCTTGCCGCTATGTTCGAAATAGCCGCCCGCCCAGGCCTTCTGGAGGATGTCGATCGCCTCGTCGAGGCGCGAGCCGCGCTCGGTGAAGGGGATGCCGAGGACGTCGAACTCCTCCTTCAGCCAGCCCGCGCCGGTGCCGAGGCGGAAGCGGCCGCCCGAGACATGCCAGGCGGTGACGGTGGCGCGCGCCAGCAGCAGCGGATGCATCAGCGGCACGATGGTGATCGCGGTGCCGATCTTGAGATGCTGCGTCGCCCCGGCCACCGCGCCCAGGAAGAACCAGGGATCATAGAGGGTGACGTGGGGACCGAGGATGTCGTCCTCCTTCACCTCGGCCTTGTCGACCTCGCCCGGATGGGTGCTGGTGAAGGAGGCGGGGTTGGCATAATGCTCGCCCATCCACAGCCCCTCGAAGCCCAGCCGATCGGCGGCCTTCGCGAGCGCGAGCAGCTGCTCTGGCGGATAGTCATAGGTCTGGATGCCGAATTTGGTGGTGGCCGCGGCCATCATGCTCTCCTGAAAGCGAAGCTATTGGGGTGGGGTCAGGCGGCGGCGGGCCGCCAGTTGGGCAGCACGTCCTCCTCGCCGATCTTTTCGAACGAGACCTCCATCGGCTGGCCGACGGTCAGCGGATCGTCGCCCGGCACCCGGCCGACGAGCTGGATGTCGGCATTGTCGTCGAGCTGGACGAGGACGAGCTGATAGGGGGTCGGATAATCGGGGTGGATCTGGTGCGCGACGGTGGTGAAGCTGTGGAGCGTGCCCCGGCCCGACGCCTGCGGCCAAGCGCTGCGCGGCTCGCGGCAATGGCTGCAGAAGGGCGCGGGCGGATGGCTGCCCCGGCCGCAATGCTCGCAGGCCGCATAGACCAGCTTGCCTGCGCGCGCGGCGGCGAAGAAGGGACCGGTGTCGCGATCGTCGACGACGGGGAGGATCATGCGGCGCTCCTGAGGACGACGGCCGAGCCGAAGGGATAGAGGCCCGAGGTGACGAGCCCGGTGGCGGCGCCCGCGACCTGGTTGGCGGCGGCGCCGCGCAACTGGCGGACCGCCTCGCACACATGGTTGAGGCCGTGGATATAGCCTTCGGACATGTTGCCGCCGGCGGTGTTGATCGGGATCGACCCGCCCTGCCCGATCGCGCCCGAGGCGGCGAAGGGGCCGCCCTCCCCCACGCCGCAGAAGCCGAAGGCCTCGAGCTGGAGGAGGATGCTGATCGTGAAGCAGTCGTAGAGCTGGGCGAAGTCCATGTCAGCCGGGCCGACGCCGGCGCGGCGCCACAGCTCGGCGGCGGCCTGGCGCGCGCCGATATCGGTGACGTCGGCGCGAGCGAGCGCGGGAAACATCATCCCCGCGCGCGGATCGCCCGACTGGCCGCCCGCCACCGCGCGCACCGTGACCGGCTTCTGGGCCAAGTCCTTCGCGCGATCGGCCAGGGTGAGCACCACCGCGCAGGCGCCATCGCTTTCCAGGCAGAAATCGAACAGGCGCAGCGGCAGCGAGATCGGCCGGGAGGCGAGATAATCCTCCATGCTGAGCTTCTTGTCGTACATCTGCGCGTGCGGCGTGCGGTTCGCCGCCTCGCGGCAGGCGATGGCGATCGCGCCGAGATGCTCCTGCGTGGTGCCGTAGAGCGCCATGTGGCGCTGGGCCATCATCGCGAAATGCTGGCCGGGGGTGAGCATGCCATAGGGCAGATAATATTCGTCATAGGTGCCGCGCCCGCCGACCCGCGCCGCCTGCCCCGTGGGCGAACCGAAACGGTCCTCCGAGCGGCCGTTGAGCGAGCGATAGACGAGCACCGCCTTGGCCTGCCCCGAGAGCAGGGCCGCCACCGCGACCCCGATCATCATCGACGGGGCGGTGCCGCCGGGGCCGGTGTCCGCCCAGAAATGGAGCTGGCGCAGGCCGAGCGCGGCGGCGACCGAGGCGGGCATGGTGCGATCCATGTCGCAGCGGACGATGCCGTCGATGTCATCGGGCGAGAGGCCGGCGTCGGCAATCGCGGCGCGCGACGCCTCGGCCGCGAGCGCCAGGGTGGAGCGCTTCGAATCCTTCGAGAATTCGGTGGCGCCGATGCCGACGATCGCGACCTTGTCGCGCGATGCCAGAGCGAGGTCTTCGGTCATTTCAGGATATCCACCAGGATTTCTTCGTCATTCCCGCGAAGGCGGGAATCCATATTCTCAAGGGCATGAGACTCTCGCGGTTCGGAGGTTATGGATTCCCGCCTTCGCGGGAATGACGAGTGAAGAAGGGTCATCACGCCGCGACCTCCTGCTCGACCCAGTCGGCATATTTCCTGAGCGCGGCCTCGCGCTGATAGGGGATGTAGCCGGTGGGGAAGAGATCGTCGGTGCCCTTGTGCTCGCGCAGGGTGAGCTTGGCGACGGTGAGCTTGTGGATCTCGGTGGGGCCGTCGGCGAGGCCGGTGTGGTAGCTGTCCAGCACCTGCTCGATGAAGGGCATGTCGGGCGTCAGCCCCAGCGAGCCATGGACCTGCAGCGCGCGCGAGGCGACGTCGTGCATCACCTTGGGCATCATCACCTTCACCGCCGCGATGTCGCGCAGCACCCGCTTGTAATCCTGATATTCGTCGATCTTCCACGCGGTCTGGAGCAGCAGCAGGCGGAATTGCTCGATCTCCATCCAGCTGTCGGCGATCTTCTCCTGCACGAGCTGCTTCTTCGACAGCAGCTCGCCCTGGGTCACGCGGCTGAGCGCGCGCTCGCACATCATGTCGAGCGCCTTCTTGCACTGCGCCAGGGTGCGCATGGCGTGGTGGATGCGGCCACCGCCGAGCCGGGTCTGCGCGACCGCGAAGCCCGCGCCGCGCTCACCGAGCAGATGATCCTTCGGCACGCGGACATCGGTGTAGCGGAGATAGGCGTGGCTCGGCCAGTTGCTGTTGCCATGAGGCATGTTCTTGACGATCTCGAGCCCCGGCGTGTCGGCCGGCACGATGAAGGCCGAGAGGCGATGGTGGCGCTCGGCATCGGGATCGGTGACCGCCATGGTGATCAGGAAGCTGGCGACATGGGCGTGGCTGGAGAACCATTTCTCGCCGTTGATCACCCATTCGTCGCCGACCAGCTCGGCCCGGCAGGTGAACTGGGTGGGATCGGAACCGCCGCGCGGCTCGGTCATCGAGAAGCTGGAGACGATCTCGTTGTCGAGCAGCGGCTGGAGATATTTCGCCTTCTGCGCGGCCGTGCCGTATTTCGCGAGGATCTCGGCATTGCCGGTGTCGGGCGCCTGGATGCCGAAGACGGTGGGGCCGAAGGACGAGCGGCCGATGATCTCGTTCATCAGCGCGAGCTTGAGCTGGCCATAGCCCTGCCCGCCATGGCTGGGCTCCAGATGGCAGGCCCAGAGCGCCTGCGCGCGGACCTTGGCCTGGAGCGGCTTGACGATCGCGTTGCGGCGCGGATTGGCCACGTCATAGGGGCTGAAATCGCAGATATGATCGAGCGGCTCGACCTCCTCGCGCACGAAGGTCTCGATCCAGTCGAGCTTCGCCTGGAATTCGGGATCGGTCGAAAACCCCCACGCCATCGTCATCCTCTCCGCACATCGTCTGATCAGGGGGCCATCATCGGGCGAAGGGCGGCGGAGGGGGACTGGCCGATATGTTAGGTCGGCCGCAGCAGGGCGCGGCGGGGGTGCGGACGGGGCCACGGCGCGCGCGATCGGCACCCGATTTTCCGGGTGCATGGGGTTGATGTACCGTTTTTTTGTTTTTTCGCAGATCGCGCTGCCCTTGGGCCACGGCCCGAGCTTCGGGAAACGGCCCTCCTGAGAGCGCGGCAGCGCCGCCGGCTGGGGTGCCTGCAGGGCGTGGACGCGACGCGCGGTGGCGCTGGGACTGGTGGCGCGCAGATAGTGGCGGATCGCCCGGACCCGGGCGGAATGGAGGCCGTGCTTCCAGGCGTTATGATTGCCGCGCGGAGCGCCGCTGCCTTTGGCGCCGCCATGCATGCGGCAGCGGGATTTGCCGTGGACGGCGGGGGAGCGGCAGGGTGCGCCTGAGCGGGTGCGGGCGCCGCAGCGGGGGGCGCTGGCTAGGATGGTGGGTTCGTTGGATGTCGTCTTCAAACTTCAGCCTCGCCTGCTGAGCAGCTAGCACAAACCGACAAAAAAGAAAAGAACAAATAAAGAACAAATTTGAAAAGGGGACATGGCACATCTCGTCATCCCTCACTATTTGAGGAGCTCTGTAAAAATGCCCACTCGTAGGGCACACCCTCTCGATATAAGATTAGACTTTTCAAGAAGAGGGGAGCTTGAAACAAAGTGGTGGCATCTAGAAAAGCAGAAGCCGAAGCAGTGCACCAACAAGCACTGATCGATCTACCTACCGGTCAATTGTTAGCTTGCTTTGGAGCCGGAAACGCCACCCCCGGATCGGGAAGCGCTGCGGCCCTGATGTCTCTCCTTTCCGCCAGTCTCATTTCCGCCGTAGCGAAGATGACCGTTAGCAAAGGAAAAAAGCCCGAAGCACGCGAACAATCCAAGGTGATCATAGACGTTCTTGATAGCAGAATTTCTCCGCGCCTCAGAGAGTTATTTGAAGAAGACACGCGAGTTTTTCAGTTAGTTATTGACGCAAGATTACGCCGTGATGATCCTTTAAAATTGGATCAGAAAAGAAAAAATACGACAGAATCATCAGATCACCTGCGCGATGCTACATATATATTATTTGAAATTGTAGAGTTATCTTTTCAAATTTTAGACAATGGTCTTTCCATTTGGGAAATAGGATTTCAACCGGCAATGGGAGACGCCGGAGCTGGAATTAGTGCGGCATTGGCTGCAATCACCACCTGCCTACTGGTAGTAAATGTTAACCTTCGATCCGCCAGATCTTCTTGGTCACGCGACGCTAAATCTCAATGTGATGAAATCCAAGTACGAATGGCCGCCGCTCAAGATCGAGTCTTTCAGCTTGTTCGACAATCTGTCGAAAAGACAGAAGCAACCCTTGCTTTGCCATTGAACGTGGATGCCTAAGAAAGCCTCACGGCTTCCGAACTACATTTGGTGAAATCGTCTCGATATAATGACGGCATTGCGACGCAAACTCGTTGCGGTGTGCGTAGCAATATGGCAGATTCATGGTTCGTTCCAGGGGAATGCAATCTATGGCTGATGGCAGTGCAATCGAATGGACGGACGCAACGTGGAATCCGGTTACGGGCTGCACGAAGATCACTGCCGGATGCGATAACTGCTATGCTGCCCGCTTTTCCGAGCGCTGGCGCGGCATACCCGGCCATCCTTTCGAAAATGGTTTCGATCTCACACTTCGACCAGAGCGCATCAATCAACCGCTGGCCTGGAAAAGGTCGAGGATGATCTTCGTAAACTCGATGAGCGACCTGTTCCACAAGGACATTCCGCGTAGTTTCATCGACAGCGTTTTCGAGACGATGGAGCAGGCCGACTGGCACATCTTCCAAGTGCTCACCAAACGCAGTTCGCTGATGCGTGACTATTTGAAAAGTCGATACCGTAATACGCTACCGCCCGCGCACATCTGGTTCGGGGTATCGGTAGAGGACAATCGATCTAACACGCGTATTACCCATTTGCGGCAAGCGCCAGCAGCCGTGCGCTTCCTTTCGGTTGAGCCGCTTATTGGCCCGGTTGGCACAGTCGACCTCTCCGAGATACATTGGGTGATCGCTGGCGGCGAGAGCGGCCCTGGCGCCAGGCCTATGGCAATAGAATGGGCACGAGAAATTCGTGATCAATGTGCCGCGCAGGGCGTGGCCTTCTTTTTCAAGCAGTGGGGGGGCATCCGTCCCAAAACCGGCGGCCGCAGCCTAGATGGTAGAGAATGGAACGAGTTGCCCATGCCGGGTGAGTCCCGAGCGGCATAATGGAATCTATTCCTTCCATTCATGAACGTTGAACAGAGCATCGGATCGTACGCGACTGAAAGGGCAACGAGATGGGGGCGTCGGATCGGGCCGAACACAGGTTCGGCGGAGGCTGGACCGAGATCAAGCTCAATGCCGTCTCCGACTATCTGGCCTTTTACACCCGTGCGTTGCAGGCCAGTCCGTCGCCAGAAAATCCTTTCGAGACATGGTATGTAGACGCTTTTGCAGGCACGGGCGATCGTACGATCGAAACGAATGTCGGCAGCTTATTCTCGGTGGAGGGGGGAACCCTCGATCGCGTTCGCCTAGAGGGATCGGCGAGAAGGGCCATCGCGGTCGACCCACCCTTTCGCCATTTTATCTTCGTTGAAAAGGACGCGCGCCGCTTTGCCGCGCTTGATCGGGTCAAGGGCGAGCATCCTCAACGGGACATTCGTTGCGTTCCGGGCGATGCAAACGATGAAATCCATCGCATCTTCTCGCAAGGACCTTGGATCGACCCCGCGCGTCGAGGACTTCAACGAGCGGTCGTCTTCCTCGATCCTTATGGTATGTCTGTCCGATGGGACACGCTGCGCTTCCTTGCAGAAACAGGTCGGGCTGATGTCTGGTATCTGTTCCCTCTACATGCTGCACTCCGGCAACTGAGCCACGATCATGCTGCGCTCGATCCGAGCAAGCGAGCCGCGCTGAACGAGGTATTTGGGACGCCTGACTGGGAAGAAAGATTCTACGAACACCGGCCGGCGGCCACCAACCTGTTCGACTTCGCCGACGCAACCATGCCATGTCGGGTAGCCGATCCCGACAAGGTAGAAAGGTTCGCTGCGGAGCGGCTCCGGACAATCTTCAGCTTTGTATCCGCGCCGATTCCTATCCTTACCCGGCACAAACTACGCCAGTTCTCGCTATTCCTTCTGAGCGGTAACCCGAATACCAAAGCGATAGCGTTGATTGAGAAAGGTGTCGGTGCGCAGATTAAGAAATATGGTGGGCGTAGCTGACCCTTCAAATCCTGAAGTATCGAGCAGACAAAAGCCATACTTACTCATGGCACACCGCTCTGAATAGAGATGAGTGCACCGTCACCGTAATCTAGCGTCAGCGAGGCACCAAGACAAAGTCCGCCCAAACTTGCGCGCGCGTCGTCACGAGATTCGGCGGATCGTCCTGCCCGCCAGTCATCATTTGCGCGATAAAATTCACGTCGGGGATAGTAGGCGTAGCATCGCCGTAGCTGCTGACCGATGTGATGCGTTCGACACGCAACCCCAAGGGCGCGGCGTAGGTCTCGGCATCCTGTCGAACCTTGGCAATAGCGTCGGCGATGGCCTCGCTCTTCGCCGCGCGATCATCGTTCAGCGCATATATCGGCGCACCCGTCATGGACTGGTTCTGCTGATCCAGGACGTCCCGAACGCGATCGACCAATGTAATGTCGGTGAGGCGAATACGAACTGTCGAAGAGGCCGTCTTTCGCGCCATCATGCCCGCCATCGCCTGCGGCGCTAGCGGCAGGTCGCCAGGATCATAGGCTTCATTCCCGATGAAACCCAAGCGCGTTGCCGCGGGCATGGGCGTGATCGAACCGCGATCAATCCCGCCCCCCGCCAGCGCATTGGTCAACGTCGCTATCGCGGCCCTGTTTGCAGACCTGGCAGCAGAGGCCGTTTCGGCGCTGGTCGAAACTGGAACGTAGATGGTCACAAAGTCGGCGCGCTTCACCGATTGGCCGGTCGCATTCAGCCGAAGCTCCACCGCACCCGGCTTTGCCGCGTTCGTCGTCTGCGCGTTCGCGGCAACCATCGCGAACGGCGCGACACCGAGCAATATTGCCCCGACGAATCCACGAACGCCCATAGCACCCCCTACGGCAATAGATTTGCCGAGTGTGTTAGCGCCAATGTCGCTGACGATGAAGCGTTCCTTAGCGTCGGGTAGGTCGCTGTTCGCGGCGCCTGCCCATGACCTACTCAAGGTCGCTCCTACCGCGCCACCGCAAACCAGATGTTGTGAATGGGCCCCTTGCCGTTCTCACGCGCCCGCACCCTCCACTCAGTCACCGCGAAGCCCGCCTGGCCCAGCCGGCGGGTGAAGGCGGCGTCGGGGCCGGCGGACCAGATGGCGAGGATGCCGCCGGGCTTCAGCGCCATGCGGGCGCGGGCGAGGCCGGTGGTGGTGTAGAGGCCGTTATTGTCCTCGCGGGTGAGGCCGTCGGGGCCGTTGTCGACGTCCATCAGGATGGCATCGTACTGGCCACGGGCGGCGGCCATGGTTTCGCCGACGTCCTCGATGCGGAGGTCGACACGCGGATCGTCGAGGCAGCCGTCGGTGAGGGCTGCGAGGGGGCCACGCGCCCATTCGATGATGCCGGGGACGAGTTCGGCCACGGTGATCCTGGCGCCCTTCCCCACTTCGCCGAGCACGGCGCGCAGGGTGAAGCCCATGCCGTAGCCGCCGATCAGGACGCTGGCATTGGCGGCGCGCGCGGGGCCGAGGCGTTCGAGGGTCATCAGGCCCAGCGCCTTTTCGGAGCCGCTCATGCGGCTGCTCATCAGCTCGTTGCGATCGAGCATGATGATGAAGTCATCGGCGTGGCTGACCAGGCGCAGCGGCGGGCCGCCGGGGACCTGGGCGACGCCGATGACCTCGCGTGGCTTCACTTCTTGCGGGCCTTGCGCGCGGCATAGCGCGCGTCGCGGGCGGCCTTGCGCTCTTCCTCGGTCAGCGGCTTGGGCTCGGCCGCCTTGGCGGCTTCGGCGGCTGCGGCCTTGGCGGCCTTCGCCTCTTCCATAGCCGCCTTCTTGGCGGCCGCGCGCTCGGCGGCGGCAGCTTCCTTGGCGGCCTGGGCGGCCTGGCGCTGGGCGACGACCTCGGGATCGAGGGCGGGCTTGTTGCGCAGTTTTTCGAGCGCGGCCTGCTTGGCGGCGCGGGCGGCGGCGGTGCGTTGATTGAAGTCGGGGGCTTTGAAAGCGGGCATGCTGGTTCCGTAAAGGGGTTGAGGTTGGAGGGGTCCATATAGGGATTTTGGCGCGAGAGTCCCGTGGGGAATGGTGCGGAGGTGGTTTTTGCGGGGTGTTTGGGGGTGCGGGTGCGGGGTTTTCTTCCTGTTCCTCCTCTTCGCCAGCGTCCTGCCACCGCGGGCTGGCATCTCGGGAGAGGGGAGATGAGGTGGCCGCAGGAGTCTCCTGAGATTCCAGCTTTCGCTGGAATGACGGTGTGGGGGTCCTTCGAGACGAGGCTTCGGCTTCGCTCAGCCTCCTCAGGATGAGCGGAGAGGAAGGGGGAGGAGATGAGGCTCTGGCCTGCTTCCCTCTCCCGCCTGCGGGATTACTGCAAAACCCATCGTCATTCCCGCGAAGGCGGGAATCCATAACCTCCGAACCGCGAGAGTCTCCTGCTTCAGAGCATATGGATCCCCGCCTTCGCGGGGATGACGACGGTGGATGACTTTCGCAGCAGTCTCGCCTGCAGGAGAGGGCTAGAAGGAAGGGGAGATGGCCGGGGCCTATACGCCGAAGCAGGTCTTCGCCGCGGCCAGGGCGTGGCGGGCGTAGGCCTCGGGGCCCTGTTCGGCGAGGCGCTGGCGGTGGGGGATTTCGAGGCTGAAGGGGGTTTCGGGGGTCAGCAGTTCGAGGGCGGCGGTGAGGTCGGCTCCGCCTTCGCCGGGCATCAGGCGGTGGTGGAGGGTTTCGCGGATGCGGTCGCCCTTCGTCTCGGGCGCCTCGGCGGGCGCGTCGCAGAGCTGGGCCTGGCGGACGAGGTGGCGGTAGGCGGCGAGGCCGGTGCGGGTGCCGCCGCCCCGCATATGGTGGAGCGCGTCGAACAGGATGCCGGCATTGGCGGCGCCGCTGCGGCGGACGAGGTCGGCCGCCTCGGCGATGGTGCGGATGCTGGTGAAGGGGACGAACTCGATATCGACGGCGATGTCGTGCTCGGCGGCGAGCGCGCAGAGGGCGGCGAAGCTGTCGAGCGCGCGGGTGGGTTCGCGATCGGTGATGACCGCGCAGAGATGGCGCGCGCCGAGGCTGGCGCCGATGTCGAGGCCGGGGCGGTAGGCGGCGATCTCGGCGGTGCCGTCGAGGCTGGCCCATTCGAGTTCGGTGACGGTGAGCCCTTCCCCGTCGAGGATGGCGCGGATCTCGGCGAGGGTGGCGGGGGTGGAGGCGAGCGCGGGGGCGTCGTCGGCCGAGACATTGCCGCGGCCCTCGATCACGCGCAGGCCGACATGCTGGAAGCCGGCGGTGGCGGCGGCGCGCAGGAAGGGGACCGGGGCGAGGCCGGTGAGGGTCTCGGGGGCGAGCGCGAAATGCATATTGGGTCTCTCCTGACGCATCTTCTTCCCTGTTCGTCATTCCCGCGAAAGGGAGAATGACGCGGAGGGTCGGCCCTCCCCCCGGATGTTTCGCCCGGATCACGTCCCTCGACTTCGCTCGGGACGAACGGTGCGTGTGGGGAGAGGACGCGTGCGCATGCCGATCGGCACCTAGCCATAGCGCTAGGTCAGGTCCGCAGGCGAAGCGCGGCGGCGCGGGGTGACGGGCGCGGGGCGGCGTCGCATCCGCGCCCATTTTCCGGGGGTTTTGGGGGATCGGACGGGGATGGCGGGCGGCTCGAAAAGGGCGCGGTTCGGGGCCGGAACGCCCTCTCCCGCCCCTCGCCCTGCCGTTCGGGGAATTGTAATTCCTGATCATAATCTACATAAATTGGCTCGTCCGGCACGGCGACTCGAACGCCGCTGCCCGCTTTGGAGAGGGACGAGGATTTCGCCATGAACATGATCAGCAACAATTATCGGATCATCGACGTCGATACGCACGTCGTGGAGCCCTATGACCTGTGGACCTCGCGGGTCTCGAGCAAATATGGCGACAGCGTCCCTCATGTGAAGAATGTCGACGGCACCGATTTCTGGTTCTTCGGCGACAAGAAGGCGGGCGGCGCGGGCGCCCCGGCGATGGCCGGCTGGCACGAGCATCCCCCGTTCCACCCCCGCACCCTGGACCAGGCGCACCGCTATACCTGGGACCAGACCGAGCGGCTGAAGGTGATGGACGATTATGGCATCCAGGCGCAGGTGCTGTTCCCCAACGTGATCTTCTTCGACGCCGGCACGCTGGTGAAGATGGACAGCCAGCAGCTGATGCTGGACTGCATCCAGGCCTATAATGACTGGCAGACCGACTATGCGAGCGTGGCGCCGGACCGCTTCCTGCCGCAGGCGATCCTGCCCTTCTGGGACCTGGACGCGACGCTGAAGGAGCTGGAGCGCTGCAAGAAGATGGGCCATCGCGGCTTCGTGTTCACCAGCGAGCCGCACCATTTCGCGCAGCCCAAGCTCACCAACCCGCATTGGGACAAGCTGTGGGCGGCCGCGCAGGAAATGAACATGCCGGTGAACTTCCACATCGGTTCGGGCGACCATGAGGTGAACAAGGTGATGGACGACAGCGTCCCCACCCATGCCGACTATGCCTCGATGGGCGTGCTGTTCTTCATGGGCAATGCGGCGGCGATCACCCAGGTGATCTGCGGCGGCATCTGCCAGCGCTTCCCGAAGCTCAACTTCGTGTCGGTGGAAAGCGGCGTGGGCTGGCTGCCCTTCGCGGTGGCCTCGCTCGACTGGCAGTGGATCAACTGCGGCGTGCCCAAGGAGCATGGCGCGACCTATGACCTGCTGCCGAGCGAATATTTCAAGCGCCAGATCTATGGCAGCTTCTGGTTCGAGACGAACCCGCTGGTGAAGTTCGCGATCGACCAGCTGGGCCCGGACAACATCCTGTACGAGACCGACTTCCCGCACCCGACCAGCATGAGCCCCGGGCCGGCGACCTCGGCCCAGCGGCCCGACGACTATCTGCAGGACGTGTTCAAGGATGTGCCGCAGGACCAGGTGCAGAAGATCCTGCACGACAATGCGGCCCGCATCTACGGCCTCGACTGATCTCTCCCCTGGGGGTCCGTTCCGCGGACCCCCATTTTTTGGCGGAGCGTTCTTGGCCAAACGACCAAAAGATTTGGGCGACTGACCAATGTAATAGGAAAGCCGCAGCAGGCTTTCCGGCATAAGCGGCGGATACCCCCCAAGGGGGGTGGCGTCGGATAAGGATGAAGGCCCCCGGAGCGGGGCGGGAGACGATGAATGACGAGTGTTGCTGAACAGCGCGCGGCGGTGACCGCGGCCGCGGCGGCCGACCCGGCCCGCCGGCCCAAGCCCTCGCGCCCGCCGCTGGAAGGCATTCGCGTCGCCGATTTCTGCTGGATGGGCGTGGGCGCGGTGGCGACCCGGCTGCTGGGCGACTTCGGCGCCGAGGTTATCCGCATCGAGGACCGCAACCGGCTCGACATGCCGCGCCGCCTGCCGATCTACAAGGGCGGCAATGCGCGCACCTATGGCGAGGAAGACGCCGATCCCGATCCCAACAAGGGCGGGCTGTTCAACAATTACAACCGCAACAAGCTGGGCGTGACGATCAACATGCGCGATCCGCGCGGCCGCGAGCTGTGCGAGCGGCTGATCAAGGCGTCGAGCGTGGTCACCGAGAATTTCGCGCCGGGCGTGATGGAGCGCTGGGGCCTGACCTATGACGTGATCAAGGAGATGGTGCCCAACGTCATCATGGCGCGGATGAGCGGCTTCGGCCATTCGGGCCCGCACGCCGAGTTCAAGAGCTTCGGCCCCGTCGTGCAGGCGGTGAGCGGGCTCAGCTATATCAGCGGGCTGCCGGGCCAGGAGCCTTCGGGCTGGGGCATGTCCTACATGGACAATATGGCCGCCTATTATAATTCGGCCGCGCTGCTGATGGCGATCTACCACCGCAACGCCACCGGCGAAGGCACCGAGATCGACGTGTCGGCGATCGAGGCGGGGATCAACCTGGTCGGCCCGGTGCTGCTCGACGTGTCGGTGAACGGCCGCAAGACGCGCGACCGCGCTTACCCCACCGGCAACCGGCTCGAGTTTCAGAACGCAGCACCCCACGGCGTCTTCCCGACGCGGGGCGACGACCGCTGGATCGCGATCAGCGTCTTCAACGACGCGGAGTGGAAGGGCCTGGTCGCCGAGATGGGCTCGCCCGCCTGGGCGTTCGAGCCGCGCTTTTCGACGCAGGAGCAGCGCCACGCCAACCAGGATGCGCTGGAGGAGGCCGTGGCCGCCTTCACCCGCGAGCGCGAGCGCTATGACCTGATGCACCGGCTGCAGCAGCAGGGCGTCGCCGCCTCGGTGGTGCAGAATGCCGAGGACCTGAACGAGCATGACCCGCAGACCGCCGCGCGCGGGCTGTTCTTCGAGCTCGACCATCCGGTGATCGGCCCGGCCCGCTTCGAGGGCTCGCCGGTGAAATTCTCGCGGCTGGAGCAGGACAATTGGCGCTCGGCGCCGCTGCTGGGCGAGGACAATCTCTATGTCTTCCGCGACATCCTGGGCCTCAGCGAGGACGAATATCTGACCTATGCCGCCGAAGGAGTGATCTGAGATGCAGGCGACCGCAAAACGGACGCTGCCGGCCCCCTATGCCGGTCTGAAGGTGGTGGAGATCGCCGAGGATACCGGCGGCGAGTTCCTGGGCCGGATGCTGGGCGAGATGGGCGCCGACGTGGTGAAGGCCGAGCCGCCGACCGGCTCGCCGACGCGCGGCTTCGGCCCCTTCGCCAAGGACAAGGCCGGCCCCGACCGCAGCCTCCACTTCTGGCTCTACAACAGCAACAAGCGCGGCGTGACGATCGATCTGGGCAACGAGGGCATCGAGGCGCTCGCCCCGCTGCTCGACGATGCCGATGTGCTGATCTCGACCTTCCAGCCCGCGCGCCTCGCCGAGCTGGCGCTCGACCTCGACGCGCTGTCGGCGCGCTTCCCGAAGCTGATCATCGTCTCGCTGACGCCCTATGGCCTCACCGGGCCGTGGAAGGACTATAAGGCGTCGAACCTGACCGGCCTGGCCGGCGGCGGGCCGCTCAACATGTGCGGCTATGACGATCACAGCATTCCGCCGATCAACCCGGGCGGCGACCAAGCCTATCATGGCGCCACCGCCTTCGGGCATATCGGCGTGCTGCTGGCGCTGCTCGACCGGCAGCGCACGGGTCTCGGCCAGGTGGTCGACGTGTCGATGCACAATGCCGCGACGATGAACGTCGAGCTGGCCAACCCCTTCTGGTTCTACCCGCGGGTGAACGTGCAGCGGCAGACCTGCCGCCACGCCCAGCCCTCGCCCACCCAGTCGGCCTTGTTCCAGTGCGCTGACGGCCGCTACGTCTATTATACGCTGATCCTGTCGGACAGCCGGGCGTGGGACCTGCTGGTGGAGTGGATGGACCGCAAGGGCATGGCGGCGATGCTGACCGAGCCCGAGTTCAAGGACATCGCCTATCGCCAGCAGCGCTTCGACGAGATCCAGTCGCTCGTCGAATGTTTCTTCCTGTGCCACGACAGCGGCGAGATGTATCTGGAGGGCCAGGCCAATGGCCTGCCGGTCGGCCTGATGAACGCGCCCGAGGACCTGTTCGAGGACGAACATCTCCAGCAGCGCGACTTCTTCGTCGAGGTCGACATGGGCGACGATGTCGGCCCGGTCGCCTATCCCGGCGACAGCTACCGCTTCTCGTCCTTCGGCAGCGTGCCCCGCACCCGCGCGCCGAAGCTGGGCGAGCATAATGACGACCTGCTCGGCAGCCGCGCCGCTGCCGCAGAATGACCGAGAAGGACTGACCTGACCATGACCAAGCCCACCCCCGGTTCGCGCTGGAAGAGCGCGGTGTGCGACACCGAAGCCGTCGTCGTGCGCCCCGCCAGCACCGGCGCCGTGCCCGAATGCGGCGGCGTGCCGATGGTGCCCGCGGCCGAAGCCAAGCCCGAGGGCGGCGCGATCGCGGCCGGCTTCGACGGCGGCTCGCAGATGGGCAAGCGCTATGCCGACGAGACCACCGGCATGGAGGCGCTGTGCACCAAGGCGGGCGCCGGCACGCTGGGCGTCGAAGGCCGCGCCTTCACCTTGAAGGAAGCCAAGAAGCTTCCGTCTTCGGATTAAGACCTCTCACAAGACCAAGGGAACCGACGGGCATGAACATCGCGCTGCTCATGGAGATGGCGGCGTCGGGGCTTGGCGACCGTGTCGCCATCGTCTCCGGCGGGGAAGAGCTGACCTTCGACGCGCTGCAGCGCCGCTCGCTGATCACGGCCGAGGCGTTCGCCGCGCGGCCGGGCGAGACGGTGGCCTATGTCGGGGTCAACTCGATCGCCTTCCCGCTGGCGCTGTTCGGCAGCGCGCTGGCCGGCAAGCCGTTCACCCCGCTGAACTATCGCCTGCCCGATACCGAGCTGCGCCGCCTGGTCGCGCGCACCGCGCCGTCGGTGCTGGTCGCCGACGACGACATGGCCGCGCGGGTGAGCGGGATCGACGGGGTCGAGGTGATCCCCGTCTCCGCGCTGCTCGCCACCGAGGCGCATCCGGAGGGTTTCGTCCCCGCCGAGCATGAGATCGCCGTGCTGCTGTTCACCAGCGGCACCACCGGCGAGCCCAAGGCGGGCGTGCTGCGCCACGCCAACCTCACCTCCTATGTCCTCCAGACCGTGGAGTTCATGGGTGCGGGCGAGGACGAGGCAGCGCTGGTCAGCGTGCCGCCTTATCATATCGCCGGCATCTCGGCGGTGCTGACCTCGGTCTATGCCGGGCGCAAGCTGGTCCAGCTCCCCGCCTTCTCGCCCGAGGGCTGGGTCGACGCGGCGGCCGCCAATGGCGTGACCCAGGCGATGGTGGTGCCGACGATGCTGGGCCGCATCCTCGATACGCTGGACGAGCAGGGCCGATCGCTCCCCGCGATGCGCCACCTGAGCTATGGCGGCGGTCGCATGCCCGAGCCGGTCATCCGCCGCGCGATGGCGGCGCTGCCCCAGGTCAGCTACGTCAACGCCTATGGCCTGACCGAGACCAGTTCGACGATCGCCTTCCTCAGCCCCGACGACCATCGCACCGCGATCGCCTCCGACGATCCCAAATGGCAGCGGCGGCTCAGTTCGGTCGGCATTCCGATCCCCTCGATCGAACTCGACATCCGCGACCCCGAGGGGCAGCCGGTGGCGCGCGGCGAAGCGGGCGAGATCTGGGTGCGCGGCGAGCAGGTGTCGGGCGAATATCTCGGCCGATCGGCCCTGCGCGAAGGCGGCTGGTATCCCACCAACGACGCCGGCTGGATGGACGAGGACGGCTATCTGTTCGTCGAGGGCCGGCTGGACGACGTGATCGTGCGCGGCGGCGAGAATATCTCCCCCGGCGAGATCGAGGACGTGCTGCGCGAACACCCCGCCGTCGCCGACGTGGCGGTGCTGGGCGTGCCCGACGACGAATGGGGCGAGGCGGTGGCGGCGGTGCTCGTCGTCCGCGAGGCGACCCCGGCCGACGAGCTGCGCGACTGGGTGAAGGCGCGGCTGCGCTCGACCAAGGTGCCGGGGCTCGTGATCTTCCGCGATGCGCTGCCGTACAACGATACCGGCAAGCTGCTGCGCCGGGTGCTCAAGCAGGAACTGGCGCCGGCACGGGCGGCGTGAGGGAATAAAGGGCGATCTGCCCCGCCCTCCCCACATCGTCATGCTGAACTTGTTTCAGCATCCACCAGCAGCCTTGGTCCTGTCGCCGAGGATCTGAATGCCGCGGCCCGTATAATCCTCAAGACCAGCCCCAGTGGCCTGGTGGATGCTGAAACAAGTTCAGCATGACGGGTTTAATCGGGCTCGCTTCACCCCCATTCGTCGCCCCGGCGGAGGCCGGGGCCGCCACCGGCTCTTGCGGTTAGCGGGTCGCGATCTTCGTGGCGGCTCCGGCCTCCGCCGGAGCGACGCGTATGGCAAACCACTCCGCTCCCCAAAAGACTAGCTCCCCTCCCCCTGCCCGCTGGTGCATGCCTGCGACCGACAGAGAGGAACCCGATATGACCAGCCGTTCGACCGACGTCCCGACCTTTCCCACCCATGAGGCGCGCTTCCGGCTGGACGGGCGGACGGTGTTCCTGTCGGGGGCGGCCGGGCATCTCGGCCGGGCGATGGCGATCGGCTTCGCGCAGGCGGGCGCGCATGTGATCCTGAACGGGCGCACCGCGTCCAAGCTGCAGGAATTCGCCGACGAGCTGGTGGCGGGCGGTTTCTCCGCCTCGGTCGCGGCGTTCGACGTGATGGACCGCGACGGCGCCAACGCCTTCCTGGGCGGGCTCGACCGGCTTGACGTGCTGGTCAACAATGCGATCACCGGGCTGGGTCCGTCGGCGGGCTCGTCGCTCGACGCGTTCCGCGCCACCGTCGACAGCGGCCTGATCGCCTCGCACGAGAATATCATCACCGCGCTGCCCGCGCTGGAGGCGGCGGTCGCCGCGACCGGTGGTGCCTCGGTGATCAACATCACCTCGACATGGGGCCATGTCAGCCCGAAGATGCCGCTCTACGAGGGCACCGGCAAGCTGACCCCGCCGCAATATGCCGCGACCAAGGGCGGCCTGCTCCAGCTCACCCGCTATCTCGCCTGCCAGCTGGCGCCGAAGAAGATCCGGGTGAACTCGCTGAGCCCCGGCATCTTCCCCTGGGACGAGATCGTCGAGAAGGACCCCGAGTTCGTCGCCAAGATGAGCGGCGAATCCCCGATGAAGCGGCTGGGCCTGGCCCATGAGCTAACCGGGCCGGCGGTGTTCCTGGCGTCGGATGCGTCGACCTATATGACGGGGGCTGATCTCAAGATCGATGGTGGGTGGACGGCCTGGTAAGGTCGCCCGCTACCTTCCCCCCTCCCCTTCAGGGGAGGGGACGGGGGTGGGGCCTCCGCGTCTCACCGAGACCAGCGTTGGGATGGAGGATGGCCCCCACCCCAACCCCTCCCCTGAAGGGGAGGGGCTTGATGCAATCGTTCACCCCTTCTTCCGAAAGCGGATCGGCAGCCGCTCGATATTCCTATGCCGCCAGTTGGCCGCATGCGGGTTGGGCAGGTCTTCGGCCAGTTCGATGTCCTCCATCCGGGCGAGGATGGTGGTGAAGGCGATCTGCAATTCCATCTTGGCGAGCAGGCGGCCCGGGCAGGTGTGGGGGCCGAAGTTGAAGGTGATGTGCGAGCCCGCGCCTTGCCGCTCGATGTCGAAGGCGTGGGGGCAGGCGAATTTCTCGGGATCGTGGTTGGCGCCGCCCAGGCACAGGCCGACGATCGAGCCTTCGGGGATCGTCACGCCGTGCAGTTCCACGTCGCGCGTGGTGATGCGCGGGAAGACCGAGATCGAGGTTTCGATGCGCAGGCATTCCTCGACGAAATTCTTCATCAGATCGGGGTTGGCGCGCAGCTTGGCCATCTGCTCGGGGTGGCTGAGCAGCAAATAGAGCGAATTGCCGAGCATGTTGACGACGGTACCGAAGCCGCCCGAGATGAAGTCGCGCAGGATGTTCTGCAGCTCCTGCTCGGTCAGCGGGTCGCCCTCGACATTGTCGCCGATATTCTCGACCACCAGCCGGGTCAGCAGATCCTCGCGCGGCTCGCGCTTGCGCTGCTCCATCACGTCATGAAGATAATGCTGCATCTCCAGCTCGGCCTCGGCGCATTCGAGCAGTTCCTCGGTCGTCAGCACATGGTTGGTGATGCGCGAGACGGTGGTCGCCCAGCGCAGGAAATTGTCGATATTGCCGGGGTCGAAGCCCGAATGTTCCGAGATGATGATCGAGGGCAGGACGAAGGCGAATTCGTTCATGAACTCGCATTCGCCGCGATCGATGAAGCGATCGATCAGCATGTCGGTGACCTGCTGGATGCGCGGGCGCAGCGCCTCGACCGCCTTGCCGTTGAGGATCGAGTCGAGATAGCGGCGGACCCGGCGATGTTCGGGCAGGTCAGCGCCGTTGAGGACGCGCTTGATCCCCCAGCCGCGCGCCTCCATCGCCGCTTCATAGGCCTTCCAGCGATCGCCCTGGATCATCCCGTAGGACAGCTTGTTCGAATAGGTGGCGGGATCGAGGCTGATCGCCTTGATGTCGTCGAAGCGCGAGACGAGATAGACCCCGGTGCCGGGCAGGTTGTAGACCGGCGCCTCCTTCTGGAGCCGCTCGTAGAATTCGTAGCTTTCCTGCTGGAAGGCCTTCGACATCACGTCATAGTCGGCCAGCGCCTTTTCCGGCTTCATCCCTTGCTCCTCTCCGTTGCTATGTCTCCAGCGCCGCCACGAGCGGGCGGGCGGCGCGGCGGTCCTCGGCGATCAGCTCGGCGGCGCGCCAGCCCACCGCCATGGCGGGGGCGTTGGTGTTGCCCGAGACGATCGTCGGCATGATCGAGCAGTCGGCGATGCGGAGACCGTCGACCCCGCGCACCCGTAGCCGTTCGTCGACGACCGAATCCGCGCCCTGCCCCATCGAGCAGGTACCGGTGGTGTGGCTGCCGCTGCGCGCATTGAGGTCCATCTCGCGCGCGATCTCTTCATCGGTGGTAGCCTGCTGGCCGGGCACCGTCTCGAAGGCGATATAGGGGGCAATGGCGGGCCGCGAGAGCAGCATGCGGACATAGCGGACCATGCGGACGATCGCGGCGCGATCGTCGGGGGTGGACAGCCAGTTGGGGTGGATCGCGATCTGCTCCGCCGGGTCGCCCGAGCGGATCGCGACATGGCCCTCGCTGGTGGGGCGCAGCAGATAGGCGCCGGCGGTGAGGCCGGGCTCACTTTCCGGCCCGCCGATATAGCCCTGGCCGGGTTTCAGCGGCGCCATGCTGATCGGCGCGAAATAGAGCTGCATGTCGGGGCGCGTGCCCGTCTGCGAGGAGCAGGCGAAGGCGCCCACCTCGAACGGGCCGGTGCTCATGATCCCGTCATGCTTCAGGAAATAGCGCAGCACGCTGCCGGCGAGGCCCGCCCCGCGCAGCCGGTGGTTGTTGCCGGCCTCATCGCGCAGCCGGTAGCTCATCGACAGGCCGACATGGTCGCGCATATGCGCGCCAATCCCGACATTGTCGTGCCGCACCGGGATGCCGAGCGACTGGAGCAAAGCGCCCGGCCCGACCCCCGAGAGCTGGAGCAGCTTGGGCGACTGGATCGCGCCGGCCGACAGGATGACATCGCCGTCGCAGCGGAAGTCGACGGTGCGCCCCGCCACCTTCGCGCGCACGCCGACAGCGCGGTTGCCGTCCCACAGCAAGGACTGCGCATCGGCGTCGCGGACGATGTGGAGGTTGGGGCGCTGGCGGACCGGATCGAGGAAGGCCGCCGCCGCGCTCATCCGCCGGCCGTCGGCGATGCTGTGCGCGTAATAGCCGATGCCTTCCTGCGACAGACCGTTGAAATCGTCGCTGCGCGGCAGGCCCATCTCGCAGCCCGCTTCGATGATCTTCTCAGCAAAGGGATAGCGGAAATGGCCGGCGGTGACCCGGAGCGGGCCGCCCTGCCCGCGCGTCTCGCTGGCGCCGAGGCTGTGATCCTCCATCTCGCGGAAGACGCGCCACATCTCGGCGCCATCCCAGCCGCGATTGCCGAGCGCGGCCCAGTCGTCATAATCGTCGCGCTGGCCGCGGATGTAGATCATCCCGTTGATCGAGCTGGAGCCGCCGAGCACCTTGCCCCGCGGCCACATCTCGCCCGCGCGGCCGCGATGCGCCTGCGCCTCGGTCATGAAGTTCCAGGCGAGGTCGGGACGGAGCGCCACTTTCGCAAAGCCTTTCGGCATGCGGACGAGGAAATGGCCGGGCAGCGCGCCGGCCTCGAGCAGGATCACCGTGACCTTGGGATCGGCGCTGAGCCGGTTGGCGAGGACGCAGCCGGCCGATCCGGCGCCCACGATGATATAATCGGCCTGCTGCAGCATGGTGATCCGTCTCCCTGCCCCAGCCTTAGCCGCTGCGGGCCGACAAACATGCCGTCAAAAAGAATAGGAAAGCCGCGCGAGGGCGCGGGTGCAGTCCCGCGCGCGAGGCTTCTCCATGGTGACAGGAATTCGCACCGATCAACGCTTTTCGACAACTGACACTTTGATCAATCCTGCGAGACGGATCGGCCCTCTATAGAGAGGATCGCGCCTTCGCACCGATCAGAGAATTGCGTGGCGCCGGTCAGAGGATGGGGCCTTGATGCCCAACTGAAGGGGTTTTCCATGCAGAATTTCCTGGGTTGCGTCGCGCGAATCCGTGGGGGGCTGATGCGCAGCACGCTGCTCGCCGCCACCGCCGGATTCGCGCCGCTGTGCTTCACTCCCGCTTATGCGCAGACGGCCCCCGCCGCCGCCGCGCCGGCCGAGGCCGAACCGGTGGCCGGGGACAATGAAATCCTCGTCACCGCCCGCCGCCGCGCCGAGCGCCTGCAGGACGTGCCGGTGGCCGCCGCCGCGGTGAACGCCGCGCAGATCCGCCAGTACGACATGACCAACCTGGCGAACATCCGCATCGTGGCGCCGCAGATCTCGTTCGATCGCGGCTTCACCGGATCGGGCGCGTCGATCGCGCTGCGCGGCGTGAGCTCGTCGAATCTCGACGCGGGCATCGAACAGTCGGTGCTGCTCGACCTCGACGGCCTGCCGACCAGCCGTGGCCGCCTGCTCAACGACGCGCTGTTCGACCTTCAGGAAATCACCGTCATGAAGGGCCCGCAGTCGCTGTTCTTCGGCAAGAACAGCCCCGCGGGCGTGGTGGCGATCAAGAGCGCCGGCCCGACCGACAGCTTCCAGGGCTATGCCCGCGCCGGATATGAATTCACCAACGACCAGGCGTCGATCGAGGCCGCGATCTCGGGCCCGATCAACGACAAATGGGGCTATCGCGTCGCCATCTACGGCAGCAACAGCGAAGGCTATATCCGCAACCAGAGCCCCGGCGTCACCGACCCGTTCCGCACCACCCCCGCGCTGCAGGCCGCCGGCACCTTCGTGCCCGCCAGCTACAAGCGGCTGGGCGCGGAGAAGAAGCTCGCCGGCCGTCTGACCCTGGCCTATGACGATGGCGACGGTTTCAACGCCACCTTCAAGCTGCTCGGCTCGCGCTACACCGGCCAGGGCCTGCAGTCCTTCTCCGAAGTGATGGGCTGCCCTCCGGGCCGGACCCAGCCCGCGACCTCGGGCCGGGTCGACCCCTATGGCGACTGCAAGCTCAACGACAAATCGTCGCAGGGGCACCTGAACCCGGCAGTGGTGGCGGCCTGGCCGCAGATCCGCGGCTGGAACACCGGCGGCCCGTCGGCGCGCAACACCTCGATCGTGCCGACGCTGACGATGAACCTGCAGGCGGGCGACATCGCGCTGACCTCGGTCAGCGGCATGTATTATTACGACTTCCGCACGTCGGGTAACGCCGATGCGACCGCGGCGACCTTCTTCTGGTCGTACAACACCGAGAAGAACACCAGCTTCTACCAGGAGCTCCGTGCGGTCTCCGACTTCGACGGGCCGCTGAACTTCGCGGCGGGCGGCCATTATGAGAATAACGACCGCACCTTCCGGGTGGGCGGCTATCTGGGCCCGATCCTGCCCGATCCGCGCAACGGCGCGCTGCACAGCCATGACAATGAGCAGAAGAACAAGAGCCACGCCTTCTCGGTGTTCGGCCAGCTGACCTACAAGTTCCTCGACGATTTCGAACTGGCTGGCGGCGCCCGCTATACCCGCGAGCGCAAGGAAGCGGACCTCGTCAACGTGTTCGTCAACCGCAACCAGCTGGGCCTGAAGGCCGAGGGCGACCATATCGTCGGCGCCCGCACCCAGACCAACACCTCGCCCGAGGCGACGCTGACCTGGCGTCCGTCCAACTCGCTGATGGTCTATGGCGCGTACAAGACCGGCTATCTGTCGGGCGGCTTCTCGAACCTTGGCACCTTGGCGGCGAGCAACAACCTCGCCAACGTCACCTTCGGCGCGGAGAAGGCCGAGGGCTTCGAGCTGGGCACCAAGTTCCAGGCGCTCGACCGGGCCTTCACCGGCAACATCACCGCCTATCGCTATGTCTACAAGGGCCTGCAGCTAACCGCGCTCAACGCCGTCACCGCGGTGTTCCAGACGCAGAATGCGGCCAGCACGGTGACCAAGGGCATCGAATTCGAAGGCACCTATCGTCCGCCGGTGGTGGACGGGCTGACGATCCGCGGCAGCGTGTCGTACAACAACGCCAAGTATCGGGACTTCGCGGGGGCGCAATGCTATGCGGGCCAGACCGCGGCGCAGGGCTGCCTTCCCGTCCCCGGCTCCGCCACCGCGCGCGCCCAGGACCTGAGCGGCCGCGACGTCTATCGCGCCCCGCATTGGACGATCACCGGCGGCGGCGTCTACGACATCGAGATGGCGGGCGACCACAAGCTCACCCTCAACGCCGACTATCGCTGGACCTCGGGCTATTATGCCTCGCTCCAGGAGAATCCGGCGGGCTACCAGAAGCGCTACCTGGTGCTGAACGCGGGCGCCCGCTTCAGCCCGGGCAGCGACAACTGGTCGCTGGCGGTGATCGGCCGCAACCTGACCAACAAGCGCTACGCCACGATCGGCGTCGACAAGCCCGGCGGCACCGGCGAGGTCTTCGCCGTGGCCGGCGAGCCCCGCGCGGTGGTGCTCCAGGCCGAGGTGAAGTTCTAAAAGCTCTGACCACCGTCCCCTTTCGGTGGGTGTGCATGGGCCCGGTGTCGAAGGACACCGGGCTCTTTTTTTGTCGTCTTCCCCATATGGACGTCATGCCAGCGAAGGCTGGCATCCATGTCTGTTGCCTTCTCAGACGTCATCGCGGGTGATGACAGACATGGACCCCAGCCTGCGCTGGGGTGACGGTTAAAAGGAAGGGGCCGGACACCTAATGGCGCCGGCCCCTTCCTTTCCCGTCGTCGAGATCAGCGGCTCGTAATCACCGTGTCCGCCGCGCGCAGGCCGGTGGTGAGCGCCGCCGCGAGGCCGCCGCCATAGCCGGTGCGGTAGATGTCGCCGACGTCGGCGCCGGCGGCGAGGAGGCCGCCAACGGGCTGGCCGTCCTCGCGCAGCACGCGCATCCGGTCGTCACAGCTGAGGCCGGCGAAGGTGAAGGTGATCGCCGGGTAGACGATCAGCGCATAATAGGGCGCCTTCGCCAGCGGCTTGTGCGGCTGGTGGACCCTGGGCGGCGAGAGATTCTCCCAGTCCTCGCGGGCGCAGCGGTTGAAATCGGCGAGGGTGGCGAGGCAGGCTGCGCCGTCGAAGCCGTGCGCGGTGGCGAAGGCGGCGATCTCCTCCAGCGTATCGGCGACGATGCCCTCGCCGCCATGCTCCAGCGCGACCTGCATGCGGTCCTCAGGGGGAGCGACTTCGACCACGGCGGTGACGCCATGGGTCTGGTGGATGAGGTCGTCCGAGACCATCAGCGCGCGACCGCCCGGCTGCTGGAGGGTGCGGTGGGTGTTGGCATGGTCGCCCTCGGTCTCGTCGCAGAAGCGCTCGCCGGCCTCGTTGAGCAGGACGGTGTAATCGCTGTGATATTGCGAGAGGCGGGTGAACAGGCGCGGGTCGCCCCAGTCGGGCGAGCCGCTGACGAGATGGCCGTAGAAGCCTTTATTGCCCTTGGGCGCCGCGCCGCCCGCGCCGGTGCCGAGCAGGAGCCCGGTGCCGTCGCTGGTGGGGTTGGAGCGCAGCAGCATCTGCCGCGCATTGGGGCCGAGATAGGCGGTGCGCAGCTCGGCCGAGCCCTGGAAGCCGCCGGTTGAGACCAAAGTCCAGGGCGCGAAGATGTCCATCTCGCCATCGGCATGGACGGTGTGGGCGCCGATCACCCGACCGCTGCCGTCGGTGAGCAGGCGATCGACGCGGGTGTCGCGCACGACGATACCGTCTGCCCCCTCCACCGTCACCACCGCCTGGGCGAAATGGCCGAGCAGGTCGGCCTGGTAGCCGCGCCCGTTGAGCGGGTTGAGGACGGTGGACATATGCGTGTCGCGGCCGCGCAGCCAGGCGACGCCGTCGCGATAGCCCTGCGCGACGATCGCCGCGAAGGCGGGGTCGCCCTCACCATGATAGGCCATCTTGGCGGTGGACTCGAGCGTCCAGAGGATGCCGCCTGAAAGCGCCGCCGAGCCGCCGACCTCCTCGGCCGCATCGACGACGACGACGCGAAGACCTGCCTCGGCGGCGCGGGCGGCGGCGCTGAGGCCCGCCATGCCGGCGCCGATCACGATCAGGTCATAGTCAAGCTGGTCGGTCATGCAGTTCCTCTCCCCGCGTCGGTTCTCGCGCGGGCGGGACAATGGGGCTTCAGCAGCCCCGCGCCACCGCGCCAAAAGGACAGGTCAGGGGACCAAGGCTTCGCGGACCATCATGCGGAGCAGGTCCTTACGGACCTTGCCCGAGGGGGTCTGCGGCAGGCTGTCGACCCAGAGGATGCGCTCGGGGCATTTCTGCCGGGCGAGGCCCTGCTCGCCGAGATGCGCGGCGAGATCGGCGATGCCGGGCCGCGCCTCGCCGCTCGCCACCAGCACCGCGCAGACGCCCTCGCCAAGCCGGTCGTGCGGCATCGCGACGACCGCGGCGGCGGCGATGGCGGGGTGGAGATGGAGGGCGTCCTCGATCTCCTTGGCGCTGATATTCTCGCCGCCGCGGATGATCAGGTCCTTCTTGCGACCGGTGATGGTGACGGTGCCTTCGGCCGAGACGGTGCCGATGTCGCCGGTGCGGAACCAGCCCTCGGCATCGAAGGCGTCTTCATTGTCGGCGGGGTCGGCATAGCCGAGGAACATCGAGGGACCGGTGACGAGCAGCTCGCCCTCCTCGCCCGGCGGCAGCACCGCCCCATCGGCATCGACCGCGCGGACCGAATAGTCGGCGATGCGGCCGTCGGTCTCGGCGGCGAGGTCCTGGTCGCCCTCGCGGCGGAAGCCGAGCGTGACCAGCGGCACTTCCGAGCTGCCATAGACGCGGAAGGCGACGAGGCGGCCGAGCAGCCGGTTCGCCTCGCGCACCAGATCGGGCGGCACCGCCGCGCCGCCGCAGGCGAAGAAGCGCAGGCTCTCCAGCTCGGTGCCCGCCGCCGCCGCGCGATCGGCCAGCTCGCGCAGGAAGGGGGTGGCGGCGACGGTGCCGACGATCTGGTGGCGATCGATCAGCTCGACCGCGGCGTCGGCGTCCCAGCTCTCCATCAGCACGGTGCAGGTGCCGAGCAGGAAGGGCATTTCCAGCCCATTGGCATAGCCGCTGATATGGGTGACCGGCGACGGCATCAGCAGCCGGTCGCCCGCGCGGACGCTCCAGTAGCGGGTGCTGACCTCCATCACCCGCGCGAGCGTGTCGTGGCTGTGAAGCACCGCCTTGGGCCGGCCGGTGGTGCCCGAGGTGTAGAGCAGCAGCTTGGGCGAGGACGGATCGACCATCGGATGCGGCACCGCGATCCCGCGCCCGTTCTCGACCAGCGCGGCATAGTCGCCGGGCCCCGGCCGCGCGGGGCGGACCGGCACGGTGGCGATCAGATCGGGCAGGGTCGGCCGCAGCCGCTCCATCATCGCCGCATAGTCGTAACCGCGATATTGCTCGGCCAGGAAGAACAGACGCGCGCGGCTGTCGCGCAGCATGTGCCCCACCTCGGCATCGCGATAGATGGGGACGATCGGGCTGACGACGAAGCCGCCGATCGCGGCGGCCAGGTCGATCACCGCGGCCTCGTGCCAGTTCGGCGTCTGGAAGCTGATCACCTCGCCCGGCACCACGCCGAGCCGGGCGATCGCGGCGGCCAGCGCGCGGGCGTCGTCGAGCAGCTGGCCGATGCTCCTCGTCCCCCCCGATTCGATCGTCGCCGCGGCGTCCGGATCGGCCTGGGCAAAGCTGCATGCCCGATCAAATATCGTGCTGCCGCTCCACAGCCTTTGCCCCGCATAGCGGGTTAGATGCGCGGGAATCCGCCACTCTTCCATGGTTTCGCCTCTCTGACCTGCAACTGGCACGACCGGATGGTAAGCTAATTTATGATGATGATTGGCAGTTTTTATTGCCCCCTCAAATCCCCTGCGATATGGTCGTCAAAACAAGAGCAAACCGCCAGATCAGATCGGGAGTGGTTGTCATGAATATGCAGGAGATCGATACCGTCCGCGTCGGAGTGCCGTCCGACGTGCGCGCCGCCGCCGAGGCTTTCTACACCCACGCGCGCAGCCTGTTCGACTGCCGCGTCGCGGCGTGCCACAACATCGCGGTCAAGCAGCTGATGCACGACGGCGAGGGCAATATCCTGGCCACCGACGTGTTCGGCTGGACCGACGACGAGGACGATCGCTGGTGGCGCACGCCGCAGATCGCGCTGGCCTCCCCGCTCACCACCGCCTGCCGCTATGAGAGCGACCCCTTCTGGTGCAATGGCGACGGCTTCCGCACGATGCGCCCGAACCGCTGGCTGGACAGCATCGACATCACCAATTTCGAGCGCCGCAGCTTCGCGCGCGCCGCGATCGTCGTGCCGGTGCACATGCCGTTCGGCCAGATCGGCGCGGTGAGCTTCACCTCGACCGATCCGTCGCGCACCGACCTGTCGGCCGAGTTCGCCGAGCATGGCGAGACGCTGGGCGTCTTCTCGCGCGCCTTCATCAGCTCCTATCAGCGGGTGATGGTGGCGCCGGAGCGGCTGCCGGTGGGCGGTTCGATGCTGAGCAAGCGCGAGGTGGAGTGCCTGCGCTGGGCGGCGATCGGCAAGACCGATTACGAGATCAGCCTGATCATGGCGCGCAGCCGCGCCACGGTGCGCTTCCACATCCACAATGCCGCGACCAAGCTGGATGCGGTGAACCGCAGCCAGACGGTCTTCAAGGCGGCGCAGCTCGGCTATATCGGGCTGAACAGCTAGGCCGCTTCTGTCCTTGTCATGCTGAAAAGATCCTCCCTGCCGCGAAGCGGTGGGGAGGGGGACCATTTGCGACGCAAATGGTGGAGGGGTCGGCGCCAAAGGCGCCGCTGCGCGGCGCACCCCTCCACCACGCCTTCGGCGCGGTCCCCCTCCCCACGCTTCGCGTAGGGAGGATCTTTTTTCCTTCACAGCCCCAGCACGGTCTTCGCGATGATGGTCTTCTGGACCTCGTTGCTGCCGCCGAAGATCGTCCAGGCGCGGCCGTTGAGGGCGCGGGCGGGGGCGACCTGGGCTTCCTTGCTGTGGATCGGCGTCTCGCAATCGGGCGCGTAGAGCGGGCGCGCGGTGCAGAGCTGGAGCCCGGCATAGCCGAAGGCGGAGACGGTGAGCGCATCGATCTGCTGGTGCAGGGTCGAGGCCGCCATCTTGACCAGCGAGGTCTGCGGACCCGGCGCCTTGCCTTGCGCGATCTCGGCCAGGATGCGCAGCTCGGTCATCTCCAGCGCGAGCGCGTCGAGCTCGACCCGTGCGAGGCGCGCGGCGAAGGCGGGATCGTCGAGCAGCGCGCCGCCCTTGCCGTCGCCTTCCTCGGCGGCGATGCGGCGCAGCCCCTCGAGGTCGGCGAGCAGGCGCGGCGCGTGGCACGAGCCGCCGCGCTCATTTTCGAGCAGGAATTTGGCGATGGTCCAGCCCTGGCCCTCTTCGCCCACCCGATCCGACACCGGCACGCGGACATCGTCGAAGAAGACGGCGTTGACCTCATGGTCGCCGGCGACGCCGATGATCGGCTTCACCTCGACACCCGGCTGGCGCATGTCGATCAGCAGGAAGCTCATGCCGCGTTGGGGCTTCACCTCGACGTCGGTGCGCACCAGGCAGAAGATATGGTCGGCGAACTGGGCATGGGTGGTCCACAGCTTGCTGCCGTTGACGACATAATGATCGCCGTCGCGCACCGCGCGCATCTTCAGGCTGGCGAGATCCGAGCCCGAGGACGGCTCCGAGAAGCCCTGGCACCAATAATCGTCGCCCGAGAGGATGCGCGGCAGCACATGCGCCTTCTGCTCGTCGCTGCCGAAGGTCCAGATCACGGGGGCGAGCAGCTTGAGGCTGAGCACCGGCAGGCTGGGCGCATCGGCCAGCGCCAGTTCCTTCTCGAAGATATAGCGCTGCACCGGAGTCCAGCCGGTGCCGCCATGCGCGACCGGCCAATTATAGCCGAGCCAGCCCTTGGCGTTGAGGATGCGCTGCCAGGGCAGGCCGATGTCGGGCTCGGCGAAGACCACCGGCGTCGCGCGCGTGCCCGCCCGCAATTCGGGGGTCAGGTGGGTGTCGAGAAATTCGACCACCTCCGCCCGGAACGCCTTTTCCTCATCGCTGAACTCGAAATCCATCGCATCCTCCGGGGACACCGGCCCCTTGCATCCTTCCCCTATCGCTCAACCGGCGCCCGCATTCGTCTGTGCAAAAGGCTAGCCGCGACCGGCCACGGCGCCCCCTCCCCTGGCCCCTCCCCTATCCGAAAGCGGAGGCGCGGCGCGGAAAGGCGCCGGTTACAGCAATGTTCAAGGGACGCACCGTGCGTCCGAGATCGCCAACGGGGACGGGTGCCAGGCTTTGGACTTCAGGATCAGCGAAGAGCAGCAGATGCTGCGGGACATGGTGGAGCGCTTCGTACAGGATCGCTACGATCCGGCGACGCGGCCGCACCACCGCATCCCCACCCAGGGCTTCAATGAGGCCAATTGGGGGCTGCTCGCCGAGCTCGGCCTGCTGGCGCTGCCCTTCTCCGAAGAGGATGGCGGCCTGGCCGGATCGACCGTCGACCAGATGGTGGTGGGCGAGGCGCTGGGCCGCGGCGTGGTGGCCGAGCCCTATCTCGCCGAAATCCTCTATGCCGGGCAGTTGCTGGCCCGCGCCGGCACCCCCGCGCAGAAGGAGCGCTGGCTGGCCGATGTGATGGGCGGCACCGCCCATCTGGCCGTCGCCCATGCCGAACCGCGCGCCCGCTATGCGCTCGATCGGGTCGAGACGCGCTTCGCCGACGGCAAGATCAGCGGCACCAAGAGCTTCGTGATGGCAGGCGACGCGACCGACGCCTTCATCGTTTCCGCCCAGAATGGCGCTGGCGCGGTGGGGCTCTACCTCGTCAAGGCCGATGCCGCCGGGATCGCCCGCCAGGATTATCGCCTGGTCGATGGCGCGACCGCCGCCGAGCTGAGCTTCGCCGACACCCCGGCCGAGCTGATGGCGGGCGGAATCGACGCACTGCTCGATGTGGTCGATGCGCTGCGGGTGCCAATCGCCGCCGAGATGATGGGGCTGATGACGACCCTGTTCGACGTGACGCTCGACTATGTGAAGGTGCGCCAGCAGTTCGGCACGTCGATCGGCAGCTTCCAGGCGATCCAGCACCGCATGGCCGAGCAATATCTGGCGGTCGAGCAGTCGCGCTCGCTGCTCTACCGCGCAGCCCTGATCCCCGGCGCGGCCGGCGAGGCGGCGCGGATCGGCGCGAAGGCCTATCTCGCCGAAGCCGGCGTGAAGCTGGGCGAGGAAGCGATCCAGCTCCATGGCGGCATGGGCATCACCGACGAGCTGATCGTCGGCCACGCCTATAAGCGCATGCTGCTGCTCGCCAGCCTGTTCGGCGACCCCGACACCGAGATTTCGCGCTACACCGCCGCGACGCGCTGACCCTTTTTCCCGAACCTCTCCGCCTGGCCGGCCCGGACTTTCTCTTCCCGGGCCGGCTATTTTTTGGGGCTCGGGATGGTCGGGCCGCCGACAGCGACGTCAACCCAGCACGATATCGCCAAAGCCCTCCAATGGGCCGCCGGGACGCCCGCCGCCCAGGCCGAAGGATTCGCCGGTGGCAACCCCGCGCCGACGGCCGCGCTGGCGCCAGCTGGGCTTTGCCAGCGGATCGCAGTCGCTCAACGACTTGCCCTGCGTGCCGAAGGTGAAGCTCAGACCGGTTTCCTTCTCGATCTCGCTGATCCTGGTCTGGTAGGTTTCGAACTTGCCGAAAGGCTGCTCCAGCGCCGCTTCGTCCAACCGGCCCCAGTCGCGCTCGACGAGGAAATCCTGGCTCAGCACATAGCCGGTCGCGAAAAGCTTTCCGTCGGCGTTGATCGCGGCGACCACCTTCCAGAAGCTGAGCGGGACCTTCACATCGCGATAGACCGGATCATCGTCGCCGAAGATCGGCCCGGTGATCGAGTGGATGCGGAACTGATTGTGTAGCGCCGTCTGCTCGAGGATATATTTCTCCAGCCCACCCCAGAGCGCAGCCGCCTTGCCGGGGAAATTCTTGTCCTGATTGAACACCTCGTGCTGCGGGCTGCAATTGGGCCAGGTGCAGGTGCCGTTCGCCTTGCGGGTCGCCTGGACGGGATCGGGCCCCGACTCGAGGTCTTCGCGCCGGGTCAGATGGCCTCGATCGAATTTGTTGCCGACATAGAAGGAGTTGCCGATCTGATGCTTGCGATCGATCCGGTCATCCCACAGCCATTTGTCGGCTGACCGGCTCAGCTCGTAGCGGCCGCCCCAATCGATGTTGGCGGCCGAGAAGAAGGCGAGCCGGCGCTCCGCATTCATGACGATGCTGTAGCCCCAATAGTCGAGCACGCCCGCGTCGATCTCCGCCTGCGCCGGCGCGGGCTTGCCATAGACCGAGACGGGCTTGAGCCTGGCGATGCGCGCCTGGTTTTCGGCGCTCAGGATCGGCAAGTGGACGCTGAGTTCGGGCTCGCCGGAATCGAGAAAGCCGGGGACGAAACCCTTGCCCCAATCCTTTTCCTCCTCGACCGGGGCATCGACGACCGGCTTGGGGGATGCCGCCTTCTCCAGCGAGACGAGAGCCGCCTCGCTGGCGGTGCTGTCGACGATCCGCACGCTGCCATCCGCCGAGATCGCCAGGGTCACCTTCACCAGATGTTCGCTCATATCCGTTTCCCCAGATGGAAGGTCGTCATTGGTCGGCCGCATGGCCGGCACCGGCTGCCGGGCCGATGCGGAGAGCTGATCGGCCGCCGACAACAGGCTGGCGGGCGGCGGCGCTCCATCGCCGAACAGGATGGGGAGCCGCAGGCTGATGTCGCGGGCTTCGACGCCCAGCATGGCGCGTACCAGCGGATGGTCCGCAACCCTGGCGTCGGTCCGCAACGTCTCGATGATGCGCGAGACGCGGATGCCCTCATTGGCGACCCACTTGATCTGGCTTTCATCGTCTCGCGCCGGGTCGAAATCGCGCCCGTCGATGGTCTGCCACCGGCCGTTCCGCGTCTCGGGGACCCCGCTATGGTGCAGCGCGACCACCAGCCAGTCATTGTTGAACACGGGCGATCCCGACGATCCCCCCAAGGTGTCGGTCGAATACCAGAGGACGTCGGTATCCTTTTTGAGGAGCTGGTTTTCCCGCACGCAAAGCTGCTTGGGCTCCCCGCGCGGGTGCTGGATGATCGTCAGCCATTCGCCTTCGAGCGCCTTGCCGGTGCTGCCGATCAGGGGAAGCCAGCCAATGTCGACGAGCCGCCCCGGACCATTTTGCGCCGTCGGCGCGACCGCCACGATGGAGAAGTCCAACTCCTTCGACGTGTGGAAGAGGCGCCCCGGCTCCAGGGCGAAGCGCTGGACGGCCAGATCATTGCCGTCCACCCCCTGCTCGTAAAAGGCCTCGACGCTGGAGAGCGCCGCCGCGTCGCTGGTCTGGAGGACGTGATTGTTGGTGAGCAACACGCCATGGCCGATCAGGAAGCCGGTGCCATAGCCCAGCAGCACGCCGCCGGTTCCCCGTATCACGACCCGCAGGACGGCGCGGGCGGCCAGCGCGCCGCGCGGCAGGAAATTGGCCTGCTGCAGTTCGTTGCCGGCGATGATCCGCTCGAAGCGCTGCGCGGCTTCACGGCTGCCGTCATAGAGCGATTCGAGGAAACGCCGCCGCTCTTCCTGCTCCCGCCGGCTCGTGAGGTCTGCGGGATGCGCGCCGCGCATCTGTTCGCTCAAGTCATTCAGATCCATGCCAAGCGCGTCGGCACGCACCTGGGCCTTGCGGATCGCCGCTGCGCTTATCGATGCCCCTTCAATGGCCAAGCGACGTCCTTCGATCGAATTTCACACCGACCCGCGAACTGTTCTTATATTTTCAGGATATCGCTTATTTGCGTACAATCCGAGACACAGACCCCTCCGAAATGACCCGAGTTTTCACGGCATCATCCACGAAGTTGATTTGCCTTGTGATTGGGAGAAGCGCGAGCACGACTCCCGGTAATTTTACGGAGCACCATCCGGGACCGGCAACATCGCCCCATAGGCGCCACCCTTCGCCGTGGCGTCAGTCCGCATCCGGCAGGAAAGGTGCGACGACTTCGGCGGTCACGCGGGCGAGGCTGCCGGTGTCGCGGTCGAGCATGCCCCAGTCGGAGGCGACCGAGACGAGCAGCTTGCCGGCCGCGTCGGTGAAGCGGGCGCGGCGGATGCAGCGGATGCCGCGCGGGGGGCCGTCGATCCAGGTTTCGACCGCGACCTCGGCACCGGCACCGACATTGGCGCGATAGTCGATCTCATGTTTCAGCACGATGCCGACGAGCCGGTCGCGATCCTCGGGCCGGGCGGCGGCGTACCAATGGGCGGCGGCGACATCCTGCAGCCAGAGCAGCCACACCGCGTTGTTCACATGGCGCATCTCGTCGATATGCCGCTCATCGACCCGGACGGTCGCCCGGAAGCGGCGGTCGGGGGTGATCTGCCCCGCTATCGGGGTGCCATCGGCGTGGAAGCCCAGGCGGCGTTCTGCGAAATTCCAGTCCATCGCGCCGGATGTGGGGGATGGGTGGCCGCCGCGCAATATGTGGCGGCTCAGGCCTCGGGGCAGGCCGTGGCGAGACGCCGCTCGCGGGCCTGGCCGCCGCGCAGGCCGAGCAGCACCGCGACCAGCCCGATCGCCGAGGTGACGGCGCCGGCCATCGCGACGGCGGGATAGCCGAAGCCGCCGGCGATCACGCCGCCGCCCAACGCCGCGCCAAAGGCGTTGCCGAGGTTGAAGGCGCCGATGTTGACGGCGGAGGCGAGGTTCGGGGCGTCGGCGGCGGCGGTCATCACCCGCACCTGGAGCGGCGGCACCAGCGCGAAGCTGGCGATGCCCCAGAGGAAGATCAGCACCGCGCTGGCGCCGGCATGGCCCATCAGGAAAGCGAAGGCGACGAGGATCGCCGAGAGCGCGGCGAGCGTCACCGCCAGGGTGAGGTCCACCGAGCGATCGGCGAAGCGGCCGCCCAGCCAGTTGCCGACGGTGAGGCCGACGCCATAGGTGACGAGCATCGCGGTGATGAAGCCGAGCGAGGCGTGGGTCGCCTCGCGCAGGATCGGCGCGATATAGGTGAAGACGGTGAACATCGCGCTCGAGCCGATGACGGTGAGCGCGAGCGCGCCGAGCACGACCGGGCGAGCCAGCACCTTCAACTCGGCGATCGCGTCGCCGCCCTTCGGCGCAGGCAAAGCCGGCAGGGTGAGCCGCAGCGCGGCCATCGTCACGACGCCGAGGGCGGCGATCCCCCAGAAGGACGCGCGCCAGCCGAGATGCTCGCCCGCCCAGGTGGCGAGCGGCACGCCGACGACATTGGCGATGGTGAGGCCCATGAACATCGCGGCGACGGCGCCCGCCTGGCGCTGCGGCGGCACCAGGCTGGCCGCGACGATCGAGCCGACGCCGAAGAAGGCGCCATGGTTGAACGAGGTGAGGACGCGGGCGACGAGCAGCATGCCGTAGCTGCCCGAGACTGCCGCCAGCAGGTTGCCGATCGTGAAAATGGCGGCGAGGCCGATCAACAGGGTCCGCCGGGGCACCCGCCCGGTGGTGAGCGTCATCAGCGGCGCGCCGATCATCACCCCCAGCGCATAGGCGCTGATCAGCAGCCCCG
This sequence comes from uncultured Sphingomonadaceae bacterium, assembly GCA_963540925.1. GTDB lineage: Bacteria > Pseudomonadota > Alphaproteobacteria > Sphingomonadales > Sphingomonadaceae > Rhizorhabdus. Next base: position 255,109 of record CAUTRN010000004.1, read on the forward strand.
CGCTGGGGATTGAGACGCCGAGGTCGTTGGCGATGACGGGCAGCAGCCCCATCGGCGCGAATTCGGTGACGCCGATGCCGAAGGCCCCGACCGACAGCGCCAACAGGCCCGGATTGATCTTGCTCATGCGATGTCCTCGACGCCGGTAGAAATGCTCTTGCACTGTCTGCGCACAGATGATGGAGGATAGGGCAACGAACTAGGCCCGATGGGCGCGAAGGATTTTTGCCATGGATGCAAAGGCAGCCGGTGCCGACCGGGCGCGATCGCTGGCGCTGTTCACCGCCGTGGTGGACCAGGGCAGCTTTTCCGCCGCCGGGCGGGTGCTGGACCTGAGCCCGTCGGCGGTGGCGCGCGGGATCGACCGGATCGAGGCGCGGCTGGGGGTGCGGCTGCTGCTCCGCACGACGCGGGCGCTGACGCTGACCGCCGAGGGCCAGGCCTATTTCCAGGCGGCGCGGCGCATCCTCGCCGATCTCGACGATGCCGAGCAGCAGATCGCCGACCAGGGCGCGCCGCGCGGGCGGCTGCGGGTGAGCGCGGCGCTGTCGCACGGCCGGCTGCGCATCGTGCCGCTGCTCGGCGAGTTCGTGGCGCTCTACCCGCACATCCTGATCGACCTGGCGCTGTCCGACCTGCCGGTGGACGTCGCCGCCGGGCAGGCCGATGTCGCGATCCGCTTCGGCCCGCTGTCCGACAGCAGCCTGACCGCGCGCAAGCTGGGCGAGAATGGCCGGGTGATCGTCGCCTCCCCCGCCTATCTCGCCCGCCATGGCACGCCCCGGGTGCCCGAGGACCTGCACGGGCATAATTGCCTGAACTTCAACTTCCGCCGCGCCGAACCGGTCTGGCCGTTCCGCCGCGACGGCCAGGATTTCGCGCTGCCGATGAAGGGCAATATCGAGACGAACAGCGGCGAGACCCTGGGCCAGCTGGCGGCGGCCGGCGTCGGCATCGCGCGGGTCGGCAGCTTCAGCGTCGCCGACGAGATCGCCGACGGGCGGCTGGTGCCGGTGCTGGAGGCATTCAACCCCGGCGATGTCGAGGCGATCCACGCGGTGTTCGTGGGCGGCGCGAACATGCCGGCGCGGGTGCGGGCGTTCGTAGACTTCCTGGCGGAAAGGCTGCGCTAGGGGGAACTGGTTCGCCCCCGGCGGACATGGTATATCGATCATGGTTGCCAGGTGCGTCCGGTGAAGCCGGAGCGCGGCACGACGGGGTCGTGCGATCGCCGAGGAATGACCGCGCACCGACGGCCACAGGAGAGGAGCCGCCCGCATCGGGCGGTGCGGCCCGCATCTCATGACGGAGGCTCGTCGCCCCGCATGGCGGAGCACGGCCGGGAGAGAAAAGATGCACAAGATCGGCGACGAGATCCACCTGAACACGCGCGAGGCGAGTGGCGGCGAGACCCCGCATATCGTGCGCTATGTGCTGGCGATCAGCCTGCTGCTCGCGATCCTGGCGATGTCGGCGGCCTGGATCATCGGCGCGGTGAGCCAGCAGCCGAAGCAGGGCCTGCCGGTGACCGCGGAGCAGCATGCGCTGGGTGGGTGAGGCTGGGTGGTAGCGGGCACAACCGGGTTGAATTGATTATCATCGTCACC